>NZ_CP139691.1:2557500-3175349 GCF_034371605.1 Limimaricola variabilis | reverse complement strand
AGACGCTTAAATTAGCCATCCATCGTCAGCGCCAAGATGGACGCCTCCGGCGGAATGTCCACCTTACCGAACTGGCACATCATCTTCTTGCCCGCCCTCTGCTTGCCCAATAAATCGCACTTCTAGGTCGCGTCGCCGCTAAAACGCTTGGCCGTCTCGCCTTGCGCCCATGAAAAAAACCTCCGATCAAGAAGACCGGAGGTTTCAACTAGCTTCCCAGAACGGATCGGCTGTTCAGCTATCCATCTTCAACGCAGAGATGAACGCCTCCTGCGGAATGTCCACCTTGCCGAACTGGCGCATCTTCTTCTTGCCCGCCTTCTGCTTGTCCAGCAGCTTGCGCTTCCGGGTCGCGTCGCCGCCATAGCACTTGGCGGTCACGTCCTTGCGCATCGCAGACAACGTCTCGCGCGCGATCACCTTGCCGCCGATCGCGGCCTGGATCGGGATCTTGAACATGTGGCGGGGGATCAGCTCCTTGAGCTTTTCCACCATCGCCCGGCCCCGCGCTTCGGCGCGGTCGCGATGCACCATGATCGACAGCGCGTCGACCGGCTCGTCGTTGACGAGGATCTGCATCTTGACGAGGTTGTCCTGCCGGTAGCCGGTGATCTGGTAGTCGAAGGAGGCGTAGCCCTTGGTCACCGATTTCAGCCGGTCGTAGAAGTCGAACACCACCTCGTTGAGCGGCAGGTCATAGACCACTAAGGGGCGCGATCCGGCATAGGTCAGCTCCTCCTGGATGCCGCGCCGATCCTGGCAAAGCTTGAGCACGTCGCCGAGGTAATCGTCGGGGACCATGATCGTCGCCTTGATCCGCGGCTCCTCCAGATGGTCGACATGGGTCAGGTCGGGCATGTCGGCAGGGTTGTGCAGCTCGATCATCGTGCCGTCGCGCATATGGACGTGATAGACGACCGAGGGCGCGGTGGTGATCAGGTCGATGCCGTATTCGCGGTCGATCCGGTCGCGGATCACCTCGAGGTGCAGCAGCCCGAGGAAGCCGCAGCGGAAGCCGAAGCCGAGCGCCGCCGAGGTCTCCATCTCGTAGGAGAAGGAGGCGTCGTTGAGCGCCAGCTTCTCGATCGCGTTGCGCAGGTCCTCGAACTCGGCCGAGTCGACCGGGAACAGGCCGCAGAACACCACCGGCACGGAGGGCGCGAAGCCCGGCAGCGGCTTGTCCGCGCCCTTCTTCTCGTGGGTGATGGTGTCGCCGACCTTGGTGTCGCGCACCTGCTTGATCGACGCGGTGAGGAAGCCGATCTCGCCCGGCCCCAGCTCGTCGACGGGAAGCATGCCCGGCTTGAACACGCCGATCCGGTCGACCTGGTGGATCGTGCCGTTCTGCATGAACTTGATCCGGTCGTTCTTGCGCAGCACGCCGTCCATGATCCGCACCAGCACGACCACGCCGAGATAGAGGTCGTACCAGGAATCGACCAGCATCGCCTTGAGCGGCGCGTCGCGCTCGCCCTTGGGCGCGGGCAGGCGATGGACGATCGCCTCGAGCGTCTCGCGGATGCCCTCGCCGGTCTTGGCCGAGACCAGCATCGCCTCGGAGGCGTCGATGCCGATCACGTCCTCGATCTGCTCCTTGACCCGGGCGGGCTCGGAGGCCGGCAGGTCGATCTTGTTGAGTACCGGGACGATCTCGTGATCCGCGTCGAGCGCGTGATAGACGTTGGCCAACGTCTGCGCCTCGACGCCTTGGGTCGAATCGACCACCAGCAGCGAGCCTTCGACCGCGCGCATCGATCGGGAGACCTCGTAGGCGAAGTCGACGTGACCGGGCGTGTCGATCAGGTTGAGAACATAGGTCTCGCCGTTGAGCGCCTTGTAGTCGATGCGGACTGTCTGCGCCTTGATGGTGATGCCGCGCTCGCGCTCGATATCCATGCTGTCGAGCAGCTGGGCCTTCATCTCGCGGTCCTGCACCGTCCCGGTCGACTGGATCAGCCGGTCGGCAAGCGTCGATTTACCGTGGTCGATATGGGCCACGATGGAGAAGTTGCGGATGTGCGAAAGCTCGGTCATAGCCCGCATATGAAGGGGTTCGGGGTTTCGGTCAATGGGGCGCGGGGTGGCTGCGGCGCGGCACGGCTCACGCCATCGTGAGGTACGCGCAAGCCCGCGCATGCGCGCCCCGATTGCCCATGGCCGCAGCTTGCGGCATCTTGACGCCCGGCAGAGCAGCACCGCGATCCGGGACAACCCGGGCCGGTCTTACGGGGGATACGGGCATGTATGCGAAACTTGGACTTGTTGCGCTTCTGACTCTGGCCGCCTGCGGCGGCGGTCGGCCATCGGGAGCGATCAGCCGCGCCTGCGAGGCGAGCGGCCGGCCCGGCGCAAACGCGGCGCTGTGCTCCTGCGTGCAGGGCGCGGCCGATGCGACGCTCTCGGGCAGCGAGCAGCGCCGCGCGGCCAAGTTCTTCAAGGATCCGCAAAAGGCGCAGGACACGCGGCAGCAGGACGGCTCTGGCGCGTTCTGGAGCCGTTACAAGGCCTTCGCCGAGCGGGCCGAGGCGATCTGTCGCTGACGACGCGCGGGCGGCCGGATCTGGACAGGCCGCCCCTGCCCCGCGACAAGGGGGCATGAACAACGGAACCGAGGAACTGGCCGCGCGCGTCGCGGCGGGCGACAGGCGGGCGCTGGCTCGCGCGATCACACTGGTCGAGAGCACCCGCGCCGATCACCGCGAGGCGGCCGAGACGCTTCTCGACCGGCTGGCCGATCCGTCGCGCTCGGCGCTACGCGTGGGGCTGTCGGGGACACCCGGCGTGGGCAAGTCGAGCTTCATCGAGGCGCTGGGGCTTCGGCTCGTCGAGCGCGGCCACCGTGTCGCGGTGCTGGCGGTCGACCCCTCCTCGGCCCGCTCGGGCGGCTCGATCCTCGGCGACAAGACCCGCATGGAACGGCTGAGCCGCGATCCCCGCGCCTTCATCCGCCCCTCCCCCGCCGCCGACCAACTGGGCGGCGTGGCGCGCCGCACCCGCGAGGCGATGGCGCTATGCGAGGCGGCGGGGTTCGACGTGGTGATCGTGGAGACGGTGGGCGTCGGCCAGTCAGAGACGCTGGTGTCGCGAATGACCGACGTCTTCGCCTTGCTGCTCGCCCCCGCCGGCGGCGACGAGTTGCAAGGTGTGAAGCGCGGCATCATGGAGATCGCCGACCTCGTGCTGGTCAACAAGGCCGATGGCGAGCTCGCCGCGCAGGCGCGCAGAACCTGCGCCGATTATGCCGGCGCGCTGCGGCTGATGCGGGTGCGCGACACCGACCCCGAGGGCATCCCGGCGGCACGCACCGTTTCGGCGCTGACCGGCGATGGGCTCGACGAGGCCTGGGCGACGCTGGAGCGGCTGGCAAAGTGGCGGCGTGAGAACGGCGTTCTGGCGCGGATGCGCGCAGCGCAGGCGGGCCAGTGGTTCGAGGACGAATTGCGCGCCGGGCTGATGGCCCTGCTGTCTGCGGATCCGGGCCTTGAGAGGCGGCTGGCCGATCTGCGCGCCGAGGTCGAGGCCGGGCATGCCGCACCGGCGGCGGCGGCGCGGGCAGCGCTGGCACCGCTCGCGCGCGCGTTGCGGGATGCTTGACGGCACCGAGGAATCCCCGTAAGGCCCCCTGACCGAATTCATGGCCCGGCCCCGTTGCCGACGCCGTATCCGTGCCTTAGGGCTCGGATTTCTGCCAGGCCCCGAGACACGAAGGATGAGACCATGTCGCGCCGCTGCGAACTGACCGGAAAAGGCCCGATGACTGGCAACAATGTCAGCCACGCCAACAACAAGACCCGCCGCCGCTTCCTGCCGAACCTGCAGGACGTGACGCTGCTGTCCGACACGCTGGGCCGCGGCTTCAAGTTCCGCGTCTCGTCGCACGCGCTGCGCTCGGTCGACCACCGTGGCGGGCTCGACGCCTTCCTCGCCAAGGCGAAGGAAGAGGATCTGTCGGCCGCCGCGCTGAAGGTCAAGAAAGAGCTCGCGAAGGCGGCTTCCGCCAACGCCTGATCCTTCGGGACCGCGAATCGCAAGGCCCGGCCCTCCCACGAGGCGCCGGGCCTTTTCGCGTCCTGAGGCGCCATTCCCGAGGCGGGCCGTGGGCGACGGGGGCAGCGCCCCCTGCCCCGGCTCGACCCTGTGCCCTATTCATTGACAGATCGTCGCCCGCAGGTTCGACAGGCAGGCGAGAAACCGCAATCAATGGCCGGGCGGCGCCCCCGTCGTCCGGCCGGTCCGAGGCGCGCCATGACCCGACTTCCCATCGACGATGCCCTGCCCGAGCTGCTCGCGGCGCTGGAGCGCGACGGTCAGGCGGTGCTGATGGCGCCGCCGGGCGCCGGCAAGACGACGCGGGTGCCGCTGGCGATGCTGGACCGGGTGCCGGGACGGATCGTGATGCTGGAACCGCGCCGCCTCGCCGCGCGGGCGGCCGCAACCCGCATGGCCGCGACGCTGGGCGAGCGCGTGGGCGACACGGTCGGCTTTCGCATTCGCGGCGAGGCCAAGGTTTCGAAGGCGACCCGGATAGAGGTCGTCACCGAGGGCATCCTGACCCGGATGATACAGTCCGACCCCGAATTGCCGGGCGTGGGCGCGGTGATCTTCGACGAAATCCACGAACGTTCGCTCAACGCCGATCTCGGGCTGGCGCTGGCACTCGAGATTCGCGGCGCGCTGCGCAACGATCTCGCGCTCGTGGCGATGTCGGCCACGCTCGACGCGCAGCCGGTGGCGGACCTGATGGGCGCACCGGTGGTCATCTCGGAGGGCCGCAGTTTCCCGGTCGAGACGCGCTGGCTCGACCGGCCGCTCGGCCCTCGGGCCCGGTTGGAGACCGAGACCGCGGCGCTGGTCGAGCGCGCGGCGGCCGAGGCCGAGGGCTCGATCCTGGTCTTCCTGCCCGGCGAGGGCGAGATCCGGCGCGTGCAATCCCTGCTGGAGGGGCGGCTGAACTGCCCCGTCCTGCCGCTCTACGGCGCGCTCCCGCCGGCACGTCAGGCCGAGGCGCTGGAGCCGGGCGATGGCCGCCGCGTCGTGCTCGCCACCGCGATCGCCGAAACCTCGCTCACCATTCCCGACATCCGGATCGTCGTCGATGCCGGCCGGGCACGGCGCGCGCGTTTCGACCCCGGATCCGGCATGTCGCGGCTGGTGACCGAACGGGTCACCCGCGCCGAGGCCGCGCAGCGGGCGGGCCGCGCGGGCCGGGTGGCACCCGGCATCGCCTACCGGCTCTGGACACGGGGCGAGGAAGGCGCGCTCGCCGCCTTTCCCGATCCCGAGATCGCCAGCGCGGATCTCGCGCCGCTGGCGCTGGAACTGGCGCAGTGGGGATCGGCCGAGCTGCCCTTCCTGACGCCGCCCCCCGCTCCCGCCCTGGCCGAGGCGCGGGCGCTGCTGCGCGATCTCGGCGCGCTCGACCGGATGGGCACGATCACCGCCCATGGCCGCCGCCTTGCGGCCCTGCCGCTGCATCCGCGGCTCGGACACATGCTCGAGGTGGCCGGGGCGCAGGCCGCGCCGCTGGCCGCGCTGATGGGGGAACGCGACCCGCTGCGCGGCGCGGGCAGCGATCTGGCGCTGCGCCTCGCAGCGATCGCGGGACGGCGCGACCTGCCAGCCGCGCCGGACATGGGCGCGCTGGCCCGCATTCGCGAGGAGGCAAAGCGGCTGGGGCGGCAGCGTCCCCCCGGCCCCGATCTGTCGCCCGGCGCGATGACGGCGCTGGCCTATCCCGACCGAATCGGGCTCAGGCGGCCCGGCGACGATCCGCGCTGGCTGCTCTCGGGGGGGCGCGGGGCGCGGATGGACCCGCAGGATCCGCAGGCCGGCGCGCGGCTGATCGTCGCCACCGACCTGTCCGACGACGTGCCCGAGGCGCGGATCCGGCTGGCGGCACGGGTCGAGGAATCCGAGCTGCGCGCCCATTTCGCTGAGCGGATCGAAGAGGTCGCCTTCTGCGAATGGTCCCGGCGCGAGGGTCGCGTCGTCGCGCGGCAACAGGAACGGCTCGGCGCGATCGCCCTGACCGACCGGATCTGGCGCGACGCGCCCGAAGAAGAAGTCGCCCGCGCGATGCTCGACGGTGTGCGTCAACTGGGCCTGCGCCCCTCCCCCGCTGCCGAGCGTTTTCGCGCCCGCGTACGGCTGGTGCGCGCGGGCGGCGCCGACCTGCCGGACATGTCGGACGAGGCGCTGCTGGCCAGTCTCGAGGATTGGCTGCTCCCCTATCTCGGCGGGGTCCGCAGCGCCGGCGACTGGAAGGGCTTCGACCTGCTCGGACCGTGGCGCGCGATGCTCGACTGGGGCCAGACCCAGGCTCTCGACCGCGAGGCACCGCCGGGCTTCACCACCCCTCTCGGCCGCCGGGTCCCGATCGATTACGGCGGTGCCCAGCCCGAGGTGGCGCTCCGGCTGCAGGAGGTATTCGGCGTGACGCGCCATCCGACGGTGGGTGGCACGCCACTGAAGATGACGTTGCTTTCGCCCGCCGGCCGCCCGGTTCAGGTCACCGACGACCTGCCCGGCTTCTGGGCCAGTTCGTATTCGGACGTGCGCAAGGACATGCGCGGCCGCTATCCGCGCCACCCCTGGCCCGAGGATCCGACCGAGGCGGCCCCGACGCTGCGCGCCAAGCCGCGCGGGACCTAGCGGCAATCGCGCCACATTTTTCGCAAAGCCGGACCCGGTTGATGGGTCAGATTGCATTACCTGTTCATGATGTTATGTTACCGGCCACAAGAACAAGAACGGTACGATTTTTCCGAGGCAGCAAATGACCCCCAAGGACCTCCCGGACGACATGTCCGGCAGCTACACCACCCCGATCCACCGGCAGCTCGCTGCCCTTTGCCATCGCAAGGGCAAGAAGGGCCGCGAAGTGCTGCTCGTGACCTCGTCCGAGGGCCGCTGGATCCTGCCCAAGGGCTGGCCGATCGATGGCATGCGCGACAGCGACGCGGCGCTGGTCGAGGCCTGGGAGGAAGCGGGTGTGCGCGAGGGCAAGGTCAAGCGCAAGCCGATCGGCACCTTCGTCGCGGTCAAGCTGAGCAAGCATGGCGACGAGGAGATTTGCGTGACCCGCGTCTTCGAGGTGAAAGCCAAGAAGGTGCTCGACGACTACCCGGAGGTGAAGCGTCGCGACCGCCGCTGGGTCCCGGCAAAGGTTGCCGCGCGGCTCGTCACCGAGGATGGTCTGCGCGAGATCCTGCGCGAGATGTGATCGGGTCGAGGACGTATCTCTTGCAGATGGTGCCCTCGAACTCACGATAGGTCTCGAACCCCAGCTTCTCGTAATAGCCCAGCCCTGAGGCATTCGATGCGCCGATCGTGGCATCAATGGCGGGCAGCCCGGCCCGTCGCGCCGCCGTCTCGGTCGCGACAAACAGCGACCGCCCGAGACCACGCCCCCGCGCCGCGGGGGCCATGTAGGTGCCGATGATGCCCCATCCCGGCGTCACGTCGTAAGGGTTGCCGGGCCAGGCGCGCTTGAGCGACTGGAAGCCGCAGACGCGGCCTTCATCCACCGCCACAGAACAGAGAACCGAGGCCGGATGCGCGACGTAATGCGCCTGCACATGCGCGACGTCGCGGGGCCGGTCGCTGCCCCATTCGGCGAGAACAGCGGCAAGCACCGCGCTCATGCTGGCGGCGTCATCCGCCGTGGCCTTCCTGATCTGCATCGCCTCTCTCCGGATCATCGTTTTGCAGAGCACCGTGACGCGGAGGGGTCGAGGGGGCAAGCAGCGGCGATGCGCCCTATCGGCGGGGCTTCACAGGTCGCGCTGGTAATGCAGGAGTGGCAGGGGCTGGCCGTGCAGTTCCGCATCCTGCAGCGCCCGGCCGGTCGGCACGAAGCCGTTGGCCTCCAGCACCCGGATAGAGGCGGCGTGCTGCCGCGCCACCCGCGCCTCCAGCCGATCGATCCCGATTTCGCGCGCCAGATGGAGCGCCGCGCCCAGCGCCGCGCGGGCAAGACCGCGCCCGGCCTGATCCGGCCCGATCCGGTAGCCCACCTCGGCCTGCCAGCCACCGGTCCCCTCGGTGATGCCGGTCAGGTTGACGCGGCCCAGGATCGTGCCGTCGGGCGCGCGGACGAGGAAGAAGCGGGCTAGCTCGGCCTCGGCCCCGTCCAGCATCCCCTGCAGGATCACGGCGAGGGCGGCGGGATCGAAATAGACATCGGGGCGCGGCGGCACCCGTTGCTCGAACCAGTCCCGGCTCGCCGCTTCGAAGGCCGAGAGCGCCTCGGCATCCTCGACCCTGAGCGGCGCGAGCCGGAATTCGGGCGTCACGCGCCCAGGCACCAGCGCATCACCGCCTTCTGGGCATGCAGCCGGTTCTCGGCCTCGTCGAAGATCACCGAGGCCGGGCCGTCCATCACCTCGCTGGTCACCTCGTCGTCGCGATGCGCGGGCAGGCAGTGCATGAACAGCGCGTCGGGCTTGGCGCGCCCCATCAGCTTGGCATTGACCTGGTAGCCGCGCAGCTGATTGTGGCGCCGCTCGCGGGCCGAGGCCGGGTCGTGCATCGACACCCAGGTGTCGGTGACCACCAGATCGGCGCCCTCGACCGCCGCCATCGGGTCGCGGTTGATCTCGATATTCGCGCCGGCTGCGCGCGCCGCCTCGAGGATCTCCGGATCCGGGTCGAGCGGCTTGGGGCCGGTAAAGACCAGGTCGAAGCCGAACCGGGCGCTCGCATGAGCGAAGCTGGCGAAGACGTTGTTGCCGTCGCCGGACCAAACCACCTTGCGCCCCCCGATCGGGCCGCGATGCTCCTCGTAGGTCATGATGTCGGCCATGATCTGGCAGGGATGGGTGCGGTTGGTCAGGCCGTTGATCACCGGCACGCTGGCGTATTCCGCCATCTCCAGAAGCGTCTGCTCCTCGAAGGTGCGGATCATGATCAGGTCGACATAGCGCGACAGCACCCGCGCCGTGTCGGCGATGGTCTCGCCATGGCCGAGTTGCATGTCGGTGCCCGACAGCACCATGGTCTGGGCCCCCATCTGGCGCGCGCCCACGTCGAAGCTCACCCGGGTCCGGGTCGACGGCTTCTCGAAGATCAGGGCCACCATCCGGCCGTCGAGGGGCTTCTCGTCGTCGCACATGCCCTTGGGCCGGTCGCCGCGCGCGTCCTTCATGGCGCGGGCGTGATCGATCATCGAGCGCAGATCGTCGGTGGGGGTGGGCAGGATATCCAGGAAATGGGTCATGTCGTTCTCTCGGGTCGGATGGCGGAGGGGGAGGCATGCCCCCCGTCGCTGACGCGACTCCCCCCGGGGTATGTAAGGAATGGTGCGCTCATGCCGCCTCCAGCGTCATCAGCCGGATCGGCGTGCCGTCCTCGCAGGGCAGGATCGCATCGCCGGTGAAGCCCGCCCGCAGATAGGCGGCGATCGCGCGCTCGTTGTCCGGCGACGGATCGACCGCGACCAGCGGCGCGCCCCGTGCGATCAGCTGCAGGGCCCGATCGCGCAGGAACCCGGCGCCATGTCCCCGCCCGAGATAGGCGGGATCGCCGAGAAACGCGTCCATGCCGCGCGCGCCCTTCGGCAGATGGGCGTAATGCGGCATGTCGTAGAAATGGACCTCGTAGTCCTGCACATAGGCGAAGGGGTGGCCCGCATGCTCGACGATGCGCATGTCGGTCCCGGTGTTGCCCTCTTCCCAGTCGCGCTCGATCTCGGCCCACTCGGTGTCGGCGTCGCCCCACCAGCCGGCGATATGCGGCTCGGCGAGCCAGCGCTCGAACAGCCGCCGATCGGAGGCGACCAGCGGCCTGAAGCGGTAATCACCCGGCATCGGACCCGACCCGCGTCGCCGCCCGGTCAAGCCGGGACAGCGCCTCGTCGATCTCGGCATCGGTGATGTTCAAGGGCGGCAGCAGCCGTACCACGTTGTCGGCGGCGGGCACGGTCAGCACGTTTTCGGCATAGCCCGCCTGCACCAGATCGCCCGGCGCGGCCTTGCATTTCAGCCCGAGCATCAGCCCGGTGCCGCGCACGCCTTCGAAGAGCTGCGGATGCGCGGCGACCAGCGCCTCGAGCCCCTGGCGCAGCCGCCCGGCGCGGGCGCGCACGCCCTCGAGGAAACCGTCGCCGGCCACGATCTCCATCACCTTGGCGCCCACCGCGCAGGCCAGAGGGTTGCCGCCATAGGTCGAGCCATGGGTGCCCGCCACCATGCCAGCGGCCGCGACCTCGGTCGCCAATACCGCGCCGAGCGGGAAGCCACCGCCGATGCCCTTGGCGACCATCATGATGTCCGGCGTCACGCCGGCCCATTCATGCGCGAAGAGCTTGCCGGTCCGGCCCATGCCGCACTGCACCTCGTCGAAGATCAGCAGCACGCCGATATCGTCGCACAATTCGCGCAGGCCCTTCAGGCAGTGATCGGGCACCGGGCGGATGCCGCCCTCGCCCTGCACCGGCTCGATCAGGATGGCGCCGACATCGGCCTGTGCGGCAGCCTCGCGAAGCGCCTCGTGATCGCCCCAGGGCAGCTGGGTGAAGCCCGGCAGCAGGGGTCCGAAGCCCTTGGTCATCTTTTCCGTGCCGACGGCGGCGATCGCCGCCGAGGAGCGGCCATGGAAGGCGCCTTCGAAGGTCAGGATGCGGGTGCGCGCGGGCTCGCCCTTATCGTGCCAGTACTTGCGCGCCATCTTCACCGCCAGCTCCATCGCCTCGGTGCCCGAGTTGGTGAAGAAGCAGGTATCGGCGAAGGTCGCCTCGACCAGCGCGTCGGCGAGCCGCTGCTGCGCCGGGATCTGGTAGAGGTTCGAGACGTGCCACAACGCGTTCGCCTGCGTCGTTAGCGCATCGACCAGCGCCGGGTTGGCGTGGCCCAGCGCGTTGACCGCGATGCCCGCGCCCAAATCGAGATATCGCCGCCCGTCCTCCGTCTCCAGCCAGACGCCTTCACCCTTCACGAAGGCAAGCGGCGCGCGGTTGTAGGTCGGCAGGATCGAGGGGATCATGGCTGTGGTCCTTCAGGAAGCCCCGTTGGTGCCGCAGCGGCAGGGGCGAGTCAATCGGCGGATGGAGGAATGACGCGAATGCGCCGGACCGCGGAGCGAAAGCGCTTCAGCGTCGGCGTCGGGGCGCGGAAATGGCGGCAAACTGCGTCATGCGCGCGACGTTAGGCGAGGATGCGCGGAACGAAAAGAGGAAAACGCGCGCCTCCGCCGAGGCCCGTGCTAGCCTGCGGCGACACGGCAGGGGGGACGGCATGGAGATGGAACCGGCGATCCGGGCGCGCGGGCTGCGGCGGGCATTCGGCGATCTGCGGGCGGTGGACGGCATCGACCTCGACGTCCCGCGCGGCACGATCTTCGCCATCCTCGGCCCCAATGGCGCAGGCAAGACCACGCTTCTGCGCATTCTCGCCACGCTGACCCGCGCCGATGCGGGCGAGGCGCGGGTTATGGGCCATGACCTCGCCCACGAGCCGGACAAGGTCCGCGCCGCCATCGCCATGACCGGCCAGTTCGCCTCGCTCGACGAGGATCTCACGGGTCGCGAGAACCTCGTGATGCTGGCCCGGCTGTGGGGCTTCGGCTGGCGCGCGGCGCGGCAGCGCGCGGCCGAACTCCTTGCCGCCTTCGACCTCTCCGACGCCGCCAGGAAGCAGGTAAAGGACTACTCGGGCGGCATGCGGCGCAGGCTCGACATTGCGGCCTCGCTGATCGTGACGCCGGGCGTGCTGTTTCTCGACGAGCCGACCACCGGGCTCGACCCCTCGGCCCGCGCCGGGGTCTGGCGGCTGATCCGCGGGCTCGCGGCCGAGGGGGTGACGATCCTGCTCACCACGCAATACCTCGAGGAAGCCGACCAGCTGGCGAGCCGGATCGCGGTGATCGACCACGGCCGCAAGATCGCCGAAGGGACGAGCCGCGAGCTCAAGGCGCAGACCGGCTCGGGCGTTCTCCACGTCACCCCGCTCGATCCGGGCAACCGCGCGATCGCGCTCGGCATTTTGGGCGAGACAGCGCAGGCCGACCCCGAGGGCGCGCGGCTCTCGGTGCCGGTGGCCGACGATACCGAGGCCGCAGCGCATCTGGCGCGGTTGGCCGAGGCAGGAATCCGGCTGGCGGAATTCTCGCTCGGCGCGCCGAGCCTCGACGAGGTGTTCTTCGCCCTCACCGGAAAGGAAGCGGCATGAGCGCCCCCCTGCCCCAGGGGCCGCGCCCCGCGCCGCCCTCGCCCGCCTCGACCTCGCTGACCTTCGCGTGGCGCGCGGTGCTCAAGTTCAAGCATGTGCCCGAGCAGCTCTTCGATCTGGTGATGACGCCGATCATGTTCACGCTGCTCTTCACCTTCATCTTCGGCGGTGCGCTGGCAGGCTCCTCCACCGCCTATCTGCAATGGTTCATCCCCGGCATCCTGGTGCAGACGACGGTGTTCAATACGGTCTATTCCGGGATGGGGCTGTCGACCGACCTGTCGAAGGGGCTGTTCGACCGGTTCCGCTCCCTGCCGATCTGGTCGCTTGCCCCCTTCGCCGGGCTGATGGTGGGCGACATGCTGCGCCATACCATCGCCGGGGCGATCATCCTCGGCATCGGGCTCGCGCTGGGCTACCGCCCCGAGGCGGGGCTGCCCGGCATCCTCGCCTCCTTCGCGCTGCTGCTGGCGATCGGTTTCGGCTGGGGCTGGATCTTCATCGTGCTGGGGCTGGTGGTGCGCACGCCGATGACGGTGATGACGCTCGGCTTCGCGGTGCTGTTCCCGGTCACCTTCGCCTCGAACATCATGGTCGATCCCGCCACCATGCCGGGCTGGCTGCAGGCCTTCGTCGCGGTGAACCCGGTGTCTTTGATGACCACGGCGCTGCGCGCCTTGATGGCCGGTACCGCAGGCTGGGGAGAGATCGGCCGCGCCCTGCTGGCGCCCGCGATCCTGACCGCGCTTCTGGCGCCGCTGGTGCTCTGGCTCTATCGCCGCAGATAGCGCCGCCAGCACAGCCGGTCCGGGCGGGTTGCCGGGACCGGTGTGAACAGGTTGCGCTCCAGCACCCGGATCGAGCCGGCATTGCCCGGATCGGTCTCGGCCAGCAGGGCGTCCAGCCCTTCGGCCCGCGCCCGTTCGACGAAGGCCGCGACGGCGGCGCCGGCCAGCCCCCGGCCGCGCTGCGCGGGCGAGATCGCATAGCCGAAGCCGGCATGGCCCCGCGCGTCGGGAAACCCCGACACCACGAACCCCACCATCAGGTCGTCCTCGACCACCAGGCAGGCGCCCCAGCCCTGACGGGCGCGGAGCAGCTCGCATTGCCGGGCCATGAGCATCGCCTCGGGCACCGTGACCAACCCGGCCCCTGGCAGCTTCAGCCCCTGCGGCGGCAGCCCCACCGCGAGACGCTCGAAATCCGCCGGGACCGCGTCGCGCAGCGGGCTCACGGCTTGAGCCTGTAGCCCTTGCTGAGCCACGTCCAGGCAAAGCCCAGCACCGCCACGCAGGACAGCACCGCCACGCCGAGACCGAGCAGCGGCGGGCTGTCGGAGACCCCGATCATGCCGAAGCGGGCGCCGTCGATCAGGTAGAAGAACGGGTTGAGATGGCTCAGCGCCTGCATGAAGTCCGGCAGCGCGTCGATCGAGTAGAAGGTGCCGGACAGAAAGGCCAGCGGCGTCACCAGAAAGTTGGTGATCGCGGCGAGCTGGTCGAATTTCTGCGCGTAGATCCCGGCGATCAGGCCCAGCGCCCCCATGAAGACCGAGCCCAGCACCCAGAAGGCCAGCGCCCAGAGCGGATGCGCCAGCCCGATGCCGAGGAACAGCCAGACGCCAATCGCGATCACCACGGCCACGATCAGGCCGCGCGCCACCGATCCCGCCACATAGCCCGCCAGCACCTCGGCCGGCGACAGCGGCGCCATCAGCGTGTCGACGATGTTGCCCTGCACCTTGGCAGAGGCGAGCGAGGAGGAGGTATTGGCGAAGGCCTGCTGGATCACCGTCATCATCAACAGGCCGGGCGCCAGGAAATGCAGGAACTCGACCCCCATGACCTCGCCGCGGCGGGGGCCGATGGCTATGGTGAAGATCAGCAGGAACAGCGCCGCGTTGATCAGCGGCGCCATCACCGTCTGCGCCCAGACGTTGAGAAAGCGACGGATCTCGCGACTGGCCAGCGTCGCGGTTCCCAATGTGTTGAACCGCCCGAAGCGGCGGATGCCTTGGTCCGTGTCGATGCTCATTTGCGCGCCTCCTGAGGTCGGGGTTGTAGCTGTCATGCGCGCGGTGGCAAGGTAGGAGACCCCGCGGCGCGGGTTGAACTGCTCGGCAGAGCCGGGTAAATCGGCACGTCGCAACTGAAACGGCGGGCCACCGCCCAACCGATCGGAGGCATTGCATGTCCTGGACCGACGAGCGCGTCGAAACGCTCAAGAAGATGTGGAACGAGGGCCAGTCGGCGAGCCAGATCGCCAAGGAACTGGGCGGCGTGACGCGCAACGCGGTGATCGGCAAGGTTCACAGGCTCGGCCTGTCGAACCGTACCGGCGTAGCCCCGCAGCCCAGCCCGGCACCGCAGCCGAGCGCTGCCCCGGCGCAGCCCTCCGCCCCCGCCGCCGCGCGGCCGGAGCCCGCGCCGCAGCCTGCGCCCGAGCCCGCCGCGCAGGCCGAGGAGGCCGAGGACGCGCCGATCCCGATGAGCGCGGCGCGTCGCGCCATCATCCCGGCCGGCCAGCCGCTGCCGCCGCAGCCTTCGGCCAACGAGATCAGCCCCGAGGCGCTGGCCAAGGTCTCCGAAGTGGAAAAGGGCGCCAAGAAGCTGACGCTGATGGAGCTGACCGAGAAGACCTGCAAATGGCCGGTGGGCGATCCCGCCACCGACAATTTCTGGTTCTGCGGCCTGCCGACGCAATCAGGCAAACCCTATTGCGAAGCGCATGTCGGCGTCGCCTTCCAGCCGATGTCCTCGCGCCGCGACCGTCGGCGCTGAGACCATCGGTTCCAGGCCGATCACGAAGGGGCTGCCGTCGGGCAGCCCCTTTTTCGTTGCGGGACCGGAGCCGGGCGCGGCGTCATTTCCGTCGGGACCACGCCAGCGCCTCGGCCTCGATCCGCGCGATGAAGGGTGCCTTGCCGCTCTGATAGGCCTCGCGCGATGAGACCCCGCCGCGGGTCAGCCGGGCCTTCAGCCGGTCATACTCCGCCGCCCGCCCGGGATGCTGGCGCAGGTAGTCGCGAAAGGCGATGTGCCGCGCGACATGCGGATCCCCCACCGCGTAGACATGCAGGTGATACGTGCGCTGCCCCGCCCCGTCGGATTTGAGAAAGTACCGTCGGCCCGCGATGCCATGCGCGCCGAGCGCCTCGTAGCCCAGCGCCATCAAGGCCCCATTCCGGTCCTCCAACGCCCGCAGCTCCGCGTCTTCTCCGAGCAGGTCGATGACCGGCTTGGCACGGATGCCGGGAATCGCGGTGCTGCCGATATGGTGCAGTATGATCTTCATCCCCGGCAGCGCCGCCCGGATGGCCGTCGCCTCGGCGTGGTAGAGATCGGACCAGCGCGGATCGTGGGGAAGGACGAAATCCTGCATGTGACCTGCCCTACCCGGCCAATGTCGCCCTCTCAAGGCTGCCGGCCAGCCGGGCAGGACTCGAGCTTAGTTGAGAATTATTCTCAATCCAGTTGACTTCTTGCGAATGGTTCGCATCTTAGCGTGAGCAGAGTTCCTGACATCCGGAGACCATGATGCGCCTATCGTCCCTTCTCGCCCTCGGCCTGACGGCTATCGCCCTGCCCGCCGCCGCCGAAGACAAGCTCAAGGTGGCGACGAGTTTCACCGTGATCGCCGACATGGCGCGCAACGTCGCGGGGGACGCGGCCGAGGTCGTGTCGATCACCAAGCCCGGCGCGGAGATCCACAACTACCAGCCCA
Organism: Limimaricola variabilis; assembly: GCF_034371605.1. NCBI lineage: Bacteria > Pseudomonadati > Pseudomonadota > Alphaproteobacteria > Rhodobacterales > Paracoccaceae > Limimaricola > Limimaricola variabilis. The sequence continues at coordinate 3,159,462 of NZ_CP139691.1, read as the reverse complement.
CCCCGCGCGACATCCTCGGCGTGCGCGACGCCGATCTGGTGCTGTGGAACGGGCTGAACCTCGAGCTGTGGTTCGAGCAGTTCCTCGACAATGCCGGCGACCGGCCTGCCGCGGTGATCTCAGAGGGGATTGAGCCGATCTCGATCTCGGGCGGCAATTATGAGGGCAAGCCCAACCCTCATGCCTGGATGAGCCCGGACAACGCCGCGATCTATGTCGACAACATCCGCGACGCGCTCAGCGAGGCCGACCCGGAGAACGCCGAGACCTATGCGGCGAATGCCGAGGCCTACAAGAAAGAGATTGCCGCGATGATCGAGCCGCTTCGGGCCGAGATCGAGAAGGTCCCTGAGCAGAAGCGCTGGCTCGTCTCCTGCGAAGGAGCGTTCAGCTACCTCGCCCGCGACCTCGGGCTGCGCGAGCTCTATCTCTGGCCGATCAACGCCGACGCCACCGGCACGCCGCAGCAGGTGCGCAAGGTGATCGACGGGGTGCGCGAGCACGAGATCCCGGCGGTGTTCTGCGAAAGCACCGTCAACACCGACCCCGCCAAGCAGGTCGCACGTGAAACAGGCGTGGCCTATGGCGGCGAGCTCTACGTCGATTCGCTCTCCGAGGAGGGCGGCCCGGTGCCGAGCTATCTCGAGTTGCTGCGCGTCACCACCGAGACCGTCGCACGCGGCTTGAACGGGGGCGAATGATGGATGCCCGCGCCTTTCCCGAACACGCGACAGGCGCCGGTGCGGGGCTGAGCGCCGAGGGCGTCACCGTCTCCTACCGCAACGGCGTCACGGCGCTGCGCGAGGCGAGCTTTGCGCTGCCCGTCGGCACGATCTCCGCGCTGGTCGGCGTCAATGGCGCGGGCAAATCCACCCTGTTCAAGGCGATCATGGGCTTTTTGCCGCTCGCTCGCGGCTCGATCTCGATCCTCGGCCAGCCGGTCAAGCTAGCGCTGAAAGCCGGGCTGGTGGCCTATGTGCCGCAGGCCGAGGAGGTCGACTGGTCCTTCCCGGTGCTGGTGGAGGACGTGGTGATGATGGGCCGCTATGGCCGCATGGGCTTCTTGCGTCGTCCCCGCCCGGCAGACCACGCCGCCGTCACCTCGGCGTTGGAGCGGGTCGGCATGACCGATTTCCGGCATCGCCAGATCGGCGAGCTGTCGGGCGGCCAGCGCAAGCGGGTCTTTCTCGCCCGCGCGCTGGCGCAGGACGGGCGGGTGATCCTCCTCGACGAGCCTTTCACCGGCGTCGACGTGCAGACCGAGGAGGCCATCATCCGCCTGCTGCGCGAGCTGCGCGACGAGGGCCGGGTGATGCTGGTCTCGACCCACAACCTCGGCTCGGTGCCCGAGTTCTGTGACCGCACCGTGCTCGTGAAGGGCACGGTTCTGGCGCATGGCCCGACCCGGGAGGTGTTCACGCGCGACAACCTCGAGCGCGCCTTCGGCGGCGTGCTGCGGCACTTCGTGCTGGGCGGCGCCGAGCTGCACCAGGACGAGGATGCCCGCAAACTGCGGATCCTGTCGGACGACGAGCGCCCGCTGGTGTTCTACGACGACCGCCAGCAGACCGGCGGCAGCAACGGGGACGAGCGATGATCGAGACGCTCGCCCAGCCGTTCACCTATGGCTACATGCTCAACGCGATGTGGGTCTCGGCCCTCGTCGGCGCGGTCTGTGCCTTCCTGTCGGCCTATCTGATGCTCAAGGGATGGTCGCTGATCGGCGACGCGCTCTCGCATTCGATCGTGCCGGGCGTCGCGGGCGCCTACATGCTCGGCCTGCCCTTCGCGCTGGGCGCGTTCCTCTCGGGCGGGCTGGCCGCCGCCGCGATGCTGTTCCTCAACCAGCGCACCGGCCTCAAGGAGGACACGGTGATCGGCCTGATCTTCACCGGCTTCTTCGGGCTGGGGCTGTTCATGGTCTCGGTCTCGCCGACGCCGGTGGACGTGCAGACCATCATCCTCGGCAACATCCTCGCCATCACGCCCGAGGACACGCTCCAGCTCGCCATCATCGGCGCGGTCTGCCTGACGGTGCTGCTGCTGAAATGGAAGGATCTGATGGTCGCCTTCTTCGACGAGACCCATGCCCGCTCGGTCGGGCTGCGCCCCGGCCTGCTGCGCTTCGTCTTCTTCGTGCTGCTCTCGGCGGCCTGCGTCGCCGCGCTGCAGACCGTGGGCGCGTTCCTTGTCATCGCCATGGTGGTGACGCCCGGCGCCACCGCCTACCTGCTCACCGACCGCTTTCCGCGACTGATCATGATCGCCGTGGCGCTGGGCTCGGTGACGAGCTTCGTCGGTGCCTATGTCTCCTTCTTCCTCGACGGCGCGACGGGGGGCATCATCATCACGCTGCAGACGCTGATCTTCCTTCTGGCCTTCGTTTTCGCGCCCAAGCATGGCTGGCTGGCGGCGCGGGCCCGCGCGAGGGCGGCGCTATGAACGACCTCCTTCTTCCCTTCCAGCTCGACTTCATGCGCGACGCCTTCATCATCGGCGGGATGATCGCCGTGCCCTGCGCGCTGCTGTCGTGCTTTCTGGTGCTCAAGGGCTGGTCGCTGATGGGCGACGCCGTCAGCCACGCGGTGCTGCCCGGCATCGTGCTGGCCTACATCCTCAACATCCCGCTGCTGATCGGTGCCTTCGTCGCCGGCATGGCCTGCGCGCTGGCCACCGGCTTTCTCACCGATCACAGCCGGATCAAGCAGGACACGGTAATGGGCGTCGTCTTCTCCGGCATGTTCGGCATGGGGCTGGTGCTCTACACTTGGATCGAGAGCGAGGTGCATCTCGATCACATCCTGTTCGGCAACATGCTCGGCATCGACGCGCAGGACCTGTGGACGGCCGGCATCGTCGGCGGGCTGGTCAGCCTCGCGCTGCTCGTCCGATGGCGGGACCTGATGCTGCACGCCTTCGACGCCGCACATGCACGCGCGCTGGGGCTGCCGGTGGCGCTGTTCCATTACGGCCTGCTGGCGCTCCTCTCGCTGACCATCGTCTCGACGCTCTCGGCGGTCGGCATCATCCTCGCCATCGGCCTGCTGATCGCGCCGGGGGCGATCGCCTTCCTCGTCACGCGACGCTTCGGGGCGATGCTCGCCGTCGCCGTGGCGGTGACGCTGGTGGCAAGCTGGGGCGGCATCTATGCCAGCTTCTGGATCGACAGCGCGCCGGCACCGACGATCATCCTCGGGCTCACGCTGATCTTCATCGCCGCCTTCCTGTGGAAGTCCATCACGATCCGGCGGGCCGAGAACGGAAGGGCTTCCCAGACGGGCTGAGAGCCTTTATCTGGCGCCGGATGCAGAACCCGCCGAATCTCCGCCCCGACCTCGCCCCCAAGGCGCGCCTCGTCGACAGTCCCCGCATCGGCCAGCCGACCATCGGCATGGTGTCGCTTGGCTGCCCCAAGGCGCTCGTGGACAGCGAGCGCATCCTGACCCGGCTCCGGGCCGAGGGCTACGCCATCTCGCCCGACTATGCCGGGGCCGACGCGGTGATCGTCAACACCTGCGGCTTTCTCGACAGCGCCAAGGCCGAGAGCCTCGATGCCATCGGCGAGGCGCTTAAGGAGAACGGCAAGGTGATCGTCACCGGCTGTCTCGGGGCTGAGCCCGACTACATCACCGGCACGCATCCGCGCGTCCTCGCCGTGACCGGCCCGCATCAATACGAGCAGGTGCTCGACGCCGTGCACGGCGCGGTGCCGCCGGCGCCCGACCCCTTCATCGACCTGCTGCCGGCCTCTGGCGTGTCGCTGACGCCGAGGCATTTCAGCTATCTGAAAATCTCCGAGGGCTGCAACCACAAGTGCAAGTTCTGCATCATCCCCGACATGCGGGGACGGCTGCAGTCGCGCCCGGCGCACGCGGTGATGCGCGAGGCCGAGAAACTGGTGGAAGCGGGCGTACGCGAGCTCCTGGTGATCAGCCAGGACACCTCCGCCTACGGCCTCGATATCCGCCATGCCGAGGAGCGCGGCCACCGCGCCCATATCACCGATCTGGCGCGCGATCTGGGCTCGCTCGGTGCCTGGGTGCGGCTGCACTACGTCTACCCCTACCCGCATGTGCGCGACCTGATCCCGCTGATGGCGGATCCGTCCTCGGGCCTGCTGCCCTATCTCGACATCCCGTTCCAGCACGGCCACCCGGACGTGCTCAAGCGCATGGCCCGGCCCGCCGCGTCCGCAAAGACGCTCGACGAGATCGCGGCCTGGCGCGCGATGTGCCCGGACATCACCCTGCGGTCGACTTTCATCGTCGGCTATCCCGGCGAGACCGAGGCCGAGTTCGAGTACCTGCTCGACTGGCTTGACGAGGCGCAGCTCGACCGTGTCGGCTGCTTCCAGTACGAGAACGTTGCCGGCGCCCGCTCCAACGACCTGCCCGACCATGTCCCCGACGCGGTCAAGCAGGAGCGCTGGGAACGCTTCATGCAAAAGGCGCAGGCGATCTCCGAGGCCAAGCTTCAGGCCAAGGTCGGCCGCCACCTGCAGGTCATCGTCGACGAAGTCGACGAGGAGGCCGCGACCTGCCGTACCATGGCCGATGCGCCCGAGATCGACGGCAACCTGTTCATCGATGACGGCCACGAGATTCTCAAGCCCGGCGACATGCTCACCGTGCAGGTCGACGAGGCCGGAGAGTACGATCTCTGGGGCCGGATGGTGGGCAGCTGAGCCATGATTGTGACGGCCCGTCAGTGTTGCCGACAGGCGTCGCGCGCTAGATTGCCGGGAAATGGCCTCTGGCAGCGCCGGCGCCGCGCTGGCAGGGTCAACTGACCGCGCGACAGACGGAGACTCGATTCCTTATGCAAAAACTGCAAGCGCGCCCCCTCGACGATGCCCAGCGGCGGCTCCATGCCGTGCTCAACAATGCCAGCGTCTCGATCTTCCTGATGGATGACCGGCAACAATGCGTCTACATGAACCGCGCCGCCGAACTTCTGACCGGCTGGACGCTGGAAGAGGTCGTGGCGCTCGACAAGCCGCTGCATGACATCATCCACCACACCTATCCCGACGGCCGGCACTTCCCGCTGCATGAATGCGCCATCGACCGCGCATTTCCCGAGCACAACCAGACCCAAGGCGAAGAAATCTTCGTCCACCGCGACGGACATTTCTACCCGGTCGGCTTCACCGCCAGCCCGATCCGCGACGAGGAAAGCCAGACCATCGGCACGATCATCGAAGTGCGCGATATCTCCGAGGAGAAGCGGGCCGGCGAGCGGCAGCGGCTGCTGGTCAACGAGTTGAACCACCGGGTGAAGAACACCCTCGCCACCGTGCAGTCGATCGCCTGGCAGACCTTCAAGGGCACCGATCCCGAAACCTTCGAGCGGTTCTCGGGGCGGCTGACCACGCTGTCGCGCGCGCACAACGTGCTGACCGAGACGGCTTGGGCGCAGGCCTCGCTGCGGGAGATCGCCGATGCCGCGATCGAAACGCTGGCGCCGGGCCGGATTACCGCCACCGGGCCCGACATCGCCCTGCACCCCAAGGTCGCGGTCAGCCTGTCGATGGCGCTGCACGAGCTGGGCACCAACGCGCTGCGCTACGGCGCGCTGTCCAGCGAGGGCGGGCAGGTCACGCTGGAATGGTCGGCCGAGCCTGATGCCGGCGACGGCACCCGGCTGACACTCGACTGGGTCGAGCGCGGTGGTCCCCGCATCGGCAAGCCCGAAAAGCGCGGCTTCGGCCTGCGGCTGATCGAACGGCAGATCGCGATGGAGTTCGGTGGCGCCGCCACGGTCGAGTTCCCGCCCGAGGGGCTGACCTGCCGCATCAGCATGATGGTGCCGCCCCTGCCCGACCCGGTCGTGCTCACCCCCGTTACCGGTGCACCGCGTGGTTAGAAACGAACTAGATGGCGCGAGGGTGCTCTTCGTCGAAGACGAGAGCATCCTTGCCATGCTCGGCGAGGACGTGCTGAGCGAGGCAGGCTGCGCCGTCATCGTCGCGATGCGGCTGAACGAGGCGATGCAGATCGCCCGCGAGTCCGAGATTGACCTCGCCATCATCGACGTCAATCTGGGCAACGAGACGAGCTATCCGCTGGCCGAATGGCTCAAGACCCGGGGCATCCCCTTCGTCTTCGCGACCGGCTACGCCAAGGCCGGGCTGTCGCCGGGCTTCGCCGCCTATAGCTGCGTGCAGAAGCCCTATGACCCGGACCAGCTGATCGCCGCCGCGCGCGGCGCCCTGGCGCATGGCTAAGAGCCTCTGAGCGCCACTCTCCCCATTTCCAACTCGTAGAACTCGCCCGCGTCGAAGGGTCCATCCGCGCCTTGCGGGGAGGTGGGCCTGTCTCGATCGGCCGAAGGGCGCCCGGCATGACAAAGCCGCGCGGCGTCATGCCGCGCGGCTTTGTTCGCATCAGGTAAGCGGGGTAACGTGCAGGCCGGTCAGCCCGCCATCCGCCGCGCGGCGTCGAGCACGCTGGGCTCCTTATGGTAGGGACAGGCCACGCGGTGACCGTTCCCCAGGTCGAGCATCGGCGGCAGGCCTTCGGCACAGTCGGGACGCGCCTTGGGGCAACGGGTCCGGAACACGCAACCCGAGGGCGGGCTCATCGGCGAGGGCAGTTCGCCGCCCAGCACCGGGCGCTGGCGCTGACGCTCCAGCACCGGGTCCGGGATCGGCACGGAGGCGATCAGCGCTTGCGTGTAGGGGTGCTCGGGATTGGTGACCAGCGCCTTGGAGCGCGCCACCTCCATCACCCGGCCCAGATACATCACCACGATCCGGTCGGAGACGTGCTTCACCACCGACAGGTCGTGCGCGATGAAGATCATCGCCAGTCCCATGTCGCGCTGCAGCTCCTTCAGGAGGTTCACCACCTGCGCCTGCACCGACACGTCGAGCGCCGAGACCGGCTCGTCGCAGATCAGCAGCTTGGGCTTGAGGATCAGCGCACGGGCGATGCCGATCCGCTGGCACTGCCCGCCCGAGAACTCGTGCGGGTAGCGGTTGACGAGGTTCGGCAGCAGACCGACCCGCTCCATCAGCTCGGCCACCCGGCGGCGGACCTCCTTGCGGGGCGTCTTGGGCTCGTGCGTGACCAGCGGCTCGGCGATGATGTCACCCACCGTCATGCGCGGGTTAAGCGCGGCCAGCGGATCCTGGAACACCATCTGCACGTCGCGCCGATGGGCGCGGCGCTGGCGTTCGGACATCGCGGCGAGATCCTCACCCTCGAACATCACCCGTCCGCCGGTCGAGGCGATGGTGCCGACGATGGCGCGCGCCAGCGTCGACTTGCCCGAGCCGCTCTCGCCCACGACGCCGAGGCTTTCGCCCGGCGCGAGGTCGAAGCTGATGCCGCCCACGGCGTGCAGCTTCTTCGACGGGGTCCAGGGCCAGGCGCCACGCGGCCGGATGTCGAAGGCCACGCGCAGATCCTCGACCCGCAGGATCGGCTGGGCGAGCTTGCCGGTGCGGTCGGGGCGCCCGCCATTGTCGGCCTCGGAGGCGACGGGCGCGTCCCTGTGGGCGATGCCTGCCGGTTCGGGCGATGGCGGCGTGGCCACCGGCGTGCCAGAGGCGGGCGGCGCGGCGGGGGCCGGATCGGTGACCTCGTCGCGGCCGGTGGCCTCGGTGAACTTGTCGTCCTTCGGATCGGTCATCACTTCACCTCCTCGACGGGGGCATGGCAGGCACGGCGCAGCATCGGATAGCCCTCGGCGGGCAGCAGCTCGGGCCGGATCGTCGGGCACGGCCCATGCGCCCAGGCGCAGCGCGGCGTGAAGGGGCAGCCTTTCGGCAGCCGGGTCATGTCCGGCGGTTCGCCGGCGATGGTCGAAAGCGTCTCGTCGTCGCGGTCGATCCGCGGCACGGCGCGCAGCAGGCCCAGCGTGTAGGGATGGGTCGGCCGCTCGAACAGCTGATCGGTCGGGCCGGTTTCCATCACCTGCCCGCCATACATCACCAGCGTCCGCTCGCAGGTGTCGGCGACGATGCCGAGGTCATGGGTGATCAGGATGATCGCGGTGCCGAACTCGGCCCGGATTTCGGCCATCAGCTCCATGATCTGCGCCTGCACCGTCACGTCGAGCGCGGTGGTCGGCTCGTCCGCGATCAGCAGGCGCGGCTGGCACAGAAGCGCCATGGCGATCATGATCCGCTGCCGCATCCCGCCCGAGAACTCGTGCGGGAACATGGTGATGCGGTTCGCGGCGTCGGGGATCTTCACCGCGTCGAGCATCTTGGTGGCCTCGGCGATCGCGTCGCGCTTGGTCATGCCCTTGTGCAGGGTCAGCACCTCGGCCATCTGCTCGGAGATCCGCATGTAGGGATTGAGCGAGGTCATCGGGTCCTGGAAGATCATGCCGATCTCCTCGGACCGCACCCGGTTCAGTTCCTTCTGCTTGAGCTCCAGCAGGTTGCGCCCGTCATAGCGGATCTGCCCGGTGGCGCGGCCGTTGCGGGCCAGGAGGCCCATCGCGGCGAAGGCAGTCTGGCTCTTGCCCGAGCCGCTCTCACCGACGATGGCGAGGGTCTCGCCCTCCTCGATCGAGAAGGAGACGCCGTTGACGGCGTTCACCTCGCCGTCGCCGGTGGTGAAGGTGACGCGCAGGTCTTCGATATCGAGAAGTGCCATCAGCGGTCCTTGGGATCGAGTGCGTCGCGCAGGCCGTCGCCGACGAAGAAGAAGGCGAACAGCGTGACCACGAAGAAGAACAGCGGGAAGGCAAGCTGCCAGATCACGCCGTATTGCATGTTGCTCGCGCCATTTGAGATCAGCGCGCCGAGCGAGGTGTTGGGCTCCTGGATGCCGAGGCCGAGGAAGCTGATGAAGCTCTCGGTGATGATCATCTGCGGCACCAGCAGGGTGGCGTAGACGATGACCAGACCGAGCAGGTTCGGCACGATATGGCGCAGGATGATGGTCAGGGGCCGCACGCCGGTGGCATGCGCCGCCTCGACGAATTCCTTGCCCTTGATGGTCAGGGTCTGGCCGCGCGCGATGCGCGACATGTCGAGCCAGGAGATCAGGCCAATGCCGATGAACAGCATCAGGATCGAGCGGCCGAAGATGACCAGCATCAGGATCAGCACGAACATGTAGGGCACCGACATCAGGATATCGACGGTGCGCATCATCGCCCCGTCGGTCCGCCCGCCGGCATAGCCCGCGATCGCGCCGTAGAGCGTGCCGACCACCACCGCGACGGCGGCGCCGACGATGCCGACGAGAAGCGAGATCCGCGTGCCCTGCACGGTGCGCGCATAGAGGTCGCGGCCGCTGGAATCGGTGCCGAAATAGTGGCCCGTCTCCAGCGAGGGGACGCCCTGCGTCGCGTTCGAGCCGATCAGCGCGAAATCGACGTAGTCGGGTTCGTACTGCGCCAGGAAGCCGCCGAAGAAGGCAAAGATGCAGACCGCGATCAGCGCCACGAGACCGGCGACGGCGGCGCGGTTGCGCATGAAGCGGGTCCGCGCGTCCTGCCACAGCGAGCGGCCCTTCACCTCTGCCGCGGCATGCGCGTCGAGCAGGCGGTCGGCGGTGTCGGGATCGGGATTGAGCGACATGTGACCCCTCCTCAATAACGGATCTTCGGGTCGATCCAGGCGTAGAGCAGGTCGACCACGAGGTTGAACAGCACCGTCAGCACGCCGACCAGGATGGTGATCCCCATGATCACCGAGTAGTCGCGGTTGAAGGCGGAGTTGACGAAGAACTGCCCGATCCCACCGGTCGAGAAGAACACGTCGATGATCACCGAGCCGGTGATCATGCCGACGAAGGCGGGCCCGAGATAGGACAGCACCGGCAGCATCGTCGGCTTGAGCGCGTGGCGCAGGATGATGCGGCTGGTCGGCAGCCCCTTGGCGCGGGCCGTCCGGATGAAGCCGGCGTTCAGCACCTCGAGCATCGAGGAGCGCGTGATCCGCGCGATCGAGGCCATGTAGGAGGTCGACAGCGCGATCACCGGCAGGATCACGTACTCGATCTGCCCGCCCTGCCAGCCGCCGCCCGGCAGCCAGCCGAGCCAGAGCGTGAAGACCAGCACCAGGATCGGCGCCATGACGAAGTTCGGCAGCACCTGCGCGCCGATCGAGATGCCGACGGCGAGGTAGTCGAGCCAGGAATTGTGCCGGATCGCCGCGGCGGTGCCGAGCGAGACGCCGACCACCAGCGCCACGATAAAGCTCCAGAACCCGTAGGTGAGCGTCACCGGGAAACCCTGCGCGATCACGTCGTTGACGGTGCGGTCGCGGTACTGGAAGGAGGGCCCGAAGTCGAAATGCACGACGACGTTCCAGACATAGTCGAACATCTGCTTCCAGTAAGGCTGATCAAGACCGTAGCGGGCCTCGATGTTGGCCATGACCTGCGCGGGCAGCGGGCGCTCGGAATTGAACGGGCCGCCGGGGGCGGCATACATCAGCGCGAAGGAGATCACGATCAGCAGAAGCAGGGTCGGGATCGCGACCGCGACGCGCCTGAGGACATAATTCAGCATGGGGGATGATACCTCGGTTCCGCCTCGGGCGGAAATGGGTCGCGCCCCCCGCGAAGGCGGGAGGCGCGATGATCAATCAGGCCGGGATTACTCCGCGGCGACGCGGTAGAGGTCCTTGGCGTACCAGTTGTCCTGCGCGTTCTCGAGCGGGTAGCCCTTGATGGCGTCGTCCATCATGAACACCGTCGCGTAGTGGTAGATCGGCAGGATCGGGAACTCCTCGGTCAGGATCTCCTCGGCCTGGGTGTAGAGCGGCAGCGGATCCTCGGCGGTCTTCGCCTCGGCCAGCAGCCCGTCATAATCGGCATTGTTGAAGCCGGAGTCGTTGTAGGACGAACCCGAGTCCATGATGTCGAGGAAGGACGACGCCTCGTTGTAGTCGGCGCACCAGCCGGCACGGGCGATCTCGTAGTTCTTGTTGTGACGCTCCTCGAGGAAGGTCTGCCACTCCATGTTGGCCATCGAGATCTCGACGCCCAGCGTCTGCTTCCACATCTGGCCGATCGCGGTGGCCACCTGCTTGTGCGACTCGGAGGTGTTGTAGAGCAGGTCGAAGGAGAGCGGCTCGCCATCCTTGCCGTAACCGGCCTCGGCCAGCAGTTCCTGCGCCTTGGCGTTGCGCTCCTGCTGGGTCATCTGCGCCGCCTCGACGGCGGGCACTTCGAAGCCAGCGGTGGCCCAATGGGTCAGGGTGTAGGCCGGTTTCTGGCCGCCTGCGATGACGTTGTCGACGACCACGTCACGATCGATGGCGAGGTAGAGCGCCTCGCGCACCTTCGGATCCTTGAGCGCCTCGGGACCGGAGTCGGAGACGTTCAGATTGTAGTAGTAGGTGCACAGGTTCGGCACCGAGATCGCCTGCGCGGGATACTCTTCCGCCAGACGCGGGAACTGGCCCGCGGGCACGTCGGTCTGGTCGAACTCGCCGGCGAGATAGCGGGTCAGCGCCTGGTTCTCGTCGTTGATGATGAGCGCCTTCACCTCTTCGATGATGACGTTCTCGGCATCCCAGTACTCGGGGTTCTTCTTGAGCGTGATATATTCCTGCGGGACGCGGTCCTCGAGCACGTAGGCGCCGTTCGACACCATGTTGCCGGGCTGGGTCCAGGCGTCACCATGCTCTTCGATCACCGACTGCGGCACCGGGAAGGTGGTGGTGTGGGTCACCATCTGCGGGAAGTAGGGCAGCGGCTGCGACAGTGTCACCTCGAGGGTGTGGTCGTCCACGGCCTTCACGCCGAGCTCGGAGGGCTCCTTGTCGCCGGCGATCACCTCGTCGACATTGGCGATCTTCATCAGGCCCATGTACCACTGGTACTCGGAGGCGGTCGCCGGGTCGGCGGCGCGCTGCCAGGAGTAGACGAAGTCCTTCGCGGTCACCGGCTCGCCGTTCGACCACTTGGCGTCGTCGCGCAGGGTGAAGGTGTAGGTCATGCCGTCCTCGGAGACCTCGTAGCCGGTGGCCACGCCCGGCACCACTTCGCCCTTCTCGTCCTGGTTCATCAGGCCTTCGAACAGGTTGCGGCCGATCGCCGAGCCCTCGACATCCTCGATGAGGTTGGGGTCGATCGACGGGAATTCATCGAGCACGCGATAGGTGAAGGTCTGGTCTGCGGCGAGCTTCTCCCCGGTCTCGGGGTGCTCCATCATCGCGTGGCTCTCGGCATGGGCGGCGCCGGCAATGGCGATCAGCGCCGCACCGGCGAGATGGCGGGTCTTCAAGGTCATGAGGTCATCCCTGTGTCTGAGGCGCGAGAGCTTCGCGCCGGATGGACGTCCGCCCTTTGCGGGCGTGGTTGTGGCACGATCCTTTTGCGACATGCCGCGCAATGCAAGACTTATCGGCGATTGACCAAGCGACATGGCAGGCGCCGGATTTCCGCCGCGTCAGGCAAGCATCTCGACGGATTGTTGATTTTCCGCCCCTTGCGGCGGCAGTTGATTGCCGGGGCGCGCCCGTTCCAGCAAGATCGCATCACTCCGGCGGGATCTCGCTCCGCAAAACGTGACGACACGCCCTGCGAAGTTCGCCGCAAAGATGTCGGACGCCCCCTCCCCCCGGCCTGCATGAAAGCATAGGTTCGGGCCCGAAGGAGGCCTTGGCCATGCCCGACGATACCCCCGATTCCACCCTCGCCCTCGGTCGGCGCGAGGGCCTGCCGGACGCCCTGCGTGTACTGCTCGACGACTATCCGCGCGCCGGCTGGGAGGGGGATCCCGGCTTCGACGGGCTGGTACGGTTCTGGCTGTCGAAGCACCTCGCGTTCCGCGAAATGCTGGCGATCCTCGCCCGCGAGACCGAGGCCGCTGCCGACGGCGCCGATCCGGCCCGTTTCGCGGCCGTGCTGTCCCAGCTGGGCGGGCGGCTCGTCGGCGACCTGCACGGGCATCACGGCATCGAGGATGCGCATTACTTTCCGCGCCTCGCGCGGATGGAGCCCCGGCTCGAGGCCGGCTTCGCCCTGCTCGACGGCGACCACCACGCGCTGGACGGCCATCTGGAGCGCTTCGTCGATGCGGCCAACGGGCTGATCGGTCAGGCGTCCGCCCCGGCTCGAATGCGCGGCGAGGCGGCAGGCTTCGCCGAACGGCTGTCCGGCTTCGAGGGCTTTCTCGACCGCCACCTCGTCGACGAGGAGGAACTGGTGGTGCCCGTCCTGCTTCGCCATGGCACGGGGGCGCTGGGATGATCGACCGGCTGGAGATGTTCCTCGCGCTGGCCAAGGCCAGGCATTTCGGCCGCGCCGCGGAGGCGATGGGCGTGACGCAACCGACGCTCTCGGCCGCGATCCGCCAGCTGGAGGACCAGCTGGGGGTGATGCTGGTGCGGCGCGGCTCGCGCTTTCAGGGGCTGACGCCCGAGGGCGAGCGGGTGCTCGACTGGGCCCGACGGATTTCCGGCGACGTGCGCGGCATGAAGGAAGAGCTGCGCGCCGCGCGCGAGGGGCTCACCGGGGTGCTGCGGCTGGCCGTCATCCCCACGGCGCTTGGCGCGGTGGCCCAGCTCACCGGACGTTTTGCCGTGGCGCATCCGGCGCTGCGCTTCTCCGTGCGTTCGGCCACCACCACCCAGCTTCTCGCCGCGATCGAGGATCACGAGGCCGATGCCGGGATAGGCTATCTCGACAACGAACCGCTGGGTCGTGTCGTCACCGTCCCGCTCTATACCGAGCGCTACGTCGCCGTGATGCGGCGCGACGCGCCGCTCGCCGAGCGGTCGCGGCTGCGCTGGGCCGATCTCGCCGGGGCGGATCTGTGCCTGCTGACGCCCGACATGCAGAACCGCCGGATCATCGCGGGCCACCTCGCCGCCGCCGGTGTCGCTGCGGAGCCGAGGATCGAGACCAACTCGACCATCGTGCTGATTTCCCACGTGCTGAACTCGGGCTGGATCACCATCCTGCCCGAACGGGCGGCGGCGATCTTCCTGCAGGGTCAGCCATTGGTGGCGCGGCCGCTTGGCGCGCCGGATGCGGCACATGAGATCGGGCTGATCGCCCCGTGGCGCGAGCCGCACACACCGCTCTTGGCGGCCCTGCTGGCCGAGGCGAAGCGCTTCGACCGGGATTGATAGGATCTCTCTATCGCGGCACGGAATAGCGATATTGATCCGGGGCGTGAGCATGCAGTTGTATGCGCGGACGACTCGAGGAGGAGCCAGCCGATGCCGACACCGCCAGCCCCCGTCGATCTGGAGGCGCGCCTTGGGGCGATCCTCGCGGATCACGCGACCTTCGAAGGGCCGCTTCTGCCGATCCTGCACGCGGTGCAGGCCGAATGGGGCTACGTGCCGCAGGAAGCGCTGCCGATCATCGCCGAGGGGCTGAACATCAGCCGCGCCGAGGTGCATGGCGTGGTCAGCTTCTACCACGACTTCCGCGAGGAGCCGGCGGGCCGCCACATGGTCAAGATCTGCCGTGCCGAGGCCTGCCAGGCTCGTGGCGGTCACGGCGTCGAGGCCGCGGCCAAGGCCCGGCTCGGCGTCGACTGGCACGGCACCACCTCCGATGGCGGCGTGACGCTGGAGCCGGTCTACTGCCTCGGTCTTTGCGCCACCGGCCCCGCCGCGATGATCGACGGCCGCGTCGTGGCGCGCGTCGACGAGAAGCGGCTTGAGACCCTGCTGTCGGAGGTCGGCGCATGAGCAAGCTGAAGATCTACGTCCCCCGCGACGCCGCCGCGCTCGCGGTCGATGCCGAAAAGGTGGCTGAGGCGGTTCTCGCCGAAGCGAAGATCCGCGAGATCGAGGTCGAGCTCATCCGCAACGGCTCGCGCGGGATGCTCTGGCTGGAGCCGATGGTCGAGGTTGAGAAGGACGGCGTCCGCCATGCCTTCGGCCCGGTGACGCCGCATGACGTTGAGGCACTGTTCGACGCCGATTGGGGCAAGCATGCGTTGGCCCTCGGTCCGACCGAGGAGATCGACTGGATGAAGCGGCAGACCCGCCTCACCTTTGCCCGCGTCGGCGTCATCGATCCGCTCTCGCTCGACGCCTACGAGGCGCATGGCGGCCTCGAGGGTCTGCGCCGGGCGCTCGGCATGACCGGTGCCGAGATGATCGACGAGATGAAGGAATCGGGCCTGCGCGGTCGCGGCGGCGCCGGTTTCCCGACCGGCATCAAGTGGGACACGGTACGGCTTGCCCCCGCCTCGCAGAAATACATCGTCGCCAATGCCGACGAGGGCGATTCCGGCACCTTCGCCGACCGCATGCTGATGGAGGGCGACCCTTTCAGCCTGATCGAGGGCATGGCGATCGCAGGCATCTGCGTCGGCGCGACCAAGGGTTACATCTACCTGCGCTCGGAATATCCCGAGGCGATCCACACCATGAACGAGGCGATCCGCATCGCCCGCGCGCGCGGCGTGCTCGGCGCGTCGGTGCTCGGCTCCGACTTCGCCTATGACATGGAAGTCCGCGTCGGCGCGGGCGCCTATGTCTGCGGCGAGGAGACCTCGCTCCTCAACAGCCTCGAGGGCAAGCGCGGCGTCGTGCGTGCCAAGCCGCCCCTCCCGGCGATCGAGGGCTTCCTCGGCAAGCCGACCGTGGTCAACAACATCATCTCGCTCGGCACCGTGCCGGTGATCTTCGAGAAGGGCGCGGCGCATTACCGCGACTTCGGTCTGGGACGCTCGCGCGGCACCATCCCGATTCAGATCGCGGGCAACGTGAAGTTCGGCGGCCTGTTCGAGACCGCCTTCGGCACGAGCTTGGGCGCGCTGGTCGACGAGATCGGCGGCGGCACGGCAACGGGCCGCCCGGTCAAGGCGGTGCAGGTCGGCGGTCCGCTGGGTGCCTATTTCCCCCGCTCCAAGTTCGACACGCCCTTCGGCTACGAGGAGTTCGACGGCCAGGGCGGCCTGATCGGCCATGCGGGCGTGGTGGTGTTCGACGACACCGCCGACATGCTCGGCATGGCGCGCTTTGCCATGGAGTTCTGCGCGGTCGAAAGCTGCGGCAAGTGCACGCCCTGCCGGATCGGCGCGGTGCGCGGCGTCGAGACGGTCGACCGGATCGCGCGCGGCGACGCCTCGGCGATCCCGCTGCTGACGGATCTTTGTGATACCATGAAGGACGGCTCGCTCTGCGCGCTCGGGGGCTTCACCCCCTACCCCGTGATGTCGGCGCTCACGCATTTTCCCGACGATTTCCATGCCAACGCCAAGGAGGCTGCGGAATGAAGGACTTTCTGATCCCCTTCGACGGACCGGGCGGCACTGGGCTGCACGACGACCGCGACATGGGCACGCCCGCCTCGACCTCCACCAGCATGGTGACGTTGAGTATCGACGGCTTCGAGGTGACGGTGCCCGAGGGCACGAGCGTGATGCGCGCCTCGGCCGAGCTCGGCATCGAGGTGCCGAAGCTCTGCGCCTCGGACAACATGGCCGCCTTCGGCTCCTGCCGGCTTTGCGTGGTCGAGATCGAGGGCCGTCGCGGCACCCCCGCCTCCTGCACCACCCCGGTGGCCGAGGGCATGGTGGTCCACACCCAGACCTCCAAGATCAAGAAGCTCCGCAAGGGGGTGATGGAGCTCTACATCTCCGACCACCCGCTCGACTGCCTGACCTGCGGCGCCAACGGCGATTGCGAGCTTCAGGACATGGCGGGGGCCGTGGGCCTGCGCGACGTGCGCTACACCCCCGGCGACAACCACTACGATCCCTCGGGCACCGGTGCGCGCTCCCAGGCAGAGGCGCGGCTGCGCCAGCCGGTGGGCATCAACAACCCGCAGTTCATCCCCAAGGATGACAGCAACCCCTACTTCACCTACGACCCCTCCAAATGCATCGTCTGCTCGCGCTGCGTGCGGGCCTGCGAGGAGGTTCAGGGCACCTTCGCGCTGACCATCGAGGGCCGTGGCTTCGACAGCCGGGTTTCGGCAGGCACCAAGCTCGACGACTTCATGACCTCGGACTGCGTGTCCTGCGGCGCCTGCGTGCAGGCCTGCCCGACCGCGACGCTGCAGGAGAAGTCGGTGATCGAGATCGGCACGCCCGACCGCGCCGTCGTCACCACCTGCGCCTATTGCGGCGTCGGCTGTTCGTTCAAGGCCGAGATGCGCGGCGACGAGCTTGTGCGCATGACCCCCTACAAGCACGGCAAGGCCAACCGCGGTCATAGCTGCGTCAAGGGCCGCTTCGCCTATGGCTATGCCGCGCACAAGGATCGCATCCTCAACCCGATGATCCGCGACAGCATCGACCAGCCCTGGAAAGAGGTGTCCTGGGACGAGGCCATCGGCTTTGCCGCTTCGAAGATGCGCGGCATTCAGGAGCAGTACGGCAAGAAGTCGATCGGCGTGATCACCTCGTCGCGCTGCACCAACGAGGAGACCTACCTCGTCCAGAAGATGGCCCGCGCCGTCTTCGGCAACAATAATACCGATACCTGTGCCCGCGTCTGCCATTCGCCCACCGGCTACGGCCTCGGCCAGACCTATGGCACCTCGGCAGGCACGCAGGACTTCGACTCGGTCGAGGATACCGATATCGTCATGGTGATCGGCGCCAACCCGACCGACGGCCATCCGGTCTTTGCCAGCCGTCTCAAGAAACGGCTGCGCGAGGGCGCGAAGCTGATCGTCGTCGACCCGCGCCGGATCGACCTCGTCAAGTCGCCGCATGTCGAAGCCGCGCATCACCTCGCGCTGCGACCGGGTACCAACGTCGCGATCGTTACCGCCATGGCGCATGTGATCGTGACCGAAGGCCTCTACGACGAGGAGTTCATCCGCACCCGCTGCGACTGGGAGGAATTCCAGGACTACGTCGAGTTCGTGGCAGAGGATCGCCACGCGCCAGAGGCGGTCGAGATGCTGACCGGCGTCCCGGCCGAGGAGCTGCGCAAGGCTGCCCGTCTCTATGCGACGGGGGGCAACGGCGCGATCTATTACGGTCTCGGCGTGACCGAGCACAGCCAAGGTTCGACCACCGTCATCGGCATCGCCAACCTCGCCATGCTGACCGGCAATATCGGTCGTCGCGGCGTCGGCGTGAACCCGCTCCGCGGCCAGAACAACGTGCAGGGCTCCTGCGACATGGGGAGCTTCCCGCACGAGCTTCCGGGCTACCGGCACGTCTCGGGCTCGGAGGTCCGCGAGGTGTTCGAAAGCCTGTGGAACGTCAAGCTCGACAGCGAGCCGGGCCTGCGCATCCCCAACATGCTGGATGCCGCCGTCGACGGCACCTTCAAGGGCCTCTACTGCCAAGGCGAGGACATCCTGCAGTCCGACCCCGACACCAAGCACGTGGCGGCGGGCCTGGCGGCGATGGAATGCGTGATCGTGCAGGACCTGTTCCTGAACGAGACCGCGAACTACGCGCATGTCTTTCTGCCCGGCTCGACCTTCCTCGAGAAGGATGGCACCTTTACCAACGCCGAGCGCCGCATCAACCGCGTGCGCAAGGTCATGGCCCCGAAGAACGGCTATGCCGACTGGGAGGTCACGCAGTTGCTGGCGAACGCGATGGGCGGCGGGTGGACTTATACCCACCCCGCGCAGATCATGGCCGAGATCGCGACGACGACGCCGAGCTTCGCCAATGTCAGCTACGAACTGCTGGAGGAGAAGGGCTCGGTGCAGTGGCCCTGCAACGACGCTTCGCCCGAGGGCACGCCGCTCATGCATATCGACGGCTTCGTGCGCGGTCGCGGGCGGTTCATCCGCACCGAATACGTGGCGACCGACGAGAAGACCGGCCCGCGCTTCCCGCTGCTGCTCACCACCGGACGGATCCTGTCGCAGTACAACGTGGGCGCGCAGACGCGCCGCACCGAGAACTCGCGCTGGCATGAAGAGGACGTGCTGGAGATCCACCCGCACGACGCCGAGACCCGTGGCGTGCGCGATGGCGACTATGTCCGCCTCGCCTCGCGTTCGGGCGAGACCAGCCTGCGGGCGCTGATCACCGACCGGGTCAGCCCCGGCGTGGTCTACACCACCTTCCACCACCCGACGACGCAGGCCAACGTCATCACCACCGACTTCTCGGACTGGGCGACCAACTGCCCGGAATACAAGGTGACGGCGGTGCAGGTGAGCCCGTCGAACGGGCCCTCCGAGTGGCAGCAGGACTACGACGCGCAGGCCGAGCAATCGCGCCGCATCCTGCCGGCGGCGGAATGAGCGAGGGGCTGCATCCCTACAAACGGGTTGCGGCCCATGACACGGGGGCGGCCTCCGCCCTCGTGTCGCTGCCCGAGGAGACCCCCGTGGCGGTGGTCTACAACGGCTCGACCCAGGCGGTGATGATGACCACCCCCGCCGATATCGAGGATTTCGCGCGCGGCTTCACGATCACCGAGGGCTTCGCCGCGGCGAGCGAGATCGGCGATGTCGAGATCGTCCGGCAGCCCGTGGGCATCGAGGCCCGGATCTGGCTGCCCGAGGAGAAGCAGGCTGCGCTCGACGCGCGCCGCCGCGCGCAGGTCGGTCCCGTCGGCTGCGGGCTGTGTGGCATCGACAGCCTCGCGCAGGCCGCGCGCGAGGTGCCACGCGTCCCCGCCTCCGGCCTCGTCTTGGCTCCCTCCGAGATCGGCGAGGCGCTCGACGCGCTGCGGGCGCTGCAGCCGCTGCATGACGAAACCCGCGCCGTTCACGCAGCGGGCTTCTACGTGCCGGGCCAGGGGATCGTGCTGGCCCGCGAGGATGTCGGGCGACACAACGCGCTCGACAAGCTGGCGGGTGCCATGGCCGCCGCCGGCACGAATCCGGCTTCGGGCGCGGTGGTGCTGACCTCGCGCCTGTCGCTCGAAATGGTGCAGAAGACCGCGATGATCGGCGCGCCGGTCATGCTCTCGGTCTCGCAACCCACGGCCACCGCCGTCGCCCTGGCCGAAACGGCGGGCATCGCGCTGGTCACCCGCAACCGCCACGGCACCCGCATCTTTACCCATCACGCCCGCATAGGGAGCGCCCATGTCCTCTAGAACCACCGGCGAAAAGCTCGTCTACATGGCGAACCAGATCGCCACCTTCTTCGAAAGCCAGGCCGAGGGCACCCGTGCCGAGCGGGTGGCCGAGCATCTGCGCAGCTTTTGGGAGCCACGGATGCGCGACAAGCTCTTCGCGATGATGGACAATGGCGAGGCCGATGGCCTGACCCCTCTCGCCCGCCGCGGCGCGGAGATCTGGCGCGAGTTCGGCAAGGCCGTCCCCGCCCATTCCGAGGAAGAGTGATCCCTCTCCCTCGAACCATTTCTGACCTTGCGCCGTCAAAACGGGAGCCCCGGCAAAGCACGGGGCCTCTTGCGCGGCGTGGGTCGCAGGTCCGGCGCAGCCGTTAGAACGGCTCGGCGGCGAGCCCGCCTCAGCCCTTCTTGGCGCGGTAGATCCCTTCGGGCAGGTGCAGCGCCGCGCCCAGCTCGCGCGCCTGATGCAGCGACAGGGTGATCCGCACCACCGCATCCCGTCGGGGATCGTATTGCTCTACCGTCACGCAATCCTCGAAGGCGCAGACGGTGACGTCTTCCTGGAGGTTGACCCCACCTTCGTCGACGAGGGTGACCACTGTGGCGTCGAAATCATGCTCGATGGTAAACATGGGTTCAGCCTAGGCCTGCCTGGGACATCGCGCAAGCGCGCCCGGCGGCGGCATGCCGATCGCGTGAGCGGCGCCCTGCCGGGGCTGGCCGCGCCGGGGGGCGACAGCTAGGATCGGGCCCAAGTGCTTCACGACCAAGCGGAACCTCGCCTCGATGCTGTCACGCCTCTCTCCCCTCGCCCTCGTCGCGGCCCTCGGGCTGTCGGCATGTGCCCCGCCGGTGGTCGTCGCCACCGGTCCGCAGCGGACCACCACCGTCACCGGCCCCGCCCTGCCCCGCTCGACCCCCGCGGAGGTCACGATCTCCAAAGGGCCTGGCCCGATCTCCAACCCCGAAGCCGCGCGCTCGGCTGCGCGCAACTTCGTGCAGGTGGTCGAACGGCTCGAGCCGGTGGCCGAGCAGGTCTGCCGCGCCAACGCGCCCAACCTCGACTGCGATTTCCGGATCGTGGTCGATGACCGGCCCGGCCAGCCGGCCAACGCCTTCCAGACCCGCGACGCGCGCGGACGGCCGCTCTTGGCCTTCACGGTGGCGCTGCTGGGCGAGGTGCAGAACGCGGACGAGCTGGCCTTCGTGCTGAGCCACGAGGCGGCGCATCACATCGCCGGCCATCTCGACCGGCAAAGCCGCAACGCGACAATCGGCGCCACCGTATTCGGACAGCTCGCCGGCGGCCTCGCGGGCGGCAATGAGGGGCTGGTACGCACCGCGCAGCAGATCGGCGCGGGCGTCGGTGCGCGCAGCTATTCCAAGGATTTCGAGCTGGAAGCCGACGCGCTCGGCGCGACTATCGCCCAGCGGGCGGGCTACGACGCGGTCAAGGGCGCCCAGTTCTTCCTGCGAATTCCCGATCCGGGCGACCGACTGCTGGGCACCCACCCGCCGAACTCCCAGCGCATGGAGATCGTCCGGCGCACCGTCGCCGGGCTCTGAGCGACCCGCTCGGGGTGCTCAGCCGAGCACCCCGAGCGCGATCGCAGCGAAGAAGCAGCCCGAGGCGACCAGCACGAAGCCGTGCCAGATCGCGTTGGAGAATTTCAGCGTCTCCCACAGGAAGAACACCACCCCAGCCGAGTAGAGCAGCCCGCCGATCACCACCAGCGCGGTCGAGGCCACCGGCAGCGTCGCCGCGATCGACCAGACTAGGGCAAGGCTGAGCCAGCCCATGAGGAGGTAGAGCACGGTGCCGAGACGCCCCGGGCTTTGCCAGAAGAACAGCTTGGCCACCGCGCCGCCCAGCGCCAAGGTCCAAACCAGCGCCAGCACGCCATAGGCGAAGGCCGAGCCGATCAGCACCACGAGCGGCGTGTAGGTCCCCGCGATCTTGAGATAGATCGCCGCGTGGTCGATCCGGCGCAGTATCGGGCGCATCCCGGTCCACGGCGTCATGTGATAGAAGGCCGAGGCCGTGAAGGTGGCGATCAGCGCACCGCCATAGACGGCGACAGCGACGATCCGGTCGGCCCGCGCCTCGACCGCCAGCGTCGCGAAGACGATCAAGAGAACCGCCCCCGTCAATGCGAAGCCCACGCCAAGGGCGTGGATCACGCCATCGGCGATCCGCTCGGAACGGGCATAGGCGGGATAGTCTTGATGTTTCGGTGTCATGGCCGTCGATCTAGCGCATCGGTACGCCGGCGAAAGGGGGATCTTCGGTGTTGTGACCAACCGATGTCGTGTGACTTGGCTTCCCCCACGTCGCGCGCCATCTTTGGTGAAACGATCGGGACGGGAAGATGCGCGAACATTACGAACGGCTGCGGATGCGCGCGGTCTGGTCCTGGCAGGGTCTGCGCCACATCTGGACCACCGAGGGCAGCCTGCACCAGTGGATGTGGGCCAACATCGTCTCGGCGCTGCTCGCCTTCGTGCTGCCGATCTCGGCGGGCGAGCGCGGCATGCTGCTGATGGGCGGGGTGATGGTGCTGGCCTTCGAATGCCTCAACACCGCAATCGAGCGCGTGGTCGACGATGTCGGCGAGGAGCGGCGCGCGCTCGCCAAGCAGGCCAAGGATTCGGGATCGGCGGCCGTTGCCGTGGCAGGAACCGCCGTCGGGCTGGCCTGGCTGTGCGTGCTCGGCGGGCTGGTGTTCTAGCGTCGGGACGCGATGGTGATGTCGGGTGCCTCGGTGACGCCCGCCGCGCCCATCGCCTCCTTGAGTTCCGGCATCGACAGGAAGTCCTGCGCGTCCGACAGGCTGGCGAAGCGATGCAGCACGGTCACCCGGGTCTCGTCGTCGGGATCGACGAAGACCTCGGCCCCGGTGACGCCGTGGCGGCGCCGCTGCGGTTCGAAGTCGTCGTAGCCCCGACGCCAGGTGGCGTAGTCGGCCACGGTGTGGCGGATCACCACCAGCACCTCGCCCAGATCACTCATGAAACACTCCTCCCGCGGACCGACCCGCCTCTGCTTACGCTAGGTAAGACGGCTCCGCCGTGTCAAGCAGTCGGGCGCTGCATGCATAAGGCCGCCCTCCTCGCGGAAGGCGGCCTGAACGCGCGCGCGGAGGCTATGCCTCAGCTCTCGGGCGGCAGCACCCGCAGCCGCAGCTCGCGCAGCTGCTCGTTGCTGGGCTCGGAAGGCGCGTTCATCATCAGATCCTCGGCCCGCTGGTTCATCGGGAAGAGGATGACCTCGCGGATGTTGGCCTCGTCGGCCAGCAGCATCACCACCCGGTCGATCCCGGCCGCGCAGCCGCCATGCGGCGGGGCGCCGTACTGGAACGCGTTGACCATGCCGCCGAAGCGCTTCTTCACCTCGTCTTCGCCATAGCCGGCCAGCTCGAACGCCTTGAACATGATCTCCGGCTTGTGGTTCCGGATCGCGCCCGAGATCAGCTCGTAGCCGTTGCAGGCGAGGTCGTACTGATAGCCCAGCACTTGAAGCGGATCGCCCTGCAGCGCCTCCATGCCGCCCTGCGGCATCGAGAACGGGTTGTGGGAGAAGTCGATCCGGCCCTCGTCGTCCTTCTCGTACATCGGGAAATCGACGATCCAGGCAAAGGCGAAGCGGTCGGTCTCGGTCAGACCCAACTCCTCGCCGATCACCACGCGGGCCTTGCCTGCGACGCGCTCGAAGGCCTCGGGCTTGCCGCCCAAGAAGAAGGCCGCGTCACCGACGCCAAGTCCCAGTTGCTGACGGATCGCCTCGGTGCGCTCGGGCCCGATGTTCTTGGCGAGCGGGCCGGCGGCTTCCATGCCGCCCTCGGCCTCGCGCCAGAAGATGTAGCCCATGCCCGGAAGACCTTCCTTCTGGGCGAAGGCGTTCATCCGGTCGCAGAACTTGCGCGAGCCGCCCTTGGGCGCGGGGATGGCGCGGATCTGGGTGCCGTCCTGCTCCAGCAGCTTGGCGAAGATCGCGAAGCCCGAGCCTTTGAAATGCTCGGACACGTCCTGCATCTTGATCGGGTTGCGCAGGTCCGGCTTGTCGGTGCCGTA
The DNA here is from genome assembly GCF_034371605.1 of Limimaricola variabilis. Taxonomy (NCBI): domain Bacteria; kingdom Pseudomonadati; phylum Pseudomonadota; class Alphaproteobacteria; order Rhodobacterales; family Paracoccaceae; genus Limimaricola; species Limimaricola variabilis. The sequence goes on along the minus strand of NZ_CP139691.1, from coordinate 3,135,500 downwards.
CCACAGCGCCGCGTCCTTGTAGGAGACCAGCGGCCATTCGCTGTCGACCTTCCGGCCGCCGCCGAACTCTTCGAAGATGCCCTGCATCACCGGCTGGATCGTGTCGAACACGTCCTGCTGCTCGACGAAGCTCATCTCCATGTCGAGCTGGTAGAAATCGGTGGGCGAGCGGTCGGCGCGCGGGTCTTCGTCGCGGAAGCAGGGCGCGATCTGGAAATACTTGTCGAAGCCCGACACCATCAGCAGCTGCTTGAACTGCTGCGGTGCCTGCGGCAGCGCGTAGAACTTGCCCGGGTGCAGGCGCGACGGCACGAGGAAGTCGCGCGCGCCCTCGGGGGAGGAGGCGGTGATGATCGGCGTCTGGTACTCGCGGAAGTTCTGGTCCCACATCCGCTGGCGGATCGAGCGCACCACGTCCGAGCGCAGCGTCATGTTCGCCTGCATCGCCTCGCGGCGCAGGTCGAGATAGCGGTACTTGAGACGGGTTTCCTCGGGGTATTCCTGGTCGCCGAAGACCTGCAGCGGCAGCTCCTTGGAGGCGCCGAGCACCTCGACGCCGCGCACGAAGACCTCGATCTCGCCGGTCGGCAGCTTGGGGTTCACCAGCTCGGGCGCGCGCGCCTTCACCTCGCCGTCGATGCGGATGCACCATTCCGAGCGCAGCTTCTCGACCTCGGAGAAGGCCGCGCTGTCGGGATCGCACAGCACCTGCGTCACACCGTAATGGTCGCGCAGGTCGATGAACAGGATGCCGCCGTGATCGCGGATCCGATGCACCCAGCCCGACAGCCGGACGGTATCGCCGACATTGTCACGGGTCAGGGCGGCGCAGGTATGGGTGCGGTAGGCGTGCATTCTTGGTCCCTTTCGGCGGGTGTCGCGCCGATACACCGGGTTGGGACCTCGATGTCAAGCGAGCCGGGGGGTCAGGTCGCGACCAGCTTCGCCGGGATCGCCCCCCGGAGCGCGTTGCCCATCTCGAAGCGCCTGCCCTCGATATCCTCGGGGCGCAGCACCGCCTCGCGCCAGCCCTGCCCCAGCCGCTCGGCGCGCAGCACCCCCGGCAATAGCCCGCAGGAGAGCGCAGGTGTCCTTCCGTCGACGAAGAGGTTGGTGATGGTGCCCTCGCAGACTTCCCCCCTCACGTTCAGGAACAGCCACTCGTCCACCCCGTCCGGCAGGGCCGCCCGCGCCGCGTCGTAGAGCGCACGCCGCGTGGTCTTGCGGTAGAGCCACGGATCCGACGGGTCGAGCCGTTCGGGATGGATCGCCACGCGCCACTCGGGCGGGTTCGGCCCCAGCGGCGCGGTGGTCAGCTCAAACCCGCCCGCATGATCGAGCGTGAGGCGGCAACGCAGCGGCGCCTCCGGTGCGATGTCGAACAGTGCCGCCGCCCGCGCCCGGCCGAAGGGGTAGCCCAGCGCCAGCGCCGTTCCCGCCATCCGGTCGAGATGCGCCTCGCGCCGGTGCGCGCCCACGCCTGGATGGGCGCCCAACGTCTCTATGATCTTGGGCAGGGTTTCGGACGGCATCGCGACTCCTTGCCTGTCTGGGAATATGGTGCGGCCGGCCAGCGTTCAGGGCAACAGGCGTGCGAAACGTGTCTTCCACAACGCCTCGTCCCATTCCGAGGCCGCCTCGCTGTCCCAGACGATGCCGCCTCCGGCGTTGAGCGTGGCGCGGCCCGCCTCGACCGTCAGCGTCCGGATCGCGACGTTGAACGAGGCGCGGCCATCCGGCGCCGCCCAGCCGATCGCGCCGCAATAGGCGTCGCGCGGCCAGGGCTCCAGTTCGCGGATGATCTCCATCGCCCTGAGCTTCGGCGCGCCGGTGATCGAACCGCAGGGAAACAGCGCGGCGAGGATCGCCCCCAGCCCCGTGCCGGGACGCAGCCGCGCGGTGACGTGGCTCACCATCTGGTGGACCGTGGCATAGGTCTCGATCTCGAACAGCTTGGGCACGGCGACCGAGCCCGGCACCGCGACCCGGCTCAGATCGTTCCGGAGCAGGTCGACGATCATCAGGTTCTCGGCCCGGTTCTTTTCATCCGAGGCGAGGAAGGCGCGATGCGCCGCGTCCTCGGCCTCGGTCGCGCCGCGCGGACGCGTGCCCTTCATCGGCCGGGTCTCGATTCCCCCTGCCCCGTCGGTGGCGAAGAACAGCTCGGGCGAGCGCGAGATCAGCGCGGGCCCGCCCTCCTGTTCGACCAGCGCGCCATGCGCGACCCGCTGGCCCCGCGCCAGCGCGGCGAACAAAGCCTCGGGGCTCCCCGAACACTCGGCGTCGAGCGGGAATGTCAGGTTCGCCTGGTAGATGTCGCCCGCCGCGATGTAGCCGCGCACCCGCTCCAGCGCCCGGGCGTGGTCGGCAGCCTGCCAGCGCGGCTTGACCGGGCCCAGCGTGGCGGGGCCCTGCTCGGGCGTCCACGTGTCTGGGCCATCGGGATAGACGCCGAAGCGCAGCAGCGGCAGGCGACGCCCCTCCGGCATCAGCGGCAGCAGGCGACGTTCGAAGGCGTAGCCCAGCTCGTAGCTGGCATATCCCGCCAGCCACGCCCCCTCGGCCCGCACTGCCTCGAGCGCGAGCAGCGCCGGCACCACCCCCTCGGGCCGCCAGGCCTCGATCAGGCGGCGCGGCCGGGAAAAGATCGCGCCCTGCCCGTCGGGACCGCTGTCGAAGCCTATCCGCATGCTGTTCCACATCCTTTCGCACCGTTTCGATACATCGCGCGGGCCGCGCGCGACAGGGGGCGGACGATTGCTTTCCCTCGGGGGACCATGGGGCCTTGCGTCGAGGCCGCCCATGTCTATAACCGCGACGATTTGCGCGCCCGCCTCCCCCGGGCGCCTTCAAAAGCGCGAGGGTCCCATGCCGAAGAGAACCGATATCAACTCGATCATGATCATCGGCGCGGGGCCGATCGTCATCGGCCAGGCCTGCGAGTTCGACTACTCCGGCGCCCAGGCCTGCAAGGCGCTGCGCGAAGAGGGTTACCGGGTCATCCTGGTCAACTCCAACCCGGCGACGATCATGACCGATCCCGGCCTCGCCGACGCTACCTATATCGAGCCGATCACCCCAGAAGTCGTCGCCAAGATCATCGAGAAGGAGCGCCCCGACGCGCTGCTGCCCACCATGGGCGGTCAGACCGGCCTGAACACCTCGCTCGCCCTCGCCGACATGGGCGTGCTCGAGAAGTTCGGCGTCGAGATGATCGGTGCGCGGCGCGAAGCCATCGAGATGGCCGAGGACCGCAAGCTGTTCCGCGAGGCGATGGACCGGATCGGGCTGGAAAACCCCAAGGCCACCATCGTCACCGCGCCGAAGCTGCCCAACGGCAAGCGCGACCTCAACGCCGGCGTCAGCAGCGCCATCGAGGCGCTGGAGGAGATCGGCCTGCCGGCGATCATCCGCCCCGCCTTCACCCTCGGCGGCACCGGGGGCGGCGTGGCCTATAACCGCGCCGAGTACGAGCATTATTGCCGCACCGGCATGGACGCTTCGCCCGTGGGCCAGATCCTCGTCGACGAGAGCCTGCTGGGCTGGAAGGAATACGAGATGGAAGTCGTGCGCGACCGCGCCGACAACGCCATCATCGTCTGCTCGATCGAGAACGTCGACCCGATGGGCGTGCATACCGGCGATTCGATCACCGTCGCCCCGGCGCTCACCCTCACCGACCGCGAGTACCAGCACATGCGCAACGGCTCGATCGCCGTGCTGCGCGAGATCGGCGTCGAGACCGGCGGCTCCAACGTGCAATGGGCGGTGAACCCCGCCGATGGCCGCATGGTCGTGATCGAGATGAACCCGCGCGTCTCGCGCTCCTCGGCGCTGGCCTCCAAGGCCACCGGCTTCCCGATCGCTAAGATCGCGGCCAAGCTCGCCGTGGGCTACACGCTCGACGAGCTCGACAACGACATCACCAAGGTGACCCCGGCGAGCTTCGAGCCGACCATCGACTACGTCGTCACCAAGATCCCCCGCTTCGCCTTCGAGAAGTTCCCCGGCTCCGAGCCGCATCTGACCACCGCGATGAAGTCGGTGGGCGAGGCCATGGCGATCGGGCGGACCTTCCACGAATCGATGCAGAAGGCGCTGGCCTCGATGGAGACCGGGCTGACCGGCTTCGACGAGATCGAGATCGCCGGCGCACCCGACAAGGCGGCGATCACCAAGGCGCTGTCCAAGACCACCCCCGACCGGATCCGGGTCATCGCCCAGGCGATGCGCGAGGGGCTGTCGAACGACGAGATCCAGGCCGTGACCAAGTTCGACCCGTGGTTCCTGGCGCGCATCCGCGAGATCGTCGAGACCGAGAACGAGATCCGCAAGGACGGCCTCCCCACCACCGAGGAAGGCCTGCGCCATCTCAAGATGATGGGCTTCACCGATGCCCGCCTCGCCGCGCTCACCGGGCGTGACGAGGACAATGTCCGCCGCGCCCGCCGCAATCTCGGCGTCACCGCGGTGTTCAAACGGATCGACACCTGCGCGGCCGAGTTCGAGGCCCAGACGCCCTACATGTACTCGACCTACGAATCCCCCGTCATGGGCGAGGTCGAGGACGAGGCGCGCCCCTCGGATCGCAAGAAGGTGGTGATCCTCGGCGGCGGCCCGAACCGGATCGGCCAGGGCATCGAGTTCGACTATTGCTGCTGCCACGCCTGCTTTGCGTTGTCGGATGCCGGCTACGAGACCATCATGGTCAACTGCAACCCCGAGACCGTCTCCACCGATTACGACACCTCGGACCGGCTCTACTTCGAGCCGCTCACCTTCGAGCATGTGATGGAGATCCTGCGGGTCGAGCAGGAGAAGGGCACGCTGCATGGCGTGATCGTGCAGTTCGGCGGCCAGACTCCGCTCAAGCTCGCCAACGCGCTGCATGACGAGGGCATCCCGATCCTCGGCACCACCCCCGACGCGATCGACCTCGCCGAGGACCGCGAGCGGTTCCAGGACCTGGTGAACCGTCTGGGCCTCAAGCAGCCGGTCAACGGCATCGCCTCGACCGACCAGCAGGCCATCGACATCGCCGACAGCATCGGCTTCCCGCTGGTGATCCGTCCCTCCTACGTGCTGGGCGGCCGCGCCATGGAGATCGTCCGCGACATGGACCATCTCAAGCGCTACATCCGCAACGCCGTCGTCGTCTCGGGCGACAGCCCGGTGCTGCTCGACAGCTACCTGTCGGGCGCGACCGAAGTGGACGTCGATGCGCTCTGCGACGGCGAACAGGTCCACGTCGCCGGCATCATGCAGCACATCGAGGAGGCTGGCGTGCATTCGGGCGACAGCGCCTGCTGCCTGCCGCCGCATTCGCTGAGCGAGGAGATCCAGGCCGAGATCCGGCGCCAGACCGAAGCGCTGGCCAAGGCGCTGGGCGTGGTCGGCCTGATGAACGTACAGTTCGCGGTCAAGGATGACGAGGTCTACCTGATCGAGGTCAACCCGCGCGCCTCGCGCACCGTGCCCTTCGTCGCCAAGGCGACCGACAGCGCCATCGCCTCGATCGCCGCGCGGCTGATGGCAGGCGAGAAGCTCTCGGCCTTCCCGTTCCGTCCGGCCTACGAGAACGTCGATTACGACAGCGACCTGCCCTATGCCGACCCGATGACGCTGGCGGACCCGAACATGCCGTGGTTCTCGGTCAAGGAGGCGGTGCTGCCCTTCGCCCGCTTCCCGGGCGTCGACACCATCCTCGGGCCGGAGATGCGCTCCACCGGCGAGGTGATGGGCTGGGACCGCAGCTTCGCGCTGGCCTTCCTCAAGGCGCAGATGGGCGCGGGCACCGACCTGCCGCGCGAGGGCCGCGTCTTCCTGTCGATCCGCGACGCCGACAAGACCCCGGCCATGGCCGAGGCGGCGCGCACGGTGATCGGCCTCGGCCTGACCATCCTCGCCACCCGCGGCACGCTGGCCTGGCTCAAGGAGAACGGGATCGAGGCGGAGCTGGTGAACAAGCTCTACGAGGGCGGGCTCACCATCGTCGACCGGCTCAAGGACGGCCATGTCGCGCTGGTGATGAACACCACCGAGGGCGCGCAGGCGATCGAGGATAGCCGCGACATCCGCTCGGCGGCGCTGCATGCCAAGATCCCCTACTTCACCACCGCCGCCGCCGCGCAGGCGGCCGCGCAGGCCATGCAGGCCCGCGCCGAGGGCGAGGTTGGCGTGCGGTCGCTGCAGGCCTGACGTCAACCGGAACGGCCCACTGGTCCATGCGTTTCTCCCGCACCAAGCAGAAGGGAGAGACGCATGGACACCCCCCTCGAGATCGCCTTCCACAACATGGACAGCTCCGACGGGCTCGAAGCCCGGATCCGCGAGCGTGCGGCCAAGCTGGAGCGTTTTCACAACCACATCACCAGCTGCCACGTCGTGGTCGAAGTGCCCAACCGTAGTCAGGCGGGCGCCAAGGGCTATCACGTGCGCGTCGAATGCCGCGTGCCGGGCAAGGAGCTGGTGGTCAGCCACGACCCGGGTAAGGGCGACAAGCACGACCCCTATCTCGCGGTGCGTGACGCCTTCTACGCGATGGAGCGTCAGCTCGAACACGCGGCCCAGAAGGTGCAGGGCGAGGTGAAGTCTCATGAGGGCCCGCCGCAGGGCCGGGTGCGTCAGCTCTTTACCGAATACGGCTTCATCGAAACGCTCGATGGCCGCGACATCTGGTTCCACAAGGCGAGCGTCGCCGAGGACGGCTTCGAGAAGCTCGAGGAGAACACCCCGGTGGAGCTGTCGATCGTCGATGACGGCCCCAACGGCATGGGGCCGCAGGCGACGAGCGTGCGGCCGATCGGCCGGATGCAGCTGCAGGGTGACGTGCCCTCCAACATCTGAGCAACGATCTCCACAGCGGATCGGCGAAACTTCCCGAAAAGCTGATTTGTCGCCGGGCGGCGCGTTGTCAGGACGCGCCGCCCTTTGTATGTGACCGGCCCATGGCCAAGCTCTATTTCAACTACTCGACCATGAACGCCGGCAAGTCGACGGTGCTGCTGCAGGCAGCGCACAACTATGCCGAGCGCGGGATGCAGACCTACCTGCTCACCGCGCGCTTCGACAACCGCTCCGGCGAGGGCTTCATCAAGAGCCGGATCGGCATCGGGTCGAAGGCCGATACATTCGATGCGGGCGACGACCTGTTCGAGAAGATCCGCACCCGGCTCGAGAGCCCCTGCGCCTGCGTCTTCGTCGACGAGGCCCAATTCCTGTCACCCGAGCAGGTCTGGCAGATCGCCCGCGCGGTGGACGATCTGGGCGTGCCGGTGATGTGTTACGGGCTGCGGGTGGATTTCCTCGGCCATCTCTTCCCCGGCTCTGCGACGTTGCTGGCGCTGGCCGACGAGATGCGCGAGGTGCGCACGATCTGCCATTGCGGGCGCAAGGCGACGATGGTGGTGCGCAAGGATGCCGAGGGCCGCGTGGCGATGGCGGGCGATCAGGTCGAGATCGGCGGCAACGACCGCTACGTCTCGCTGTGCCGGCGGCACTTCCGCGAGGCGATCGGCGACCGCCCCACGTAAGGCTCAGTTGACCAGGTTGGGCGGCGTCTCGCCCTTGGCCCAGGCGCAGGCATTGTCGAGCGCCATCCGCCCCATCGCCTCGCGCACCTCCAGCGCCGCGGTGCCCAGATGCGGCAGCAGCACGGCGTTGTCGAGCTGGCGCAGCCGCTCGGGGACCTGCGGCTCGTTCTCGTAGACGTCGAGCCCGGCGCCGCCGATCCGGCCCGCCTCCAGCGCCTCGATGAGCGCGGTCTCGTCGACCACGTCTCCGCGCGCGATGTTGATGAGGATCGCCTCTGGCTTCATCGCCGCGATCATCTCGCGGCTGATCAGATGCCGCGTCTCGGGCGTCGCGGGCACGGTGACGACGATGAAGTCGGCGGAAGACATCAGCTCCTCGAGGTCACCCACCTGCATCACCGGCAGCGGCACCGCCTTGGGCGAGCGGTTGTGGTAGAGCACCTGCATCTCGAAGCCCAGCGCGCAGCGCCGCGCCACCGCCTGACCGATCCGCCCCATGCCGACGATCCCCACCGTCTTGCCGGTGACGTGGCGGCCGAGCATCTGGGTCGGCGCCCAGCCGCTCCACTCGCCCCGACGCACCAGCCGCTCGCCCTCGCCCGCGCGCCGCGCGGCGGCCAAGAGCAGCGTCATGCCGATATCGGCAGTGGCGTCGGTCACCGTGTCGGGGGTGTTCGATACCGCGACACCAGCGGCGCGCGCCGCGGTCGCGTCGATATGGTTGTAGCCCACGCCGAAATTGGCGAGCACGCCGCAACGGATCTCTCCCGCCTGCGCGAAGGCCTCGGCGGTGAAGCGGTCGCCCAGCGTGCACAGGATCGCGTCATACGCCCCGAGCGCTTCGGCCGCCTCGGCTTCGGTCAGCCCGCGATCGGCATCCCGAAAGGTGACATCGAATTGCTGCGCGCAGGCGTCGAGCACGGATTGCGGCAGCGGCCGCGTGACGAGCATGGTCTTCTTGGTCATGACAGCCGCCCTCCAAGCGGCACGGGCTGGTCGGGGCCGATCAGCACGATCGCGCCCTCGGCATCGGGCAGGCCGAGCACCAGCACCTCGGATTGAAACTTGCCGATCTGGCGGGGCGGAAAGTTCACCACCGCCAGCACCTGCCGGCCCAGAAGCGCGTCGGGCGCGTAATGTTCGGTGATCTGCGCCGAGGAACGCTTCTCACCGATCCCGGGGCCGAAATCGATCCAGAGCTTGATCGCGGGCTTGCGCGCCTCCGGATAGGGTTCCGCGCGGGTGACCCGCCCCGCGCGGATGTCCACCTTGGCGAAATCGTCGAAGACGATTTCCGGTGCGACCTCAGCCATTCGCCAGCTCGCGCGAGCGGTCGGCGGCGGCCTTGAGCGCGCGGCTCAGCAACACCGGGAAGCCGTCCTTTTCGTTCATCAGCACGTCGAGCGCGGCCTGGGTCGTGCCGTTGGGCGAGGTGACGTTCTCGCGCAGCTTGCCGGGATGCTCGTCCGAACGCTCGGCCAGCGCGCCGGCGCCGCCCACCGTCGCCTTGGCGAGCTGGAGCGCCAGTTCGGGGCTGAGCCCCTGCTCCTCGCCGGCCTTGGCCATGGTCTCGATCAGGTGGAACACATAGGCCGGGCCGGAGCCGGACACGGCGGTGACACCGTCCATCTGGTCCTCGCGCTCGAGCCGGACCACCTGCCCCACCGCCTTCAGCAGCGCCTCTGCGAGGTCGAGCTGGTCGGGCGTGGTATGGGCGTTGCCGATGATCGCGGTGATCCCGCGGCCGATCGCCGAAGGCGTGTTGGGCATGGCGCGCACGATCGGGGTCTTTTCGCCCAGCGACTGCTCGAAGGTGGCGATCGGCGTACCGGCCGCGACCGAGACAAAGAGCGTCGTGCCGTTGCCCTTGGCCTGCATCGAGGGCAGCGCGTCGCCCATCATCTGCGGCTTGACCGCGACCAGCACGATCGCCGGATCCTCGGGCAGTTCCTCGTTGAGCCGGACGCCCAGCCCCTGCAGCCAGTCGGAGGGCTTGGGATCGAGCACGGTCACCGAGGACTTCGGCAGCCCGCCCTCGAGCCAGCCCGCCAGCATCGCCGAGCCCATCTTGCCGCAGCCCAGGAGCACGAGGCCCCGGCGCGCAACGTCATCCATCTGCATGGCGCAACCTCCTTTTTGAATTTCGCGCGAGGCTAGGCGCGCGGGCGCCAAGCTGCAAGCAGATGGCCCGTGGCCACTCCCCGCTGTCCGGAACGACAGACCCGCACCCCGCGCCGTGCTATACTGTCACAGGTGCCCAGCGGCGCCGCATTTTCTCATGCAGTATCAGGAGGAGTCGTCATGCACGCGATGATACGATCCTATTCCGGCGCCGGCGCGACGGAGCTCTTCGATCTTCTGAGCGAGCGAAAGGCCGAGGTCGAGGAGATCCTGCGCGACGTGCCGGGCCTCGTCTCCTACGCGCTCATGCGCACCTCCGATGGCGGCGCTACCATCACGATCTGCCAGGACAGCTCGGGCACGGAGGAAAGCCTGAAGCGGGCGAAGGCATGGCTGCAGGAGAACGCCGCGCATCTCGGCACCCCGCCGCAGGTCCAGGAAGGCCCGGTGGAGTTGCAGTTCAGCGTCTGACCGGCCCAAGCCGCTTCAGCGGCGGCGCAGCCGGATCACCACGTCGACCTTGGCGATTTCCGCACCCTCGGGGGCGGAGGGCAGCCGCGCGATCTCGAGCTGTTCGGCCGGCGCGTCCGAGAGCCGCGCCTCCTCTTCCCAGTAGAAATGCGGGTGGTCGGTCATGTCGGTGTCGAAATAGCTCTTGGAGCCGTCGACGGTGATCTCGCGCATCAGGCCTGCGGCGCAGAACGCGGCCAGCGTGTTGTAGACCGTGGCGAGCGACACCTTGTGCCCGGCCGCCGCCGCCGCCTCGAACAGGCTCTCGGCGGTGACGTGACGGTCCTGTCCGTCGCCGACCAGAAGCGCGGCGAGCGCCAGCCGCTGCCGCGTCGGGCGCAGGCCGGCCGTGGCCAGCCAATCGGCGCCGCGGCGGGCGGAGGAAAGGGATGCTTGCGTCATGACGCAACAGATATGCCCTTCCGCGCGCCCGATTTCAATCTCGGACAGCATGTCGGCGACCCGCGCCGCCCTTGCCCTGCCGCGCGGGCCGGTGCTAGAGGCATGGATCAGACACATCGCAAGACCATGGGGCCACATGTCAGATTATCCGACCCAGTTCGACAAGGAAGCACTGCTCAAGTGCTCGCGCGGCGAGCTGTTCGGCCCGGGCAACGCGCAGCTTCCGGCGCCGCCGATGCTGATGATGGACCGCATCACCGATATCTCCGGGGATGGCGGCGAGCATGGCAAGGGCCATGTCGTGGCCGAGTTCGACATCACCCCCGACCTGTGGTTCTTCGAATGCCACTTCCCGGGCAACCCGATCATGCCCGGCTGCCTTGGCCTCGACGGGCTGTGGCAGCTCACCGGCTTCAACTTGGGCTGGCGCGGCTGGAAAGGCCGCGGCTACGCGCTCGGCGTCGGCGAGGTAAAGCTCACCGGCATGGTGCGTCCGGACCGCAAGAAGCTTACCTATTACGTGGATTTCACCAAGGCGGTGCAGACTCGCCGGCTGACCATGGGCGTCGCCGATGGCCGGGTCGAGGCCGACGGTGAAACCATCTATCTCGTCAAGGACATGAAGGTCGCTCTCTCCGAGAGCTGAACCGTCAAGGAAGGAGGCGCCATGCGTCGCGTCGTCGTCACCGGCCTCGGGGTCGTCTCGCCCATCGGCAACTCGGCCGAGGAAGTGGATGCCGCGCTGCGCGCCGGCCGCTCGGGCATCGAGTTTTCCGAGGAAATGGCCGAATACGGCTTCCGCAGCCGTGTCGCGGGCACGCTCAAGATCGACCTCAAGGAGGAGATCGACAAGCGGACCCTGCGCTTTATGGGTCCGGGTGCGGGCTATGCCTATCTCTCGATGCGCCAGGCCATCGCCGATGCCGGGCTCGAGGAGAGCGACATCTCGAACGAGCGTACTGGCCTGATCGCAGGTTCCGGCGGCCCCTCGACCTCGAACCTCTTTGCCGCGCACCAGACCGTGCTCAAGACCGGCAGCCCCAAGCGCATCGGGCCGCTGATGGTGCCGCGCGGCATGTCTTCGACGGTCTCGGCGAACCTCGCCACGGCCTATGCGATCAAGGGCATCAACTACTCGATCACCTCCGCCTGCTCGACCTCGCTGCACTGCATCGGCGCTGCCGCCGAGCAGATCGCGATGGGCAAGCAGGAAGTGATGTTCGCCGGCGGCGGCGAAGAGCTCGACTGGACGCTGAGCTGCCTGTTCGACGCGATGGGCGCGATGTCGTCGAAGTTCAACGACACCCCGACTAAGGCCTCGCGCGCGTTCGACCGCGACCGCGACGGCTTCGTCATCGCCGGTGGCGGCGGCATGGTGGTGCTCGAGGATCTCGAGCATGCCCGCGCGCGCGGCGCCAAGATCTATGCCGAGGTCACCGGCTTCGCCGCGACCTCCGACGGTCACGACATGGTCGCGCCCTCGGGTGAAGGCGGCGAACGGGCGATGCGGCTGGCGCTCTCCACCCTGCCCGAGGGCCGCAAGGTCGGCTACATCAACGCGCATGGCACCTCGACCCCGGTCGGCGATGTGGGCGAAGTCGAGGCGGTGCGCCGCGTCTTCGGCGAGGGCAACACGCCCCCCATCTCCTCGACCAAGTCGATGACCGGCCACAGCCAGGGCGCGACCGGCGCGCAGGAGGCGATCTACTGCCTCCTGATGCTCAAGGGCGACTACATCGCGCCGTCGATCAACGTCGAGAACCTCGCCGAGGGGATCAACGAGGGCGAGATCGCGACCCAGCTGCGCGAGAATGCCGGGCTCGACACGGTGATGACCAACAGCTTCGGGTTCGGCGGCACCAACGGCTCGATGCTGCTGTCCCGCTACGACGACTGACGATAGAGCGGGAGAGACGCAGATGATGTCGATGGTGGGCAAGCGCGGCCTGGTCATGGGGGTCGCGAACGACCGCTCGATCGCATGGGGCATCGCCCAGGCGCTGCACGGCGCCGGTGCCGAACTGGCCTTCTCCTATCAGGGCGAGACCTTCGGGCGGCGCGTCGCGCCGCTCGTCGCCCAGCTCGGTTCGGATTTCCTGCTCGACGTGGACGTCACCGACGACGCCTCGCTCGACGCGGCCTTCGCGAAGATCGAGGAACGCTGGGGCCGGCTGGATTTCGTGATCCACGCCATCGCCTATTCCAACAAGGACGAGTTGGCCGGGCGCTTCATCAACACCTCGCGTGAGAACTTCCGCAACTCGCTCACCATCTCCTGCTATTCGCTGATCGACATCGCGCGCCGTGCCCATCCGCTGATGAGCGCGGGCGGCTCGATCGTCACCCTGACCTATCAAGGCTCGAACAAGGTGACGCCCTTCTACAACGTAATGGGCGTGGCCAAGGCGGCGCTGGAATCCTCGGTGCGCTACCTCGCCAACGATCTCGGCCCCGAGGGCATCCGCGTCAACGCGGTCTCGCCCGGCCCGATGAAGACCCTGGCGGGGGCAGCCATCGGCGGCGCGCGCAAGACCTTCAAGCACACCGACGCCAACGCGCCGCTGCGCTCCAACGCGACGCTCGAGGCGGTGGGCGGCACCGCGCTCTACCTCTGTTCCGACGCGGCGGCCTGCACGACGGGCGAGATCGTCCATGTCGATGGCGGCTACCACGTGCTGGGCATGCCCCAGAGCGAGAACCTCTGAACGCTTGCGCGGTGGCGCGACCGGTATAGGCTCGCGGCAGGTCACCCCTGTCGCGAGCCTTTCCATGCCACAGATCGTTTACATCAACCTGCCGGTCGAAAGCGGCGCCCGGTCGCGCGCCTTCTACGAGGCGCTGGGCTTCTCGGTCGTGCCGCAATTCACCAATGACCGCTCCATCTGCATCTGCGTCTCTGACGTGATCTACCTGATGCTGCTGGAGCGCGAGGTCTTCGCGGGCTTCGCCCCCGGCCCGGTCGCCGACCCCGCCACCCAGACCGGCGTTCTGGTGGCGCTGTCGCGCGACAGCCGCGAGGCCGTGGACGCCATCGTAGAAGCGGCGGTGGCGCATGGCGGCAGCGATACCGGCAAGACGCAGGAATTCGGCGACTTCATGTATGGCCGGACCTTCCGCGACCCGGACGGCAACGTGTTCGAGCCGGGCTGGATGGACATGGAGAAGATGCAGGCCGCGATGGCCGCCCAAAAGGGCTGAACCCCCCGCAATATTTGGAACCGCATATGAAAAGGCCCCGGCGACGCGCGTCACCGGGGCCCTTCATCGTTCAGATGGCCGGGATCAGGCCGGGTCGACGCCCACGAGCTCGACCTTGAAGGTCAGGTCCTGACCCGCCAGCGGGTGGTTCGCGTCGAGCGTGACCTGCTCTTCGTTTGCCTCGATCACGGTGACCGGCACCACCTGGCCCTGCGGGGTCTGCATCTGCAGACGGGTGCCGGGCTCGGTCGGGATATCGTCCGGGATCGAGTCGCGCGGCACGGCCTGACGGGCGTTCGGGTCGGGCTGGCCATAGGCGTTCTCGCAGGCCACTTCGACGGTCTTGGTCTCGCCGACTTCCATGCCGGGCATGGCGCTGTCGAGGCCGGGAATGATCTGGCCCGAGCCCACCTGGAACTCGAGCGGCTCGCGGCCCTCGCTGGAATCGAAGGTCTGGCCGTCGTTCAGAGTGCCGGTGTAATGGATGCGCACGGTGTCGCCCTGCTTGACTTGCGTCATGAGCCTCTCCTGTTTTCGGTCTGTCGGGGTGAATGTCTGGAGGCCGCCTGCTCGCGGGTGCTCCTCGTCGGTCCCCATCAAGGTAGGAAGTCCGCGCGCGGTTCGCAACCCGATCGCCCCCAGAGGTCTTTCTTCCGGAGGCGGGGCATGTCAGCCTCGCGACCATAGGGGGAACGCATGACCATCAGTACAATCGTCTTCGACGCCTACGGCACGCTTTTCGACGTCAACGGCGCGGCGCGCATCGCGAGCGCCGAGCCCGGCGGCGAGATGCTGGCCCGCTGCTGGGAGCAGCTCGCGCAGGACTGGCGCCTCAAGCAGCTCGAATACACCTGGCTGCGCGCGATCACCGGCAACCATGTCGATTTCGGCCATGTCACGGCCGATGCCCTGACCTGGAGCATGGAGAAGTCCGGAATCGAGAGCCCCGAGCTGCGCGCCCGGCTGCTCGCGCTCTACGACACGCTGCCCGCCTATCCGGAGGTGCGCGAGGTGCTGGCCGATCTCAAGGCCAAGGGGCGCAACGTCGCGATCCTATCGAACGGCACGCCCGAAATGCTGGCGCGCGCGGTGGACTCGGCCGGGATCGGTGACAGCCTCGACGCGGTGCTTTCGGTCGAGGAGGTCGGCGTGTTCAAGCCGGATGCGCGGGTCTACGACCTCGTGCAGAAGCGCTTCGGCGGCACCAAGGACGAGGTGCTCTTCGTCACCTCGAACTTCTGGGACGTGGCCGGGGCGACGGGCTACGGCTTCATCACCGCATGGGTGAACCGGACCGAGCAGCCGCGCGACCGGCTCTGGTCGCGCCCGACCCATGTGCTGCCCGACCTCACCCATATCGCGAACCTCGCCTGATGCCGCGCCACGAGGCCGAGGACGGGGTCGGGCTGCACTACCTCGACGAGGGCGCGGGGCTGCCGGTGCTGTGCCTGCCCGGCCTCACCCGCAACGCCGCCGATTTCGACCATGTCGCGCCGCATCTGGAGGAGGTCCGGCTGATCCGTCCCGACTATCGCGGGCGCGGCAGGTCGGATTGGGCCGCCCCCGCGACCTACACGGTCGCGCAGGAGGCGCGCGACATCCTCGCCCTGATGAACCATCTGGGACTGGAGCGCGCGGCGATCCTCGGCACCTCGCGCGGCGGGCTGATCGCGATGGTGCTGGCCGCGACGGCGCGGCCACGGGTGATCGGCGTGGCGCTCAACGATATCGGGCCGGAGATCGACCCCGCCGGGCTGAAAATCATCGAAGGATATCTCGGCCGCCGTCCGGCACAGCGCACATGGGAGGAGGCCGCGCGTTTCCGCGCCGGCGCCTGGACCGGCTTCGAGGGTGTCCCGCACGCGCGTTGGCTGGCCGAGGTCAGGGGCCAGTACGAGGAAACGCCCGACGGGCTGGAGCTGCGCTACGACCCGCACCTGCGCGACACGGTGCTGGGCGGCGCGGTGCAGCCGGCGCCGGATCTTTGGCCGCTGTTCGACGCGCTGGAGGGGCTGCCGCTGGCGCTGATCCGGGGCGCGAACTCGGATCTCCTGACGGCGGCCACCGCGGACGAGATGCAGCGCCGCAATCCCGCGATGATCTTTGCCGAGGTGCCGGGACGCGGCCATGTCCCCTTCCTTGACGAGCCGGCGGCGCGCGCGGCATTGAACGACTGGCTGGCGCGCTGCCGGTCGGTCCGAGGAGAGTGAAGTTGAGCGATATCGAGATGATCCGCGCCGCGCGCGCGCGCATCGCAGGCAATCTGCGGCGCACGCCGCTCCTGTCGGCGCCCGCCCTCGACGCGATCGCCGGGCGGCGCGTGCTGCTCAAGGCCGAATGCCTGCAGGTGACTGGATCGTTCAAGGCGCGCGGCGGCTGGTCGGCGGTCTCGGCGATCGCGCCTGAGGTCCGCGCGCGCGGCGTCATCGCCTTCTCGTCCGGCAACCATGCGCAGGGCGTGGCCCATGCGGCGCGAGAGCATGGCGTCCCTGCGGTGATCCTGATGCCCAAGGACGCGCCAAAGGCCAAGATCGACGGCACGCGAGCGCTGGGCGCCGAGGTGGTGCTGTTCGACCGCGAGCGCGACGACCGCGATGCCATGGGCGCAGCGCTGGCCGAGGAGCGCGGGTTGACGCTGATCAAGCCCTTCGACGACGCGCTCGTCATCGCAGGACAGGGCACGCTGGGGCTGGAGTTGGCGGAACAGGCGAACGAGCATGGCGTGACCAGCGCCGAGGTGCTGGTCTGCTGCGGTGGTGGCGGGCTGAGCTCCGGCGTGGCGCTGGCGCTCGAAGCCGAGGCGCCGGGCCTGCAGGTGCGGACCTGCGAGCCCGAGGGCTTCGACGACGTGGCGCGCAGCCTCGCAGCGGGCGAAATCCGCCGCAACGACCGCCTGTCGGGCTCGATCTGCGACGCCATCGTGACGCCGCAGCCGGGCAATCTCACCTTTCCGATCCTCCGGCGGCTGTGCGGTCCGGGCCTCGCGGTGAGCGAGGAGGAGGTGCTGCGCGCCATGGCGCTGGCCTTCCGCCATCTGCGGGTGGTGATCGAGCCGGGCGGCGCGGTCTCGCTCGCCGCAGCCCTGTTCCGCCCCGAGGCGCTGACGGGCGACACGGCGATCGCCGTCGCCACGGGCGGCAACGTCGATGCCGCGCTCTACGCCCGCGCGCTGAGCACGCTGGAATGATCGTCACCGCCCGCGACGGCTGCCGCCTCGCCACCCGCATCGAAGGTCCCGAGGACGCGCCCGCTCTGGTGCTGGCGCACGGGCTCGGCATGGACATGACGCTGTGGGACGCGGTGATGCCATTGCTGCCCGGTGACATCCGGGTGCTGCGCTACGACATGCGCGGCCACGGCAATTCCGACGCACCTGCCGCGCCCTACTCGATGGGACAGATGATCTCGGACGCCGAGGCGGTGCTCGAGGCGCATGACCTCACCGACACGGTCTTCGCGGGCCTGTCGCTCGGCGGCATGGTGGCACAAGGGTTGGCGATCAAGCGGCTCGACCTCGTACGCGGGCTGGTGCTGGCGAACACGGCGGCCAAGATCGGCACCCCCAAGCTGTGGGAGGAGCGGATCGCCGCGATCCGCCGCGCCGGCATCGCCGCGCAAGCCGATGCCGTGCTTGACCGCTGGCTGGGTCGCGACGCGCGGCACGGCCCGGTAGCCGCGCGAGCGCGAAGGGTACTGACCGGCACCTCGGTCGAGGGCTATGTCGGTGGATGCGCCGCCGTGTCCGGCACCGATTTCTGGACGCCGACATCAGGGCTGCGGCTGCCCGCCTTGGGCCTCGCCGGGGCCGAGGACCGCTCGACACCGCCCGATCTGATGCGCGAGACGGTCGCTCTCATCCCCGGCGCACGTTTCGAGATCCTGCGCCGGGCGGGGCATCTCGCCCCGGCCGAACGCCCCGATGAGTGGGCTTCGCAGGTGACGTCGTTCCTGCGCGCCATCGGTCATGCGGGCGCGGCCGGGGCCGCGCCCTGAGGGCTCAGATCCCCGAGACCACGTCGAACAGGCTGCGGGTGCCGAAAGTGGTGCCCGACAGCTGACCGAAGCCGATCTCGGCGCCGATCGCGAGATAGGTCTCGTCGCCTCCGAAGGCATCGTCCTCGTCCTTGATCCGGCCCAGCTCGCCCCAGAGCTCGGGACCGCCTTCGATCTGGTAGCCGCCACCCAGCGCGCCGCGCAGCAACTCGCCCTCGCCATCGGCAAAGCCCAGCTCGCCCATGGCGAAGATCGCCGGGGTGAATTCATAGCGGGCGTTCAGCCCGGCCAGGTTGACCCGACCGATCTCGCCGTCGTGGCGCGCGAGGTAGCTCTCGGTCTCGATCCCGAGAAGCCATCCCTTGACCTCGAGGCCGTAGATTTCCGAGTCGCCCTCATCGAAGCCGTCCCGCCCGACGAAGCCGCCCAGTGCCAGCCCGTCGACACCGAGCCAGGGCCCGGACCCGTAGATCGCATGCAGGGTCGCATTGCTGCCATCCGAGCCGAAACCCGAGAAGCCGTAGGAGGCGAGGTCGAGCGCCAGCCCGAAGCCCAGTCCGACGTCGAATTGCAGCCCGCCCGAATAGCTGGTGTGGCCGATCTCGCCCGCCTCGAACAGCGCCGAGGTCTCGACCGCGAGCGTGCCGCCCGCAAAGCCCTGCGCCTGCGCGCCCGTCGCGGCCAGGGCCAGCAGCCCCACCGTCATGCCAATAGATCCGTATGCCCGTGTCATCATCTGCCCGTGTCCCGTTGATTGGTCTTAGTGCCATGGTCCAATTTGCTTCTACACCGGTGTGCGGCACCGCCACAGCCCCTTTCGATTCACGACGCGACCTTGTCGAAACATGTGCGCGCTATAGGTCAGGTATAATGGCGCGGTGATCGCATCGCCGCGTGACAGACCAAAGGACCGTCTGATGAACGCCCTCGAATCCACTTTCGCCAAGCTCGAAGACCGCATGAGCCGTGCGGCCGGTCTTATGCCCGAGCGCCCTGCCCCGGCTCCGGTGCCGGAAACCAAGGGGGACGTCACGACCCGCGCCGCCCGCGCGATCCTCGACGCCGAGAACGAGGCCCGCAACGCCAAGATCGCCGCTCTGCGCGCCGCGCGCCTCGAGCGCGAAGACTGAGCGACCCGCGCAGCACCGTCACGGAAACCGGTGAGCTTCGCCCGTGCCACGCATGCGCAATAGGTACTTTGCCGAAGCCGAGAACCCACAAGGTGGACTGCAAACACAAAGGCCTGCCGGATAGAACCGGCAGGCCTTGTTGTCTTCCGGTCCGGCAACCGGTTTCGCGGTCAGCGCTTCAGTCTGGTCGTCTCATCGAGCATCTCGTCGACGGTGGTCACGATCTTGGCGTTCGAGGAATAGGCCCGCTGGGTGCTGATCAGGTCGGTAAGTTCCTGAGCCACCTCGACGTTCGAACTCTCCAGCGCACCCGCCGTCAACGATCCCGTGGATCCCTCGCCCGCCTGGTTGAGGCTGAACTTGCCCGAGGATCGTGACAACAGGAAGGCGTTGCCGTCGGCCTTGAGCAGGCCGTCGGGGTTGGCCACCTCGGCCAGCGGGATGTTGTAGAGCGGCTTGCGGCTGCCATTGTCGAACACGCCGTAGACGTCGCCGCGCTCGTCGATCTCGGTCCGCACCAGAACCCCGCTCTCGGCACCGTCGGCGGTGATCTTGAGCGGCGAGTAGTCACCCGCGAACTGGGTCATGCCGTCATAGGTCCCGGGCGCGCCGATGTTGATCGCGACATTCTGGGGCACCGCGCCGTTGTCGACCGTCAGGGTCGCCACGCCGGTCGCGGGGTCGAAAGCGAAGTTCGCAGGCGCGGCAGCGGTGGAGGTGGCGTTCGAATAGAGCCGTGGCGCCCCTGCCAGCGGGCCGCTGTCATGGAAATCGACCGTGACGTTGCCGTATTGGGTACCATCGGCGCCGTTGAAGCTGAGGGTCCATTGGTTGTCGACCGCGCCGGGCTGCCAGGAGAACTGCATCCGCTGCGCGGCACCCAACGGGCTATAATACTCCGCCGAACTCAGGAAGGGCTCGCCCGGTGTTGCCAGGCCGGTCTGCTGGGCCGGGATGTTGCCGCTGATCGTCATCGCACCGGTGGGGGAGCCTGTCTGCGACAGGCTGCCGAGGTTGACGGTCTTGAGATCGCCGAACTGGTTGCGGTCGATGTTGCCCAGATTGGCTGTCTGATCGTAGGGGAAGCCTGCGAGGTAGTAGCCCGCGGCGTTGCGCAAATTGCCGTTCTCGTCGGGCAGGAAAGAGCCTGCCCGGGTCAGCATGAAGTTCGCTTCGTTGGTCTCGTTGGGCTGCTTGGAGACCACGAAGAAGCCCGGCCCGCCGATCGCCAGATCGGTCGCCCGCTCAGTGGCGCGCAGCGCGCCCTCGGTCGAGATCTCAGAGCCCTGCACCGCCCGCACGCCCGATGGCGCCACCGTGCCGTTCTGGCTCAGCGTGCTAGTGGTGACCATCTGCACGAAGCTGCGCCGGTAGCCGTCGGTATTGGCGTTGGCGATGTTCTCCGAAATCCGGCCCACCGCCGTCGAATTCGCCCGCAGACCGCTCACACCGGTCTGCATGGCGTAGGAAATGCTCATCGGTCTGCCCTTCCGGTAGCTGCCTGCCCGGCCTCGTTAGCGAAAATCGAAGCACTGTACGAGAGCAGTATAAACCTATTCTAAAGTATTGGCCCTGTGGTGCCCTGTTAAATCACCTAATGTGGCAAGGATGTGGCGGAGTCGTCTTTTCCGCCGCCGATGCGACTACTGTCTGATTTCGCTCAAAAACTTGGGGAATACCCGTCTTGACCTCGCGGCGCCCGGACCGGGTAAAGCCTCTGCGTTGCCGGGCTGCATCAACCCAATGCCGCTGGCTGGTGGCGCCCCTTGCTCAACGGTCTGACTGCATGAAGCCGAGGGCTAGCAGGCAAGGCCAGTCGAGCCCTCTTGGCCTTGTTCTTCGCATGAACGGCGGCACCCCCGGCCATCGCGAGGATCGCATGCCTGCGCCTACGCCTCGACTATCGACCTAGGCGTCGCTGTACCCTCAAGCCGACACGGCATCCGCTGCCACGGAGGAGGCGCCGACGTCCGTGTCCGGGCCACTCATCTCTCGGGTTTCGGCCGAGACTGCGCGCGCCGGGTTTCCGACCCAGCGGGTCCAATCCTCGACCACCTCGCCCTTGATCAGGAAGCCGCCCGCATCGACCAGCCCCCCGGCGCCCACCCGCGTGTCGTAATGCACCCAGGTCCCCGTCCCGATCGTCGCGCCCGCACCGACGAGAACGCTTCCGGATTTGA
The DNA here is from genome assembly GCF_034371605.1 of Limimaricola variabilis. Taxonomy (NCBI): domain Bacteria; kingdom Pseudomonadati; phylum Pseudomonadota; class Alphaproteobacteria; order Rhodobacterales; family Paracoccaceae; genus Limimaricola; species Limimaricola variabilis. Next base: position 3,114,434 of record NZ_CP139691.1, on the reverse strand, counting down.
AGGTGCCGTCCTCGAGGGAGTGGCAGTGCAGGACCGACCCGATGTTGAAGGTCGAATAGTCGCCGATCTCGCAAAGCGACTTCTCCGGGGCGTTCATGCCGTCATCGAGAACCCGCCGCCCCACCCGCATGCCCAGCGCGCGCCACAGCAGGGGCTTGAACGGCGTGCCGTTGAGCGACGCGCTCAGGCCGGAAATGCCGAGCTTCCAGTAGCGCTCATGCCACCAGAAATAGCTATCGTAGATCGAGCAGTAATTGGGTTCGAGCCGCCGTCCGCGGAGCGCTCCCAATTCCCAGGCGATCTGGTAGAGCAGCGTCGCGACGAAGAGGACTGCCATGGTGCAGGCCAGCCCGAGGGGCGACGTCAGGCCCAGATCCACCGTCATCACGTGCCCCAACACCGCGAAAACCATGAACGCGCCCCACCGCGACAGCAGGAAGAGCCCCATTGACTGGATATTGTGCCGGTTCTTGCGGCGCAGCCGTCCGGCCAGCACCGCCGGCGCCTTGTAGCGGTCGAAGCGATGGTCCCGGCGGACCGATCTCGGGATCTCGAAGGCCGGTGAGCCGAGCAGGCCCGTCTCCCGCCGCCAGGGCCCGTGAACCGGGATATGGGTCTTGGTGCCGATCAGCACGTCTCGCCCGGCCCGGGAGCCGGGAAGCACGATGGCGGCGTTGCCGAGGAAGTTCTGCTCGGCGAGGCGGATCCGCCTGAGGCGAAAGCAGCCATTGGCGTATTCGGCATTGGCCAGAACCAGCCCGTCGGAGGCCATCGTCCCGGCACCGACCTCGCAGAGGAACGGCACGTCCTGGCTCTGGCTCATGCCGAAATTGGTGCCGGTGTTGACGACCGTCCCGAACCGGTAGCCAAGCGCCCGAAGCCACGGAACGATGTAGCTGCTGTCCCCGAACAACTCGTTGTAGAACTTGTTGTTGGCCGCCCCGGCGAGGATCCGGAACATCAGGTGATGGATGCCATGAAGCGGGTAGATCCGGTCCTCCTTCAGGAACAGCCATGCCAGCCGGGGCACCAGCAAGGCGCTCAGCGCCGACAGGATCATCCCGACGACGAAGAGCGCCAGCGTGCCGACGAGGATGTAGGGCAGCGCCAGCAGGGTGGACGTCGTATCGGGCAGCGCCACTGGCGTCTCCAGCGCCCCCGACACGAAGGCATAGAGCACCGAGAACAGCGCAAGCCCGATCGGCCCGGCCAAGAAGATCATGGTGGCAACCAGATAGAGGCTGTAGAGCCAGCTCCGCAGCACCGTGCGGTGCCGCGATCTGAACGGACGGAACCCCCGTTCGGCGGGCCTCGCCGGGACGCCAACATAGCTGCCCTCCGGTGGCAGGTCCTGTCCCTCCATCACGGTCGAGACATGGGCGATGTCCGCGCCATTGCCGATCCGGGTATGGATATCGATCACCGCCCCTTCGCCCACATGAACGTCGCGCCCGATATGCACCGGGCCCAGCCGGATGCGCCCGGAGACCGCCTTGTAGCCGGAAAGAAGGACGCCACGATTGATCACCGTACCGGACCCGATGGTGACGAGATCCGCAGGCACGGGCGGCTTGGAGCGGATCAGCGCGCTCCAGGCCACCTGGGCGCCGAGCAGCCGGAGATGGGCATTGTAGAGCGGCGTGCCGGTCATCAGCGCCAGCGGCGAGGCGCGCGACAGGGTGCGAAGCAGCCAGAACCGGAAATAGGTCAGCCCCCATGCCGGGAACTCCGTCGCCCGCCAGCGACCGACGAGGAGCCATTTCGCCGCCACCGGCAGCGCCGAGAACCCGACAAGCAAGGCGAATGAGACTGCGACGGCGCGCCAGTAGATCCCCGCGATGCCAGCCGCCTCGAAGACGTAGGTAAGCCCCGCCAACGCGAGTTCGAGGCCGAGCCAGGTATAGAGCAGGCCAAACGCGACCTGACCGGCACCGGTGCCCCAATAGGCCAGCGCGCCGGCGCGGTGGATATTGTCCTCGCGCCGCTCGATCGGTGCCGGCGCTTGCAGGGATGCAAGCTGGCCCGCCAGTCCCCGGATCGTCGGGTGGCCGTAGACCTCGCGGATCGACAGCGCCGTAACGCCGAGCTCGGCCCGAGCCCGGGCGGCGAACCGCGCCATTAACAGCGAGTTCGCCCCCATGTCGTCGAAGAAATGGTCGGCGACCGACACCTCTTCCAGCCCGAGAACACTGGCGAGGCAACCCGCGAAGGCGAGTTCGAGCTGATTGCCGGGCGCGACGCAGCCGCGGCCGCCGATACGGCGGCTGCGCGGCGGCGGCAGCGCCTTTCGACCCGCCTTGTCGCAGACCAGCATCGGGATCTCTTCGAGCCGTTCGAAGTAGCTCGGGATCATGTAGGCCGGCAGCCTCGTCCGAAGCGCCGCGACGATCTCCTCGACGGCGGTGTCGCCGGTGAAATAGGCCACCAGTTCGTTCATGTCAGGCTCTGGCTTGAAGACCTCGACCACCGCCTGGCGGATCCCTTCGATCTGCATGATCGCCGACTCTATCTCCGCCAGCTCGATCCGGTAGCCACGGATCTTCACCTGGGTATCAATCCGGCCGAGACAGACGAGTTCGCCGGTCTCGTCGACGCAGCCCAGATCCCCGGTTCGGTACAGTCGGCCGAGCGCGGACGAGGACTGTCCGGGCCTTATCGGCACGAAGGCCGCTTGGGTCAGGCCGGGCCGGTTCAGATAGCCGCGCGCGACGCCGATCCCGCCGATCGCGATCTCGCCCGTGCCGCCCCGCTCGACGAAGCTGCCGCTTTCGGTGTCGAGGATGCAGGTCCAGTAGGTCGGCAAAGGCACACCGATGGACACCGGGCGGCCCGGATGCAGCTCGGCCACGGTGGCGGTGACGGTCGCCTCCGTCGGCCCGTAAGCGTTAAGGATCCGCCGCTTCTCACTGTGCCAGCGCGACACGAGATCGGCGGGGCAGCTCTCGCCCGACACGATGAGGAGACGCAATTCGGGCAGTTCTGGCTCCAGCGTCGCCAAGAGCGTCGGCACGCAGCACAGGGCGGTGATGCGCCGCGCGCCGAGGAACGCCTGCAGGTCCTCCCCCACGAGGCTCGCCCCGGCATCATTCGGCACCAGCGTCGCCCCCGCGAGCAGCGGCACCCAGACCTCCTCGACCGAGAAATCGAAAGCGAGGGTGAGCCCCTGATAGACCCGGTCACCCGGCCGATAGCCGTAGATCTCGCCCGCCACGCGGACGAAGTTGACGATCATGGAATGATCGATCGGCACGCCCTTGGGGCGCCCCGTGGTGCCGGATGTGTAGATCACGTAGGCGAGCGCATCGGAGGTAATCGATGGCCGGTCGGGGCGGGCAGTGTCCTGCCGGGCCAGTTCATCGCCGAGCATGTCGATGGCGAAGACGGGACCCCCCGCGGCCTGGGCCAAGCCGGCCCAGGACGCGACCGTCAGAACCGCCTTGATCCCCGCATCCTTGGCGATGAAGGCGATGCGGTCGGCCGGAAACCCGGGGTCGAGCGGCGCGTAGGCCGCACCGATCTTGAGCACCGCCAGCAGCGCGACGTAGCTCTCCACCGAGCGATCGAAGAGCAGGCCCACCACGTAGCCGTCGCCAAGCCCCTGCGACAGCAGGTAACGCGCCAGCCGGTTCGCCAGCCGGTCGAGCGCGCCATAGGTGATGATGCGGCACCGGGTTTCGACCGCGACCGACGCAGGCATGCGGTCGGCCATATGTTCGAACAGGTGGTGCAGACGCTCGCCCCGGCGCCAGCGGGGCCGGTCGTCATGGCCTGAGCGCAGCACGAACCGAGCCTTGCCGGCGGCGGCGGGCGCACCATTGGAGCCCTCGGCAGCCAAGTCCGGCTCAACGCGCAGCCGCGCGACGATGTCGCCATCAGGCGACATTCCGGCAGCTTTGGCCAGAGGTCACGTCGACCGCTTCGGCCAGGATCGCCAGGCCTTCGTCGAGCTGCGCGAGCGGTGTCGTCAGCGGCGCGAAGACCTTCAGCACCTCGTCGCGTGGTCCCGCTTTCTCGATGATGAGACCGCGTTCATAAGCGGCGCCGCAGATCGTCGCCGCCCGCTCCGCGTCGACGCAAAGCAGTCCCTGCATCATGCCGATCCCCTTCTGCCCCGCGAATACGCCGGGGTGATCTTCGGCGATCCCTGCCAGGACTTCATGGACCCGCTTGGCCTTCCTGGCGATCTCGAGTTCGAAGGTGTCGTCGCGCCAGAACAGCTCGAGCGCGGCCCGGGCAGTGACGAAGGCGAGGTTGTTGCCCCGGAAGGTGCCGTTATGCTCGCCCGGCTCCCACTGATCGAGATCCCGTCGGATCAGCACGATCGACATCGGCAGCCCGGAACCGGAGAGGGATTTCGACAGGGTGACGATGTCCGGCACGATGCCGGCCCGCTCGAAGGAGAAGAAGCCGCCGGACCGCCCGCAGCCGGCCTGAATGTCGTCGACGATCAGCAGGACCCCATGGGCGCGGCAGATGCGTGACAGGTTGCGCAGCCAGCTGGCCCGCGCGACGTTGAGCCCCCCTTCGCCCTGGACGCATTCGACGATCACGGCGGCGGGCCGGTCGAAGCCCGATGAGGGATCGCAGAGCAGCGCCTCGAAATAGGCCGTCGTGTCGACATCGGGCCCGAGATACCCGTCATAGGGCAGCAGCGCCCCACCCGGCAGCGGCAGACCCGCCCCCCGCCGGTGAGCGGCATTGCCGGTCGCCGCCAGCGCGCCGAGCGTCATGCCGTGAAACCCGTTGGTGAAGGCGGCGATTGTCGTCCGACCCGTCACCTTCCTTGCGATCTTCATCGCCGCCTCGACGGCGTTGGTGCCGGTCGGGCCGGTGAACTGCACGACATGATCAAGCCCGCAGCGCGACATCGCGGTTTCCGCGAAGGTGGAGAGAAACGCCGCCTTGGCCTCGGTGTGCAGATCGAGGCTCATGGCGATGCCGTCCTTCGAGATGTACTCGACCAACGCGACGGTCAGGGCCGGATGGTTGTGGCCGTAATTCAGCGCCCCGGCCCCCGCCAGGAAGTCCAGGCGGCGCACGCCCTCCACGTCCCAGATTTCGCTGCCACTGGCTTTCGAGAACAGGGCGGGAAACGATCGGCAATAGGAGGCGACCGAAGACTCCATTTCGTTGAAAATCGAGTTCTCCATAACACCTCACAGGATAAAAACGGCACAAGTCATCCGCCCGATTTTCGGCAAGCCGGGGTGCAGGAAAACTCAAACGCATTTCTGCGCTGCCCAGAGGGAATGCCCCGAATGATTATTCGGAGCCGACAAGATCTCAATGATATCAGAAGCTCGTAGCGCCGCAATCAGACGAACTATTTAGCAACCGATCTATTGATCGAAGCCATCAAACGTGCCGCCTGTCCAAAACGGCATTCGGAGATCCATCATCACGTAGATCGAGCGACTGACTGCCCCAATTTTAATCAATTCAGTCGATCTCTTAGACCGCGCGCCGCGAATAGTTTCTCATTTCGTCAGCTTCGAGTTGAATATCGGACGGGAGATATCAGCATTCGAATTCGCCGCCTTTAAGGAATGGTCCGGAAAATTCCCGGCAAGGTCTCGGCCCGGACCACCTCGCAAGACAGCCATCCGAAGAACCCGTCTCTGCGCCGGCGGCGCCAGAAGCGCCCTGCCCTCCGGACATGCCCCTGATCACCGGGAGACCCGGAAGATGCGGCAAGCATTTGAAAGAAAATCGAATTTTGGCGATCCCAGGAGGACTCGAACCCCCAACCTGCTGATTAGAAGTCAGCTGCTCTATCCAGTTGAGCTATGGGACCGCGACGGCCCGGGCCCGATGGAATCGGGCTGGGGCATCGGCCGGGACGATTCGTCCAAGCTTGCGCGAAGATGCAAAAACCGTCCCCCGCCTTCAAGGCGATATTGCCTCCGCCGGGTCCTGTCCAACCTGACGGCAGGTCCTTCCGCGAGGCCAACTTCCCCCAGCGATGCCGTCAGACTGCATCTCGTCCGCCTTTGCCCGCGCGCGCCATCAGCGCCGCGCCTGGACGACACGGCGGTCCGGGCGGGGACCTCGAAACCGCGCCAGCCGCCTCGCTTCAATCGAGCCGGTCGAGGATCTCGGCCAGCCGGTCGAACAGCCCGTCGATCTGCGCCTCGGTGATGATGAAGGGCGGCGACAGCGCGATGATGTCACCCGTCACGCGGATCATCAGCCCCTCCTCCCAGGCCAGCTTCATCGCCTGCCAGCCTCGCGCACCCGGTGCGCCGGGACGGCTTTCCAGCTCGATCGCGCCGACGAGGCCGAGATTTCGGATATCGGCGACATGCGGTCGTCCCCGTAGCTCATGCAGCGCGTTCTCCCATTTCGGCGCCAACGCCTCGACACGGGCGAACATCTCGTTCGCGCGGTAGCTCTCGAGCGTTGCCAGCGCCGCGGCCACCGCCAGCGGATGCGCCGAGTAGGTATAGCCGTGGAACAGCTCGATCGGGGTGTCGGCGCGCTCCATCGCGGAGGCGTAGATATCGCGGCTGACCGCCACAGCGCCCATCGGCACCACGCCGTTGGTCAGCCCCTTGGCGGTCGCGATGATGTCGGGCGTTACGCCGAAATACTCGGCCGCCGTCATCTTGCCCAGACGGCCATAGCCGGTGATCACCTCGTCGAAGATGAGCAGGATGCCGTGCCGGTCGCAGATCTCGCGCAGCCGCGCGAGATATCCCTTCGGCGGCAGCAGCACGCCGGTCGATCCTGCCATCGGCTCGACGATGACGGCAGCGATGGTCGAAGGGTCGTGCAGCGCGCAGAGCCGTTCCAGATCATCGGCCAATTCCACCCCGTGCTCGGGGCAGCCGCGCGAAAAGGCGTTGCGCGCCGGGTCATGGGTGTGCCGCAGGTGGTCGACGCCGTTGAGCAGCGTGCCGAAATGCCGGCGGTTGTTCACGATGCCGCCCACCGAGATGCCGCCGAAGCCGGTGCCGTGGTAGCCCCGTTCGCGGCCGATTAGCCGGGTCCGCGCCCCGTCACCGCGCATGCGATGGTAGTGCAGCGCGATCTTGAGCGCGGTGTCGACCGACTCCGAGCCGGAGTTGGTGTAGAAGACATGGTCGAGCCCCTCGGGGAAAAGGCCCGCGAGCCGGGCCGACAATTCGAAGGCCTGCGGCGTGCCGAAGTTGAAATGCGGGGCATAGTCGAGCGTGGCGACTTGCCGTTGCACTGCCCCGACGATGAGCGGATCGTTATGGCCGGCATTGACGCACCAAAGCCCCGCGGTGGCGTCGAGGATCTGCCGCCCGTCATCGCTGGTGTAATACATGCCGTCGGCCGCCACGATCAGCCGCGGATCGGCGGCAAAGTCGCGGTTCGGCGTGAACGGCATCCAGAAGCTGGAGGCGTCGTTGATCTTGGCGTGTCGGCTCACGGCTGGCCTCCCTCTGGCGATGCTGGGCCCAGTTTGCACCGCGCGCGCCAACGGACAATCCCGCATCTGCGCCCGCGATGCACTTGTGTGGCCGGGCCCGCCGCTGGAATCGTCCTCTCAACATTTCAACCCACGCCCCCGATAATCGACACTGCCCCGTGCATACGGCTTGACCGGAACAGCACGGGACGCGGCCGGTTGATCCATCGGACCGGGGCCGACATCCGGTGGGTCGAGAAGCCCCTCGGCCCCGGCGTTCCGGTCGTGGGAGGGAGGACCACTCGATGACCCGTGGCAACGTGGCCCAGCCGTCGGAGACGAGAAGCTTCGTTACGCCGACGGGCGTCGCCCTCTCCTACGAGCAGGACGGATCAGGCCCGCCGCTCGTTCTGGTTCATGGGTCGTTCAGCGATCATCGCTCGAACTGGTTCCGCACGCGGCCCAAGCTGGCCCGGCACTTTACCGTCTACGCCTTCGCGCGCCGTGGGCGAGGCGACAGCGCGGCGACCGAAGGTCACAGCGTCGAGGACGAGGCCGAGGATGTCGCGGCCCTGATCGACCATATCGGCACACCGGTCCACCTGCTCGGGCATTCCTATGGCGCGCAGGTCGCGCTCGCGGCGGCGGCGCGGCGGCCGCGAGCTGTCGCCAAGCTGATCCTCTACGAGCCACCCCGCCCCGAGGGGCCGCAACCGATCGTGCTCGAGCGGATGCGCAAGGCCGCGGATGGGCAGGATTGGCTCGGCGTGGCGAAGGCCTTCTACGAGGGTGTCTTCGAACTGCCCCGCGACATCATGCAAAGCCTGATGGCCGCCAGCGACTGGAAGGAAGTGGTCGACGACGCCCGCGCGTCGCTGCAGGACGTCATTGCGCTGAGCCGCTATGACTTCGATGCCGACCGCTTTGCGGGGCTCGAGATCCCGGTGCTGCTGTTGACCGGCTCCGAGACCCCGCCCGAGATGTTCGTCACCGACGCGCTGGCCGACGTCCTGCCGGACGTGCGGCGCGCCCAGTTCGAAGGAGAGGGCCACGAGGCGATGAACACCGCGCCGGACAGGTTTCTGGAGGCGGTGGTGGGCTTTCTCGAAAAAGTGGCACGATAGGCCATGCCCGCCTCGGCACGTTCTGGCCGACGGCAGAAGACCCATCGAACGGCGTCCCCCGCTCATGCGTTTATCCCGCAAGCAGGCACGAGGCGCGTCCAGCGCCCGCGCTGCGATCCCGCATCGGAGGAAGACGAGATGAGCGAGCATGATGACAAGGCCAAAGGCGCGATGAACAAGGCCGCCGGCGCCGCCAAGGACAAGCTCGGCGACGCGACCGGCGACAAGGATCTGCAGAACGAAGGCAAGGCCCAGAAGCTCAAGGGTCACGGCCAAGACATGAAGGGCGAGGCCAAGCGCGCCCTCAAGGACTGAGACCACCCCAGATTGGCAAAAGCGAAGGCCGCCCGATGGGCGGCCTTCTCATGTCTGGATTGTCCCGGCAGCGCTTGGAGCTGCCCTCGGGTATCAAGGAGCCCGTCGCGCGGCGGCCGTAAGGGGTCGGGGACCGCGCGATTGCCGCCTCACTCGGCCGGGCACTCCACCGCCGCAGCCATCCTCCGGGGCGCTTTCGACCGTTGCAGATCCCACCAGGCAAAGGCGAAGTAGATCCCGGTGCACCAGATCGTCAGGCTGTAGAAGAGCTCCCGGTTCGCGTAATAGGCATCGAGGTCCGGGCTGTTGAACAGCACCCGCCAGGCCAGCGCCGCGGGGATGAGAAGCCCGACCACGATCCAGACCGCACGGATGAACTTGGTCAGGACGGTGCTGTCCTTGGCCGGCTCGATCGCCTCGCGCGCCGCCAGCTCCTGATGGTGGTCTTTCACCGCCCGATCGAAAGCCGCGAGCCTGTCCTCGGCCTCCGGCCACTCCTTATCCGCCCCGGCGCGCTTGGCCAGCCAGCTGTAGAGCAGGATCGACAGGATCCAGGTCGGCACGAAGAGGTAATAGAAGGGGAAAAGATCGATCAGGTTCAGGCCGAAGCCGAAGACCAGTGCCGCCGCCCAGGTGACGATCGCCGGGACGTTCTGATGCGCCCCGCGCAGCTTGTGCCAATAGGTCTTCATCCCCATCCGCGGGAACAGGTGCTGCTCGGCGAAGACGATGCCGCCGACCGGCACCAGCAGCAGGCCTGCATAGGTCAGGAGCGGCAGGAAGCTGCGATAGATGATCGGGAAGCAGCTGCCCACCACAACGACGGCCCCGACGATCAACGTCACCTTGGTCCGCGAGGTGTTCGGAAACACCGCCTGTGCGGCGAGGCCCGCGCGATAGAGGTTGGAGTTCGCCGTCGTCCAGCCCGCCACGATGACGATGACGAAGCCGCTGGCGCCGAGCGCGAGATAGGCCACGTCGCCCGGCGAGACCACGGCGATCGAGGTCTGCATGAAGGCCGCGGTGGCCGCGCCCATCAGCGCCGCGGAGATCCATGCGACGTAATGGCCGAACATCATGCCGGTCGCGGTGCACAAGCCGTAGCGGGTCTTGCGGGCATAGCGCAGCAGCGCCATGTCGATCAGCCCGAAATGGGCGAAAGTGTTGGCGGCCCACGCAAAACCGATGACCTCCCAGATGCCGATCCCGGGCTCGCCCGCGGCATTGGTGCCGGTGAACACCGTCGCGCCCGCGAGATCCACGAAGGCCCGGAAGCTGTCGAGCGTGGTCTGCCCGGTCAGCGACTCGTTCAGCGCCGGGAGCAGGACCATCCCGCCCGCGGTGAACATCACCATCAGCCAGGGCGCACAGATCGAGGCGAATTCGCTGAGCACGTTGAAGCCGTAATAGGCCACGAGCACGGCGATCACGCTGGCCGAGGCGGCGATCAGCACGAATGCCGGACTTGTCGGATAGGGCATCAGCTGTGGCGGCACCCCGAACAGCACCCGCAACGCGGTGGCCGAGACCGTGATCATCGCTGCCGAGATGACGACGAAGATCAGCACGTTCGCGCCATTGTAGAGCCGCGAGAACAGCTCACCCATGTTCTGTTCGAGATAGGTGTAGAGGCTCAGCCGGGTCTTCACGGCGATCGGCGCGGTGATCAGCCAGAAGCTCAGCACCGCGAGCATGTTGCCGATCAGCAGGCCGATCAGGATGTCGTGGATCGTGGCGCCGAGCGCCACGAAGGCCGCGCCGATCACGAATTCGGTCGCCGCCACATGTTCCGCTGCATAGAGGCCGAGGAAGTGCCCCGGCCCGTGCAGTCGGTGCCGCGGCACCGGTAGCTGTTCGTCGTCCATCCCTGCAATGGCGTGGCGCAGCTCGCCTGTAGTCTCAGCCATGTCACCCGTTCTTTTCTGCTCGACCCGCTAATTCCGGCGCCTTCTAGCGGCTGGACAGCACATGCACCAGCGGTTGTGGCAGGGTTCGAAGCCCCTTGTTTAAAAGGAAGGCAATTGCCCAAATCCTATGCATGTCGTTGGGGCAAGCTGGCGCAGCCGAGAAGCGATGCGCGCCGCTTTCGTTTTCCCCGCCTCGGTGATGCCATGAAGCGGCCTTGTCGGCTTCCGGGCCGCCGACCCCTGTCGCGCCCGCGAGAGGCTGCCCCGACGTCGGGCTGGGTGCCTGCTCGTCCTCCACGCTGGCCGTTTGGCGCATATTGCCCTGTAGGTGCAGCTCCCCCTCAAGTTGCAGAACACAAAGGCACCGGCCGGGCTGGCAGACTTCCAGCCTTTCAGTCCGATGCCATCTCGAGCGCCGCGCTGAAGTTCGGCCGGATCAGGAACTTGCAGGCCGGCAGCAAAGCCAAACCGTTCCTGCTGCCCGATACCAAACTTGTGGCTCGGTACTTGGCACCCCTCAGGCCATCGACGCACCGACTTCGCCGGCAATCTGCGCTATTGCGCAGGAAAGGAGGCCGACGCGCCCTGTTTCCGAAAAGCCCGGGCACCTAACTCCCGGCGGCGATCCGGGCAGCTGCGGGAATCACCCTCCGGGGCCTGCCGTCACTGCCGCGCGAACGAAGGATAAAACCTGACTATCCTTAGCCGAACCCAAGGCAAATGTGGCAGTTCTGGGGCAATACTAAAGAATAGGAAGGTGCCTGTTATTGTGACGTCACGAAACGAGCAACGCTCATGTTTTTGGCTCCCCACTATCCTTGACCTCCCCTGACCGGGACGACCTTATCGGTTCATGGCTGCTGAAAGTGGTCCTCGGGAGCTCGACAGGGCTCCGCAACTCTCTCGCGCGGCGGGTCGATTTTTCGGCCTCCCGGCCTTCAGGACAGGCGGAAAGGTCCAGATGAGAATTCCCTCCCTCGAATAGGGGCAAAACGCGCCCCCTGCCGCCGCCCTCCCTTCACAGCTCCACGACCCTCACCCCCGGCGCGCGCGCCGCAGGAGACCTATTGCCATGGCCCAATCACATCGCCCCAATCGCCCCGCCATGGGCCGGACCCGCAAATCCTTCGGTATTGCCGCGATCCTTTTGGCCTTCTGGGTGCCCGGGGCGATGGCTCAGAAGGCGCAGATCGTCTCCGTGCCCTTTCCGGAGGGTTTCATCGGCGATGTCGGGACCAGCAAGAACAAGACCGACAACATCAAGAACTTCTCGACGCTCGACGTGGACGTCGCCTATTTCCGGCAGGTCTCGGACACGGGTATCTATACCGCGCAGGGCAACGACATCCCCGGCGTGATGCGGATCATCACCACGTCAGGCGAGGTGATCGACGTCGAAGGTGCGATCAACTGGCGCGAGACCGCCAAGGGCCAGCTGCACCATTTCGGCTTCATCCCCACCCCGGGCTCGCCCTCCTACACGCTGACCTATAGCGGCGGCAGTTACCTGCTGCGCTCGGAGACTGATACCGACAAAGGCAGCAACTATGGCCTGCGCACGGTCGGCTCGGACCTGGTCCACGCCGACGGCGACTCCGTCAGCGGCAACGCGGCGAACGGCCTGCTCGACGAGCTCAACGCCTATCTGCAGGAGGTCCGGGCCAACTCCGCCAAGATCACCGCTCCGGACAGCAGCACTGGCAACGTCTACGAGGCCACTCTGGCCGACAACGAGCAGGCACTGGGAACCTGGACCGCCGATCGTGACGTCGCATGGGCCATCGTCGGCGGCGCCGACGAGAGCAAGTTCTCGATCGACCGAGCGGGCGCCCTTCGCCTTCTTGCCTCACAGACCGCTGCCAGCCCGAACGACGCAAATGGCGACAGCACCTATGAAGTGGTGATCCAGGCCACCGACGCGCAGAACTACGCCAGCACCCAGACGATCTATGCCACCGTCGGCAGCACCGACACCACCGCTCCGGTGCTGACCGGCCCGGACAGCCAGCGCGGCGCCACCGCCACGGTCGCCGTCGCCGAGAACACCACCGCCGTCGGCACCTACGCCGCCGACGAGAGCGTCGACTGGACGCTGACCGGCGCCGACGCCGCGAAGTTCGCGATCGGCACCGACGGCACCCTCGCCTTCAAGGCCGCCCCGGATTTCGAGGCCAATGGCAGCGCCGCCGGCGACAACGCCTACAAGCTCACCGTGATCGGCACCGACGCCGCCGGCAACGAAAGCCGGCAGGACCTCACCGTCAACGTCAGCGATGTCGACGAGACCCCGGCCGACACCACCGCTCCGGTGCTGACCGGCCCGGATAGCCAGACCGGCGCCACCGCCACGGTCGCCGTCGCCGAGAACAGCACCGCCGTCGGCATCTACGCCGCCGACGAGAGCGTCAGCTGGACGCTCGACGGCGCCGACGCCGGAAAGTTCGCGATCGGCACCGACGGCCGCCTCGCCTTCCGCGACGCGCCGGACTTCGAGGCCAGGGCCAGCGCCGCCGGCGACAACGCCTACAAACTCACCGTGATCGGCACCGATGCCGCCGGCAACGGAAGCCGCCAGGACCTCACCGTCAATGTCGGCGATGTCGACGAGGCGGCCCCGGCCGACACCACCGCTCCGGTGCTGACCGGCCCGGACAGCCAGACCGGCGTCACCGCCACGGTCGCCATCGCCGAGAACACCACCGCCGTCGGCACCTATGCCGCCGACGAGAGCGTCAGCTGGACGCTGACCGGTGCCGACGCCGCGAAGTTCGCGATCGCCGCCGACGGCACCCTCGCCTTCCGCGACGCGCCGGACTTCGAGGCCAATGGCAGCGCGGCAGGCGACAACGCCTACAAGCTCACCGTGATCGGCACCGACGCCGCCGGCAACGAAAGCCCCCAGGACCTCACCGTCAACGTCGGTGATGTCGACGAGGCGGTCCCGGTCCTGACCGGCCCGGATAGCCAGACCGGCGCCACCGCCACGGTCGCCATCGCCGAGAACAGCACCGCCGTCGGCACCTATGCCGCCGACGAGAGCGTCGACTGGACGCTGACCGGCGCCGACGCCGCGAAGTTCGCGATCGGCACCGACGGCCGCCTTGCCTTCAAGGCCGCCCCGGATTTCGAGGCCAATGGCAGCGCCGCCGGCGACAACGCCTACAAGCTCACCGTGACCGGCACCGACGCCGCCGGCAACGAAAGCCCCCAGGACCTCACCGTCAACGTCGGTGATGTCGACGAGGCGGCTCCGGTGCTGACCGGCCCGGATAGCCAGACCGGCGCCACCGCCACGGTCGCCATCGCCGAGAACAGCACCGCCGTCGGCACCTATGCCGCCGACGAAAGCGTCAGCTGGACGCTGACCGGCGCCGACGCCGCCAAGTTCGCGATCGGCACCGACGGCAGCCTCGCCTTCAGGGCCGCGCCGGACTTCGAGGCCAAGGCCAGCGCCGCCGGCGACAACGCCTACCAGGTCACCGTGATCGGCACCGACGCGGCCGGCAACGCCGCCCGCCAGGAGCTCACCGTCAACGTCGGTGATGTCGACGAGACCCCGGCCGACACCACCGCTCCGGCCCTCACCGGCCCGGACAGCCAGACCGGCGCCACCGCCACGGTCGCCATCGCCGAGAACACCACCGCTGTCGGCACCTACGCCGCCGACGAGAGCGTCAGCTGGACGCTGACCGGCGCCGACGCCGCGAAGTTCGCGATCGCCGCCGACGGCAGCCTCGCCTTCAAGGCCGCGCCGGACTTCGAGGCCAATGGCAGCGCCGCCGGCGACAACGCCTACAAGCTCACCGTGACCGGCACCGACGCCGCCGGCAACGCCGCCCGCCAGGAGCTCACCGTCAATGTCAGCGATGTCGACGAGACCCCGGCCGACACCACCGCTCCGGCCCTCACCGGCCCGGACAGCCAGACCGGCGCCACCGCCACGGTCGCCATCGCCGAGAACAGCACCGCCGTCGGCACCTACGCCGCCGACGAGAGCGTCAGCTGGACGCTGACCGGCGCCGACGCCGCCAAGTTCGCGATCGGCACCGACGGCAGCCTCGCCTTCAGGGCCGCGCCGGACTTCGAGGCCAAGGCCAGCGCCGCCGGCGACAACGCCTACAAGCTCACCGTGACCGGCACCGACGCCGCCGGCAACGAAAGCCGCCAGGAGCTCACCGTCAACGTCGGTGATGTCGACGAGGCGGCCCCTGTGCTGACCGGCCCGAACAATCAGACCGGCGCCACCGCCACGGTTGCCATCGCCGAGAACACCACCGCCGTCGCCGCCTACACCGCCGACGAGAGCGTCAGCTGGACGCTGACCGGCGCCGACGCCGCCAAGTTCGCGATCGCCGCCGACGGCAGCCTCGCCTTCCGCGACGCGCCCGACTTCGAGGCCAAGGCCAGCGCCGCCCGCGACAACGCCTACAAGCTCACCGTGACCGGCACCGACGCCGCCGGCAACGCCGCCCGACAGGAGCTCACCGTCAACGTCAGCGATGTGCATGAGACGTTGGTTCTTGCGGCGGGCGGTCCGGTTTCGCTGCGCGCGGATGGGCGGGACGGCGCGAGCGGGCTTGACGGCCTGCTGCAGGCGGCGCGGATCGACGGGCGGGCCGCGCGGAGCGGTGAACTGCGCTTTACGATGCGCGACGGCGCAGCGACGGCGAATGGCCGTATCACGCTCGATGCACAGGGACGGGTCGCGGTGGCGGCCGGGACACCGGCAGGGCGCTACCCCCTGCCCTACCGCTTCTGCGAGGTGGCCGATCCCGACAACTGCATCGAGGGCACGGCCGAGATCGTGATCGCGGCAGCCCGGCTGACGCTCACCGACGACGCCCCCGCTGCACCGCTCCAGGGACGTGATGGCGGCAAGGTCGCGGCCGTTCTCGCCAATGACCGGATTGGTGGCGCCCCCGCCAAAGCAGAGGACCTTAAGCTGAGCCTGGTCGCCTCGCCGCTGAAGGGGCTGAGCCTCGACGCGGCCGGCGTGCTTCGCCTGGCGGCCGGGACGGCGGCCGGCGATTACGCGGTCACCTACCGCGCCTGCGAGGCGCTGAACCCCGGCAACTGCGCCCAGGCGGTGGTCCGCTTTGCCGTCGCAGCGGCCGAGGTCACCGCCGGCAGCGACGATTTCAGCGACCGGCCGATCTATGGCGTGTCGGGCGGGCGCAGCGTCTCGGTGATCGGCAATGACCGCCTCGGCGGCGCGCCGGTGGTTGCCTCCGACGCGGTGTTCTCGATCACCGACGACGCCGGCCTCCCCGGACTCGGCATCGACGCCGAGGGGCGGATCACCGTGCCGCGCTTTTCCGAGCCGGGGCTTTATGATGTCGGCTACGGCGTGTGCGAGGCCCTCAACCCGGCGAACTGCATCGAGGGACGGGCGCGGATCCGCATCGCGCCGATCGCCAGCGTCGCCGGAACGGTGTTCGACGATATCGACCATGATGGCCGCTTCGACCCCGGCCGGGATCGCGGCGTCGGCGCGGGCTACCGCGTGAGAGTGGTCGATGCCGAGGGTACCCCGCAGCCGATCTTCGATGCCGATGGGGAGGCGGTCGAGTTCGTCACCACCGATGCGGACGGCAGCTACAAGCTCTTCGTCGACTCCGGTTCGGGCTACCGCGTGGTGATGAACAACCCCGCGGGCGATCCGCTCGGCGGCTTCGGCATCGGCGATCTCGAACCGGGTGAGGCGCTCGAGCAGCAGAACCTGGCGATCGATCCCTCGGGCGTGATCTACGACTCGGTCACCCGGGCGCCGATTGCCGGTGTCACGGTGCGGCTGGTCGACACCGCCGGCGCACCGCTGCCGCGCCGCTGCCTCGTCGACCCGGCGCAGCAGGCGCAGGTCACCGGCGCGGACGGCTTCTACCGCTTCGACCTCGTGCCCGACGCGGCGCCGCAATGCCCGATCACCGAAACCGAGTACCGGATCACCATGGACCTGCCCGGCGGCTTTCATGCCGGCGCCTCGACGCGGATTTCCGCGGCCTCGGAGGCGCCTTTCGACGCCACCGCCTGTGCCGGCGACCCGATCCCGGGCGGCGATTGCGAGATCAGCGCCTCGGTCAACCCGCCGGCGGCGGGTGAGGCGGCACGCTATTTCATGAGCTTCCTGCTCGAGGCCGGCGATCCGAACGTGGTCAACAACCACATCGCCGTCGATGCCGCTCTGGGGGACCCGGCGCTCGACTTCGCGGCGCTGTCGGAAGAGGCCACGCGCGGCACGGCGCTGCCGTTCCGGATCGTGGCGCGTGAGGTCGAATACGACCGGATCGACGTCGAGGACCTGTTGCCGAAAGGCTTCGTCTACAGCGAGGGATCGGCACTGGTGAACGGCCGGGCGCAGGAGCCCAAGGTCGACGGGCGGCTGTTGCGCTTCGCCGGGCTGACCCCGGATGCCGATGGCGAGATCGAGATCACCCTCTCGATCGTCGCGGCGGGCGGGATCGGCGACGGCCGGCACGTCTCCATGGCGGTGCTGCGCGACCCCGATGACGGCACCGTACTGGCCCGCGCCAACGCCGCCCTCATCCTCGTGCCCGAACGGGTGTTTGACTGCGCCGATGTCGTGGGACGGGTGTTCGAGGATCGCGACGGCGACGGCCATGCCGATGCGGACGAGCCGGGCCTCGGCGGCATGGTGCTGCGCGCGCCGGGCGGCGAGACGGTGCTCACCGACGCGCATGGTCGTTTCTCGGTGCCCTGCGCGATGCTGCCCCGGGCCGGGATCGGTTCGAACATGCAGCTCAAGCTCGACGAGCGCGCCCTGCCCGAGGGCTGGATCCCCAGCACCCCGAACCCGCAGGTGACCCGGCTGACCCGGGGCAAGATGGCGCGGATGGATTTCGGCGTGCAGCCCGGCCGCAAGGCGGTGCTGCAGCTGACCGACGCCGCCTTCGGAGCCGACGGCCAGCTGCGCCCCGAATGGCAGGACGGCATGCGCGAGCTGATCGCCGCGCTGGCCGAGGGGCCGACCCGGCTCGGGCTGGTCTATCTCGACCCGGCCCGGACCGAGATCGCCCGCGCCCGCCTCGACGCCATCTCCGACGCCATCTCGCGTCACCACGCCAGCGGCGCGAGCCGCCAGCCGCTGGTCCTCGAAACCCTAATCCGTGGAGACGCCCGGTGACCCGCAACAACTTTCTCGCCGCCACCGCGCTCGGAGTCACCCTCGCCGTCAGCGGCCAGTCGCTGGCTGCCCGCGCCGATGGATCCGCCTTCGTCATCGAGGGGCTGCCGGCCGTGCCCGGCGCGGTGGCCGAGGCTACCGCCCCCGACGCCTTCGCCTTCGAGATCCGCGCCCCTGGCCGTCCCTCGGCCCGCCCCGCGCCGCGGCCTGTGGCACTCGATCCTGAGGCGTCGTCCCCTGCCCTCGTCGAGGCTGCGTCCCTCCCCGTGCCGGAGCCCGTCGCCCCGGCCGGGCCGCGGCTCGCTGGTTTGGGCGCGGTGGCGCCCGAGGCGCAGGCGGCGCGGCCGCTCTGGACCCGGACCGGCATGCTCGACCTGACCTTCGGGCGCGATCTCGACGAGGGCACCGGCTGGAGCGAAGGCCGGGCCGCCTTCTTTGCCCAGGGACCGGTCGGCGATGGCTGGACGCTGACCGCCTCGGCCGACAGCGGCGGGCGGCCGCTCGACGAGTTGCTCGACGGGCTGACCGGCACCGAGCGGCGCGACGCGCTGGCCCGGCTGCGCGCCGCACCGGGTGCGCCCGATTTCGGCGATGGCAGCGCGCTGCTGCATCCCGGCGGCCGCGACGGCCGGCTGTTCGCCCGGATCGCCCGCGACGACAGCCACCTGACCTTCGGCCAGTCCCGCGTCAGCCTCGCCGATGGCGATCTGATCCGGGCCGAGCGCAGCATCTATGGGTTGAGCGGCCGCCATGCGACCGAGACCGGTAGCGTCGAGGGTTTCGCCTCGCGCGAGGACGCGCTGCCCGAGACCGACCTGTTCGACGCCACCGGTGGCGCTTCCTATCGCCTCGCACATCGAGACGTGCTGCCCGGCACCGTGCAGCTCAGCGTCGAGCGGCGCGACGAGACCGGCCGGCTGATCGAGCGGCGGCAGCTGGTTGAAGGTCTCGACTACAGCGTCAACCATGCCCAGGGGCACGTGCTGCTCGGGCGGCCGCTGATGGGCCAGGTCGGCCGCGCGCTGTTCTCGGACGAAAGCGACGAGATCACCCTGCGCGCCGATTACGCCCGCCCGGCCGACGGCATTGACGATCTCTCGACCGGGCTGCGGGCGCGCCAGGAGATCGGCGGCGGGCTGAGCCTCGGGGCGACCGCGCTCGACGAGGAGACCGGCGACGCGCGGATGCGCGTGGCCGGGGTCGACGCCACGCTCGAGGCGGCACCGGGTCTGCGCCTCACGGCCGAGCTGGCGCGCTCGGAAGGATCGGGCCGCGCCTTCAACCGCTCCTCCGATGGCGGGCTGAGCTTTTCGACGGAGGCGTCTGGCGCGCCGGGCACCGAAGCCACCGCTTGGTCGCTCGGCGCCGAGGCCGATCTCGCCCCGCTGGCCGGGACCGAGGGCACGGCCAGCGCCTGGGTCGAGCGGCGTGAAGCCGGCTTCGCAGGAACCGGCGCCGCCGAGCCCGAAACGCTCACCCGTGCCGGGGCGGAGGTCGAGGTCGCGGTGACGGAGGCCACGCGGCTCGGCTTCGGCGCCGAGAGCGTCGAGCGCGGCACAGAGCGCCGCCGCGAACTGCGGCTCGATCTGGCGCAGCGCATCGATCCGGCCACCGAACTGCGCGTCGGCCTCGAACGCGAGACGCTGTCGGGCGGCGGCCAAAATGGCACGCGCAGCGACGCCGCGCTGCGGGTTGAGCGCCGCGTGGGCGGGGCGACCGCCCATCTCTTCGCCGAGGGAACGCTGGCGGCCGAGGGGGATCTCGACCGCTATCACCGCTACGGGGCGGGCCTGTCGGGCGCGCTCACCGACCGGCTCAGCGCCGAGGCGGAGCTGGGCTTCGGGAGCGCCGGCACCGGGCTCGAGGCCGGGCTGAGCTATGCTCGCGACGACGGGGAGGTCTATCTGCGCCATCGCATCGTCGGCGATGCGACCGACGATATCGCGGGCCACGGGCTGGTGCTGGGCCAGCGTCGCGACATAGGCGACGACTGGTCGATCTTTGCCGAGCAGGACCTGCTGCTCGGCGGGGCCGGCGACGGCCACGGTCAGAGCTACGGGCTGACCTAGGCGCCGGACGGGTTCAGCCTCGATCTCGCCGCCACCATCGACGCCGAGACCGAGGGCGGCACCCGCCGCACGCTGAGCTTCGGCGCCGCGGTCGAGCGCCCGCAAGGGGCGGCGCGTGCCCGGATCGAGCTGCACGAAATCGACGTGCCCGGCGAGAACGGCGACGGCGTGCTGATCGCGGCGCGCAGTCGGCAGCTGACCGACGATCTCGGCGGCACGCTGCGCGTCCGAGTGGAATACGCGCATGAGCGTCGTGTCGGCCAGGCCGACGGCGAATATGCCGAGGCCGGGCTGTCCTACGCGCTACGGCCGGTCATGGATGATGATCTCATCATGGTCCTGTCGTATGACATGCGCGCCGATCTCGATCACGGCGCGGTCGGCGCCGCCGACAGCGGCACGCCGCTGCAGCGCAGCCATGTCGTCTCGGCCGATCTCGACTACCGGCTCGGCCCCGACCTTTCGGTCGGCGCGAAATACGGCGTCCGGCTGGGTGAGATGGCGACCGACCAGGCGCAGCCGGACTGGCAGGATTCCACGGCGCATGTCTTCGTCCTGCGCGGCGAGTGGAGCTTTGCCGAGAACTGGGACCTGCTGCTGGAGTACCGCGCGCTCTACCAGCCTGAAACCGAGGCCCTCGATCACGGCGTGCTCGCGGCGCCCTATTACCGGATCAGCGACAACGCCCGGATCGGCGCGGGCTACGATTTCGGCAGCTTCTCGAGCGATCTGACCGATTTCGACCACAGCCGCGGCGTGTTCGTGAACGCCATCTGGAGCTTCTGATGAACCCGCCCACCCCCGCCGTCGCGGGGGTGGGCATCTGCATGAGCGACGGTCCGCGAATGGTGGGCCGTCGCAACAGGGCCTGTAATCAGGTCGACGTCCCGCCTGCGTTTCCTCTTCAGCTCAACGGAAAACCGAGCCGCGTGACGAGATCGATCCAGCGGCGCCGCCATCCGCCCTTGCGGTCGACGGTGTCGAGCGCGTGCAGGGTCAGGCGGGCGCCGAGGTAGCGGAAGGGTTCGGGCGGGATCGGGGCCGGCATCGTGCGCGCGAATTCGAGGTCGAGATCCGGATCCTCGCGCCCGTCGAGCCTGGCCAGCCCAATCCGTGCCCCGAACCGGCTCGCCGAGACGCCGAAACCCGAATAGCCGCCCGCATACAGGCCCTTGCCGCCGTAATAGCTCTGGAAATGCACCGCCATGCGGGTGGTCAGCGCGATCGGCCCGCTCCATGCATGGGTGAAGCGAATGTCGTCGAGCGGCGGAAACGTCGTGAAGAACGCCTCTGCCAGCCCCTCATAGGGGGCGGGCCCGCGATCCGGTCGGGGGTCGCGCGGCGCGTTCATGTAATAGCCGAGCCGCCCGCCGAACAGGATCCGGTTGTCGCGCGTCAGCCGCATGTAGTTGAGCTGCGTGCGGGTGTCGTAGACCCCTTGCCGGTTGCCCCAGCCAATGCGCGACATCTGCTCGGGCGAAAGCGGTTCGGTCATCAGGATCCGGTCGCGCAGCATCGCGACCCGCGACCGGATCCGGGGATGACCGGCGGCGAAGGCATTGGTCGCGAAGAGCACGTGCCGCGCCTCGATCACGCCCTCCCCCGCCTGCAGGCGCAGCCTCGCGCCGAGATCCTCGACCCGGCCCATCGGGCTGTGCTCGTAGATCTGTACGCCCAGCGCGCGCGCCGCGCGCTTGAGCCCCCAGGCCAGCTTGGCGGGGTGGACCGTGCCGCTGTCGCGCTTGCTCCAGAGCCCGCCCGAGAAGATCGGCGATCGCAGATGCCCCCTGAGTGCGGTTTCGTCGAGCAACTCCACCTCGTGGCCATGCGCCCTGTGGAGTCCATATTCCTCCCGCAACACCGGCAGCCCCTCGGGCCCGACGGCGACCGTCAACTCGCCATTCCATTCCTGGTCGCAGTCGATTCCATGCTCCGCGATGGTGCGCCGAAAGCCGGCCATGTTGTCGCGACCCAAGACCTCGAGCCGATCGAGGTCGCGAGGGAAGATTCGCTTGGCGTTGCCGAGCCCATGCATCACCGAGGTCGAGACGATGGCGCCCGGCCGCCCCGACGCGCCATGCGCGATCCGCTCGGCCTCGATCAGCACCACCTCGCGCTTCGGATCGGCTTCCTTGGCGAGGATCGCGGCCCATAGCCCGGTGAAGCCACCGCCGACGATCGCCAGATCGCAGTCCAGCTTGCCCGAAAGCGGCGCCTCGGCGGCCGGCGCATCGGGACTGTCGAGCCAGTAGGGAAAAAAGGTCGCGTCCTTCAGCGCGGCGGTCACGGGGGCAGTCATGGCGCAGGTCTTTCGGCAGGTGGGCGTGTCGGCATCGACCGTGGAGGGTGCGGTGACGGTCATGGAGGGCTCGCGCAACGTTTCGCTCCGCACGCCAGTCATGGCAATTCGTCGGCCAGCCTACAGGCCGTGTTCGCGCATAAAATCCCGCATTGCCATCGCATACATTTGGTCACACCAATGCAACATGCAGGTATCGGGCGCCGACATTCATCTTCTCCGCGTGTTCGACAGCGTCGTGCGCAACAACGGCTTCAGCGCGGCGCAGGCGGAGCTTGGCGTCAGCCAACCGACGATCTCCAACCACATCACGGCGCTTGAAGAACGCCTCGGCGTGAAGCTCTGCCAGCGTGGGCGACGGGGCTTCCGGCTCACCGAGAAGGGCGAGACGGTCCATCGGCTCGCACAGGATCTGCTGGGCACGCTCGAAGACATGTCGGGTCGGCTCTCCGCGCTCAAGGGCAGCCTGACGGGCGAGGTGCGGATTGCGATCGTCGACTGCATCGCCACGGACCCGCAGTTCAAGCTGCCACAAGCGATCGGAGATCTGGCCAGGATGGCTCCGACGGCGAAGTTCAACATCCTCGTCGAGCAGCCGCAGAACATCCTGCGCGGGTTGGCGGATGGCAGCTTCCATATCGGCATCGGTGCCTTCGACAACCGCCTGACCGGGCTGTCCTACAGGGCCCTCTACCAGGAAACCAACAGCCTCTATTGCGGCGAAGGCCATCCGCTCTTCGCGCGTCCCGAACCAGAGATCGATCAGCCGAGGCTCGATCGTTACCCTTGGGTCCATCGAGGATACTGGAACAGGCGGCGCAAGAAGACGCAGAAGCTGAACGACACCGACCAGGTCGTGGGCGAGATCGAGGCGCAGCTTCTTCTGGTGCTGAGCGGCAGCTATCTCGGCCTGCTGCCGGATCACGCGGCACGCTCCTACCTGGAGGCGGGTCGCCTGCGCCGCTTTGGGAACTGCGAAGACAACTTCACCTGCAGCATGGAGCTGGTGACCAGAAGCGACCCCCAGCCTCATCTCGTGAAGACCCTGTGCGACGCCCTCCTTGACCTCAGCCGAGGAGGCAGCGTCGCCGCGACCTAGCCTGCCATGTAGGCAAAAGGGGCGAGGCGCGGTCCACTGGGAGGGCGTCGGAAGATTGCATTGAGGAAGCTCAATGTTCCCTTTCCGCGGAGAGTATTCTTCGTCTCCCGCACCGCGCCTAGGTTGAGGCTGACCTTGTCCCAGACGCGATGCCCGCATGCCCCAGGATCCCCGCCCCCGATACAACCAACCGCTCGGCGGCAACGAGATGCCGCGCTTCGGTGGTCCGGCGACGATGATGCGCCTGCCACAGCAAGAGAGCGCGGAAGGGCTCGACGCCTGCTTCGTCGGCATTCCCATGGATATCGGCACCTCGAACCGCCCCGGCACCCGGCTCGGCCCGCGCCAGATCCGCGACGAAAGCCGGATGCTGCGCCCCTACAACATGGCCACCGGCGCCGCGCCCTTCGACCATCTGCAGGTCGCGGATATCGGCGACGTGGCGATCAATACCTTCGACCTGAAGAAGAGCTGCGACATCATCACCGCGACCTACGTAGAGATCCTGTCGCACGGCGCGATCCCGTTGACGCTGGGCGGAGATCACACGCTGAGCTGGCCGGTGCTGCGCGCGGTGGCCGCGCGCCATGGACCTGTCGCGCTGATCCATGTCGACGCCCATGCCGACACCAACGAGGCGATGTTCGGCGAAGAGATCGCCCATGGCACCCCCTTTCGACGCGCGGTCGAGGACGGCCTTCTGCGCTGTGACAAGGTGTTCCAGATTGGCTTGCGGGGCACGGGCTATGCACCCGAGGATTTCGATTGGGGCCGCGACAGGGGATTCACGGTCATCCCGGCGGAAGCGTGCTGGCACAAATCGCTCGCGCCGGTGATGGCCGATATCCGCGCGGCGATCGGCGACGCGCCGGTCTACCTGTCCTTCGACATCGACAGCCTCGATCCTGCCTTCGCGCCGGGCACTGGCACGGTCGAGATGGGCGGGCTGACCACGATCCAAGCGCTTGAGATCGTGCGCGGCTGCAAGGGGCTGAACCTCGTGGGCTGCGACCTTGTCGAGGTCTCGCCCCCCTACGACCCGTCAGGCAATACCGCGATGATCGCCGCCAACCTGCTCTACGAGATGCTCTGCGTCCTCCCCGGCCAACCCTGAGGGCCGAGAGAGAAACGCGCCCTTTCTGACGCAGCGATTCATAGCTGCCATTGCCAGGCAGAGCGCGCGGATCGCCTAATGGCCGATCGCGACAATCGGTCCGGCCTGAAGGCTGCGCAATGCAACGTCTGCCCTATACGCATCGCAGACGTTGCAGCATGATCCGTTGCCTTGCGTTTCGGCCTAATTCGCCGTCGCCTCCGCCACCGCCAGTTCCGCCATCGCCATGATCGCCTCGCGGCTGGAAGCCACGGCGATGAACCGGCCATTGTGGCAGAACTTCGCGCCCTTCACGCCCGACACCGCTTCCAGCGCCTCGTCCGTCAGACCTGCCCAGGCGGCAGGAAGGTCGGCGCGGGTTTCAAAAGTGTCGTCGCCGGTGCGGATCGTGGTTAGGGCCCAGTCCGAGCCGCGCGGATGAACGACGAAGAGCAGGTGATCGGCGCCCGCCGCTTCGACACCAGCGCGGAACGGCATGCCCATGGGCAGTTCGAGGATGCGCCCCTCGCCTGCCGCCTCGATCGCCGACAGCACCATTGCCTCGGCGCGGTATTTCGCGGCCGAGCGGCGGATGCGGGCCTCGACGAAGGCGCGCGCGACCGGCACGGCGGCGGCGAAGGCGCGATCATCGGCGCCCTCCTCGCGGTCGTCAAAGGCGGGCTTCAGGCTTTCGAGCAGCACCGGCAGCGTCAGCCCCGAAAACAGCGGCCCCGCGGCGGAGGCGTCCACCGCGCCATTGTCGAGCAGGTCGACGGGCAGCACGAAGCCGCGGTCGAAGGAGGCGTGAATCTTCTCGACGTCATGCTCGGGGACATCCAGCGCCCGCAGGTAGTCGCGCCCATACTGCGCCCAGATCAGGCCGAAGGAGCTGTAGGGCTGGCCATCCTCGCGCAGCGGGTTGGGCTTCTGGTGATGATCGAAGATCCGCGCCTCGGCATCGAACTGACCGCCCACGTCGTAGATGATCCGCCCCTCGCCGGGGGTGATCCACGCCTTGTCGCGGCTGCGCACCAGTTCGGCGTCGGGAAACAGCCGGGTCAGGATGACCGAGGACAGGAGTTCGTCGGCGTGAAAGCCGCCCGAATGGGTGACGAGATGGGTGATGGTCATTGCTGATCCCTGAAACGAAACGGGCGGCCGCCAGGCCGCCCTTGCTAGAAGTCCATGGTATCCGATCCGGTCGGACGCTCGATCTAGTGGCGCCCGGCCTCGTCGCCGGATCTTGACCGCGAAACCGCCTCAACTTGAGTCGGATTTACAAGATCAGTGCGTCCAGGCCCCGCGCCGGGTGGTCGAGAAGTTCTCGCCATAGCCGCCGGGACGGATGTTGTGCTTGCGCACATGCGGCTCCTGCACGATCGCGTCGAGCCCGTGCTTCTCGGCATAGGCCACCGCCGCGTCGCGGCTGTCGAAATACATTCTCACCTGGCTCTGGGTGTCGGTGGAGCTGGTCCAGCCCATCAGCGGGTCGATCTCGCGCTTCGAGGCGGGCGCGTATTCGAGGACCCAGGCCTCGGTCTTGGCGGTGCCCGACTGGGTGGCTGCCCTGCTGGGTCTGTAGATCCGTGCGCGCATCTTTGGTCCCTTCTGATCTTGCGGCGTTATCGGCAAAACGGCGGCGCCATGCAAGCGGGCAAAGACGCCGCACCCCTCTTGCACAGGAACGAAAAGAGGCCAGATTGGTTCGGTCCCGAGGAGTCCGCCGATGCACAACAACTCGCCCGAACAGATGCCGATCCTGCACGCGCCCGCCCCGGAGGTGAAACGGCGCGAAAAGCTCGAGGGCGGCAAGCGGTTCCGCATGCAGACCGAGTTCAAGGCCGCCGGCGACCAGCCCACCGCGATCGAGGAGCTCGCGGGCGGCGTGCGCGCCGGCGAGCGGGACCAGGTGCTGCTCGGCGCCACCGGCACCGGCAAGACCTTCACCATGGCCAAGATCATCGAGGAGACGCAGCGCCCGGCGATCATCCTCGCCCCGAACAAGACGCTGGCAGCCCAGCTCTACGGCGAGTTCAAGGGGTTCTTTCCGGACAACGCGGTCGAGTATTTCGTCTCCTACTACGATTACTACCAGCCCGAGGCCTACGTGCCGCGTTCGGATACCTTCATCGAGAAGGAAAGCCAGATCAACGAACAGATCGACCGGATGCGCCACTCCGCCACCCGCGCGCTGCTTGAACGCGACGACGTGATCATCGTGGCATCGGTGTCGTGCATCTACGGCATCGGCAGCGTCGAGACCTACGGCGCGATGACGGTCGACCTGCACAAGGGCAAGAATTACGAGCAGCGCGCGGTGATGGCCGATCTGGTGGCGCAGCAATACCGCCGCAACGACGCGGCCTTCGCGCGCGGCGCCTTCCGGGTGCGCGGCGACAGCCTCGAAGTCTGGCCCGCCCACCTCGAGGATCGGGCCTGGCGGCTGTCCTTCTTCGGCGACGAGCTGGAGAGCATCACCGAGTTCGATCCGCTCACCGGCTCCAAGACCGACGAGTTCGACCGCATCCGGATCTACGCCAACAGCCACTACGTCACGCCGCGCCCGACCATGGCGCAGGCGATCAAGGGCATCAAGGCGGAGCTCAAGACCCGGCTCGACCAGCTGCAGGGCGAGGGCAAGCTCCTGGAGGCGCAGCGGCTCGAGCAGCGCACCCATTTCGACCTCGAGATGCTCGAGGCTACCGGCGTGTGCAACGGCATCGAGAACTACTCGCGCTACCTGACCGGCCGCGCGCCCGGTGAGCCGCCCCCCACCCTGTTCGAGTTCATCCCCGACAACGCCATCGTCTTCGCCGACGAGAGCCACGTCTCGGTGCCGCAGATCGGCGGCATGTATCGCGGCGACTACCGGCGCAAGTTCACGCTGGCCGAGCATGGCTTCCGCCTGCCCTCCTGCATGGACAACCGCCCGCTCAAGTTCGAGGAGTGGGACGCGATGCGCCCACAGTCGATCTTCGTCTCGGCCACGCCCTCGGCGTGGGAGCTGGAACAGGCGGGCGGCGTCTTCACCGAGCAGGTGATCCGCCCCACCGGCCTGCTCGACCCGATGATCGAGATCCGGCCGGTCAAGACGCAGGTCGACGACCTGCTCGACGAGATCCGCAAGGTGACGGCGCGCGGCTACCGGACGCTGTGCACCACGCTGACCAAGCGCATGGCCGAGGACCTGACCGAGTACCTGCACGAGCAGGGCATCAAGGTGCGCTACATGCATTCCGACATCGACACGATCGAGCGGATCGAGATCCTGCGCGACCTGCGGCTTGGCGCCTTCGACGTGCTGATCGGGATCAACCTGCTGCGCGAGGGGCTCGACATCCCCGAATGCGGTCTGGTGGCGATCCTCGACGCCGACAAGGAGGGCTTCCTGCGGTCCGAGACCTCGCTCATCCAGACCATCGGGCGGGCCGCGCGCAACGCCGACGGCCGGGTCATCATGTATGCCGACCGGATCACCGGCTCCATGGAGCGGGCGATGGCCGAGACCGAGCGCCGCCGCGAGAAGCAGATCGCCTATAACGAGGAGCACGGCATTACCCCGGCGACCGTCAAGAAGAACGTCGAGGACATCCTCGCCGGTCTCTACAAGGGCGATGTCGACATGAACCGGGTCACCGCCAAGGTCGACAAGCCGATGGCCGGCGCGAACCTGCAGGCGGTGCTCGACGGGCTCAAGACCGACATGCGCAAGGCCGCCGAGAACCTCGAATTCGAGGAAGCGGCGCGGCTGCGCGACGAGATCAAGCGGCTCGAGACGGTCGATCTGATGGTGTCGGACGACCCCATGGCACGGCAGCAGGCGATCGCCCAGGCCTCCGACGCGGCGAGCCGGTCGCAGGGCCGCTCCACCGCCGGTCGGCCCGGTCAGCGTGGTGGCAACGTGCAGCGCACCAAGAACCGCAAGCCGCGCGCCTCTTGAGCGGCTACTTGGCGATCGCGCGGATCAGGGCCAGCACCAGCGCCGCGCCGATCAGCGCGACGATCACCACCAGAAGCAGGCCGCCGGCGGCCAGCAGCGTCACGCCCAGTGCCGCGAGCAGAAACGGCGTCGCCATTGCCGCCAGCGCGCCGACGATCATGTACAGCGCCCGCCTGCGCCCCCCGGTCAGCAGGCTGGCCACCCAGCCCACGGCCAGCCCCACCAGGGCGAGGATCACCAGTGCCGCGATGCCGATGCCGTTCAGAAGCTCTTCCATGCGCCGTCTCCATGTTGCCTGTCACAGCCTAGCGCGCCGACGCGGCGCGGAAAGTGCGCCGCGATGACGGGCCGCCACGATGCCGCGCTGATCCTCGGCGCCGCGGTCTGGGAAAGCGGCCCCTCGCCGACCCTGCGGCGCCGCACCCTGCATGGCGCGGCGCTCTACCATGCCGGACAGGTGGCGCATCTGGTGCCCAGCGGCGGCCTCGGCAAACATCCCCCCTGCGAGGGCGAGGCGATGCGGCAATTGCTGCTCGAAGCCGGGGTGCCCGATCATGCGATCCATCCCGAGACCACCTCGCGCAACACGCTCGAGAACATCGAGCTGGCGCTGCCGATCCTGAAGCGGATCGGGGCCGAGCGGGTGGTGATCGTCACCGACGCCCCGCACCTGCCGCGGGCCTTGCTGGTGGCCCGGCGGCTCGGCCTGAAGGCCCGCGGATCGGCCCCGCGCGGGGGGCAGAAGCGCTCGGCGCAGCTGCGGCTGGCGCTGCGCGAGGTCCCCGCCTATGCCGCCTATCTATGGCGGCTGCGCCGTTGACCCGTCTCCACCTCCCTTGCGCCAAGCTTCGCTGGCGGGAGGAAGCGAGGGAAATACCGCCGGGACCCCAGCCAATCGCGCGAGCGATGTCCACGCGAAACGCAGCGGCTTGGTCGTCCGGCAGGTCCGCGAGGGCTGGAGCTGCGGGTCGGCGTCACGCGCTTGCTGACGGGTGATCGCGGCACCGGCATCATGGCCGAGACAAGGTGGCGCCTGTGAGCGCTTGATCGCGCCGCCCCCGCGCGTCAGGCTGTTGCCATGACCGACCCGATCCGCCCCACCGATGACGGCGCCCGCCGGCAGGCCCGGCGCCTGCGCGACGCAGCCCGGCACGGCGTGCTGGGCGTGCTCGACCCCGCCACCGGGCGGCCGCAGCTCAGCCGCGTCGCGCTGCTTCCGACGCGGTCTGCCGACCTGCTGATGCTGGTCTCCACCCTGTCGCGCCACTGGACAGCGCTCGAGGCCGATCCACGCTGCGCGCTGATGCTCGACGAGACGACCTCCGGCGACCCGATGGCCGCCCCGCGCCTCAGCCTCGACGCCCGCGCCCTGCCCGCCGACAAGGCGGCGGCACAGCAGGATTGGCTCGCCGCGCATCCCGGCGCGGAGATCTACTACCACTTCGCGGATTTCCGACTCCTGCACCTCGAGGTCGAAGGCGGCTTCCTCGTCGGCGGGTTTGGCCGGGCCTTCCGACTGACCCGCGCCGACCTCGAAAACTGATCCGACCGGCTTGACACCGCCAGCCGGACAGGCCAGATACGCGACCAGTGGGGTCGTAGCTCAGTTGGGAGAGCGCGTCGTTCGCAATGACGAGGTCAGGGGTTCGATCCCCCTCGACTCCACCAGATCTCCCCCTTTTTCTGAATATCGCCGTGACTGCCCGAGATCGGGCAAGCGCCAGTCCGTGACCGCGAACCCTGTGCAGGGTCGGGGCGAATTGGCATGTCCGATGCCGCTCCCTTGTCCGCCTTGCCGGCTATCAAAACGCGCCAAGCCATCTGGGGACCGGACCGTGCGCCGCACAAGGAAACGGCCCGTCCGGGGGACGGGCCGCCATGCATGGTCAGACAAGTTTTCGACTACACCGGGACACTCGATCGGGCGCCGTCCTTGCCGCCCTCGGCCAGGCTCTTCGCCGCCTGCGCCGCGAAGTCGACGCCCTTGCCGCTGGCCTCGGTCATGTCGCGGGCGGCCTCGCCCACTTCCTCGGCCTGCTCCTGCAGGGCCTGCGGGAGAAAGGCCCGCATCATCGACATCTGCGTGTCGAGGGCCGACATCCACATCCGGGTACTGGTCTGCCACATCTGCAGGGGCAGCTCGAAAAACGGGTTCTGCATCACGTGCACCTTGGTTGGGGGCTGGGTCGCCGCATAAAACCCACTCCCCCATGGCCCCGTTCCGGCGCGCTCGGCGGGCCGGCGGAAACCGGCCGCTTAGCGCGGAAGGGTCAGAAAGTTCGGCCCGCGCCGCGCCAGCCGCTTGTTGTTGGAGGCGGTGCGGCGCTGCAGCGGCAGCATCGTCGCCAGCGCGACCTGGTCGGGCCTCTTGCCGGACCACAGCGCGCGGTTGCCCGCCACCATCGCCTCGGCGAAGGCCGGGACCTTCTCGTCGACCATGCGGTTGTTCTCGCCGCCGGTGACCGACCAGAGGCCCGCCATGCCCATCAGCCGATAGGCCATCACGGCCTGGGTCTCGGCCATCAGGGTCCAGAAGGTCATCGAAGTGCGCACCAATTCGGCCGGGGTCGCCATCTTGCTCATCTTCCGCTCCGAGAAAACGCCCGCGGATCGCGGGCTGACACCAGACGACGCGCAGCCCCCCGCCGCGGTTCCCGGCCCACCCTCATTCCGGGCGGTCCATGCGCACGCTGCATCGCATTCGCCCGCTCACCGGCGTGTCGAACACGATCCGGAAGCTGCGCCTGTCGCCGCCATATTCCGTGTCGAGCCAAGGCTGTTCGTAGACCGCATCGCCTCTCGCGTCGGCCAGCCGCCCCTCAGGCAGCGCCGCCTCGACCACCCGCGCCCGGCCGAGGAACGGCAGATGCGGCGCGGTCGGTACCACCCAGACCCTTTCGGGGGAGCTGCGCTCGGCGGTGAGGCTTGCGGGGTTGCGTACCGGCTGGTTGATGCCGTGAAAGGCGTTGCCGGTGAAGGTGATGTCGCGCATCCGCCCGTAATCGAGATCGGCGAAGCTGGTGTCGACCCGCTCCACCCGGTCGACATAGCCGTTGAAGGTGCGGAACACGTTGCCGGTCACGTGCAGCCCGTGGATGAAATGCCCCGGCCCGCGCGGCTTGACCACGATCCAGTTGAACCAGCGCGCCACGTCGGTCGCGATGAATATGTTGCCCGACACGGTCAGCCCGCCGAAGCTGAACTGCTGGCCGAGGCTAGGGCTCTCGTCGTGCTCGTTGCTCCACTCGATGAAGTTGTTGTCGATGTAGTTGCCGACGATCAGCGTCGCCGGGTTCGGCCGGGTGAGGATGATCCCGCCCTTGCGGACCCCGTCCGAGAGCGAGTCGCCGTGGAACCAGTGGTTGTTCGCGATCAGGTTGCCGGTGCCGGCCAGCACGCAGAAATGCTCGAACAGCACGATCCGGCTGTCGCGGATCTTCACGTCGTTGGCGTTGGCGTTGAAGCACAGCGTCTTCCGCTGCTCCACCGGGAGGCCCTGCTCGTTTGACAGGAACTGGCAGCGGTCGATCATCATCCCTTGGCAGCCGCCGCCATGCGAGGTCAGGCCGCGGTCGCGCGGCTTGGTCACGAAGCAGTCGCGCAGGTGAAAGGTCAGCCCGGCGGGCGGCAGGATGATGCCTGAGGCCACGCCGTTGCACTGGAACTCGATGTCGTCGAAAACGAACTGGCTGAGATCCTTGAAGCCCGAGAAGTCGATCAGGTAGCGAAACCGCGTGAAGGTGAATTCCTGCACCCCCTCGGCGTCGAAGAGCGGCTGGCTCAACGTGATCCGCCGATTGCCGATATCGACCGCCTTCACATAGACCTCGCGCCCCACCCCGTTGCCGGTGACGAGGCTGCCCGGCGCGATGGCCGAGACATTGGCCACGTTGTCGAGCCGGGTCGGGTTGGCCGGCGCATAGCTGGCTTGGGCGCGGACGACTGCGGGCGTCCAGGCTGCGCCGTCGATCGGCTGGAACTGCCCGTTCCGGATCACCCGGCGGGTGGCGAAGGTTTCCCGGTCGGGCACGGCGGCGGCCATGTCGAAGGGCTTCGACAGGCCGATGCGCCGCCCTTCGAGGTCGAGGGAATCGTGGTCCGAGAAGCTCAGCAGCGCCTGAAAGGCCTTGGCGAAGGCCAGCTCCTCATTGCCGAGCGCGTCGAGATAGGCCCCGAAGCGGAAATCGCGCTGCAGGATCAGCTTGGTCGCGCCGACGGGCTCCACCGTCCCGACGAAGCGCACATGGCTGCGGATGGTCACGTTGGAGGCCAGCCGGTAGCGCCCCTCGGGCACCAGCACGGTCCGGCCCGCCGCCGCGTCATCGGCCGCCTCGAAGGCCGCCGCGTCGTCACCGGTGCCGTCGCCCCGCGCGCCGTAGTCGCGGACATCGACCAGCCCGGCCAGATCGGCGGCGAACAGATGGCTGACATCCTCGATCACCAGATCGTCGATCCGCACCACCCCACCCGACGGCCCGGTCAGGTCGACGCCCAGATGGCCGCGATCGGCGCCGGTCCAGACCAGATCGACGCCCGGCAACCCGCCCGGCCCGATGATCGCCGACAGCTCCACCACCGCGCCATAGGCGGTGAGCGGTACCTCCGGCCCGGCGGTGACGATCCCGCCCAGCGCCCCACCGCCCGGTCGCCCGGCCCAACCGGCCACCCGCACCGAGGGCAACGCCCCGGCCAGCGCCTTCACCCGCGCCGTGACCCGCAGGTAGAGCCCCGGCAGGATCGGCGTTTCGCCCATGTAGCGCAGCTTCTGCACGGCGGCGGTCTTGAGGATTTCCAGCGCGCCGCCGAAATCCTGATCGGCCGGCACGAAGACCCCCGCGCCGGACTGCGCGTAGGTGTCCGATCCGGGCGTGCCGTCGCCGCTCGACCAGACCTCCAGCCCGGCGGAATACGGCGTCGGCATCAAGGCGTCGGTGATCGGCATGGCAGGCCCCCTGTCGCTGGGGCGGAGCGGCGGCGACGCGGCCCCCCTGCCCGCCGCTCCTCCGCTCCGCCCGGTCCGGGCCCGGGAGCCGCGGCCCCCGGACGGAGGGCAGGTATAGCCACAGGAAATGAAGAAGCCGCGGCCGCACCGTGCGGCCGCAACGGCGATCAGACGCCGAATTCCGGCCCGGCGAGCAGCATCACCCCGTCGATGCGCCAACCCTCGGCGGTCTCGATCATCCGGTAGTCGAGCAAGTGCGGCACGCCGCGCCCGTCGCGGATTAGCACCCTCTGGAACCAGACGCCCTCGCGCTCCTCAAGGTCGAGAAAGCGGGCGCTGTCGTTGTCCCAGACCATCGGGTAGCCCTGCTTGACCATCCGGCCGAACGTATCGGCGTTGCCGAACTGGTTCTGGATCGTGTCGCTGGCATGGTCATAGGCGCCTTCGACATCGCGCGCCGTGAAATCGCCGAGCTGGTCTTCGATCACCGACCTGATCGCATCCTGGGCCCCGCCCTGCTGCGCCAATGCCGCGCCAGCCACCACAAGCGCGAGCACCAGCCCCACCAACTTCGTCCGCATGATCCGTCCCATCTCGTTCTCGTCCCGCGCGTCGCGCTCGAGGCGCGGAGCAGGTCATTCCCCCTCGCACCCCAACCGGCGCGAGCAGGAACCAGCTGAAAAGACAGGCGTTTGGTTCCATCACGTATTGGAGAGATCATGGGTTTCCGCATCGCGCCCGAGGATGGCTCGCTCAAGACCGGCCTGCGGCGGGTGCTGGCGGAGCGTGGCGCGCGCGCGGCCGGGCACGCGGCGGAGGCCGACATGGAGGAGGCGATCCACGCGCTGCGCAAGGACACCAAGAAAGCGCGCGCGCTGCTGCGGCTGATGCGCCCCGGCCTCTCGGCCTTTACGGCAGAGAACCGCGCTCTGCGCGACGCCGCGCGGGCGCTGTCGGGGCATCGCGACGCGCAGGCGCGGCTCGACAGCTTCGACAAGTTGACGACCCATTACGCCAACGAGATCGACCGCCGCGCCTATGCCGGGCTGCGCGCGGCGCTCACCCGCGAGGCCCGCGCCGCTCAGAATGGCGGCGAAGCCGAACTCGCGGCCCTGCGTGCCGCGCTGGAGCAGATGGGCGAACGGGCCGGGCATTGGCGGATCGAAGGGAAAGGGCGCGTGCTGCTCCACGAGGGGCTGGAGCGGTCGCTGGCCCGCGCCGCGCGCGCGCTCGCGGCGGCCGAAAAGGCCCCCGATGCGGCGAGGCTGCACGAGCTGCGCAAGCGCGCCAAGGATCACCGCGCCCATATGAAGCTGTTGCGCCCGGCGTGGCCGGCGCTGATCGGCGCGCGCGAAAAGCAGGCGAAACGGCTGGGCGACCTGATCGGCGATCACCACGATCTCGACGCGCTCTGCGCCCATCTCGCCGCGCGGGAACTCCCCCGCGACGAGACCGCACGCGCCGCGTTGACGGCGCTGGCCGCCCGGCGGCAGGCCGATCTCGCCGCCGAGGCGCTGCCGGTGGCGCGCCGGCTGTTCGGCGCGCCGCCCGGGGAGACCGCCGCGCGCCTCGTCGCGCTGTGGCGGCTGTGGCGGCGTGAAACCGCCGGGGCGCGTTAGCCCGCCAACTCGCCCGCGAGCGCCCGGTCGATCAGCGCGACCGTGTTCTCGACGCCGTACAGCGCGATGAAACCGCCGAAGCGCGGCCCTTCGGAGGCACCCAGCAGGATCTCGTAGAGTGCCTTGAACCAGTCGCGCATCGGCTCGAACTGCCGCTCGCGACCGACCGCGAAGACCTCGGATTGCAGCCCGTCGGCATCCGCCCCGCCCTGCCACGCGGCAAGCCGCGCGCGCAGATCCTCGAGCGCGGCGCGCTCCTCTTCGGTCGGCGCGCGGTAGGTCTTGGTCGGCTTCACGCGGTCTTCGTAGTAGCGGATCGCGAAGCCCGCCGCCGCGTCGAGCCCCGGATGCGTCTCGGGCGCGGCCTCGGGCGCGTAGCGCCGGATGAAGCCCCACAGCGTGTCCTTGTCCTCGGCACCCGACACCGAGACGAGGTTCAAGAGCATCTGGAACGGCACCACCATGTCCGAGGCGGGCACGT
Source organism: Limimaricola variabilis (assembly GCF_034371605.1). NCBI lineage: Bacteria > Pseudomonadati > Pseudomonadota > Alphaproteobacteria > Rhodobacterales > Paracoccaceae > Limimaricola > Limimaricola variabilis. Next base: position 3,079,030 of record NZ_CP139691.1, on the reverse strand, counting down.
CGCCCTGGTGGATGTGGTGCACCGGGTTCGCCAGCTGCGCCTTGAGGTCCTGGCCCGGATAGGCGCGCAGCTGCTGGTGATACTCGTCGACCATCTTGGGGATGACGTCGAAATGCATCCGCTTTGCGGTCTTGGGCTTGAGATACATGAAGTAGCTTAGGCTATCGGTCGAGGCGTAGCTCAGCCACTCGTCCATGGTCAGGCCGTTGCCCTTGGACTTGGAGATCTTCTGGCCCTGATCGTCGAGGAACAGCTCGTAGGTGAAGTGGTGCGGCGCGCGGCCGCCCAGCACCTTGCAGATGCCGTCATAGATCGGCGTGTTGGTCGAGTGGTCCTTGCCATACATCTCGAAATCGACGCCGAGCGCGGCCCAGCGGGCGCCGAAATCGGGCTTCCACTGCAGCTTCACGTTGCCGCCGGTGACCGGCAGGGTCCATTCGCGCCCGTCCTCGTCATCGAAGGTGACGGTGTGCTCCTTGGCGTCGACATGCTTCATCGGCACGTAGAGCACGCGGCCGGTCTCCGGGTGGATCGGCAGGAAGCACGAATAGGTCTCGCGCCGCTCGTCGCGCAAGGATTTCAGCATGATCGCCATGATGTCGTCATAGCGCTCGGCGGCCAGGCGCAGCGTGTCGTCGAACTTGCCCGCCCGGTAGAACTCGGTCGCCGAGACGAACTCGTACTCGAAGCCGAAGGTGTCAAGGAACCGGCGCAGCATGGCGTTGTTGTGCCCGCCGAAGCTGTCATGCGTGCCGAAGGGATCGGGTACGGAGGTCAGCGGCCGCTGCAGGTTCTCGTGCATCATCTCCTGTTGGGGCACGTTCTCGGGCACCTTGCGCATGCCGTCGAGATCGTCCGAGAAGCAGACCAGCCGCGTCGGGATGTCCGAGATCGCCTCGAAGGCGCGGCGGATCATCGTGGTGCGCAGCACCTCGCCGAAGGTGCCGATATGCGGCAGACCCGACGGCCCGTAGCCGGTCTCGAACAGGACATACCCCTTCTCGGGGTCCTTGCCGTTCAGACGTTTGAGCAGCGCGCGCGCCTCTTCGAAGGGCCAGGCCTTGCTCTGCATCGCTGCGTCGCGCAGTTCGGACATCGTGTCACCTCTTGGGAATGATCCCGGCTCTCCTATTGCGGGGGGGTCACGGCGTCAATAAATTGGCCCGTGAATGCAAGGAGCAAGACCCATGAGCGACACCCCTTCTCTGACCGCGCAGGATGCGCTGGTGGCGCTGATGATCGCCGTCTCGGCGTCGGATGAAACGATCCGCACCTCCGAGCTGGTGAAGATCACCAACATGGTCAACCACTTGCCGGTCTTCGCCGATTACGGCGACGACCTGTCTGAGATCTCGAACACGGTGTTCGACCTGCTCGAGCAGGAGGACGGGCTCGACGCGCTGTTCGGGCTGATCCGCGAGGCGCTGCCCGAGCGGCTCTACGAGACCGCCTATGCGCTGGCCTGCGACGTGGCGGCCGCCGACGGCAACGTCACCGAGGGCGAGGGCCGGATGCTCGAGGAGATCCGCTACGAGCTGTCGATCGACCGGCTGCACGCCGCGGCGATCGAGCGCGGCGCGCGGGCCCGGCACCTGACCGTCTGAGCGGGACTGGGCGGAGGGACCCGGCAGGCGGGGCGGAGCGTTTCACGGGCAACAGCCATGAAAGGGCACGCCCATGCGGATCTTCGGTCTGATCGTCTTCCTGCTCGATCTCTACGCCATCTGGAACGTCATCACCTCCTCGGCCAGCACGGGCAAGAAGGTGGTCTGGACGCTCGCCATCCTGATCCTGCCAGTGCTCGGCCTGATCGTGTGGTTCTTCATGGGGCCGCGCGGGCGCGGCGCGCGGATCTAGTTGACCGCCCCCTCCGCCGCGTAGGCGATGCCCCAGCGCTGCAGCAGCCGCTGCTGCAGCCACTTGGCGCGGCCGTTATAGGCGCGCGCGCCCTCGGGGCGTTCCTCCTCCTCGTCCTGCGCGTCGATCCGGCGCGCCACGTCGCCCGAGAAGATCGCGAAGGCGATGTCGCGCCCGCCCATCGTGCGCTCGTATCCCGCAAGCGCGCTGACGAAATTGAGCGTGCCGGTCTTGGCCACCACCACCCCCGGCGGACGGGCCAGCGCCTCGCCGCGCGGGCCGTAGAGGCGGATCGACTTGAGCAACGGCTTCAGATCGCGCCGCGCCTGCGGCGTGGCGAGGATCTTGGCCATCTGCATCGCCGAGATCCGCGACGCGCCGCCGAGTCCGGAATGGTCCACCAGATCCGGCGCCGCGCCGAAACGCGCCTCGACCCAATCCGACATCGCCCGGCCCGAGCCCGGCAGATCGGTGACGCCGGTGCCGCGCGCCACGCTGGCGGCAAGGCCGATCTGCTCGGCGATCAGATTGGTCGAATAGAGCAGCATGTCGCGGATCAGCTTGGTGAGATCGGCGCTCTGGTGGCGCACCAGCACCGTGCCGTTCGGGGCCGAGGACGCCTCGGACACTGTGCCCAGCTCGATCCCCTGATCCTCGGCGAGAGCGGCGAAGACCTGTCCCGCATAAAGCGCCGGGCGCCGCACCGGCAGCCAGCGCGCGCCGCTGTCGCCGAGATAGCGGCGACCGACGGTCCAGACATCGACGCCGTTCTGCTGCGCGTAAGTGTAAACCGGCGTGCCGCGATCCACCGCTTCCATCGTCGCGATATCGACCACGGGACGGGTGTCGGTGCCCCGCGCGTCGAGCGTCAGCTCGTAGCCGCCGCTCGACCGCGCCCAGGAGAAATAAATGCGGTTGTAATTGAGGTTGAGCCCCGAAACGGCGGGGTTGTAGCCCAGATGCGGCAGCTGCACCGGGTCGATCTGGCTCTGCTGCGGCAGCGCGCCGCCCCAGACCGCAAAGCCGCCCGCCACGCCGCGCACGCCCAGCGCCTTGAGTTCAAGCGCCATCTCGGCCAGCGCATCGGTGTCGAGCGTCGGATCGCCCGTCCCGGCCAGCACCAAATCGCCCTGGATGATGCCGTTCTCGATCGGACCGGTGGCCACGAGGGTGGTCTCGAAGCGGTAATCGCCCCCCAACGCCTCGAGCGCGTAGAGCGCGGTGACCGCCTTGGCCACAGAGGCGGGCGGCAGCCGCGTATAGGCGTCATGCTGGTCTAGGATTTCGCCCGAGCGGGCGTCGAGCGCGACGAAGCCGGTGCGCCCTCCGAGCCGCGCCTCCTCGACGAACTGCGCGGTGGAATCGCGCAGCCGCGGGCGCAGCCCCGAAGGCGCGGCGTCGAGCGCCACCGCGCCGTCCGGCCGGGCCTGCGGCCGCAGCGAAGTGAGCGGCTGCGCCATGGCAGCCGAGGCGGTCATCGATAGGCCGCCGATCAGCAGCCCGCGTCGGGTCAGTCGTGCTTTCATGTCCGATAGATAGAGCGCGCCGCGCGCGTTCGGCAACGCCCTGCGCCTCATGGTTTCGCAAGTTTTCCTGCGCCCTGCGGCCAACCGCCTTCGGCGCGGATCGCGGTCGACGACGCCGCAGACATCGGCAGGTTCACGAAGCACCAGGCCGGGGCCGGGGCGCGCGCCAGCCCCTCGGCCGCGTGCATCGGCAGCCGCGCGCCGCGATAGACCCGCGCCGCCCGCGACAGCCGCGCCGCCAGCCGGTCGCCGGGCCGCGCGAAGACGCCCATCGGGACGCTCTCGACGATGCGCCGCCAATCCTGCCAGCGATGCAGCTGTACGAGGTTGTCGGCCCCCATCAGCCAGACGAAATCGACGCCCGGATAGCGCGCCGTCAACCGGGCGATCGTCTGCGCGGTATAGCGCGTGCCGAGCCGCGCTTCGATGTCGGTCACGCGGATCTTCGGGTGCTGCGCGACCCGTTCGGCCTGGGCGATGCGCCGCGCCATCGGCGCCGGGCCGCGCGCCTTCAGGGGATTGCCCGGGCTGACCATCCACCACACCCGGTCGAGGCGGAACCGGCGGATCGCCTCCAGCGTGATTGCCATGTGCCCCTCATGGGCCGGATCGAACGACCCGCCGAGCAGCCCGATCGCCTGCCCGGCCCGGGCCTTGGGCCATCCCGTGCTCATGCAGGGTACCGCACGAAGGCGAAGGCGGACGAGTCCGGCGCCCAGCAGGGCACGTTGAGGCTGCCCTGCCCGCCCCGGAAGCGGACGATCTCGCGCCCTTCCCCACCCGCCTGCGGCAGCAGCCACAGCGCGACATCGAGGTCGGCCGGATGGCCTTGGGTGCCGGGGGGGTAACGCAGATGCACGACGTGCCGCCCGTCCGGTGACGGGTGCGGAAACCAGTTGACGCCTGGGCCGTCGGTCATCCGCTCGGGCGTGGTGCCGTCGGGCCGGATGCGCCAGATGTCGACCGCGCCGTCACGTTCGCCGTTGAACCAGATCCAGCGCCCATCGGCCGAGAAATCCGGCCCGTCGGCATGATCGAAGACCGCCGTCACGCAGGTCTCATCCCCGGTTTCGATTTCGGCGAGGTAGATCCCCACCGGCCCGCCATCCCGGGCGCCGGCATAGACCACCCGCCGCCCGTCGGGGCTCCAGCCATGCATCCACGACGGCAGCTGCGCGGTCAGCCTGCGTGGCGCGCCTCCCGCCGCCGGTACCAGATAGATGCAAGAGGCGCCAGTCTCGGCCTTGTCGGAGATCGCGATCACCTGTCCGTCCGGCGATGGTACGTGGTCGTTGTTGAGCTGGGTGGCAAAGCCGGTCTCGACCGGCGTGAGGCGGTCCGCGCCGGGGTCGAGCCGCCACAGCCGCCCTTCGGCATTCACCAGAAGGCTGCCATCGGCGCACCAGTTCGGCGCCTCGATGCGGCCGGTGCCGCGATGCACGACCTCGACCGAACCGTCGTGGCGCCACAGGCAGATCTCGCTTTCCATAGCGCTCCTTCCGAGGGCGCCGACGGGGTGGACGGGACGCGCAAAGAGCCGCCGATCCGCCCGGCGTCGCGCCCGAATGCGAATTGATTTTCTGGCTGATTCGGGTTAACTGGACAAGGCGACGTTACCTCTATCGACCACTGTCTCCTTTACGGCCTCAGTCCCTCGATCAGCACTGACAGAGCCGACACCGCTGCAATTCCGCGAGCGGATACTTGTTAAGGAAGACAGCACGATGGCTACCGGCACCGTGAAATGGTTCAACACCACCAAAGGCTATGGCTTCATCGCGCCCGATGGCGGCAAGAAGGACGTCTTCGTCCACATTTCCGCCGTTGAGCGTTCGGGCCTGACCGGCCTCGCCGACAACCAGAAGATCAGCTTCGACATCGAAGCCGGCCGCGACGGCCGCGAATCGGCGGTGAACCTCAAGCCGATGTAAGAGGCCGGCCCCGCGGGGCCGCTTCGCACCTGATTTCCGAGACGGGCGCGGCCGGGGCCGCGCCCGTTTCACATGGGCCCCGGCCCATGCGGGCCGGATCACTCCGCCCGCGCGCTTTCGGCCAGATCGCGCACCAGCGGGCCGATCTCCTCGACGATCCGCGCCACGCCATCGGCGTTGGGATGCAGCCCGTCGGCCTGCAGATAGGCCCGCCGCGCCGCCTCGACCCCCTCCCCGTCCGCCTGCAGCGGCGCGAAGAAATCCGGATAGAGCGGCACGTCATGCGTCTCGGCCAGATCGGCATAGGCGGCATCGAAGGCGGCCGCGTAATCGGGGCCGTAATTCGATCCCGCCTTGATCCCGACGAGCAGCGTCTCGACCCCCACCGCCTCGGCCTTGCCCAGAATGCCGTCGAGATTGCGCGCCATCTCCTCGGGGTCGAGCCCGCGCAGATAGTCGTTGCCGCCCAGCGCCAGGATCATCGCGTCGACCTCGGGGGTCAGCGTCCAGTCGGCCCGCGCCAGACCGCCCGCCGAGGTGTCGCCCGACACGCCCGCATTGATCAGACGCACCTCGGCCCCCGCCTCGTCGAGCCAGGCCTGCAGCTGCGGCACCAGCCCCTCGCCCTGCGGCAGCCCGTAGCCCGCCGTCAAGCTGTCGCCCAGCGCGGCGATCACCACCTCGCCCGCCTGCGCCGCGAGCGGGGCCGCGACGATTGGCAGCGCCAGGATCAGCTTGCGCATCATGCCCCCGGCCCCATATCGCTCGGGGCGTGTGCGACGAAAGGCCCTCAGCATGACCGACCCCGTTCTCTCCCTCAAGGAAGCCGAGCTGACGCTGTCGGGCAATGCCGGGCCGGTGGAGATCCTGCACGGGATCACGCTCGACGTGCGCCCGGGCGAGACGCTGGGGCTGGTGGGTCCGAGTGGGTCAGGCAAGTCGTCTCTCCTCATGCTCATGGGCGGGCTGGAGCGCGCCACCGGCGGCACCGTCGCGGCGCTGGGCCACGACCTCACCGCGCTGGACGAGGACGCTCTGGCCCGGTTCCGCCGAGACAATATGGGGGTGGTGTTCCAGTCCTTCCACCTGATCCCGACCATGACAGCGCTGGAAAACGTCGCAATTCCTCTTGAGCTGGCGGGCCACCGCGACGCGCATGAGCGCGCCGAGGCGCAGCTCGCCGCCGTTGGGCTGGGCCACCGCGCCGGCCATTACCCCGGTCAGCTCTCGGGCGGCGAGCAGCAGCGCGTCGCGCTCGCCCGCGCCACGGCGCCGCATCCGCGCATCCTGCTGGCGGACGAGCCGACCGGCAATCTCGACGCCGCCAATGGCGCGGCGATCATGGACCTGCTGTTCGACCTGCGCGACCGGCACGGCGCGACGCTGGTGATGGTCACCCATGCGCCCGAGCTCGCGGAGCGCTGCGACCGGGTGGTGCGGCTGATGGACGGGCGGGTGGCGGCATGAGCGCCCGCCTCGCCGCCCGCCTCGCCCGGCGCGAGCTGCGCGGGGGCCTGCGGGGGTTTCGCATCTTTCTCGCCTGCCTCGCGCTTGGCGTCGCCGCCATCGCCGCCGTCGGCATGGTCCGCTCGGCGATCCAGGCCGGGCTCGAGCGCGAAAGCGCCGCGATCCTCGGCGGTGACGCCGAGATCGAGCTAACCTACCGTTATGCCGACGCGACCGAGCTGGCCTGGATGCAGGGCGTGGCCGACACCGTCTCGGAGGTGGTCGATTTCCGCTCCATGGCAGTGGTCGCGCGAGACGGGGAGACCGAGCGCGCGCTGACCCAGATCCGCGCCGTCGACGATGCCTACCCGCTGGTGGGCCAGGTCCGGCTGGAGCCCGAGATGCCGCTCGACGCGGCCTTCGCGGGAACGGGCGGCCTGCCCGGGATCGTCATGGAGCGGGCGCTCACCGACCGGCTGGCACTGGCGCCGGGCGACCGGGTCCGGCTCGGCACGCAGGATTTCGTGCTGATGGCGGTGCTGGCACGCTACCCCGACAGCGCGGCAGGCGGTTTCGACTTCGGTCCGCGCAGCCTCGTTCTGCGCGAGGATTTGTCGGAATCGGGTCTTCTGGCCGAGGGCACGCTGTTCTCCACCGCCTACCGGCTCGACCTGCCCCAAGGCGCCGATCTGCAGGCGCTCGAGGACGAGGCGGAGGGCCGCTTCGAGGGCAGCGGGCTGCGCTGGCGCGACGCCCGGCGCGGCGCGGGCGGCACCGAACGTTTCATCGACAGGCTGGGCTCGTTTCTGGTGCTGATCGGGCTGTCGGGGCTGGCGGTGGGCGGCGTCGGCATCTCGGCTGCGGTGCGCGCCTATCTGTCGGGCAAGACCGCGACCATCGCGACGCTCCGGACGCTGGGGGCGACGCGCAGCACGATCTTCCTCACCTATTTCTTCCAGATCGGGGCACTCACGATCCTCGGCCTCGTGCTCGGGCTGGCGCTGGGCATCCTCGCGCCGCTGCTTCTGGCGCCGGTGATCACCGCCCGGCTGCCGATCCCGGCCGAGTTCGGCCTCTACCCCCGCCCGCTGATCGAGGCGGCGCTCTACGGGGCGCTGGTGGCCGGGATCTTCACGCTCTGGCCGCTGGCGCGGACCGAGAACGTGCGCGCCGCGACGCTGTTTCGAGACGCGATGGGCGCGGGCCGGGCGCTGCCGCGGCGGCGCTACATGGGGGCGATCCTCGGGCTGCTGGCGGTGCTGATCGGATCGGCGGTGCTGTTCTCGGGCACCTGGAAGCTGACCCTGTCGACCGCGGGCTCGATCGCGGCGGCGCTGGCGCTTCTGGCGCTGGCGGCGCTCGGCGTGCAGGCCTTGGCCCGGCGGGCGGGCCGCGCGGCGCGCGGTCGGCCCGGCCTCAGGTTGGCGCTGGGCGCGATCGGCAAGCGCGGCGGCGAGACCGGCTCGGTGGTGCTGTCGCTGGGCCTCGGCCTGTCGGTGCTGGCCGCCGTCGGCCAGATCGACGGCAATCTGCGCCGCGCCATCACCGATGATTTGCCCGAGGTGGCGCCGGCCTATTTCTTCGTCGATATCCAGCCCGACCAGATCGAGGGCTTCCGCGCGCGGCTCGACGGTGACAGCCAGGTGAGCCGGGTCGACAGCGCGCCGATGCTTCGGGGCATCGTCTCGGGCATCAATGGCCGCCCCGCCCGCGAGGTGGCCGATCACTGGGTGCTGCATGGCGACCGGGGCCTGACCTATTCCGCGACCCCGCCCGACGACGAGGACATCGTCGCAGGCGAATGGTGGGATGCCGATTATTCTGGCCCGCCGCTTGTGAGCTTTGCCGAGGAGGAGGCGCTGGAGATCGGCCTCGGGATCGGCGACGAGATCACCGTCAACGTGCTGGGCCGCGACGTGACCGCGACCATCGCCAATCTGCGGCGCGTCGATTTCGGCTCGGCCGCGATCGCCTTCGTGATGTCGATGAACCCTTCGGCGCTGGCCGGTGCGCCGCATAGCTGGATCGCCACGGTCTATGCCGAGGAAGCGGCCGAGGCGGCGATCCTGCGCGACCTCGCCGATGCCTATCCCAACATCACCGCGATCCGGGTACGCGACGCCATCGCGCAGGTCACCCGGGTGGTCGACGGCATCGCCGCCGCCACCCGCTACGGCGCCGCGGCGACCCTGCTCACCGGCTTCCTGGTGCTGATCGGCGCGGCGGCGGCGGGCGAGCGGTCGCGCAGCTACGAGGCGGCGATCCTCAAGACGCTGGGCGCCTCGCGCCGCCGCATCCTCGCGAGCTTTGCGCTGCGGGCGGCGCTTCTGGGCGCGGCGGCCGGTCTGGTGGCGCTCGGCGCGGGGGTTCTGGGCGGCTGGGCGGTGGCGCGCTTCGTCATGGAGACCGATTTCGCGGTGATCTGGCCCTCGGCCATCGGCATCGTTCTGGGCGGGGCGCTGGCGAGCCTGCTGGCCGGGCTGGCCTTTGCCTGGCGGCCGCTCAGGGTGCGCCCGGCGCAGGTGCTGCGGGCGCAGGACTAGGCGCCGAGCAGCCGGTTATGGATCGCCGTCGTCGCGACGGCGGCGTGGCCCATGCCATAGGCGATCTGGTCGAGCCCGGCGACCACGTCGCCGATCGCGAAGAGCCCCTCGACGCTGGTTTCGCAATGCGGATCGACGAGGATGCAGCCCGCCTCGGTCAGATCCGCGCCCAGCGCCTGCGCGAGGTCGGAATGCGGGTCGGTCCCGAGCGCCACGTAGAGCGTGTCGAAGCGCGCGACGCGACCATCCTCCATCTCGATGACGATGGCATCACCGTCGAGCCGGATGTCGCGGCGATGCGAGGGCAGGATCTTCAGCCCCGCCTGCGCGAGCGCCCGCTCGCCGTCATCGTCGAGCGGCGCGTGCTCGGGCCGCACCACGGTCACGTCGTCGGTGTAGTGACGCACGAAGCGTCCCTCGGCCACCGCGTGGGGTCCGGAGCCGAGGATCGCGACCTTCTGGCCGCGCACCTCGTAGGCGTCGCAGATCGGGCAGTAGCGGATCAGCCCGCGCGCCACCCCCTCGTCATGCAGCGCCTCGGGGATGCGCGGCGGACGGTTGGTGACGCCGGTGGCGAGGATCAGGCTGCGCGCCTCGACCGCACCGCCCTCGGCCTCGACCCTGAACCCGCCTTCGATCCGACGCGCGCCGGTCACCGCCTCGCGGCGGATCTCGACCTCGCGCCCCTCGTAATGGGCGAGCTGGCCGCGGATCTGGGACAGAAGCTCCGGCCCCTCGACGCCTTCGGGATAGCCCGGCAGGTTGCGGGTGCGCGGGATGCGGTGCGCGCGCGGCCTTCCGGCATCGAACAGCACCGTGTCGCGCAAAAAGCGTGCGAGGTAGATCCCGGCGGTCAGTCCCGCCGGGCCACCGCCCACGATGACGCAGTCGCGCATGGCCGTTCTCCCATCTCGTCAGAGGCGGGAGGTATGGCATGGCCGGTCCGGGTCCAGCCCCGGAGCGGGAGCCGAAGCCGAAAGCTTGCGGTCAGACCTGCGGCTTGACCTGCATCAGAGCCATGACATCGGTCATCTCCGGACCGTGATCCATGCCGGTGACGGCGCGGCGCAGCGGCAGGAACAGCCCCTTGCCCTTGCGGCCGGTTTCCGCCTTCACGGCATCGGTCCAGGATTTCCAGGTGTCCGGGCCATAGGGCGGCTCGCCCAGCATCCCCAGCGCCTGCGCCACGAACTCGGCATCTTCGGGCTCGGCCCGGCCCGCCGTACCGTCGCGGAACACCGCCCACCATTCGGTGATGGTGGCGCGGGTCTTGAGGTTGCCGCGCACCGTGGCCCAGAACGCCTCGGCCAGATCGTCGGGCACGCCCGCCGCACGCACGTCCTCGGCGACCTCTGACAGCGGCTGCTGCGACAGCCAGCGCGCGGTCAGCGGCTCCAGATCGGCGGGGTCGAACTTGGTCGGTGCCGAGCCGAAGGTGGCAATGTCGAAGCCCTCGATCACCTCCGAAGGCGTCTGGCGCAGCTCGACGGGCTGCGAGGAGCCCAGCCGTGCCATCAGGCTCAGGATCGCCATCGGCTCGATGCCCGCGGCCTTGAGGTCGCGCAAGCTCAGCGTGCCGAGCCGCTTCGACAGCGCCTCGCCCTGCGGGCCAGTGAGCAGCGAGTGATGCGCGAAGCGCGGCGGCTCGTAGCCCAGCGCGCGGATGATCTGGATCTGGGTCGCGGTGTTGGTCACGTGGTCCGAGCCGCGCACCACGTCGGTGATGCCCATCTCGGCGTCGTCGACCGAGGAGGCGAAGGTGTAGAGCACCTGACCGCTTTCCTTGATCAGCACCGGGTCCGACACGCTCGCGGCGTCGATCGAGATCGGCCCGAGGATGCCGTCCTCCCACTCGATCCGCTCGCGGTCGAGCTTGAAGCGCCAATGGCTGCCGCGCTCGGCGCGCAGGCGGTCCTTCTCGGCGTCGGACAGGTCCAGCGCGGCGCGGTCATAGACCGGCGGCTTGCCCATGTTGAGCTGCTTCTTGCGCTTGAGGTCGAGCTCGGTCGGGGTCTCGAAGCATTCGTAGAGCCGCCCGTCGGCCACCAACTTCTCACGCGCCGCCGTGTAGCGCTCCATCCGGTCGGATTGCCGCTCCACCCGGTCATGGGTGATGCCGAGCCAATCGAGCGCCTCGAGGATGCCGTCGACATATTCGGGCTTGGAGCGTTCCTGGTCGGTGTCGTCGATGCGCAGGATGAACTCGCCGCCCTGCTGCCGCGCGATGGCATGGTTGAACAGCGCGGCGCGCAGGTTGCCGATATGCAGCCAACCGGTGGGGGACGGGGCGAAACGGGTCGTGGTCATGGGGCTCTCCTGTTCGCGACGGCTCTTTCACAAGGGCGGCGTTTTGTCCATATCGGGGGCCATGGACCAGTTGCCCGACCCCTTCGCCCAAAGCCCGCTCGCTCCCTCTCTCGAGGAGATCGAGGCGATCGCGCGCCATGTCGTGGCCACCCTGCCCGAGCCGTTCCGCAAGGCGGCCGCCGAGGTGGCGTTGCGGGTCGTGGACTTCGCGCCCGACGACATTCTCGAGCAGATGCAGATGGAGGCCTTCGACCTGACCGGGCTTTATGACGGCATCCCGATGACCGAAAAATCGAACTGGGACGTGCCGCAGGGGCCGGACGTGGTCTGGCTGTTCCGCCGCCCGATCCTCGACGAATGGGCCGAGCGGGGCGACGTGACGCTGGCCGAGATGGTGGCGCATGTGACGGTGCATGAATACGCTCATCATTTCGGCTGGTCCGACGACGACATCGCCGCGATCGACCAATGGTGGCTGTGATCCGCCACCCCGAGGCGGGACGTCTCTAGGCGGCTGCGCCATGCGCCCTATCCTCCCAAAGCATCACAAGTGCACAGGAGAGGTGACATGTCCCATTCGATCAGCCGCCGCGCGGCTCTCGTGGCCGGCGCGGCCCTGCCCATGGCGGCGGGTCTCGGCCTGCCCCGCATCGCCCGCGCCCAACAGGCCGAAGGCATGGAGATGGAGCTGCCGACCCACCGGGTGTTCATGCTCGGGGACGTCAAGGTCACCGACCTGCTCGCCGGCAGCCGCGTCGTGCCCGAGCCGCATTCGATCTTCGGGCTCAATGTCGATGACGAGACCTTCGCGCAGGTCAGCGACGAACATTTCATCCCCTCGGACAAGGCGCGGTTCTTCTTCAACCCGGTGCTGATCGAGGCGGGTGGCGAGGTGATCCTCGTCGATACCGGCACCGACCCCGCCGGCATCACCGCCGCGCTCGAAGCGGCGGGCAAGCAGCCCTCGGACGTCACCCATGTCGTGCTGACCCACATGCATGGCGACCATATCGGAGGGCTGATGACCGAGGCCGGCGAGAAGACCTTTGCCAATGCCGCGCATCACGCCGGCCGGGTCGAGTTCGACTACTGGGCCGGCCAGGAGAACGAGGGCTTCGAAAGCAAGGTGCGCCCGCTCGAAGGCGAGCTGAACTTCCTCGCCGAGGGCGACCAGGTGGGCCCGCTCACCACGATGGAGGCCTTCGGCCACACGCCGGGGCATCTCGTCTTCACCGTTGCGGGCGGCGAGAGCGACCTGCTGCTGATGGGCGATCTCGCCAACCACTATGTCTGGTCGGTGGGCCGGCCCGACTGGCATGTCAGCTTCGACGTCGACAAGGAGATGGCGGTCGAGACGCGCCGCCGCGTGCTGTCGATGGCCGCTGAGAACCGGATGCCGGTCATGGGCTACCACATGCCCTTCCCCGGGCTGGGCTATGTCAGCGCCGAGGGCGAGGGCTTCCGCTGGATGCCCCATACCTACCAGCTGATGCTGTGATCACTCCGCCGGGGTGGGATCGGGCGCCCCGTCAGGCCTCTGCCCCGGCACCAAACGCGGCTCGGGCAGCCGCCAGACCAGCATCGCCACGGCGAGAAAGGCCGCCGCGTTGAACCACAGCGCGGCGGTCAACGCGTCCTCGTAGCCGCCGCCTGCGCGCAGCGCACCGAAGAAGAGCTGCCCCATCACCGCCACGCCCAGGGCACCGCCGACCTGCTGGAAGCTTTGCAGCGCGCCCGACCCGGCGCCGGTGTCGCGGTCGGCGACATTGGCCAGCACGGTCTGGAACAGCGGCGAAACGGCGGTGCCCAGCCCCAGCCCGGCCAGCCCGAGCGGCGCCACGAAAGCCAGCCGCGACAGCGCCGCGTCCTCGCCCGGCACCAGCAGCCGCAGCGCCGTCACCCCGACGACCAGCATCAAGGCACCCACGGCGATGCGCTGGCGCGGCCAGCGGGTGCCGAGCCGTCCCGACACCAGCGAGGCGCCCAGCACGCCGAGCGAGAAGGGCATGGTGGTGACGCCCGACTGCAGCGGCGTCAGCCCGTGACCGACCTGCAGGAACACCGCGAAGACCAGAAAGAACCCCGGCACCCCGGCGAAGAGCAGCGTCGCGAGGGAGGAGCCGGTGACGTAATCGGCATTGGCCAGCAGGCTCGCCGGTATGAGCTGCGCCGCGCCGCGCCGCGCCTGCCGGCGCTGCCACAGCACGAAGCCCGCACCGACCGGCAGGCTCGCCGCCATCATGGCGAAGATCCAGCCCGGCCAGCCCAACTGGCGCCCTTCGATGAGCGGGAAGAGCAGCAGCATCAGCCCCAGCCCCGCCAGCGCCATGCCGACCAGATCGAGGCGCAGCGCCTTGTCGCCCGGCACCTTCGGCACAAAGCGCATCGCGCCCATCACCGCGACCAGCCCGACGGGGATGTTGACCAGGAAGATCGGCCGCCAGTCGAGCCCGGCGATGTCGGCCCCGATCAGGAACCCGCCGAGCACCGGTCCGGTGACGCTCGCCAGACCGGCGGAGAGGCCGAACAACGCGAAGGCCGCGCCGCGCTCGCGCGGGGGAAACAGCGCCGGGACCAGCGCCAGGGTCTGCGGTGTCATCATCGCCCCGCCCACGCCCTGCAGCACCCGCGCCGCAACCAGTGCGCCGATGCCGGGCGCGAGGCCGCACAGCGCCGAGGCCAAGGTGAACACGACCACGCCCAAGACGAACATACGCCGCCGACCGACCACGTCGCCGAGGCGACCGGCGGGCAGCAGGAACAGCGCGAAGCTCAGGATATAGGCCGCGACCACCCATTCGATCTGGCTGTCGGTGGCGTCGAAGGCCGCCTGCAGCGACGGGATCGCGACATTGACGATGGTCACGTCGATCAGGTTCATGAAGCCCGCCACCAGCAGCGCGGCCATGGCAATCCAGCGGCCGGGCCGCGGCGTGTCGTCTTCTGTCATCTCGGTCCTTGCGGGGCGGCTCAGATCGGATGCACCGGCCAGAAGGTCTCCAGCCGGTCGAGCCCATGCCGGATCAACTCCGCCAGAACGCCGCGATCCACGTCGGCGAGCCTGTTGATGTAAAGGCACGACTTGCCGGTCCGATACTTGCCCAGACGCGCGAGGATCGGGTTGGCCTCGTCGTAGCCGGGCATGATGTAGAGCACGAGGTTCGCCTTTCGAGGCGAAAAGCCGGTGGCGAGAAACCGTCCCGAGCGGCCGCTGTCGTAGACGTAGTCGTAGGAGCCGTAGCCCAGGATCGACGGCCCCCACATCTGCGGCACGAAGCCCGTCACCTCGCGAAACAGCGCGTCGAGCGCCTGCGCGTCCTCGCGCCGGCGCTCGGGCTCGACGGCCGCGAGAAAGGCTTCGACGCTCTCGCCCGTGGGTTGGGTCTTGTTGCCGGTCATGGTGCCTCCGGGCGCATTGCTCGGTCCGCAACTTAGGGAGCGCGGGGGGCGGCGCAAGTCCCGGTCACACATGCGCGCGGCCTCGGCCGCGACGGTGCCGCGGCTGTTGTCTTGCCCCCCACCCGCCGCTACTCTGCCGCGAAAGCGGAAACAGGGGCCGGTCGAACCGGGCCCGTCGATCGGGGGCAATCGGTCATGCAGGCACGAGCCATGCGCGCGTTCACTCTCGCGGCGGCGATCGGTCTCGCGCAGGCGCAGGTCGCCCTCGCGCAGGAGGTCACCACCAAGCAGTACGAGGATGGCGGCGTCTACGAGGGCACCTTCCTCAACGGTCGCCAGCACGGCCAGGGCAGCTACCGGCTGCCCAATGGCTACGAGTATCGCGGCGAGTGGTTCGAGGGCGAGATCCGCGGCGACGGCACCGCCACCTTCCCCAACGGCTCGGTCTATGAGGGCCAGTTCGCGCGCGGCAAGCCCGAGGGCGTGGGCCGGATCACCTTCGCCGATGGCGGCAGCTACGAGGGCGAGTGGGAAGACGGCAAGATCACCGGCCGCGGCATCGCCGAATACGCCAACGGTACCCGCTACGAAGGCGAGTTCCGCAACGCCATGCATCACGGCAACGGCACCCTGACCGGGCCTGACGGCTATGTCTACGAGGGCCAGTGGGTCAACGGCGTCAAGGAAGGCGAAGGCAAGATCACCTATCCCGACGGCTCGGTCTACGAGGGCATGCTGCGCTCGGGCGAGCGCGACGGCGAGGGCCGGCTGACCATGCCCGACGGGCTGGTCTATGAGGGCGGCTGGGTGGATGGCCGGATCGAGGGCGAGGGCCGGCTCGAACAGCCCGATGGCGACGTCTATGTGGGCGCGTTCGTTTCCGGCAAGCGCGAGGGCACGGGCCGGGTCGAATACGCCAATGGCGACGTCTACGAGGGCGGGTTCAAGAACGACCTGCGGCACGGCCAGGGCACCTTCACCGGCACCGATGGCTACCGCTATGTCGGCGCCTGGGTCGAGGGCCGGATCGAGGGCCAGGGCGAGGTCACCTACCCCGACGGCTCGGTCTATGTCGGCCAATTCGAGAACGATCTCGCGCATGGCACCGGCAAGATCACCTACCCGGACGGCTCGACCTACGAGGGCGACTGGAACCAGGGCGTGATCGAGGGCCAGGGCATCGCCACCTATGCCAACGGGCTCGTCTACGAGGGCGAGTTCAAGGCCGCCCAGAACCACGGGCGCGGCCGGATGACCTATGCCGACGGCTATAGCTACGAGGGCGACTGGGTCGAGGGCCAGCGCGAGGGCCAGGGCGTCGCCACCTATGCCGACGGCACGGTCTACGAGGGCGGCTTCGAGGACGGGCAGCGGCACGGCCAGGGCAAGATCACCATGCCCGACGGCTTCACCTATGAGGGCCAGTGGGTCGATGGCGAGATCGAGGGCGAAGGCATCGCCACTTACGCCAATGGCGACGTCTACGAGGGAGAGTTCCGCGACGGTCGCCGTCAGGGCCGTGGCGTGATGCGCTACGCCACCGGCGAGACCGAGGAAGGCGGCTGGAGCGACGGGGCCTTCGTCGGCACTGCTCCGGTGCTGCAGCCGGGCGAAACGACCGGTGAAGCGGAAACGGGGGCGGAACCCGAGACCGAGACCCCTGCCGAGCCCGAAGCTGAAGCCGAGAGCACCGATGCCGTCTCGGAGGCGGACGTCCCGGCGGAGGCACCGGCGCCGGATGCGCCGGAGGTGTCGTCGGAGGACATGCCCGACACGATCAACACGCCCGAGGCGGAGGATGACGCCTCGGAGACGCCTTCCGAAGAGTAGGCCCATACGGCGCGGCGCTGGCGCGCTGCGCAATCCGGCCTCACCACGGCACCTCTTCGCCGCGCCAGTCGCAGAAGTCGCCCGACTGCGCCGGATCGAGATTGCCCAACACCTGCAGCAGGTTGCGCGCCGCTTCCTCGGCCGAAACCATGCGGTGGCGCCCGGCATAGCGGGCGGTGAAGTCGGTCTCGACCGTGCCGGGATGCAGCGCCACGAGGATCGCGTCGCGGTCCTGGCGCGCAAGCTCGATCGCCGCGCCATGGACGATCTGGTTCAGCGCCGCCTTCGAGGCGCGGTAGGAATGCCAGCCGCCGATCCGGTTGTCGCCGATCGAGCCGACCCGCGCCGAGAGCACCCCCGCCCGCCCGCCGGGCGCGAGCAACCGGGGCACATGCCGCAGGATCAGCGCCGGGCCGATCGCGTTGACCGCCATCACTTGCGCCATGTGATCGGCCTCGATCGCGTCGAGCGATTTTTCCGGGCCCTTCCCCTCGGGCGCGAGGATGCCGATCGCCACGAGGATGAGGTCGAAGGGCCCCTGCAGAGCCCCCAGATGCCGCTCCACCGAGGCCGGGTCGACGGCATCGAAGCCGTCATCGCGGCGTGACAGCCGCGTCACCGCTTGGCCGCGCGCCTCCAGCTCGGCGGCGAGCGCTGCGCCGATGCCGCCCGAGGCACCGATGACGAGGGCGCGCTCACTCGGCATAGATCATCTTGCGGGTCATGCCGCCGTCGAGCAGCACTTCCTGCCCGGTCATGAACCCCGCCTGCGCCAGCCACAGCACCGCTTCGGCCACGTCCTCGGGCCGGCCGGCGCGGCCTGCTGGATGCTGTGCGTGATCGATCTCGCGCAGCTCGTCCCAGCCGGTCGTGACGATCCAGCCGGGCGCGAGGGCGTTGACCCGGATCTCGGGGCCGAGCGAGACCGCGAGCGCATGGGTCAGCGCGGTCAGCCCGCCCTTGGCGGCGGCATAGGCCTCGGTGTTCGGCTCGGATTGATGCGCGCGGGTCGAGGTGATGTTGACGATCGCACCCCGACGCGCCCGCAGCAGCGCGACGCAATGCTTGGTCATCAGCAGCGCGCCGGTGAGGTTGGTGCCGATCCAGGCGTTCCAGTCGTCCAGCGCCAGCTCCTCGACCGGCCCGCCCTCCGGCCCGGCGAGCCCGGCATTGTTGACCAGCAGGTCGAGCCCGTCCCAGCCGGTGGCCTTGATCGCGGCCCGCACCGAGGCCTCGTCCGAGACGTCGCCCTCGATCGCGCGGGCGCCCTCGGGCAGACCGCCCAGCGCCGCCGCGTCGCGATCCATCGCCGCGACCTGCCAACCCTCGCGGGCCAGCCGCTCGACGAGGCCGCGCCCGATTCCCTTGGCGCCGCCGGTGACGAGCGCGCGTTTCATGTCCTGTGTCATGCGGCCCGAGCTAGGCGGGCGGGCGTCCCGGTCAATCCGTGACGGACGTCGCCATGCGTGGCATCATGCCGCGAGGCAAGGAAGGAGGGCGCATGTCCCGTCCCGTCATCTACCACATCCCGGTCTGCCCGTTCTCGCAGCGGGTCGAGATCCTGCTCGCGCTCAAGGGTCTCACCGAAGCGGTCGATTTCCACGTCATCGACATCACCCAGCCGCGGCCCGACTGGCTTCTGGAGAAGACCGGCGGCACCACGGCGCTGCCGGTGCTGGAGACCGAAGCTGGCGGCATCCTGAAGGAAAGCCTCGTCATCCTGCGCTATGTCGAGGAGCGCTGGGCCGAGCCGCGCATCGCCCGCGCCGACCCGTTCGAGCGCGGCATCGAGCGGCTGTTCA
Organism: Limimaricola variabilis; assembly: GCF_034371605.1. Taxonomy (NCBI): domain Bacteria; kingdom Pseudomonadati; phylum Pseudomonadota; class Alphaproteobacteria; order Rhodobacterales; family Paracoccaceae; genus Limimaricola; species Limimaricola variabilis. Next base: position 3,060,389 of record NZ_CP139691.1, on the reverse strand, counting down.
TCACCCGCGAGGGGCCGTTCGGCATGGCGGGCTATCTCTACGTGATGAACACCGACCGGGCCAGGATGGACGAGAAGCGCGAGGCGCTGCTCGGGCATTACCGTTGGCTGGACGAGATGCTGCGACGGCACAACCCCAACGGCACCTGGCTCTTCGACGGATACGGCCTCGCGGAGGTGGTCTATACGCCGCTGATGATGCGGTTCTGGTTCCTCGAGCATTACGAGGGCTTCGCCCTGCCCGAGACGCCGGAATACGACCGGGTCCGCCGCTGGCGCACGGCCTGCCTGGAGCACCCGGCCGCGCAGCAGGTGCGGTACGACCAGATCGTGAAGCTCTACTATGATTATGCCGTGGGGTCGGGCAACGGCGCGCTGCCCGAGGGGCGGAAACGGTCGAGCTTCGTCTTCGAGCCGGACTGGCGCGACCGGCCGATGCCGCCCGCCGACAAGTACGACCGCGTGGCCTCGGATGCCGAGTTGGGGCTTCTGACCGCTTAGGGGTTTTCATCGCGGATTCGGGCGATATAGTCCCGCCCATGAGCCGGAACGTCACCTTCTCGTCCCCCGCGGGCCTGCCCGCGCTTCGGACCCTCCTTCTCCTTACTCGCCTCTGAGCGTGCCCATCGGCGCGACCGCTCAGAGGGGACAATCGCGCCGGAGAAAGCACCCGGACCCGAGAGGAATTGAGAGATGACCACCACCCCCGACACCCGTCCCGAAAACCGCGTCCTGATCTTCGACACGACGCTGCGTGACGGCGAGCAGTCGCCCGGCGCCACCATGACCCATGCCGAGAAGCTGGAGATCGCCGAGCTGCTCGACGAAATGGGCGTCGACATCATCGAAGCCGGCTTCCCGATCGCCTCCGAAGGCGACTTCAAGGCGGTGAGCGAGATCGCCAAGCAGTCGAAGAACGCGACGATCTGCGGCCTGGCGCGCGCCAACTACAAGGACATCGACCGCTGCTGGGAGGCGGTGAAACATGCGCGCTCGCCGCGCATCCACACCTTCATCGGCACCTCGCCGCTGCATCGCGCGATCCCGAACCTGACCAAGGACGAGATGGCGCAGCGGATCCACGACACCGTGACCCACGCGCGCAACCTGTGCGACAACGTGCAGTGGTCGCCGATGGACGCCACCCGGACCGAGTGGGACTACCTCGCCCGCGTCGTCGAGATCGCGATCAAGGCGGGCGCCACGACGATCAACATCCCCGACACGGTGGGCTACACCGCCCCGATGGAGAGCGCCCAGCTGATCCGGCGCCTGATCGCCGAAGTGCCGGGCGCCGACGAGATCATCTTCGCGACCCACTGCCACAACGACCTGGGCATGGCGACGGCCAACAGCCTCGCCGCCGTCGAGGGCGGCGCGCGGCAGATCGAGTGCACGATCAACGGCCTGGGCGAGCGCGCCGGCAACACCGCGCTGGAAGAGGTGGTGATGGCGCTCAAGGTGCGTCACGACATCCTGCCCTGGGACACCGGCATCGACACCCGCAAGATCATGAACATCTCGCGCCGCGTCGCCACCGTCTCGGGCTTTCCGGTGCAGTTCAACAAGGCGATCGTCGGCAAGAACGCCTTCGCGCATGAGAGCGGCATCCATCAGGACGGAATGCTCAAGAACGCCGAGACCTTCGAGATCATGCGTCCCGAGGATGTCGGCCTGTCGGGCACCTCGCTGCCGCTGGGCAAGCATTCGGGCCGCGCGGCGCTGCGCTCCAAGCTGAAGGAGCTGGGCTTCGAGCTGGCCGACAACCAGCTCAACGACACCTTCGTGCGGTTCAAGGATCTGGCCGACCGCAAGAAGGAGGTCTACGACGACGACCTGATCGCGCTGGTCCGGCAGAACGAGGCGGTCTCCGACCGGGTACGGCTCAAGTCGCTCAAGGTGATCTGCGGCACCGAGGGCCCGCAGCACGCCGAGATGACCCTGACCATCGACGACGAGGAGAAGTCGGTCGACGCCACCGGCGACGGCCCCGTGGACGCCACCTTCAATGCGATCAAGGCGCTGTTCCCGCACGAGGCGCGGCTGCAGCTCTACCAGGTGGCGGCGGTGACCGAGGGGACCGACGCGCAGGCCACCGTGTCGGTGCGGCTCGAGGAAGACGGGCGCATCGCCACCGGCCAGTCGGCCGATACCGACACCGTGGTGGCGAGCGCCAAGGCCTATATCAACGCCGTGAACCGGCTGCTGGTGCGGCGCGAAAAGACCGCGCCGAACGCCGATGTAAAGGGCGTGGGCTACATGGATGCGGGCCAGTGAGGCCCCGGGAGACGGCGCCCGCGCGCCGTCTCCACCGCGCAAGCCATCGTGATACGGCAAAAATGCGCTGACCGCAGGGGCCACGGGGCCTTTCCGCCCTGCCCCGTCATGCCTATAAGGCGCGAGGCTCGCCTTATGCGGAATCGCGGGCTTTCATGACACTGGAAACGGGATAGATCACGCCATGTTCGGATTGGGCAGCTTGTTTTCGTCTGACATGGCGATCGACCTGGGGACCGCGAACACGCTGGTCTACGTCAAGGGACGTGGCATCGTGCTGTCCGAACCCTCCGTGGTGGCCTACCACGTCAAGGACGGCGTGAAGAAAGTGCTCGCCGTGGGTGAGGACGCCAAGCTGATGCTGGGCCGGACCCCCGGCTCGATCGAGGCGATCCGGCCGATGCGCGAGGGCGTCATCGCCGATTTCGACGTCGCCGAGGAAATGATCAAGTATTTCATCCGCAAGGTGCACAAGCGGACGACCTTCTCCAAGCCCAAGATCATCGTCTGCGTGCCGCATGGCGCGACCCCGGTGGAAAAGCGCGCGATCCGGCAGTCGGTCCTGTCCGCCGGCGCCCGCCGCGCCGGGCTGATCGCGGAGCCGATCGCGGCGGCGATCGGGTCGGGCATGCCGATCACCGATCCGACCGGCAACATGGTCGTGGATATCGGCGGCGGCACCACCGAGGTCGCGGTGCTGTCGCTCGGCGACATCGTCTATGCCCGCTCGGTGCGGGTCGGCGGCGACCGGATGGACGAGGCGATCGTCAGCTACCTGCGCCGCCAGCACAACCTGCTGGTGGGCGAGGCCACGGCCGAGCGCATCAAGACCCAGATCGGCACGGCGCGGATGCCCGATGACGGCCGCGGCCAGTCGATGCATATCCGGGGCCGCGACCTGCTCAACGGCGTGCCCAAGGAGACCGAGATCAGCCAGGCGCAGATCGCCGAGGCGCTGGCCGAGCCGGTGCAGCAGATCTGCGAGGCGGTGATGACCGCGCTCGAGGCGACGCCGCCGGATCTCGCCGCCGACATCGTCGATCGCGGCGTGATGCTCACCGGTGGCGGCGCGCTTCTGGGCCAGCTCGACCTCGCGTTGCGCGAGCAGACCGGCCTCGCCATCTCGGTGGCCGACGAATCGCTCAACTGCGTCGCACTCGGTACCGGCAAGGCGCTGGAATACGAGAAGCAGCTGCGCCATGTGATAGACTACGACAGCTGAACGGCGCCCCCGCGGCGCCAGGCCTCCGACCGGATGACCGGCGGGGGCCGGATGGCCAGATGACGAGGGGGTGCCCGCTCCTTGGCGAAAGCACGACACAATGGCGAGACCTTCGCCCGACCGATCCGCAGGCTGCTGGTCGGGCTGCTGCTGCTGGCGCTCGTGGCGCTGTTCGCGCTGTGGCGGATAGACAGCCCGCGGGTCGAGCGTATCCGCGCCGAGGTGATCGACCGGGTTCTGCCCTCCTTCGATTGGGCACTGGCGCCGGTCACCGGCCTCGCCGTCATGGCCTCCAACTTCCAGAGCTACGCGCATCTGCACGAGCAGAACCAGCAGCTGCGGCGCGAGCTGCAGCAGATGCGTGCCTGGCGCGAGGCGGCGCTGCAGCTGGAGCAGGAGAACGCCAAGCTGCTTGATCTCAACAACGTCCGGCTCGACCCGCGGCTGACCTACATCACCGGCGTGGTGATGGCCGATAGCGGCTCGCCCTTCCGGCAGTCGGTGCTGGTCAATGTCGGCGCCCGCGACGGCGTGCTCGATGGCTGGCCTGCGATGGACGGGATCGGGCTGGTCGGCCGGATCTCGGGGGTAGGTCAGGGCACCAGCCGCGTGCTGCTGCTGACCGACACCTCCTCGCGCATCCCAGTGACGATCCAGCCCTCGGGCCAGCGGGCGATCCTGGCGGGCGACAACACGCTCTACCCGCCGATCGACTTCCTCGAGAACCCCGATCTGGTGCGCCCCGGCGACCGGGTGGTGTCGTCGGGCGATGGCGGCATGTTCCCGGCCGACCTGCTGGTGGGCCAGGTGGCGCTGGGCGCCGATGGCCGGCTGCGGATCCGGCTCGCCGCCGATTACGGCCGGCTTGAGTTCCTGCGGGTGCTGCGCAGCCATCAGGCCGAGACCGTCGACGAGACCGGCCGACTGATCGTGCCAGAGCCGCGCGAGATGTTCGGCCCGCCGGCCCCGGCACCGGAGAGCCTCGCGGGCGCGGTGGACGAAACCTCCGATCCCGGCGCGGAGACCCCCGATGGCTAGCCCGCGTCAGGCCCGGCTCTGGATCGGACGGGCGGGCTTCGCCGCGCTGGCGCTGGCGCTGGTCTTCCTGCGGCTGCTGCCGCTCGACACGCTGCCGCCGCGCTGGGCCGGGCCGGACCTGCTGCTCGCCGCGCTGCTGCTCTGGACGATCCGCCGCCCGGAGCTGGTGCCGGTCTGGCTGATCGCGGCAGTGGTGCTGCTGGTCGATTTCCTGTTCCAGCGGCCCCCGGGGCTCGGCGCCGCGCTGACGGTGATCGCGACCGAGATGCTGCGGCGGAGGCATGTCCGGCTGCGCGCCGGCGGCTTTGCCGCCGAATGGCTGGCCGCGGCGCTGGCCATCGCGGGCATCCTCGCGGCGACGCAGTTCGTGCTATGGATCGCGGTGATCCCGGCACCGCCCTGGACCCTAGTGGTGAGCCAGGCGCTCGCCACGGCGCTGGCCTACCCGGTGGTGGCCTTCGCGGCGCGCTGGATTCTGGGCATCGGCCGCGGCCAGATCGACTCCCGACGGAGGATCTCGACATGAAACGTCCCCCCAAGGAAACCCAGCAAAGTGCGCGCAGCATCGGGCGCCGCAGCTTGGTGATCGGCGCCTCGCAGCTCGCCATGGTCGGCGTGCTGGGCTGGCGGATGCGCTCGATGCAGGTCGATGAGGGCGACATCTATCGCAGCCTCGCCGAGGAGAACCGCATCAACATGCGGCTGATCGCACCGGCGCGCGGGCTGGTGTTCGACCGCAACGGCGTGCCGCTCGCGGTCAACGAGCAGAACTACCGCGTCATCATCACCCGCGAGGATGCGGGCGATGTCGATGACACGCTCGACCGGCTGGCGCGGCTGATCAACCTGTCGCCCGAGGAGGTCGAAAGCGCCAAGGCCGAGATGGCCCGCCGCCCCGCCTTCGTGCCGGTCACCGTGGCCGAGCGGGTGCCGTGGGACGACGTCGCCAAGGTCACCGTCAACGCCCCCGCCCTGCCCGGCATCACCGCCGAGGTCGGCCTGTCGCGGCATTACCCGCGCGGCTCGGACACCGCGCATGTGGTGGGCTATGTCGGCCCGGTCTCGGATTACGACCTCTCAAAGATGGAGGATCCCGACCCGCTGCTGCAGATCCCGCGCTTCCAGATCGGCAAGACCGGGGTCGAGGCGAAATACGAGGACGTGCTGCGCGGCAGCGCCGGCACCAAGCGGATCGAGGTCAACGCTGCCGGCCGGGTGATGCGCGAGATCGACCGCGAGGAAGGCAAGTCGGGCGCCGATATCCAGCTCGCCATCGACAGCCGGCTGCAGAGCTACGCCGAGGCACGGCTCGAGGGCGAGAGCGCCTCGGTGGTGGTGATGGATCTGGAGAGCGGCGACCTGCGCGCCGTGGCCTCCGCGCCGACCTTCGACCCGAACCTCTTCGTGCGGGGCATCTCCGGTCCCGACTGGCGGGCGCTCAACGAAAACAAGTACCGCCCCCTTTCGGCCAAGACCGTGCAGGGCGCCTACCCGCCCGGTTCGACCTTCAAGATGGTGGTCGCCATGGCGGCGCTGGAATCGGGGCTCGTCGGCCCCGAGGACACCGAGTACTGCCCCGGCTATACCGAGGTGGGCGGCACCCGCTTCCACTGCTGGAAGCGCGGCGGGCACGGCAACGTCAACATGCACCGCTCCCTGCAGGAGAGCTGCGACGTCTATTACTACGAGGTCAGCCAGAAGATCGGCATCGACCGCATCGCCGAAATGGCCCGCCGTCTCGGCGTCGGCGTCGAGCACGACGTGCCGATGTCGGCGGTGAGCATGGGCGTGGCCCCCGACACGCAGTGGAAGCGCGACCGCTACGGCGAGGCGTGGCGGATCGGCGACACGGTCAACGCCTCGATCGGCCAGGGCTACGTGCTGGCGACGCCGCTGCAGCTGGCGGTGATGTCGGCCCGTCTGGCGACCGGCCGCGACGTGCGGCCGCGGCTGGTGCACTCGGTGGGCGGCGTGATCCAGCCCTCCGGCGCGGGCGAGCCGATGGGCCTCAACGAGAATTTCCTGCGCCGGGTGCGCGCGGCGATGTTCGACGTCTCCAACGCTCAACGCGGCACCGGCTTCGGAGCGCGGATCGTGGCCGAGGGGATGCAGATGGCGGGCAAGTCCGGCACCAGCCAGGTGCGCCGGATCACCGCCGAGGAACGGGCGCGCGGCGTCACCTCCAACGCCGACCTGCCCTGGGAACGGCGCGACCACGCGCTGTGGGTCAATTTCGCGCCCTATGACAACCCGCGCTTCGCGGTGTCGGTGGTGGTCGAACATGGCGGCGGCGGCTCGTCGGTCGCCGCGCCGATCGCCCGCGACGTGACGCTGCAGGCCCTCTATGACGGCCCCCCGCCGCTGGAGGCCTATCCCTCCAACCTGCGCGACGCGATCGCCGAGCAGCAGAAGCGGATCGAGAACCACGTGGCGCGCGGCATGACCGCGTCGGACAGGGCCTGAGATGAGCTACCTAGAGACCAACGCCAAGTTCGTCCCGACCGGCTTTCGCAAGCTGCTCTACCTGAACTGGCCGGTGATCCTGCTGCTCGCCGCCGTGTCGAGCTTCGGCTTCCTGATGCTCTACTCGGTGGCCGGCGGCTCGGCGACGCCGTGGATGGAGCCGCAGCTCAAGCGTTTCGGCGTCGGCATGGTGGCGATGCTGGTGGTCGCGATGGTGCCGATCTGGTTCTGGCGCAACATGGCGCTGATCGCCTATGGCGGCTCGCTGGCGCTTCTGGTCGCGGTCGACATGTTCGGCGAGGTCGGCATGGGCGCGCAGCGCTGGATCGATCTCGGCCCGATCCGGCTGCAGCCCTCCGAGCTGATGAAGATCAGCCTCGTGATGTTCCTCGCCGCCTATTACGACTGGTTGCCGCTCAGGCGGACATCGCATCCGTTCTGGGTGCTGCTGCCGGTGGTGTTCATCTCGATCCCGACGCTGCTGACGCTGGCCCAGCCCGATCTGGGCACGGCGCTGCTGCTGCTGATCGGCGGCGCCACGGTGATGTTCGCGGCGGGCGTCCACTGGGCCTATTTTGCCACCGTGATCGCCGCCGGAGTCGGCACGATCTATGCCGTCTTCGCCTCGCGCGGCACGACCTGGCAGCTCCTCAAGGATTACCAGTACCGCCGGATCGACACCTTCCTCGACCCGTCGAACGACCCGCTCGGGGCGGGCTACCACATCACCCAGGCCAAGATCGCGCTGGGATCGGGCGGCTGGACCGGGCGCGGCTTCATGCAGGGCACGCAATCGCGGCTCAACTTCCTGCCCGAGAAGCACACCGACTTCATCTTCACCACGCTGGCCGAGGAGTTCGGCTTCGTCGGAGCCTCCACGCTGCTCGCGCTCTACGCGCTGATCATCTTCTTCTGCCTCGTCTCGGCTGTGAACAACCGCGACCGCTTCGCCTCGCTGGTGACGATCGGCATCGCGATGACCTTCTTCCTGTTCTTCGCGGTCAACATGTCGATGGTGATGGGTCTGGCCCCGGTGGTGGGCGTGCCGCTGCCGCTGGTGAGCTATGGCGGATCGGCGATGCTGGTGCTGCTGCTGGCCTTCGGGCTGGTGCAGAGCGCGCATGTCCACAAGCCGAGGTGACATGAATATCCTGTTCTCCGCCCCCGAGAGCGACTGGGCCGACTATCGCGACCTGCTGCCCTCCGCCCTGGCCCATGCCGGGATCACGGCCGAGGTGGTACGCGAGGCGGCGCCCGATACGGTCGACTACATCGTCTATGCCCCGAATGACGATCTGCGCGACTTCACGCCCTTTACCCGCATCCGCGCGGTGCTGTCGCTCTGGGCCGGGGTGGAGCGGATCGTCGGCAATGCCACGCTGACCCAGCCGCTGACACGGATGGTCGATGCCGGCCTCGAACGCGGCATGGTCGAATACGTGACCGGCCACGTGCTGCGCCACCATCTCGGGATGGATGCGCATGTGGTGAACCCCGAACGCGACTGGACCCCGGTGCCGCCGCCCCTGGCCGCAGACCGGCCGGTCACGGTGCTGGGGCTGGGTGCGCTGGGCTGCGCCTGCGCGACGACGCTGGCCGGGCTGGGATTTCCGGTGACCGGCTGGAGCCGGACGCCCAAGCGGATCGAGGGGCTGCGCTGCCTGTCGGGCGAGGACGGGCTGACCACCGCCCTCACGGGGGCGGAGATCATCGTCGCGCTGCTGCCGCTGACGCCCGAGACGGAGGGTCTACTGGATGCCGCGCGCCTCGCGCTGCCGGCGCCGGGCGCGGCGCTGATCAACCCCGGGCGCGGCGCGCTGATCGATGACGCGGCGCTGCTCGAGGCGCTCGATGCGGGCCGGATCGGTCACGCCACGCTCGACGTGTTCCGCACCGAGCCGCTGCCCCGCGAGCACCCCTACTGGGCCCATCCGCGGGTCACGGTGACGCCGCATGTCGCCTCGGCCACCCGGCCCGCCACGGCGGCACGGGTGATCGCAGAGAACATCCGCCGCGCCGAGGCTGGCGAGCCGCTCCTGTTCGAGGTCGATCGGGCGCGCGGCTACTGACGCCTCAGTGCAGGCGCGGCGGCTTGTCCGGATCGCTGCCCGGGGCCTTGGGGCCGGTCGCCACATGGGGCTGCGGCAGCTTCAGGCGCAGGCCGACGCGGGCGATGCGGCGCGCCGTCTCGCTCTCGGAGGCGAGGAAGGTCACGTCGAGCGCACCCTCCTCCAGCCCCGAGAAGGTCAGCGCCTCGCCCACCGCGACGGCGAGGCCGCGTTCGGCCATCGGCGCCGGATCGAGGAAGGCCAGCAGCGGCGCCTCGCGCCCATCGGCATATTCGACCCGCACAAGGAACGCTTCGCGCGCCAGCCCGCGCGCCGAGGTCAGCTTCTGGTCCAGTGCGGCGAGCAGATCTTCGGGAAAATCCTTGGGCGGATTGACAGCGACCGGGCGATCGGCGGCCTCCTGCGGCGCGTGGGTCAGCGTCTCGGCGAGCCAGCCCAGCGCCTCGGGCGGCAACAGCCGGGCCGAGGCGAAACCGGGGTTGAGCGCGAGGCCGAGCCCCTGCGCGCCGAGGATCTGGGCGAGTGCGCGACCCGGCACGGCGGCGTGAAAGGCAGCCGTGCCCGCGTGGTCCGACAGCCGTTCCTCGCGGTCGAAGGCCAGCGCGTAGACCTGCCCGCCCTCTTCGAGGGTCGCGGGGGTCACGCTTTCCTCGCCCGCCTCCTCGGCGAGCAGCAGGTAGAGTTCGGCATCCGCGAGACGGCCGTAGAAGCGCAGCCGCGCCGCGTCATCCTCGGGGGCGGCGTCCATCTCGGCCGCGGCCAGATCGAGACCGGTTTCCATGCGTCACTCCTCCATCACCTCGCGCACGCGCGCCTTCAGGGCGGGCAGCACCTCCTCGTCGAACCAGGGGTTGCGCTTGAGCCATGCGGTATTGCGCCAGGACGGGTGAGGCAAGGGGAAGACATCGGGGGCGTAGTCGCGCCAGGCGCGCACCCGTTCGGTCACGCCGGGGCCGCGACCCAGATGCCAGTTCATCGCTGCACCACCGATCAGCACGGTGAGACGGATATCGGTCAGCTCGGACAGAACCCGGTCACGCCAGACCCGCGCACAGACCGGCGGCGGCGGCAGGTCCGACCCCTTGGCGTCATAACCCGGAAAGCAGAAGGCCATCGGCACGATGGCGACGCGCGAACGGTCGTAGAAGGTGTCCTCGTCCATGCCGAGCCAGTCGCGGAGCCGCTTGCCCGACCGGTCCCAGAACGGCGTTCCCGCCTCGTGAACGCGAAGCCCCGGTGCCTGGCTGGCGATCAGCAGCCGGGCGCCGGGGCGAAACCAGACCACCGGGCGCGGCGCGTGCCGCGTCGCGGTGGCCGCGAAACGATCCGCGCAGAGGCGGCAGGCGGAAAGATCGGCACGAAGTTGATCCATGGGCCCGATCTATGTGCCTGCCGCCCCCGCGCAAGAGCGGGCTCAGACCCGCCGGCCGCGGCGAAGCACCTTGCGGGCCAGCTTGTAGAGAGCGAAGTACTTGACGAATTTGCGCATGTCGCGACTCCATTGGAGGGGGTTCGTCGACAAACGCGCGAGGCGCGCCACGGTTTCGCCGCAGGCAGCGGTGGTTCGGGGCGGTCGGGGGAAACATTCCCCCGCTTTGGTAAGGATTTTGGCGCCCTTTCGCCATAAACCATGGTTACACCGGGGTAGGCCGACCCCGATGCCGCATCATGGGTTGAGGCACGGGGAAAGGCCGAACGGGAAAGCCGATGCTCGAATTCGATCAGGTCAGCAAGTCCTTCTGGACCGGCAAGCAGCGCAAGATCATCCTCGACCGGGCGTCGTTCCGGGTGGAGCTTGGCCGTTCGCTCGGCATCCTGGCGCCCAACGGCACCGGCAAGACCACGCTGATCAACATGATGGCCGGGCTGGAGAAGCCCGACGAGGGCCGGATCACCCGCGGCAGCCGGATCTCCTTTCCGCTGGGCTTCATGGGCGGGGTGGTGCCGCGCCACAGCGCCCGCGAGAACGCCCGCTATATCGCCCGGCTCTATGGGCTCGACCCCGACTACGTGGAGGCCTTCTGCCGCTGGCTCTGCGGCATCGCCGAGTATTTCGACCGGCCGGTCGGCACCTACAGCCAGGGCATGCGCGCGCGCTTCACCTTCTCGTTGATGCTGGCGCTCGATTTCGACATCTACCTGATCGACGAGGGCATGCCCCAGACCACCGATGCGGAGTTCAACCGCAAGGCCGGCGAGATCCTGCGCGAGCGGCTCGAGACCACGACGGTGATCATCGTCTCGCACCAGCCGCAGACGCTGGAGCGGTTTGCCCGGCAGGCGGCGGTGCTGCGGAACGGCAAGCTGCACATGTTCGACACACTCGAGGAGGCGCGCGAGCTCTATGACTACTCCGCCTAGGGTCACCCGCTACCGGCTGCGCGCCGGCGCGCCGCTCACCCCCCGCCCCGCCGATCCGGCCCGCGCCGAGGAGCAGGCCGCCGAGGCCGCCGCGCGTGCCGCCTCGGCGATGGCGATGCACCCCTTGCAGCAGCAGATGCCCGAAACCGCGCCCGGCGATGGCGACGGCAATGACGAGGTGGCGCAGCAGATCGACCGGATCCGCCGCGAGGGGCTGACGGGACGGCAGCTGCGCATGGCCCGCCGGGTGGCGCAGAAGCAGGGCCTCGACATCACCTCGGATTTCGACGCGGTGCGCCAGCTGCGCGATCTCGGCATCGATCCGTTCCAGCGGTCCAACATCATCGAGCTGGTGGTCCCGGCACAGGAGACCGCCATGGAAGAGATCACGTCTGAGCCGCGGGTGCAGCTGCCCTCCACCGTCCCCGACCGGAGCCGCGACCTGCCCTCGACCGAGCGGGTGATCCCCTCCGACACGGCCGAGCGCCGCGCCTCGGAGATCCGCGGCATCCAGCGCGATCTCGCGCGGCGTCGTCGCCGCCGGATGGGGCTGCTGATGCTGCGCTTGGCGCTGTTCGTGCTGCTGCCGACGGTGGTGGCGGGATACTATTTCTTCGTCGTGGCGACGCCAATGTACGCCACCCGTTCGGAATTCGTGATCCAGCAGGCCGAGCCGCAATCCGGCGCGGGGCTGGGCGGGATGTTCCAGGGCACCTCGATGGCGACCCAGCAGGACAGCATCACCGTGCAGTCCTACCTCACCTCGCGCGCCGCGATGGTGCGGCTCGACGAGGAGGAGGGCTTCAAGGAGGTGTTCTCGGACCCCGAGATCGACCCGCTGCAGCGCCTGCCGCAGCCGGCGACCAACGAGGCCGCCTACGCGCTCTACCAGGATCACGTGAAGATCTCCTACGACCCGACCGAGGGCATCGTGAAGATGGAGGTGATCGCGCCCGATCCCGAGACGTCGCAACGCTTCTCCGAGGCGCTGCTGGGCTATGCCGAGGAGCAGGTCGACCAGCTCACCTCGCGGCTGCGCAACGACCAGATGCAGGGTGCGCGCGACAGCTACGAGGCGGCCGAGGCGCGCCGCGCCGACGCGCTGGCCAACTGGCTGCGCATCCAGCAGGAGGTGCAGCAGATCGACCCGGTGGGCGAAACCGCGGCCCGCACCCAGCAGATCTCGGCGCTCGAGACCCAGCGCCAGCAGCTGCAGCTCGAACTGCAGACCCGGCTCGGCGTGCGCCGCCCCAACGAGGCGCAGGTCAACTCGGTCCGCAGCCAGATCGCGGGGATCGAGGCGCTGATCTCGGATCTGCGCCGCGAGATGACCGAGGCCTCCGAGCAGGGCGCCTCCCTCGCCGCGCGCAACACCGAGCTGCGGCTGGCCGAGGAGGATTACGGCTTCCAGACGCTCCTGGTGCAGCAGGCGCTGCAGCAGATGGAAGCGGCCCAGATCGAGGCCAACCGGCAGGTGCGCTACCTGTCGCTCGGGGTCGAGCCGGTGGCCCCGGACGAGGCGACCTACCCCCGGGCGGTCGAGAACACGGCGCTGGCCTTCCTGATCTTCTCGGGCATCTACCTGATGCTGTCGCTCACCGTCTCGATCCTGCGCGAACAGGTCTCGAGCTGAGGTGGCTTGCGGGCGGCGCGTGACGCCGCCCCTCGCGCGCGCTAGACCGGGGGCGACAGCCACCCGAAAGGCCCCTGCCCCATGATCGACGTCTCCATCGGCCCGCTCACCGTCGGCAACGACCATCCCCTCACCCTGATCGCCGGGCCGTGCCAGCTCGAATCGTCCGACCACGCCCAGATGATCGCCGGCCGCATGGCCGAGGCCTGCGCGGCACATGGCGCGCAGTTCGTATTCAAGGGCAGCTACGACAAGGCCAACCGCACCTCGCTTTCGGGCAAGCGCGGCCTCGGGATGGAGGCCGGGCTCAAGGTGCTCGAGGACGTCAAGCGCGCCATCGGCTGCCCGGTGCTGACCGACATCCACGGCGCCGATCACTGCGTGCCTGTCGCCGAAGTCGCCGACATCCTTCAGATCCCGGCCTTCCTGTGCCGCCAGACCGACCTGCTGCTGGCGGCGGGCGAGACCGGGGCGGTGATCAACGTCAAGAAGGGCCAGTTCCTCGCGCCGTGGGACATGGCCAATGTCGCCGAGAAGATCGCCTCGACCGGCAACCGCCGCATCCTGCTCACCGAGCGCGGCGTCTCCTTCGGTTACAACACGCTAGTGGCCGACATGCGGTCGCTGCCCGAGATGATGAAGACCGGCTACCCGGTGGTGATGGACGCGACCCATTCGGTGCAGCAGCCCGGCGGGTTGGGCGGCGCCTCGGGCGGCCAGCGCGAGTTTGCCCCGGTGATGGCGCGCGCCGCCGTGAGCCTCGGAATCGCGGCGGTGTTCATCGAGACCCACGAGGCGCCCGACACCGCCCCCTCGGACGGCCCGAACATGGTGCCGCTCGACGCCATGCCGAAGCTGGTCAAGACGCTGATGGGCTTCGATCGCCTCGCGAAGTCCGACCCGATCCGCCTCTGACCGTGCCGCCCGGCGGACCACCGGCCGGGCACCGCCGCCTTCCGCCGGGGCATCTCGAAAAATGCCCCGGCGAAGCGCAAAAACTGCCTCTCCCACTCTTGCGGCCGCCCACCGACAAGGTTAGACAGCCGCCACACCTGCTGGGGTGTAGCCAAGTGGTAAGGCAGCGGTTTTTGGTACCGTGTACCGTAGGTTCGAATCCTACCACCCCAGCCAGGTTTTCCCAAAAACCCAATGAAATCAGAGCCGCGAAGCCCTCTGAATCGAATCATGTGCTACAGCCGTCCGCGGCTGTGACACCGCGTGTGACACATGATGTGACACCGCCGCGGTCATCCCAGCCCGCCAGACGCCGCCGACGCGCCCGCCACCATGCCGGGCCCTACCTGTTGCGCCGCGGGCGGGTCTTTTATTTTCGGAAGCGGCTGCCAAGGACCGAGTCAAACCAGCGATCCAAACTTTTTCTTTGTCTGTCCCTGCGAACCGACGTCCCCCTCGACGCCGTGAAGCGCTCAGCCGCGCTGCTCACGGTCTACGAGACAGAGGGACAGAAGATCGTGGACGCACTGAAGAACAACCTGCTCGCCCCCGCCGATGCCAAGAGCCTTCTCACGGAGATTCTGCGCACCGAACTCGCTCGCATCCTCGACGAGCAGAATGCCATGGGCGGTGCCTCCGATGACGAGCTGGATGCGCGGATCGAGAAGCTGGAAGTCGAGAACAAGGCGCTCCGTCGCGCCTCCCGGCGCCAGGACTGGAGCGCCGTTCAAGCCCTTTTGCAGAAGGCCAGCGAACTGGTGTCGCTCCCCCTGCCCGAGCCCATGACTGCCGATCTCGGCAGCCAGGCCATGAATTTGAAGCGCAGCCTGAACGACGTCGAAATCCATGTGCTTGAAGGCGACGACGTCCGTCCCTCCTCAGTCGATCTGCGCGCGGCGCACGGGATCGACGACTTCGACACCTTCGTGCAGGCGCCGGTGCTGCTGTCGCAGGCCTGGGAGCAGACCCTGAAGAACCACCCCACCCCCTCCATGAAGGGGAACATCGACGCGATCGCCCGGGTCGCGCTGGAGTTCTTCGGCGATGTTCCGGTCACCGCGATTACCAAGGAACGCCAGAAGGCTTTCTTCGCCTGGATGGCGCGCCTCCCGAAGAAGCAAGGCAAGGGTCACGGCAAGAACCGCTTTAAGTCCGAGGCGGCTGTCGTTCTGAAGAACGATGAGATTGAAGCCGCCGATGCCGCGGATTTTCTCGTAACCGAGGAACTCCGCCACCGGACCGACATCTCGAATGCCGAGAAGCGCGCGATCCTGGCCGAGAAGCTCACCCCGCGGCTGACTATGTCCACTTTGAAGAACAAGCGCGATGCCCTGAACCGCATGCTCGTAAGCGCGCGGGACCTCGGTGCTCCGCAGATGGACATGCTGTCCTATAAGGAAGTGGAACGGCACTTGGCCGCGCAAGCCCCCCAGGACGAACTTTATGTTCGCGTCACCAAGCCCAAGCTCCGGATGCCATGGTCCGAGGAGCGTCTCACCGCATTTCTCACATCGCCGATCTTCACGGGATGCTTTTCCTCTGCCCGCCGCTGGCGCCGCGGCAATCATATCATCCGCGATGCAACCTACTGGGTGCCGCTGATCGTCTTGACGCTGGGTTCCCGGATCGAGGAGATCCTCCTTCTCAAGCGGACCGATGTCCGCCTCCGGAACGGGCATTTCTGCCTTGCAATCGCATCGGGTCCGGCAAACACAGGAAAAACCGAAGACGCCAACCGTATCGTCCCGCTTCCCCAGCTCCTCCTCGACCTCGGCTTCGTCGAGTGGTTCCAGGCCCTGCCCGACGAACATGGCGTTCTCCTGTTCCCCGAGGCCGTCAGGCGTTCGACGAAGGGCGACGTCACCAGCGCCTTTGGAAAGCATTTCCGCCGTATCCTTGATCACCTTGGCCTCGGTGATTTCGACGAAGATTTCTACGCCATGCGGAAAACTCTCTCGAGCATGCTGCGCAGTGCGGATGTCACCGATGGTCAACGGCAGGCAATTGCCGGGCACAAGCATGGCACCGTTCTCAACATCCATTACACCGCGCACAACACGAAGGACCTCAAGGCCGCAATCGACAAGGCTGACTTCAAGATCGAGATCGGCCGCAAGCGTCATTACGGCTTCCCAGTCATTCTCCGTTCCAATCTGGCCCGGACGGACAACCTCGAAGTCGAGGTGACCCTGACCGACGACGGCGAAGCGGCAACCGTCGTTATCAAGGACGACAAGAGCACACAGCCCGTTTTCGACTTTGTTCGTGAAGACAGCCAAACGGGGGATCAGGTTCAGCGAGCGGCCAAGGACCTGAAGAAGATTCTGGCGTTGCGTTCGCTTCGCCTGCCGGCCAATGCAATGAAGCGGGCCGCATTTGAACACCTTCAGGCCTTGGCTTGATGGGCGACGAGGCACCTGAGGGCGTCACGACCTTTCAGCGAGCGCGAAACCGAGCTTGCTGAAAGGTTATGTAGCATCTCAATCAGGTTCACAGAGCATTCGTGCGGCCTTACGGTCCAGGATCGAGCCCCTGAGCGCAGACAGTTTCTGCCATGCGCGGCAAAGCTCGCCGATATCGTTCAGTTTCTTATCGAGTGAAATCCGCTCACCGCTGGTGGGATCTGCCGCGTCCTTGGCCGCCAAAGTGGCTTTGCGGACGGCTTGAAGCTGCCGCGGCAGCATTGCAGCGACATCCTCGCCTTCTTCGGGACACGCCCGGCGCGTTTCCAGGCGACGCACGTATAGATCAATGCCGCCCGGCAGGTCTTCGATCTCGTCGGCCAGGTTCATGGCCTTCCAGCGATCGGCAAAAATGCGGCCGAACTGCACGTAGTCGATCATGAGTGTCTCGATATCATCCATCTTCGGATCCTCGAGTTCTGGGCGCCGCAGGAGGCGACGCCTGACAAGACGCCAGCCCATCCTTGTTTGGGCTGACGTGAGGAGCCGCTCAGGCAGCCCTTGGTGCTAGCGTCAGCGCTTCGGTCGGTATGACCGCATCGAACACTTCCGCCAGTTCGTCTGCGAGGAGACAGATCTCCTCGACGCACGACCATGACGGATCGATCGCCGCGAAGTAGCCTGCCTCCGGACGGTCGGGGTCCTGCACATGCTCCAACGAGAGGAGCGCATGCAGCTTCCCGAGATCGCGCTGTAGACGCCGTGAGAGCGCCGTAGACGCACGGACCTCGTCGAGAAGCCCTTGGGTCGCCTTGAGCGCAGGTTGGCCGCCCAGAAGCAAGGCTGCGCTCTGCAGTGCTTCCGAGCGGCCGCGAAGGAAGGTCTGGAGCGCGGCGAGAGCGGGGTCGTAACAGTCGAACATGGTAAAACTCCCGATGAGGAAGTGCCCGGCGGGATTGCCGGGCCACAAGTCCGCTCTTTCCGTTTCCCTTTCTGATCTTCCTTCTTGGCTGAGCATCCCGGCCTTTGCTGCCGATGGACCTCTCGTCGCGATGAGGTCCGTCGACTGCAAAGCCGTGGGTGCCCTTCGCCTGTTGGGCCGTTTTTCGGTTCCTGCGCCGCCTGCGCCTGCTGGTTGGGTTCTGCCTGTCTGGACCTCGTCTCTTCGCCCCCGGTGGGGGCTACGGCTATGGCTACGCCCCTGTTGCGGGCACGGACCTGTCCGCTTTGTTCGGCAACGAGATCCTCGAGCAATCCGGCCTTCTTCAGCCGGTAATACTTCGTCCTGCCGATCCCGAGTTGCTCCCATGGCTTGGTGCGGGAGGCGTTATTCTGATCGAGCCACTCGGCGCGGGATAGTGCGCCTGCCTTGGCACGCCGTTGCCGCTCCTTGTCGGCCCTGCGGCGCTTCAGCTCGGCCAGAGGAACGATCTGCCGCAGCCCAAGCTCCCATGCCATATCGGCGGTGATGCCAAGCCGATCGGCGATGCCATGGCCGGGGTAATGATAGCGGCCGTCCAAACGGGGGTTCGAGGTGCGGGGCAGTTGGGCCTTCTCTTTGGCCTGCCTGGCGATCGCGCGAACATCGCTTTCGTCGAGGCCAGGCGTCACGCAAGCGGCGGCCGCCTCCACGAAGCCCTCTACATCGCCGACATCCACTTGGTGGCTGAGGCTGACACCGAACAGATGCAGCCAAGTATTGCGTGTGCCTTCAGGCATCCAGCCGCCATAGTATTCGGCGATCCTCTCGAGATCCTGCTGGACCTGCTTGAACCTTTGCGCCGGAGTAAGGCCCCGAGGCATTGAGCCTGTCCACTTCTTCCGCTCTGTCCTGTCCGTCGTCAGATGATTTGGGACACGATGGTCTGATGTCGAACGGAGGGTCTGGCTCGTTCAAGGTTCGGTTCATGCCGCCGTCTGGCGATGCAGCGAACGGCGCTTTTCGATCGTCCTGGCTTTGATCTCCTTTCGTCGATTGAGGATGGTGTCGGCCCTGCCGAGATAGACGTCGACAGGGGCGAGATTGCCGAGGCTCTCGTGGTAGCGGTGATGGTTGTAGTGGTCGACGAAAGCCGCCACGGCTTCTTCGAGCGCCCCGGGCAGGTAGTAGTTCTCGAGCAGGATGCGGTTCTTCAGGGTCTGGTGCCAGCGCTCGATCTTGCCCTGGGTCTGGGGGTGGTTCGGGGCGCCGCGCACATGGTCCATGCCTTTGTCACCGAGCCAACCGGCCAGCTCCCCGGAGATGTAGCTGCTGCCATTGTCGCTGAGCAGCCGGGGCCGGTGGGCGACGGTGGCCCGGTCGCAGCCCGAGGCGGCCAGGGCATCTTCCAGCGTCGCGGTCACATCCGAAGCCTTCATCGTCGTGCAGAGCCGCCAGGCGACGACGTAGCGGCTGTAGTCGTCGAGGATGGTCGAGAGGTAGAACCAGCCCCAGCTGATGACCTTCAGATAGGTGAAGTCGGTCTGCCAGAGCTGGTTCGGCCGGGTCGTCTTCTCGTGGAACTCGTCCGCCGCCTTGATCACCACGAAGGCCGGGCTGGTGATCAGGTCATGGGCCTTCAGAACCCTGTAGGCGCTGGCCTCGGACACGAAGTAGCGACGGGTGTCGGTGAAGCGGGCGGCGAGCTCCCGCGGTGACAGCTCGGGCTGCTCCAGGGCCAGCTCGACGATCTGCTCGCGCACCTTGTCGGGAATTCGGTTCCAGACCCGGCTCGGTCGCGAGGGCCGGTCCTCGAGCCCGGCGGGGCCAAGCGACAGGTAGCGATCATACCAGCGGTAGAAGCTCGTGCGCGGCACGCCGATCATGTCGAGCGTCCGTTTCGCCGGCAGGTGTGACCGCTCCACCTGCCGGATGATCTCGAGCTTCTCGGAGGCGGGATATCTCATGCCTCGTCTCCCCCATCCCCGAGCATGCTTTTTTTGAGCAGGCGGTTCTCCAGGGTGAGATCGGCCACCGCCTCCTTCAGCGCCGAGGCCTCGTGCCGCAACTCCCTGACCTCGGGGCTGCTGGCCTGGCGGGCCGTGTCGCCCGCGAGACGCTTCTTGCCGGCCTCGAGGAACTCCTTCGACCAACTGTAATAGAGGCTCGTGGCGATCCCCTTGCGCCGGCAGAGTTCGGCAATGCTGTCTTCGCCTCGCAGCCCATCCAGGACGATACGGATCTTCTCCTCGGCTGAATGGTGCTTCCGCGTGCGCCGACGGATGTCCTTCACCAGCGACTCCGCCGTCGGTCTGGCTGTTCCGGGTTTCTGTCTCATCTCCACTCCTCGGTGGTTACGATGAGCCAGAAACCCTCCGCTACAAAATCAACTCAGATGTCCCAGAGGCGCTGACGGGGGACACTGCCCTCGGGGGGGTAATACCGGGTGAAGGTCAGCTAAAGAGGGCCGACTGATTAGCGCTGCGGTGATGGCGGTCTTCTTCAAAAATTGACCCTATCGCGGCGCTGTTGCACATATCGGTGAAGGGGATTCACTAAGCGGGTCCTCCTCACCGAGATGTGCAACAACGTCGGGCCGGCTTGTCCGGGTTCTGCCAGAGTAGAAGTTGAACGACCGCTCCGTGCTGTGGCTGGTCTATCCCCGTACCAACGTGCTGACCCCGAAAACCCGGATCTTCATGGACTTTCTGATCGCCCGGCTGTCCGGTCATGCGGGATGGAGCGAGTAAGCGGTCGCCTGTCGCAGGAGTTTGGAGGCCCGGCCAATGAATGCCGCTGCGCCGCCCCGGAGAATTGTCATCGGTCTTCTGGCAAGGGCGAATGTTTTTGACAGGTCTCGATGGGACCGATACCGAGACCCCATGATCCGTTGCCATCAGACTTCGAGCTATTACCGCCGTCCCTGACGGCGGCTCGATGGTGCGTGACGATCAGAGAAGCCGCCGCCCATGGGCGGCTCGATCGGTTCAGAGGCGTCCGGGCTTGGTTCCCCAAAGGAGACCGGAATGACCCTCGATGACCTCTGCCACCGCTACCTCGACGCCCTGAATACGGGCGATCTGGAGGGCGTGCGCGCCCTCTTCACCCCCGACGCCGAGATCGTGTCGCCGCTCTACGGCGTCCGGCCCGCGCACGACTTCTACGCCGAGCTTTTCGCGGATACCTCCCGGTCGGAGACGACGCTCCTCAACGTCTTCGACAGCTCTTTCGAAGGCCGCTCCGTCGCTCTGCATTTCCGCTACGTCTGGACCCTGGCCAGCGGCAAGGTCGTGGAGTTCGAATGCGTCGATGTCTTCGAGTTGACCGAGGACCGGCAGCGCTTCACCCGGATGACCATCATCTACGACACCGCGCCTCTGAGGGCCGACTTCGAAGCCTCCCGGAAGCGAGTCTGAGCTCTACCATCGAAGCGGCCGTTCGTGTTGCGCGTAGCGAACGGCCGCTTCCCGCGCTCACTCAGAGCGGTCCTTGCAGCTGCGGCCGAAATCATGCAGATGCAGCGAAGGTCGGCAAGGTCCGCTGAGCTGCCGCTCGAACGGACAGCAGCAGAAGTCCGCTTTCCGCCCTTCTTGCCCGTAGCTTGGCAGGAACACCACCTATCGAGCGCTCGCAGCGAAGGGTGGGAATGTCAGTTCAGGGGATCTCAGTCCGGACTGCGGCAACGGTCTGGGTTCTCTGCTCATCACGTCCCCTTCGCCTACTCGAGCCACTGAGGTCATCTCTTACAGATAGCCTTCGAGTGCTCCTTTCGAATTGTCGGATGCACTGCGGCACAGACTGTGACACAGAAGGCGTTTTGCTTGCCCGACAGTTGACACCATATACTTCGTTATGCTATATTCTTAATTGATATCAGTAACTTATAATAGAATCCTACCGCCCCAGCCAGGTTCGTTCCAAGATATTTATACTTGATGGTCCGGTTCTCGACCGGACACGTCCTGTCCAACCGTCACTCCCTACTACGGCTTTGACTGACGGGGCCCTAAGATGGTCTTCAAAGGCAGTAGCAAGACCGCGGCGATCCATGCTTGGAGCATCTGGTACTGTCGGCCAAGCCGTACGCCGTCCGCTGCAGCGCACCATGTCTCATTCGGCACCGTTGCACCCTTTCGAACGGTTATACGCAGTTTCACGCCAAGTCCGTATGCGCGGCGGGAAGACGTTAAGCCACGGCCACGTCGTCTCCCGTCTCGACGATGAGCCGATCCAGGTCGGGGATCAGAATGCGTCGCCGGTCGTCGAGCGCGATCACCCCTTCGCGGCCGAGCTGGCTGATCTGGCGGCTCACGGTTTCGATGGTCAGGCCGAGATATTCGGACATCGCTTCGCGCGTCAGCGGCAGATCGAGGCGCAGGTCGTGGGTGCGGGGCATCAGGTCGAAGCTGGCTTCGCGCCGGGCGACCGAGACCAGAAGGCTCGCGATGCGCTCGCGCGCAGTCTTGCGGCCGAGCACCATCATCCATTCGCGCGCCGCGTCCAACTCATCGAGCGTCATCTCCAGAAGCCGCCCCGACACATGCGGCATGTCCGCGAGCAGCCGCTCGAATGGCGCGCGGCGAAAACAGCATAGGGTCACGTCGCTCGCGGCCGTCACGTCATAGGGGGCGGTTTCGCGGCCCGGACGGCCGATGAAATCCGACGGCAACAGCAGGCCGACCATCTGCACCCGCCCATCCTCGAGCGTCTGCGACATGGTCGCGATGCCCGAGACGACCGAGCCCACGAAGCTCAGTTCGTCCCCGGCCCAGACGATCTTCTGCCCGGCCTCGTAGCGGCGATAGAACTTGACCTCCTCGAGCCTTGCCAGCTCGGCCTCGTCGCATCGCGCGCAGACGGCGCGGTGACGGATTCCGCAATCCGCACAGCGCAGGTCCAATCGTGGGGTCATGCCTGAGATCCTTGCAAGGTGGGGCCATGTTACCATCGAACGGCAAGATCGCGTAGGGCGGTGCGACGCGACCCCGCGTCCCATGCCCGGATCCTGCCGAATTGCTACTCCGGATCGAATGGCCCTCCGCTCTGACCGTGAAAGCGCAGCTGCGGGCAAGGGCCGACAAGCCATTGACCAGTCAACTAAGAGCGAACTTGGGTCAAAAGAGCTGCCTTTTCGGGAGCGGACTCTCTGTGCACGCGAGCAACTGCGGCCTTGCCAAGTCACGGCCCCGCCACGACCATCGACAGGACCAATGCGCCCGGGTTCGACGCCCTTGCGGAGCAGCGAGCTTGATCTGGCGCAAGGCGGCGTGGCGCAGGACAGAGGAAGATTGGCTTGCATCGAAATCAGCCGACAGGTGAGCCCCATGAGGACGATCATAGCCGCGACCGACTTTTCCAAGGCGAGCAACCAAGCCGTCCTGAAGGGCGCTGCCATCGCGGCCCGCACGGGCGCGTGGCTGCACATCTTCCATGCGGCCAGATTTCGGATAGAGCCGGATCAGGCAGAGCATTTCGCCGCCCTTGCGGAGGGTTACATCGATACGCTGCGCGCCCGGGTCCAATGCCGCTTCGGCCCAGCGCTGGAGGTGAGCGGCACCGATTCAACCGCCTGGCAGGACATCTATCCCGTTCTCGAACGGCAGAAGGCCGATCTGCTGGTGGTCGGGCAGCATGTGCACCCGAACGGGCTCGACATGTTCAACGGGACCTTCGTTGAGAGGTTGGCGACCGACTGCCCCGTGCCGGTCCTGGTCTCGGTCTCCGATCCGGAGACACCCTATCGCCGCATCCTGGCGACGGTCGATCTAGGCCCGGCGAGCGAGCGGGCCATGCCGGTCCTGCGTGCGATCGCACCGGACTCCAAAATCGACTTGATGCAGATCGAGCGCGCCCGATCTTCGGTCAGCCATCCCTGCGACGAACCTCACGGCCTGGGCGTCGCGCCGACCTACAGCGCCCACGCCGCTGCGCGTTTCCGCGACCGCGCGGGGTTCGGTACCGAAACCGAGCTGTTCGTCGTCGAAGGCGATCCGCGCCTTCGCATCCGTCAGGAGGTTTCGGCCCGGAGCATCGATCTGGTCGCTCTCACCGGTGCGGAACCGATGCGCGGCCTGAAGGACGACTTCCTGAGGACCCCGCCCTGCGACCTGATGGTGTTCCCGGCGGGCGCCCGGCAATCGGCATAGCCCCGCCGCAGAGCTCGGCTCGATTGGCGCCCCCTACCGGGGCGCCGCCCCCTTCTCCGCCGTGTCCCGAGAGGCAGCCCGGGATCGCGACGGCTCTACTTCGAGAACAGCACCGGGCGCTTGGCCCGCTGCATCAGGTCACGCGTCACGGTGCCCAGCACGAAGTCATAGGCCTTGGAGTGACCGAAAGCCCCGGTGGCGATGAAGCTCGCGCCGGTCTCGAAAGCCTCGCGCTCGATCACCTCCGCGATCCGGCTTCCTCCCGGTGACCGGTGGGTGACGGTCGCGTTCATCTCGTGCCGGCTGAACATCGCCGCCATCTCGTTGGCCGGATAGTCCTGTTCGCCCGGATCGGGCGCCCTCTCGACACTGAGCAGAACGACCTCGGCGCCCTTGTCGAGCAACAGGACCGCGTCATGCGCGGCCCGCGTCGCCTCGCGGGTGGCGCTCCAGCCGATGACCGCCGAAGCGCCGAGCGCGGCGGGCTGGTAGCCCTGCGGGATCATCAGCACCGGCCGGCCGGCATTGCGGATCAGCTCCTCCTGCGGCCGGCCCGCCGCGTCCCGCTCCGGGCGCATGACGAGGACCAGATCGGCGGCACGCGCGCTTTCGCACAGTCGCTCGCCGATCGTGGCGAGCCGCGCCTCGAGGCAACGCCATTCGGGCGTGGCCCCTTCGGCCTCCGCCGCCTTCTTGAAAGCGGTCTCGATCTCGAGGGCGGTGTCGCGCTGCCGGGCGCGGATCTGGTTGAGGATCTCACCTGTGACATACATCGAGATCGAGGCATGCACGACCGGATCGGGCAGCACATGCAGCCCGAGCAAATGCGCGCCGTGATGTCGCGCGAGCGCGGCGCCGGCCCGGGCCAGTGTCGGGGCGCTCGCGGTATCGGTGAAGCAAAGGGCGATGGTGCGGCAGGTCATGGCCGGCTCCTTTCAATGGGTCAGGTGTCGATAGAGGGCGGCACGGCGAGGATGTCGCAGGGTGGATCGGCCATGAGACCGCGGGCCACGCTGCCCAGAAGCGCCTCGGACAGCCGCGAGCGTCCGTGGGTGCCGACAACGAGCAGATCGGTGGGCGCGGATCTGATCTCCTCGCGTATCGCCGAGACGGTCTCGCCCTCGATCAGCTCCCGGTCCGAGGGACCGACGATGGTTTCGAGCCCGCCGAGGAAGGTGTCCATGCCGGTCTCGGCCTCGGCGCGCGCCAGTTGCCGCTCATGGGCCATCACCCCCTTGCGCGCCGTGCCGCGCAGCACCCCGCCGAACGGCACGGAATAGCAATGCAGAAGGCGAATGCGCGCCGCCGGCGCCAGCCGATGCGCGGCCACCAGCGCCTCGCGCGCAGCGAGCGAGAAATCCGTGGCGAGGAGAACCGAGCTGTAGGGCTGGTCGGTGTCGTCGCGCGCGACCAAGAGCGGCACGTCGCAGGCTTTCGCCACCCGCTCGACTGTCGTGCCGCGGAACAGGTCGATCAGACCGGGATTGCGATGCGCACCCATTATCAGAAGGTCGGCGCCCTCCGCCTCGATCCGGTCGAGGATCACCATCCAATCGGTGCCGACGCCGATACGGGCGACCACGTCGAGGCCGAAGCGTTCACGCAGGTCGGTGGCCTGCCCCTCGAGCCGCGCCATCAGCGCGCCCTCGAAGGTCGCGTGCAGATCGTCGGGCAGACCGTCCTGCATGACATGCAGCAGGATCAGCTGCGCGTTGCGCCCCTTGGCCAGCGCCGCGCCGCGCCGCAGTGCGATGTCGCCCTGCTCCGCCATGTCTGTGGCAACCAGTATTCTCTCCATGCGGGCCCCCTTCGGGCGTGGATCACGCCTCCCTGTCGGGATCGACTCTATTCCGGCCCCGCATCCGGGCGCGTTGATCCAGGTCAAACCGCAGCGCGCAGTCACGTGGCAGGGTCGGGGACAGGAGGATCCGTCCATGAAACATGCCGTTCCGCTGCTGCTTGCCCTCGCCTCGCAGGCCCACGCCCAATCCGATCCGGCATCGGTTTCAGCCGGGCAGGATGTCTACATGGTGTTCTGCCAGACCTGTCACGGGGCGACGGCCCAAGGCGGCGGGCCGCTGGCCGAAATCATGACCCGCGAACCGCCGGACCTGACCCGCCTTGCTCTGCGCAACGACGGCCGCTTTCCCACCGAGGCCGTGGCGCGGCAGATCGACGGGCGCGACCCGCTGCTCGGCCATGGCGGCGAGATGCCGGTCTTCGGCCCGGTCTTCGACAAGGAGCTGGCCGCGCTCGCCACCCCGGCCGGGCAGCCGATGCTGACGGACCGCACGATCGTGGACCTGATCCACTGGCTGCAATCCATTCAGGAAGCGGAGTGACACCGCATGGCGCGCGATGCCGAGGGAACGGCGCCGATCCGGGCGATGGCCGGGCTTTCTGATAGCGATCATGGCCATGGCCGAGAGGACATCGCACGCCGCCTCGACCGTGCGGGCGGCGGTGGCGCCGGTCATCTCAAGGATTTCGTCTATGGCGCGATCGACGGCGCGGTGACCACCTTTGCCATCGTCGCCGGCGTGCAGGGGGCCGGATTCTCGCCCGGGATCATCCTGGCGCTGGGCACGGCGAACGTGCTGGCCGACGGCTTCTCCATGGCCGCCAGCAACTACTCCGGGACCAAGGCAGAACGCGACGACATGGAGCGGCTCAGGGCCGTGGAAGAACGCCATATCGAGCTCTACCCGGAAGGGGAGCGCGAGGAGTTGCGCCAGATCCTGCAGGCCAAGGGGCTGGAGGGCGAGGTTCTCGATCAGGCGGTCGCGGCCATCGCGCAAAATCGCGGGGCCTGGGTGCAGATGATGCTCGTCGACGAGTACGGGCTGAACCCCAGGATCCCCGATCCGCGCAAGGCGGCGCTTGCCACCTTCGCCGCCTTCCTCGCGGCGGGCATGGTGCCGCTGCTGCCCTTCGCGATCGGGCTGAACGGGGCGTTCGGGCTGTCGATCCTGTCGACCGCCGCGACCTTCTTCGCGATCGGCGCGCTCAAGAGCCGCTGGTCCCTCAGCCCCTGGTGGCGCTCCGGCCTGGAAACCCTGCTGATCGGCGGGATGGCGGCCTCGATCGCCTATCTCGTCGGCTCCATGTTCAGGGGTGGCTGAGTTGCGCCCGGCCCGTCGGCAGGCCGATTGCCCCCCCCCGCTTTCCCACCGGCCGGGCACGGGATCACGCCGCGCCGCGCCTGCCCGTGTTAGCCTCGACAGAGAGGAAAGGGGCGCGGCGGGAATGACGGAGGAAAAGGATCAAGCCGGCGGCACGCCCTGGCACGCGCTCGAGGGCGCACAGGCACTGTCGAGGCTCGACACCACGCCCGCAGGATTGACCGCGCGCGAGGCCGGCGAGCGGCTGGCGCGGCATGGCCCGAACCGCCTGCCCGCGCCGCGCCCCAAGAGCCTGCTGCGCCGCATCTGGCATCAGTTCGACAACCTCCTCATCCAGGTTCTGCTCGCGGCCGGGCTGATCACGGCAGTGCTCGGCCACTGGGTGGATTCGGGGGTCATCCTCGCCGTTGTGGTGATCAACGCGGCCATCGGCCTGTGGCAGGAGGGGCGCGCGGAAAACGCGCTCGCGGCGGTGCGTTCGTTGCTGTCGCCCGAAGCCTCGGTCCGGCGCGACGTCAGGCGCGGGCGGATCGAAGCCGCGGCCCTCGTGCCCGGCGACATCGTGCTGCTGGAACCTGGAGACAGGGTGCCCGCCGATCTGCGGCTGATCGAGACCCGTGGCCTCAAGGCGCAGGAGGCGGCGTTGACCGGGGAATCGATGGCGGTGGACAAGGACGTCCTGCCGGTCGCGGCGAATGCCCCGCTTGGCGATCGCCGCCCGCTCGCATTCTCGGGCACGCTGATCGCCGCCGGGCGTGGCGAGGGGGTCGTCATCGCCACCGGAAGCGCGACGGAGATCGGCCGGATCGGCACGATGCTCGGCACGGTGGAGACATCCAGAACACCGCTGCTGCAACAGATCGACCGCTTCGCGCGCCGCCTGACTTTCGTGATCCTCGCCGTCTGCGCCGCCGTTTTCCTCTACGCCGTGCAGCTCGGCGGCTATGACGCGAGCGCCGCGTTTCTCGCGATGGTCGGGATGGCCGTGGCCGCGATCCCCGAAGGACTGCCGGCGGTGCTGACGATCACCCTTGCGCTCGGCGTGCAGCGCATGGCCGGGCGCCGGGCCATCATACGCCGCCTGCCCGCGGTCGAAACGCTCGGCGCGGTGACGGTCATCTGCACCGACAAGACCGGCACGCTGACCATGAACGAGATGGTCGTGCGGCAGATCGTGATCGACCCCGACGCACCACCCCTGTCGGTGGGCGGCGCTGGCTACGACCCGCAGGGCGACATCACCGGAGACAGCGGAGCCGCCTCGAGCCTGATCATGGCCGGGCTACTCTGCAATGACGCGCATCTCGTGCGTGGCGAAGCCGGCTGGACGGTGAACGGCGATCCTATGGAGGGTGCGCTTCTGGCCCTCGCGGGCAAGGCGGGGATCGATCCCGAAAACGCGCGCCGCGAGCACCCAAGGCGTCACGAGATCCCCTTCGACGCCGCCTATCGCTACATGGCAACGCTGCATGACGGCCCGGCGGGGTGGACGATCCAGGCAAAGGGAGCGCCGGATCAGCTCGTTGCGCTTTGCACCCGGCAGGCCGGCCCCGGCGGCCCCGCTCCGATCGACCGGGCGGCATGGTCGTCGCGGATCGAGGCGCTGGCATCGAGCGGCCATCGGGTCCTCGCCTTCGCGAGCAGGCAGGCCGATGATCTCGACAGGCTGTCGCATGACGACATGGACGGGCTGACGCTTCTCGGCCTTGCGGGCTTCATCGACCCGGCCCGGCCCGAGGCGATCACGGCCGTCGCCGATTGCCGCCGTGCGGGTATCGAGGTGAAGATGATCACCGGCGACCATGCGCTCACCGCCCTCGCCGTCGCCGCCGAGTTGGGCCTCGATGCGCGCGGCGTGCTGACCGGACATGACATCGAAGGGCTGGATGCGGCAGAGCTGCGGCGTCTTGCGGCCGACACGACCGTCTTTGCGCGCACCGCGCCCGAGCACAAGCTGCGGCTGGTCGAGGCGCTGCGGGCCGGGGGCCATGTCGTCGCGATGACCGGCGACGGCGTGAACGACGCGCCCGCCCTGAAGCGGGCCGATGTCGGCGTCGCCATGGGCATCAAGGGCACCGACGCGGCCAAGGAGGCCGCGCAGGTGGTCCTGGCGGACGACAATTTCGCCTCCATCGTCGCCGCCATCCGCGAAGGGCGCACGATCTACGACAACATCCGCAAGGTCATCGCCTGGAACCTGCCGACCAATGGCGGCGAGGCGCTCGTCGTCATCTTGGCGATCCTGATCGGCCTGCCGCTGCCGATCACGCCGATCCAGATCCTGTGGATCAACATGGTCACGGCGGTGGCGCTCGGACTCACCTTGGCCTTCGAGCCAGCGGAGCCCGGCGTCATGGACCGTCCGCCCCGACGGCCGGGCGCCTCCCTGCTCGATGGCGAGATGATCTGGCGGGTCGCGCTGGTGTCGGTCCTGTTCGGCGCCGCGGTCTTCGGCCTGACCGGCTGGGTCACCACGCGGGGCGAAACGCTGGCCTATGCGCGCACCCTGTCGGTCAACCTGCTCGTGGTGCTGGAGATCTTCTATCTTTTCTCGGTGCGCTACCTGCACATGACGTCGATCACGCTGAAGGGGGTCCTCGGCACCCGCGCGGTTCTTCTCGGCATCATCGTCGCCGTCAGTGCGCAGGCCCTTTTCACCTATGCCTCGCCGCTGCAGGCGGTGTTCGACACCCGGCCCGTGCACCTCCGCGACGGAGCCGTGATCCTCGGTCTCGGGGTGGCGCTCCTGCTGCTGCTCGAAGCGGAGAAGCTGCTGCGCCGTGGCTGGGCTGGTCGGGTGCCGCAGCAGCCTCGGGCGCATGGGTGATCAGTCCTCACGGGGGAAACGGCCTGGATGCACCAGCAGGTCGCAGGGCAGATGCGCCAGCAGTTCCGAGGCGACCCGGCCCATGGTCATTGGCACGTGCCCCTCGGCGCCATGACGCCCGATGGCCAGGAGGTCGACCCCCTCGTGCGCCACGGCGTCGAGCAGGGCCGGCGTCGGCCGCCCTTCGAGCAGCCCGATCTCCGCCTCGATGCCGTCCTGCGACAGGCGTCGCTGCATTTGCTGCAGCTGGAACAGCATCGGCTCCTCGATCTCGTCCCGGTCGCGCTTGGTGATGTCGCCGGTCTCGTCCATGCGGTAGCCGAGCCCGCCGAAGGGCACCCGGTAGGCGTGCACGAGCCGCATCGAGGCGCCCTCCGCCAGCTTCGCGGCGAGACGCGCCGCGTCGGCATCGCGCGCCGCGAAGCTGGTGGCAATCAGCACCTTGCCATAGGGCGCCGTCGGCCGATCCGACACGACTAGCACCGGTGCGTCGGACATCTGCACGCAGCGGTGCAGGACACTGCCGCGAAACAGATCGACGAGGCCGCGGTCGCGATGCGCCCCCGTCACCGCAAGATCGAAGCGCCCGCGCGAGATGCGATCCACGACCCGCCGCCAGGGATGGCCGAAGACGACCTCGACCCTCCCCGCCCCGGCCGCGTCGCGGGTCAGGAGCTCGTGCGCCGTCTGCGCCGTCTCCTCTGCGATGCGGCTGGGCAGGCTGTCGTCGACCACGTGCAGTATCTCGAGCTCGGCGCCCAGCGCCGTGGCCAGTTGCAGCGCCCGCGCGAGGGCGTGGCCGCTGCGTTCCGAGAGATCGCTCGCCATCAGTATTCCGGGCATGTGAGGTCCTCCTTGGACTGGGCGATCAATGACGGGGCCGCCTCTGGCCACCGTCGCGGATCGGCGGATCGGAGACTGCGGTGACGGCGAGGTCTATCAGCGCGCCGAGCAGGGTCGCTTCGGCGACCAGCCACCAGACCCCCGGCCCCGGCTGCGGCAACCATTCCGAGCGGGCCCAGATAATGCCCAGCGGCTGCTGTGCCACGAGGAGCAGCACGATGCCCATCCAGAGCCCGATCCAGCCTCCGCGAAAACCCGAGGGCAGGCGGAGGTCGATCAGCGGCACGCGGTCGAACTGGCCCGCCAGCCCCACCAGCGCGCCGAGGATCACGGCCCAGAGCACGATGCCCCAGACCAGCATGGTCTCGGCAGCGGAGACCGGGGTCAGCAGGATCGGCGCCACCAGCCCGAACATGAGACCGAGCGACTTGGCCAGCGCGACGCGTTTCATCAGCGGTGTGAGTGTCATGTCGATGTCCTCCCGCATCCTGTTTCGCCGATGGGAGTCCGACGCGCCTTGATCTGGATCATGCCTGCCGCCGGGCCTCGAAACGATCTGCGAGGGCGCGCCCGGCCTCCTCCCCACCTTCCGAAAAACCGATCACGGTTCCAGCCGCTCTATAAGAGGTCCTAGCCGTCCCAGTTGGCCAAGGCGCGAACCAGGTCGCCGCGTGCCAAGATGCCGACCATGGCGCCCGCCTCGAACACCGGAAAGCGGCGGTACCGGCTGGCGAGGAAGCGCTCGATCGCGGTCAGGATATCCATATCGGCGGGCAGGCCCTCGACCGGGGCATGCATGACCTCCTCGACGCGACCCGACGATCCGCCGTGATAGGCCGCATCCAGCGCGCCCTTCAGGCAATCCCTTTGCGACAGCATGCCGATGGCGTGTCCCTCGTCATCGACGACCGGCAGGCCCGAGACGCCGTGGAACGCCATGAGATGCATCGCCCGCTGCAGGTCCATCCCGGGCGTTACGGTGATCACCTCGCGGGTCATGATCCGCGATATGCGCGGCAGCGGTTTCATAGCGCGGACCTGCGGTTACAGGTCTTGCGGCAGCCATCGCAGGCCCGACCGCAGCCACCCGAAAGCGGACCCCGCCTGGCCAGCAGGCCCAGCGCCAGCCCCGCCATCGACAGCGCCACGAGGATGAGAACGAGAAGCAGCGTCATGCGCGATCTCCCTTCATGCCAAGATGCGGGCGTCGAAGCCGCAGGTCATGGTCTCGACAGGCCCGTCGGCTCCGCGTTGCAGGAACAGGGCGGCGATGCCCCTCTTTCGCGCGAGCGCGATCCCGCGCTCCGGCCCGAGCGCCAGCAGTCCCGTCGCCAGGGCATCGGCCCGCAGGCCGGTTCGGGCCAGCACAGAGACCTGCATGAGAGTCTGCATCGCGGGCCGGGCGCGGACGGGATCGATGACATGGCTCGTCGTCGCGCGCCCCGCATGGCCCTGTAGCGCATGGGCAGAGGTGGCCAGCGCCAGCGCCCCTGGCCGCACCACCCGTTGCGCGAGCGTTGCCTCTGCCCCCGGATGTTCGACCGCGACCCGCCAGGCCCGGCCAGAGGGGTGGCGGCCAAGCGCCCTGATTTCACCGCCGATCTCGACCAGCGCATCCCTCGCGCCCAAAGCCGCGACCCGCGCGGTCAGAAGATCCAGCGCGTGCCCCTTGGCCAGCCCGCAGGGGTCGAAGGTCAGCGCGTCATGGCTCTTGCGGACTGTGCCGCCGTTCAGGTCAAACTGCCCGCCCCTAGGGACGCGTCCGGCGATCCTGCCGAAGCCGTAACGTGCCACCAGCGGGCCGACCCGCGCGTCGAAGCCGCCCCGGGTCAGCCCGCGCACCGCTTCCGCCTCCTCCAGGCAGGCCTGTGTCGCGGCCCCTATTGCCATCCACCGCCCCGCCGATGCGCGGTTGAGCGCAACGAGCGCGCTGTCCTCGCGCCATGGCGACAGCTCCGCATCCAGCGCGGCGATCAGGCTCGTGGCTCCGGCCTCGACCGCCACGCCGTCGGTCCCGGCAGGCAGGAGGCAACGCCAGTAGCTGCCAAATGCCGGGCCGCCGAGGCTCAGCGTCGCGGCCCATGCGGGCGGCGCGAACAGGGCGGCCCCCGCTCCAGCCAGAAACTCCCGTCGTCCTATCCGCATGGCTCAGCTCCCGAAATCGTCGAAGAAGATGCGGTTCGACGGCACGCCCGCCTCGTCCAGAACGCCCATCACCGCCGCGATCATCAGCGGCGGCCCGCAAAGGTAGTAGTCGCACGCCTCCGGCTCAGGATGGTCGCGCAAGAACCCCTCGCGCAGGGCCGCGTGGACGAAGCCCGTCCACCCCTCCCACCGGTCACCGGGTTGCGGGTCGGACAGAGCGACCTCGAAACGGAATTTCGGATGCTGCCGGGCCAAGGCAGCGAACTCCTCGGCGTAGAACAGGTCGTCGCGGCGGCGCGCGCCGTACCAGAAGCTGATCAGAGGAGGCGCCCCTTCGCCGAGCCGCTCGTGGATGATCGCCCGAAGCGGCGCCATGCCGACGCCGCCGCCGATCAGGACCATTTCGCGCGCGCCGTCCTGCGCCCGGAAATCGCCATGCGGGCCGCTCGCGGCGATCCGGGCGCCCTCGCTCACGTGAAACAGCCAGGACGACACCGCCCCGGGCGGCAGGCGCGGCCGGTCGGGCGGCGGCAGAGCGAGACGGATGAGCAGCACGAGCCGGCCCCGTGCGAGATCGGCAGGCGTGCTGGCGATGGAATAGGCGCGGGTGACCGGCGCGGTCGTGGTGGCGCGCAGCCCACGCAGCTCGGCCCAGTCATAGGCAAAGCGCTCCGGCACCACGATCGCGTCGAAGCCGAACTCATGCGGTGGCGCGGTCAGCGAGACGAAGGCTCCGGCCCGCACTGCTGCGATCACCTCGGGCGGCGCATCAAGCACGATCTCGCGGATCAGCGAGGTCAGGAACCGCGCCCGCAGGACGGTGCAGTCGAAGCCGCGCGCATCGAGCAGTGCCTCGGGCAGCTCGACCTCGACCGGGCCACGGAGGCGGATCTGGCAAGCCAGATGCATTCCCTCGCGCCGCTCGGCCCGCGACAGGCGCGCCCGCTCCGCGGGCATCGGCTCGATGGTCTCCCCCCTGACCCGCACCCGGCATTGGCCGCAGGTGCCCGCGCCGCCGCAGGCCGCCGGCAGCAGGATGTCATGGGTGGCCAACGCTCCGAGCAGGTCGGTGCCGAATCGGCTTTCGAAAGGCGCGCGGTCGTTCACCGTGACGGCGACGGGCAGATCCGGCACCAGCCGCCGCCGCGCCAGGATGAGCGCGGCGCTGAGCGCCAGCACCACGGCCACCAGCAGCACCACGCCAGCCAACAGCCCGGTCATTGCACCAGCCCCCCGAAGCCCGAGAAGCCGAGCGACATCAGCCCGGTGACGATGAAGGCGCCGCCCAGGCCGCGCAGCCCCTCGGGCATGTCGGCATGGCGCAGCCGCTCACGGATCGCGGCGAAGGCGGTGATCGCCAGCGCCCAGCCGATGCCGCTGCCGATCCCCCAGACCACCGCCTCCAGCGGGTCGTAGCGCCGCTCGACCATGAACAGGCTGCCGCCGAGGATCGCACAGTTCACCGTGATCAGCGGCAGGAACACCCCCAGCGTGCGGTGCAGCACCGGCACGAAGCGGTCGAGCAGCAGCTCCATCAGCTGCACCATCGCGGCGATGACGCCGATGAAGACGATAATCCGCAGGAAGCTCAGATCGATCTCCGGCAGCCCGATCCAGTGCAGCGCGCCCGGGGCGAGCAGATAGGCGTGGATCAGCGCGTTGACCGGCACCGTCACGCCCTGCACCACGATCACCGCGATGCCGAGGCCCAGCGCGGTCGAGATCCGCTGCGACACCGCGAGGAAGGTGCAGATGCCGAGGAAGAAGGACAGAGCGAGGTTGTCGGTCAGGATCGCGGCGAGCAGGATCTCGGTCATGGCCGCGCCTCCCCTCGCCGCGACAGCAGGCGGTGTTCGGGGCGCTCGGCCTGCTCGGGCCGCACCGCGCGGATCGCCCAGACCAGCAGCCCGATGATGAAGAAGGCCGACGGCGCGAGCTGCATCAGCCGCAGCGGTTCGAACCAGCCGCCCTGTTCGGCGAGCGGCAGCATCGGAACGCCCAGGAGCCTGCCGGTGCCGAAGAGTTCGCGGATCGTCGCGACGATCATCAGCACCAGGCCGTAGCCCAGCGCGTTGCCCAGCGCGTCGAGGACCGATGGCCCCACCGGATGGTGCATGGCAAAGCTTTCGGCCCGGCCCAGCACGATGCAGTTGGTGACGATCAGTCCCACGAAGATCGACAGCCGCTGGCTGATCTCGAAGGCGTAGGCGCGCAGCACCTCGTCGGTGACGATGACCAGCGTGGCGATGATGGTGATCTGCAGGATCAGCCGGATCGCGTGCGGGATATGGCGGCGGATCGCGCTGATGATCGCGGCCGAGGCGCAGAGCACGAAGATCAGCGCCGCCGCCATGGTGAGCGCCGTCGCCAGCGCCGTGGTCACCGCCAGCGCCGAGCAGATGCCCAGGATCTGCAGCGTCACCGGGTTCGACCGGATCAGCGGATCGGTGAGGTGGTGCGACAGGCGCCTCATCCCATCCCCTCCCGCGCCAGCCGGTCGAGGAACGGGCCATACCCCCATGGCCCCATCCAGAACCGCAGCATGGCGGTGACGCCGTTGCCGGTACGGGTGGCGCCCGAGATGCCGTCGACCTCATAAGGCGTGGAAGCCGTGCCGCGCACCACCTCGATGCGGATGGTGCCGCTGTCATCGGCGATACGGCGGCCGGGCCAAAGCGCCTGCCAATCGGCGCGTTCGATCTGCGCGCCGAGCCCCGGCGTCTCGCCCTGCTCGGTCACGGTCAGCGCCGCCACCGTGTCGAGATCGGCTTCGAGCGCGAGCAGCGCGTGGATTGTCGACTGATACCCGGTGCCGCGCATCGGCAGCACCACGAGCACCGGCGCGCCGTCGCGTTCGAGCAGGTGGACCGCGGCCACGCGCTCGCGCCGCCCGAGCCCGGCGATGTCGGCCTCGGGCGGCAGATCGATCCCGGTCTCGGCATCGCGCGCCGTAGGTTCGGCCTCGAACCCTGTGGCATCGCCCGGCAGGACGCTCCCGCTCTCCAGCTCGACCAGACGGCTTTGCAGCTCGGTGACGCCGGCCTCCTCCATCACCACGCGCAGCCCCGGCAACGCGTCGACCATGGCCTGCATCCGCGCGGCGCGGGCGGCCTCCAGATTGGCGGCCTGTCGAGGTTCGAGCAGCGTGGCGGCGGTCGACACGGTGAGCGCCGCGCCCAGCGCCACGAGCCCGGCCATGCCCAGCGCCTTGACCGGGTCCTCGTTGGGACGGGCGAGAAATCGCCCCCATATCCCATGCGGCTCAGGCACGACGCGCCTCCTCCCGCCAGTCGGCGATAGCGATCACCCCTGCGTCGATCAGCGGCGCGAACAGGTTCGCGAGCAGCACCGCGAAGACGCCGGCCGAGAGGTCGAGGCCGGGCAGGCCCGGTGCGGCCAGAACCGCGATCAGCCCACCCGTCGTCAGCCCCGACAGCCATTGTCCCGGCCCTGTGACCGGCGCGCCGAACGGATCGGCGGCGAGGTGGACCAGAACGAGGGCAAGCGGCAGCGCATATCCGGGGTCGAGCGCCGCGGGCCAGGCCGCCAGCGCGAAACCCGCAGCCCCCGCCAGCACGACCCGCCACGGCGCAAGCCCTGCAAAGAGGACCACAAGCCCGCCGGGCAGCGCGGCCCAGATCACCGCATCCACCGGGACGGCCGGCGCGAGCGGTGGAAAGGAGAAGGCCATCAGCGCAAGGGACAACGCGCCGATGCTCAGGAACCCGAAGCCCGCCCCGCCGAAGATCAGCGAGCCGAGCACGAGCGCGAGCGACAGCGCGAATGCGAGCTGCCCCGGTGACGCCTCGGGCGGGGCGAAGAGGAACATGAGCAGCGCCGGTACCAGCGCTTCGAAGACCGGCCCCCGGCCGCGGATCTCGGCGAAGACCAGCGCGCAGGCCAGCGCGGCCGTCACCACGGCCAGCAGATGCGGCCACTCCGTGCCGGGGGCCGACAGGAACAGCACCGCCGCTGGCGGCGCGAGGGCCGCCAGCCTGAGGGTGGTGGCGTCGCGGGCTGCCCGCGCGCGGAGGGTCGCGAGATATCCGCCCCTCATCGCTCGGCCTCCAACTCGTCGAGAACGCGGCGCAGCAACAGGCCGTAATCGGCACCGCTGGCGCAGATCGCGCTCGCCGCCCGCATGTCCTCCTCGACGAGATCGAGACAGCCGAGCCTGCGGGCGGTGTCGGCATCGCCGATCTGCAGCGCCCTGAGCAGCGGGATGGTGCGCATGCCCAGCGGCAGAGACGCCGCGAGGGCGGGCACCGGCACGATCGGCCCGAGTGCTGCGTCGGACGGCACGGCCATGTCGCGGCGGGGATCTATCCGGGTCTCGTTGCGCTGGAGCGGATGGGGGGCCGAGGCCGTCCAACCGTGCTCGTTCAGTACTGGCGCGAGATCGGCGCCGAGCGGTGCGCGCAGAGTGCCTGCGGCGGCGCCCGAGGGCGTCACAACCTCGACCAGCCGCGTCGCGTCGAACAGCCCCTCGGCGCAGAGGCGGCCGAGAGCGATCGCCGTCTGCACGTCAAGAACCCAGACCTCGCCGCCGCGGGCCACGCTGTGCAGGCGGCGCAGCCTGCGGGCCATGCTGTCATGCCGCGGCGCCAGCGCGTCGATCTCCACGCGCCCCTCGGCCGGGGCCAAGGCCGGCCCGCCATGCTGGCACAGGATCACCGGCCCTTTGGTGAGCGCGGTAAGGGCGCGCAGGCCGTGGCCCAGCGCAAAGGGCGTGGCTTGCGCCGCGAGAACGCCCGCGCCTGACAGCGCATCCACCAGCATCGCATCGGGCGACGCATCCGGGTCAGGCACGCGGCCGA
Source organism: Limimaricola variabilis (assembly GCF_034371605.1). Taxonomy (NCBI): domain Bacteria; kingdom Pseudomonadati; phylum Pseudomonadota; class Alphaproteobacteria; order Rhodobacterales; family Paracoccaceae; genus Limimaricola; species Limimaricola variabilis. The sequence continues at coordinate 3,023,152 of NZ_CP139691.1, read as the reverse complement.
ACGGACGGGTGCGCAGATCCGGCCAGAACCCGTATGCGAGCATCAGGTCGCGCGTGTCGCCCTCGCCCGTCACCGGTGCAGGCCGCGCCGCACCTTCAGGTCGGATGACCACCCGGATCGCGCGGCGGCCCAGCCCGGTCTCGACCCGCTCGACCCGGCCCGCCACCGGGGTGACGAGGCGGATTTCGGGCCGCGACCGGTCCTTCATGACGTGTGCACCGATGGCGACCTCCGCGCCCTCCGTGACGCAGGCGACGGGGCGCAGGCCGGGCAGATCGCGCGCCTCCAGCGTCACCGTGTCGGGAAGGATGGCGGGCGGGCCGAACGGCCCTTTGCGCTGCGGCTCGAGACAGGACATGGCGATCTCCGTGACGGCTCCTGTCCCTTGAATCGACCAGCCACCGATCCGCCGCATTGATCTGGATCAAGGCCGGCCGCCCCCGCGCTTCGCATCATCGCGCCATGCGGTCCGCCCCATAGGAGAGATGCCATGCACCGCCCTGCCCTCCTGCTGTCAGCGCTGCTGACCGGCAGCCTCGTGCCCGTCCTGTCATGGGCGCAGGACAGCGCCCCCACCCCCGAGGAGATCGTCGAGGACTGGATGGCCTCGGGCCATGCCGATGCCATGGCGGAAGCGTTCCGCCATTGGGATGACGAGGGAGAGATCCCCGGCGCTTGCGCCACCTGTCATTCCACCACCGGCTTCGCCGACTATGTCGGCTCGCCGATGACCACCGTGGGAGTCATCGACCACCCCGTCGCTACGGGTGAATTGATCCAATGCACCGCCTGCCACGATCCTGCCGCGGCGGCGCTCACGACCGTGACCTTCCCCTCCGGCGCGGCCGTGTCGCTGGGTTCGGGCGCCGCGGTCTGCGCGGTCTGCCACCAGGGCCGCGCGTCGGGGGAGGCCGTCGAGACGGCCGTGGCCGGCATCGGCGACGACGAGGTCTCGGATCAGCTACGCTTCATCAATGCTCACTATTCGGCCGCGGCCGCGACGCTGCTGGGCACCGACGCAGGCGGCGGTTACGAGTATCCGGGCCAGACCTATGCCGGGCGTTTCGCCCATGTGCCGGATCTCGACGACTGCGCGGGCTGCCACGGGCCGCACGACACGGCGATCGAGATTGCCGATTGCACGACATGTCACGCCGGCGTGGAGGGGTCACGCGCGATCCGCACGACCACGACGGATCTCGACGGTGACGGCGACACCGCCGAGGGCATCGCCTCCGAGATCCAGACCCTGCACGAGCACCTGCACGAGATGATCAGGCTCTATGCCGAGACCGTCGCCGAGGCGGCGATCCTCTACGCGCCGGACAGCTTTCCCTATTACTTCACCGATCTCGACGGTGACGGCGAGGCCGGCCCGGAGGAAACGATCCGCGACAACGCCTATGCCAGCTGGACGCCGCGCCTGCTGCGCGCAGCCTATAATTACCAGTTCATCGCGAAGGACGGGGGCGCGCATGCCCATAACCCGCTCTATGCCGCGCAGCTCCTGATCGACGGGCTGAACGATCTGGGATCGGCCCTGCCCCAATCGCCGGAAGGAAGCTTCGCGCGCCCCTGAACCGAGGGAACGCCGGATTGGGGAGTGTCCGGCGACCCCTACATGCCTCGGCGCAAGTCCCGAAAGCACCTCGCGCGTCGCAAGGCCGATGACAGCCTCGCTTCCCGCGTGATGGGGCGGGCCACTGTCACATTTCCCCGACAGTTTGGGGCGAACATCACCCACAGCCCGGGCAAGGCCGCCGATTTCAGCGGCCCTGCCAAGCCCAGTCAGTCGCGCGCGCGGATCATCGACAGCACCTTCGACGCCGCCTCGGGGATGTTGGTCCCCGGCCCGAAGATCGCCGCCACCCCGGCTTCCTTGAGCATCGCGTGGTCCTGATCGGGGATCACGCCGCCGCAGACCACGAGGATGTCGCCCGCGCCCTGCGCACGCAGCGCGGCCACCAGCTTGGGCGCGAGGGTGCGGTGCCCGGCCGCCTGGCTGGAGATGCCGACCACGTGCACGTCGTTGTCGAGCGCGTCCTGCGCCGCCTCCTCGGGCGTCTGGAACAGGGGCCCCATGTCGACGTCGAAGCCAAGATCTGCAAAGGCGGTGGCGATCACCTTGGCGCCGCGGTCGTGGCCGTCCTGCCCCATCTTGACCACCAGCATGCGCGGGCGGCGGCCCTCGGCCTTGGCGAAGGCGTCGATCTCGGCGCGGATCTTCTCGAAGCCCGCATCGCCCTCATAGGCCTTGCCATAGACGCCCGCGAGCGTCTTCACCTCGGCCCGGTGCCGGCCGAAGACATTCTCCATCGCCATGCTGATCTCTCCTACCGTGGCGCGCGCCCGCGCCGCTTCGACCGCCGCCGCGAGCAGGTTGCCGTCCTCCCTTGCCGCCGCTTCGAGCCGCGCGAGCGCCGCGTCGCAGGCGTTCTGGTCGCGGGTCGCCCGGATCCTGTCGAGCCGCGCCACCTGCCCCTCGCGCACCTTGACGTTGTCGATGTCGAGGATGTCGATCGGGTCCTCCCGCTCCTTGCGGTACTTGTTGACGCCGACGATCACCTGCTCGCCCCGGTCGATCAGGGCCTGCCGCTTGGCCGCCGTCTCCTCGATCCTGAGCTTTGGCATGCCCGACGCCACCGCCTTGGTCATGCCGCCAAGGCTTTCGACCTCCTCGATCAGCGCCCATGCCTTCTCGGCCAGTTCGTTGGTCAGGCTTTCGACGTAGTAGGACCCCGCCAGCGGATCGACGACATCGGTGATGCCGGTCTCCTCCTGCAGGATCAGCTGGGTGTTGCGGGCAATGCGGGCCGAAAAGTCGGTGGGAAGGGCTATCGCCTCGTCGAGCGCGTTGGTGTGCAGCGACTGGGTGCCGCCGAGCACGGCGGAGAGCGCCTCGTAGGCGGTGCGCACCACGTTGTTGTAGGGATCCTGCGCCTGCAGGCTCACGCCCGAGGTCTGGCAATGGGTGCGCAGCATGAGGGACTTGGGGTCCTTGGGCGCGAACTCCTCCATGATCCTGTGCCACAACAGGCGAGCGGCCCGTAGCTTGGCCGCCTCCATGAAGAAGTTCATGCCGATCGCGAAGAAGAACGACAGCCGCCCGGCGAAGCGGTCGACATCCATGCCCCGCGCGATGGCGGCGCGCACATATTCGCGCCCGTCGGCAAGCGTGAAGGCCAGCTCCTGCACGAGGTCGGCGCCCGCCTCCTGCATGTGGTAGCCGGAGATCGAGACCGAGTTGAACTTCGGCATGTGGTCGGCGGTGTATTCGATGATGTCGGCCACGATCCGCATCGAGGGTTCGGGCGGATAGACATAGGTGTTGCGGACCATGAACTCCTTGAGGATGTCGTTCTGGATCGTGCCCGAGAGCTTGCTCACCGGCACGCCCTGCTCCTCGCCCGCGACGATGAAGTTCGCGAGGATCGGGATCACCGCGCCGTTCATCGTCATCGAGACCGACACCTTGTCGAGCGGAATGCCGTCGAACAGGATCTTCATGTCCTCGACGCTGTCGATCGCCACGCCGGCCTTGCCGACATCGCCCTCGACCCGGGGGTGGTCGCTGTCATAGCCGCGATGGGTGGCCAGGTCGAAGGCGACCGAGACACCCTGCTGCCCGCCCTCCAGCGCCCGGCGGTAGAAGGCGTTCGATTCCTCGGCCGTCGAGAAGCCGGCATATTGCCGGATCGTCCAGGGACGACCGGCATACATGGTCGAGCGGACGCCGCGCACGAAGGGCGCTTCGCCCGGCATCGCGCCGAGATGCGACAGCCCGTCGAGATCGGCCGCGTCATAGACCGGCCTGACCGCGATCCCTTCAAGCGTCTCGCGGGTCAGGCTCTCGGGGTCGCGCCCCTTGAGCTCCTTGCGGGCGCGCGCGGCCCATGCGGCTCGGCGGTCGTCCTGCCCGGTCATCTCGCGCTCCTTTCGGCTGTCATTCGAATTCCATGATGGTCTGGTCGACCGAGAGGCTGTCTCCCGCCGCAGCGTGCAGCTTGGCGATCTTCAGCCGGCGCTCGGCCCGCAGAACGTTCTCCATCTTCATCGCCTCGACGGTGCAGAGCGGCTGGCCCTCCTCGACCTCCTGCCCCTCCTCGACATCGACGTGCACCACCACCCCCGGCATCGGGCACAGCAGCAGCTTGGAGGTGTCGGCAGCCTGCTTCTCGGGCATCAGCGCGGCCAGCTCGGCCTGGCGGGGCGTGTAGACCCGAACGTCGAGATCGGCGCCGCGATGGCGCACGCGGAAGCCCGCGATCCGCGGCTCGACCTTCAACACCGTCTCGATCCCGTCGACGCTGAGCCGCGCGAGGCGCTGGCCCGGCGTCCAGTCGCCCGCGACCCGCATCACGACACCGTCCTCGAACCGCACATCGGTGGCGCCGGTCCCGGCTGCGAGCGTCACCTTGTGGCTCTCGCCCGCGACCTGCACGACGAAGGCTTCGCCCACCCGCCGCTCGTGGTGGTCGATCCGGCCAGAGATCCGGGCGCGGCGGATCTCCTCGATGCGCTGCAAGGTGGCGCAGGCGGCAGCGACGCGGCGCCGGGTCTCGAGCGGCAGATCGACACCGTCGAACCCATCGGGCCATTCCTCGGCGATGAAGCCGGTGTGGATGTCGCCCGAACGGAACTTCGGATGCGCCATCACCGCCGAGAGGAACGGCAGGTTGTGCCCGATACCGTCCAGCTCGAAGCCGTCGAGCGCGCGCTCCATCGCATCCACCGCACGGTCGCGGTCGGGTGCCCAAGTGCAGAGCTTGGCGATCATCGGGTCGTAATGCATCGAGATCTCGCCGCCCTCGGCGACCCCGGTATCGTTGCGCACCACCTCCACCTCGGAGGCGAACTCCTGCGGCGGACGATAGCGCGTCAGCCGCCCGATCGAGGGCAGGAAGCCGCGATACGGGTCCTCTGCATAGAGCCGGCTCTCGATCGCCCAGCCGTTCAGCCGGATGTCTTCCTGCGCAAACGGCAGCGGTTCGCCAGCGGCCACGCGGATCATCTGCTCAACGAGGTCGATGCCGGTGATCAGCTCGGTCACCGGATGCTCGACCTGAAGGCGGGTGTTCATCTCGAGGAAGTAGAAGTTGCGCTGGGCATCGACGATGAATTCGACCGTGCCGGCGCTCTCGTAGCCCACCGCCTTGGCCAGCGCACAGGCCTGCGCGCCCATCGCGGCTCGGGTCGCCTCGTCGAGGAAGGGCGACGGGGCCTCTTCGACGACCTTCTGGTTGCGGCGCTGGATCGAGCATTCGCGCTCGCCCAGATAGACGCAGTTGCCGTGCCGGTCGGCCAGCACCTGAATCTCGATGTGCCGGGGGCCTTCGACGAACTTCTCGATGAAGATCCGGTCGTCGCCGAAAGAGGAGGCCGCCTCGCGCTTGGAGGCTTCGAAGCCCTCGCGAGCCGCCTGGTCGTCATGCGCGATGCGCATGCCCTTGCCGCCGCCGCCGGCGCTGGCCTTGATCATCACCGGGTAGCCGATCTGCTGCGCGATGCGCACCGCCTCATCGGCATCCTCGATCAGGCCCATATGACCCGGTACGGTGGAGACCCCCGCCTCGGCGGCGATCTTCTTGGAGGCGATCTTGTCACCCATCTGGTCGATCGCGCCGGCGGGCGGGCCGACGAAGACCACGCCCCGCTCGGCCAGCGCACGGGCGAATTTCGGGTTCTCCGACAGAAAGCCGTAGCCCGGATGCACGGCCTCGGCACCTGTCTGCTCGATCGCGTCGAGCACGCGGTCCATGGCGATATAGGACTGCGCGGCGGGCGCAGGCCCGATCTCGACCGCGCGATCGGCCATGGCCACGTGCACCGCGTCGCGGTCGGCCACCGAATGCACCGCGATGGTCTCGATCCCCATGGCGCGGGCGGAGCGGATCACCCGGCAGGCGATCTCGCCGCGATTGGCGACGAGCAGGCTGCGGAACGGCGCGCGGGCCTCAGAGCGGGATGTTGTCATGCTTCCTCCACGGGTTCTCGAGGCTCTTGTTCCGCAGGGCGGCAAAGGCGCGGGCGGCGCGGCGGCGGGTGGCGCGCGGCTTGATCACCTCGTCGATGAAGCCGCGCTCGGCCGCGACGAAGGGGTTGGCGAAGCGGTCCTCGTAATCCTTGGTGCGCTTCGCGATCTTGTCGGGGTCGCCCAGCTCGGAGCGATACAGGATCTCGGTCGCGCCCTTGGCGCCCATCACCGCGATCTGTGCCGTGGGCCAGGCATAGTTCACGTCGCCACGCAGATGCTTCGACGCCATGACGTCATAGGCGCCGCCATAGGCCTTGCGGGTGATCACCGTGACCTTGGGCACCGTGGCCTCGCCATAGGCGAAGAGCAGCTTGGCGCCGTGCTTGATCACACCGCCATATTCCTGCCCGGTCCCGGGCAGGAAGCCCGGCACGTCCACGAGCGTCAGGATCGGGATCTCGAAGGCGTCGCAGAAGCGCACGAAGCGCGCGGCCTTGCGGCTGCTGTCGATGTCGAGGCAGCCGGCCAGCACCATCGGCTGGTTGGCGACGACGCCGACGGTCGAGCCTTCCAGCCGGATAAAGCCGGTCAGGATGTTCTTGGCGAACTCGGCCTGCATCTCGAGGAAGTCGCCCTCGTCGGCGATCTTGGTGACCAGCTCGCGCATGTCGTAGGGCTGGTTCGGGTTGGCGGGGATCAGACTGTCGAGGCTCGGCTCCTCGCGCGCGGGATCGTCGAAGAAGGGGCGCTTGGGCGCCTTCTCGCGGTTGTTGAGCGGCAGGAAGTCGATCAGCCGCCGCGCCTCCAAGAGCGCCTCGACGTCGTTCTCGAAGGCAGCGTCGGCGACGCTCGACTTGCGGGCGTGCGTCAGCGCGCCGCCCAGCTCCTCGGCGGTGACCACCTCGCCGGTCACGGTCTTCACCACGTCGGGACCGGTGACGAACATGTAGGAGGAGTCCTTCACCATGTAGATGAAGTCGGTCATGGCCGGCGAATAGACCGCACCGCCCGCGCAGGGCCCCATGATCAGCGAAATCTGCGGCACCACGCCCGAGGCCAGCACGTTGCGCTGGAACACTTCGGCATAGCCGCCCAAAGAAGCCACGCCTTCCTGGATGCGGGCGCCGCCGGAGTCGTTGATGCCCACGACCGGCGCGCCGTTGCGCATCGCCATGTCCATGATCTTGCAGATCTTCTGGGCATGGGTCTCGGAGAGAGAGCCACCGAACACGGTGAAGTCCTGGCTGAAGACATAGATCATCCGGCCGTTCACCGTGCCCCAGCCGGTGACGACGCCGTCGCCCGCGGGGCGGCTCTCCTCCATGCCAAAATCGGTGCAGCGATGGGCTACGAACATGTCGTATTCCTCGAAGCTGCCCTCATCGAGCAGCAACTCGATCCGCTCGCGCGCGGTGAGCTTGCCCTTGGCATGCTGCGCCGCGATCCGCTTTTCTCCCCCGCCCATCCGGGCCGAGGCGCGGCGCTCTTCGAGCTCGCGCAAAATCTCTTGCATCGGCATTCTCCTTCGCGCGTCACCTTAGGAAAAACGCCCCGCCTCTTCCCAGCGAGATTGCGCGAATTTGCAAATTCGGCATTATGCAGAGCAGCGTTTATGCAAATCAGCAAAGTGGGGCGTGATGGCGGTTCAGAAGCATTATGCCGGCACCCAGCTGCGCGAGCTGCGCGGACGGCTGGGGCTGACCCAGAAGCTCTTTGCCGAGCGACTCGGGGTTTCGCTGCCCTATCTGAACCAGATGGAGAACAACAACCGCCCCGTTTCGGCGGGGGTGGTACTGGCGCTGGCGCGCGAGTTCGGCTTCGACGTGACCGAGCTGACCTCCGGCGAGGAAATCCGATTGGCCTCCGACATGCGCGAGGCGCTGGCCGATCCGGTGCTGAGCGGTAGCCAGCCGCCACTCTCCGACCTGCGCATGGTCGCTGCCAACGCGCCCTCGGTGGCGCGCGCCCTGCTCGATCTGCACGCCGCCTATCGCCGCGCGCAGGACCGGCTGGCCTCCTTCGACGAGGCGCTGGGCCGGGCGGGCACCACCGCCTCGCCATGGGAGGAGGTGCGCGACTTCTTCCATTATTGCGACAACTACATCGACGCGATCGACCGCGCCGCAGAGCAGTTCGCCCGCCGCGCCGCGGCCGAGGGGCAGGACGCGCCCGAGGCGGCGGCGCGCGCGCTCGAAGCGCGCGGCATCACCTTGCAGGAGCGCGCCGAGGGGCCGCTGCGCCGCTACGACGCCGAGACCCGCAGCCTGACCCTGTCGTCGCGCGCACCGCGCCCGACCCGGCGGTTCCAGCTCCTGGTGCAGCTCGCGCTCATCGAGCACAATCAGCTGATCGAGGCCACGCTCGATCTGGGGCGGTTCGAGCCCGGCCCGGCGCGGGACATCGCCCGGATCGGACTGGCCAACTACTTCGCAGGCGCGGCGCTCCTGCCCTATGGCCGGTTCCTCGAGGCCGCGCAGCAGACGCGCCACGATCTCGAGCTCCTGGCCGAGCGCTTCGGTGCCAGCCTCGAGCAGGTGGCGCACCGGCTTTCGACCCTGCAGCGTCCCGGTGCGCGCGGCGTGCCGTTCTGGTTCGTGCGGGTGGACCAGGCGGGCACCGTGACCAAGCGCCATTCCGCGACCCAGCTGCAATTCGCGCGTTATGGCGGCGCCTGCCCGCTTTGGAACGTGCATCAGGCCTTCGAGACGCCGACCCGCTGGCTGCGCCAGCTCGCGGAGACGCCGGATGGCGTGCGCTACCTGTCGCTGGCGCGCGACATCAGCGGTGGCGGAGGGGCCTGGGGCGCGCCGGTGCGACGCTTTGCGATCGGGCTGGGCTGCGAAGTGAAACATGCGCGCGAGCTGGTCTATGCCGACCACATGGACCTCGAATCCGCCGAGGCCTTCGAGCCGGTGGGCATCTCCTGCAGGATCTGCGAACGGACGAACTGCCACCAGCGCGCGGTGCCTCCCCTTGAAGGGCGGCTGAAGGTGGACGCGGATCTGCGGCAGGATCTGCCCTACCGGCTGGAGTGACCGCGCCCGACCGGGCTCAGCCCGGCGCGCCTTCGAGGATCATGATGTTGGCGATGCCCGCGCCCTCGCGATGGCGCTTGGCCGCCTGGTAGGCGTCCGAGTTGTAGCAGGCGAGCGCGGCCTCCATCGAGTCGAACTCGATCACCACGTTGCGCGGGTGGGTCTCGCCCTCCAGCGCCTCGATCCGGCCGCCGCGGGCCAGCACCCGTGCGCCATGCGCGCGGAACGCCTCGGTCGCACCAGCGGCATAGAGCTTGTAGGGCTCGGGGTCGGTGACCGTCACATGGGCGATCCAGTAGGCCTTGGGCATGCCGTCTTCTCCTGTCTCCGGACATGAAAAGGCCGGGGCGACACCTGCCGCCCCGGCCCGTCACGCGCAACGCGTCACTTGTTTAGGAACTTCGAGAGCACGAGGTAGGCCGCGCCCGCCACGAACAGCCCGACGAACCAGGCATAGGTATAGATCGTGGCGAAGAAGTCCGAGGTGCCGGCGGTGATGCCGACGCCGGCGAGGAAGCCCGGCAGGTTCGGCAGGATGCCAATCACCAGCGCGCCGACCCCGGCCCAGTTGGTGCCGTTGCGGCCCGAATAGATGCCATCCATCCGGAACAGGTCCTTCACCTCGAGCTTGGTCTTCCGCAGCAGATAGTAATCCGCCAGCATGACGCCCGCGATCGGGCCCAGCAGCGCCGAATAGGCGATCAGCCAGCCGACGATGTGGTTGACCAGCACCCAGGGGAACATGGCGATGCCGATGCCCGCGGTGATGTAGCCGCCGCGCTTGAGGTTGATCTTGCTCGGCGCGAGGTTCGAGAAGCCATGCGCCGGCGCCACCACGTTGGCCGCGAGGTTGGTGGTCAGCGTCGCCACGATCAGCGCGAACAGCGCGATGATGATCGAAAAGCCGCCCATCCGCTCGGCGAGCTGGATCGGGTCCCAGATCGCCTCGCCATAGATCACGATCGTCGCCGAGGTCACCGCCGAGGCGATGAAGGCGAACAGCGCCATCGGGATCGGCAGGCCCACGAGCTGGCCGAGGAACTGGTCCTTCTGGCTCTTGGCGTGACGGGTGAAGTCCGGGATGTTGAGCGCCAGCGTCGCCCAGAAACCGATCATGCCGGTGAGGCTCGGCCAGAACACCACCCAGAACTGGCCTTCCTGCGGCTGGCCGGGATCGAAGGCGCTCGGCGTCGAGAGCATCGGGCCGAAGCCGCCTGCGGCGAAATAGGCCCAGGCCAGCAGCGCGAAGCCCATCAGCAGGAGGAACGGCGCGGCATAGGTCTCGAGCCAACGGATCGACTCGGTGCCGTTTCTGATGAAGTAGAGATGCAGCGCCCAGAAGGCGAGGAAGCAGACGAACTCCGCGAGGCTGATGCCGAGCACGGGCATCGCTTCACCCGCCAGCGCGCCGCCAGTGAGCGTGTTGAGGATCACGAAGATCGCCGAGCCGCCGACCCAGGTCTGGATGCCGAACCAGCCGCAGGCGACGATACCGCGCGCCACCGCCGGGATCTTGGCGCCCGTGGGTCCGAAGGAGGAGCGCAGCAGCACCGGGAACGGGATGCCGTATTTGGTCCCGGCATGGCCGAGCAGCACCATCGGAATCAGCACGATCGCGTTGGCCGCGAGGATGGTCAGCACCGCCTGATCCCAGCTCATCCCCGAATTGATGAGGTAGGAGGCCAGCAGGTAGGTCGGGATGCAGACCACCATGCCGACCCAGAGCGCGGCTATGGCGAGCCAGTCCCAGGTCCGCTCGGCGGCGCTGGTCGGCAGCTGGTCCTCGTTGTAGAGCCTCGGATCCATCCCGGCGGCATCAATGGGGGCCCCTGACCCACCCCGCGCCGCGGGAATTCCCGCAGTCATGTCCGTCATGTCTTGTCCTCTCCCTGTTGTTGGTCTTGTGGCGCCCATTTTCTTCTATCGCAGGCGCCATCAAAAATGCCCCCGAAATCTCGGGGGCATTTCATCTCAGACGCAGGCCGGCATGTTTTCGGGCTTGCGCACCACCTGCCGCGGCGCGGTCACCTCCTTCCACTTCGACAGCGCCTTGTTCACCTCGCCGAAGGGCGCGCGCTTCACGAAGCGGCCATGGCCGGGGGTGGCGCAGACACGGCCGTCATCGACCGCCAGCGTGCCACGGCTGAGCGTGTAGCGCGGCAGGCCGGTCACTTCGCGGCCAGCGAAGACGTTGTACTCGACCACCGATTGCTGGGTCTCGGGCGAGATCACCTTCGACTTCTTGGGGTCCCACACCACGATATCGGCATCCGAGCCCTCGAGGATCGCACCCTTCTGCGGGTAGATGTTGAGGATCCGCGCGATGTTGGTCGAGGTCACGGCGACGAACTCGTTCGGCGTCAGCCGCCCGGTGTTCACGCCCTCGGTCCAGAGCATCGGCATCCGGTCCTCGAGCCCGCCGGTGCCGTTCGGGATCTTGGTGAAGTCGTCGATCCCGGTGCGCTTCTGGTCGATGGTGAAGGCGCAGTGATCGGTCGCCACCACCTGCAGCGAGCCCGCCTGCAGGCCGGCCCAAAGGCTGTCCTGGTTCGACTTGTCGCGGAAGGGCGGCGACATGACGCGCTGGGCGGCGTGGTCCCAGTCGGGGTTGCGATACTCGCTGTCGTCGAGCACGAGATGCTGGATCAGCGGCTCGCCATAGACCCGCATGCCCTTCTGCCGCGCGCGGCGGATCGCCTCGTGCGCCTGCTCGCAGGAGGTATGCACGACGTAAAGCGGCACGCCCGCCATGTCGGCGATCATGATGGCGCGGTTGGTGGCCTCGCCCTCGACCTCGGGCGGCCGCGACATGGCGTGGCCCTCGGGACCACGGATGCCCTGCGCCAGAAGCTTCTGCTGCATGGTCGCGACGACGTCGCCATTCTCGGCATGCACCATCGGCAGGGCACCGATCGCGGCGCAGCGCTGGAACGAGTCGAACAGCTCATCGTCGTCGACCATCAGCGCGCCTTTGTAGGCCATGAAGTGCTTGAAGGAATTGATGCCCAGATCGACGACCTGTTGCATCTCCTCGAACACCTGCTCGCTCCACCAGGTGACCGCCATGTGGAAGGAGTAGTCGCCGCAGGCGCGCTGCGACTTGGCGTGCCAGCCCTCCAGCGCCTCGAGCAGCGACTGGCCGGGGCTGGGCAGGCAGAAATCCACCACCATGGTGGTGCCACCGGCGAGGCCCGCGCGGGTGCCGCTCTCGAAATCATCGGCGGAATGGGCGCCCATGAAGGGCATCTTGAGATGCACATGCGGGTCGATCCCGCCCGGCATCACGTAGCAGCCCTCCGCGTCGAGCACCTTGTCGCCCGAGAGGTCGGCGCCGATCTGCACGATCTTCTCGCCCTCGATGGCGATGTCGGCCTTGTAGCTGCGGTCGGCGGCGACGATCGTTCCGCCCTTGATCACGGTTCTCATGCTCATCTCCTCACTCCACGATTTCGGCGGTTTCCAAGACGGCGTGCAGCAGCACGTCGCAGCCGGCGGCGGCCCATTCGCGGCTGATTTCCTCGTCCTCATTGTGGCTTAGCCCGTCGACGCAGGGGCACATGATCATCGCCGTCGGCGCCACGCGTGCGATCCAACAGGCGTCATGGCCCGCGCCTGAAATGATCTCGCGATGGGAATAGCCGAGCTTTTCGGCGGCGCGGCGCACCGCATCCACACATCCCTCGTCGAAGGGCACCGGATCGAAGCCGCCGACCTTCTCGAAGGCGATCTCCAGCCCCATTTCCTCGGCGACCTTCGCGCCTTCGCCGCGCAGCCGCGCCTCCATGTCCTCGATCACCGACAATTCGGGCGAACGGAAATCGACGGTGAACACGGCCTTGCCGGGGATCACGTTGCGCGAGTTCGGAAAGACCTCGATGTGACCGGCCGCGCCCACCGCGTGCGGCTTGTGGCTCCAGGCGATCTCGTCGACCTTCTCGAGGATGCGCGCCATGCCGAGGCCGGCGTTGCGGCGCATCGGCATCGGGGTGGAACCGGTATGGCTCTCCTTGCCGGTGACGGTCACCTGCGTCCAGCTCAGCCCCTGCCCATGGGTGACGACGCCGATATCCTTGCCCTCGGCCTCGAGGATCGGGCCCTGCTCGATATGCAGCTCGAACATGGCGTGCATCCTGCGTTGGCCCACCGGCTCGTCGCCGACATAGCCGATGCGGGCCAGCTCGTCGCCGAAGCGCTTTCCTTCCGCATCCTCGCGCGCATAGGCCCAGTCCTGCGTGTGGACGCCCGCGAAGACGCCGCTCGACAGCATGGCAGGGGCGAAGCGGGTGCCCTCCTCGTTGGTCCAGTTGACCACGACGATCGGGCGGCGCGGGGTGATGCCCTGGTCGCGGATCGAGCGCACCACCTCGAGCCCCGCCAGCACGCCCAGAACGCCGTCATACTTGCCGCCCGTGGGCTGAGTGTCGAGATGGCTGCCCATCATCACCGGGTCGAGATCGGGCTCGGCCCCTTCGAGCCGGGCGAACATGTTGCCCATGGAGTCGACGCCGACGCTCATGCCGGCCTCCTCGCACCAGCGCTTGAACAGGTCGCGGCCCTCGCGGTCGGCATCGGTCAGGGTCTGGCGGTTGTTGCCGCCGCGCAGGCCGGGGCCGACCTTCGCCATCTCCATCAGCGAGTCCCACAGCCGGGCCCCGTCGATCCGGGTGTTGGTCTGGATGTCTTTCATAGGTCCTCCCGTTACGGACCGGAGCGCGGCGACCCTCCCGGCCGCCACGCACCGGCCATGATCAGGCGTCGAGCGCCGCGCCGAGCGTTCCGACCAGCTGGTCGATCTCGGATTTCTCGATGATCAGCGGCGGCGACATGGCGATGGTGTCGCCGGTGGTGCGCAGGTGCACGCCCTTGTCCCAAGCGCGCAGATAGGTGTCGAAGGCCCGCTTGGTGGGCGTGTCGGCAAAGGGCTCCAGCTCGACCGCACCAACGAGGCCGACGGCGCGGATGTCGATCACGCCCGGCTTGTCCCTGAGGCTGAACAGCGCATCGGCCCAGTAGTCCTCAAGCGAGGCGGCGCGCTCGAACAGCTCCTCCTCGCGATAGGTGTCGAGCGCGGCGAGCGCCGCGGCGCAGGCCACCGGGTTGCCCGAATAGGTATAGCCGTGGAACAGCTCGATCATGTGGTCGGGGCCGGTCATGAAGGCGTCGTGGATCTCCTCGCTGACCAGAACCGCGCCCATCGGGATAACGCCGTTGGTCAGGCCCTTGGCGGTGGTGATCAGGTCCGGCTCGACGCCGTAGTAATCCGCCCCGAAGGCGCGGCCGAGCCGACCATAGGCGGTGATCACCTCGTCGAAGATCAGCAGGATGCCGTGCTTGCGGGTGATCTCCCGCAGCTTCTGCAGATATCCCTTGGGCGGCAGGATCACCCCCGCCGAGCCTGCCATCGGCTCGACGATCACCGCGGCGATGGTTTCGGCGCCGTGCAGCGCCACCATCCGCTCCAGCTCGTCGGCGAGCTCGGCGCCGTGCTCGGGCTGGCCCTTGGTGAAGCCGTTGCGCGCGATGTCGTGGGTGTGCGGCAGATGGTCGACGCCGCCCAGCAGCGTGCCGAAGGCGCGGCGGTTGTTGACCAACCCGCCGACCGAGATGCCGCCGAAATTGACGCCGTGATAGCCCTTCTCGCGGCCGATCAGCCGGGTGCGCCCCGACTCGCCCTTGGCCTTGTGATAGGCCAACGCGATCTTCAGCGCCGTCTCCACCGATTCCGAGCCGGAATTGGTGAAGAAGACGTGATTGAGCTTGCCAGGTGCCAGCTCGGCGAGGCGCGAGGCCAGTTCGAAGGCCTTGGGATGGCCCATTTGGAAGGCGGGCGCGTAGTCCAGCTCCTCGACCTGCCGCTGCACCGCTTCGGTGATGCGCGGCGCGCGGTGGCCGGCGTTGACGCACCACAGACCGGCGGTGCCGTCCATCACCTTCCGCCCGTCGGTGGTGGTGTAATACATCCCTTCGGCGCTGGCGATCATGCGCGGGTTGTCCTTGAACTGCCGGTTGGCGGTAAAGGGCATCCAGTAGGCGCCGAGGTCGTTGCGGATCTTGGTCTCTGCGTTCATCTCGTTGTTCCTTGAACGGGGGCCTCAGGCGGCCGAACGGGCCAGCAGTTCGTCGAGCGATTTCTTGGCGTCGCCGTAGAACATGCGTGTGTTGTCCTTGAAGAAGAGGGGGTTTTCGATGCCGGAGTATCCGGTGCCCTGGCCGCGCTTGGAGACGAAGACCTGTTTGGCCTTCCAGACCTCGAGCACCGGCATGCCGGCGATCGGGCTGTTGGGGTCGTCCTGCGCGGCGGGGTTCACGAT
This sequence comes from Limimaricola variabilis, assembly GCF_034371605.1. Taxonomy (NCBI): domain Bacteria; kingdom Pseudomonadati; phylum Pseudomonadota; class Alphaproteobacteria; order Rhodobacterales; family Paracoccaceae; genus Limimaricola; species Limimaricola variabilis. The sequence goes on along the minus strand of NZ_CP139691.1, from coordinate 3,007,832 downwards.
GTCGTTCGAGCCGATGACGATGGCGACGTCCGTCTCGGGGAAGTCGTCGTTGATCTCGTCCATCTCCAGCACGATGTCGTAGGGCACCCGGGCTTCCGCGAGCAGCACGTTCATGTGGCCGGGCAGACGCCCCGCCACCGGGTGGATCGCGAAGCGCACGGTCTTGCCCTGCGCGCGGAGCCTGCGGGTCAGCTCGGAGACCGACTGCTGCGCCTGCGCCACCGCCATGCCGTAGCCGGGGATGATCACCACGCTGTCGGCGTCCTCCAGCGCCTGCGCCACGCCGTCGGCGTCGATCGCGATCTGCTCGCCCTCGACCGCCATCGCCGGGCCCGAGGTGCCGCCGAAGCCGCCGAGGATGACGCTGACGAACTTGCGGTTCATCGCCTTGCACATGATGTAGCTCAGGATCGCGCCCGAGGAGCCGACCAGCGCGCCGGTGACGATCAGCAGGTCGTTGCCCAGCGTGAAGCCGATCGCGGCGGCGGCCCAGCCCGAATAGGAGTTCAGCATCGAGACGACCACCGGCATGTCGGCGCCGCCGATGCCCATGATCAGGTGCCAGCCGATGAAGCCCGCGATGATCGTCACCAGCACCATGGTCCAGATGCCGGCGCCGGTGAGGTAGAGAAGCCCCAGCGCCAAGCACAGCGCCAGCGCCGCGGCGTTGAGCATGTGCCCGCCCGGCAGCTTCTTCGGCTTGCCGTCGACCTTTCCGGCGAGCTTGCCGAAGGCCACCACCGAGCCGGTGAAGGTCACCGCGCCGATGAAGATGCCCAAAAACACCTCGGTCTTGAGGATGCCGATCTCGGCCGCGTCCTTCAGCGCCAGCTTCTTGCCGAAGCCGGTGAGCTCGCCGAAGAAGCCGCCGCCCGCCTGCGCGAGCTCGGTCGGGTCCAAGAGCGCCAGCGCGGCGCGGTCGAGCCCGTGGCTGGCCAGCAGCGCGTTGACGTCGTGCAGCATGATGTCGGCGTTCAGGCCGATGAACACCGCCGCCAGACCGACGAAGCTGTGCAGCGCGGCGACCAGCTGCGGCATCTCGGTCATCTGCACCCGGCCGGCGACGATCCAGCCGGCGAAGCCGCCCGCCGCGATCGCGACGAGGATGAGAAACAGGTTGTGCACGCCGGGGCCGAACACGGTGACGAAGACCGCCACCGCCATGCCGGCAATGCCGTACCAGACCGCGCGCTTGGCGCTTTCCTGGTTCGACAGGCCGCCGAGCGACAGGATGAACAGGATGGCCGCGACGATATAGGCGGCGGAAACGATGCCGATGCTCATGATCCGGCCCCCTTACGACTTGCGGAACATGGCGAGCATCCGGCGCGTGACCAGGAAACCGCCGACGATGTTGATCGAGGCGATCAGCACCGCGATGAACGACAAAAACACCACCAGCCAGTTGCCCGAGCCGATCTGCAAGAGCGCGCCGAGGATGACGATGCCCGAGATCGCGTTGGTCACCGCCATCAGCGGCGTGTGCAGGCTGTGGCTGACGCCCCAGATCACCTGGAAGCCGACGAAGCAGGCCAGCGCGAAGACGATGAAGTGGCTCATGAAGCTCTCGGGCGCGACCGCGCCGATCAAGAGCATCACCAGCGCGCCCGCGGCCAGAAGGCCGATCTGGTCCTTGGTCTGCTTCCTGAAGGCCGCGATCTCGTTCGACCGCTTCTCCTCGACCGTCAGCTCGCGCGCCTTCTCCTTCTTGGGCGCGGCGGCGATGGCGGCGGTCTTCGGCTTCGGCGGCGGGTAGGTGATCTCGCCGCGATGCGTCGCGGTGGCGCCGCGGATCACGTCGTCCTCCATGTCGTGGTCGACGACGCCGTCCTTGTTCGGCGTCAGGTCGGCCATCATGTGGCGGATGTTGGTGGCGTAGAGCGTCGAGGCCTGCGCCGCCATGCGGCTGGGGAAATCGGTGTAGCCGATGATCGTCACGCCGTTGTCGGTGACGAACTTCTCCTCCGGCACCGTCAGCTCGCAGTTGCCGCCGCGCTCGGCGGCGAGATCGACGATCACCGAGCCGGGCTTCATCGCCTCGACCATGTCGCGGGTCCACAGCACCGGCGCGTCGCGGCCCGGGATGAGGGCGGTGGAGATGACGATGTCGATCTCGGGCGCCAGCTCGCGGAACTTGGCGAGCTGCTTCTCGCGGAACTCGGGGCTGGAGGGGGCGGCGTAGCCGCCCGTGGCCGCGCTGTCCTGGCTGTCCTCGAAGTCGAGATAGACGAACTCGGCGCCCATGCTCTCGATCTGCTCGGCCACCTCGGGACGCACGTCGAACGCCAGCGTCACCGCGCCCAGCGAGGTCGCGGTGCCGATCGCGGCGAGGCCGGCGACGCCGGCGCCGATCACCAGCACCCGGGCGGGCGGCACCTTGCCGGCGGCGGTCACCTGGCCGGTGAAGAAGCGGCCGAAATTGCTGCCCGCCTCGATCACCGCGCGGTAGCCCGCGATGTTGGCCATCGACGACAGCGCGTCCATCTTCTGGGCGCGGGAGATCCGCGGCACCATGTCCATCGCGATCACCGTGGCGCCGGCGTCCTTGGCGCGGCCCAGCGCTTCGGCGTTCTGGCCCGGATAGAAGAACGAGATCAGCGTCTGGCCCTCGCGCAGCCGGTCCATCTCGGCGTCGAGCGGCGGCCGCACCTTGGTGACGATCTCCGCCTCGGCCCACAGCGTCTCGGCATCCGGCACGACCCGCACCCCCGCCGCCGCGTAGGCCGCGTCGGTGAAGCCCGCCGCCAGACCCGCCCCCGCCTCGATCAGGCACTCGTGCCCAAGCTTCTGCAAGTCACGCGCCGAAGACGGGGTCATCGATACCCGCGCTTCGCCAGCCGCCATTTCTCGTGGCGATCCAATAATCACGGTTCTGTCCTCCCACTGCCCATGGGCGCCCTCCCAAGCGCCGCATGAAGCCTGACCCGACTATCCGCGTTGTTTTATCTAGTAGTCAATTATTTTGATCATGAAGAAATGATCATAAGTACTATGCGATTGATATAAGCCAATAAAAACTGACGTCAGGCTGTTTTTTGATCTGATACTAAAAATAGTTTTGACAAGTCGCATCGAGATCGCTCAGCCTTGGCGGCAGGAGGAGATCATGACCAGCCACTTGCCCAGCACCGGCGCCGCGATGGCCGAAACAGGGGATCTCGATGCCCTGATGGCCAGCGCCCGCCAGATCCGCGACGCGGCCTGGGGCCGCACGGTCACCTACTCGCGCAAGGCCTTCGTGCCGCTGACCAACATGTGCCGCGACACCTGCGGCTACTGCACCTTCGTCAAGCATCCCTCCTCGCCAGAGGCGCGGATCATGACGCCCGAACAGGTGCTTGCCGAGGCGCTGCGCGGTGAGCGCGAGGGCTGCAAGGAGCTGCTGTTCAGCCTCGGAGAAAAACCCGAGCTGCGCTATGAGGCAGCCCGCAAGGGGCTGGAACGGCTGGGTTATTCGAAGCTGACCGACTACCTGCGCGACATGTGCGCGCTGGTGCTGCGCGAGACCAGCCTGCTGCCGCATGTCAACGCCGGCACGCTCACCGATGACGAGATCGACACGCTCAAGCCGGTCTCGGCCTCGATGGGCATGATGCTCGAAACCGTCAGCCGCCGCCTGACCCGCAAGGGCCAGCCGCATTACGCCTGCCCCGACAAGACGCCGGTGCAGCGGCTGCGCACGCTGGAGCGGGCGGGCGAGAAGCGCGTGCCCTTCACCACCGGGTTGCTGATCGGCATCGGCGAGACCTGGGCGGAGCGGATCGAGGCGCTGGAGGCGATCAACGCCGCCCATGCGCGCCACGGCCACGTGCAGGAGGTCATCATCCAGAACTTCCAGCGCAAGCCCGACATCGAGATGGCCAACCACCCTGAGCCCGACCTCGAGGACATGCTGCGCACCATCGCGGCGGCGCGGATCATCTTGTCGCCGGAGATCAGCCTGCAGGCGCCGCCGAACCTCAGCGCGCGGCACATCGCCTATCTCGACGCGGGCATAAACGATTGGGGCGGCATCTCCCCGGTCACCATCGACTTCATCAACCCGCAGCACGAATGGCCCGAGATCTGCGCCCTCGCCCGGTCCTGCGCCGAGGCCGGGTTCGAGCTGCGCGAAAGGCTCACCGTCTACCCGAGATACCTCACCGGCGACTCGGGCTTCATCAACCCGTCCGTGCGGGCCCGGGCACTCGGCATGGCCGGGGGCGAAGGGCTGGCGCGCGAGCAGCGGCACATCGGAGAGACAGCATGACCTTCCAGTCGACGACCCGGCAGTTCGCCTGCGATCCCGCCGCCGTGGGCGGCGCATCCGACCCGATCCGCGCGATCCTCGAAAAGGCGCTTTCAGGCGGCGAGGTGAGCACCGAAGAGGGCGTGGTCCTGTTCCGCGCCGAAGGGGCGGATATCGACGCCGTCTACCGCACCGCCGACACGCTGCGCCGCCGCGTCAATGGCGACCGGGTGAGCTTCGTGGTGAACCGCAACATCAACTTCACCAACATCTGCTACATGGGCTGCAGGTTCTGCGGCTTCGCCAAGCGCGCCGAGGACCAATCCGCCGAATGGCTCGAGCCCGCGCAGATCGTGGGGCGCGCGCAGCAAGCCTGGGATCGCGGCGCGACCGAGGTCTGCATCCAGGGCGGGCTGCATCCGAAGATGGAGGGGACCTACTACCGGGAGATCATCCGCGCCATTAAGACGGCCCTGCCCGGCATGCACATCCACGCCTTCTCGCCCTTCGAGATCTGGTACGGCGCCTCCAAGACCAAGATGTCCTACCGCGATTTCCTGACCGACCTGAAGGAAGCGGGCCTCGATTCGATGCCCGGCACGGCGGCCGAGATCCTCGACACCGAGGTCCGGATGCAGCTCACCACCAACAAGCTCTCGGCCGAGCGCTGGGTCGAGATCATCCGCACCGCGCATGAGGTCGGCATCCCGACCACCGCCACGATCATGTACGGCCATGTCGACGCGCCCGAGCATTGGGCCGCGCATATCGCGCTCCTGCGCGACATCCAGAAGGACACCGGCGGCTTCACCGAGCTGGTGCCACTTTCCTTCGTGCACACCGACTCGCCGCTCTACGCCCAGAACCCGGACAAGGTGCGCCCCGGCCCGACCGCGCGCGAGGTCGACCTGATGCACGCGGTGTCGCGGATCATGCTGCATGGCTGGATCGACAACATCCAGGTGAGCTGGACCAAGCTCGGCGCGGCGCGGGCGCAGGAAATGCTGTCGCGCGGGGTCAACGATCTGGGCGGCACGCTGATGAACGAGAGCATCTCGCGCGCCGCCGGATCGAACCACGGGCAGGAGATCACCGCGAAGGAGCTGGTGCGGATGATCCGGGCCGCGGGCCGCGTGCCGGTGCGCCGCAACACCGTCTACGAAGTGCGCGAGGTGTTCGAGAGCCACGACCCCGAGGAGCTGGCGCCGCTGGTGGACCGCGACGGCCGTGATCCGCTGGCCTTCCTCGAGATGTTCCCCGAGCGGCCTGCTGCCTCGGTTGAGGCCGCGCGATGAGCCCGCGCAAGGTCTGCCTGCTGGCCGGTGGCGTCGGCGGCGCCAAGATGGCCGAAGGGCTTGCTGCCCATGACGATGTGGCGCTGTCGGTGATCGGCAACGTCGCCGATGACGAAAGCTTCCACGGGCTGTGGGTCTCGCCCGATATCGACACGCTGACCTACAGCCTCGCCGGGCGGATCGACCGCAATCAAGGCTGGGGCGTCGCCGATGAGGGGCACCGTGCGCTGGAGACGCTGAAGCTCTTGGGCGCGGAGACCTGGATGTCGCTCGGCGACCGCGATTTCGGCCTGCACATCCACCGTACGATGCGGCGCGCGCGGGGGGACCGGCCCTCCAACATTGCCCGTGACGTGGCCCGCGCCTTCGGCGTCGCACCTGCGATCCTGCTGCCCACCGACGACGTGGTGCAGACCCGGCTGCGCACCACCGATGGCCGCTGGCTCAGCTTTCAGGAATATTTCGTGCGCGAGCGCTGCGCCCCGGAGATCCGCGAGATCGCCTTTTCCGGCATGGACATGGCCCGCCCGACGCCCGAGGCACTGACCGCGATCACCGCGGCCGACCTGATCGTCATCGCGCCGTCGAACCCGCTGGTGAGCATTGCGCCGATCCTCGGCGTGCCCGGGATCACGGAGGCGCTGCGCGCCGCCACCGCGCCGAAGATCGCGGTCAGCCCATTTATCGACGGGCGCGTGGTCAAGGGCCCGGCCGACCGGATGATGGCTTCTCTCGGCCTGCGTGCCGACGCGCTCGGGGTTGCCCGGCGCTACCGCACGCTGGCCGACCGGCTGGTCATCGACCATGCCGATGCCGCCCTCACGGCTGAGATCGCCGCCGAGGGCCTCGCCCCCCATTGCAGCGACATCCTGATGAAATCGCAGGCCGACAAGGCCCGGCTGGCGCGCGAGATACTCGATCTTGCCTTCGCCCCGGCGGAGGTGGTGGCATGAGCGCTGCGGGCAGACGTCTCGTTGCGATCCCGATGAAGGATCCGCGCGACGCCAAGACCCGGCTCGGACTCGCGCTGACGCCGGAGGAGCGCGGGAAGCTGGCGCTGAGCCTGTTCCGGGTGACGGTGGACCGGCTGCGCGAGGCCATCGAGGGGCTCGGGCCACAGATCGATCTCGCCGTGGTCAGCGCCAGCCCGACCATCCGCGAGGTGGCCGAGACGCTCGGCCTGAGGGTGATCGACGATGGTGGCGCGGCGTCGCTGTCGCTGGCCGTTGAAGCGGCGGCACACTGGGCCACGATGCACGGTTATGACGCGCTCTGCGTCCTGCCCGGCGATCTCGCCGATCCCGACCCGGTCGATCTGGCCTGGCTGCTCGACCACCCGCTCGAGGACGCGACGGCGGTGATCTGCCCGGCCAAGGATCTGGGCACCAACGCGCTGATGGTGCCGCTGCCCTGCCCCTTCGCCTTTGCCTACGGCGCGAAGTCGACGATCCGGCACCGCCGCGCCGCGGAGGCGGCAGGCCTCACGCCGGTGATGATGCCGCTGGGCAGCCTGCGCGTCGACATCGACACCGTCGCCGACCTGCACCACCTGCCCACGGGCCATCTGCGCCACCTGCGTCAGGAGAACGCGCAATGAGCCTTTCCGTCTCGCTCACCGCCATTCCCGGCATCCCCGACATCCGCAACGGCGACGATCTTGCCGCGATCATCGGCGACCGGCTCGACGCCGCCGATCTCGGCCTGCGTCACGGCGACATCCTGTGCGTCGCGCAGAAGATCTTTTCCAAGGCCGAAGGCTGCATCATTCCGCTCGACACGGTGACGCCGTCCGAGGAGGCGCTGCGCTACGCCGAGGAGCTGAACAAGGACGCCCGCAAGGTCGAGGTGGTTCTGCGCGAGAGCACCCGCGTGGTCCGCTCCTTCCGCCGCCCCGATCAGAACGAGGGCACGATGATCTGCGAGCATCGGCTCGGCTTCATCTCGGCCAACGCGGCGGTCGATGAATCGAATTTCGGCGAAGAAAGCGCGGTGATGGTGCTGCCGCCCGATCCGGATGCGAGCTGCGCGGCACTGCGCGAGGCGCTCAAGGCCCGCTTTGGCGCCGAAATCGGCGTGGTGATGACCGACACCTTCGGCCGGCCATGGCGGCTGGGACAGGTGAACGTCGCGATTGGGCTGTCGAAGGTGCCTGCGACGATCCGCGAGCAGGGCAACACCGATGCATGGGGCCGCCCCCTGCAGGTCACCGAACCGGCGCTGGCCGACGAGATCGCGGCCGCCTCCGGACTGGTGGTGCGCAAGGACGGCAAGACGCCCGCGGTGCTGCTGCGCGGCCTCGACTGGACGCCCGCGGAGAGCCGCGGCGCCGACATCCTACGCAAGAAACAAGAGGACATGTTCAGATGACTATCGCGATCATTGGCGGCACGGGACCGCAGGGACAGGGCCTCGCGCTGCGCTTCGCGCGCGCCGGCGTCGAGGTGGTGCTCGGTGGCCGCGACGGCGTGCGCGCCGCCGCCATCGCCGAGGAGCTTCAGGCGCAGCTGCCGTCGAACGCGGCGAAGATCCGTGGCCTCGACAACGAGGGCGCGACCAAGGCCGCCGAGGAAATGGTGATCCTCGCGGTCCCCTTCTCGGCCCACAACGCGACGCTCGAGGCGCTCAAGCCCGCGCTTGTGGGCAAGATCCTCGTCGACATCGTGGTGCCGCTCGCCGAGGGCGACCCCAAGAAGGTCGCCATGCCGCCCGAGGGCTCGGCCACCGAGGCCGCGCAGGCGCTCTTGGGCGACGACATCCCGGTGATCGGCGCGCTGCACAACGTCTCGGCGGTGACGCTGAAGGCGCTCGACCAGTCGATCAATTGCGACATCCTCGTCTGCGGCAACAGCCTCGAGGCACGCAAGAAGGTGATCGAGCTCGTGCGCAAGCTCGGCGTCGAGGCCTACAACGCGGGCGACGCGCAATCGGCGCGCTGCATCGAGGCGATCACCCCGATCCTGATCCGGCTGAACATCTCGAAAGCGGTGCCCTTCAGCCATGCGGGCATCCGCATCTGCCCGCCCGATCACTGAACAAATAAGAGACCATCGATTTTCTAGGGAGGAAAAATCACATGGAATTCGGCATCTGCTTCAAGGGCTTCGTAGAGCCCGAACGCGCCCGTGCCCTGGTCCGTCAGGCCGAGAACGCGGGCTTCGACTATTGCTGGTTCTACGACAGCCACATCCTGTGGCGCGAGAGCTTCGTCGCCATGGCGATGTGCATGGAGCACACCACCAAGATGCGCTTCGGCCCGCTGGTGACCAACCCGAACTCGCGCGAGTGGTCGGTCGCGGCCTCGCTGTTCGGCTCGCTCGCCAAGCAGTCCGGCGGCCGCTTTGACATCGGTCTCGGCCGCGGCGACAGCGCGGTGCGCGTGATGGGCAAGAAGCCCTCGACGCTCAAGCGGCTCGAGGAGTTCACCCACGTGGTGAAGGCGCTCATCCGCGGCGAGGAAGTGCAGTATGGCGAATGCCCCGAGCCGGTGAAGTTCCCCTGGGCCGATGGCTACGAGCTGCCCGTCTGGATCGGTGCCTACGGCCCCAAGGCGCTGGCCTCGGCCGGCCGTGTCGGTGACGGTGTGGTTCTGCAGATCGCCGAGCCGAAGATCGTGAAGTGGCTGGCCGATCAGGCCAAGAATGCCGGCACCGAGGCCGGGCTCGACATGTCGAACTACAAGGTGATGGCCGCCGCGCCGGCCCATACCGGGCCGATCGACGAGGCGATCGAGAAGGTGAAGTGGTTCCCCGCCATGGTCGGCAACCATGTCGCCGACATCGTCGAGAAATATGGCGCCGACAGCGACCAGGTGCCCTCCTCGCTCACATCCTATATCGAGAACCGCAAGGGCTACGATTACTCCAAGCACGGCCAGAGCGATAACCCGTATCTCGACTTCATCACCGAGGACATCATCAAGAGCTTCTGCGTGCTCGGCACCCCCGAGGAGCACATCGCCAAGATCCGCGAGCTCGAGGAAGCCGGGACCACGCAGTTCAACATCTATCTCGACAGCGGCGACGAGGAGAAGATCATCGCCGATTACGGCGACACGGTGATCCCCGCCTTCCGCAAGGATGCGGGCAACGTCACCCAGCTGAAGGCCGTTTCCTGAGGGCCCAGCGCTCCAAAACACCCCCGGCGGGCGGCCCAGCCCGTCCGCCGGAACGGTCCGCCCCTGCCATCCGACCGCTGGTCTTGCCGTCTAAGTTGTGCAATAGGGCAAGCGGATTGACCTTTACGAGGGGCTGGACGGCTCATGGCACGCATGGCGGGCACGAAGCCCAAGACCCGGATCCAGCGCAAGAACACTGAACAGATCCTCGGCGCCGCGCTCGAAGTCTTCGCCCAGCACGGCTCCTCCGGTGCCTCGATCAACCTGATCGCCAAGACCGCCGGGCTGACCACGCCGAACCTGCTCTATTACTTCGAAAGCAAGGACGCGATCCGCCGCGAGCTTCTGGCCCGCACGCTGCAGCTCTGGATGGCGCCTCTGAACATGCTCAGCCCGCATGGCGAGCCGGTCGAGGAAATCTGCCAGTACATTCGGCGCAAGCTCGACATCTCGAAGAACTTTCCCAAGGAGAGCAAGTTCTTCGCCAACGAGATCCTGAGCGGCCTGCCGCAGTCCAAGAGCGAGATCTTCGGTCCACTGAAGGAGCTCTACAACGCCAAGATCGCGGTACTGGAGGACTGGATCCAGACCGGCCGCATGGCGCCCGTCGACCCGCATCACCTGCTGTATTCGATCTGGGCCACGACGCAGCACTACGCCGATTTCGACGTGCAAATCGAGGAGATCGCACCGGAGAAGGCCAAGGACCGGTTCGCCGACGCCGAGGCCTTCCTGCTCGAGATGTATCGCAAGCTCCTCGCCGTCTGAACGATCCAGCCGGGCCTGCCGACACATCGCAGGTGCGACGAGGTAGAGGCTAAGGGCCCCTGCCGTCACTACGCCCAGCGCTGCCGGGCAGATATTGTCAGCGGGTGCAGTAAAGCTGGTGCAACGTTTCGAGCACAGCCGCGACCTCGCGCCCCTTCACGCTGTAATAGATGGTCTGCCCGTCGCGCCGCCCGTCGACCAGACCGGCCTCCTTCAGCCGCTTGAGCTGCTGCGACATGGTCGGCTGCGACAGGCCGCAGGCCTGCGCCAGATCCCCCACCGAACGCTCCCCGTCCAGCAGGCGGCACAGGATCTGCAGCCGCGCCTCGGAGGCCAGCATGCCCATCAGCGCCGCCGCGCCCTGGATGTCGCCTTCGAGGAAATCGTCGGTGATTTTCATATTCGACCCATTGAATATTCACGCAAGCAAATATATTGATGTCCTGAAACAAGACAAGCCCGGCGGCGTTGACCGTCGTATCACGGAGTCGAGAGATGGAAACAGAGTTCACCCCCTGGCTGTCGCTCGCGGGCGGCATGATGATCGGGGCCTCGGCGGTGCTGCTGATGGCCACGAACGGCCGCATCGCCGGTATTAGCGGCCTCACCTCGCGGATCTTCGCGCGCTCCACCGATGGCGAAGCGCGCGGCGTCTCGGCGCTGTTCGTGCTGGGCCTGCTGCTCGCCGCGCCGATCTGGCTGGTGGTGTCCGGCGAATGGCCGCAGCAATGGGTGCCGTCGAGCCCGGTGTTGATGGCGGTCGCGGGCCTGCTCGTGGGCTTCGGCGCCACCTATGGCAATGGCTGCACCTCCGGCCACGGCGTCTGCGGCATCAGCCGCGGCTCGATGCGCTCGATCGTCGCCACCGGCACTTTCATGGCCGCGGCTTTCGTTACGGTCTTCGTCACCCGTCACCTGATCGGAGGCTGAGATGAAACAGATCTTCGCGCTTCTCTCCGGCCTGATCTTCGGCTTCGGCCTGATCATCTCGGGCATGTCCGACCCGGCCAAGGTGCTGAACTTCCTCGACGTGTTCGGCACTTGGGATCCGAGCCTCGCCTTCGTCATGGGCGGCGCCATCGCGGTGACCGCGCCGGGTTTTGCCTGGCTTACCCGCAGCCGCTCGCGCCCGTTCTTCGATACCGAGTTCCGCATCCCGAGCCGCACCGACCTCGACCCCAAGCTGCTGACCGGCGCGGTGCTGTTCGGCACCGGTTGGGGGCTCGGCGGCTTCTGCCCCGGCCCGGCGCTGACCGCGCTGCCGATCGCGGCGACCGGGACGCTGATCTTCGTGCCCTTCATGCTGGCCGGCATGTGGCTGGCCCGGCATACCCCCGACCTCTCCATGCCACTCAGCAAAGGAGCCACCCAATGACCGACCCCCTCAAGAGCCGCGTCGTCCGCCATTCGCCCTCGACCGGCGAAGGCAGCCCCAATGTCTGGGGCATCTACGAGCCCGACACCGGGTCGATCCAGTATATCTGCGCCGATCCCAAGACCCGTCAGGCGGCGCTGATCGACGTGGTGTGGAACTTCGATCCCAAGAACTACCGTTTCTCCACGGAGAGCATGGATCAGGTTCTCGACATCGTCCGCGACAACGACCTGAAGGTGCAGTGGGTGCTCGATACCCACCCCCATGCCGACCACGTCATGGCCTCGGCGCACCTCAAGGAGCGCACCGGCGCCCCCAACGCCATCGGTGCGCTGGTACCCGAGATCGCCAAGATCTGGGCCGATATCTACAACCTGCCCGACGCCTTCGACGCGAACCGCGATTTCGACCACCTGTTCGAGGAGGGCGAGACCTTCAAGATCGGTGAGCTGGACGCGCGCGTGATGCTCTCGCCCGGTCACACGCTGGGCTCGATCACCTATGTCTGCGGCGACGCCGCCTTCGTGCATGACACGCTGATGCATCCCGACGCCGGCACCTCGCGCTCGGATTTCCCGGGCGGCAAGACCGCCGAGCTGTGGGACTCGATCCAGGACATCCTCGCCCTGCCGGGCAACACCCGCCTCAATGTCGGCCATGACTACGGCACCAAGGAGCGCAAGGAACCGATGTGGGAGGCCACGGTCGATGAGCACCGCGCGCACAACATCCACGTCAAGGATGGCACGGAGCGCGAAGCCTTCATCGAGCGCCGTCAGACCCGCGACAAGACGCTGGCGCTGCCGAACCGCATCCTCGCCGCGCTGCAGATCAACCTGCGCGGCGGGCGGCTGCCGCCGGCCGAGAATGACGGCAACCACTACCTGAAGCTGCCGGTGAACCGCTTCGACTGATCTTTCGGGCGGCCCACGGGCCGCCCGCTTTCCTTCCCCCAAAGACCGGACGGATACGGATGACCATGCCCCCGCTGTCGCGCTATTTGCCGATCCTCGACTGGGGACGGCGTTACGACCGCTCCACCTTCACCGGCGACATGGTCGCCGCCGTGATCGTGACGATCATGCTGATCCCGCAGTCGCTGGCCTACGCGCTGCTTGCCGGCATGCCGCCCGAGGCCGGGATCTATGCCTCGATCGCGCCGATCCTGCTCTACGCGATCTTCGGGACCTCGCGCGCATTGGCAGTGGGCCCGGTCGCGGTGGTGTCGCTTATGACGGCGGCGGCGGTGGGCAACATCGCCGAGAGCGGCACGGCGGGCTACGTCGCCGCGGCGCTGACGCTCGCCTTCCTGTCGGGCGGGATGCTGCTGGCGCTGGGGCTGTTCCGCCTCGGCTTTCTCGCCAACTTCCTGTCGCACCCGGTGATCGCAGGCTTCATCACGGCGTCCGGCATCCTGATCGCGGCGAGCCAGCTGCGCCACATCCTCGGCATTCAGGGCGAAGGCCACACGCTGATCGAGATCCTCGACGGGCTTTGGGCGCATCTGGGCGAGATCAACCTGATCACCGTCGTACTCGGCGTCTCTGCCACCGCGTTCCTGTTCTGGGTCCGCAAGGGGTTGAAGCCGCTGTTGCGCCGTATCGGCCTCGGCCCGCGCATGGTCGATATCGGCGCCAAGACCGGCCCCGTCTTGGCCATCATCGCCACGACGCTGGCGGTCTGGCTGTTCGATCTGGGCGAACGCGGCGTCGCGATCGTCGGCGAGGTGCCGCAAAACCTGCCGCCGCTCACCCTGCCCTCCTTCTCCCCGTCGCTGATTTCGCAGCTCTTCATCCCGGCGATGCTGATCTCGATCATCGGTTTCGTGGAGTCGATCTCGGTTGCGCAGACGCTGGCCGCCAAGAAGCGTCAGCGCATCGACCCCGACCAGGAGCTGATCGGTCTCGGCGCCGCCAATCTCGGCGCGGCCTTCACGGGCGGCTTCCCGGTGACGGGGGGCTTCTCGCGCTCGGTGGTGAATTACGATGCCGGGGCCGAGACCCCCGCCGCCGGGGCTTTCACCGCCCTTGGCCTCGCTCTGGCCGCGCTGTTCCTCACACCGCTGATCCACTACCTGCCCAAGGCGACGCTGGCCGCCACGATCATCGTGGCCGTGCTGAGCCTCGTCGATTTCTCGATCCTGAAGCGCGCCTGGTCCTTCAGCCGCGCCGATTTCGCCGCCGTCTCGGCGACGATCCTGCTGACGCTGGTGTTCGGTGTCGAGGTCGGCGTCACCGCGGGCGTAGTCACCTCGATCCTCGTACATCTCTACAAGACCTCGCGCCCGCACATGGCAGTGGTCGGCCGGGTGCCGGGCACCGAGCATTTCCGCAACGTGCTGCGCCACGAGGTCGAAACTCAGCCGCATGTGCTGACGCTACGCGTCGATGAAAGCCTCTACTTCCCGAACGCTCGCTATCTCGAGGACCAGCTGTCGAACTACGCGGCCGACAAGCCCGAGCTCACGGACGTGGTGCTGATGTTCCCGGCGGTCAACGCGATCGATCTCTCGGCATTGGAGTCGCTCGAGGCGATCAACACCCGGCTGCACGACGCGGGTGTCCGCCTGCATCTGAGCGAGGTGAAGGGGCCGGTGATGGACCGCCTGAAGCGCAGCCATTTCCTCGACGAACTGACCGGGGAGGTGTTCCTCAGCCAGCACGAGGCCGCTTGCAAGCTGGCCAAGGCGGCACCTCCAGCGGAGCCGTCCGAGCGGGCTGTCAGCTAATGCCGGCCCTGCTCAGGCGTCACGCCGCCTGCACCTCCGGGCGGCGGCGTCCGAGCACGGGCGACAGCGCCGCGATCAAAAGGGCGAACAGCGCCACCAGCACGAAGGACAGCCGCAGGGATGCAATGTCGGCGATGAAGCCGATCGCCGGCGGGCCGATCAGCATCGCGCCGTAGGCCAGCGTTGCGACCGAGGCAATCGCCTGCCCCGGCGGGATCTCGGGATCGGCGGCGGCGCGGCTGAAGGCGAGCGGGATCACCGCGGCGTAGCCCATGCCCATCAGCACGAAGCCCAGAAGCGCCATCGGCAACGCCGCGGCCGTCGCGCAAAGCAGGTAGCCCGACGCGGCGAGCAGACCGCTCGCCAGCGCCACGCGGCGCGGACCATGCCGCGTGATCAGCCGATCGACGCAAAGCCGCATCGCCACCATCGTCACCGAGAACACCGCATAGCCGAGCGTCGCGCCGTTTTCGCTGGCGCCGAGCACCTCGGAGAGGAACACCGCGCTCCAGTCCACCGCGGCGCCCTCGCCCAAACCGGCCCCCAACGCGATCAGGCCGACCAGCACCAAGGCGCCGCGCGGAAAGGCGAAGACCGGATCACCGGCGCCGCCGCTCCGCGTCCGCGACGTCCAGTCGATCCGCAGAAACGGTCCGAACAGCAGTGCCGCCAGGATCGGCGCGGCGATGAAATGCAAGGCCACCGGCGCGCCGAGGCTGGTCGCGGCAAAGCCGCCGGCCGCGCCGAGGCCGGCGCCAAGGCTCCACATCGCGTGGAAGGACGACATCACGGATCGGCCCATATGACGCTCCACCTCGGCCGCCCATGCGTTCATCGTCACGTCCATCGCGCCGTGCGACATGCCGAACAGGAACAGCGCGAGGGCCAGCACCGGCACCACCGGCGCCACCCCCACCAGCATGATCGAGACCAGATAGACGGCAGCGATCCAGCGCGTGACCCGCACCGCGCCGAAACGGTCGGCCAGCTTGCCCGCCACGGGAAAGGAAACCAGCGCGCCGACCCCCATGACCAAGAGAAGCAGGCCAAGCCCGCCTTCGCCCAAACCGAAATTGGCGGCGACCGCCGGCACGCGCGAGGCCCAGCAGCCCAGCAGCACGCCGTTGAGCGCGAAGGCCGCGGCCACGGCCCGCCACGGGGTGACGAGGTCAGGCATTGAGGATCTCCATTCCGGCTTGGGCCAAGCTCGCCGTTGCGCGCGCGTCGGCATCGGTGACGAGAATCCGCAGCGCGTCACAGCCGACGACGCGGTGTCGCGCGCGGCGGCCGATCTTGGCGCTGCCGGTCAGGACCACGGCGCGGTGGCTGGCGGCGATCATCGCGCGCTTGGTATGCGCCTCGTCCGCGTCATCCGCGCTCAACCCGAAATCGGCGTCGAGCCCGCAGGCCCCGAGAAAGGCAATGTCGACCGCGACGTTGCCAAACGCCTCGACCGTGTCCGATCCAACGGCGATGGCCCCCGCCTCAGAGAGACGCCCGCCCATCATCCGGGCAGGGATGCCCGCCGCGAGGCAGGCGAGCGCCACCGCCGGCGAGGGCGTGACGACGAGAGCGCCGGGCAGCGGCGGCAGGCGTTGCGCCAGTGCCAGCACGCTCGTTCCACCATCAAGGGCGATTACCATGCCGTTCTCGATCAGAGGCAACGCCGCGGCGGCGAGCCGTTCGGCCGTTGCATCGGTGGTCGCCAGCCGTTCGAGGGTCGGGCGCACCGGCCGAGCCACGGGCAGCGCTCCGCCGCGGATGTAGCGCGCCCGGCCCTCGGCTTCGAGCGCCTTCAGGTCACGCCGGACCGTATCGACCGACACGCCGAAATCACGCGCGGCATCCACGAGCGACAGCGGCACGCCCCGGTCGAGGCGTGCCCTGATCGCGTCCCGCCGCAGTTCAGGGCCCTGATGATCTCCGTCCATGACACCTCCGGCACCGCCAATATGCAGCTTCTTGCAGATTTCTGCAGCATCTTGCAATGATTCTGCAAGATCGTGCGCGAGCTATGTGCCGCCTGCAACCGGCGCCTCAGACCTCAGGCGGCAGCACCAGAAGGGCGCGGAAATCATTGACGTTTGTCAGGGTTGGTCCGGTGACCACCTGCGCACCGACCTTCTCGAAGAAACCATGGGCATCATTGTCGTCGAGCGCGTGGCAAGCGGCATCGAAGCCGAGCGGGTCGAGTGTATCCAGACCGACGCAGGCCCCGGCCACCTCGTCGGCGCCATCCACCCCATCGGTGTCGCAGGCGAGCAGATAAACGCGCGGATGGCCCGCCAGTTCGATCGCCGCCGCCAGCGCGAATTCCGCGTTCGGCCCGCCGCGCCCGCCACCGCGACGCGTCACCGTGCATTCGCCGCCCGACAGCAACAACACCGGCTTATCGCCGGGCGCCAAATCGGCGGCAATGTCGCGGGCCATGTGGGCTTGGCTCCGCGCCAGCTCCCTCGCCTCACCCTCGAGCGCATCGCCGAGCATTCGCACCTCGCAGCCTGCCGCACGTGCCATTTCCTCCGCCACCGCGAGCGATTGCGCAGGCGCGGCGACGATCCGGGTGTCGGCCTGCGCCAGCCGCGGATCGCCCGGTGGCACCGGGCCGTCGCCGGGTCTGGCCGCGGCGATCGCGGCGCGGGCCGCTTCCGGCAGAGCGATCTTCCAGCGGTCGATGATCTCGAGCGCCTGCGCCGGGCTGGAGCGATCGGCCACGGTCGGACCGGAGGCGATCTCGGCCGGATCGTCACCGGGCACGTCCGAGATCACCAGCGTCAACAGCCGTGCCGGCGCGCAGGCTGCCCCGAGCTGCCCGCCCTTGACCCGGCTGAGATGCTTGCGTACCACGTTCATCGCCGAGATCGGCACGCCTGAAGTCAAAAGAGCACGGTTCACCGCCTGCTTGTCCTCGAGCGTCAGCCCCTCCACCGGCGCGCAAAGCAGGGCCGAGCCGCCGCCCGAGATCAGCGCCAGCACGGTATCTTCGGGACCCAGCCCCGACACCAGTTCCAGCATCCGCGCTGTCGCCTCGAGCCCCGCCTGGTCGGGGACCGGATGCGCCGCCTCGACGATCTCGATCCCCTTGCAGGGTCGGGCATAGCCGTAGCGGGTCAGCACCAGCCCCTCGCAGGGGCCATAGGCAGCCTCGACCGCCTCGGCCATCCGCGCGCTGGCCTTGCCGGCGCCGATGACCACCAGACGCCCCTCGGGGCGCGGCGGCAGGTGTTCGGGCACCACCCGCATCGGATCGGCGCGCGCCACCGCTGCATCGAACAGATGGCGCAGGAAACGGCTCGGCTCGGTGACGGGATCGGGCAAGGCAGTCATCTGGATCTCCTCCTCGGCGCCCGGAGCGGTGGAGGCCAACCCGGCGCGCTTGCCCACCGTGATACAACCTCCTGCCAATCGGGCAAGCGCCCGGCCATCGAGGAGCAGGTGCAGCTTCGTCGTCACGGGCTTCGACGAGGGCCGCAGGGACGCTTTCGACGGTGGCGCGACGGCTTCGCAGCTACAACGGGGTCATGCTGCTAATCGGCGGCACCGGCGCAGCGTGAGAGTGGACGGCCGGACCCGATGCGGGTCCGGCCGCTTGGACCGCAAACGTCTCAAACGCCCTCGAGCGCCACGGCGATGCCCTGACCCACGCCGATGCACATGGTCGAGAGCGACTTCTCGCCCGAATTCAGATCGAGCGCGGCGGTGCCGGTGATCCGGGCGCCCGACATGCCTAGGGGATGGCCGAGCGCAATGGCGCCGCCATTGCGGTTCACCCGCGCGTCGTCATCGGCGATGCCGAGATCACGCAACGTTGCCAGCCCCTGGCTCGCGAAGGCCTCGTTCAGTTCGATCACCGCCAAGTCGTCCGGCGTCAGCCCGAGCCGCGCCATCAGCTTCTTCGAGGCGGGCGCGGGGCCGAAGCCCATGATGCGCGGCGCGACGCCCGCCGTCGCACCGCCGAGGATGCGCGCGATCGGGGTCAGCCCATGCTTCTTCGCCGCCTCGGCAGAAGCGATAATGAGCGCCGCCGCTCCGTCATTGACGCCCGAGGCGTTGCCCGCCGTCACCGAGCCGCCCTCGCGGAACGGAGCGCGCAGCTTGGCCAGCGCCTCGAGCGAGGTGGCGCGGGGATGCTCGTCGGTGTCGACGATCTTCGGATCACCCTTGCGCTGCGGGATCTCGACCGGGGTGATCTCGCGCGCCAGCCGCCCCGAGGCGATGGCCTCTGCGGCCTTGACCTGGCTGCGCAGCGCGAAGGCGTCCTGATCCTCGCGCGAGATGGCGAAATCCTCGGCCACGTTCTCGGCGGTTTCGGGCATCGACTCGACGCCGTATTGCGCCTTCATCAGCTTGTTGACGAAGCGCCAGCCGATGGTGGTGTCGAAGATCTCGGCCGAACGCGAGAAGGCGGTTTCGGCCTTGCCCATCACGAAGGGCGCGCGGGACATGCTCTCGACCCCGCCCGCGACGATCAGCTCCGCCTCGCCGGCACGGATGGCGCGCGCGGCGGTGATCACCGCGTCCATGCCCGAGCCGCAGAGCCGGTTCATCGTAGTGCCCGGCACCGTCACCGGCAGACCGGCGAGCAGCGCCGACATCCGGGCGACGTTGCGGTTGTCCTCGCCCGCTTGGTTGGCGCAGCCATAGATCACCTCGTCGACCGCCTCCCAGTCGACACCCGCATTGCGCGCCATCAGCGCGCGCAGCGGGATTGCCCCCAGATCGTCGGCACGGACCCCGGCCAGAGCGCCGCCATAGCGGCCGATGGGGGTGCGAATGTAGTCACAGATATAGGCGTCGGTCATGTCAGAGCTCCGGAACGGTGAGGTCGGCCACGGGGCCGTCGAGATTGAGCGTCGCGCCGGTCACGGCCTGCAGATCGCCCAGCGTGATCGCGGCGAGCTTCTCGCGCAGCACGAAGCGGCCCGCCTCGATATCCACCACCGCCAACGAGGTGTAGACCCGCGTCACGCAGCCCACCCCGGTGAGCGGCAGCGAGCAGCGCTCAACCAGCTTGGGCACGCCGGTCTTGGTGACATGATCGGTGATCACCGCGACGCGCTTGGCGCCATGCACGAGGTCCATCGCGCCGCCAACCGCGGGCACGCCACCCTTGCCGACGCTCCAATTCGCGAGATCGCCGTTCTCGGCCACCTCGAAGGCACCGAGGATGGCCACGTCGAGATGGCCGCCGCGCACCATGGCGAAGCTGTCGGCGTGGTGAAAGAACGCCGCGCCAGGATTGAGCGTGACCGCCTTCTTGCCGGCGTTGATCAGGTCCCAGTCTTCCTGCCCCGGCGCCGGCGCGGGGCCGAAATCGAGGATGCCGTTCTCGGTGTGGTAGATCGCCTTGCGCCCCGCGACCTGGTAGCGCGCCACCATCTCGGGGAAGCCAATGCCGAGATTGACGTAAGAGCCGTCCTCGATGTCCTGCGCGGCTCGCCAGGCGATCTGCGCGTTGGACAGCTTGATGTTCGCGATGTCGCTCATCCGTAGACCGCCCCCTCGATGTTGAGATCCTCTTCCTGGCGCGCATCCGGCACCGCGACCACACGGTCGACAAAGAGCCCCGGAGTCACGACATGTTCGGGATCGATCGCGCCGGGCTCCACGATGCGGGTCGCCTGCACGATCGTGGTGGCGGCAGCCATGCACATCAGCGGGCCGAAATTGCGGCCGGCCTTGCGATAGACGAGGTTGCCGTGCCGATCGGCGATCTCGGCCTTGACCAGCGCGTAGTCGGCCTTGAGCCAGCGCTCCTGCACGTAGCCGCGCCCGTCGAACTCCGCGGTGGGTTTGCCCGCCGCCAGCTCCGTGCCGAAGGAGGTTGGCGTGTAGAAGGCGGGAATGCCTGCACCGCCCGCGCGGATCCGTTCGGCCAAAGTGCCCTGCGGCACCAGCTCCAGCTCGATCCGGCCAGCGAGATAGGCCTCGGTGAAGGCGCGGGGATCCTTGGACTTCGGAAAGGAGCAGATGATCTTGCGCACCATGCCGGCATCGATCATCGCGGCGATGCCGATCCGGCCGTTGCCGGCATTGTTGTTGATCACCGTCAGATCGCGCGGACCGCGATCGATCAGCGCGTGGATCAGCTCGATCGGCGCGCCCGAGCCGCCGAAGCCACCGATCATCACGCTCGCCCCGTCGGGGATGTCGGCCACCGCGGCGGCGACATCGCCTATCGTCTTGTCCATGTCCTGTCCTCCTCAGGCCGCCACGCGGCGGCACTTGGCTCTGATCCCTAGGAAGGACGGCCCCCACCGGTCCAGAGGTTTCGTGCGCATCTTGACATTTGTTCGCAACGCGGAACTTCTCGTGCGCATGGTGAACAAATCTCCCGATTACGTGGCCTCCTTCGCCAAGGGGCTGCGGGTCATTGCGGCCTTCGGTGCGGCCCATCCGCGGCTCTCCGTGGCACAGGCCGCGGCGCGCGCGGATCTCGATCGCGCCACGGCCCGGCGCTGCCTGCTAACGCTGGCGGCCGAGGGATACGCTGCGCATGACGGCAAGTTCTTCACCCTGACGCCGCGGGTGCTGCGGCTGGGGATGTCGGCGTTGGCGGCACTGCCGCTGGCGCAGATCGTGCAGCCCTGGCTCGACCAACTGTCGGAGCGGGTCGGACAGTCGGCTTCGGTGGCGGTGCGCGACGAATGCGAGATCGTCTATCTCGCCCGCGCGGCCCAGCGGCGGGTGATGTCGATCGGGCTGATGCCCGGCTCAAGGCTGCCGGCGCATTGCACCTCGCTCGGGCGGGTGCTGCTGGCGGCCCTCCCCGAGGCCGAGGCGCGCGCACTGATCGAGCGCAGCGACCTCGCGCCGCGCACGCCGCTCAGCCTGACCGATCCGGAGGCGATCATGGCGCGGGTGGCGGCGGCACGCGCCGACGGCTACGCGATCATCGACCAGGAGGTCGAGCTGGGTCTGCGCTCGATCGCGGTGCCGCTGGTCGATGCGCGCGGGCAGACCGTCGCCGCGCTCAATCTCGGCATGGCCGCGACCCAGGACCGCGCCGAGACGCTGGCCGAGGCCTACCTGCCCGAGATGCGCCGGGTGACGGCCGGGCTGGCGCGGGTCATCTGACCGCCACCTGCCGCCGCCCGATCCGCAAACGGCCCCAGGCCGCGGCCACGTCCATCTGGATCGCGACCAGGGACGGCACGACCAGCAGCACGATGAAGAAGCCCGCCGTCAGCCCGACGCAGAGCGTCACGACCATCGGCTTGAGGAACTCGGCCTGGGTGCTGGTCTCGGACAGCAGTGGCGCGAGGCCTAGCACCGTCGTCAGCGTGGTCAGCAGCACCGGACGCAACCGCTCGGCCACCGCGCCGGTGATGGCCTGCAGCGGCGCCTCGGCGCGCAGCCGCTCGGTGATCGCCGAGACCAGCACGATCGAGTCGTTGACGATGATCCCGCTCAGCCCGATGAAGCCGACCGCCGAGAAGATCGACAGGGGCATGTCCCACCAGTAATGCCCCCAGACCAGCCCGGTGACGCCGACCGGAATGACCGCCATGATCGAAAGCGGCCAGAACCAGTGGCCCAGCACCAGCGCCAGAACCATGTAGATCGCCAGCAGACAGACGGCATAGCCAATCGCCGCGTCCGACAGGAAATCGGCCTCCTGCGCCGCGAGACCCTGCAGGTCGTAGGTCACGCCGTAGGCGGCAGCGACGCGCGGCAACTCGACCGTCTCGATCTGCGTGCGCAGGCTCTCCGCCAGCGCCGCATCCTGGGTCGACAGCTCTCCCGTGACCCGCACCACGACCTGTCCCGCCTCGCTGCGGATGGTCGACAGCACCGGCGCAGAGGAGCGGGTCGTGATCTCGGAGAGTGAGACCCAACGCCCCTCGGGGGAGTGCAGCAGGATCTCTTCGAGATAGGCCGCGCCCAGCGCGCCCTCGGGCAGCCGCACCTCGATCTTCGCGGTCTGCGTGCCCTGCGGCCAGCTCAGCGCCTCGACGCCCTGCAGCCGCTCCCGCAACTCGGTCGCGATGCCGCTCTCGGTAAAGCCCAACTCCTCGCCATAGGCATTGAGCCGTAGCGCCTGCGCGGTTCCCGCCAGCGTCAGGTCGTCCTCGACACCGGTGATCTGGGGGATCGCGGCCAGCGCGGCCTCGAGCGCCCCTGCGGCGGCATCGAGCTGCAAGGGATCGTCCCCGTAAAGCGCGATGTCGAGCCCGTCGCCGCCCGGTCCAAAGCGCGCGGCACGGAAGCTGAAGGTTTCGAGCTCGGGCGGCCGCACCAACGCCGCCTCGAAGGCCGCAACGAAGGCATCCGTATCGTAGGAGCGGTCGTCGGCCGGGATCAGTTCGATGGTCAGCGCACCGAGCAGATCCGCATCCTTGTCGTCGGCACTCGCCAGCCCGCGCCCGGCGCCACCGCCGATCTCGGTCAGCACCGTGACCACCGGGTCGGTGCCATGCTCGTCGGTGAAGTCGGCGCGCACCTCGTTCGCGGCGCGCAGCATCTCCTCGAGCATCGCCTCGGTGTCGTCGCGGGTCGCGGAGTCGCGCATCGCGATGTTGGCAGTGATCACCGGCTCCTGCGGCGCGACGAAGAACCGCCAGGCGACGTCACGCTCGACGATCATCAGCACCGCCTGCAGCGTCACTCCCACGGCGACCAGCAGCACGGCGTAGCGCAGTGCCAGCACGCCCCGGATCGCCGGGGCGAAGACGCCGTCGCGCAACCGCACGAAGCCGCGGTTCACCATCCGGCTCGGCCAGGCCAGCACGCCGCGATCCAGCCGCGCCAGACCGTGGCCAAGATGGTGCGGCAGCACCAGGAAGCATTCGGCGAGCGAGGCGACCAGCACAGCGGCGACGGTGAAGGGAATGGTGGCGATGAATTCGCCGAAGCGGCCGCCGACCGCTTGCAGCGACATGAAGGCCACCACCGTGGTCGCGGTCGAGGCGAGGATCGGGCCGAGCATCCGTCGCGCCGCCCGCTCGGCCGCATGGGCGCGCGTTTCGCCACGCTCGCGCCGACGCGCCTCGGCGCTCTCCGCCACGACGATGGCGTCGTCGACGATGATACCGAGGCAGATCATCAGCGCGAAGATCGAGATCATGTTGAGCGACTGACCGGTCAGCCACAGCACGCCCAGCCCAGCCGCCAGCGCGACAGGAATGCCGCCCGCCACCCAGACCGCCGCCGAGGGCGACAGGAACACGAACAACAGAACGAGCACGAGCACGAGGCCGAACAGCGCGTTGTCGGCAAGCACCGTCAGCCGGTCGGCGATCTGCGCGGCGTTGTCGCGCATCGGCACGATCCGGATGCCCTCTGACCGGCTTGCGACGAAGGCCTCGGCCACTTCGAGCGCCGCGGCGCGGATCTTGAGCGCGTCGCCACCGACGCCGCGCTCGATGCCGATCACCACCGCGGGATCGCCCTCGAGGAAATAGGCGCGGCCGGAGCCCGCCTCCTCGCTCTCGAAGGTGGCGATGTCGCCCAGCGCGACGGGCCCCGCATCCGTGGTCAGCGACAGCGCTGCGAGGCCGGTCTCGGAGCGCCGCTCGGCGCCCACCCGAATGGCGGTGCCGCCGGACGCGGTCTCGCCCGCGGCGGCGTCGCTGGCGTTGCGGGCGATCGCCTCGGCGACGTCGCCGAGGCTCAGCCCATGCTCGGCCAGTCGCGCCGCCTCGATCTCGACGGCGATCTCGGGCGAGGTGGTGCCGCGCAGCGCGGCGCGGGTGATCCCGGCGCGCAGCAATTCGCGCTCCAGCGCCGCGCCCAGCGCCTCGATCCGGGCACGCGGCAGGTCGCCCGCCAGCGCCAGTTCGAGCACCCGGTCGCGCCAGACTCCGCGCCCGGTTTGCGCCTCCTCGGCATCCTCGGGCAGCGCCGCCGCCGAGGGCAGCGCGGTCTCGACTTCGGCCAGCGCCCGGTCGATGTCCCAGCCCGCCTCGAATTCGAGGCTGAAACGCGCGCCGCCCTCGCGGGCCACGGCCTGGATCGCCGAAAGCCCTTCGAGCGCCAAGAGGCCGGGAGTCGCCACGTCGACGATGCCCGCCTGCACGTCCTCGGCCGAGGCATCTTCCCAGTCGATCGAGACGCTGACGGTCTCGCTCACCACGTCGGGGAGGAACTGGGTGCGGATCTGCGTCGCGGCGAACAGGCCGAGGGCGGTCACCACCAGCATCAGCAGGTTGGCCGCCGTGGCATGGCGGGTGAAGAAGGAGACGAGACGCATGGTCAGTTCTCCGACACGCGGTCGAGCCGCTCGAGCATCGCCGCCGGCGCGGCGCCGGTCTCGAGCGCGCTCTCGATCCGCGCTCGCAGCGGCGCGGGCAGCCCCTCCCCGGCCTCGAGCCGGGCCAACAGCCGAGCCCGGGTCGGTGGGTCGAGGTCGACCATCTCCGCCTCGTCCGGGCTCTCCACCCGCTCCGCCGTCTCGGGAAGCGCGATGCGTCCGCCGGCGATCAGCTCGGGCGTCGGGGCCACCACGTAGCGCAGCCCCGCCGCGTCGGGCGTCAGGATGGCGGCATCGGGCGTGCGCCGTTCCACCTCGACCGCGACGCGGTCGAGCAGGCCGGTCTCGTCCACCACCAGCAGCGTGTCGTCGGCGGAGAGCGCGTCATGCGGCACGGCCACCGCCTCGTGCGACGGCTCCTCGATGCGCAGCTCGACGAAATCGCCGGGCTGCAGGCAGGCGCAGCCGCCCGCCTCGACGCGCAGCACCGCGATGCCGCGCGTGGTGCCGTCGTTCCCGGTCTCGAGGCTGAGCCGGTCGAGCCGGCCCTGCGCGAGACCACCGCCCGGCGCCTCGATCTCGGCCGGGAGCGGCAGCAGCGCGCCGGTCTCGTCGCTCAGCCGCGCCAGCGTGCTGCGGGTCGGCTCCGCCCGCACCTCGAGCGCGTCGAGATCGGTGATCTGGCCCAGCGCGGCAGCGGTGACGCTTTGCCCCGCGACCGGCACCGCGCCGGTATAGAGCCCGCCGATCGGCGCGTGCAGCTCGTGATCCTCGAGCGTACGCTCGGCCCGCTCCACCGTCAGCCCGGCGTGCTCGAGCGCGATCTCGCCTTGGCGCACTTCGCTTTCGGCAGCGGCGATCTGGGCGGCCTGCGCGGCGACGCTCTGCCGTGCGCCCAGCGCCTGCGCGGCGGCGTCGTCGCGCGTGGAGGCTGCGACCCCTCCGCTCTGCGCCAGCGCGCCGACGCGTTCGAGATTGGCCGCGCGCAACGCCGCCACTTCCTCCAGCAGCGCCATCTCCGCCTCCAGCTCGCCGATCCGGCGCCGGGCATCGGTCAGCGCGGTCTCGGCGGCGGCGCGGGTGGCCTGCGCTTCGGCGAGCGCGGTGCGGGCGGTGCTATCGTCGATGCGCAGCAGCAGCTCTCCCGCCGCGACCCGGGCCCCGTCGCGCAGCCCTTCGGCCACCCAGGCGACGCGGCCGGTGACGGCCGGCGCGATCTCGACCGTGCGCGGCGCGACGACACGGCCATAGGCGGTGGAGACCGGCGTGACCGGAGACAGCGCCGTCGTAGCCAGCGCAACCGCGGCGGCGCCGGGCTCGGTGCGGCGTCCCGGCCTACCGGGACGGCCCGACGCGGCTGCCTCGTCAGGTGCCAGCACCGCGTCGAGACGCTTGGCTTGCCAGACGGCAAACCCCGAAGATGCGGCCATGACCGCGAGGACCAGAAGCAGGCGCAGCATCGGGATCATGACCGCCCCCTCCCGAAGGACGTGGCAATCGCGTGATCAGAGGAGGCGTTTCGGGGTCCGGCGGGCGTTCGGCAAATTGGCGACATGGGGTGCGCGTCCTGACTGCGGAAGCCGGCGGCGGTTCAGGGCGGCGTCGCCACGGGCGTGGCGGCGGCGCGACGGCCAGCGTTACCCGAGGACTAGGCGAGGGTCGTTTGGCTGGCCAAGATCGAATTGTCGCGAATTGTCGCAAGCGCCGAACACCGGGACAGACGACGACAATTCGTCCCCGCGCCTGCCCGATCGGGAGGCATTCCGTTCACCGCGCGGGTTCGGTCGCCTCGCGCTGGAACGGCAGGGGGGCGCCGAAACCGCCCCCTGCCGGTATCATATGCGCTACCTGTAGCGGCGGCGTCAGGCTCAGCCGCCGAAGCGATCGCGCAGCAGCGCCTTTTGGACCTTCCCCATGGTGTTGCGCGGCAGTTCGTCGACGATCTCGATCCGGCGCGGCTGCTTGAACCGCGCGAGGCTGCCCTGCATCGCCGCCATCACCGCCTCGGGATCGATCTCGGCACCCGGGCGCGGCACCAGCACGCCGACCACACTTTCGCCGAAATCGGCATCCTTTACGCCGATCACTGCGCTCTCGAGCACACCGGGCTGCTCGTCGAGCAGGAGCTCGATTTCCTTGGGATAGATGTTGTAGCCGCCCGAAATGATCAGGTCCTTGTCGCGCCCGACGATCGAGACATAGCCATCCTCGTCGATCCGCCCCAGATCGCCGGTGATGAAGAAGCCGTCCTCGCGCAGCTCGGCCTTGGTCTTCTCTGGCATCTGCCAGTAGCCCTTGAACACGTTGGGCCCGCGCACCTCGATCAGGCCGACCTCGCCTTGGGGCAGCTCCTCACCGGTCTCGCGATCGGTGATCTTGAGCTCGACGCCCGGCAGCGGGAAGCCGACCGTGCCGGCGCGCCGCTCGCCATCATAGGGGTTGGAGGTGTTCATGTTGGTCTCGGTCATGCCGTACCGCTCGAGGATCCGGTGGCCGGTGCGCTTCTCGAACTCGACATGCGTCTCGGCCAGAAGCGGCGCGGAGCCCGAGATGAAGAGCCGCATGTTCTCGGTCAGCTCGCGGGTGAACCGCGCATCGCCCAGAAGCCGGGTGTAGAAGGTCGGCACCCCCATCATCGAGGTGGCCTTGGGCATCAGCTCGATCAACGCGTCGAGGTCGAATTTCGGCAGGAAGATCATCGAGGCGCCCGACACCGCGATCACGTTGGTCGCCACGAACAGCCCGTGGGTGTGGAAGATCGGCAGCGCGTGTAGCAGCACGTCGTCCTCGCTGAAGCGCCAGTGCTCGACCAGCGTCACGGCGTTGGAGATAAGGTTGCCTTGGGTCAGCATCGCGCCCTTGGAGCGTCCCGTCGTGCCCGAGGTGTAGAGAAAGGCCGCGAGGTCGTCCTCGTTGCGCGGGACGGTCTCGAAGCGGTCCTCATGCCGTGCCGCCTGCGCCATCAGCCCACCATGACCGTCGGCGCCGAGCGTCAGGATCTGCGCCCCGAGCCGCTCGCAGAGCGGCGCCAGACCATCCTCGCGGGCCGGGTCACAGATCACCAGCCGCGCGCCGCTATCCTCGATGAAGTAGCTCAGCTCCTCGACCGTGTAGGCGGTGTTGAGCGGCAGGAACACCAATCCAGCCCGCACGCAGGCGGCATAGAGCGCGAGCGCCTGCTGGGATTTCTCCACCTGCACCGCGACCCGGTCGCCGGGCTTGAGCCCCGCATCGACCAGCGCATGGGCGATCCGCGCCGCCAGGGCGAGGAACTCGGCATGGCTGGTCACGCGCCCCTCGCGCGAGACCAGGAAGGGCGTATCGCGGCCCTCATGGCGTCCGAACAGCGTGTCGTAGAGCGGGTTGGCCATGCTCATGCCCCTTCCTTGCGTGCCCGCCCGTTGCGGGGGAGAAGGCCGC
The DNA here is from genome assembly GCF_034371605.1 of Limimaricola variabilis. NCBI lineage: Bacteria > Pseudomonadati > Pseudomonadota > Alphaproteobacteria > Rhodobacterales > Paracoccaceae > Limimaricola > Limimaricola variabilis. The sequence continues at coordinate 2,979,712 of NZ_CP139691.1, read as the reverse complement.
GTACCGCATCCGATGCCGCCACCTCCTGCCGCTTGGCAAAGCCTTCGTGGTTCTGGGTGATCTTTCCCAGGTCATAGAGATAATTCACCATCGCGCCGCAGCTCTCGGCGCGGCCTTTGGGCGAGATGTCGGCATTGGCATGCACCGCGTGCAGCTGCGCGCCGTTGCCCAAGTGGAACCGGGCCACCGGGTCGAGCGGCATGCCGCCCTCGCGCTTGGCGGTCAGCAGATAGCGCGCCGCCGTGCGCCTGAGCGCCTCGTCGTCGAGCGTGGTCGGGTCGATCGCCTCGGCATCCATCCAACGGCGCAGGCCGGGGATCGGCGACAGCGTCACGAAGGTCTTGAGCCCCGGCAGCTCGGCCGACAGATCGGCCACCACCTGCTTGATCAGCGAATTGCCGAACGAGATCCCTGCCAGCCCCGACTGGCAGTTCGAGATCGAGTAGAACACGGCCGTGTCAGCCTCGGCCGCCTCGACCTCGTCGCGGTCCTCGGCCAGAACCTCCTGGATCGAGCCGGGGATGCCCCGGGTCAGCGCCACCTCGACGAAGATCACCGGCTCGTCCGGCATCGCCGGGTGAAAGAACGCGAAACAGCGCCGGTCGGTCGGCTCGACCCGGCGGCGCAGATCGTCCCAGCTGTCGATCGCGTGCACCGCCTCGTAGGCGATGATCTTCTCGAGGATCTGCGCCGGGCTCTCCCAACTCACCGGGCGCAGCACCAGAAAGCCCCGGTTGAACCAGCTCTGGAACAAGTGTCGGAAATCCTGATCGAGCGCGGCGCGCGGATCGTCTCGCTTCAAGAGCCGCAGCAGGTCGGCACGCATCGCGACCAGCCGCGCCGTGGCGCCGGGCACCCGGTTGAGCCGGCGCACCAATTCCTGCCGGGGCGGCTCGGCCGCCTCGAGAAAGGCGCGGTAGGTCTTGGGCCCGGGCTTGGCCTCATAGGCGTCGAGCGCGGTGCGCACCGTCTCGGGGTCGATGTCCAGCTCCTCGGCCAGATGCGCGAAGAAGGCGATCTTGGCCGCGTCGTCCTTGGCGGCGTAGCGCTCTAGCAGTTCGCGCGCCGAGGTCAGCCCCGAGATCTCACCCGCGTTCGACAGCAGGTCCGCGATCAGCGCCGCGTCGGAGCGCGGGTCGGCCTCGCGCGCCGGCTGCCACGGGTAGCGGCGTTCGAGGATGGTCGAGAGGACGTCCGACAGCAGGCTCATATCGCTTTCCCCATGACGAAGTCGGGCAGCCAGGTCGCCAGACCCGGGAAGACCGACAGGATGACGATGGCCGCGACCATGCAGCCGACGAAGGGCAGCGAACCGAACAGCACCTTCTTGAGCGAGATGTCCGGCGCGATGCCATTGATGACGTAGAGGTTGAGACCCACCGGCGGGGTGATCAAGCCGATCTCCATGTTGATCGTCACGATCACCGCGAACCAGTAGGGGTCGAAGCCGGCGGCGATGATGATCGGCAGCAGGATCGGCGCCGACATCAGGATCACGGCCACCGGGGGCAGGAAGAAGCCCGCCACCAGCAGGAACAGGTTGACGATCGCCATCAGCACCCAGCGGTTGACCTCGAGCCCGCCGATCCAGGCCGCCACCGACTGGGTGATGAACAGCGAGGACAGCATGAAGGAGAACACCCCCGCCGCGCCGATGATGAACAGGATCATCACGCTCTCGCGGGTGCTGTCGCGCAGGATCGCCCAGAGGGCCTTGGGTTGCACCATCTTGTAGATGATCATCACCACGATGATGCACAAAAGCGCGCCGACGGCGGCCGTCTCGGAGGGCGTCGCGATGCCGCCATAGAGCGCGTAGAGCACGCCCACGATGATCGCGAGGAAAGGCAGCACGCGCGGCAGGATCTCGAATTTCTGGCGCCAGCTATAGGTGATGCCCGAAAGCGCCACGCCCGCCGCGCCCCGCCGCCAGGTGTCGAAGATCGACCAGGCGATGAAGAGAAGCGTCAGCAGCAGGCCGGGGATGACGCCCGCGAGGAACAGGCGGCCGATCGAGGTCTCGGTCGCGATGCCGTAGACGATCATCGTCACCGAGGGCGGGATCAGGATGCCCAGCGTGCCGCCCGCGGCGATGGAGCCGGCCGCCACCTCGTCGGGATAGCCGCGCTTGCGCATCTCGGGGATGCCCATCTTGCCGATCGCCGCGCAAGTCGCGGGGCTCGAGCCCGACATCGCGGCGAAGAGCGCGCAGGCGCCAAGGTTCGACACCAGAAGGCCGCCCGGCACGCGGGTCAGCCAGCGCTCCAGCGCCTCGTAAAGATCGGGGCCCGCGCGCGAGGACGAGATGGCGGCGCCCATGATGATGAACATCGGGATCGACAGCAGCGCGAAGCTGTTCAGCTCGCCGAAGAACAGCTCGGGCAGCGCCTCGAGCGAGCGGGCGCCGTCGACGATGAAGAGAAAGCCGGTGGCGACCACCAGAAGGCCGGTGCCGACCGAGATGCCCGAGAACAGCACCAGCACGGTGAACAGCGCAACCAGCGCGCCGAGGGTAAGCGGTTCCATCAGTGCCTCCGGTCTTCGGGCGCGACGGTCGGATCGACGTCGTCATGCCCGGTGACGACGGCCCAGAGATCGGCCACCAGCTGCAGCGCGAAGAGCGCGAAGCCGAGCGGCACGGCGAGATAGGGAATCCACAGCTTCACGCCCCAGACGGTTTCCGAGCGCCAGTTGCGTTCCCAGGCGAGGTGGAACATCTCCCAGCCATAGAACAGCATCAGCCCGATCATCACGATCGTCGCGCCGAGCACGATGGTGGCCAGCACCCGGCGTGCCCCGGCGGGCAGGAGCCCTGGCACAAGATCGACGCCGACATGGCCGCGCAGCTTCTGCACATAGGGCAAACCCAGCAGCGTCGCACCGATCATTAGGTAGATGACGGCCTCGGTCTGCCACACGGTCGAGCGGCCCATCACGGCGCGCAGGAAGATCATCTGGCAGGTGATCAGCACGGAGGCGAAGATCATGAAGGCGGCCACGACCCCGCACAGGGTCGAGAGCTGGCCGATCGCGCGGATCGCGGCGGGTTCGGCCCGCCGGGTCGTGTCGGTCATGGAATGTCCTCGGGAATGGGGATGGCCCCGGCCTGCGCCGGGGCCGGTCGCTCTCACTCGACGGCCAGTGCCTTGTCGAGCAGCTCCTGACCGTTCGGCGTCTCTTCGACGAACACCTTGAAGGCGGTCTCCTTGGCCAGCTCGCGCCAGGCGTTGAAGTCTTCCTCGGTCATCTCCGCGATCTCGACGCCGGCTTCGCGGAAGGTCTCGCGCGCCAGATCGTCGCCCTTCTTGCCCTCGGCGAGGTAATAGGCCTCGGCCTTCTCGGCCGCCGCCATCAGCGCAGCCTGCTGCTCTTCGGTCAGCTCCTCGAAGGTGGTCTTGTTCATGATCATCGGCTGGTACATGAACCACAGCGCCGTATCGCCGGCGGGCGTGTAGCACTTGAGCTGTTCGTAGAGACGATAGCTCACGAAGCTCTCAGACGAGGTGTTCGCCGCGTCAAGCACGCCGGTCTGCAGCGCCGGGTAGATCTCGGACGAGGCCATCGAGGCGATCGAGGCCCCTGCCCCGGCCAGCATCTCCTCGAAGCTCTTGCCGGCGGCGCGGATCGTCACGCCCTGCACGTCCTCGGGCGCGGTGATGCAGCCCTTGTTGGAGCCGAAGCCGCCGGCGAGGTAGCCGTCGACCAGCACCATCACGTCGTCCTCGGCCATAACCTCGCGGATCGCGTCGCCAAACTCGGATTTCGACAGCCGGTCGCCGTGCTCGAGGTTGCGCACCAGACCCGGCATCAGGGTCAGGTTGTAGGCCGGCTGCTGACCACCGGCATAGCTCAGCGGCAGCACGGTCATGTCGAGCTGGCCGCGCGACAGCGGCGTGTACTGCTCGCGTGCCTTGAACAGGGTCTGGTTCGGAAAGATCTGGATCTCCAGATCGACATCGGCGGCGGCCACCTCGTCGGCGACCATCTGCGCGACCTGATGGCGGACGTCGCCCTCGGCCCATTGATGCGACAGGCGCAGCGTCTCGGCCCCGGCGGCGAGCGGTGCGAGCATGACCGCGACCGCGGCGAGCGGCATGGATTTCTTCATGGTGTCTCCTCCCTGTGCGCCAAGCCTCCCCGCCCGACGCCGCGTCACGCTGCGCAGGATTGCATGCGGTGTCAAGCTCTCGTATACAAGAAACAACATTCTGCATGTGCGAAGGGACGGGGGATGAGCGGCAGCCGCAGCGACCGGATCGCCGAGACGCTCGAGGACCAGATCCTGCGCGGCCGCTTCGCGCCGGGCACCCGGCTCGACGAGACCCGCCTCGCCGACGAGCACGAGGTGTCGCGCACGCCGGTCCGTGAGGCCCTGCAACGCCTCGCCGCGGCAGGGCTGGTGGAGCAGCATCCGCGCCGCGGTGTCTTCGTGCGCGAGATCGGCACCATCGAGCTTCTGGAGATGTTCGAGGTTATGGCAGAGCTGGAAGCGGCCTGCGGGCGGCTCGCCGCGCGGCGGATCTCGGACGAGGCGCTGGACGAACTCGACCGGGTCAACGAGCGCTGCCACGCGGCGATGGAGGCGGGCGCCATCGACGGCTACTACCGCGAGAACGAGAGCTTCCATCACCTGATCTACGCGCAGTCCGGCAACGGCTTTCTGGAGCGTGAGGCGATCCGACTGCATCGCAGGCTCAAGCCGTTCCGGCGCACCCAGCTGCATCTGCGCGGTCGCATCGCACAGTCGATGCAGGAGCATCGCGAGATCGTCGCCGCGCTGCGAGAGGGTGAGGCGGAGCGGACGGCGGCGCTGCTTCGCGACCACGTGGCGATCCAGGGCGAGAAGTTTCGCCATCTGATGGCCGGGCTGCGGGAGACCGGCTGACCGGCGGTCCGGGCGATCTCTTCGGATCGACGCGGCCCCCGCACGGGGCCGCGCCATGGGTCGAGCGGTGTATCAGGCCAGCGCGAAGCTGGCGGCCGCGAGGTAGAGCGGGATGCCCAGCACGAGGTTGAACGGGAAGGTGATCCCAAGGGCCAGCGTCAGGGAGATCCCTGCATCGGCACGCGGCAGGGCCACGCGCATCGCCGCCGGCACCGCGATGTAAGAGGCCGAACCCGCCAGTGTCATCAGCAGCACCGTGCCCCCGAGCGACAGGCCGAGCGGCAGCGCGAGCGCGAGGCCCATGGCGGCGCCGAGCGGCGGCATCAGCAACCCGAAGGCCAGCAGCCGCGCGGGAAGCTTGCCCCGGCTGCCCGCCAGGCTGCGGCCCGCGACCAGCCCCATGTCCAGCAGGAACAGGCAGAGCACGCCGGTGAAGGGGGCGACGATGAAGCTCGACAGATCCAGAAGACCCTTCGGCCCCGAGGCCAGCCCGATGAAGAAGGCGCCTACCAGCAGCACGATCGAGCCGTTGAGCAGCACCTCGCGCAGGAGCCCCGGACCGGTCTCGCCCGGCCCTGCGCGGCGGGCGGCAAGCCAGAGAGCGGAAATGATCGCAGGCGCTTCCATCGCGGCGGCTACCGCGACCATGTAGCCCTCGGGCGGCAGACCGCGCGTCTCCAGCAGGCTGGTGGCGGCGACGAAGGTGACGATCGAGATCGATCCGTAATGCCCGGCGATGGCGGCGGCGTTGGTGGCGTCGACCCGGCTGAACCGCGTCAGGATCGTCCAGGCCACCAGCGGCAGGGCAAAGGAAAGCATGGTTCCGGCCAGCAGGGTCAGCGCGAGCCGCGCCTCGAAGCCATGCGCCGAGACCGCCGCGCCGCCCTTGAAGCCGATCGCGAAGAGCAGGTAGATCGAGATCCCCTTGGCCGCCGCCTCGGGCAGTGCAAGGTCACTGCGCGCCAGCGCCGCCGCGAGGCCGAGCGCGAAGCACAGGATCGTCGGGGCGAGCAGGTTGGAGGTCGCCAGAGCGAAGAAGCTGTCCATGCTCAGCCCTCCCCGCCGAGAGAAGCGATACCGGGCAGGCAAGTCGTGTGGCGCATGACGATGTCCTTCGAGGGCGCAGCGATATGGCGCTCCCTTCCCGCATTGCCGGACATCGCTCAAATATATAGATACGATGCATTGGATAGTTATTGGCTATGCTCATGCGCCCGACCCTGCGACAGCTGCAGTACATCGTGACCGTGGCCGATACCGGCCGCTTCGGCCTCGCGGCCGAGATCCTCGGCGTGAGCCAGCCCAGCCTTTCGGCCCAGCTGGCCGAAGCCGAGGCGAGCCTGGGCGCGCGGCTCTTCGAACGCGGCCGCGGCGGCGCGAACCCCACCCCCATCGGCAAGGAGGTGGTGCGCCGGGCGCGGCGGCTTCTGGCCGACATGGAAGATCTGCGCGCGGTGAGCCGGGCCGGCGGCGCGATGCCGGGACGACTGCGACTCGGCGTGCTGCCGACCGTCGGACCCTATCTCCTGCCGGAAGCCACGCGGGCGCTACATGCGAGCTATCCGGATCTGCGGCTGATGGTGCGCGAGGAAGCGACGCGCGAGCTCGAGGAAGGGCTCGGCTCCGGGCGCTTCGACATGGTGCTGTCGACGCCCGAGGATCACCCCGGCACGATCAGCCTGCCCGTGGCCGAAGAGGCGCTCTACGCGGCGGTGGCGGCCGACGACCCGCTCGCCCGAGGGAGCGGTCCGGTCCGCCCGGCCGAGATCGGCGCGAGGCTGTTCCTCACCTTGGGAAGCAACCACCGCCTCGCAAGGATGGTGGCGGCGCTGGCGGCCGAGGCGGGCGGGTTGATCTCAGAGGAATACGAGGGCACCAGCCTCGACGCGATCCGTTCCATGGCCGCGACCGGCGCCGGGGTGGCGATCCTGCCCAGCCTCTACGCGCTCGACGCAGCCAAGCGCGGCCCCGACATCATGCTGCGCCGCATCGTCTCGCACCACGCCCGCCGCACCATCGCTCTTGTGACGCGGGTTCGTGGCGATCGTCAGCCCGAATTCGAGGCTCTGGCCGCCGCCTTGGCCGAAGTCGCCCAAGGCCGCCTCGCCCAATCCGCCTGAACCGCGCTGAAGCCTCCCTTCCCCATGCGCCGCCCCGTGCGCGCGCCCCGGATTGATCTCCGCCCTGCGAGCGCCGATGATCGCGCCTCGGGGAGGACGGTTCTTGGATAAGACTGAAGGCGACATCGCCGAGGCCGCGCGGCTGACCGCGCGCCTCGCCACCGCGCGGCTGCTCGTCGTCGACGACGAGCCCGGCATGCGCAACTTCCTCGTCAAGACGTTGGCGCCGCATTGCCGCGAGGTGGTCGAGGCCGACAGCGCCGAGGCCGCGGATGCGTTGACCGCGCGGCAGCTCTTCGACGTGGTGATCCTCGACAATCGCATGCCCGGCCGCTCGGGGCTGGAATGGCTGGCCGAGCAGCGGCGGCGCGGCAGCCTGAGCGACACGATCATCATGACCGCCTTCGCCGATCTCGACACGGCGATCGAGGCGATGCGCGCCGGCGCGGTGGATTTCGTGCTCAAGCCCTTCCGCTCGAACCAGCTTCTCAATGCGGTGCGGCGTTGCGTCGAGCTGGCCGCCATGCGCCGCGAGAACGCGCTGCTGCGCCATGAGCTGGCCACCGGCGATCCGGGCCGCTCCCGCCGGGCCCGGCTGATCGGCGCCTCGCCGCAGATCGAGGAAGTGCGGCAGATGCTGGAGCGCGTCGCCCGCGTCCCGAGCCCGGTTCTGCTCACCGGCGAGAGCGGCACCGGCAAGGAGGTGGCAGCGCGGCACCTGCACGGCCTGTCCGAGCGCGCGGCCGGTCCCTTCGTGCCGGTCAATTGCGCGGCGATCCCCGCCGACATGCTGGAGATCGAGTTGTTCGGCCATACCCGCGGCGCCTTTCCGGGCGCCGACGCCCCGCGCGAGGGGCTGCTCGTGTCGGCGCAGGGCGGCACGGTGTTCCTCGATGAGATCGGCGAGCTTTCGGCCTCGGCCCAAACCGCGCTTCGCCGGGTGATCGAGGATCGGGCCGTGCGCCCGGTGGGCAGCGAGCGGGAGCGGCCGCTCGACATCCGCCTCGTGTTTGCCACCTCGAAGAACCTCCCCGAGGAGGTCGCGGCCGGCCGCTTCCGCGAGGATCTGTGGTTCCGCGTCAACGTGCTCGAGATCAACATGCCGCCACTGCGGCGGCGCGGTGCCGACACCGTCGATCTCGCCCGGCTCTTCGTGACGGAACTGTCCTCGCAGCTCGGCCTGCCGGGGATCGACATCGACGCCGCCGCGCGCGCCGCGATCCTGCGCCACGACTGGCCCGGCAACATCCGCGAGCTGCGCAATTTCGTCGAACGCGCGCTGATCTTCGGGCGCTTTCCGGTCGAACAGCTCAACCCACCGCCCAGTGGCCCGATCGAACCGCTCGACGATGTCGAGCGTCGCGAGATCCTCTCGGCTCTCGAGGCGACCGGTGGCAACCGCGCCGAGGCCGCCCGGCGGCTCGGCGTCAGCCGCAAGACCATCGACCGCAAATGCGCGGCCTGGGGGCTGTGACCCTGCGCCCTTTCGGCATCTTCGCGCGGTCGGTGCGCGCGCGGCTGCTGGCGATCGCGCTGCTGCCGATGCTGGTGCTCTTGCCGCTGTTCATCGGGGTCAGCGTGCTGCGCTGGTCGGACCGGCTCGACGAGCTGCTGATCGTCAAGGTGAACTCGGACCTGACCATCGCCGATCAGTATCTCGGGCGGCTTCTCGAGAACGCGGCCGAGCGGCTCGACGCGCTGGGCCGCTCGACCGAGTTCGCCAGCGCCATCGCCCGCGATCCCTCGGCGCAGGCCTTCCTTGCCGCGCGGCGCGAGGCGCTCGGCTTCGATTTCCTGTTTCTTGCCCGGCCCGGCGGGCTGTCGCGCTTCGACGCGATCCTGCCCGCCGAGGACTGGCCGGTGATCGCGGCGGCGCTGGAAGGGCGCGCGATGAGCGCGGTCGATCTCTTCGCCCCCGACACGCTCGCCGCGCTATCGCCGGATCTGGCCGAGCGGGCGGCGATCCCGCTCGTCCCCACCGCCGCCGCGCGGCCGACAGACCGGCTGCAGGAGGATCGCGGCATGATGGTGCATGCCGCAGCCCCGGTCGCGCTTGCCGGGGGTGGCCGCGCGGCGCTGGTGGGGGGCGTGCTGCTCAACCGCAATCTTGGGTTCATCGACACGATCAACGACCTGGTCTACCGCGACCGCTCCCTGCCCGAAGGCAGCCGGGGCACCGCGACGCTGTTTCTGGGCGACGTGCGAGTCTCGACCAATGTGCGGCTCTTCGAGAACGTGCGCGCGCTCGGCACCCGTGTCTCGGAGGCAGTCTCCGAGCGGGTGCTCGGCAATGGCGAGACCTGGCTCGACCGCGCCTTCGTCGTCAACGACTGGTACGTCTCGGCCTACGAGCCGATCCTCGACAGCCATGGCGAGGCGGTCGGCATGCTCTATGTCGGCTTTCTCGAGGCCCCCTTCTCGGCGGCGCGGGCAAACTCGCTGCTCTCGGTGCTGCTGTCACTGCTCGCGGTTCTTGCCGTCACCGTGCCGCTGTTCCTGCGCTGGGCGGGACGGATTTTCCTGCCGCTCGAACGCATGACGCAGACCATGGCACGGGTCGAGGCGGGCGACCTGCAGGCGCGCATCGAGACCCATGGCCCGGACGAGATCGGCCAGGTCGCAGGCCATCTCGACACCTTGCTCGACCAGGTGCAGGAGCGCGACGCGCGGCTGCGCGACTGGGCCGCCGCGCTGGAACGCGAGGTCGAGGCCCGCACTCGCGACCTGCGCGAGACCAATGCAAGGCTGGAGCAGACGACGCGGCAGCTCGTCCTGTCGGAAAAGCTCGCCGCCGTCGGCGAGATCACCGCCAGCGTCGCGCATGAGATCAACAACCCGGTCGCGGTGATCCAGGGCAATCTCGACGTCGCGCGCGAGATGCTGCCGCCCGAGGCCGCCGGCGCGGTCAAGACGGAGTTCGACCTGATCGACGCGCAGGTGCACCGGATCTCGGCGATGGTCGCCAAGCTGCTGCAGTTCGCCCGACCGGGCGACTATGCCCCCGGCGGCGAGAGCTTCGAGGCAAGCGCCGCGGTCAGCGATGCATTGGCGCTGGCCCGACATCAGTCCGGCATGTCCGGTATCGACATCGTCACCGACCTGACGACGCAGGCGCGGGTGACCATCGACCGTGGCGAGTTGGTCCAAGTTCTGATCAACCTGATCGTCAACGCCATCCATGCCATGCCCGATGGCGGCACGCTGCGGATCGCCGCGCATGAAGCGCATCAGGAAGAAAAGGACTGGGTCGAGATCGTGGTCTCCGATACCGGCGCGGGGATCGCGCCGGAGGTGCTGGAGCGGGTGTTCGACCCGTTCTTCACCACCAAGCGCAGCCGCGGCACCGGGCTTGGTTTGTCGATCAGCCAGACCCTGGTGACGCAGGCCGGTGGCACGCTTCTTGCCGAGAGCACGCCCGGCGAAGGAAGCCGCTTCACGATCCGCCTGCCGGTCGCCACGGCGTCGTGAGGGACCAGCTGACCCGAGCCGTGCCTGCCTTCGGGCGGCGTCGGGACAAAATGTCCACTTCGGACGCATCAGGATCCAGACAGGAAGACAGAATGTCCATCTAAGTCATTGTTTCATTTATGCATTTTTCTTGACAGCGCAAGGGGCGCGTTACAAGCATCCTCGCCATGACGGCGCCTCCCGGCGGGCGGCTGCCGCGACTCTGGGAGGAGACATCAATGAGCTTGAGTGATGCGAAGGGGCCGCTGGGCTTCCTTCACAAGGACAACATCGTGGCCAAGCCCGGCTTCAACCGCTGGCTGGTCCCCCCCGCGTCCATCGCGATCCACCTCTGCATCGGCTCGGTCTATGCCTGGTCGGTCTTCAACCCGCCCTTGACCCGCGAGCTCGGCGTCGTGGCGGCCGCGGGCGACGACTGGTCGCTCTCCTCGGTGGTCTGGATCTTCTCCGTGGCGATCGTCTTCCTCGGCCTCGCCGCCGCCTTCGGCGGCAAGTGGCTCGAGAAGGTCGGACCGCGCATGGTCGGCGTGCTGTCGGCCTGCCTGTGGGGCGGCGGCTTCGTGGTCGGCTCGCTCGGCATCGCCAGCCACCAGCTCTGGCTGGTCTATCTGGGCTACGGCGTGCTGGGCGGCTGCGGCCTCGGCCTCGGCTACGTCTCGCCGGTCTCCACCCTGATCCGCTGGTTCCCCGACCGTCGCGGCATGGCCACCGGCCTCGCGATCATGGGCTTCGGCGGCGGCGCGATCATCGCCACCCCGCTCAAGTCCTGGCTGCTCGGCCTCTATTCCGAGGCGCCGACCCTGCTGGGCATGGCCGGTGAAGTCGAGACCGTGACCGAGAACGGCCGCCTGTTCGTCGAGCAGAACGGCACGCTGGTCGAGGCCGTGACCGCCACCGCCGCGCAGGCAGGGCAGATCGAGGGCGTGGTCGCCAACGGTCTCTACGCCGTCGGCACCGGTGACACCGGGGCGAGCGCCACCTTCCTGACGCTCGGCATCGGCTACTTCATCGTCATGATCATCGCCGCCTTCGGCTTCCGCGTGCCGGCCAAGGACTGGAAGCCCGAGGGCTGGCAGCCCAAGCCGGAATCGGCCTCTGCCGGGATGATCACCCGTTCGAACGTCCATATCGACCAGGCGATGAAGACGCCGCAGTTCTGGCAGCTGTGGATCATGCTATGCTTCAACGTGACCGCCGGCATCGGCGTGATCGGCGTCGCCAAGACCATGATGAGCGAGATCTACGGCACCTCCATGCCGCTGATCGTCACCGCCGCCTTCGCCTCAACCTACGTGCTGATGATCTCGGTCTTCAACATGGTGGGTCGGTTCTTCTGGGCCTCGACCTCCGACTATATCGGCCGCAAGACCACCTACACGATCTTCTTCGTGCTGGGCGCGGCGCTTTACATGTCGATCCCGTTCTTCGCCTCTGCCACCGCGACCGACCCGTCGATCCTCTGGCTGATCGGCTTCTACGTCGCGACCATGATCATCTTCACCATGTATGGCGGCGGCTTCGCGACGATCCCGGCCTACCTGGCGGACATGTTCGGCACCATGCATGTTGGCGGCATCCACGGCCGTCTGCTGACCGCGTGGTCGACCGCGGGCGTGCTCGGCCCGCTGGCGATCACGAGCCTGCGCGACATGTCGGTCAAATCGGCGATCGCGGATCTCGCGGCCCGCGTCGATCCGGCCGCCTTCGCGGAGAAGTTCGGCGCCGGGCTCGACCAGATCGACCAGCTCGTCGCCGCCAAGACCGTGACCATCGCCCGGCTGATGGAGATCGCGCCCGAGGGCACGATCGACCCGACGCCGAGCCTGTACAACACCACGATGTACGTGATGGCGGCGCTGCTGGTTGTGGCCTTCTTCGCCAACCTGGCCATGCGCCCGGTGCGCGAGAAGCATCACTACCGCGCCCCCGAGACGGACATGCGTGCGGTTCCGGGCGAATGAGCGATCCGGTGTAACGCCGAACCCTTGGGGGCTGCGCCGATGGCGCGGCCCCTTTTTCGTTGTGCCATGCGGGCCGGCCATTGGCGCGACCCCGCATACACGCGGCGCCTGTCCGGGCTCCGCTCCCGTTCTATGTCCCATTACGGACTGGCTGCACCACCGACGGATGCGGCTGACACTGTCAGGAGGAGGTTCACTTGTTCAAATTCACCATCGGCCCCGCCGCCCTGCTCGCCCTCGGGCTGAGCCTGCCGGCAGCGGCGCAGCAGGACGACACCGAGAGCAACCCTGCCGAGGCAACGTTCTGCACCCCCGACTATGCCCCGGAAGACGGGGATGATGCCGAGGCCCGGCACGCGTCCGAATTCGCCGAAATGGATCTCGACGAGGACGGGATGGTCTCGCAGGAAGAGTACACCGCCTGCCGCACCGCCGCCGAGGGCGGGTCCCAAGAGGCCAATGCAGAGGGAGAGACGGAAGGGTCCGGCGTCGACGTCGCCGCCGCCGATCTCAAGGCCGGGGAAGGTCTCTACAAGAAGGTCTGCCGCGCCTGTCACGGGCCCAAGGCGCAGGGCATGGCGAGCTTTCCGAAGCTCGCGGGCAACGATGCGGATTACCTCGCCTCGCGCCTCCACCAGTACCGCGACGGCGAGAAGGTGGGCCCGAACTCGGCGCTGATGATGCCGGTGGCGGCCAAGCTCTCGGATGACGATATCGCCAATGTCGCGGCCTATATCGCGACCGGGATCGAGTGATCGCACGCCCCGGGCGCGGGGCAACACGCGGGCGCTACGCCATTTTTGGCGGCGCGCCCGTCGGATCGACCTAGTTTCATAACTACCGATCAGGCGAAGACCTGTCGGAAATCTCAGGGAGGAGAAGAGATGACACGATTGAAAAGCAGAACCGCGATGCCCGGGCTCATCCCGGTTATCGCTGGCGCTCTGGTCTTCGGCACGACGGCCGTCGCGCAGACCGGGACCAATACCTCGAGCCTGCAGCACGAGGTGGTGCTCGAAGGGCTGGAGAACCCGTGGGACATGGCCTTCCTCGATGACGGCACGATGTTCTTCACCGAGAAATGCAAGGGCCTCTCGGTTCGCATGTCCGACGGCACCGTCAATCCCTTGCTCGGCATGGGCGGGGTCGAGGGGTATCCCGAAACCTTCGACGACCTGTTCTGCGAGGGGCAGGCCGGCATGAACGGCGTGGCGATCGATCCGGAGTTCGACCAGAACCGCCGCATCTATGTCTACTCGGCCTCGAACATGTCGGACCCGCACACCAACCGGCTGATGCGACTCACCGTGAACGAGGACTTCACCGCCGTGGCGGATCGCACCGACATCGTCGACGACGTGCCCTACAAGATGGAGGCGAGCGACCACCCCTTCGGTGGGCCGGGCGCGCATAACGGCGGCCGGGTACGCTTCAACCCCGGTGATGGCTTCCTCTACCTGACCACCGGCGACAACCATAACGAGGAGATCCCGCAGAGCCCGACGCTGATGGGCAGCAAGGTGCTGCGCATCGATACCGACGGCAACGCTGCGCCCGACAACAACCCGCCCGAGGGTTTCGACGACCGCACCTACACCTATGGCCACCGCAATGTGCAGGGCATCGCCTTCCACCCGGGCACCAACACCCCGATCGTCGCCGAGCATGGCCCTTGGCACTCGGACGAGATCACGGTGCTCCAGAACGGCGGCAATGCCGGCTGGGACCCGCGCCCCAACATGGCCGGTCGCGACGACTGCCCGGATGACTACTGCGGCTATTCCCCGAACCAGATGGAAGGGATGAACCGCTACGAGCGGGCAGCCTTCATGCCGATGACCGACTTCGAGACCTATCCCGACGCCATGCCCCCGATCTGGGACAACAACGGCTGGTCGCAGGGCACGTCCTCGGCCGCCTTCCTGACCGGCGAGCAGTGGGGCGATTGGGACGGCGCGCTGGTGGTCGGCATCATGGGCATCGGCTTCGGCGGCACGCCGATCGGCCAGCGCATCGACGTCATCCAGCTCGACGACGATCTCGCCGTAACGGATGTGACCGAGATGACCCTGCCGATGGATGCCGGGCGGTTCCGCTCGGTGGTGATGGGCCCCGATGGCAGCCTCTATGCGGCGGTCGACGAGGGCATGATCCACAAGCTCACCCCCCAGTAACGGGGAAACGCGCCGCCTTCGGGCGGCGCGTTTTTCCTTGCGGACAGCTCACTCGTAGCGACGCCCGATCACACGCAGGAGTTGCCGAGGTCCGTTCCAAGACGCGGCCCCTGCCCGGCCTTCCCCAGCTCCGGAACTATCTTGGGCCGGCGAGCGTGGCCGTGAAGCGTATCGCCTATAGGAAACTGCAAGTCCCCCATCATGGCTGGACCAGCCATGCCGCGACTTGTCGGCATCCGCAATTCGCGCCTAGGTGTGACGGCCTGCGCCCCGGTGACCCGGGACGCGGGGTGGCGTGCCTCAGGAGGCGAGCGCCCGATCGGTGCCGCGCTCGGACGGCACCAGGGCACGGACGAGATCACGCATGTGCAGCACGCCGACCTGCCGCCCCTCGCGCATGACGCGGTAATGGCGGTTGGTGTCCCCCTCGGCCATCGAGATCACCGATTCCAGCGTGTCGTCGTGGTCGACCTCGCCGTCGAGTCCCTCGACCGGCGCTTCGGTCCTCTCCATCACCGAGCGGGTGCGCAGCACCCGGGCGCGGTTGATGTCGCCGACGAAGTCCTCGATGTAGGGATCCGCCGGGTTCAGCAGGATGTGCTGCGGCTCGCCCTGCTGCACCACGAAGCCATCCTTGAGGATCACGAGGTGATCGGCGAGCTTGAGCGCTTCGTCGAGGTCGTGGGTGATGAAGACGATGGTCTTGTGCAGCTCGGCCTGCAGGTCGATCAGCAGGTCCTGCATGTCGGTCCGGATCAGCGGGTCGAGCGCCGAGAACGCCTCGTCCATCAGCATGATGTCCGAGTTCGAAGTCAGCGCCCGGGCGATCCCGACACGCTGCTGCATCCCGCCCGAGAGCTGATGGGGATACTGGTCGCCCAGCCCCTGCAGCCCGACCCGGTCGAGCCACTTGGTAGCCTCGTCGGCATAGGCGCGCGTTTTCTTGCCCTCGATGGAGGGGGCAAGGCCGGTGTTTTCCAGAACCGTACGATGCGGCAGCAGCGCGAACTTCTGAAACACCATCGACATGCGGTGCTGGCGCAGGTCGCGCAGCTGCCGGGCGTTGTAGGTCAGGATGTTGTCGCCATCGACCAGCACCTCGCCCGCGGTGGGTTCGATCAGCCGGTTGAGATGGCGGATCAGCGTCGACTTGCCCGAGCCCGACAGGCCCATGATCACCGTGGTCTTGCCCGCGGGCATGTCCACGTTGATGTCGTTGAGGCCCAGCACGTGGTTCTCCTGCTCCAGCAGGTCCGCCTTGCTCATCCCCGCATGGACATGGCCAAGCGCCTTCTCGGGCGCGTCGCCGAAGATCTTGTAGAGGTTGCGGATCGAAATCTTGATCTCGTCGGTCATGTCCGTCTCCTCAGTGCTGCGACGCGTTGATGCGGGCCAGCGCCGCCTTGGTCACCCGGTCGAGGATGATCGCCAGCAGCACGATGCCGAAGCCGGAGACGAGGCCCACGCCCAGTTCGAGGCTGCGGATACCGCGCAGCACCAGCACACCCAGACCCGGCGCCGAGACCAGCGAAGCGATGACGACCATGGCGAGGCTCATCATGATGGTCTGGTTCACGCCGGCCATGATGTTCGGCAGGGCCAGCGGGATCTGCACGCCGAACAGCTTCTGGCGCTCGGTCATGCCGAAGGCGTCGGCGGCCTCGATCACCTCCTTGTCGACCATGCGGATGCCGAGGTCGGTCAGGCGCACCACCGGCACGATGGCATAGAGGATGATCGCGATGCCGTAGAGCTTGGGCTCGGTCACCGAGAACAGGAAGATGAGCGGGATCAGATAGACGAATGGCGGCAATGTCTGGAGCATGTCGAGCACCGGGATCATGCCGCGTTGGACCTTGTCGTTGCGGGCCATGGCGATGCCGATCGGCACCCCGAAGAGCACGCATATGAAGGCGCAGACGAAGATGATCGCCAGCGTCTGCATGGTGTAGTCGTAGTAGTCGATGAAAGCGAGGAAGGCGAAAGAGAGACCGACCAGCCCCGCCAGCTTGAGCGAACGGCCCACCGCGAAGGAGACGATCATCAGGATCGGGATCATCAGCCACCACGGCACCGCCTGCATCAGCCACAGCGCGTTGGTCAGCGCCCAGCTCAGCGGCTGGGTCAGCGGGTCGACCACCACCTGCAGCCCGTCCTTGATGGCGAGAAAGCCGTTCTCGAGCCCGGAGGTCAGGTCGCGCGATTGCGGCATGGCCGGGCAGGCCTCGTTGAGCGCGTCGAGCGATGGGAAGGGCGTGTCCCAGGCCGATACCTCGGTCGCTTCGCCGCTGGTCTCGCTCAAGAGCGCGTCCATCGACATCAGCCCGCCTCCGGCGTCGTCGCCGCCGCACCACTCGCGCAGGCCCAGCCCGTCGAACACGAAATCATAGGTCGCCATCAAGGCTCTCTCCCGGCGGTTACCGCCTTGTTATTGCTTCAAAGAACATGACAAGGGGCGGCGCGGGCCGCCCCTTGAAGCGATCGGGCACGAGGCGCCGTCTTACTTGAGCAGCGCCGAGAGCTTCTCGCGGGCCTCGTCGTTGAGCCACTCGGACCAGACGTCCGGGTTGTTCTTGAGGAAGTAGACCGCCGCTTCTTCGTTCGAGGCGCCGTTCTCGTCGGCCCAGGCCAGAAGCGCGCTCATGGTCTCGGTCTCGAAGGAGAGCTTGCTCATCAGCTCGGCGATCTCCGGCTCGCGCTCGCGGAAATCGGTGGTCACCACGGTATAGACCGGGGCGGCCGGATAGGCGCTCACACCGGGGGTCTCGGTGTCCTTGTTGGCGTTGGCGGCATGCGCCTCGGCGTCGTATTCGCCGATCGTCACCTCGGTCATGTCGAACTTGCCGAGCGGCACGGTCGGACCCCAGTAGTAGCCGAACCAGGGCTCCTCGTTCTGCACGGCGGAGGCCATCGAGGTGGCCAGCGTCTCGCCAGAGCCGTGGTTGAACACTTCGAGACCCGAGCTCTCGAGATCGAGCGCGCGGATCAGGTTGTCGTTGGTGACGCGGCAGCCCCAACCGTCGGGGCAGTTGTTGAAGCGCCCGCCGACCAGCTCTGGGTTGGCCATCACGCCTTCGATGGTGGTCAGCTCGGGATGCTCCTCGGCGAGGTAGGTCGGAATCCACCAGCCCTCGACGCCGCCGGGGGTGAGCACCTGGCCCAGTTCCTCGACCTTCCCGGCCTCCTTGAGTTCCTTGTAGACGTCGCCGGTGGAGTTGGTCCAAAGCTCGGTCAGGATGTCCGGCTCGCCGTTCTCGGCGACCGAGGTGACGGCCGGCACGGTGTCGGAGGGCACGGTCGCGACTTCGCAGCCATAGCCCTGCTCCATCAGGAACTTGGCGACGGCGGTGACGATCTCGGAGGATGCCCAGTTCATCTGGGTGATCGAGACCTCGCCGCATTCGGCAGCGGCGGCGCCCGGCAAGGCAATGGTCGCGAACAGCGCACCGAGTATCTTCTTCTTCATTCCGTTCTCCTCATGCTGGTCCATTGGCCTGACACGGCCGGATCCGTCGTTCAGATCCATGCCATGCTGGCGGGGATCTCCTGTCCCGTCAGGGGGCACGCGGCGTCACGCCGGCCCCGGGGACGAATATCGACCACTTGCCGCCATTCGGGGGGGCAACTTAGCGATTGTGCCGGGAGGAGCAAGCTGATTGCCCCAGAAAGCAATTAAACAGTTGTTTTATAACTGCATTCCACCCGCGACATCCCGTTGAACGAAGCGGGCCGGGCTCGCCTTTCGGTAGAACTCGCGCTCCTCGGCCTGCGTTCCGCCGATGCCCGGGAAACCCGTTTCCCGCCGTGCGGAGGCGCGGAGTCTCTACCCAATCCAAGTCAAGGAACGCGCCTCTCACCGGCTGCCCGTTGCATCCTTTCGGGCCGATCCAGGTTGGACCGAGGAGACCAACGGGAGAACGCAGAATGATCGTCGGGCTGCTGCTTGCCGCCGGTGCATCGCGACGCTTCGGCGCGCAGGACAAGCTGCAAGCGGACTTCCGGGGGCGTCCACTGGTGACGCATGCCGCCGGGGCGTTGAGCCGGGCTGGAACGGATCGGCTGCTCGCAATCTGCCGCACGTCCGAGGTCGCAGCGCTGCTCGATGGCTTCGAGAGCCTGTTGCCCGATCCGGAGGGCGACCAGGCGGCATCGCTGCGGGCGGGCGTGCGGCGCGCCCGGGCGCTCGGCGCAACCAAGCTGCTGATCACGCTGGGCGACATGCCCCTAGTTGGAACGGAGCTGCTCCGCAAAGTGATCGCGGCCTGCGGCCCTGCGCTTCCGGCAGCGGCGCATGACGGAACGCGCATCATGCCGCCGGCCTGTTTTCCGGCGGCCATGCTGGCCGACCTCATGTCGCTTGCGGGCGACCGGGGGGCGGCCAGCCTGCTGCGCGGCCGCCCCCCGGGCACGGTACAGCTCTGTCCCTCCCCCGCTGATCGGCTGCGCGACATCGACACCCCAGATGCATTGCGCGCCGCCGAGGCGGGCTGAGCGCTCAGAGCCCGGCCAGCACCTTGTCGAGCGTGGCCGGGAAGTCGCGGACCCGCACCCCGGTGGCGTTGTAGATCGCGTTGACGATCGCGCCCGCGGTACCGCAGATGCCCAGCTCGCCGATGCCCTTTGCCTGCAGCGGGCTGGCCCAGTCGTCGCGCTCCTCCAGAAGTTCGACGGTGATCTGCGGCACATCGGCGTTCACCGGGATGTGGTATTCGGCGAGATTGTGATTGGCGAGATGGCCGTCACGGTCGTCGAAGGCCATCTCCTCGGTCAGCGCCATGCCGATGCCGAAGATCATCCCGCCCAGGCATTGCGAGCGCGCGGTCTTGGCATTGAGGATGCGACCGGCGGCGAAGCTGCCATGCATCCGCCGCACCCGCGTCTCACCGGTCACGCCGTTCACCGCCACCTCGACGAAATAGGCCCCGAAGGTCGCCTGCCGCACCGCCTTGGAGGTCTCGCCGGGCAGCACGTGACCTTCCTTGACGATCTCGTCGCCGTTCAGAATGGCAGCGAGGCTTTCGGTGCGGTTGTCGAACACGGCCTGCCCGTCCTTGAGCGTCAGATCCGTCTCGGCGACGCCGAGCCGCTGTGACAGCTGGGCACGGATCGCCTGGCAGGCGACATAGACCGAGGTGCCGCTCGACGATGCGCCCCATGAGCCGCCTGACCCGGCCGCGGCCGGCAGGTCGGTGTCGCCAAGCACCACCTCGACGCTCTCGCGCGGCAGGCCGAGCATCTCGCCCGCGATCTGGCCGAGAATGGCATAGGTACCGGTGCCGATATCGGTCATGTCGGTTTCGACCCGGGCGGTGCCGTCCGGGGCCAGCGTGACGCGGGCGCGCGATTCCTTGAGCACGTTGATCCGCGCCGCCGAGGCCATGCCGTAGCCGATCCACCATTCGCCCTCGCGACGGCTACGCGTCGCCGGCCGGTCCTCCCAACCGAAGGCCTCCGCCCCGCTGTCGAGCGCCTCGCGGAAGCGGCGGGAGGAGAACTCCTTGCCCGACTCGGGATCCTTCTCGGGGATGTTGCGGCGGCGCAGCTCGATCGGGTCGATGCCCGCCGCGTCGGCCAACTCGTCCATCGCACATTCGAGCACGGTGATGCCCACCGCTTCGCCCGGCGCGCGCACCGACCCGGCACAGAGCCGGTGGACCCGCGCGAGATCGAGCGATAGGCGACGGTTTTCGCCCGCATAGAGGAAATGCGTCGCCTGCAGCACCGGCTCCGAGAACACCTCGCCGGGCAGGTTCGACACCAGCGCCGCCTGCCCGATCCCGGTCAGACGCCCTTCGGGACCTACGGCGAGACGGACGCGCTGCCGCGTCTCGGAGCGGCGCATCGTCGTCTCGAAGACCTGCGGCCGGGTGAGCGCCACCGAGACGGGACGACCGGTCTCCTTCGCAGCGATGGCGGCGGCCACCGCCTCGGGGGCGAGGCCGAGCTTGGAGCCGAAACCGCCGCCGACATAGGGCGCGAGGATGCGCACCCGGTCGGGATGGATGCCCAGCGCGTCGGCAAGCTCGTTGCGATTGTATTTCAGCATCTGGTAGCTGCCGCGCAGGGTCAGATCCTCGCCCTCCCATTGGGCGATCGAGGCATGCGGCTCCATCGGCGCGCTGGAATGAGAGGGCGTGCGGTAGGTGACGTCGATGCTGTGCGCGGCCTTGGCCATGGCATCGTCGAGATCGCCCTGATCGACGCCCTTGGCGGGCTGCGGCTCGTAGGCCGCCGTCTCGGGATCGACCGGGCGCGGCGTGCCGCCCTCCAGCGCGATTTCGAGCGACTGGGCGGCATGGCGGGCCTGCTCGAAGCTTTCGGCCACCACCAGCGCTACCGGCTGACCGAGGTAATGCGCCTCGTTGGGGTCCTGAACCGGCGCCTTGTTGGCGGTCCCCTGCGCCGGGTTGCGCAGGAGGCGCGGGTCGTGGATCACCGCCAGCACGCCAGGCATCGCCGCCACCGCGTCGCGGTTGGCGAGACGCACGCGGCCGCTGTTGCCCGGCGCGCGCACCAGCATCCCGTGCGCGAGGTTGTCGATCCGATATTCATCGGCATAGGTGGCGGTGCCCGTCACCTTGAGCGGACCCTCGGGCCGGTCGAGCGGCGCGCCGACCAGCCCCTGCGCCATCCCGTCGAGCCGCCGGTCGGTCGCCGGGGCATCCATCTTGAACTGTTCGGTCATGCCGCGGCTCCTGTCGTGAGGTCTGCCAGCACCGCCTTGAGCACCCGGCGCGTCAGCGGGATCTTGAAGTCGTTGTCGCCATGGCCCCGCGCATCCTCGAGCAGGATGTCGGTAGCGCGGTCGAACAGCGCCTCGGAGGGGGCCTGCCCGACCAGCGCGGCCTCGACCTCCCGGTTGCGCCACGGCTTGGGCGCGAGACCTCCGAACGCCAGATCGGCGCGGCTGATCCGCCCCTCCTCGACCGCGACCACCGCGGCGACCGAAACCAGCGCAAAGGCATAGGAGGCGCGGTCGCGCACCTTGCGATAGGCCTGCCGCCCCTCGACCGGCGCAGGCAGGATGACGGCCGCGATCAGGTCGCCGGGCGCCAGCACGGTTTCACGCTCGGGCGTATCGCCGGGCAGCAAATAGAGGTCGTCGAGCGGCAGGCGCTCCGTCCCGCCACCAGAGCGGACGATCTCGACCTCGGCGCCCAGCGCCATCATCGCCACCGCCATGTCGCTGGGATGGGTGGCGATGCAATGCTCGGAGGTGCCGAGCACGGCGAGGATGCGATTGACCCCCTCCATCGCGCCGCAGCCCGTCCCGGGCGCACGCTTGTTGCAAGGCATGGCACGGTCGTAGAAGTACAGGCAGCGGGTGCGCTGCAGCAGGTTGCCGCCGGTGGTGGCCTTGTTGCGGAGCTGTTGGGTCGCGCCTGACAGCAGCGCCCGGCTCAGCACCGGCCAGTGGCGGCGCACGCGCGGATCGTTGGCGAGATCGGTGTTGGAGACCAGCGCCCCGATGCGCAGCCCGCCGCCGCCGGTGGTCTCGATGTCGCGAAGTTCCTCGATCCGGGTGATGTCGATCAGGCGTTCGGGCGCCATCACCTCGAGCTTCATCAGGTCGATGAGGTTGGTGCCCCCGGCGATGAAGCTGCCCTGCACGGCGGCACGGGTCGCGTCCTCGATTCCGGTGCCACGGTGGTAGTCGAAGGGTCTCATGCTACCTCTCCCGCCGCCTTGCGGATCGCGTCCACGATGTTGGGATAGGCCGAGCAGCGGCAGAGATTGCCGCTCATCCGCTCGGAGATCTCCTCAATGGTCAGTTCGGGCCGCGCCTCCAGATCCTCGGTGACATGGCTCGGCCAACCCTTTGCGATCTCTTCGAGCATTGCGGTGGCCGAGCAGATCTGGCCCGGCGTGCAGTAGCCGCATTGAAAACCGTCCTTCTCGACGAAGGCCTGCTGCATCGGGCTGAGAGCACCGGGCTGGCCCAGCCCCTCGATGGTTGTCACCTCGTCCCCGTCATGCATGCACAGAAGCGACAGGCAGGCGTTCACACGCCGTCTGTTTACCAACACGGTGCAGGCGCCGCATTGGCCGTGATCGCAGCCCTTCTTCGTACCGGTCAGGCCGAGGTGATGGCGCAGCGCGTCGAGCAGGCTGGTGCGCGGGTCTAGATCCAGCTCTCGCGCCGTGCCGTTGATGATCAGTGACGTCTGCATGCGGGGGCTCCTCGGGAATGGCTCATCGCCAGGCGGGCGATCGGCTGGGGATGGGGTCGTGATACGCCTCGCGGCGTGGCGCGAGGTCGGGATCGGCGGGGATGCAGTTTGCGGCCTCGACGATCTCGGCCAGCACCGAGACCGCGAGCACCCGCGGATCGCGAGCACCGGGGATGAGGCCGATCGGGCCACGCAACCGGTCGAGTGCCGATGCGCCGAAGCCCGCCTCGGCCAGCGCCGCGCGACGGCGTGACTGGGCGCGTGCGCTTCCCTGCCCCCCGACCCAGAAAGCCGGGCTGTCGAGCGCTACTGAAAGCAGCTCCGGTTCACGGTCATGGTCATGGAAGAACAGGACGACGGCGGTGAAACGGTCGATCTCGTCGGGGTCGATGCCTGCGGCCCGGAGCACCGGGTAACCGGCAGCGATGGCGACGCGCGAGAAGGTGTCGGCCTCGCCCTCCTCCCCCAGCACCAGCATCCGGGGATCGGGGCGCAGCGTGAGCGCGGGGAGCCCCTCGACCTGCAGCCGGGTTTCACGGCGATCCGCGAGATCGGCCAGCGGCCTGTCGAGCATCGGGCCCGGCTCGACCGGAACGAGGGAGATGTCGATGCCGCTGCCGCATGGCAGCCGGATGTCGATGAAGGGCGATCCCTTCCCGTAGCGCAGCCGCATCGGCTTGCCGCTCCGGCGGACCGCGGCGGCCTGAAGCGCGAGGTCGCCCTCGATGCAGCCCGAGGACAGTTGCCCGACGGGCAAGTCACCGTCGGGAAAGCCCATCATCGCGCCGCATGGCCGATAGAAGCCGCCCTCGATGCCGGTCAGCACGGCGAGCACGCCGCCCGATCCCGCGAGCGGGCGAAGAACGGGGGCGGCCTCGTACTCGAAAAGCGGGGCAAAGGGCACATCGGCCTGTGCCTCGTTGGCGGGCTGGCGGGGCATGCGGGCACTCTTCGGCTGTCGGCGCATCGCTGCCCCAGCGCCCGGCGGCAGGCTTTGGTTCCGCCGTTCGCGGCGCTGCCCTGCTTGGGGCCGACACGCGAGAAGAATTCCGCCGAAGCAGAAGCCTCTCGCATGAGTTGTGCTCGTGCGGCGCAGGGACATTTCCCGCGCCGCCATCCCTGCCTTGCCTGTATTCGGCCGGAGCCGGGCGGCGATCAGTTAAAGAAGGTCGCTTCCGTTACTGTCGCCGCACCGCCGGTCAGGCGCAGGCGATCCCCAGCGCCCGGTCGAGATCGGCGATCAGGTCTTCGGGATCCTCGATCCCGATCGACAGCCGCACGAGGTCGGGCTCGGCCCCCGCCGCCATCTGCTGCTCCGCCGTGAGCTGGCGATGCGTGGTCGAGGCCGGATGAATGATCAGGGAGCGGGTGTCGCCGAGATTGGCGACGTGGCTGAACAGCTCCAGATTGTCGACGAGCTTCACGCAGGCCTCGAAGCCGCCTTTCACGCCCACGGTGAACAGCGCGCCCGCCCCCTTCGGCGTCACCTTGGCCACGCGGTGGTGCCACGGGGAGGACGGCAGACCGGCCCAGGTCACGCGGTCGATGCGCGGGTCGGCTTCCAGCCATTTCGCCACGCGCTCGGTGTTCGACACGTGCCGCGCCATGCGCAGGCTCAGCGTTTCGATGCCCATCAACGCGTAATGCGCCGCCTGCGGGTTCAGCGTCATGCCCAGATCGCGCAGTCCGACCGCGATCGAATGAAAGGTGAAGGCCATCGGGCCCAGCGCCTCGTGGAAGTTCAGCCCGTGATAGGCGGGCTCCGGCGCGGCCAGCGAGGGGAACTTGCCCGAGGCCGACCAGTCGAACTTGCCGCTGTCGACGACGACACCGCCGGTGATCGTGCCGTTGCCGGTCAGGTACTTCGTCGCCGAATGTACCACGAGGGTGGCGCCCTGCGCGATCGGATTGCACAGGAACGGGGTGGCCAGCGTGTTGTCGACGATCAGCGGCAGACCGACCCGGTCGGCCAGCGCGGCAACCTCTGGCAGGTCGGTGATGTAGCCGCCGGGATTGGAGATCGACTCGCAGAAGATCGCGCGGGTGTCGTCGTCCACCGCCGCCGCGATGGCGTCGAGATCGTCGAAATCGACGAAGCGCGCCGACCAGCCGAAGCGCTTGATGGTCTGGCTGAACTGGGTGACCGAGCCGCCATAGAGCCGGGTCGAAACCACGATGTTGCAGCCCGGCCCCATCAGCGGGAACAGCGCCATGATCTGCGCCGCATGCCCCGATGAGCAGCAGACCGCCCCCGCGCCGCCTTCAAGGGCGGCCACGCGGTCGGCCAAGGCGGAAACCGTCGGGTTGGTCAGCCGCGAGTAGATGTAGCCCACTTCCTGCAGCCCGAAGAGGCGCGCCGCGTGGTCGGCGTCCTTGAAGACGTAGGAGGTGGTTTGGTAGATCGGCACCTGTCTTGCGCCGGTGGCGGGATCGGGTGCCGCCCCCGCATGGACCTGCATCGTGTCGAAGCCAAGCGTGCGTTTGTCGGTCATGTCCCTCTCCCTTACGTTTGGTCAGACGCTATTCCGGCGATGCGTGATCCACAACATCCCGTCCTAGGCCTTTAAGGGTCGCTGGGTGCCCCACAGTCGTGGAAACGAGACCACCTAGGCTCCGAGCCCCCATCATTTCGAGGGCGGAACGCCTCCTGCGGCCGACCCTGTCGGGGGCGCGCTGCTCCCCTCCCGGGCGAGAAAACATTGCGCTGTCAAAGCTGAAGTGCTGTGATCCTTGCGATCCGGGCGTCGTTGAGGAGCGGCCGCCCGGGCATCTCTGGGAGGAGGACCACTCGACATGCTGAAGAAACCCACGTTCCTGGGCGCGACGGCGCTCGCCGCGCTGGCGCTGTCTGCCCATGCGGCCTCGGCGCAGGACGACTGCCCCGAGCGCGGCGCGCTCGACGCGATGTATTGCGACGCCGACGGCGATCTGGTGGCCGACGCGCCGACCGACGAAAGCCTGCTCAAGGACCCCGACACGCTCGTCTTCGCCTACACGCCGGTCGAGGACCCGGCGATCTACGAGGACATCTGGGAGCCGTTCATCGCCCATCTCGAAGAGGTGACGGGCAAGGACGTGCAGTTCTTCGCGGTGCAGTCGAACTCGGCCGAGGTCGAGGCGATGCGCTCGGGCCGCCTGCACATCGCGGGCTTCTCGACCGGACCGACGCCCTATGCGGTGAACCTCGCGGGTGCGGTGCCCTTCGCCATCATGGGTTCGGATGACGGGCAGTTCGGCTACAAGCTGCAGCTCTACACCCAGGCCGACAGCGACATTCAGGAACCCGCTGATCTCGCCGGCAAGCGCGTGGCGCATACCTCGCCGACCTCGAACTCCGGCAACCTCGCGCCGCGCGCGCTGTTCCCGGATCTCGGCGTGGTGCCGGACGAGGATTACGAGGTCACCTATTCGGGCAGCCACGACCAATCGATGCTCGGCGTCGTCGCGGGCGATTACGACGCGGCCCCCGTCGCTTCCGAGGTGGTCGACCGGATGGCCGAGCGCGGCCTCTACGATCCCGAGGAGGTGCGCATCGTCTGGGAGAGCGACCCGTTCCCGACCACGTCCTATACCTATGCCCACGACCTCGCGCCCGATCTGAAGGAGAAGATCGAGGAGGCCTTCTTCAGCTTCGACTTCGAAGGCACGGCCCTGGGCGAGGAGTTCACCGGCGTCAGCAAGTTCATCCCCATCACCTATGAGGACCAGTGGGCGGTGATCCGGCAGATCCAGAAGGCCAATGGCGTCGAGTACACGCCCGAGGGCCTCGCGGCGGAGTGACGCGCATGATCCCGGCCCCGTCTGCGGGGCCGGGATCCTCAAGGAGAATGCAATGCTGAAGATCAGCGATCTGGTGAAGCGCTATGGTGGCGGCGAGCCGGTCTTGAAGAACCTCGACCTGACCATCGAGGGCGAAAGCGTGGTGTCGATCATCGGCTCCTCGGGGGCGGGCAAGTCGACGCTCCTGCGCTGCATCAACCGGCTGGTGGAGCCGACATCGGGCTCGATCACCCTCAACGGCGCCGAGCTGACCCGCCTGCGCGGCGGCGAGCTGCGCCGCGCGCGGCGCAAGATCGGCATGGTGTTCCAGGGCTTCAATCTCGTCGACCGTCTCACCGTGATGGAGAACGTCCAGTCCGGCCGCCTGGGGTACATCTCGACTTGGGCCGCGCTGATGCGGCGCTACCCCAAGGAAGACATCCGCCGCGCCTATGAACTGATGGAGCGGGTCGGCATCGCGCATTATGCCGACAAGCGCGCCGATGAGCTGTCGGGCGGCGAACGCCAGCGCGTCGGCGTGGTCCGCGCGCTGATGCAGAAGCCCGAGATCCTGCTTGCCGACGAGCCGACCGCCTCGCTCGACCCCAAGACCTCGGAGCAGATCATGGGGCTTTTGCGCGATCTCTCGGGCGAGCTGAAATTGCCGGTGCTGATCAACATCCACAACGTCCACGAGGCCAAGGAATTCACCGACCGGATCGTCGGCATGCGCTATGGCCGGATCATCTTCGACGATCTGCCGCAGGCGCTCGACCAGGAAGCGATGGACCGGATCTATTCCGGCAGCCCCGCCGCCGACCGCGCCGGCGACATGCGGGAGGCGTCATGAGCACGCAGCCCGCCATGCCGCGCGATCACTGGCGCAAGCCGAGCTTCATCGCCAACCCGGTGCTGCGCTGGGTCGTCTATGGCGGCGCGATCTTCTACGTCGTGTGGACCCTCGCCTGGCTGCCGATCGATTGGGTCCGGGTGGCCGAGGGCGTCGAGCGCGCGGGCCGCATCTTCGGCGGTGCCTTCCCGCCGAGCTTCGAGCGGTCTGGCCTGCTGATCGACGGTTTTCTCGAAAGCCTGAAGATCGCCATCCTCGCCACCTTCGGGGGCGTGATCCTGTCGATCCCGATCGCCTTCATGGCAGCGCGCAACATCGTCCCCTTGCCGGTGTTCTACCTCGGCCGGGCCATCATCATCGTCGCGCGCAGCTTCCATCCGGTCATCGTCGCGATCATCTTCGTCAAGGCGGTGGGCTTCGGCCCTCTGGCCGGGGTGCTGACGCTGATCGTCTATTCCATCGGCTTCGTCGCCAAAATGCTGGCCGAGAGGATCGAGGAGATCGATTTCGGACAAGTCGAGGCAATGCGCGCCGCCGGCGCCCCCTATCTCTCGACGCTGATCTACGCGGTGGTGCCGCAGATCATGCCGCGACAGGTCGGTCTCACCATCTACCAGCTCGACAGCAACCTGCGCGCCTCGGCCGTGGTCGGCATCGTCGGCGCCGGCGGCATCGGCTCGACGCTGGCCAACGCCTTCGGGCGCTACGACTACGATTTCGCGCTCGCCATCACCATGGTCATCGTCGCCGCGATCCTCCTGTCGGAGGCCGTGTCGGGCCAGATCAGGAAACGCTTATGACCCTCGCCGATCTCGGTCACGACGACTGGACTCGCTTCACCCTGAAACAGCGGTTGCAACGCTACGCCGTCTTTGCCGCCTGCGCCTTGGCCATCGGCTGGGCCGTCTCCTCGATCGAGGTGATCTGGGCTTGGGTCTGGGACGCGCCCAGCCAGATGGGCGACCTGTTCGGCCGGATGATCCCGCCCGACCCGTCGAACCTCGGCGCGATCCTGCGGGTGCTGTGGGAGACGGTGAACATCGCCACCATCGCCACCGCCTTCGCGGTGATCCTGTCGCTGCCCGTCGCCTGGCTCGCGGCGCAGAACACCACGCCGAACCGCGCCACGCTCTGGATCGGCCGCTTCATCCTCGTCTCGTCGCGCTCGATCAACACGATCATATGGGCGCTCCTGTTCGTGGCCATCTTCGGCCCCGGCATCGTCGCGGGGATCGTGGCGATCATGTTCCGCTCGATCGGCTTTGTCGGAAAGCTTCTGGGCGAGGCGATCGAGGAAATCGACAAGCGGCCGGTCGAGGCGCTCGAGGCCACCGGCGCGTCGCGGCTCAAGGTGATCGCCTACGCGATCGTGCCGCAGGTCATGCCGACCTTCTGGGCCGTGTCGATCCTGCGCTGGGACATCAACCTGCGCGAATCCACCGTGCTCGGCCTCGTCGGTGCGGGCGGCATCGGCATCATCCTGCAAGGCGCGATCGACACCTTCAACTGGCGCGAGGCGGCGACGGTACTGCTGGCGATCCTAGGGCTGGTGATCCTGGGCGAGATCGTCTCGGCCTGGCTGCGCCGCCGGATCCTGTGACCACTCCGCCCCCTGCCGGGCGGACTGCCTTCGACGCCTATCTGGCGATCCGCCACCGCCTGCCGGATGCGCCCGAAGGCAGTGCCTATGGCCGGGCGCCGCATCTGGGCGCCATCGCGGATCCCTTCGAGGTGATCCTGTTCGACGCTTATGGCGTGCTCAATGTCGGCGAGACGCCGATCCTCGGCGCTGCCGCGCGGATCGCCGAACTGCGTAAAAAGGGCAAGCGGGTGGTGGTGGTGTCGAACTCCGCCGGCTATCCCAAGCGCGCGATGATGGCACGCTACGAGCAGCTCGGCTTTGACTTCGCCCCCGAGGAGGTCGCGACCTCTCGCGAGGCGCTGCTTGCCCGGCTCACACGCGAAAAGCCGCGCCGATGGGGCGTGATGCTGGGGCTGGGCCACGGCCTGCGCGAGTTCGAGAAGATCGATGCGCATCTGCTGCTCGACGACGCCGCGGCCTATGACGCGGCCGAGGGCTTCCTGCTGGTCGGCTCGGACGGCTGGACCGTGAAGCGGCAACGCCTGCTCGCCGCGAGCCTGCGCGCCCGGCCCCGCCCGGTGCTGGTCGGCAACCCCGACCTCGTCGCCCCGCGCGAGGGCGGGCTGACGCTCGAGCCTGGCCATTTTGCCCATGCGCTGGCCGATACCGAGCTCTGCGCGCCCGAGTTTTGCGGCAAGCCGTTCCGCGCAATCTTCGATCTGGCCCTGTCACGGCTCGATCCCGTGCCCGACCCGTCGCAGGTGCTGATGGTGGGCGATACGCTGCACACCGACATTCTCGGCGCCCGCGCCATGGGCTTCGCCTCGGCGCTGGTCACTGATCATGGTCCGCTGGCGGGAGAGGACATCGTGGCGGCGATCGACCGGGCCGGCATCATCCCCGACTTCGTGATCCCGCATATCTGATGGCGGGGGGCCATGCGGCTCCCCCGCCCTGCTAGGTGCCTCCTCAGAGACCCATGCAGTTGGCGTAGTAGGTCACCGTGGCGGGCCAGTCCGAGAAGATGCCCTTGATCCCCACATCCTGCGCCAGCGCGTCGAGCATGGCGTAGGTGTCGCCGTCATCGTCGATGGCCTGCTCGACCGACTGGAAGTACCAGCCGCCGCCGGATGCCAGCGGGCCGGAGCGCTCGAGCGTCCAGGTGATGATCTCGAGCCCGGCGGCCTTGGCCTCCTCGGCATAGGCCGAGGGCACGATCTCGCCCGCCTCATTGGTGGTGACCAGCATCCACATCGGCGGCGCGATGTAGTTCACCCCCATCTCGGCCAGCTCCTGCATCGTTGGCTTGAAGGTCGACGGGTCGTTGGCGTTGATCAGCCCCTCGTCGTCATCCTCGGCCTCGTAGCGGTCATCGAGATAGACCGCCTGCGCGCCGAACTCCGGCTCGTTCTCGATCCAGTACTTGATGTCGTCGAGGTTGAAGCTCTGCGCCCAGACACGGCTCGGATCGATGCCCGCATCCTTGTACTCGTCGATGAGCTTCTGGGCATAGTCTTCCTGGCTGAAACCCTCATGCGGCATCTCCACCGACGGTGCCTTCAGTTCGGGCGTGAAATCCGCGCCGAGGCTGTCGATCAGCGCGATCGACTCGGCATGGGTCATCAGCTCGGTGCCCGCCACGTAGAGATCGGTCCGCCACGGCGCGGTGCCACCCTGGAACTCCTCGGGCGTGGTGGCCGCCGCGTTCGAGGCGTCCATCTTCGGGCTGAGCTCGCGGAACTCGGCCAGCGTCAGGTCCGAAGTCCGGCACTCGGCACTCGCATCGGTCCCCTCTCCCGCCGGGGTGAAGGCAGTGGTGCATTTCTCGGCGAGATCGGTGACGAGGATGTTCGTCGTCGTGGCGAGGTCGTTCTGCGCATGGCGGCAGACCAGCTCATGGTCGGCGGTGAAGGTCACGTCGCATTCGACGATGCCCGCACCCTGCCTCGCGCCGGCGACATAAGACTGTTTCGTATGCTCCGGGATCATCAGCGGCGCCCCGCGATGCGCGATGGAAAAGGCGGTGCGCTCGGGCGTCTGACCCTGGCAGGCCATCAGCGTGTCCTTGAGCTCTCCATCCTCCATCGCGTCGATCAGGAAGAAGGGCCGCTCGCCATAGCTCAGCGGCGTCTCGCCCTCGGCCATATGGCTTTCGGCCAGCGCCATCGACGGCAGCGCCGTCGCCAACGCAAGAAGTCCCAGTCGTGTCATGTGTCGTCCTCCCTAGGATGCCAGGACCGGTCTCGGCGCCGATCTTCTGGTGAGGGAAGCCTAACCGAAACGCCTCCTTGCGAAAAATCTTTTGCAACCATGCCGGGGATGGCCCCGCGCCGCGGCGATGATCCGCCCCGCCCGCCAACGACTGCGGCGCCGAATTTTGGCGGCGGGACCCTCGGCCCTATCTGCAACTCGGTCTCGATTCAGGCTCGCTGAACCCGTTTCGTCGCCTGAAGCCGAAGCTTCGCCGGCTGTCCGGAGCGACCGGGCCCCACCCAATCCGTGACCTTGAACGCGGAAACCTCACGATACCCCAGACGGTCGACGCTCTCGAGGCGGCACTCCCCGGCCGCCGCCGCAAGCTCGCGAAGCAGCACCCGCCGGTCCGACAGCGAGGCACGGCTGAACAGCGCGAGCTCCCAGATCCCACCCCTTTCGTCGGTAACGGTGACATGGTCCGCCTGCTGGTTGGCGCCGCTCTCAAAGCAGCCAATCACCGGTAGGCTATGAAACGCGTGTCCAAGCGCCTTCGCCAGTCTGACTTCGGTCTTCATCGTCGGTCTCCGTTTCGGTCAGTGTGCTTTGCGGGCGCCTCGCGGGCCTGCAGAGCGGTGGGCGCCGATTGGCACGCCGCGTGGATGCCCCTCGTCATGCGCGGAGCATCTCCTTCGAGGCGTCCTCCGTGAGATCGAGCGCTGATTCCTCGCCGCACCCGGTCCGGGGGTACGGTGCTGCTTATCACAAACTGTCGTGAAAAGCGGCCCCGGAGTCAGGGGCCATGCGCACAGAACGCTCCATCCGCCCGCTTAGTTGCCTGAGGATGCCGGCCGCTTCCCGGCAATGGCGCATATGCGCCTCCGCATTGTCGTGATGACATTCAAGAAGAATAGCCAAGGATTCGAAGAGGAGCCGCTCTTGCTTGCTCACGGAAATACTTGCGAAACAGTAAGACATTGATGAAATCTCCCAAGAAAATCGATCAACGAATGGGCCAAACGCCCAATAAATTCATTCGATCATCCCTCTCACCGCTGAACGAGAACAGGTTCGGATCAGCCACTCAACATCAGGTACAATCTCGTACACACCCATGGGCCAGAACCGGCTCATTCCGCCGGAATAAGGGCGATGGAATCTGGCCAAAATGGCAGTGCGACGATGCCTGCTAGATTTGACCTAGTCGCGTGGTGGCGCCCGATTAAGTGTCGACCGATTGCCCTTGCCAAACAATGCAGAGCCACACCTGCACGGTCGGAAGCGATTGTTTCAAAACCGAAAATCCATCTGGAAAGACTTGCCCCCAGGCCGGCGAGCTTTAACCTAGCTGACACCAGCAAGGTCATAACAGCGTTGAAAGCTGAGCATTCCACAGCCGCCCTCCTGATTTACTTGCGGCCGAACCATTGCCTTCTTCTAAACCGAGAGAATATCGACATTATCAACGCCGAGATCAGCACAATTCTTAGAAGCATCCGTCTTTATAGGAAGTCGCACCTATTTCGAGAAGTATGCCTCTCCTCGCGGAGGCCCGGCTAGCGGCACCTGACGCCTGACACGAAAATATACCTGCCATCCCGAGACTGCCTCGCGGGAAAAAGGGTTCGAGCTACCTGAATAATCGGAAGTCTTGCCAATGCCACCCTCGGCAGGCCGCGGCATGCGCCGGAAGGGGCCCGCCATCTAGGTGCGCAATATCTTCAAATACTACGTCTGCGACCGCCTGCTCCCCGGTCTCGATGCCGGAAGCGGCCGGGCCGGGCGCAAATCAACGCGCCGACCAAAGAGCGTCGCGAGAGGAATACGCTCCATCGAGGCGCCCGAGATGCCGCCGCGGCCGTGCAATCGCGAGAGCAGCGCCGAAACGAAGCGACGGGGCGCCTTCGCGCCCCGTCGCCGGTCGTGACCCGTGTTGCATGGCCGTTCGGCCGCTACTCCACCACCGGCGCCGCGCAATGCGCGCCGGTCGCGGCGAGGCCAGAGCCGAGCGCCAGCATCGGCGGCGCCTGATAGGGGTTGAGCGGCGCGCTGCCGGCCAGATCGGCGGCGATCAGCGCCGCGACGAGGCCCATGACCGCGAGAGCGATGGGGGTTCGGGTCATTGTCACACCTCCAATCCGAGCTTCGGACGCAGCCTCACGCCCCACCAGGCCCCGACAAACGCAGCCGCGAACCAGGCCCAGCCATGCAGGCTGCCGGTCGAGATGCCGGAGAAGAACGCGCCCACGTTGCAGCCGAAGGCCAGCCGCGAGGAATAGCCCAGAAGAAACCCGGCAACCACGGTGGCGGCCCAGGCCAGCGGTGACAGGCGCGGCAGTTTCGCCGCGAGACCGCCGCGCCAGACGCTGACCAGGAAGGCACCGCCGATCAGCCCGATATTGGTGAGGGAGGTGACGTCGGTAAGGATGCTCTGCTCGAGCCGTTCGGCGTTGGCAGGCGCGCTCCAGAAGGCCGAGCCGGACAGGTCGCCGCCCATCGCCTGCGCCCCTTTCGCAGCCCAAAGGCCAAGGCCGTAGACGATGCCCCAAGGCTGGCCGGAGACCACGAGGTTGAGGATCGCCAGACCAGCGATCGCCACCGCCGCGATCCAGAGCCTGCGCGGCACCCGACGCGCCTGTGCCGGGGCCAGCCACAGCACCAGTGCGGCAACGGCCGCGAGGCCGGCCAGCGTGGCGAGAAGCCCGCTGGTGCCGGACAACACCACCACCGGCGCGGTGCCGAGCGAGATCCACCAATCTAGATTATAGGCCCCGGCAAAGCTGCCCAGCGCGAAAAAGGGCAGCGCCACCGCGCCCACCACGTTGCCACTCCCGGCATTGACCAGTGTCCCCGAGCCACAGCCCATGACAAGCTGCATCGCCGCGCCGAAGACGAAGGCCCCGCCGATCATCGCGACGCCGATCGGCGCATGCGCCCCGAACAGCTCTTCGCCATTGCTGGCCAGAAGCGGGAAGGCGGCCAGCGCGACGAGCGCGATGGCCACGAGCTGCGCCAGAAGCCCGGCCGGGTCGCGCCGCAGGATCATTGCCCGCCAGGGTCCGGCAAAGCCGAAGCGCAGGCCTTCGAGCGCGATGCCGAAGCCGAGCCCGATCAGCAGGAGGGCGCCGTAGCGCGCCCCGGCCAGCGCCGCGACGAACAGCACGGCCGCCAGCGCAGCAACGATCAGCAGGCCGCGAGTGCCGATGGTGAAGACGCCCCGCGGGGCGTCCATGCCGGTGTCGGCCATCAATGGTCTCCTCAGAGCGCGCCGGTGATCTGGTTCAGCAGATTGCGGAACACGCCGGGGGTATTCTCCATGGGCAGCCCGGCCTGCGACCAGCCCACCATCGATTCAGGATAGAGCTTCACGTCCTCGAGTCCCGCCAGTTCGCTCAGCGCGAACCAGTTGGTCGCCGCCCAGTGACCGGTGTTGCAGAACGAAATCAGCGTCTCGTCGGCGGTGAAACCGCCCTCCTCGGCCAGCGCGGCGGCCGCCTCGGCATCGATCAGCGTCGGGTCGTCGGAGAACCAGTTGGAGTGGGTGAAGTACTCCGACTGCGGCAGCGTGCCGGGGCGCGCGGCGGCGGCATGCGCATCCTTGCCCGCCCAGAAGCTCTCGGGGCGCGCGTCCAGCAAGGTCGCCTGCGCCTCGCCTTCGACCACCTGCAGCACCTCGGCCTCGGTGGCGAGCCATTCGTTGGAGAAGCTTACGGTGATGGCGCTTTCTTCCGGCTCGACCGCTTCGGTCGACAGGGTGTTGCCGGCGGCCTTCCAGGCGCCGACACCGCCATTGAGGATGGCGAGGTCGCTGACGCCGCTCGACTTCAAGGTCCAGTAGACACGGGCGGCGGCGCCGAAATCAGTCTCGTCGCTGCCCTGATGAGTGATGACGACCGGCCGGTCGACGGTCACGCCAAGGTCGCGCAGCACCTCGGTGAGCTTCTCTTCGGACGGCACCTGTCCGGGATTCTCGGCGGGGCCACGGAACAGGCCGTACGGGGCGGACACGGCGCCCTCGATATGGCCCTCGGCATAGGCATCGCCACGGATGTCGAGAATGAGCGGATCGGTCGTGTCCAGCAGACCGGCCAGCTCGTCGGCCGTCACCAGCGGGCCGAACGCCTCGGCGTCCTGTGCCAGAGCCGGGCTGGAAAGGAGGGTCGCGGCGACCGCGACTGCGATAAACCTGTTCATCGGATCGGCCTTTCGATCAAGGGAATGACCTCTAGATCTGGCAGGGCCGGATCGAGTTCAAGCCGTGGTTCCGGCCCCCTCGACCGGCAATCCGGACCCGCGTTCCCGGGATGGGGCGATGCCGGGACATGCGGTCGGAAAACGAAGCATTGGCTGGCCACGCGTCCCGAATGACGCGCCAAAAAAGAACCTGTCGGAACGTCCTTCCCATGCCGAAACCCTTGCAGTGCGGCTTTGGCAGCCGGATCATGGGCGTGCGGACTGACACCTTTGCCGGTCGCCCGTGGGTGAGAATGACGACCTTCTCATTCACCCTTCGCCCGGGACCTGAAATATTGCGGATCCCTGGTGCGGCAGATCAGGAAAAGCGCCAGGGCGTAGCTCAGAGCCAGTGAAAGAGCGACCAGCTCTCCGCCATCCTCGACCAGACCGAACAAGGCGTAGGTCTTGGGAACGACCTTTCCGACGATCCCGCTCAGCGCGTCAACGATCACCGCGAAGGCAGCGAGGATGACTGCGGTCGAGAGTGCGCCCCTTGCCCCATGCTTTGCCAATATGTTGCGACGCGGCCAAGAGGCGTAGAGGGCCAAGGAGAACACCCCTCCGATGACGATGAATGAAAGGAGATCGGCGGCAACCGGGCCTCCAATGAACGCGAATGCGTTCTCATGTATGCTGAAACCGTTATCCAATGCGATGAACAGAAACAACATCGAGAACACGGCAAACACCAGATGCCGCGAAACGGCATAGACCATCAGGTAGAGCGCAGCTGTAACGACGCTCTTGGAATACTCCCAATACTCGCTCAGGCTCTGGTCCCTCGTCAGCGAAAGAAAGTCTCTCACTTCGGTGCTTATCGGGAAATCGAGGTAGAAGAGCCTCTTCTCGTTGGCAACGACGAAGACATGCAGAAGCACGAATAACAGGTCGAGAACAATCAGGGCGCAAAATGTATATACGGGCAGCTTTCCCCATATGGCACGAAGACCCGTGGCGCGTATTGAAGAGAAATCGAAGGGCAGGCGAGATACCGACAACATGTTAAGGAACATAAATTACCTATAAAGCAACATCACCAAGCAACACGTTTCCACGTCGGCGCCGCAGATCGACACCGAATTATTCGGGCTGTGTGAGACCCAAATTTGGATAAACAGCGGGTTTTACCCTGAGATGGTCTACCAGCGGCACCTGCACAACTTCAGGCTATTATCCTATCGCGCACCGACCAGTCGGGCCGGTGAGCAAGTGCCTAATTCAAATAGGGTACCTCTGGAGATTTTGGTCAAGCCTGATCCCATTTCCCCGAATCCCACCCATATCAACCGCTAATTGCACGCGCAAAATGAGACACCACCCCAGGAAACACCTCTTGCGGAGTTAACTTTCCAGAAACACTCGGCAAATTGTTTGCTGGTCACTTCGCGCGGCCCTTCGCCCTTCCGCCCGAGACGAGATACCCAGCTGGCCCCGGCAAACGGGATGATTTCAGGAATGGCCCTCGTGGGACCCGGATCTGCCCCCGTCGCCGCCATGTTAGGCAGTGATCGGACCGACGCGGTCTCCCACAGCGAGCAGCCGCGCCCAATTCCAGACGTCGTCCACCGGGCTGCTCGGCCCGTTGCGGCCCGGATCACCCCTCCTGCAGGGACTCGAGATACTCGGAGAGCGCGACGAGCGGCTGCGGCGTGGGGGTGAGGATCCCGTCGCCGGTGTCGACATGAAAAGTCGGGCCGGTGAAGGTCTGCGAGAACTCGGGCATCACCTGCCCCGGATCGTCCTGCCGGAAGTAGCCGTCGATGTAGGACATGACATGCACCGTTGGAAACGCCTCGCCCTCCGCACGCAACCGCGTCAGGTCGGCGGGCGGGCGCGGCAGCCCGGCAGCGAGTGGCCCGTCGCCCCGCCCAGCCGAGCCATGGCACGAGGCGCAGTTCTCCATGAAGAGCGCGCGCCCGGTGGGCAATTCCGGCTGCGGCGCGGCACAGGCCGCCAGCAGTGCCGCCCCCATGGCCCCAGTCGTGATGATGATCCGTTTCATATCCTGCTCCTTCATGGCCCCGGACCCGTCTCGGCCCTTGTTCCCAGCACTCGCCGGTGCCGGGCCGAGCCGCCTTGATCTGGATCAAGCCGCGGCATCGATCGGGTTGATCGGGATCAAGGCGCGCGGGCCGGTGACGCGGCAGGCTCGTGCCATCGCAGACACAGGAGAGACCGATGTCCCGGGGAACCGTTGCCGTCCTAACCACCGACGCCGTGCTGGATCGCGGCGCGATCGCCACCGCGCTCGCACTCACCGAGACCGGCGAGGCGCATCTCGACATCCATTGCCTCGGGATCGAGAGCACGCCACCGGATGCCTATCTGGCGGGACCGGCGCTGATGCTGACCATGCCCGACCGCGATGCCGCGCAGGCGCGCGCCTTGGAGTTGGAGGCCGAGCTGCGCCCGCTTATTCCGGCGCATCGCGGCAATGTGCAGCTGCATCGCCACCACATCCGCGAAGGTCTCATCGGGCACGACGTCGGCCGCATCGCCCGTCTCGCGGACCGGATCGTCGCCGCCGCGCCCTATGGCCCCAAACCCCGCCCCCTTCAGGTCGCGACGCTGGAGGCTGCGCTGTTCGCCGGCGGGTTGCCGGTCATTGTCGTTCCCGATGGCGGCGCGGAGATCGCGCCCAGCCCCTCTCGGCTCATGGTCGCCTGGGACGACAGCCGTGAAGCGATGGTCGCGGTGCGGGCCGCGCTCCCCATGCTGCGCCGCGCGGGCTGCGTCGACGTGGTGATCGTCGATCCGGAGGTGCAGGCCGGCGACCGCTCGGACCCCGGAGGCGACATCGCGCTGTTCCTTGCCCGCAACGGCGCGCGGGTCGAGGTTTCGGTGCTGGCGCGCAGCCGGTTCCGCGTCTCGGAAGTGTTGCGGCGTCACGCCCTCGATACCGGCGCCGAAGCGGTGGTGATGGGGGCCTACGGGCATTCCAGGCTGCGCGAACGGCTCTTCGGCGGCACCACGCGCGAAATGCTGACGGATGCGCGCCTGCCCCTCATCCTTGCCCGCTAGGGGCGCGGCAGCACCGCGATTTCCGGCGCGTCGCTCACATGGCGGCGCGTCGTCAAGCGGAGCATGGCGCGGTGGTGCTTGTCGCGCACGACTTCCAGAAGCTCGACCGAATGGTCGCGGCTGTCCTGCAGCCGCCGGATGCGCGAGCCTGGCGCGCCGATCGGGCGCAGGTGATGTTGGCGCAGTTCCGGCACGAGAACGGCCGCATCCGCAAGCGCGTCCTCGAGCACGGCCTCGGCCTCCAGATAGGCGCGGTAGGCACGGATCAGGGCGCGACGGGCGGCGATGGCATCGGGGTTCATCTTCGCATCCTTTCAGGACAAGACGACTCTCCTGCCTCGATTGACGCAAAGCATGGCGGTTCTGTCAACGATTGCCGGGCCATGGCAGGGCCCGCGGGAGCCGCGCCCGGCCCCCAACCGAAACCGGTCGATAGGTCGCCCTTACGCAATACTGCGCGATCCGGTCGCCGATCGCCTCCCACATCGGCCGGTGGCGATTGATCCACCGGCCCTTGGGTCACCTGTCGTGACCCTGACACGTCGTCCAAGCTCCGTCCGCCTGCGAAGAGGCCACGCAGGCGTCGATGAAGCGCATGCCATCGAGCCCGTCCGACAGGCCCGGCAGGCCGTCCGGCATGGTGCCGGAAAGGATCGCATCGGCGGCGTCGGAATAGAGGCTGGCGAAGGCTTCGAGATAGCCCTCGGGGTGACCTGCCGGCACCCGCGCCGCGCCTTCGAAGCCGGGACCGCCCCGTGTCAGGAGCTGCGACGGCTCTCCCAAGCGGGTCAG
Source organism: Limimaricola variabilis (assembly GCF_034371605.1). Lineage (NCBI taxonomy): Bacteria > Pseudomonadati > Pseudomonadota > Alphaproteobacteria > Rhodobacterales > Paracoccaceae > Limimaricola > Limimaricola variabilis. The sequence continues at coordinate 2,940,500 of NZ_CP139691.1, read as the reverse complement.
CCGCAACCGGTTCGGGTCGGCATGCGACCAGTCCAGCCCGGCCTCGGAGCCCAGCACGCGCAGGCGGAGGTCATTGTCATGCCCCGGCGCGACCTGACTGGCCCAGAGCATGCCGCGCGCCCCGCCCGCGAAGCGCAACAGCGCCTGCGTGTCGTCATCGACCCGCCGGCCCGGCACGAAGGCGGTGAGCTGCGCCGCGACGCTCTCGATCGCGAGTCCCGAGACGTAGCGCGCCAGATGAGCGGCATGGCTGCCGATGTCACCCACCGCGCCGCCCGCGCCCGAGCGCGAGGGATCGGTGCGCCACTCGGCCTGCTTGTTGCTCTCATCGCGCGCGAGCCAATCCTGCGCATATTCGACCTGCACCACGCGGATCTCGCCCAAGGCGCCCTCGGCCACCAGCCGCCGCGCCTCCCGCACCATCGGGTAGCCTGCATAGGTGTGGGTCAGGATGAACAAGGCCTCGGAAGCCTCGGCCACCCGCGCAAGCTCCTCCGCCTCGGCCAGGGTGGCGGTCAGCGGCTTGTCGCAGATCACGTGGATGCCCGCTTCGAGAAAGGCGCGGGCGGCGGGCAGGTGCATATGGTTGGGGGTGACGATGGCGACGGCCCTGATGCCGTCGTCGCGCGCGGCCTCGGCGCGGGCCATCTCCTTGAAATCGGAATAGCTACGCGCCAGCCCCAGCTCTTGCGCCGAAGCCTCTGCGCGGGCGGGGTCCGAGGACAGCGCCCCCGCAACCAGATCGAAGCGCCCGTCGAGCCGCGCGGCGATGCGATGCACGCCGCCGATGAAGGCCCCTTGCCCGCCACCGACCATGCCGAGCCTGATGCGCCCGCCGCTCATGTGCCGAGCCCCAGCATGGCGCGGATCTGCGCACGGTCGACCCCGCCGCCCGCGAAATCGTCGAAGGCATGCGGCGTCGGTTCGATTATATGCGCCGCGATGAAGGGTGCGCCCTCGGCGGCACCTTGCGCGGGCGACTTCAGCGCGCATTCCCATTCCAGCACCGCCCAGCCATCATAGCCATGCTGCGCCAGCTTGGAAAACACGGCGACGAAATCGACCTGCCCGTCGCCAAGCGAGCGGAACCGCCCAGCCCGGTCGGCCCAGCCAGCAAAGCCCGAATAGACGCCTTGCCGTGCGCTTGGATTGAACTCCGCATCCTTGACGTGAAAGGCACGGATGCGCTCGTGGTAGAGGTCGATGAAGCCGAGATAGTCGAGCTGCTGCAGCACGAAATGCGACGGGTCATAGGCGATGTTCGCGCGGCTGTGTCCATCCATCGCCTCGAGAAACCGCTCGAAGCTGGTGCCATCCATCAGGTCCTCGCCCGGATGCAGCTCGTAGGCGTAATCGACGCCCACCTCCTCATGCGCATCGAGGATAGGCCGCCAGCGCCGCGCCAGCTCGGCGAAGGCCTCTTCGACCAGACCCTTGGGCCGCTGCGGCCACGGGTAGAGATAGGGCCAGGCCAGCGCGCCGGAAAAACCGAGCTGCACGTCGAGGCCGAGATTGCGCGAGGCGCGCGCGGCCTTGATCACCTCGCCTGCCGCCCATTCGGCCTGCGCCTCCGGCCGGCCGCGCAGCGCCTCGGGGGCAAAGCCGTCGAATTGCGGCGCATAGGCAGGGTGGACCGCGACCAGCTGGCCCTGGATATGGGTCGACAGCTCGGTGATCTCCACGCCCGCCTCGGCGCAGACGCCCTTCAGCTCGTCGCAGTAGTCCTTGGACCCTGCGGCGAGGTCGATGTCGATGAAGCGCGGGTCGACGGGGATCTGAATCCCCTCGTAGCCCAGCCCCGCCGCCCATCCGGCGATGCCGGCCAGATCGTTGAAGGGGGCGGCGTCGCCCGCGAACTGGGCCAGGAAGATCCCCGGCCCCTTGATCATGGAAGCCATGTTGCCGCTCCTTATGCCAGCAGGGTCTGAGCGGCCGCGATGTCGAGCGGCGCCGGCCGCTCGCAATCCGTCTCGATCTCGACGTAGCGGCCTTCCTCGCCGGCGCGCAGGATCGCGGTCATCACCTCGACCACGTGCAGCGCATAGGCGTCGTTGCAGCGATGCGGCCGCCCTTCAACGATGGCCTGCGCCATGTCGGCGAGCCCGGCGCTGCGGTAATCGGCGACCATGCCTTCGGGGATCTCGCGGTTCGGCGGCCCGAGCGGGTGGTCCCAGGCGGGCAGCTCGGCGGCCTCGTCGCGCTTGGTGATCCGCACCTCGCCGTCGAAGAAGTTCGGATCGGGGATGTGGATCGTCCCCTCGGTGCCGTAGAGCGCCATCGGTGCGATGTCCGACTGCCAGACATCCCAGCTCGCCATCAACGTCACCACCGCGCCGGAGCGGAACTCCAGCAGTGCGTGGATCGTAGTCGGTGTCTCCACGGGGACGGTTTCACCGAGCCGCGCGCCGTTGCCGATGGTGCGGGTCTTCGAGGGGGTCGAAGTGAGCGCCGAGACGCGGGCGACCGGACCGATCAGCTGCACGAGGTTGGCGATGTAGTAGGGCCCAAGATCGAGGATCGGGCCGCCGCCCTTCAGGAAAAAGAAGTCGGGGTTCGGGTGCCAGCTCTCCATGCCGGGGCTCATCACCGCGCAGGTGCCCGAGGTGATCCGCCCCACCGCACCATCGTCGATGAGCTTGCGCGCCAGCTGGTGCGACGATCCCAGCACGGTATCGGGCGCCGAGCCGATGCGCAGGCCCTTCTCGGCAGCGAGCTTCGCCAGCGCCTGCCCCTCCTCCACGGTCAGAACGTAGGGCTTCTCTGAATAGACATGCTTGCCCGCCTCGAGCGCGCGGGAAGAGATCTCGAAATGCGCGGCCGGGATGGTGAGGTTGAGGACGAGGTCGACCTCCGGGTGGGCGAGCAGCGCGTCGACGCTCATCGCCTCGACGCCGAACTCCTCGCCGCGTGCCTGCGCGGTGGCGGGGTTGATGTCGGCCACGGCGCGGAAGCTGACGGCACCGAAATTCTTGGCGCGTGCGAGATAGGAGGTGGAGATGTTGCCGCAGCCGATCAGGCCGATGCGAAGCGGGTTGGTCATGGGTCCGGTCTTTCTCAGAGCTTGGCGAAGCTGTCGCGCGCGGTGCGAGCGAAGCGATCGAAATCATTGGGGTTGTCGTGCTCGGCCACGAGGATCTCGCAGCGCGACTGCGCCTTCAGCGCGGCGAAGATCGCCGGCCAGTCGAGTGTGCCGGTCCCGGCATCGGCCCAGCCGTCCTCGTCCGCCTTCTCGCCCGCGGGCGCGATGTCCTTGAAATGTGCTGCAGTGATGCGCTGCCCGTGCCGGGCGATCCAGTCGAGCGGGTCGCCGCCGCCGCGCACGATCCACGCGATGTCGGCCTCCCAGTCGATCTTCGGCGCCTCCGTCAGCAGGATCTCCATCGGCACGGAGCCGTCATTCAGCGGCGTGATCTCGAAGTCGTGGTTGTGCCAGCCGAAGGCGAGGCCGAGCGCAGCCAACGCCTCGTGGCACTTGGCCAGCCGGGCCGCGAGATCGCGCCAGCCCTGCGCCTCGGCGGGGCGCTCCTCGGGCGTCAGGTAGGGCGCGAAGATCCGGGTCGCCCCGAACACGCCCGCGAGTTCGGCCACGCCGTCGGGGTCAGCCTCGCACATCTCGATCGGCACGTGGATCGAGGGCATCTTCAGCCCGGCGGCATCGAGCGCGGCGCGAGTGGCGCGGGCCTCCTCGAAATTGGCGAAATACCCCTCGGCGGCGTCATAGCCAAGCGCGCCGAGCTTCGCGATGACGTCCGTGTAGGGGGTGTAGTTGCGGGCGGAGTAGAGCTGAAGCGAGAGCAGCATGTGATTGGTCCTTACGGGGTTCAGAGCCGCAGCTCGGTGGCGGCGTCGAAGAGGGAGGCACGGGCCGGGTCGAGCCCGATGGTGATGCGATCGCCGCCCCGGATCGGGGTCTGACCATCGATGCGGATGCGGAAGTCGTCCTCGCCGATGCGGGTCCAGAGCAGCGTGTCGGCCCCCATCGGCTCGACGATCTCGACCGTGACTTCCGTGCGCACCGGGGCGGTGGCCGCGGCCTCGCCCACAAGCACATGCTCGGGGCGGATGCCGAAGACGGCCGCGCCGTCCTTGGGCGGCGCTGCGAAGTCGTAGCCCACCATCGGCACAATCACCGCGCCTCGGAACTCGGAGCCGCGCAGATCGCCGCGCAGCAGGTTCATCGGCGGCGCGCCGATGAAATCGGCGACGTAGAGGTTGGCGGGGCGGTTGTAGATCTCGAGCGGCGCCGCGAGCTGCTGGATCACGCCGCCCTTCAAGATGGCGATCCGGTCAGCCAGCGTCATCGCCTCGACTTGGTCATGCGTGACATAGATCATCGTGCTGTCGAGGCTGTTGTGCAGCCGCTTCAGCTCGACCCGAAGCTCGGCGCGCAGCTTGGCGTCGAGGTTCGACAGAGGCTCGTCGAACAGGAACACGTCGACGTCGCGGACCAGCGCCCGTCCGATGGCGACACGCTGGCGCTGCCCGCCCGAAAGCGCCGCGGGCTTACGCTTCAGGAGCGGGCCGAGATGCAGGATTTCGGCGGCGCGGGCGACGCGCTTGGCGATCTCGTCCTTGGGCAGCCGGGCGTTCTTCAGCCCGAAGCTGAGATTCCCCTCCACCGTCATCTGCGGGTAGAGCGCGTAGGACTGGAACACCATGCCGATGCCGCGCTCCGACGGCTCGGCCCAGGTGACGTTCTTGCCTTCGATGAAGATCTGGCCGCCGGTCGGCTCCAGAAGCCCCGCGATGCAGTTCAGGAGCGTGGACTTGCCACAGCCCGAGGCGCCGAGCAGCACCAGGAACTCGCCCTTGTGGATGTCGAGGTTGAGGTCGCGCAGCACCGAAACGGAGCCGAAGTCGAGCTGCAGGTCGCGGATCGAGACCGACTGGCCGTCGAGCGCGGGATGGGACTGGTCGAGCATGGCGTATCCTTTCCTCAGCCCTTGACCGCGCCCGCGGCGATGCCGCGCACGAAGAGCTTGCCGGAGATGAGATAGATGGAGAGCGGAACCAGGCCGGTGATCAGCGTCGCGGCCATGTTGACGTTGTATTCCTTCACCCCTTGGGTCGAGTTGACGATGTTGTTGAGCTGGACCGTCATCGGGTAGGTGTCGGGCTTGGTGTAGATCACGCCGAACAGGAAGTCGTTCCAGATGCCGGTGATCTGCAGGATCATCGCCACCGCGAAGATCGGCAACGACATCGGCACCAGCACCCGCAGGAAGATCCCCCAGAAGCCCGCCCCATCGACCCGCGCCGCCTTGAACAGCTCTTCGGGGAGCGAGGCGAAGTAATTGCGGAACAGCAGCGTGATGATCGGCATGCCGAACACAGTGTGCACCAGCACCAGCCCCCAGACCGAGCCCATCAGCCCGATCTCGCGCAGGATCACCACGATCGGGTAGATCATCACCTGGTAGGGAATGAAGGCGCCGAAGATCAGGATGGTGAAGAACACCTCGGATCCCTTGAACTTCCAGTTGACCAGGGCGTAGCCGTTGACCGAAGCCACCGCGATCGACAGCACCGTCGAGGGCACGACGATGGCGACCGAGTTCCAGAAGCCGCGCGACAGCCCGTCGCAGTTGAGACCGGTGCAGGCCTCGGCCCAGGCCTTGACCCATGGCTGGAAGGTGACCTCCACCGGCGGCGCGAAGATGTTGCCCATACGGATCTCGGGCATGCCCTTGAGCGAGGTCATCACCATGACCCACAGCGGCAGGAGCCAGTAGAGCGAGACGAGGCCGAGCGCGCCGTAGATCATCACCCTCTTGGCGGTGATGCGGGATTTGGGTCGGGCACCGACCGGGCCTGCGAGTGTGCGGGCGGGCCTGCCGGCGGCTTGGTCGGGGGTGAAGGCTACATCAGCCACGGCGCTTTCCTCCGAATTCGAGAACCGCCCAGGGGATGACGATCACCAGCACGGCGAGCAGCATCATGGTCGAAGCGGCGAAGCCCTGACCGAGGTTCTGGTTGGCGAACATGTAGTCGTAGACGTATTTCGCAGGCACTTCGGAGGCATTGCCGGGACCGCCGCCGGTGAGCGCCACCACGAGGTCGTAGAGCTTCACGATGCCCGCGCCGATCAGCACCACCGAGGTCACGAAGACCGGGCGCAGGATCGGTACGACGACCAGGAGATAGGTTTTCCAGGCCGGGATGCCGTCGACGCGCGAGGCCTTCCAGATGTCCTCGTCGACGCCGCGCAGACCGGCGAGCATGATCACCGTGACGAGGCCCGTGCCCTGCCACAGCCCCGCCATCAACAGCGCCACCATGACGAGGCCGGGGCTGTTGAGGGGATCGAAGGCGAAGCTTTCCCAACCGGCGGCGCGGACCATGCCCTGGATGCCGAGATCGGGGTTCAGGATCCACTGCCACACGAGCCCGGTGACGATGAAGGACAGCGCGTAGGGATAGAGGATGATCGAGCGGAACACGTTCTCGCCGCGGATCTTCTGGTCGAGCAGCGCCGCGAATACGAAGCCCAGTGTCAGCGACAGCAGCAGTGTCAGGATGCCGTAGATCGCGAGGTTCTCGACCGAGGCGATCCATCGCGACGACGACCAGAGCCGGTCGTATTGCGCGAAACCGTCGAAATTCGCGCGTGGCAGGAGTTTCGAGTCGGTGAAGCTGTAGACCACGGTCCAGAGCGAGCAGCCGATGAAGACGACGGTGGCGGTGACCACCATCGGCACGGCGGCGAGCTTGGCCATGGGATTGCGCAGCAGGCTACTGGGGCGTCGGGTGGACACGCGCGCATCTCCTCTGTCAGGGGAAGGTTGGGGCCGCCGCCGTGGGAAGCTGACGGCCCCTGGGGAGGATCACTTGTCGCTGAGGATGACCTCGGCGAAGCGCTCCTGCGCCTCTTCCGCCGACATGTCGGAGGCGAAGAACTCGGCCAGCAGGTCGCCGACCTGCCCCGCCACGTCGGGCGAGATCAGCATGTCGACGCTGTCGATCACCTTGCCCGCCTTCAGCGCCTCGAGGCCCTTCTGCATGCAGGCCCCCGCCTCGGCCAGATCGACGTCGCCGCGCACCGGCAGCGAGCCCTTCTTGGTGTTGAAGGCGATCTGCGCCTCGGGCGAGATCAGAAGCCGCGCGAGGTCCTTCTGGCCCTCGGTGATCGCCTCGTCATCATTGGCGGGGAAGTAAAACGCGTCGCCGCCGGTGGAGATCAGCGGCTCACCGCCCAGACCCATGAGACAGTCGTAATCCTGCCCCGCGACCTGCCCCGCGACCTGGAATTCGCCCTGCGCCCAATCGCCCATCACGTTGGCCGCCGCCTCGCCGTTGATCACGGCGGCGGTGGCGAGGTTCCAGTCCTGCACGTTGGTGCCCTCGAGCATCTCGCGCGCGGCTACCGCCTCCTCGAACACCATCGCCATCTCCTCGCCGCGCAGCACGGCTTCGTCGCCATCGCGGTAGACGCCGTAATATACTTCCTCGCCGCCCAGACCCGAGACCAGCGTCTGGAACAGGGTGGCGAATTGCCATGCCTGCAGCCCTTCGATCAGCGGCTGCACACCCGCCTCGCGCAGTGCCGGAGCGGCGGCCTTCAGCTCTTCCCAGTTCTGCGCCGGCTCGACGCCGGCCTTTTCGAAGGCCTTGATCGAGGTCCACATCCACTGCGGCGAGTGGATGTTGAGCGGCACGCAGTAGACGCGGCCCTCGAAGGTGCAGGCGTCGAGCAGCGACTTGGGCTGAACCAGCTCGGCCCAGTTGCCCTCTTCGGCCAGCTCGGTCAGGTCGAGCATCATGCCCGCCTCGACAAGCTCCTGCGCCTGCTGGCCATGGTTGAGCTGGGTCGCGGCCATCGGGTCGCCGCCCAAGATGCGCGAGATGATGATCGGGCGCGCGGTGCCGCCGGATCCCGCGATCGCGCCGTCGACCCAAGTGTGATCGGTCCCCGCCTCGAAGGCGGTCGCCAACTCGCGTACCGCCGCGGCTTCACCGCCGGAGGTCCACCAATGGGTGATCTCCAGCTCGGCGGCCATCGCAGTTGCGGGCAGCACCGCCATGGCGCTGGCGGCGAGCAGGCGGCGCAAGGGCACCTTGCGGGTATCGGCGTGGATCATGGTCATTCCTCCCTGGGGAGCCCCTCGGCTCAGATTGTTGCGACGGCGCCTTATCCCCCCATGGAAATGGCACCAGTAAACGATTGCGGGAGCATGATCTGGCACTGCAATCGTTTACATAGCTTCGCGTCAGGCTTCCCATCTGTCAACGGAAATGTAATGGTTTACATAGTTGACGTGGGCCATTTTGGTCTGTGCCGGAGGGGGGAGCCGGATAATTGTCGCTCAGTATCAAGGATATCGCCCGCCTCAGCGGCGTATCGACCGCCACCGTCAGCCGCACCCTGTCGCATCCCGAACGAGTGTCGGAGACCACACGCGAGGCGGTGATGGCGGTGGTCGACCAGCACGGCTACCGGGTGAACTCCATGGCCCGCAACCTGCGGCGCCAACGCGCCGATTCGGTGCTCGCCATCGTGCCGGATCTGGGCAACCCGTTCTTCTCGGCGATCTTCGCCGGGCTGCAGGAGACGCTTTCGGCGCAGGGCACCGACCTGCTCGTCACCGACAGCCGCTCTGCCCTGCGCGGCGGCCAGTCCCTGCTGTCGCATCTGCGCGAGGCGCGGGTCGACGGGCTGGTCTGCCTTGACGGCGGGCTGCCGCAGGCGGCGCGGGCCGAACTCAAGGCCCCCGACATCGCATCCCGCGTCGTCTTTGCTTGCGAATGGCTGGTCGAGGGCGGCTTCCCCTCGGTGCGCAGCGACAACCGCGCCGGGATGCGCCTCGCGGTCGATCATCTCGTGGAACTCGGCCACCGCGACATCGCCTACCTCGCCGGGCCCGAGGGCAACGTGCTCGACACCGAACGCCGCGCCGGCGTTGTCGACGCGATGGCGGCGCATGGGCTGGCCCTTCCGGCGGTCCAGTTCGGACGAAACGACTTCTCCCTCGAGGCTGGTCGGGCTGCAGCCGAGGACTTCATTTCGCTCCCGGCACGACCCACAGCCGTGATCTGTGCCTCGGACCAACTCGCCGTCGGCTTTGCCTCGGGGCTGCACGCGCGTGGACTACGGGTGCCCGATGACGTGTCTCTGGTCGGCTTCGACGACATCCAGACCGCAGAATTCGTGATCCCGCCGCTCACCACGATACGGCAGGATCGGATGCGGCTCGGCGCACAGGCGGCAGGGCTGCTGCTGCGGCAGATCGCGGGCGCGGCCTGCCCGGCCGATAAGGTGATCACCCTGCCCGTATCGCTTCAGATCCGCGGCTCGACCTGCCCGCCGGGCCAGGTCTAAGCAGCAAACGGCGCTTCGGGGCGTCGAGAACATCGCGAACCCCGCTGCTCAAAGCACGAGGTGGCCGAGAACGAGAGGCATGGCTCCAAAACAGGCGCGCCCTGCCCCTCACCTCGTCGTCAGGTTGACCGAAAGCCACCACTCCCGCAGCGACGTTTCGAGCGCCGTCACGTGGTGTCCGTGCGCCTCCAGATCGGCGATCTCCCGGTTCAGCCTGCGCTTGATCACGGCATAGCGGGCCAACAGCTCCTGTTGGGTCAGCGCGTTGCCATGGGTCCAGTCCGCGCGGGCCTTCAGCATGTGTTCAGCGGCATCGATCTTGTGACCGACTTCTTCGAGTCTTTCAGTAAGCGTGTGTTGCGTCTCCATGACGACCTCCGAGCTAACTACCCGACGGGATGTCGGACCCCCGAGCCGAAGGGGCGTCGCTCTTTCTGCGGAGAGGCAGCGATCCAGCATCGCCCGACGTCGTCACCGGCGCGATCCATCCATTACAGGGTCGCATCCGGGCCTACATGTATACGCTTTCGCGGCTGACCTGTCCATCTGGCCGGGCAGGACGGCCACAGCCCGAGGTGAGCTTGTAGGCAAGCTCAGCCCCCCCTGCCGAGCGGACGCCGCTCGGTGTCCTCAAGCCCTGCCAAAGCACGGCTGAGCGCCGACGTCCTGTACCCACCCAAATCAGACGCTACGGCGGTGAGAGCCGTTGCTTCCAGCTACTCGGTCGGCGGAACGATGGCGGCCGGCTCCGCTGGCCCTGCGATCCATTCGACGACGACCTCGCCGAGCGACCAGACCAAGATCAGTGCAACAATCGATGCGACAGCCATGACCATATATACGCCCGGCGAGGCCGGCTTCTTCCCGGTGTCCATACCATTGCCCCCTCCATCGAAGGCAGGGTGAGTGTATCACGGTGCGGATCGACTGCCGTGATTTAGATCAAGGGCAGAAGCGGAAAGGACTGCTTCCGGAGAGACGCCTGCCGAACCATTGGGCGCGATAACCGCCCCAGCGCGCTTCCCGTGACTGCGGCCCGGATCGGCCCTTATGCACGAGCACTGGGATGGCCCACCAACCGCTGGTAGCAAAATGCTTTCCGGCGCTTGACCTCTCCGCGCCTCGATCCAACTGCTCCACCCATTACCAAGCGTAAACATATCGCGATGGCTGTGGGTGGGATCGCAACCGTTCGGCGCTGCCCCCTCCTCCCAGCAAAGTGGCTGCGCCACCCATGACCGCCGCGACAAGCAGACCCGTTGTCGGTGCCATGCGTATCTCTTTGGCATCTGGCGCATCACGCCGGAATGAGATGGAGCACAACCATGCCAAACGGACTTCTTCTCGACCACTGTATCGAACCCAGCGGCCTCGTGAATGCCGGGATTTTCGCCACGGCGCTTGGCGTCGACCTCGCCGACCTCTTGCGCGTGGCGCCCACACAGAGGCACCTCAAGGACCTCCACGTGGTCATCTGCCTTGTTCGCCCGTGGACACGGACGGCGTCGGACAGCTGGATCTGGTATTGCACCAAGCGGCTCGACCGCTTCGATGGCCGCACACCGGCCGCCATGATCAGCGAAGATCGATGTGCCGAGTTGAAGGATTTTCTCGAGGCCGGTCAGGCGCTGACCGATCTTTGGCCGCCATCCATCCCGCTCCACTACACGTCGGGAGAGGTCAGGACCGCCGCGAATGGCTAGGTCGGATCACCCAAGAGGCGGCCGCTTCCTTGCCTTGAGCTTTCAGGCGAGTTCCAAACCCACGCGGCTTTCACCGCGCAGACGCAGCACCGTGTCCCGAAGACGCTGAAGGACACGCGACAGCTCCAGCATGTCGAAATCGTTCCGGTCGAGCAGCGCCGCGAGATCGGCATGCGCCAAGGCCGTCTGCGATCGCGCCAGCGAGCCCGCCACCTTCTGGCGGCAGGTGTCGATGGTGCGCGCGGCGGCATCGAGCGCATGACGCACGCGCAGCATGTCGGCCTGGCGGCGGAGCAGCGACAGCACGGCGTCCACGTCGGCGATGCTGCGCGAGATGGTGAGGCTGTCGTAGTGGGAAGTGGTCGAATGGGTCATGTATCGTTTTCTTTCGGTCCGGAGGGGCCTGCTTGGGGCCGCGCTCCTAAAATCTGGTGAATGACCCGTCTTTGGCCGCGGCGTCGGGCCGGCGGTGCAGGAGACGGGTTGCAAAAGGGCTGCGCCTCCCGGTCGCCCTCGAGGCGACCAGTGGCGTCACGCAGGGCTCAGGCACTGCGCCTGAGGCCCGCGGGAATGGGGTGGCATCCGGCGCCACGAAGGGCAGCGCGAGATATCGCGGTTAGGGCGTCACGAGGCAACAGGCTTCGCGGGGCACTCATCCCGCAAGGGGACGCGTCGACCAAATCGGGAAGGGCAAAGCCCGACCCCGCAACGAAACCCAGTATCTGGAGAGACCGGTTAATGGTGCCCGGGGCGAGGATCCCTCACATACATACCTTATTCAACCCATTGATCAGGATCGAAGCCAAGCAGTTTGGCAGCCCCGAACGACGGCAAACCAAACTGACACAGGCCCTTCAATCAATCGAAGGCAGTATTCCCTCAAGCAAGTCCCGGCTTACTAGGGAGGGATAATGTTTCTGTCCAGAAAAATCCTTATCGGTAGGGCGTAGCTCTTCCCAGATGAGGTAAACGTCTCGGGGCATGACCGCTCCACCCCGCTTCAACTTCTTTTCGATAACCCCAAACTCTTCAATGAAATAGGACTTCATGCCGGGATCAACTCTACACATCTCTTTAGCTAGAAAACTAAAGGCGCGCAATGCCAAGTCGGAACGCCGCTCAATAACAGCTAACTCGATAGCCTTCTCGTAATGCTCAAGGCCACTCTCAGGATCGCCGGACCGGAACTTAATAAGTCCTTCAGTCGCAAGGCTCGCAATCTGCCCCCCCATATCCGGAGAAGCCCTCGCTTTACCAAGGAAGCTCGCGGCCAGATCAACATTACCGATATATGCATACAGAACGGCAATATTGTTCAGCAAAGACAAATTGCCCGGATTGCCAACTAGACCTATTCTGGCCAAAGCAATACCTCGCTCAATAGAGTTACCTTTTGCTGTAGCCAAGAACGACCCAAAAATTGCGGGCCGCACACTGAAAGGTTCGATCTCCTGCCACGCCTCACAAGCGTCAAGTGCCGCACGAACTTCGCCTTTCCAGTATGAACTAAGCGCCCGAGCTTCCATAGCCCGACTAATATCCGGAAAGAACTGCTCGCGCCGAAAGCTTCCAGTGCGCTCAGCTAAAAACTCGATCTGAGCAACCGCATTTTCGGTAGGATCGAGAGCGGCAAAGCGAACCTTCCTAAGTCCAGCCCGACTTGAACCTGAACTAAACTCAAGAGTAGCGATCTCGGTCGCTAGCTCTGATCGATCGAAAACGGAAAGAGAATCGTCCTCCACAAGGTTCTTCGATTTACGCCAGGACCGGATCACTTCACCAGTGATCCCAGATATCGCCAGCTCTGCTGAACGTATCCAAGGGTCTGTGTCGCCCCGGGGGGTGCCACGAAGAATTTGCAACGCTTGATCAGGTCTCTGCAGGTGACAATAGAATCTCGCCGCAGACCGCAATACGTATCTGTTATGAGGTGCCAGCGCGAGAGCCCTTCGTAGAAGTTCCTCGCTGCTTCTCAATTGGCCAAGATTTGCATAGCACAACGCAGTCTCAGTAAGGAGGAGGGCATCGCTCGGATTGAGCTCTATAAGCTTCTTTCTCTTGCGAATCTCTTTATGCAAGCTTGCTATAGCTATATCATCACCCCAACTTAAGCGACGCACGTCTCCACTTAGAATACGGCCAGCCAAGTTTCTAGCGGCCTCCGATGCAAGTTCTGAACCGACAAGTGTTGCCGCCGCCTGTTGGATTTCCACGTCGTTCTCACGACCGAGAAACAATGAGACAGAGATAAGCTCTTCCGCATCGGTATAGCTTTGAGACTCCAACCAATCGTCGATGCGGCGCTTAAACTCTTCTAGAAGAGCCCCCTCATTCTCTTCTTGAACAGCACTACGCTGAGTAGCTTTGCGCACCACCCCGGGACGCGCGAATATTCCACCCTCAACGGCCTTCCGGATCGAGACCCAGCGGGGAAGCGTATGCCGATCGTCCAGCTCTTTATTTTCGATCACGACTATACCCCTCGGCGCGCTTCTATGGCCGCCCTTTTTGCCAGCCTGTCAAAAACCGAGACATACCTTTCGAGAGAATACACACGAGCACTTGAGGCGCGAGTAAGTGGATGCCCTCGAAGAGCAGGGTCTGGATTACTGAGCTGTCTGGCGCAAGTAACTAGTTCCTTACCAACCTCGCTATCGCCGACAGCCAGCTCCAATTCATTCAAGCAGTCAGAGAACACACTTTGCAGCACTGGCAAAATTGATCTATAGCTGCCCTGCCAGCCCCCACCGAACAGAAATGGCAAGTTATCTACCGGAAGACGCTGCAGCATCAGCCTCGTCAAACCAGATCCACTAACGAAGTAAAAGATCATGCTCCCAAGCATATAGCAATCGCAGCTCTGCCGCCTTTGAAAGACATCAGGAATGATAAAGTTATAAAGAATCTCGGGTGGCGCGTATGACCTATCCCCAGAAAAGATCATGTTATCAAACGGCCCGGGCTTATTCTCACATGTCGACCTCCCAAGATCCCCCAGCTTAAAGCCGCCCTCATTACCAAAGCTCAAAATATTCGAAGGCTTTAGGTCCTGATGAGTAATACTCTTAGAATGTAGCTGATTCAGGCCAACAGCGGCATGATGCAGGGCCCGAAGCCACCATGATATTTTCAGCTTTGGATCGATGGTTCCGATCTTCTTTCGGACATCTCCCTCGGCGAGTTCAAAGATAAGATAGGGCACCACGTCGTGTAACGACGGTCCGAGTCGCTCTTCGCCGCTGTCCAGCGCTACGACTATTCTATCGAGCCTAGCCCCTGAACAAACATTTAAGATATCGACTTCAAACCGGTGCTCTGACGACACCTTGAGCAGAGCAGACATCACGTCTGGCTCCTGTAGCGGTCGGGTTAGGTCGATCGCTTTCAAGAAAGCATGCTTTCCATCCTTCTCCACCCTGTAGGCCTTAGAGAAGTTCCCACCGGTACCGTTGTAGATTTCCTTGCTGAGGCCAGTCGATGGATCCCAACCGACAGCCCCTAGCACCTTCCAGCCCGACCCCAGCGTCCGACCCTCAAGTCGGAGCGCCCCTGCCACACCTAGATCAGTCAACTTCCACCCCCGGATGAACCCACAACCAAAGAAGTACAACCGCCGCGCTAACACAACCCAAAAGTCAGCTGAACCTAACTCACTCGCCTCACACAGAAGACCTCCGGGAACAGATGAAGCTGACGGAAGCGCGCACATCAATTAACCACAATAATCCTTACCTTTCTCCTTCTGCCCGATTGCAGACACCCATTATCACCCCCCCCTGTAAGAGAAACTAGCGAAACCCGCCTCTGGGCCGAATTGCCATATATTCTTGCCAAGACCAATCCATATTAGTGCGTTAGAGTCGACTAGGTATGAAAAACATTATGGGTGATTCGAAGTGCCATTCATAAAAGCAGCTCCTCCGGTCCGGAGTGATAAAACTACTAACCCTACGATGCGCCAGCCTCAACTCAGGAGATGTACCTCAGGGGCAAGCGTGAGTCCCTTGGCAGCCGCTTTATCCGCTACTATCGCCAGACTTATCTTTGATGGAGAAACCTCGGCATTAACTCTTAAGGGAGGAAGCAGCAATGAGGTTCGTCGGATACGCTCGTTACTCGACTGACAAGCAGAACTCGAGATCCGCAGAGGATCAAATAGCTGAGATAAGAGCGACAGGAACTGCGAAAAAGTGGGTTTTTGTCAAAGCGTACATTGATGCAGCTATATCCGGCGCATCAACGATCGGGCGCACAGCTTTCAACGAAATGTCGGTCGATGCCGCAGACGAGTTCTTCGAATGCATCATGGTTGAAGACATCGATCGACTTGGAAGAAATCTGGGGGATTTAGCCAAATTTAAGGAGCGGATGGATTTTCTAGGTATAGCAATATACAGCCTATCGGAGGGCGGGTTTATCGGCGACCTATCAATTGGCTTTAAGGGAACAATGAGCGCGCAATTTCTCCGCGATCTGTCGCAAAAAACTAGCCGAGGACTAAAGGCAAACGCGAAACGAGGTCGCTCTGCGGGCAGCCCGCCTTATGGTTACAAAACTACACTTAACCGAGGGGAAATAGAAATTGAACCAAACGAGGCTGAAGTAGTCAGAAGAATCTTCAGACTCTATTCTATAGGTCACACCCCTCGCGACATTGCTGGGATTCTTAACCATGATAAAATACCAAGTCCGCGAGGCGGGCACTGGAACGCCAGCACTATAAACGGGCATAGGCGGAGAGGGGTGGGGATTATTAGAAACACTATTTACAACGGCATTCGGACCCACAACAGGATCTATAAAGTTAAAGACCCTGATACTGGGCGGCGCTTGACGAGAGAACGGGACAAAAAAGATTATTTTTGGGTAGACGTACCACATCTAAGAATAGTTGATGCCGCCTTATGGGCGAGAGTTCAAGATAGGATCCCTGCAACATCGGGATCGCGCCCATACAAAAGGAGACAAAAGTATTTATTATCTGGCCTTATGCGGTGTGGTGAATGCGGCGCCTCCTATATCACGGTTGGTCGATCTCCCTACGTTAAATTTGGCTGCAGCGCCAGACGAGAGCGGCGATCCTGCAGCAATCGGAGGATGATAAGCAAGAATATTATAGAGAGCGGCTTGCTCTGCGCCATCGAAAAACATTTGGTTCGAGAAGAAACCCTCGTCCCAGCACTCAGAGCTATCGAGCAAGAGTATAAACGACTAGCAAGCTCCGTATCGTGCCTTGCTCCCCGATTGCAGAAAAGACTAGCGTCGATAACCAGCGCCAAGCGAAGCCTTATCTATCTTATAGAATCCGGTGCTAACCCGACGGAGATCAGAGACCGTCTCCTTGAACTCGACCATGAAGAGCTGGACATAAAAGATCAGCTTAAATGCGCTCCCGTTATTCCAGATCTCAATCCAGTCGCCGTTAGCACTAAGTACAGGGAGTACGTCCGATTAGCGCTGCATGCCGCGACTGAGGAGCTCAAGTACGGCCAAGAGCTTCGCGATGCGATCCGCAGCTTGATCAACAGCGTAACTGTCTACCCTCGTAACGACCCTTATGGACGCGACATCGAGTTTGAGGGGGATATCGAGAAGCTATACATGCACGCTTCCACCCATTCAGGTATGAAAGCGATGGTGCCCGGGGGCGGAATCGAACCACCGACACGAGGATTTTCAATCCACTGCTCTACCCCTGAGCTACCCGGGCACGGGGATGAAGGCGTCTGCCGTCATCGGGTGGGGGCCTTCTAGGCGAGCCGCAGGGGGGTGTCCAGAGGCATTCGCAGGAAAAATCGCGCCGCGCTCAATGTCGTCGCGGCGGCATGTCACGGGCGGCCTCGGCCGCCTCTTCGGCGGCCCGTTCGATGTCTTCGGGATCGGTCGAAGGCAAGGCATAACGCCCACCCAGCCAGCGGGCGAGATCCACGTCGGCGCAGCGCTTCGAGCAGAACGGCCGATACGCTTTCACCGTGTCCTTGCCGCAGATCGGGCAGGCCATCACAGCCTCCCGAGCAGCCGGACCAGCGAGGGGCGCTCGCGCTTGCGCTGCAGCTCGAACAGCCCCATCGGGCTCCAGCCAACCAGCGAGGTCTCCACGGGGTCGTTGCGGAACGAGGCGCGCAACGACTGCTCGAGCTGCTTGCGATGCGCCTTGGACATCGGCGCGAAGTCCACGACGATCTGGCCGCCTAGACCGCGCAGCCTGAGCGCGCGCGGCAATGCGCGGGCGGCGGCGAGGTTGGTCTTGAGCGCCGCGGCGGGCGAGGTGTCGCCGCCGGTGTTGACGTCGACCGCCACCAGTGCCCGGGTCGGCTCGACATAGATCGTGCCCTCGCCGGTGGCGACACGCGGCTGCTTGAGCGCCTCGATCTGATCGAGCACGCCTTCGCGCTCGAAACCGCCCGGCTCGGTCACCACGTCGGCCGCGCTCCAGTCGCGCCAGGCCAGCAGATGCGGCCCATCGCCCTCGGTCAGCGCCTCGGGTTGGTCGCCGGCCGCATCGGCGGTCACCGCGATGGACAAGTCCCGCATCGCGGCAATGTCGTCGACGATGTCGTCCTCGGGCGCGCCGGCGCAGGCCGAGCGGAGAATCAGGCCGAGATCCTCGGACGCACCCTCCATGCCCTCCTCGGCGAGAATGCGCAGCCGGGCCCGCTCCTCCTCCTCGGTGATGGCGCGCGAGATATTGAGGCCGGGCGCGCCGGGGGTGACGATGGCGTAGCGGCTCTTGAACAGCACCCGATCGGTGAGCGGCACGGCCTTGCCGTCCTCGGCGATGCCGGTGACCTGCACCAGCAGTGCCTGCCCGGGGCGCAGCCCCTTGCCCTGCCGCAGGAAGCCGGTCAGGCCCTCGGGCAGGCGCACCATCATGCCACCCTGCCCTTTCAATGGCCGGTCGCAGATGGCGCGGTAGATCGCGCCGGGGCGCGGCGCGTCGCCTTCCTCGATCAGCAGGTCGTCGAGCTGACCATCGACCAGAAGGGCCGCGGCCTCGCGGTCGCCGAGATGGTCGAGAACGATGCGGCGTCCCTTCATGCGTGTTCTCCATAAACGGGATATCCGGCCGCCGTCAGCAGCCCGGCGGTTTCCGCAAGGGGCAGACCGACCACGCCGGTGAAGGATCCGTTGATCCAGGGAATGAAGGCCCCGGCGGGGCCCTGAATGGCATAGCCCCCGGCCTTGCCCTGCCAATCGCCGGTGGCGAGGTAGGCGTTGACCTCGGGGTTCGACAGCCGCTTCATCTTGACCGCCGTCTCGACCTCACGCGCCCAGACGCGGTCGCCGCGGCGCACCGCGACAGCGGTGATGACGGTGTGGCGCCGACCTGAAAGCAGGTGCAGGAAACGGGCGGCTTCGGTCGAATCTACGGGCTTGCCCATGATGCGACGGCCCAGCGCCACGGTGGTGTCGGCGCATAGCAGCACCTCCCCCTCGTCGAGCGCGACGGCGCGGGCCTTTTCGTCCGCGATGCGGCGCGCATAGGTGCGCGGCAACTCGCCACGATGCGGGGTCTCATCGATGTCGGGGGGGCGGACGTCGCTCGGCGCGAGACCGATCTGCGCCAGCAATTCGCGGCGGCGCGGCGAGGCCGAGCCGAGGATCAGCCTCAGCCCGCTCTCGGGCGGCAGCGCGCTCATGAGCGCGTCAGCGGAAACGGTAGTTGATCCGACCCTTGGTCAGATCGTAGGGGGTCATCTCGACTTGTACCTTGTCACCCGCGAGGACGCGGATCCGGTTCTTGCGAAGTTTGCCCGCCGTATGCGCGATGATCTCATGGCCGTTTTCCAGCTCGACCCTGAACGTCGCATTCGGCAGGAGTTCCTTCACGACGCCGGGAAATTCGAGCAGTTCTTCCTTGGCCATGGTCTCTCCGTCCAGTGAAACCCGCATTTGCGGGCCATGGCGCGTAGATGCGCCCTCGGCGCCCGGATTTCAAGTGCAAACAGGACCGCGTCCCGATCCGGGTCTCGCAGTCTTTCGCGGCATTATTCGCGCAGGCCGCCGACGGGCACAATCAAAATTTCGTAAAGAACCCGGGAACGCCCGGCGACATGCGCCGTTGTGTCGCCGAAGCGAAGCATAAGACGGGAGAGACCCATGAACACGCGGATGACGAAGCTGCTGCTGTCGACGGCGCTGACACTGCCGATGGCGGCCGCCGCTCAGGCCCAGACCACCGACGCCACCTGCTCCGATCTCGAGCTGCTGCTGACGGAACAGATGACGGACGGTGTGCCTGCCGATGCCGGCATGACCGAAGAAGAGGTTCTGGCCCTGATCGAAGCCGAGGACGACGCGCAGTGCGCCGTCGCCTATGTCGAGCTCGAGCGCGTGGTGCTGGTCGAGGGTGAAGGCGCCGAGACCGAAGCCGAACTGGCGGAGACCGAGCGCACCGTGGTGCGGCTCGAGGACGAGGTGGTGATCGAGGGCATGGTATACCTCGAGCAGAGCCAACCCAGCGTCAACGTCGAGACCGGCCAGACCGAGATCATGGTCGACCAAGCGCAGCCCGACGTGACGGTCAACGAAGCCGGCGCCGAGATCCTGGTGCGTCAGGCCCCGGCCACGATCACCATGGACATGCCGCAGCCGACCATCCGCATCGAGCAGCCGGCGCCCGAGATCATCATCACCATGCCCGACCCGTCGGTCGACGTGGCCAACGCCCAGCCGCAGGTCGAAGTGCGTCAGGCCGAGCCGATCGTGACCGTCAACCAGGCGCGTCCGAAGGTCGATCTCGAGCTGCAGCGTGCCCCCGAGGGCTCCGAGGGCGGCATCCAGGTGACCGATCGCGCCACTGGCGAGACCTTTGCGCCCGGCACCGAGGGCGAGGTTCGTGCGATCGAAGAGGCCGACGTTCAGCTGACCACGGTCGAGCCGATCGTGACCCTCCAGGAGAACGCGGACCAGCAGGCCAACGTCTCCGTTCAGCGCGCCGAGCCGACGATCCGCTTCGAGAGCGCCGAGCCGGTGATCAACTTCACCCAGGCCGGTGAGCCGGTGATCGAGATGGTGCAGACCGGCGAGCCGGTTGTGACCATCAACGAAGCCGCCGTCGAGGGCGAAGCTGCTGCTGCGATGGACGCGCCGGAAGCCGAGGCCGAGATGGAGACCGAGGCCCCCGAGGCCGAGATGGAAACCGAGCTCGAGACCGAGACCGAGGAGATGGAAACCGAGCTCGAGACCGAGGCCGAGGCCGAGGAAATGGAGACCGAGGTAGAGGGCGCGGCCGAAGCGCTCGAGACCGAGGTTGAAGAGGCCGCTGCCGAGACCGAGGCTGCCGTCGAGGGCGTCGCTGCCGAGGCCGAAGCCGAGGTGGAAGGCGAGATGGCCGAGGTCGAGACCGTCGAGGCGGAAACCGCCGAAATGACCGAAGAGGCCGACATCGTCGCCACCGGTCCGGTTGTCGAGCGTGAAGGCTTCGCGATGATCCCCGCCAACGAGATCGCCGTGACCGACCTCGAAGGTTCGACCGTCTACGGCATCAACGACGAGCGGATCGGCGACATCGGCGACATTATGGTCAGCGATCAGGGCCAGATCCAGGAAGTGATCGTCGAAGTCGGCGGCTTCCTCGGCATCGGCGAAAAGCCGGTCGCCATCCCCTTCGACCAGATGAGCGTCCTGCGTTCGGAAGCCGGTGAAGTCCGCGTCTTCATCGAAGCCACCGAGGAGCAGCTCGAGTCGATGCAGGAAGTCGAGCAGTAAGCTTCGCTTTCCGGAACTTGATCACGAAGGCCGCCCCCTCGGGGCGGCCTTTTCCGTATTTCTACCTATCAGGGATGATACTTGGGCCGCTGGTCGCCTGCCGTTGTTCGGCGTGCCGAGGCGCCCTCCTATGAGGCGCCTTTCCAGCTTTTGGCGTACGGCAATGTCGTTTCCGATGGTTCGGCGCGCAGGCTGCGGGGACGTCCGGTGCGATCAGCTTCGCGGCGGCCCCCAGCGATCGATCAGCCGCTCGACGATCATGTCGCGGGTCTGGCGATAGCTACGCAGCCGATCCTCGCGCCCCTCGCCCAGCCCGGTCGGGTCGAGCACCGGCCAATATTCGACCTCGAGATGATAGCAGGCGGTCAGGTCGAGCGCCCGCCGCTGGCTCGCGGGCGATAACGCCAGGATCAGGTCGAAGGAGGACAGGTCGTCGCCCCAGTTATGCATCTCGTCGAAGCTGCGCGAGCGGTGGCGATGCAGCTCGACCCCGATCTCGGCGCAGACGGTGATGGCGAAGCCGTCGATCTCGAGATCGTTCTTCACGCCCACCGACTGGATGTAGCAGTCGGTGCCGTAGAACTTCTTCATGATGCCCTCGGCCATTGGGGACCGGACGGCGTTGTGATCGCAGCAGAACAGAACCGATTGGGGGAGAGGCTGCAAAGGGGCGGCCAACTCCATATCAGGCCCCGAAATGCAGCACGCAGATGAGGGTGAACAGCCGGCGCGCCGTGTCGGTATCGACCTCTGCCTTGCCCTCCAGCCGCTCCTGAAGCACGCGGGCACCCTCGTTGTGGATGCCGCGACGTGCCATGTCGATGGTCTCGATCTGGCTCGGCGGCAGCGTCTTCACCGCGTCGTAATAGCTTTCGCAGATCTGGAAGTAATCCTTCACCACCTGCCGGAACGGTCCGAGCGAGAGGTGGAACTCGGCCGCCTTGTCGCCGCCGACCGTCGCCACGTCGAAGACCAGCCGCTTCTCCCGGATGCCCAGACCGAGGTGATAGGGCCCCGTGTCGCGGCCCGGCAGGGCGAAGCTGTTCTCCTCGAGCAGGTCGAACACCGCGACCCGGCGCTCCTGCTCGATCTCCGGCGTCGGCGCCTGCCCCGCATCGTCGAGCCGGATCTCGGCGATCCGGGTCATTCGGCGCCCCGGTTCAGCCGGTCGAGCCGCGCCGTGATCGACAGCCCATGCGCCTCGAGGCTCTCGGCTCGCGCCAGCCGCGCGCCCGAGGGACCGATCGCGGCGAGCGCATCGGGGGTCATCTTCGACAATGTGGTACGCTTCAGGAAATCCATCACCGACAGCCCAGAGGAGAACCGCGCCGACCGTGCCGTGGGCAGGACATGGTTCGGCCCTGAAATGTAGTCACCGATCGCCTCCGGCGTCCAGTGCCCGAGGAAAATCGCGCCGGCATGGGTGATTTTCGCGGCGAGACCCTCGGGGTCGGCCACGCAAAGCTCCAGATGCTCCGCCGCGATCCGGTCCGCGAGGCGCGCCGCCTCGTCCAAGTCGCGCACCGTGATGATGGCGCCGAAATCGCGCCAGCTCGCCCCCGCGATGGCGCGCCGCTCGAGCGTTTCGAGCCGCGCCTCCACGGCGGCAGTCACACGGTCGCCAAAGGCCGCGTCGTCGGTGATCAGGATCGACTGCGCGCTCTCATCATGTTCGGCCTGGCTGAGCAGATCGAGCGCGATCCAGTCGGGATCGTTGTCGGCATCGGCGATGACGAGGATCTCGGACGGGCCCGCGATCATGTCGATGCCGACGCGACCGAAGACCCGGCGCTTGGCGGCGGCGACGAAGGCGTTGCCCGGCCCGGTGATCTTGTCCACCGGGGCGACGCTCTCGGTCCCGTAGGCCAGCGCCGCGATCGCCTGCGCGCCGCCGACGCGGTAGATCTCGTCCACCCCGGCGATCCGGCAGGCCATCAGCACCAGAGGGTTGGCCACGCCGTCGGGCGTCGGCACGGTGACGGCGAGCCGCTCGACCCCTGCCACCTTCGCCGGTACCGCGTTCATCAGCACCGACGAGGGATAGGAGGCCAAGCCGCCCGGCACGTAAAGCCCCGCGGCCGAAACGGGCGTCCAGCGCCAACCGAGCATCGCGCCCGCTTCGTCGGTCCAGCTCTGATCCTCGGGCATCTGGCGGGCGTGATAGGCGCGGATGCGTTCGGCCGCGAGTTCGAGCGCGGCGCGGTCCTCGTCGGACACCTTGGCGCATTCCGCCTCGATCTCCTCGGCCGAGAAGCGCAGCTGCCCGGGCGCCAGCTCCATCCGGTCGAAGCGGGCGGTATAATCGACGAGCGCCGCGTCGCCGCGCGCCCGGACCTCCGCGATGATCGCCGCGACCGCGTCGTCCACGTCGGGGCTGTCCTCGCGCTTCATGGTCAGCAGCGCGGCAAAGCGGGTCTCGAAATCGGGATCGGTGCTGGACAGGCGGTGCGGCATGGCGGTCTCCTTCGGCTCTGGGGCATAGCCCCGCCTGCCCCCCTGCTCAACCGTCCAGTTGCCGCACGTAGTAGAGGTCGTCGACAAAGCCGTCCTCGAGGCGCGCAGCGCGTGGCAGGAGACCGTGCCGGACGAAACCGTGCTTCTCGTAGAGCCGGATCGCGGGGGCGTTATGCGCGGCCACGAACAACTCGACCTGCAGCTTGCCATCGGTGGCGGCCCGACCGAGCGCGGCGCGCAGCAGCCGCGTGCCGATACCGGTGCCATGGCTTTCGGTACTCACGTAAAAGGCGTTGAGCGCCACGCGATGCGCGGCCGCCGCCGCCTCGACCACCGAATCGAGCGCGGCCGTACCGATCAGCCAGTCGCCGTCGAAAGCACCCAGCACCAGACGACCCGCAAGGCTCTCCGCCACCTCCTCGTCAGAGCGGGCCAACTCCTCCTGTAGCGTCGTCAGGAAGGCGTCGGGAAACAGGCGCAACCCCTCGGCGCGGATCCGGCGCCAAGCGGCCAGATCATCGGGTCCGAGGTCGCGGATCACTCGGGGTGCCGGGGTGCCTTGCCCGAGGGGGCGGCATAGGGGCGGGTCACGTCACGCAGCAACAGCTCCGGCGCTTCGACGTCGATGGCGATCTCCCCATCCCCCGCGAGGATCAGCCGGATCGTGCCCGCAGGCTCCGCCTCGGCCGCCTCGAACACCACCGCGAGCAGCGACAGCACCGTGTCGCGGTCGGCGGGATCGAGTCCCTGCGACCGCACCGTCATCACGTTCTCGATGCACAGCACCGCCTGTACCCGCTCGGCCTCGCGGGTGGTGGCCGGATCCTCCCAGCGGAACCGGTTGAGCAGCATGGCGAAGCGACGGTCACTCTTCTTCCAGGCCATCTCGGAGGCGGGCAGGACCGAATCCTGCACCAGCGCCGAGATCACCTGAACGTCGTCGCCATCAAGCGCCTTGAGGCGCAGCGGCCGCTGCACCCCTTCGGCGAATGTCGCGTCGCGTATCTCGCTCATGCACTCACCCTCTCGATCCTGGCGCCGACGGCGCTCAGCTTGTCCTCGACATGCTCGTAGCCACGGTCGAGATGATAGACCCGGTTCACCACGGTCTCACCCTCAGCGGCGAGACCGGCGAGGATCAGCGAGACCGAGGCCCGCAGGTCGGTCGCCATCACCTGCGCGCCCTTGAGACGGTCGACTCCGGTGACGGTGGCATGGCCGCCCTGCACCTCGATCCGCGCGCCCATGCGCATCAGCTCGGGGGCATGCATGAAGCGGTTCTCGAAGATCTTCTCCTCGAGCCGCGAGGTGCCGGTGGCGGTGCACAGCATCGCCATCATCTGGGCCTGCAGGTCGGTGGGGAAGCCCGGGAATGGCTCGGTGGTGACGTCGACCGCGCGCGGCCGGTCGCCACGCAACTTCACCTTCAGCCCTGCCTCGGTCTCGGTCACATCGATCCCGGCCGCGTCGAGCTTCTCGCAGAACGCGCCGATCAGGCCAATCTCGCCGCCCAGGCACTCCACCTCGCCGCCGGTGAAGGCGGGGGCCAGCATGTAGGTGCCCAGCTCGATCCGGTCGGTGACGACGCGATGCGTCGCAGCCCCGAGCCGGTCGACGCCCTGCACCTCGATGGTGGCGGTGCCCTCGCCCGAGATCTGCGCACCCATCGCCCGCAGGCAACGTGCCAGATCCACGATTTCGGGTTCGCGCGCGGCGTTCTCGATCAGCGTGGTGCCCTTGGCGAGCGTCGCGGCCATGAGCACGTTCTCGGTCGCACCGACCGAGGCGAAGCGCAGCTTCACCCGGTTGCCACGCAGGCCCCCGCGCGCCAGCGCATGCAGGTAGCCATCCTTCAGCTCGATCTCCGCACCGAGCGCGGTGAGCGCCTCGATATGGATATCCATCGGCCGCGCGCCGATGGCGCAACCACCCGGCAGCGAGACCACCGCCTCATGGGCGCGCGCCAGCAGCGGGCCCAGCACCAGATTCGAGGCGCGCATCTTGCGGACGATCTCGTAATCGGCGCGGGTCGAGGCGAGGTCGTGGGTCGACATCGCGATGACCTTCCCGCCCTGCATCGAGGAGATCTCGGCGCCGAGCGATTCCAGCAGCTGGGTCATGGTGCGGATGTCCGACAGCCGCGGCGCGTTGGTGAGCGTCAGCGGCTCCTCCGACAACAGCGTCGCGGGCATCAGCGCGAGACAGGCGTTCTTGGCGCCCGCGATCGGGATCTGGCCGCGCAGCTCGGCGCCGCCGCGCACGATGATCGAATCCATGCCTGCTACTCTTTCTCTTGTTCTTCGTCAGACCGGGTTTCTGACGCCCGCGCCTGCGCCTGCGCCTTGCGGCGGGCGATGTTGGCCTTGAGGGCGGCCTTGAGCCGGTCCTTGCGATCAGCCGCGCGGGGCGGCTCCTGACGGGGTGTCTTCATGGTTGTCGCAGATAGCGTCCGCCCCCCGATCCGTCCAGTTCATTGCCTCCACGCCACCCATCGACCCCACCTTTGCCCGCCCCGGCGTCAAGCGCGACAAAAACCCCTTGCGCTCGCCGTCATGGCAGGTAAAAGCCCGCCCAGACGAGACGCTGCAGTAGCTCAGTGGTAGAGCACACCCTTGGTAAGGGTGAGGTCGAGAGTTCAATCCTCTCCTGCAGCACCATCCTCCCCCACATCGCAAGACTTGATGCCGCGCCTCGGCCAGCCAGGCGCAATGCGCTTCTTCGCATGCCGAATGGCGGTCTCGATGGCGAATCTTGGGGTGATCAAGAGGGTATGCCGCGCTCGCCGACACGCATGCCCGCGTCAATTGCACGTTCGGCTCTAGAGTGCCTGTCCGCTTGGACAGTTGCGGCGGGATCGCGGATCCCCTCTCATGCTCGCAGGTATAGCAAGTGTTTTGCGAGTTGCGATGTTTTCCATCGATCCCCTGATCCCGCTGGCTCTGGCGGCCCTCCTGCTGTTGGCGCTTCCCCCGTCCCGACCAATGTTCGACGGCATGCTGGCCGGCGTGACGGCCGTCCCGCCGCCGCTGCAGGAGGCGAGCGTCCCGGAGCGGCGGCTGGCCGGCATCGCCGACTGAGGCACCGCTCCGGGTTCAGAGTACGCGTCAGTCGCCGATCCAGTCCCAGGGGGTGGTGAAGGCGCCCAGCGCCTTGGCGACTTCGGGCTCGTTCGCGGTGCCGGTACGGCGAATCTTCGCGACCAGTCCACGGCGGCTGTCTTCGACCACCTCGGCCACCTCGGCGCCCACCCCGGCGGCGGCCAGCGTCTCATCATAGACGCGGGCGATGGCCATCTTGCGCAGCGCGGGCTTGAAGATCTTGCCCACGGCGGTTTTCGGCAGTTCCGGCAGGATCTCCAGATGGCGCGGCCGCGCCGCGCGCTCGGAGACGTGCTCGCGGGCGTATTCGAGCAGCTCCTCGTAGCTCACCGTCGCGCCGTCGACCAGCTCCACATAGGCACAAGGCACTTCGCCGGCATGGGCGTCGGGCTGGCCGATGGCGCCGGCGAAGGCGATGGCGGGATGCGCAGCCAGCGCCTCCTCGATCTCGGCGGGGTCGATGTTGTGGCCGCCACGGATGATCAGGTCCTTGGCCCGGCCGGTGATCCACAGATACCCGTCCGGATCGATCCGGCCGAGATCGCCGGTGCGCAGGAACTGCTGCTCATCCTCGGGGCCCGGGCGATAGAGGCCCTCGTTCTTGGTCGGGTCCGTGTAGGTACCGCCACGCGACACGCCGGGGCTCGAAACGCAGATCTCGCCGACCTTGTCGATGGGGCAGTCCGCACCGCTGGCGGGGTCGATGATCCGCACCTGTGTATAGGGGAACGGCACCCCGACCGAGCCCACCTTCTTCTCGCCCTCAGGCGGGTTGATCGACACGAGGCAGGTCGCCTCGGTCAGGCCGTAGCCCTCGCAGATTGTAACGCCGGCGGCCTCCTCGAAGCGTTTGTAGAGCTCCACCGGCAGCGGTGCCGAGCCCGAGAAGGCGAGGTTCAGCGTCGAGATGTCGGCGTTCACCGGGCGCTGCATCAGGGCCGAAATGGCGGTGGGAACGGTGATCACGAAGGTGACCTTCCAGCGCTCCACCAGCTTCCAGAAATTGTCGAACACCCCGTCGCCGCGGTAGCCCGCGGGCGTCGGCAGGATCACATGCGCCCCCGAGGCGAGCGAGGCCCCCATGATCACGATGGCAGCGAAGACATGGAACATCGGCAGCGGGCAGATGATGTTGTCGCGATCCGAGAACATCAGCCGCGCGCCCAGCCAGCCATTGTAGACGATGCCGGAGTAGTAGTGCTGGGCCACCTTGGGCATGCCGGTGGTGCCGCCGGTATGGAACAGCGCGGCGACCCGGTCGCCCGGGCTGTCGGCGAAGGCCAGCTCGCGCGGCTGACGCGCGATCTCGCGGTTGAAGTCGAGCACGCGGGCCTTGTGGCGCACCTCGACCTTGGGCCGGATGAGCGGCACGATCAGCTTCTTCACTCCGGTGAGGTAGCGATGCAGGTCGACCTCAAGCACCGTCTCGATATTGGGCGCCAGCGCCACCGCCTCGGCCGCCTTCTGCGCCACGTCGGTCTTGGGGAAGGATTTGAGCGTGACCAGCACCTTGGCATTCGTCTGGCGCAGGATGGCGCCGATCTGGCCCGCATCCAGAAGCGGGTTGATCGGGTTGACCACCCCGGCGATCTGGCCGCCGAGATAGCTCAACACCACCTCGGAGCAGTTCGGCAGCAGATAGGCGACCACGTCGGTCTCGCCGACGCCCAGCTCGCGCAGCAGGTTCGCCGTCTGCGCCGATTTGGCGTGCAGCTCGCGCCAGTTCAGCGTCTCCGCCGGCGCCTTGGGATCGGAGAACAGTTGAAAGCTCAGCGCAGCGCGGTCGGGAAAGGCCTCAGCCGTGCGTTTCAGCAGCCCATGGGTCGTTTTCGGCTGGCCCTGTGCCTGCCAGCTCCCCTCGGCCTCGATCGCCTCCCGATCGATCATGCCCGCAAAGCCCATTCCCGTTCCTCCCTTGTTATTCTCTTGTTGTGCCGCCTGCGGCCTCCATCCCTGAGGCAAAGCATCGGGCCTGACCTTCACGTCACGCAAGCATGACGCCGCGAAAGCCTTCCGCGGCGCAAGGATTTTCCTGCCAGTTGGCTACTCTGCGGCCTGCGCCATGCCATCGGTGAACTGCAACCGCGCCAGCCGGGCGTAGAGACCGCCCTCGGCCACGAGGTCGTCATGGCTGCCCTGCGCCACGATCCGCCCGTCTTCGAAGACGAGGATCCGGTCGGCCTTCTTCACCGTGGCCAGCCGATGCGCCACGATCAGCGTCGTGCGCCCCTGCGCGAGCCGGTCGACGGCGTGCTGGACCAGCCGCTCGCTCTCGGCGTCGAGCGCGCTGGTCGCCTCGTCCAGAAGCAGCACCGGCGCGTCGCGCAGGATCGCGCGGGCGATGGCGATGCGCTGCTTCTGCCCGCCCGACAGCATCACGCCGCGCTCGCCAACCTGGCTGTCATAGCCCTGCGGCAGCGCGACGAGGAATTCATGCGCCGCGGCCGCGCGTGCGGCCGCCTCGACCTCCTCATCCGTGGCATCGGGACGACCGAAGCGGATGTTCTCGCGCGCCGTGTCGGCGAAGATCACCGGATCCTGCGGCACCAGCGCCATGCGGCGGCGGAAGTCGGGCCGCGCCATGTCGCGCAGATCGACCCCGTCGAGCGTGATCCGCCCCGAGGCCGGATCCCAGAACCGCAGCAGCAGCTGGATCATCGTCGTCTTGCCCGCGCCGGAAGGGCCGACCAGCGCCACCGTCTCACCGGGCCTGATCGTGACGCTGACATGGTCGAGCGCGGACGTGTCGGGACGCGACGGGTAGGAGAAGGAGACATCCTCGAACATGATCTCGCCGCGCGCGGCGGGCACCGGAAGCGGCTCCTTTGGCTCGCGCAGGCTGTCCTCGGCATGAAGCAGCTCGACCAGCCGCTCGGTGGCGCCGGCGGCGCGCTGCAGCTCGCCCCAGATCTCGGTCAGCGCGCCGACCGCGCCGGCCACCATCACCGCATAGATCACGAACTGCACCAGGGCGCCGATGCTCATCGCGCCGGCATTCACGTCGCGCGCGCCGATCCACAACACGCCGACGATGCCCGCGAAGATCAGGAAGATGACGATCGCGGTCATCACCGCCCGTGTGCCGATCCGGGCATGCGCGGCCGCGAAGCTCTTTTCGGTGACATCGTCGAACCGGGCCCGGCTCGGCGCCTCGTGGCTGTAGGCCTGCACGGTCTGCACCGAAAGCAGCGTCTCGGAGGCGTTGCCCGACGAGGCAGCGATCCAGTCCTGGTTCTGACGGCTCAGCGCGCGCAGCCTGCGCCCGAGCACCACGATCGGCACGATGATCGCCGGCACGATCAGCAGCACCAGCCCGGTGAGCTTGGCGGAAGTCATCAGCAGGAGCACCAGACCGCCGACGAGAATCAGCAGGTTCCTGAGCGCCACCGAGGCCGAGGAGCCGATCACGCTCAGGATCAGCGTCGTGTCGGTGGTGATCCGGCTGAGAACTTCCCCGGTCATGACCCGCTCGTAGAAGGACGGACTCATCCCGACCATCCGTGCGAAGACCGCCTTGCGGATATCCGTCACCACCCGCTCGCCGAGCCTGGTGACAAGGTAGTATCGCGCCGCCGTGCCCAGTGCGAGCAGCGCGGCGATGAGCAGCGCGCCGGCGAAATAGCGATCAAGCAGCGCGCCCGCATCGACCTCGAAATTGTCGACCACGCGGCGCACTGCCAGTGGCAGCACGAGGCTCACGCAGGCCGTCAGCACCAGCGCCGCGACCGCCAGCGCCATGGTGCCGCGATAGGGCGCGAGGAACGGCCAGAGCGCCCGCAGCGCACCGATATTCTTCGACGCCGCGCGGTCTTCCTCGCCGCGTTTCGGGGATCGGGCCATGTCGCGCCTCGTCTTTGGATTGCCGAAGATGTCTAGACCCCGGAATGGCGCACGACAAGCGAAGCCCGGCGCCTGCCGCGAAAGGCCCTGCGCGGGGTTGCGGAAAGACAAGGCGCATTAGCGCCGCTTTCCCCGCACGGGCATCTTTCCAAACTCGCGATTCGGCGCTAAGGGCACAGGTTCTGAATCGGGCCATACACCCTTGGAGGATGGCCCATCACCTGAAAGGACTTACAATGGCCAAAGAGATTCCGGATCTCGTCGCCACGGCACGCACGGGGACAGGCAAGGGGGCCGCTCGTCAGGCACGTCGCGAAAACCTCGTTCCGGGCATCGTGTATGGTGGCGGCGCCGACCCGCTGCCGATCAACCTGCCCTACAACGCGCTGATCAAGAAGCTGAAGGCGGGACGCTTCCTGTCGACCCTGTTCAACCTCAAGGTTGAAGGCCAGGACGACGTGCGCGTGATCTGCCGCGGCGTTCAGCGCGACGTGGTCAAGGACCTTCCGACCCACGTGGACCTGCTGCGCCTGCGCCGCACCACGCGGATCAACCTGTTCATCCACGTCGAGTTCGAGAACCACAAGGCCGCCCCCGGCATCAAGAAGGGCGGCGTGCTTACCGTGGTGCGTCCCGAGGTCGAGCTGAACGTGCTGGCCGGCGAGATCCCCGAGCAGATCGTCGTCGATCTGACCGGCAAGGAGATCGGTGACGTGATCCACATCAACGACGTCACGCTGCCCTCCGGCGCCAAGGCGACCATCGACCGCAACTTCGTGATCGCCAACATCTCGGCGCCGTCGAAGCTCGCCGCCGCCGCGGCCGAGGAAGAGGCCGCCGACGAGGTCGAGGCGACCGAGCAGTCGGACGCCTGATCCCTTTCCGGATCGATCCATGCAACGGGGCCCTTCGGGGCCCCGTTCGCGTCTCCGGCACTGGTTTCGCCGGCATGGGCGCGCTAGTCTCCGCGCCATGAAACTCTTTGTCGGACTAGGCAATCCGGGGGCCAAATACGCCCGGAACCGTCACAATATCGGCTTCATGGCCGTTGACCGGATCGCCGAGGATCATGGCTTTGCGCCCTGGCGCGCCAAGTTCCAGGGCGAAGTCGCCGAGGGCAGGCTGGGGACCGAGAAGGTGCTCCTGCTGAAGCCCGCGACCTTCATGAATCTGTCCGGTCAGTCGGTCGGCGAAGCCGCGCGCTTCCACAAGATCGACAGCATCGACATCACCGTGTTCCACGATGAGATCGACCTCGCGCCGGCACGGCTCAAGATCAAGTCGGGCGGCGGTCACGCCGGTCATAACGGGCTGCGCTCGATCCATCAGCATCTGGGGCCGCATTACGACCGGGTGCGGATGGGTGTTGGCCATCCGGGCCACAAGGACGCGGTGCCGGGCTACGTGCTCAAGGATTTTGCCAAGGCAGACGAGGACTGGCTCGACGACATGCTGCGCGGCGTATCAAACGGGGCCGCAGCACTGGCTGCAGGGGACGGGCCGCGCTTCATGAATGCCGTGGCGCTCAGGCTGAACCCGCCGCGCTCCGGTGGCGGTGCGAAGCCGCCTGCCCAGAAGGCTGACGCCGCCCCGGCACCAGCCTCTCCGAAATCGCAGGCCCCTGCCCCCGCGCCCACCGATGACCGTTCGGCCCTCCAGAAGCTCGCTGATCGGTTCAGGTGACGGAACGGCATCGCCTTGGTGGCATACTGGCCCGTCGGAGGGAGGACGAATGAAGGTAGAACCATCGCTGAACGTGTTCGACGAGCCGCTCGCCGCCTGCTCGACCGGCCCGGTCACCGGATTCTTCCGTGACGGTCATTGCAACACCTGCGCCGAGGATGTCGGGAGCCACACGGTCTGCGCCGTGATGACCGCCGAGTTCCTCGCATGGTCGGCCTATGTCGGAAACGACCTGAGCACCCCGCGTCCGGAATTCGATTTCCCGGGGCTGCGGCCGGGTGATCGCTGGTGCCTGTGCGCCATGCGCTTCCTGCAGGCCCATGACGAAGGCTGTGCCCCGCGGGTGCATCTTGCTGCGACCCATCGCGCCGCGCTGGAGGTGATACCGCTCTCGGTCCTCGAGGGTTACGCCGCAGCATAACAAGGAGCCCCGGCCAGAGCGATCCGGCCGGGGCTTATAGTGTTCAAATGCGCCGAGACTTACTGGTTGTCGGTCGCGGCGTCGTCGTCATCGGACTCGTTGTCGGCGTCTTCCTCACCCTCTTCGAGGAAACCATCGACCTCGGTGTTGTTGGGCTCGATCTCGTCTTCGCCCTCGTCACGATAGTCCGGATCATCGGAATCGTCCGACGCCGAACGGGTCTGCGGATCTTCGACCTCGGGCGACTCCATCGCGTCCATGTCGTGATCCATCTCCATGCCTTCCGGCACCACGAAGGTCGCGGTCACCGGCGCGCCGTTGACCATGATGGGGCCGTCGACATCGGTCATGCCTTCGCCGAAGTCATAGACACCATTGCCGTTGGTCTCGGCATGCAGCATCGCCACAAGCTCGGTCCCAGCCGGCAGTGCCTGGGGGATCGTCACCATGACGTCGGTATTCTCGCCGGCCATCACCATCGCATGGCCCATCGAGTCGGGCACGACGGGCGCGCCATCAGCGGCGGCGTGCAGGACGATGTAGCCATCCTCGCGGGTGGTGATGCGCGGGAAGGTCACCATGGTCTGGCCGTCGGCCATCGACATCATCATGGCTTCCTGATCGGCCTCGATCATCATCGTGTCGTCTTGCGCGATCGCGGCGCCGGCCATCAGTGCGGCGGTAGCCGAAGCGGTTGCGAAGATCTTGAACATTGTATTCTCCAAATCTGGTTTGCATTGATAACCATCTGAAAGACTTCGGGTTCACTGTCGCTCTACACATCGGCGTGTTTCCCCCATGTGCCGCTCCCCCAGAACAAGAAAAAGGCCGGTCGGGGTTGTCCCGACCGGCCGATCAACTGAAATCCTGAGAATGGATTACTGGCTGTTGTCCTCATCGGACGGGTCAGCCATGTCCTCGCCTTCTTCGATGAAGCCTTCGGTCTCAGTGTCGTTGGGCTGGAGAGCCGACTCGTTGTCGTCGCGGTAGTCCGGATCGTCGCTGTCATCCGATGCGGCGCGCGCTTCGGGATCGGCAGTGCCGGTCGCGGTCATGCCGGTCGCGATGCGGATTTCCTGCACGCTCAGCATGCCGTCGCCGTCGGCGTCATCCTCGATCAGGATCGCGGCCCCTTCGGCACCGAAGGCAGCCTCGAGTTCGGCCATGCTCAGCTCCATGTTGCCATCGGTGTCCACCTCGGCAAACGGAATGCTCTGGGCCACGGCAGTCGAGGCACCCAGTACGAAGGCGGTGGTCGCGAGGCTGGCGCTCAGTTTGTTCAGCATGTCGTGTCCTCTCGAATTGTGAGTTCGCGCCCCAACGTGTCGCCCGGCGAGGCGTTCGGAGAGGCGCGTTCACAAAGCCGTGAGAGCCGTCAAGTCTGAATGTCGACGCCCAGATGCTTGGCCACGGTGAAGATGTCCTTGTCGCCGCGACCGCACATGTTCATCACCAGCAGGTGGTCCTTTGGCAGTTCCGGCGCGATCTTC
This sequence comes from Limimaricola variabilis, assembly GCF_034371605.1. NCBI lineage: Bacteria > Pseudomonadati > Pseudomonadota > Alphaproteobacteria > Rhodobacterales > Paracoccaceae > Limimaricola > Limimaricola variabilis. The sequence continues at coordinate 2,906,784 of NZ_CP139691.1, read as the reverse complement.
ATCACATGCGCCAACGCGTGGGACGGCTCCAGCGCCGGGATGATCCCTTCGAGCGCGCAGGACAGCTTGAACGCCTCGAGCGCCTCGGCATCGGTGATCGCCACGTATTGCGCCCGGCCGATCTCATGCAGCCAGGCGTGCTCGGGACCGATGCCCGGGTAGTCGAGGCCGGCAGAAATCGAATGGCCTTCGAGGATCTGACCGTCATCATCCTGCAGCAGGTAGGTCTTGTTGCCATGCAGCACGCCCGGGCGCCCGCCGGTAAGCGAGGCGCAGTGCTGCATCTTCAGGTCGACGCCCTTACCGCCCGCCTCGACGCCGATGATGTTCACCTCCCGGTCGTCGAGGAACGGGAAGAACAGCCCCATCGCGTTCGAGCCGCCGCCGATCGCCGCGACCAGCGTGTCGGGCAGACGCCCCTCGGCGGCTTGCATCTGTTCGCGCACCTCCTTGCCGATGATCGACTGGAAGTCGCGGACCATCGCCGGATAGGGATGCGGGCCCGCGACGGTGCCGATGCAGTAGAAGGTATCGCGCACATTGGTGACCCAGTCGCGCAGCGCATCGTTCATCGCGTCCTTGAGCGTGCCGCGGCCCGAGGTGACGGGCACGACCTCGGCACCCAGAAGCCGCATCCGGAACACGTTGGGCGCCTGACGCTCGACGTCATGCGCGCCCATATAGACGACGCATTTCAGGCCGAACTTCGCGCAGACCGTCGCGGTCGCCACGCCGTGCTGGCCGGCACCGGTCTCGGCGATGATCCGGGTCTTGCCCATGCGGCGGGCGAGGATGATCTGGCCCAGCACGTTGTTGATCTTGTGCGCGCCGGTGTGGTTCAGCTCGTCGCGCTTGAGGTAGATCTTGGCCCCGCCGAGATGCTGGGTCAGACGCTCGGCAAAGTAGAGCGGGCTGGGGCGGCCGACGTAATGGGTCCACAGATCGTTCATCTCCGCCCAAAAGGACGGGTCGGTCTTGGCCTTCTCGTACTCGGCCTCGAGCGACAGGATCAGCGGCATCAGCGTCTCGGAGACGAAACGCCCGCCGAACTGGCCGAAGCGGCCGCCCTCGTCGGGCCCGGCCATGAAGCTGTTGATGAGATCGTCCGCCATGCGCTGGGCCTCCTCGCGTTCGGCCTCCGGACTACCCTTGCCGCGCGGGGCGGTAAAGGGTTCTCGCCTCAATCGCGGTCGCGCCAGCGCCGCGAAGTGCCGTCGATCCAGCGCCGACCGCGGATCAGCGCCGCGTTGACGCCCGGCCGCAGGATCGGCAGATCGACCGCCAGAAGCGCGAGGCCGATCGGAAGCATCCACAGCCCGAAGATCGGAAGGATCGCCGCGAAGCCCCCGAGGATGAGCAGCAGCCCCACCGGAATGCGTATCCAACGGGCATGGTCCGCCATCAGCAGATCCGACATGCGCCGCATCCGCGGCGAACCGCCGGTCATCGCCCGCATCTGCCGTTGCAGGCGGGCCTTCTCACGCTCGTGATCGACGGTCTTGCTCATGGCTGCCATGTAGGACGACCACGGGGCCGCGGCAATCGCCTTCGTCAGCCACTTGCCGCCGACAGGAAGGCGCGGATGCGGTCGGCATCCTTGCGCCCCGGGGCACTCTCGACCCCGGACGAGACATCGACCTGACGCGCACCGGTCCGCTTCACGGCCTCGGCGAGATTCTCGGGCGTCAGCCCGCCCGCCAGCATCCATGGCACGGGCCAGCGCTGCCCGGCGATCAGCCGCCAGTCGAAGGCGAGCCCGTTGCCGCCGGGCAGTGCAGCACCCGCCGGCGCCTTGGCATCGACGAGGATCTGGTCGGCCACGGCCGCATAGAGGTCGAGCGCGGGCAGGTCGGCCTCAGTGGCCACCCCCACCGCCTTCATCACCGGCAGGCCGTGACGGGCACGGATTTCGGCCACGCGCTCGGGCGTCTCGCGGCCATGAAGCTGCAGCATGTCGAGCGGCACGCGAGCGACGATGTCGTCGAGCGTCGCGTCGTCGGCATCCACCACCAGCGCCACCTTGGCGACGCCCGGCGGCACCTCCAAGGCGAGCGCGGCGGCGGTCTCGACGCTCACGCAGCGCGGCGATCTGGCGAAGAAGACGAAGCCCACATAACGGGCGCCGGCCGCCACGGCAGCATCGAGGCCTGCCCGGTCGGACAGGCCGCAGATCTTGACGGAGACGGGCATTCAGACGCGGGCGGGTTCGGCCGGGCGGTCGACGAGGGCCAGCACGTCGTCTTCGCCCTCGTGCTTCTCGTGCCGCAGACGGTCGACCTCGCGCTCGAGGCGATTGACGTCACGGGCCCGCCGGCGCGCCTCGGCGCGGTGCTTGTGCTCGCGCAGCCATTCCCAGAGGAAGCCGATCATCAGGCCGAGCGCCACGCCGATCAGGATCACGGCATAGAGAGGAAGGTCGATGTCGGGCGAGATGCCGAACAGCCCGCTCAGCCCCTCGGGCAGCACGCGCAGCGTGACCATGCCGCGGTTGGCAAGGCCGAGAATGACCAGACAGATGGCGACGATGCCCCAGAAGGCGGTGCGGAGAGCTCTCATGTGGTGGTTCTATTTCCCGTTTAGCCGGTCGCGCAAGAGCTTGCCGGTCTTGAAGAAGGGGACGTGCTTTTCCTCGACCTCGACCGCCTCGCCGGTGCGCGGGTTGCGGCCGAGCCGCTGGTCGCGCTTCTTCACCGAAAAGGCGCCGAAGCCGCGCAGTTCGACCCGGTTTCCTTCGGCCATCGCCTGGGTGATCCGGTCGAAGATCGTGTTCACGATCTTTTCGACGTCGCGTTGATAGAGATGCGGGTTCTCATCCGCGATTTTCTGGATCAGTTCGGAGCGAATCATTAGCAGCCCTCCCTGTCCGTGCCGCGCCGATGCGGCGACATGTCACGGATCTGTGTCATCAAGACTATAGGGGCATCACCGGTTCCGATAAATAGTGCAGTCAAAACAACGGTGCGGTTTTGACCCACGTTCACGAAAAGACCCCGCCGCCCGGTGAGGGGCGACGGGGTCGAAAGCGTTCCGGGGCCGAAAAGGGCCCCGGATGGGCTCAGCGGTCGCCCTTGAGGGCGGCGCCGAGGATGTCGCCCAGCGAGGCGCCCGAATCGGAGGAGCCGTACTGCTCGACCGCTTCCTTCTCTTCGGCGATCTCGCGCGCCTTGATCGACAGGCCCAGCTTGCGGGTCTTGCTGTCGACATTGGTGACGCGGACGTCGACCTTGTCGCCGACGCCGAAGCGCTCGGGGCGCTGCTCGGCACGGTCACGCGACAGATCCGAGCGACGGATGAAGGACTTCATGCCCTCATAGGTCACTTCGATGCCGCCGTCTTCGATCTTGGTCACCTCGACGGTGATGATCGAGCCGCGCTTCACGCCACCGATGGCTTCGGCGAACGGGTCGCCGTCCATGGCCTTGATCGAGAGCGAGATGCGCTCCTTCTCGATGTCGACCTCGGTGACCTTGGCCTTCACGACGTCGCCCTTGCGGAAGTCGCCGATCACGTCCTCGCCACGACCTTCCCAGGTCAGGTCCGACAGGTGAACCATGCCGTCGATGTCGCCCGGCAGGCCGACGAACAGGCCGAACTCGGTGATGTTCTTCACCTCGCCCTCGACCTCGGTGCCCTCGGGGTGGGTCTCGGCGAAGACTTCCCACGGGTTGCGCTGGGTCTGCTTCAGGCCGAGCGAGACGCGACGCTTGGCGCTGTCGATCTCGAGCACCATCACTTCCACTTCCTGCGAAGTGGAGACGATCTTGCCGGGGTGCACGTTCTTCTTGGTCCAGCTCATCTCGGAGACGTGGACCAGACCCTCGACACCCGGCTCCAGCTCCACGAAGGCGCCGTAGTCGGTAATGTTGGTCACGCGGCCGGTGTGGACGCTCTCGATCGGGAACTTGGCTTCCACCGAATCCCACGGATCGTCCTGCAGCTGCTTCATGCCGAGGCTGATACGGTGGGTTTCCTTGTTGATCTTGATGACCTGGACCTTGACGGTCTCGCCGATCGACAGGATCTCCGAGGGGTGGTTCACGCGGCGCCACGCCATGTCGGTGACGTGCAGCAGGCCGTCGACGCCGCCGAGATCAACGAACGCACCGTATTCGGTGATGTTCTTGACCACGCCGTCGACCGTCTGGCCTTCGTGCAGGTTGGCGATGACCTCGGCGCGCTGCTCGGCACGGCTCTCTTCGAGGATCGCGCGACGCGACACCACGATGTTGCCACGGCGACGGTCCATCTTGAGGATCTGGAACGGCTGCTTGAGACCCATGAGCGGGCCGGCATCGCGCACGGGGCGCACATCGACCTGCGAGCCGGGCAGGAAGGCCACGGCGCCGCCGAGATCGACGGTGAAGCCACCCTTGACGCGGCCGAAGATGGCGCCTTCGACGCGCTCTTCGTCGGCATAGGCCTTCTCGAGACGGTCCCACGCCTCTTCGCGGCGGGCCATCTCACGCGAGATGACGGCTTCGCCACGGGCGTTCTCAACCTGGCGGAGGAAGACTTCGACCTCGTCGCCGGGCTTGAGGTCGGCCTGCTCGCCGGGGTTGGCGAATTCCTTGAGATCGATGCGGCCTTCCATCTTGTAGCCGACATCGATGATGGCCTGACCCGCCTCGATGGCGAGCACGCGGCCCTTGACGACGCTGCCTTCGGACGGCGTGTCGATTTCGAAGCTTTCGTTCAGGAGGGCTTCGAATTCCTCCATGGATGCTTTAGCGCACATGCGGTCAGTTTTTCCTTTGTAAGTCGCTATACGGGCCAGGCGGTTGTCTCCGCCGGTCTTTGGATTTCGGCTTGCCGACAGGGCGTCCAACGCGACCGGGGCCGGAAATTCCGACCCTGCCTCATCCTGCTCGCGCGCGAGACGCGCGCCGCCCTCTCGACGCCCGTGTCCATAGAGCAAAGCCGGTCCCGGATCAAGCAGCACGGCCACACTCGCCACGCCCCTGGGCCTCGCCCATTGCGCGATCCCTACGCCGGCGCGCTAATGGCGGCCCGGACAGGAGAGCTTGATGGACCTGGACATTCTACTCGTGGTCAACCGCATCGCAGGGCGCGACGCGCTGCTCGACACGTTGATCCTTCAGGTTGCTTCGAGTCCGCTGTTCAAGGGCATTCCGGTGATGATGCTGGTCTGGGGGTTGTGGATGCAGCCGCATGCCGCGCAGGCGAGACGCCGCGCCGCCCTTGCCGGCACACTGGTGATGGCGGTGTTGGCGCTGGCGACGGGCCGGGTGCTGTCGATGACGCTGCCCTACCGGGCGCGGCCGATCCACGATGCCGATCTGCCGCTGCGGCTGGCGGACTCGGTCGGAGTGGATACGCTGAACGACTGGTCCGCCATGCCCAGCGACCACGCGGTGCTGTTCTTCGCGCTGGCCACCGGCATCGCGCTGGCCGACCGTCGCTGGGGTCTCGTGGCGCTGGCCCATGCGGTGCTGGTGATCGCGCTGCCGCGGATCGCGCTCGGCTTCCACTGGCCGAGCGACATCCTCGTCGGCGGCGCGCTCGGCGTCGCGATGGCGCTGATCGCGGTGCCCTTGCTGCGGCGGGTTCTGCTGGACACCGGCCTGCTGGCTTGGCTCGAGTCGCGGCCGGGGTTCAGCTACCCGCTGATGTTCCTCGTCGCGCACCAGCTCGGCACGATGTTCGCCTCGAGCCGCACCCTGCTGGGCGTGCTACGCGACGTGCTCGCCGGCTAGCGGCCGAGCCGCTCCGCGACCTGCGCTACGGCAGCGGCCACGGCCTGCTCGACATCGAGCTCCGACGTATCGAGCAGATGTGCGTCGTCGGCCGGCCGCAGCGGCGCTTCGGCGCGGCCGGAATCGCGCAGGTCGCGGGCGCGGACATCCTCCAGCACGGCGCCGAAATCGGTCTCGACCCCGGCCGCGACCAGCTCCGCCAGCCGCCGCGCCGCGCGGGCCTCGGCGCTCGCGGTGACGAAGAGCTTCACCTCGGCCTCGGGGCAGATCACCGTGCCGATGTCGCGCCCGTCGAGCACCGCGCCACCTTCGCGCCGGGCGAAGCTACGCTGGAATTCGAGGAGCGCCGCGCGCACCTCGCCGATCACCGCCACCTCGCTCGCCGCGCGCGCCACCTCGGGGCTGCGCAGCCCGGGCGCGGCCAGCGCCTCAGCGGTCAGGCCGCGTGCCGCCTCGACCGGATCGGCACCGGCCAGAACCTGTGCACCGACTGCGCGGTAGAGCAGCCCGGTGTCGAGATGGGCGAAGCCGAAATGGGTGGCGACAGCGCGCCCCACAGTGCCCTTGCCCGCGGCGGCCGGGCCGTCGATGGCGACCGTGAAGATCATGCCCGCGCCACCGACGCGCCGAGCCCCGTCATCAGCGGTTCGAACACCGGGAAGGAGGTGGCGATCGGACCGCCGTCATCGACGCGCATCGGCGCGTTCGTCGCCAAGCCCATCACCAGGAAGGACATGGCGATGCGGTGGTCGAGACGGCTTTCCACCACGGCACCGCCCGGCACCTGGCCGTGGCCGCGGCCATGCACGATCCACCAGTCCTCGCCCTCCTCGACCTCGACGCCGGCGGCACGCAGCCCCTGCGCCATGGCGTCGATCCGGTCGCTTTCCTTCACGCGCAGCTCCTTCACGCCGCGCATCACGGTCGGCCCTTCGGCGAAGGCCGCGACCACCGAGAGCACCGGGTATTCATCGATCATCGAGGCGGCACGGGCGGGCGGCACCTCGATGCCCTTCATGTTCGGCGAGAAGCGCGCGCGCAGGTCGGCCACCGGCTCGCCCCCCTCCTCGCGCGGGTTCTCGTAGGTCAGGTCGGCGCCCATCTCGCGCAGCGTCTCGAACAGCCCGGCGCGGCTCGGGTTGAGGCCGATATTCGGCACCAGCACGTCCGAGCCCTCGGCGATCAGCGCCGCGCAGACCGGGAAGGCGGCAGAGCTGGGATCGCGCGGCACCACGATATGCTGCGGCTTCAGCTCGGGCTGGCCGGTGAGCGTGATCACCCGGCCCTCATCGGTTTCCTCGACCACCAGTTCCGCGCCGAATCCCATCAGCATCCGCTCGGTATGGTCGCGGGTGGCTTCCTTCTCGATCACCACGGTCTTGCCGGGGGCATTGAGACCCGCCAGCAGCACAGCCGACTTCACCTGCGCCGAAGGCACCGGCACGGTGTAGCGCACCGGCATCGGATCGCGCGCGCCGGTGATCGTCATCGGCAGCCGTCCGCCCTCTCGCCCTTCGGCCTTGGCACCGAACAGCGCCAGCGGATCGGTGACGCGGCCCATGGGCCGCGAACACAGCGAGGCGTCGCCGGTGAAGGTCACGGTGATCGGCGTGGTGGCCATCGCCCCCATGATCAGCCGCACCCCGGTGCCGGAATTGCCGCAGTCGATCACGCCCTCAGGCTCGGCAAAGCCGCCGACGCCGACGCCATGCACCGACCAGCGGCCGCCCCCGTGATCGGTGACCTCGGCCCCGAAGGCGCGCATCGCCTTGGCGGTGTCGAGCACATCCTGCCCTTCGAGCAGCCCCTCGATCACCGTCTCGCCGACCGAGAGCGCGCCGAGGATCAGGCTGCGATGGCTGATCGACTTGTCGCCCGGCACATGCGCCTCGCCCGACAGGGCGGGGCCGCGCTGGGACATCATCGGGATCGGATCGCCATGGCCGGACATCGGGGCACCTCGTGGTTTGCTCGGGCTCGTTCCTAGACCGACGCGGCGGCAGCGTCCACGCCCGGCACCGCCTCAGGGCCGCCGGAAGGTAAGGTAATGCGGCCGCCGACCCTCGCGCAGCGCCTTCTGCTCGTAGCGGGTCGAGGGCCAGTCGGCCCAAGCGGCGTCGTCGGGGTGATCGACACGCACGAATCCCGCCTGCGGCACCTCTTCGAGGGTCTGGCGGACGTAATCGGGAATGTCGGTCGCGACCCGGAATTCGGCTCCGGGCTTCAGCACCCGGAACAGCGGCTCCAGATGTTCCTGCGTGACGAAGCGGCGGCGGTGATGACGCGCCTTGGGCCAGGGGTCGGGGTAGTTGAGAAAGGCCTTCTCGACGCTCGCATCGGGCAGCACGTCGAACAGGTCGCGCACGTCGCCCGGATGCACGGCGATGTTGTCGACGCCCGCGTCGCGGATCTTGCCCAAAAGCATCGCCACGCCGTTGATGAAGGGCTCGGCCCCGATGATCGCGATGTCGGGGTAGCTCTTGGCCATGTGCACGAGATGCTCGCCGCCGCCGAAACCCACCTCGAGCCAGATCGGCTTACCGCCGAAACGCGCGTCGAGATCGAGCTTCTCGCGATCGGGGTTCACGTCCCAATCGACCGGCCCCGGCGACAAGGCGTCGAGATCATGCTCGAGATGCTCTTTCTGCGTCGGGCGCAGCGTCTTGCCGTGGATGCGGCCATAGAAATTGCGCCAGGGGGCGCCGGAGGGGTGCGAACCTTTTTTCATGGCTGGCGGGTTAGCGCGGGCGGCGCCGCCACGCAACATGCCGAACGCCTCCGAGGTCGGGACGTCATGCCCGGTCCGGAACGCGAAAGGGGCAGAGCGCCTGCCCTGCCCCTTTGTCATTTCCGAGAACCACGACGGGCCAACCGTCGGATGCCGGAGCTAGAGCCCGCGCTTGAGCGCCTCGGCCAGATCGGTCCGCTCCCAGGAGAAACCGCCATCCGCCTCGGGCGCGCGGCCGAAATGGCCATAGGCCGCCGTGCGGGCATAGATCGGGCGGTTGAGCCCGAGATGGGTGCGGATGCCGCGCGGCGTCAGGTCCATCGCCTGCGCCACCGCGCGCTCGATCTCGGCGTTCGAGACCTCGCCGGTGCCATGGGTGTCGGCATAGATCGACAGCGGCCGGGCCACGCCAATGGCATAGGACAGCTGGATCGTGCAGCGCTCGGCCAGACCGGCGGCGACGACGTTCTTGGCAAGGTAGCGCGCGGCATAGGCGGCCGAACGGTCGACCTTGGTCGGGTCCTTGCCAGAGAAGGCACCGCCGCCATGCGGTGCCGCGCCACCATAGGTGTCGACGATGATCTTGCGGCCCGTCAGACCCGCATCGCCATCCGGCCCGCCGATCACGAACTTGCCCGTGGGGTTCACCCACCATTCGGTCTTGTCGGTGATCCAGCCCTGCGGCAGCACCTCGCGGATGTAAGGCTCGACGATGGCGCGGATGTCGGCGCTGGTCTGACCCTCGTCGGAATGCTGGGTCGACAGCACGATCGAGGTTGCCTCGACCGGCATGCCGTTCTCGTAGCGCAGGGAGAGCTGGCTCTTGGCATCGGGGCGCAGCGTCGGCTCGGCGCCTGATTTGCGGGCATCGGCGAGCCGCTTGAGGATCCGGTGCGCGTAATGGATCGGCGCCGGCATCAGCTCGGGCGTTTCGCTGCAAGCATAGCCGAACATGATGCCCTGATCGCCAGCGCCTTCTTCCTTGCCCTCAGCGGCATCCACCCCTTGGGCGATATGGGCCGATTGCGGATGCAGAAGGTTGGTCACCTCGACGTCGCGGTGGTGGAAGGCATCCTGCTCGTAGCCGATGTCGCGGATGCAATCGCGCACGATCCCCTCGACCCCGCCCAGCACCTGCTCGAGCTTAGCCTGATCCTTGAGACCGATCTCGCCGCCGACCACGACGCGGTTGGTGGTGGCGAAGGTTTCGCAAGCCACCCGCGCCTCCGGCTCCTCGGCGAGCAGCGCGTCGAGCACGGCATCGGAGATCCGGTCGCAGACCTTGTCGGGATGGCCTTCGGACACCGATTCGGAGGTGAAAATGTAGTTCTGGCGGGACATGAAGAGGTGCTCCATTGAAATTCGCCCGACACGCCAGGAAGCCGTTGTGCCGGGAATCCGCCCCCGCTACGCCCCGGCCCGCCCCCGGTCAAGCCGATTTCGGCGCATGGCTGCCAGTCCCAGAAGCGCCAGCACGCCCAGCATAGGCGCGTCGCCCAGCCGCGCATAGACGGGCGCGGCCCCGCGCGGCGGCAGCGGTGCGTCGATCGCGCCGGTTTGGCCCAGACCCAGCCGAGCGGTCACCCGGCCCTGCGCGTCGATCATCGCCGAGACGCCGGTATTGGCAACGCGCGCCATCGGCATTCGCTGCTCGATCGCCCTGAGCCGTGCCAGCGCAAGGTGCTGGTAGGGGCCGGAGACAGTGCCGAACCAGGCGTCGTTGGTCATCAGGACCATCAGTCTCGGCCGCAGCGCCCCGGTGGCCGTGGCCGCGTTGACCTCGCGCGCGAAGATCCCCTCGTAGCAGATCAGGGGCAGCGCCAGGCCGATCCCCGGCACCGCGACCGGGTGCAGGCCGGGCCCCGGCGTGTAGCCGCCGCCCTCGCTGGCCGCCAATCCGTGGATGCCGAAGCGCGCGGCCCATTCGCCGAAGGGAACGTATTCGCCGAACGGCACAAGATGCGCCTTGTCGTAGAGCGCCGCGATCTCGCCCGCCCCGTCCATGACGATGGCCGAGTTGTAGTAGCGCGCGGCCTCGCGACGCTGGATGCCGAGCATGACCGGCGCACCACGCGCGGCGGCTGCGCCTTCGGCCAGCGCATCGCCTGACTGGTCGAGAAGCCAGGGCAATGCCGTCTCGGGCCAGATCACGAGATCGGGCACGTCGCCTTGCCCGGTCAGCGACATCAACCGTTGATGAAAGACCGGCAGCCAGTCCGGGTCCCATTTCAATGCCTGCACCGCGTTGGGCTGCACCAGTCGCACCACCGGCGCGCCTGGCCTCGGCGCCGGGGCCGGACCGGGATCGAGCACGATCCAGGCCGCGAGGCAGGCCAGCGCCGGGACCGCCAGCGCGGCGCGCGCGCCGATCGCCAGCGCCGCCGCAGGCAAGCCCAGCGCGATCAATGTCAGCAGCGGAGCGCCTCCCAGCGCGGCGAGCTGCGCCACCGGCGTATCGATGAACACATGCCCCGGCATCGCCCATGGAAAGCCGGTGAACACCACGCCGCGCGCCATTTCGAGCGCGACCCACAAGGCCACGAGCAGCGCGTCGCCGCGCCGATGCGCGGCGGCAAAGGCCACGCCCCAGAACACCGCCAACCCGCCGCAGAGCAGCACCACGGCAAAGGGCGCCATCCAGCCGTCGCGCGCGGCATCGACGAAGAAGGGCTCGACCACCCAGGAAAGCGCCAGGCCGAACCAGCCCGCGCCGAAGCCCCAGCCGGTGAGAAAGGCGCCGCGCTGGGTCGCCGCATGGCGGCGCAGCACGAACACCAGCGCCAAGGCGGGCAGCGTCAGCCACCAAAGCCCCCACGGCGCCAGCCCCAGCGCCGCGAGCACACCGGCGAAACCGGCCAGCCCGGCGCGCGGCAAGGGCCGCGTCGCATGGTGCCGGACGGCCCGCCGGGCCGGCCGCAACGCGTCGTGCATCAACTCAGCCTTCCGCGCTTTCCGGCAAACGAATGCGCAGCCGCTTGATCCGGCGCGGATCGGCATCGATCACCTCGAACTCGATCCCGGCCGGGTGCTCGATCACCTCCCCGCGGGCGGGCACGTGACCGGCCAGCATCGAGACCAGACCGCCAAGGCTGTCGATCTCCTCCTCGTCGATCTCCTCGTGATCGGTGAGATCCATGCCGATCGCCCGCTCGAAGGTCTCGAGCGGCGTGCGCGCGAGCGCGAGCCAGACGCCGGGCTTCTCGCGCAGGAAGCTCTGCGCCTCGTCGACATCGTGTTCGTCCTCGATCTCGCCCACCACGGTCTCGATCAGGTCCTCGATGGTCACGAGCCCGTCGGTGCCGCCGTATTCGTCGATCACCAACGCCATGTGGATCCGCTCGGTCTGCATCTTCTGAAGCAGCACGCCGAGCGGCATCGAGGGCGGCACGAAGAGCAGCCGGCGCAGCATGTCGCGCAGGCTGAAATCCGGCCGCTCTGGCACGAAGCAGAACTTGAGCGCGAAATCCTTGAGGTTGACCAGCCCGATCGGCGTGTCGAGCGTGCCGTCGAAGACCGGGATCCGGGTCAGGCCGCTCTCGCGGAACACCTCGACCAGCTCCTCGAGAGGGATGGTGACCGGCACTGCGGTGATGTCCGCCTTGGGCACCATCACATCCTCGACCCGCATCCGACGCAGGTTGAGCATGCCCGGAACCGGCAGCACCTGGGCGAAGCCGCGCGGCGCCTCCACCGGTGGCAGCTCGGCCTCGGCGGGGTTCAGCACCCCGATGATGCGGCTGAAGAAACCGCGTCCGCCGCCATTCTCGGCGGTGACGCTACTTGGCCCCTCGGGACCATCTCCGTCGCCGTCGCGGGCATGTCCCGCATCGGCCGTATCAAACGCGTCGCCCATCGTCTCCTTCCGGTGCTGCAATGGCATGAGCGGCATATGGGTCTGCGATCCCCATTTTGCCAAGTGTTTCCGTCTCCAGCCCTTCCATCAGCGCCGCATCCGCGTCGGTTTCGTGATCGAAGCCCAGCAAATGCAGGGTGCCGTGCACGAGAAGATGGCTGGCGTGATCGGCGAGACTCCGCCCGGCGGCCTCGGCCTCGGCGCGGCAGGTCTCGTAGGCGATGGCGATGTCACCCAGCTCGGTCGGACCCATGGGGTCGCGCCGGGGCGGCGACGGCCTGCTTCCGGGCGCGGCCGCCCCCCGCTCCTCGGAGGGCCAGCTCAACACGTTGGTAGGCTTGGGTTTGCCACGGAAGTCGGCGTTTAGATCGGCGATCCGCGCGTCCGAACAGCCCAGCAGGCTGATCTCGAAGCCGGAGGGGTCGAGACCGGCGCCGCGCAGCGCGGCGGCGCAGGCGGTCTCCGCCAGCGCTTCCAGCCCCACCGCTTCCCAGCGGTGATCCTCCAGCAGGCAATCGACCAGCGGCGGCCGCGGGCGCTCAGGCCGCGCCATCGGCTTCGTAGGCATCGATGATCGCCGCGACCAGCGGGTGACGCACCACGTCCTTGGAGGTGAAGTAGTTGAAGCTGATCTTGGGGATGTTCTTGAGCAGTCGCTCGGCGTCATGCAGCCCCGAGGTGACGCCGCGCGGCAGGTCGACCTGGCTGCGGTCGCCGGTGACGACCATGCGCGAGCCCTCGCCCAGACGGGTGAGGAACATCTTCATCTGCATCGTCGTGGCGTTCTGCGCCTCATCGAGCACGACGAAGGCGCGGCTCAGGGTCCGGCCGCGCATGAAGGCGAGCGGCGCGATCTCGATCACCTTCTCCTCCATCATCTTGGAGGCCTGCTTGCCGGGCAGGAAGTCGTTCAGCGCATCGTAGAGCGGCTGCATGTAGGGATCGACCTTCTCCTTCATGTCGCCGGGCAGGTAGCCGAGCTTCTCGCCCGCCTCGACCGCCGGGCGGCTCAGGATGATCTTGTCGACATGGCCCTGCAGGAACATCGACACGCCCACCGCCACGGCGAGATAGGTCTTGCCGGTACCGGCCGGGCCGATGCCGAAGCACAGCTCGTTGTCGAACAGCGCGCGCACATAGGCCTTCTGGGCCTCGGTCCGAGGCTCGACGAGCTTGCGACGGGTCTTGATCTCGATGCGCTCGGCTGCCGGGTCGGCCTTGAACAGGTCGATCTGATCGGCGTCGACGGGTTCGGGCGCCGCCATCCGCAGTTCACGGTCCACGTCGCCGGGCTCCACCGGCCGGCCGGCTTCGAGCCGAGCATAGAGCGCGTTGAGCACCCGCGCCGCCTCCGTGCCCGAGTCGTCCTCGCCGATCACGGAGAGCCGATTGCCGCGCCGCAGGATCTGTACCCCCAGCCGCTCCTCGATCGCCGCGATGTGCCGGTCATGCTCACCGCACAGATCTATCAGAAGGAAATTATTCGGAAACTCGAGAACGGTCTCGGTCGGGGTGGCGATGGACAAGCAGAACTCCTCATGCCGGGTGGCGCCGATGGACCCCCCGATGGTCGCAATTCGCGGCGGGCCGCGCAAGCGGATCAGGCGAGCTATGGCAATCAACGCGCGGCGCGATGCGCGGTTTCCCCGATGCCGTGCGAAAAGGGCCGCGCCTTGCGGCGCGGCCCCTTGGATTTCGCCCGTTATGCGGGCTCAGAGCGGATCGGGGATCGGAGAGCCGGATTTGAACGGCCCGACCACGACGTTGGGCTGCGCCACACCCGAACAGACCGGAAGCCCGTCCGGCGTCAGGCGCTCGGACATGTAGCCCTCGACGCCGTCATCGATGATCCAGTGATCGCAGCCATCCGGGTCGACCCAGATACCCGCCACCATGGTCGACAGGTCATGCGAATTGATGCCCCGGTCGACGGTCTTGTCCGGACCGATCGGGGCGCAGGCGGCGGCGGCGCCGAGCAGGCCGAGGATCGCGAAGCTCTTGGAAATCGTCATGTTCGTGCTCCTCAACGCAGGCAATAGACTTCGACGCGGCGGTTGGCCTGCATCCCGGCGGCGGTGGCGTTCGACGCCTTGGGCTTGCGCTCGCCAAAGCCGCGCACATCAACCACGCGGGCACCCACCTCCTGCGCCACCTGCGCCACTGCGCGGGCGCGGTTGTCGGACAGGGTGATGTTGTACTCGTCGCTCGCGCGGCTGTCGGTATGGCCGTAGATCAGGAAGCCGAAGGCGTTGGCTTGGGTGAAGAACTGGCGCAGCCGGGCGCGGCCGGCGGCCGAAATGTGCCATTTGTCGGTGGCGAACAGCGTGTCGGTCGGCACCACGCCGCAGATCTCCGAGCGATGACAGACCGGCGAGCCGTCGCGCAGGCGGCGCGGGCCCATGAACCCCTCGGCGCCGTCATCCATCGCCCAGTGTTCGCACCCGTCGGGATCGATCCAGATGTTGGGCGTGTAGCGTTCGGCGGGGATGATCCGCGGATCCTGCGCCAGCGCCGGCGCGCTCAGCGACCCGAATGCCAGCGCAGCCACCACGATCCCCCCGGCCGCGGCGCGCAACTTTTCCGTCATGAATGAGGCCACTTGTTCCAATCCTTCCCGAACTTCTGACGCGATGATCTCCACCTTGGCAGCCGGGCGGAGATCGGCTGGATCCAAGTGTTAATGCGGATCAGGGCTTTGGGAAGGCCTCGGCATGAAATTGCCGATACTAGACGCAACAGTGGAGGCCGATTGAAGGGAATTGTCCTTCAAGCCGCGACGCGGCGGCTCGAAACGCCCGATCGAGGCGTCTGCGACGCCTCGATTCTGCCGCAATCCTGCTGTGGTGAGACCGATTCCCCCGCAGCCTCAGTCGATCAACGTCCCTGCCAGCGAGTTCGGCCCCGACGCGGTGATCTGCACACGCGCGATCTCGCCGCGCAGGCTTTCGGGCGCCTCGACATGTACCGCGAAGAGGTGCTCGGACTTGCCGACCATCTGGCCGGGCAGCCGTCCCGTCTTCTCGAACAGCACGGTGGTTTCCTGGCCGACCATCGCCTCCTGCGCCGCGCGCTGTTGCTCGCCCAGAAGGCCCTGCAGCCGCTGCAGCCGCACGTCCATCACCTCCGGTGCCACCTGCGTCTTGCGCTCGGCGGCAGGCGTGCCGGGGCGCGGCGAATACTTGAAGGAGAAGGCCGAGCCGTAGCGGACCTCCCGCACCAGATCCATCGTCGCGTCGAAATCGGCATCGGTCTCGCCGGGAAAGCCCACGATGAAATCCGAGGTAAGCAGGATGTCGGGGCGCGCCGCACGAATCCGCTCGATCAGGCGCAGATACTGCTCCGCGGTGTGCTTGCGGTTCATCGCCTTGAGAATGCGGTCAGAGCCCGACTGCACCGGCAGGTGCAGATAGGGCATCAGCTTCGCCTCGTTCCCATGCGCCGCGATCAGCGCCTCGTCCATGTCGTTGGGATGAGAGGTGGTGTAGCGGATCCGCTCAAGCCCATCGATCTGCGCGAGTTGACCGACCAAGGCCGCGAGCCCGCCCTCCGCACCGTCGAGATCGCCGTGCCACGCGTTGACGTTCTGGCCCAGCAGGGTGATCTCGCGCACCCCCGCCTCGACCAGCCCGCGCGCTTCGGCGACGATCCGCGCCGCCGGACGGCTGACTTCGGCGCCGCGGGTATAGGGCACCACACAGAAGGCGCAGAACTTGTCGCAGCCCTCCTGCACGGTCAGAAAGGCCGTCGGGCCGCGCTTGGCCTTGGGACGGGTCTTCAGCGTCTCGAACTTGTCGTCTTCGGGAAACTCGGTGTCGACGGCGCGACCGCCCTGCCCGACCCGGGCTTCCATCTCGGGCAGCCGGTGGTAGCTCTGCGGCCCCACCACGAGGTCGACCAGCGGCATGCGGTTGAGGATCTCCTCGCCCTCGGCCTGCGCCACGCAGCCCGCGACGCCGATTTTCAGTCCGGGCTTCGCCTCCTTGAGCGGCCGCAGCCGGCCGAGGTCGGAATAGACCTTCTCGGCGGCCTTCTCGCGGATGTGGCAGGTGTTGAGCAGCACCATGTCGGCCTCGTCGGCCACCTCGGTGGTGACGTAGCCGGACGCGCCCAGCGCCTCGGCCATGCGCTCGCTGTCATAGACGTTCATCTGACAGCCATAGGTCTTGATGAAGAGCTTCTTGGGCGCCTGGTCCATCGCGGCCATCCTCTGCGAGATCAGGGGCGCGGTGTAGGCCAAAGCCCGGCATCTTGCAATGTCGGCCCGGCCCGGCCATCCCTGTCGGAACGGCAAGAGGGGCGGCGATGGAGCATCACGGCATCGAGGCGCTGGGCGCGGCGCTGGCAGGATCCGGCGAGGGGCCGCTGGGGCTGGTGCTGGCCGAGGACGGCGTCGAGCTCGACGGAACGCTGCGCCATCACCTCGATCTCGGCTTCGCCTGCGTTCTGGCGGTGGTGCCGGACGACCTGCCCCGCCCCGCCCTCGCGGACCCCCGGATCAGGCTGCTGCGTGCCGAAACCCGCGGCGGGTCGGCGGTCACGAACATCGTCAACGCGGTGATCGCGGCGGCGGCGCCGGGGCGCTGGATGTTCTACGGCTTCAACGCCGAGTACCTGTTTTTCCCCTTCTGCGAGGATCGGGGCGTGGCCGAACTTTGCACCTTTGCGATGGAGGAGCGGCGCGACGCGCTGGGGGGCGTGACGGTCGATCTCTTCGCCGCCGATCTCGACGCGCATCCGGGCGGCGTCTCGCCCGAGGCGGCGCATCTCGACCGGATCGGCTATTTCGCCCATGGCCGCCGCGACGCCCATGGCCACGAGCTCGACCGACAATGGGACATCTTCGGCGGGTTGCGGCTGCGCTTTGAAGAACACGCCCCCGAGGACCGCCGACAGATCCAGCGCCCCGGCCTGTTCCGCGCGGCGTCGGGGCTGCGGCTCGGGCCGGACCGGCTGTTCGACCAGGCGGAATACAACAGCTTGCAATGCCCCTGGCACCGCTCGCCCACAGTCGCCATTGCCTCGTTTCGCGCGGCCAAGGCGCTGCGCCGCAACCCTGCCTCGCGCGAGACGATCGGCGGCTTCGACTGGCCGGGCGCCTCGCGGTTCGATTGGCACTCGCGCCAGCTTCTGGATCTCGGGCTGATCGAGCCCGGTCAGTGGTTCTGATCCCGCAGCCCGATCAGGCCCGGCCGTAGGCCTCGGCGATGGCGATCTGCATCGCCGCCGCCGGATCGCGATGCGCCCAGGACACCAGTTGGAAGGCCGGGTAGAACCGCTCGCAGGCCGCGAAGGCGGTCTGGATCATCCGGTCGACCTGCTCGGCCCCGGCGATCTGCCCGCCAGCCAGCACCAGCCCGTAGCGATAGACCATCATCTCCTGCTCGCCCCACCAGCCGAAGCCACCCATCCAGCAGCGGTCGTTGATGCGGTTGATGAGGTCGAGGATCTGCGGCAGGCGCGGCTCGGGGGGCTGCATCTCGAACATGCAGGCCAGGCGCAGCGTCTCGTCGGCGGGCTGCCAGGCCAGCGTCACCGCGTAATCCCGCCACTGACCCGACAGCGTCATCGCGATCTGGTCCTCGGCCACGCGCTCCACCGACCAGGCGTTCAGGTCGGCGACCTGTTCGACCAGGTCGATCGGGTGAATCTCGTCGTCGAGAAACGACTCTGACAGCGCCATGACGGCCTCTTTTCTTTGCGGCGACGGGCAGCGGAACGCCCGTCCTGGGTTCGGTCGGAGGGTGCTTTCACCCGCCCGGCTTCGGGTGTATATGGTGAGTCTCGACCGAGTCGCTGTAAAGCCGTTTCTTGGGGATAATCCTCCAGATTCGGCCGATTCGAGAATCACCCCCGACATTTCTTGTGGATAACCGAATCGGTGCCTGCCCGCGGCTGCCGTCGCGCGCCCGTTGCGCCGTTGCCCGGCTTGCGGCAGCTTGCGCGGCAAAACGGGAGACCTGCATGAACACCGACCTTCTCAAGCGCCTGTGCGAAACCCCCGGCGTGCCGGGGCACGAACATCGCGTGCGCGACCTGATCACCGCCGAGATCGAGGGCCTGTTCGACCATGTCGAGACCGACCCGATGGGCAGCCTGCTGTGCCGTCGCGATGCGCGACGCGAGGACGCGCCGCGGATCATGCTGCTGTGCCACATGGACGAGATCGGCTTCCTGGTCAGCCATATCGACGAGAAGGGTTTCGTCTGGCTGCACCCGGTGGGTGGCTTCGACCCGCGCAACCTGTTCTCGCGCCGGGTGCTGGTCTGCACCGACGATGGCGACATCAAGGGCGTGATGAACCCGGGCGGCAAGCCGGTGCACATCTCCACCCCCGAAGAGCGCAAGAAGATCCCGACCCCGACCGAGTTCTTCGTCGACACCGGTCTCGGAACGAAGGCAGCCGACAGGATCAAGGTCGGCGACATGGTGGTGATGGACGAGCCGTTCCTTGAGATGGGCGAAAAGTTCGTCTCCAAGGCACTCGACAACCGCGTTGCCTGCTGGCTCGGCATCGAGGCGATCCGCCAGCTCGGCGACAAGGGCCGCGGCGCCGAGATCCACGTCGCCTTCACCTGCCAGGAGGAGGTCGGGCTGCGCGGCGCCAAGACCGCCGCCTACAAGGTGCGTCCCGACATCGGCATCGGCGTCGACACGACGCTGGCCTGCGACACGCCCGGCGTCCCCGACAAGGACCGCACCACCCGGCAAGGCGACGGCTTCGGCCTGCATGTGCGCGACGGCAGCTTCATCTCCGATCGCGGCCTTGTCGCCGATTTCGAGAAGCTCGCGCGCGAGAAAGAGATCCCGTTCCAGCGCACCATGCTGGCTGCCGGCGGCCAGGACGGCGCGGCGGCGCAGCAGGCGGCGGCGGGCGCACGCGCCATCGGCGTGGTGGTCGGCACCCGCTACATCCACACCGTGACCGAGATGGTCGACCGTACCGATCTCGAGGCCGCGCGCGACATCCTGAGCGCCTATCTCGAAGTCTTCGAGGGCTGATCCAGCGGCGGGCGGTCGCCATGGCCGCCCGCCACCGTTCGAACCGGTGACATCATGACCCTTCACGAAGCCTTGGCCCGGCGCGTGGCCGAAGCCCGCTACCCCGGCGCAGCAGCCCTGTTCTGGACCGGCTCGCTGGCGCGCGGTACTGGCACGCGAAGCTCCGACATCGACCTCGTCGTCGTCTTCGACCAGCTCGACCATGCATGGCGAGAGAGCTTTCTCGAAGAGGGGCGGCTCTTCGAGGTCTTCGTGCATGATCTCGACTCGCTCGACCTGTTCTTCGAGAAGGATGCCGCGCGCGGCCTCCCGGTGCTCATGGACATGGTGACCCGCAGCGTCGTCCTGCGCGCCGGCCCGGTGGCGGACGCGGCGCGAAGTCTGGCCGAGCGCCGCCTTGCCGAAGGTCCGCGCCCCTGGAGCGCAGCGGAGCTCGAGCGCTCTCGCTTCATCGCGGGCGACCTGCTCGAAGACCTGCGCGGCGCGACCGATCCCGACGAGATCCGCATCATCGGTGCGCTGCTCTATCCGCACGCGCTGGATCACCTGCGCCGGTCGCGCGGGCTTTGGAGCGGGCGCGGCAAGCACGCCTTGCGCCTGTTGCGCGAGGCGGAGAGCGAAATCGGCCCAGCGCTGATCGCCGCTTTCGAGGCATTGTTCGCGCGAGCCGAACCGGGGGCAGTTGTCGAGACGGTCGACCGCATCTACGCGCCCTGCGGCGGCCCCCTGGTGGAATGGCGCAATGACGCGCCGCCGCACCGCGCCTCCTGACATGCAAGAGGGCGGCCCCGACGGGCCGCCCCTCTCACATCTCGATGACCGACCGGGCGATCAGTTCGAGGTCTTGGTCTCCAGCGCGGCGATCCGGGCCTTGAGCGCCTCGTTCTCCTCGCGTGCCTTCTGCGCCATGGCGCGCACCGCGTCGAACTCCTCGCGGGTCACGAGGTCACGATCCGCCAGCCAACGGTCGAGCATCGACTTCATGGCGTTGTTGGCCTCGTCCTTCGCGCCCTGCGCCACGCCCATCGCGTTGGTCATCAGCTGCGACAGATCGTCGAAGATCTTGTTTCTCGATTGCATGGCGGGTCTCCGCTGTTTCGGGCTGGCCTCTATATGGGCGGCGCTGGGCCCGGCGACAAGGCAACGACGCGCGTGCCGGCGTGGGCCGCTCACGACATGGCGAGGCCCCGCCCTCCCTCGCGGTTGCCCGGATTGACAAGCCCCGGCACCCCGCCGCAGGTATCGCGCCATGAATGGCATCCCCTTCCCCGAGATCTCGCCCGAGATCTTCACGATCTCGCTTGGCGGGTTCGAATTCGCGCTGCGCTGGTACGCGCTGGCCTATATCGTCGGCATCCTCGCGGGCTGGCGGCTTTCGGTCGCGGCGCTCAAGCGCCCCGGCCTGTGGCCCGGCGACCGCCCGGCCATGACCCCGCCCGAGCTCGAGAACCTGCTGAGCTGGGTCATCCTCGGGATCATTGGCGGCGGGCGGCTGGGCTACGTGCTGATCTACCAGCCGGGCTACTACCTGACCCACCCTTGGGAGATCCCCTTCCTGTGGCAGGGCGGCATGTCCTTCCATGGCGGCTTCATCGGTGTGATCCTCGCGATCCTGATCTTCGCGCGCCGCCACCGCCTGCCGCTCGGCGGCGTCGCCGACACCATCGCGCTGGCCACCCCGCCCGCGATCCTGCTGGGCCGCCTCGCCAACTTCGTCAATGCCGAGCTCTGGGGCCGGCCCACCGACCTTCCCTGGGGCGTGATCTTCCCGGGCGCGGCAGCGCAGGACTGCCCCGGCATCGAAGGCCTGTGTGCGCGCCATCCTTCGCAGCTCTACGAGGCCGGCATCGAGGGGCTGTTCCTGCTGGTGCTGTTCATCCTCATGGCGTTCCGCTGGGGTGCGCTGAAGCGGCCATGGATGCTGTCGGGCACCTTCTTTCTGGTCTACGGCATAGGACGCTTTCTGGTGGAATTCGTGCGCCAGCCCGACGCGCAGTTCGTCTCGCCCGGCAACCCGCTCGGTCTGGCGCTGCATGTCGATGGCTGGGGCCTGACGATGGGCCAGATCCTGTCCTTGCCGATGATCCTCGCCGGGATCGCGGTGATCGCCCATGCCCGGCGCCGAGCGCCCGCCACGGCATGACGGCGCTACGTGATATCTTGCTGCGGCGCATCGCCGCCACCGGGCCGATCGGCATCGCCGATTACATGACCGAATGCCTGCTGCATCCGGTGCATGGCTATTACACGACCCGCGACCCGCTGGGCACGGGCGGCGATTTCACCACCGCGCCCGAGATCAGCCAGATGTTCGGCGAGCTGATCGGCCTCGCCCTGGCACAAGCCTGGCTCGAGCAAGGCGCACCCGCGCCGTTCGCGCTGGTCGAGCCGGGGCCAGGGCGCGGCACGCTGATGGCCGACATTCTGCGCGCCACCGCCCGGGTCCCGGGCTTTCACGCCGCGCTCCGCCTGCATCTGGTCGAGGCATCGCCCACTTTGCGCGCGGCGCAGGCCGAGCGGCTGCCCGACGCGACATGGCACGACCGGCTCGACCAGATCCCTGACGATCTGCCGCTCTTCCTCGTCGCCAACGAGTTCTTCGACGCGCTGCCGATCCGCCAGTTCATTCGCGACGGGTCCGGCTGGCGCGAGCGGGTGATCGGGCGCGACGGCGACCGGCTGGTCTTCGGCCTGACCGCGCCTGCGCCGCTGACGCAACTTGAACACCGCCTGGCCAACACGGTCGACGGCGACATGGTCGAGATCTCCCCGGCCCTGCCCGCGCTGGTCGGCGAAATCGGCGCCCGCATCGCCGAGAATGGCGGCGCGGCGCTGATCGTCGATTACGGCGGCCGCGGCACGACCGGCGACAGCTTCCAGGCGGTGCAGGGCCACCGCAAGGTCGATCCGCTCGATGCGCCCGGCGCCGCCGACCTGACCGCGCATGTCGATTTCGACGCGCTGGCCCGCGCCGCCGCCCCGGCCGCCTGCGCCGGGCCGGTGCCGCAAGGCGTCTTTCTCGAACGTCTCGGCATCACGGCGCGCGCCCAGGCGTTGGCCGCGCGACTCGAAGGGGCGGCGCTCGACCGCCATGTTGCCGCGCATCGCCGCTTGACCCACCCCGAAGAAATGGGCGACCTGTTCAAGGTAGCCGCACTTCATCCGTGCAATGCCCCGCCGCCACCCGGATTTGAGACGTGAACGCCGCAACGCCGCTCGACATCATCACCGCCGACAGCCTCGCGCCGCTGCGCCATGGCTTCTTCGGCCGTGCCGGCGGCGCCTCGTCCGGCGTTTTTGCCGGTCTCAACTGTGGTCCTGGCAGCTCCGACCAGCACGAGGCGGTCCGTATCAACCGCGCCCGCGTGGCGCGCGAGATGGAGGTGGCGCCCGAGGCGCTGATCGGCCTCTACCAGATCCACTCCGCCGACGTGGTGAAGGTCACCGCGCCGGGGGGCGAGCCGGCCCGCGCCGACGCGCTGGTCACCAACCGCCCCGGCCTCGCGCTCACCATTCTCACCGCCGATTGCCAGCCTGTGCTCTTCGCCGATGCCGAGGCGCAGGTGATCGGGGCCGCCCATGCGGGCTGGAAGGGAGCGCTGGCGGGCGTGCTCGACGCCACGATCGACGCGATGGTGGATCTTGGCGCGCGGCGCGATCGGATCCGCGCGGTGATCGGCCCGACCATCAGTCAGCGCTGCTACGAGGTCGGCCCGGAAATGCTCGACGCCTTTCTCGCAGAAGACCCGGAGGCGGCGCGGCATTTCGCGCAAGGCCAGGGCGACCGGCTGCTCTTCGACCTGCCGGGCTTCGGTCTGCGCCGACTGCGCGCCGCGGGCATCGCCTCGGCCGAATGGACCCGGCACTGCACCTATTCCGATCCGGCGCGGTTCTTCAGCTATCGCCGCGCCACCCATGCGCGCGAGGCCGATTACGGTCGGCTGATCGCGGCGATCCGGCTCTGAGGCCCGAAACAATCCGTTTCGCCCGACATCTTTGACAATCGTGCTCCGCCGACCCATTGTCGCCGGGAACCCAACAGCTTCGGGTGTTGTCGGTGGGGGCCGACAGCCGATGTGACGACCGAAAGGTGATCGCATGGCACTACCCCTGCCCGTTACTCGCGTCCCGGCCCGCGCCGGGGCGTCGCTCCCCGCGTCCCATCACGACACATCGCCACCCGCACAGCCGACGCTGATGCGGCGGATCGAGATCATGACGCTCTGTCGCGATCACCCCGGCGATATCGTCGAGTGCAGCCGCACCGTCCCCGCCGCCCCGATCTTCGAGGAAGCGGTCGCGGCCTTTGCGCATGGCGCCCAGATCCCGACCGAACGCGGCCTCGTCGCGGTCGAGGACCTGCTGCCCGGCGACAAGGTCAAGACGGTGGGACGCGGCTTTCGCACCCTGCTTTGGCGTGGCGGCACGACGCTGGTCGCGGACGTGCCCGGCCAGTCGCCCGAGATGGGCCGCCTCACCCGGGTCGCAGCCGACGCTCTGGGGATCGCGCGGCCGATGCACGACCTCGTGCTCGGGCCGATGGCCAATCTGGTTCGCCACGGCGCCGCGATCGAGCGGCTGACCGGACACCGGGCCGCAGCCCTGCCGGCGCGCGACCTGATCGACGGGATGGGGGTGGTGGAGCTACGCCCGCCCTCGGCGGTGCAGGTGTTCCATCTGGGCTTCGAGCGGCACGAACGTATTCTCGCCAACGGCGTCGAGGTCGAGAGCTACCACCCCGGCCCAGCCCGGCTGGCGCGCCTTTCGCCCGAGGACCGCGCGCTGTTCCTGTCGTGCTTTCCGCATCTCGAGCGGATCGAGGATTTCGGCCCGCCTGCCCTGCCGAGGCTGCGGCTGGCCGAACTCGATCAGGTCGCCTGAGGCCCGCGCCTCAGGCCTTGCGCGACAACCGCTCCTCGAGCACGTCGAAGGGCACGCCGGGCTCGGCCTTGGCGTTGCGGATCACCAGCGAGGTCTTGACGCTGGCGACATTCGGGGCCGCGGTCAGCTCGCCGGTGAGAAAGGACTGGAAGCTGCGCAGGTCGGGCGCCACGCATTTGAGGATGAAGTCCACCTCGCCGTTGAGCATGTGACACTCGCGCACGAGCGGCCAGCCGTTGCACCGGGCCTCGAAGGCCGACAGCTCCGCCTCGGACTGGCTCACCAGCCGGACCATGGCGAAAACCGACACGTCGAAGCCTAGTTCGCGGGCGTCGACATCGGCATGGTAGCCGCAAATGTAGCCCTGCTCCTCGAGCGTGCGCACTCGGCGCAGGCAGGGCGGCGCCGAAATGCCGACGCGGCGGGCCAGCTCCACATTCGTCATCCGGCCATCGGCCTGCAGCTCGGCCAGGATCATCCTGTCGATCTCGTCGAGTTTCGCCCCGGGCATCATCTTCTCCATGAATCTTGCGCATCACCTAGGACAGACCGCGTGCGGGCGCAAGAATATTGCACGCGTGCGCAACATCGTGACCCTGAGGGTGACGCGGCGGCCGCAGGTCGAACCGCTTCCCGCGCAGCGGGGTTTGCAGCGCCGGGGACAGTGGCTATATGCAGCCGACTTCAGGCTTGCAAGGGGACGTCCCATGACCACGCGGCGCGACACTCGGGTTCTCATCATCGGTTCCGGCCCGGCGGGTTACACCGCCGCGGTCTATGCCAGCCGTGCGATGCTGCAGCCGATCCTGGTGCAGGGCCTCGAGCCGGGCGGCCAGCTCACCACCACCACCGATGTCGAGAACTGGCCCGGCGACACCACCGTGCAGGGCCCCGACCTGATGGTGCGGATGGAAGCCCATGCGCGCGAGATGGGCGCCGAGATCATCACCGACATCATCACCGATCTCGACCTGTCGAAGCGGCCCTTCGTGGCTCGTGGCGACAGCGGCACCGAATACGTGGCCGAGGCTGTGATCCTCGCCACCGGCGCCCGCGCCAAGTGGCTCGGCCTGCCCTCCGAAGAGGCCTTCAAGGGCTTCGGCGTCTCCGCCTGCGCAACCTGCGACGGCTTCTTCTATCGCGGCCAGGAGATCGTCGTGGTCGGTGGCGGCAACACCGCCGTGGAAGAGGCGCTGTTCCTCACCAACTTCGCCTCCAAGGTCACGCTGATCCACCGTCGCGACGAGCTGCGCGCGGAGATGGTGCTGCAAAAGCGCCTGTTCGAGCACCCGAAGGTCGAGACGCTGTGGCATCACCAGCTCGACGAGGTGGTGGGCGAGGACAATCCGAAGGGCGTGACGGCGATCCGGGCCAAGGACGTGCGGACCGGCGAGATCACCGAGATTCCTGCCAAGGGCGTCTTCATCGCGATCGGCCATGCCCCTGCTTCCGAACTGGTGAAGGATCAGCTCGAGACGCATCACGGCGGCTACGTGAAGGTCGAGCCGGGTACGACCCGCACCTCGATCCCGGGCGTCTTCGCCGCCGGCGACCTGACCGACCATGTCTATCGTCAGGCCGTGACCTCGGCCGGCATGGGCTGCATGGCCGCGCTGGATGCCGAACGTTTCCTGGCCGAGCACGGTCAGGCCGCGGAAGTGGCGGGCCATGAAAAGGACGAGACGCTGCCGCTGGGCTACGGCGCGCCCGAAGCCGCAACCGCGAAGTGATGGACGGGGCGGAGCTTCTCCGCCCCTTTTCGGGTCGGCTATGGCGGATCTGCGCCGCCGGAGCCGACCCGCTGGCCTTTGTCGCCAACCCCGAAGGCCGGTTTCACCATGACGGCCAACCCGCGATCTACGCTTCGCTGAGCCCCGAAGGGGCGGCAGTGGCACTAGCCACCTATCTGCGTCCGGACGACCCGCCGCGCCGGCTCTGGCCGCTAAAGCTGGACGCGCACCGCATCGCCGATCTGCGTGAAGACGAAAACTGCGTTGCCTTGGGCGTATGTCCCGACGATCTGACGGCACGATGGGCAGAGGACCGGGCCGCGGGTCGCCCCGCCCGCAGCTGGCGCGCCTCCGACCGGACGCGCGCGCTCGGTGCGACCGGTTTTCTCTATCGCTCGCGCAAGGCGCCCGAGCATGCGCATCTGGTGCTGTTCTCCGCATCCGGGCTGCATCAGGCAGGCGCCTCGCGGCGCTGGCCCGAACCGCTGCCTGATCGCTAGGCGGCGTGTTCGCCTTTCGCCTGCCTCTTTGCCTCTCCGTTCCGCAGCGGCCGCCTCTCGTGGAAAACGGTCCGTTTTGCACGTCCCTCCCCTTGCGACACGGCAAAGACGCGGTCTAGGAGCGGCAAGAGCCCCCCATTTTCGGCCCCTGGAGAACTGCTTTGATGGCCTCGAACCTCGCCCCGATTCCCGAACTCTATGTTTCCTACGAGTCTGCCCAGAAGCTGAAGGTCGAGGCCGGGACCCTCGTCTCGCACGACCTGACGCCGCGCCAGATCTGCGATCTCGAGCTGCTGATGAACGGCGGCTTCAACCCGCTCAAGGGTTTCCTCTCCGAAGCGGATTACGACAGCGTCGTCGAGACCATGCGCACCCAGGACGGTGCGCTGTGGCCGATGCCGATCACGCTCGACGTCTCCGAGAAGTTCGCCGAGACGGTCGAGCTGGGCCAGGACATCGCCCTGCGCGACCAGGAGGGCGTGATCCTCGCCACCATGACCGTCACCGACAAATGGGTGCCCAACAAGTCGCGCGAGGCCGAGAAGGTCTTCGGTGCCGATGACAGCGCCCACCCGGCGGTGAACTACCTGCACAACCACGCGGGCAACGTCTATCTCGGCGGCCCGGTGACCGGCATCCAGCAGCCGGTGCATTACGACTTCAAGGCACGGCGCGACACGCCGAACGAGCTGCGCGCCTATTTCCGCAAGATGGGCTGGCAGCGCATCGTTGCCTTCCAGACCCGCAACCCGCTGCACCGCGCGCATCAGGAGCTGACCTTCCGCGCCGCCCGCGAGGCGCAGGCCAACCTGCTGATCCACCCGGTGGTGGGCATGACCAAGCCGGGCGATGTCGACCACTTCACCCGCGTGCGCTGCTACGAGGCGGTGCTCGACAAGTACCCGTCCTCCACCACGCACCTGTCGCTGCTCAACCTCGCGATGCGCATGGGCGGCCCGCGCGAGGCGCTGTGGCACGCGCTGATCCGCAAGAACCACGGCCTGACCCATTTCATCGTCGGCCGCGACCACGCGGGTCCGGGCAAGAACAGCCAGGGCGAGGATTTCTACGGCCCCTACGACGCCCAGGAGCTGGTGCGCCAGCACCAAGAGGAAATCGGCATCGAAATGGTCGACTTCAAGCACATGGTCTACGTGCAGGAGAAGGCCCAGTACTACCCGATCGACGAGGTGCCCGAAGGCTCGACCGTGCTCAACATCTCGGGCACCGAGCTGCGCCGCCGCCTGGCCGAGGGTCTCGAGATCCCCGAGTGGTTCTCCTTCCCCGAGGTGGTCCGCGAGCTGCGCCGCACCTCGCCCGAGCGCTCCAAGCAGGGCTTCACGGTGTTCTTCACCGGCTTCTCCGGCTCCGGCAAGTCGACCATCGCCAATGCGCTGATGGTCAAGCTGATGGAGATGGGCGGCCGCCCGGTGACGCTGCTCGACGGCGACATCGTGCGCAAGAATCTCAGCTCGGAGCTGGGCTTCTCCAAGGAGCACCGCGACCTCAACATCCGCCGCATCGGCTACGTGGCGAGCGAGATCACCAAGAACGGCGGCATCGCGATCTGCGCGCCGATCGCGCCCTATGCCGCGACGCGCCGCGCCGTGCGCGAGGATGTCGAGAATTTCGGCGCCTTCATCGAGGTGCATGTCGCGACCTCCATCGAGGAATGCGAGCGGCGCGACCGAAAGGGGCTCTACAAGCTCGCCCGCGAGGGGAAGATCAAGGAGTTCACCGGCATCTCGGATCCCTATGACGTCCCCGAGAGCCCGGAGCTTCGCGTCGAGACCGAGGGCACCGACGTCGACAACTGCGCGCATCAGGTGATCCTGAAGCTCGAGCAGATGGGCCTGATCGCGGGCTGATCGCCACGCCAGACACGCGAAAGGCGCGCCCCTCGGGGCGCGCCTTTTTCGTTTCCGTCGATGCCGCGCGGTTCAGTGCAGCGTCACCGGATGCATGTCGTGCTGCCGCGCCAACGTGAAGGCCAACCGGCGGTCGGCCACGAGCGCGAGCTGCTGGCCATCGCTGTCATGCACGGCGAACAGTACCTCCAGACCCTCGGCCTGTTCCTGCACCTCTTCTGGAAGGTCGGCGACGGCCACGGGCTTGACGTAGACCAGCTTGCTTTCGTCTTCGGTCAGCTTGGGATGGCGGAATTGCGTGTTCATGTTCCACTCCTCTTGATGCGGATCGTCTGCACGACGCTGTCGGCGGGCTGACGGGAGAGGTCGATATGCAGCAGGCCGTTCTCCATCACCGCCTCGCCCACCTCGACGCCATCGGCCAGCACGAAGCTGCGCTGGAACTGGCGTGCGGCGATGCCACGATGCAGGAACACCCGCTCGGAGCCGGCGTCGGACTGGCGTCCGCGCACCACGAGCTGGTTGTCCTCGACCGTGATCGAGAGGTCGGATTCGGCGAACCCGGCCACGGCGAGCGTGATCCGGTAGGACCGCTCCGACGTCTGCTCGATGTTATAGGGCGGATATCCGTCTCCCGACGCCTTCGCGGTTCGTTCGACCAGCCTTTCAAGCTGTTCGAACCCCAGAAGGAAGGGGTGCGTCCCCAATGTCAGCTTCGTCATGCGACACGTCCTCTGCCCAAGCGACCGTCCGTCAGCGGCCCCGGCATCGGCAGCCGCCTTAACCTCAATATGGGTGGCGAAATTCCGCCTTGCAAGGTGCGGGGCTAGGCGGCTGGCGGCGCAGCTTCTATGATAAGGGCCAAAGACGCAGGGCAGACGAGCATGAACAAGTCGGCGAAGATGGAAGAGATCGAGGTGCTCCGGGTGGAGCTCGAGGTGCTCAAGCGCGAGCATCGCGATCTCGACGAGGCGATCCACGCGCTCGAGGAGCGCGGCGGAGCCGACATGTTGCGGCTGCGGCGGCTCAAAAAGCAGAAACTGCAGCTCAAGGACCGGATCACCCGGATCGAGGACCGGATATTGCCGGACATCATCGCCTGATCTGCTTGCCGTCGCGTCCCGCACCGGTGTAGTCCCGCCTCAACTGCAAGGAAGGGATCGGCATGGGCGTGAAGGTCGGCATCATCATGGGCAGCCAGTCGGACTGGGCGACGATGCGCGAAGCGGCGCAGATGCTCGACGAGCTGGGCGTGGAATACGAAACCCGGATCGTCTCGGCGCACCGCACCCCGGACCGGCTGTGGGATTACGGCAAGACCGCCGTTGCCCGCGGCCTTGAGGTGATCATTGCGGGGGCCGGCGGTGCCGCGCATCTGCCCGGCATGATGGCATCGAAGACCCGCCTGCCGGTGATCGGCGTGCCGGTGCAGACCCGTGCGCTGTCGGGCGTCGACTCGCTCTACTCCATCCTGCAGATGCCGCGCGGCTTTCCCGTCGCTACCATGGCAATCGGATCGGCGGGGGCGGCCAATGCCGGGCTGATGGCCGCGGGCATCCTGGCGCTGGGCGATCCGGCACTGGCGCAGCGGCTCGACAACTGGCGCGAGGCGCTGTCGGCCTCCATCCCCGAGGAGCCCCGCGATGAGTGACGCGCTGCGCCCCGGCTCGACCATCGGGATCTTGGGCGGCGGTCAGCTCGGCCGGATGCTCGCGGTCGCGGCGTCCAGGCTGGGCCTGAAATGCCATGTCTACGATCCCGGCTCCGACGTCCCGGCGGCCGAGGTCGCGGCCCATGCCACCACCGCCGCCTGGGATGACGAGGCGGCGCTCAGGGCCTTTGCCAGCTCGGTCGACGTGGTGACCTACGAGTTCGAGAACGTACCCACGGCCTCGCTCGACCTGATCGAATCGATCGTGCCGATCCGCCCCAATCGGCGCGCCCTCGCGGTCAGCCAGGACCGGATCGACGAAAAGAACCTCCTACGCTCCCTCGGCCTCGCCACCGCGCCCTATGCCGCCGTGGACGACGCCGGCTCGCTCGACGCGGCGATGGCCGAGATCGGTGCGCCGGCGATCCTTAAGACCCGCCGCTTCGGCTATGACGGCAAGGGACAGGCACGGATCATGTCGGCGGATGCCGCCGCCGCGGCGCTGGCGGAGATGAACGGCGCGCCCTCGATCCTCGAAGGCTTCGTCGAGTTCTCGCACGAGGTCAGCGTGATCGGTGCGCGCGGGCTCGACGGTGCGGTCGCCTGCTTCGATCCCGGCGAGAACCGTCACGAGGACGGCATTCTGCGCGAGACCACCGTGCCAGCCCGGCTCACGGCCTCGCAGCGTACCGACGCGGTGCTCTTGGCAGCGAAGATCCTGACCGAGCTCGACTATGTCGGCGTCATGGGTGTGGAGCTCTTCGTCACGCCGCAGGGCCTCGTGATCAACGAGATCGCGCCGCGGGTGCACAATTCCGGCCACTGGACCCAGGATGGCTGCCTGATCGACCAGTTCGAGCAGCATGTCCGCGCGGTCGCAGGCTGGCCGCTGGGCGACGGCGCGCGGCATTCGGACGTGGTGATGGAGAATCTGATCGGCGACGATGTCGACCGCATCCAGCAGATCGCAGCCACCCAGTCGGCCATCCACCTCTATGGCAAGGCCGAGGCCCGGCCCGGCCGCAAGATGGGCCATGTCAACCGGATCACCGGTCCGGTGCGCTAGAGCATCTCGCGCAGCGCGGCATCGAGCCCCTCCATGCCGCGTGGCTGCCAGCTCAGCTGCCAAAGCCGGTCGCAGCGCATAGCGCTGACGCGCGACGCGTCGGCGCGATCGGGCAGCGGCCCGTCCCGCCCGGTAATCCGCGCAACCCGCTCCAGCAGGTCGCGCCGGTCGAGCGTGATGTCCGACGCGTTGAAGCTGCGGGGGGCCAGCGCTGCCTCGGGCGCCTCCAGCAGCAACGCCACCGCTGCCGCCAGATCGTCGCCATGCAGTTCGGTCGCGACGCGCGGCGCAACGGTCTCCCCGGCAAGAAAGGCCTCGAACAGCCCGCGCCACTTGTGATCCGGGTTGGAAACGCCAGAGGGTCCGTAGATTCCCGTGGCGCGGATGGCGGCGGTGGCGAAGCCGGGCCGGGCCAGCGCAGAGAGCCCCTGCTCCGCCGCCCATTTCACCTCGCCATAGAGGGTGTCCGGACGCGGCGCGAGATCCTCGGTCAGCGCGGTGCCGGACGGGTAGTCGCCATAGACCGCGCGGCTCGACAGGAAGAGCGCATGGGTGAGCCCCGCCTCCCGCGCCTCGCGGAAGAGCCGCAGCGAACCGTCGCGGTTCGCCGCCACAAAGCCTTCGGGATCGTCGCCCTCACCGCCGCGGTAGCGCCCGGGCACATGGAGAAAGGCCGTATGCACCAGCGCGTCGCAGCCCGCGAGCGGCGCCGCCACGCCCAGCGCCCAGCACCGGTGTTCATTGCCTGCGACCGCCTGCCGGCCAAGCGTCACCACCTCGTGCCCCCGTGCCGCAAGGCCGCGAAGTAGGAACCGCCCGACCAACCCGGTCGCCCCGGTCAGCGCGACCTTCATGACGGGTTCGGCAGATGCGCAAGATCGGGCACCGGCCCGTCGCCCTCATAGGCACGCCACAAATCGATCAGCACCCGCAGCCGCTCGGCCTTGGCATGGTCCTGCCATGGCTTCTCGTACTGGAAATGCAGCACCTTGATCTGCTCCCAACTCCACAGCTCGGGCAGGTTGAACCAGACATATTGCAGCGTGTTGCAGGTCACCGGTAGGCCATGCCAGTCGGGAAAAAAGTCCTGCAGAAAAGTCTGATCGGTGCGCCGCCAGAAGGCGCCGGGCGCGTCAAGCCGCGCCAGCATCGCGTCGAACGTGGCCGGATCGGGCCGGGCGGTGAACACGCCCGAATTCATCCGGTGAAAGTCTGTGAGGCTCTCATAGACGTTCGGCGCGGCGCAGAACTCCGGGTAGTCGAACAGCGCGTCAATGTTGCGCAGCGCCAGCGTGTCGGCGTCGAGGAACACGACGCGCTCGTAGTCGAGCTGCCACAGCCTGAGCTTGGCAAAGTTGTCGAGCGGGGTGTGGAAGGCCGGCTTCTCGCCCTTGGTGAAGGGGGCCGCGCCGTGCAGCGCCTCGCGCGCATGGGCGGCGTTGAAGTCCCGAGAGGTCGGCAGCAGCTTCGTCTGCACCAGCCGGGCGCCACGCGCCCTTAACGGCGCGAGATCGTCTTCCCCCACCCCGCCGGTGTGCAGCACGACGAGATCGGCCGTCGTCCCGGTCAGCCGGAGGGAGCGCAGCAGCGCCTTCGCGCCCCGTGCGAAATCCGCATTGGTGACTAGGGTGGCGAAGGCCCGGCGGTCGATCGCCGGGCCTTCGGGGCGCAATCCATCCTTCATGAGACGGTGCGCAGCGCCCGGCCTTCGGGGTCGCGCTCGACCCGCGCGCCCAGATCCCGGGTCCAAGCGGAAACGGCGGGCACGCGGCTCCGGTCGATGCGGTGCGCATATTTCCGCGCCACCTCGACCACCTCGTCCAGAAGCCCCTCCTGCAGGGTGATCGGATCGAGGCCCAGCGCGAGGAACTTGTCGTTCTTCACGACGAGATCGTTCTCCTCGGCCTCCTTGCGCGGGTTGGGCAGATAAGAGACCCGGGCGCCGGTCTTCTTCGCCACCATCTCGGCCAGATCGCGGACCCGGTGCGTTTCGGTCATCTGGTTGAAGATGCGCACCCGCTCGCCCGATTTCGGCGCGTCGCCCAGCGCCAGTTCGATGCAGCGCACCGAATCCTGGATATGGATGAAGGCGCGCGTCTGCCCGCCCGTGCCGTGCACGGTGAGCGGGTGGCCGATCGCCGCCTGGATCAGGAAGCGGTTGAGCACGGTGCCGTAATCGCCGTCATAGTCGAAGCGGTTGATCAACTGCTCGTGGCGGCGGGTCTGGTCGGTATGGGTGCCCCAGACGATGCCTTGATGCAGGTCGGTGATCCGCAGCCCGTCGTTCTGAGCGTAGAACTGGAACAGGATCTGATCGAGGCTCTTGGTCATGTGATAGACCGAGCCGGGCTTGGTCGGATACAGGATCTCCTGCTTTGCCTTGTCGCCCGCGAGCGTCTCGACCTCGACGTCGAGATAGCCTTCGGGGATCGCCGCGCCGACGCTGGAATAGCCGTAGACACCCATCGTGCCGAGATGCAGCAGATGCGCGTCGATGCCCGTCTCCACCAGCGCGGCGAGCAGGTTGTGCGTCGCATTGGTATTGTTGTTGACGGTGTAGACCTTGTGGCGGTCGGATTTCATCGAATAGGGCGCGGCGCGCTGCTCGGCGAAATGGATGACGGCGTCGGGTTTTTCCTCGGCCAGCCAAGACTTCAGCCGCTCGTATTCCTTGGCGAGATCGATCAGGTGGAAGTTCAGCCGCCGTCCGGTCACCTCATGCCAGATCCGGCAGCGCTCCTGGATCGAGTCCATCGGCGTGAGCGACTGCACGCCCAGCTCGGTGTCGATCCAGCGGCGGCTGAGATTGTCGAGAATGTGGATCTCGTGGCCCTGCTCGGACAGATGCAGGCAGGTCGGCCAGCCGACGAAACCGTCGCCGCCGAGAATCGCGATCTTCATGATGTGCCCCCTTGCTAGACGCCCCGGGCCTCGCACGGCCCGGCGACAGGGTCATGACACCCTGCCCTCCTCGGGCGGCATAATGCATGGGGCGGGACAAAGCGCCACCCCGCCCCGGCGTCCGGGGCGGGGCCCGGCGGCTCAGCGCCGTTTGACCGTCTTGCGGCCGGCCCGGCTCAGCGCCCCGATCAGCGCGGTGGCGCCCAGACCGATGGTGGCGGCGGCGGCATAGGTGCGCCAGGCGGGTGGCAGCGGGCGGTAGAGATCCGCGACCCGGGCCAGCGCGGCAACCGGCGGCGCGGCCTTCCACAGATCGGCCTCGGCGCGCTTGCCCGAGCGCTGCGTGACCTCGCGCATCACGCCGATCCCGGCCGCCATGGGGCCGACCCGTGCGGTGCTTTCGCGCTTTTTCGGCAGCCGACCGCGCGACACCGCTTCGAGCGCATCGCCCAGCGTCTCGGTATCGCCCGCCCAGAGGCCGCGATAGACGATCGTGCCCTCGCGGTCGGTGAGCCAGACGGCGTTGGGCTTCTCGCCCAGCTGGCGGTGCAGCGTGCCTTGCGTGTCGTCCACCGCCACCGGCCAAGGCAGGTTGTCGCGCGCCTTGAGGATGCGGGCGTTGCGGATCTTGGCATCCATGTCGTGCGGCTGGTCGAAGCGTTCGCCGGGATGCGCCTCGCGCACATGCAGCATGACGAACACCACCTGTCCGCCATAGCGGCGATGCAGCTTCTTGAGCGCCGGGACGGACGAGGCCGTCATCGGGCATGTGTACGACCCGGTGACGAGCAGCATCGGCTTGTTGCCGGTGATCGCGTGGCTGCGAATCCGCCCGCCGGTGGCGGCGGGCAGATCGAAGACGGGCAACCTGTCGCCCGGTCCCGGCACCCCGGGTTCGAATGCCATGTCGCGGCGCAGGGTGCTGGCTTCGACGTGGTCGTAGACGTAGTCGCTTGTCGATGTCATGGGCGGGTCTCCGCGGCTGGTGTTGCAACTGTCGGTGACACAACCCGCGAAAGCCTCAGCCGTTCGATTTCTCCTTCGCCTGCGCCTCAAGCGCCCGGTTGAGATCGATCACGGCCCCGATCAGCGCGGCATGGGCAAAGCCTTGCGGGATGTTGCCGAGCATTTCGCCGGTGGCCGGATCGGCCTCCTCCGCGAAGAGACCGAGATCATTGGCCTGCGCGATCCCCGCCTCGATGATCGCCCGCGCCCGCTCCAGCTCGCCCCGCATCACCCAGTACTGCGCGACCCAGAATCCGGCGGTGACGAAGACACCTTCCTCGTGCCCGTCGGCGCATTCGAGGCGGCGGCGGAACAGCTTGCCGTCCGGGCTCCATTCCCGTTCCAGTGCCGCCATGGTGGCGCGCATCTCGGGCGTGTCGGCGGCGCTGTAGTCCCAGACCGGGAACAGCGCGGCGGTGACGTCGACCTCTTCCGAGCCGGGATAGACCGCGTAGGCACCTTCCGAGGTCAGGCCGTTGCGCGCGACCCAGTCGCGGATCTCGCCCGCGGCCGCCCGCCAGCGCGTGGCCTCTTCCTCGTCGGCATAGTCCGCCGCCGATTCAAGAGCGCAGGCGGCGACGACCTTTCCGGAAACATACGGCTTCGGCGGCGTCTCCTCCCAGATGCCGTGATCGGGCTCCTGCCAGTTGTCGGCCAGGAAATCGCAGATGTCTGAGACCACGTCCCAATGCGCCCGGCCATCCGAGCGGCCCTCGCGGTAGAGCAGCTTGGCCGCCAGCGCCACGTTGGCATAGGCGTCGAGCTGGAGCTGGTCGGCGGCGCCATTGCCGATCCGCACGGGGCGCGAGCCGCGCCAGCCCTCGAAGGGCAGCTCGGTCTCGCCCGGCGCGGTTTCGCAATCGAGGTCGGTGAACACCGCCATCGGGTATTTCTCGGAGGTGCCGGTGCAGCGGCAGATGAACTTCAGGTACTGTTCGCCCTCGCTATCCTTCTGGCACAGCCGCAACAGGGCCGAGACGATCATGCCGGCGTCGCGCAGCCAGACATAGCGATAGTCCCAATTGCGCCCGCCACCCGCGATCTCGGGCAGCGAGGTGGTGACGGCGGCCACGGTGGCACCGCTCTCCTCGTGGGTGCACAGGCGGATCGCACGCAGCGACTGCCGGAGTTCCTCGGCAAAGACCCCGTCGTAATCCACCGCCTCGTCCAGCCCGCGCCAATGGCCCAGCGTGTGACCGCGCCAGTTGTCGAGCGTGGCCGGATCGGGCCGGGTGAGAGGCGCATCCGACAGCGCCATCCAGCCCCGCTCTCCGGCGGGCAGCTCCATCACCGCCCTGCCCTCCTCGATGCGCAGCGGGTGCGAACCGTAGAGGGTCATCCCTTCGATCGTCACGGCATCGGCCTCGGCCGAGACGCGCGCGGGCTTGCGACCGTAATCGGGGCGCGGGTCGATCACCGCGCGCAGCGGCACGGGCGCTTCACCGAACTCGCGCACCAGCACCCCCACGGGGGCCTGCGGACCAGAGGTCATCCAGTCGAGCACCACCAGTTCGCCTTCCGCCACCTCCAGCCGCGTCTCCAGCATGCCGCTGCCGTCGAGATAACGTCGCGAGCCGGGACGGGCGCCGTCGATCTCGATCCGCCAGTCGCCGCCCGCCGGATCGAGCAGCCCGGCCAGCAGGCTCGGCCCGTCGAAGCGGCAAGGGCAGTACCACAGGATGCGGCCCATGCGGTCGATGACCGCCGCTGTGCGTCGATCGCCGATCACGCCCAGATCGCGGATCGGCACCTGATTGGTGGCGGCGGCACCGTCGGGCCGGGTGGTCTGGGGGGTTGGCTGGGTCATGCGGCGCTCCTTCGCGGCCCAACCGGACCCGCGCGAGCGGGGTTCCGGCGGCGCGAGGTCGCAGCGGCTCAGAGCGGGACGTCGGTGGTGTTCTTGATCTCGCGCAGCGTCACCGAAGTGGAGATCGACAGCACGTGCGGCAATTGGACCAGCGCGTTCTTCACCGTGCTTTCGTAATGGCGAATGGAGCGGGCCAGCACCCGCAGCAGGTAGTCGTGATCGCCCGACACGGTGTAGCACTGCACCACTTCGGCGATGCGCACCACGGCGGCCTCGAACTCCTCCAGATGGGCGCGCGAATGTCCGTTCATCCGCACCGCGCAGAACACAGTGATGTCGAATCCCGCCGCCACCGGGTCGATGATATGCCGCCGCTCCTCGATCACCCCGGCCTCGCGCATCCGCGTCAGACGGCGCCAGCAGGGCGTGTGCGACAGGCCCAGCCGCTCACCGACCTCGCGCAGGGTCAGATCCGGCTCGGCCTGCAAGAGCCGCAGCAGCCGGCGGTCGGTTTCGTCGAGTGTGATCGTTTCGCCCATTGCGCCCCATCCCCGGCGGCGATCCTCTCGCCCGCCGGGGGTGGCGTCAATGGGCGCGCCCTTCATGCCCAGCGCGCCGGGCGCTTTTCGAGGAACGCGGCGATCCCCTCTTCGGCCTCGGGGCTTTCCCATGCCTCGACCAGCCGGTCGATCGTGGCCTCGATCACGGCCTCGTCGATGCGCGGGCCGAGCGAGCGGGCCAGCGCCTTGGCCCGCGCCGCAGCCCCGCGGGCGATCTTCAGATAGGGTGCCACCTCGGCGTCGACGGCGGCGTCGAGATCCGCCTCGGGCACCGCACGCGTCGCGATGCCAAGCCGCACGGCCTCCTCCGCGCCGAAGATCCGCGCCGACATAAAGACCTGCCGCGCCCGGCCTTCGCCCATCCGCGCGAGGACATAGGGCGAGATCGTCGCCGGGATGATGCCGAGCTTGGTCTCGGTGAAGCCGAAACGCGTCGTGTCGGCCGCCACCACCACGTCGCAGATGCAGGCCATGCCAACGCCGCCGCCATAGGCGCCGCCATGCACCCGGCCGATCAGCGGGCTGGACATGGTGTTGAGCGCACCCAGCATCCCGGCCAGACGCCGCGCCTCGGCGCGCCGCCCCTCGCGGTCGGCCCGGATCTGCGCCTGCATCCAGGTGAGATCCCCACCAGCGCAGAACACCTCGCCCGCGCCCTGCAGCACAACGGCGCGCGCCTGTGCGCCCTCGGCCGAGGCCAGCGCCGTCAGCTCGTCCATCATCTGCGCCGAAAGCGCGTTGCGCCGCTCGGGCGCGTTCAGCGTGACCGTCAGGACGCCGCGATCATCCGCATCCAGCTTCAGCGTCTCGTAGCTCATGCGCGCAGCTCCTTCGCAAAGGCCGCCGTCTCGGCCAGCCGCTTCGCGTCGAGACCTGTCTCGTAGCCGCGATCCTTCAGCATCAGCGCGAGCGCCTCGGTGGCAACGTTGCCCGCCGCGCCGGGCGCGAAGGGGCAGCCGCCCAGGCCGCCGATGCTGGCATCGAAGACGCGAAGCCCGCGTTCGAGGCAAACCTCCACGTTGTCGAGCGCGCGCCCCAAGGTGTCGTGGAAATGCCCGGCGAGCTTTTCGGCCGGGACGCGCGCGAGCACCGCGTCGAGCATCGCGTCCGTGTCCTCGGGCAGCGCCCGGCCCAACGTCTCGCCCAAGGAGATCTCGTAGCAGCCCATCTCCAGCAGCCGCGCCGCTACATCGGCCACGGCTTCGGGGTCGACCTTGCCGTCATAGGGGCAATGGGTCACGCAGGAGACGTAGCCGCGCACCGGCAGCCCGGTCTCTTTCGCAGCCGCCATGAGAGGGGCAAAGCGCTCCATGCTCTCGGCGATGGAGCAGCCGATATTGGCCTGGCTGAAGCCCTCGGAGGCCGAAGCGAAGACCGCGACCTCCTCGGCCCTGGCCTCACGCGCGGCCTCGAAGCCCCGCAGGTTCGGGGTCAGCGCCGCGTAGCGGATGGCGGGGTCGCGCGCGATGCCCGCCAATACCTCGGCCGCATCGGCCATCTGCGGCACCCGCTTGGGGTTCACGAAGCTCGTCACCTCGATGCGGGAGAAGCCGCAGGCCGAGAGCCGGTCGACCAGCGCGATCTTGGTCTCGGCGGGAATGATCCGCTTTTCGTTCTGCAGCCCGTCACGGGGCCCGACCTCGACGATCTCGGCGCGCTCACTCATCTTCCGGCTCCAGCGTCAGCAGCAGGTCGCCGTCGGAGACCTGCGATCCTTCCTGTGCGAGGATTTCGGCCACTACCCCGTCGCGCGGCGCGGTGAGGGTGTGCTCCATCTTCATCGCCTCGAGGATGGCGAGCGGCTGGCCCTTTTCGACCGTCTGCCCCGCCGTGGCGCGCATCCGTTTCACGAGGCCCGGCATCGGCGCGGCGATGGCGTTGCCGCCCGCCCCCGCCGCATCGGCGGCTGCCAGCGGATCGGGCAGCGTGAATACCCATGCCCTGCCCGCATCCCACACGGTGACGGCGGCGCCGTGCTTTGCGGCCTCGGCGCGAAAGCGGCGCCCTGCCACGGTCACTTCCAAGCCCTTGGTGTCACGTGAAACGCTGGTTTCCGTGCCTTCCCGATGCCAGCTTCCCGGCCCGTCGCGCAGGAGTGCGACGTCGAGCGTCTCGCCCTCGCGCTCCAGCGTCACGTGAATCTCGGAGGTGCCCCAGTGGCGGAAGCCCCTGAGCGCGTCCCAGGGATCGTCGCCCGCGGGCGGATGGTCGAGACCGGCTGCGGCGAGCGCGGCCAGCACCGGCACGTGATCGGGCATCGGCGGACGGGCGGTCAGCGCGTCGAGATCGCGGCCGATCAGGCCGGTATCGACCTCGCCCGAGGCAAACCCCTCATGCCGCAGCAGCGCCGCGAGAAACCCGAGATTGGTCACCGTGCCGCCGACCTGCGTGGCCTCCAGCGCGCCCAAGAGCCGCGCCATCGCCTCTTCGCGCGTGGCGCCATGGGCGATGACCTTGGCGATCATCGGGTCGTAATGCGGGGTGATGGCGTCGCCTTCGACGACGCCGGCATCGACGCGCAGCGCGCCCAGCTCGAAGTTCCACGCGTCGGGAAAGCGCAGCCGCTCCAGCCGCCCGGTCGCGGGAAGGAACCCGCGCTCCGCATCCTCGGCATAGAGCCGCGCCTCGAAGGCGTGACCGTCGATCGTCAGCTGGTCCTGCGACAGCGGCAGCGTCTCGCCGCGCGCGACCCGGATCTGCCATTCGACCAGATCGAGCCCGGTGATCGCCTCGGTCACGGGATGTTCGACCTGCAGGCGGGTGTTCATCTCCATGAACCAGAACCCGTCCTCGCGCAGCCCTTCGGAGCCGTCAGCGATGAACTCCACCGTGCCCGCACCGACATAGCCGATCGCGCGCGCGGCCTCGACCGCTGCCTGCCCCATCGCCGCGCGGACATGCTCGGGCATCCCCGGTGCGGGAGCCTCCTCGATCACCTTCTGGTGCCGACGCTGCAACGAGCAGTCGCGCTCGAACAGGTGCACGACGTTGCCGTGACTGTCGGCGAAGACCTGGATCTCCACATGGCGGGGCGCGGTCACGTATTTTTCGACCAGCACGGCGGGGTCGCCGAAGCTCGCCTTGCCCTCGGCCTGCGCACCTTCGAGCGCATCGGCAAAATCCTCGGCCCGCTCGACGAGGCGCATGCCCTTGCCACCGCCGCCCGCGCGCGCCTTGATCAGCACCGGGTAGCCGATGCGCTCGGCTTCCGCCGCCAGCATCGCGGCGTCCTGCCCCTCGCCGTGATAGCCCGGCACGACCGGCACGCCGGCCTCTTCCATGCGCTTCTTGGCGGCGTCCTTCAGGCCCATCGCCCGGATCGCGCTGGCAGGGGGCCCGACGAAGACCAGCCCGGCCGCTTCGACCGCCTCGACGAAATCGGGGTTCTCGGAGAGGAAGCCGTAGCCCGGATGGATCGCCTGGGCGCCGGTCGCGCGCGCAGCCTCGATGATCGCCTCGGCGCGCAGGTAGCTTTCGCCCACCGGCGCCGGGCCGATCCGCACCGCCTCGTCGGCGAGCCGGACATGCACCGCCTCGGCATCGGCGTCGGAATGCACGGCGACGGTCTTCAGCCCCATCCGGCGCGCGGTCGTGATGACACGTGCGGCGATCTCGCCGCGGTTCGCGATCAGTATCTTGTCGAACATCAGGCGAAATCCTCCACCAGCCGGAATCTCTCGCAGACCAGCATCATTTCGGGGTCCCAGCCCCCGTTGCGCTCGAAGTAGCGGCGGTGCCCGTCCCGCCAGCTCTCCAGCGTCTCGTCCTCGCCCTCGGCCAAGGCGAACTCGGCGTCCACGTCGCAGAAGCGGCGCTGGGTGACCTCGGTCGTCTCGATCATCAGCGCCGGGCTGCCGTCCCAGTTCAGAGCCACGTCACGGCGGCCAACCACCGGCATCGGCTCCTCGTCGAAGTCGCGCAGCGCGCTGCAGGTCCCCGTCTTGGCGCCGGAGCGAACCAGTGCAATCAGCTCGGCGGAAAGTTCAGGGCCGTCACCGAAGCGGAAGCTCACGAGATCCGGGTCCCGGGCCTTCAATTCCTCCATCGTCACCATTGCCGCCTCACATCCGGAACACGCCGAAGCGCGTATCGGGAATGGGCGCGTTCAACGCGGCGGAGAGGGAAAGCGCGAGCACTTCGCGGGTCTTGCGCGGATCGACGATGCCGTCATCCCAAAGCCGGGCCGAGGCGTAGAGCGGATGCGCCTGTTCTTCGAAAGTGTCGCGCAAGGGCTGCTTGAAGGCCCATTCCTCTTCCTCGGTCCAAGGCTTGCCCTGACGTGCCAATGCCTCGCCGCGCACCTGCGCCATGACGCCCGCCGCCTGCTCGCCGCCCATCACGCCGATCCGGCTCGCGGGCCAGGTCCACAGGAACCGCGGTGAATAAGCGCGGCCGCACATGCCGTAATTGCCGGCCCCGTAGGAGCCGCCGACGATCATGGTGACCTTGGGCACCTCGGTGGAGGCCACGGCCGTCACCAGCTTGGCGCCGTCCTTGGCGATACCGCCCGCTTCGTATTTGCGGCCAACCATGAAGCCGGTGATGTTCTGCAGGAACACCAGCGGGATGCGCCGCTGCGAGCACAGCTCGACGAAATGCGCGCCCTTGAGCGCGGCCTCGGAGAACAGCACGCCGTTATTGGCGATGATCCCCACCGGCATGCCCATGATGTGCCCGAAGCCCGTCACCAGCGTCTCGCCGTAGCGCGGCTTGAACTCATCGAGGCGCGAGCCGTCGAGCACGCGGGCCAGAAGCTCGCGGATGTCGTAGGGCTTGCGCGGATCGGCCGGGACGACGCCGAGGATCTCCTCCGGATCGTAGAGCGGCTCTTCGACGGCGCGCAGCACCACGCTGTCGGGCTTGCGACGGTTGAGCCCGGCCACCGCCTGACGCGCCAGCGCCAGCGCATGGGCGTCGTTGTCGGCGAGGTAGTCGGCCACGCCCGACAGCCGCGTATGCACGTCGCCGCCGCCGAGATCCTCGGCCGAGACGACCTCGCCGGTCGCGGCCTTCACCAGCGGCGGGCCGGCGAGGAAGATGGTGCCCTGCTCCTTCACGATGATGGTCACGTCCGACATGGCGGGCACATAGGCGCCACCCGCGGTGCAGGAGCCCATCACCACGGCGATCTGCGGGATGCCCTTCCCGCTCATCCGGGCCTGGTTGTAGAAGATCCGGCCGAAATGATCGCGATCGGGGAACACCTCGTC
Source organism: Limimaricola variabilis (assembly GCF_034371605.1). NCBI lineage: Bacteria > Pseudomonadati > Pseudomonadota > Alphaproteobacteria > Rhodobacterales > Paracoccaceae > Limimaricola > Limimaricola variabilis. The sequence continues at coordinate 2,864,311 of NZ_CP139691.1, read as the reverse complement.
CTGGTTGGGCAGGTTCGCGCCGCCCGAGTCGACGAGGTAGACGCAAGGCAGGTGGTTCTGCTCAGCGATCTCCTGCGCGCGCAGATGCTTCTTGACGGTCATCGGGTAGTAGGTGCCGCCCTTCACGGTGGCGTCGTTGCACACCACCATGACCTCCTGCCCCTCGACCCGGCCGATGCCGGCGATCATGCCGGCGCCCGGCGCCGCGCCGTCATAGAGGCCATGCGCCGCCGTGGCGCCGATCTCCAGAAACGGGCTGCCCGGATCGAGCAGCCGGGTCACGCGGTCGCGCGGCAGCAGCTTGCCGCGCGAGACGTGCCGGTCGCGGGCCTTCGCGCCGCCGCCCGCGCGCGCGGCCTCGACGGCCTCGCGCACGGTCTCGAGCGCGGCATGCTGCGCGGTCCGGTTTTCTCCGAAGGCTTCCGAGGAGGGCGACAGTGCCGAACGCAGCACCGCCATCAGCGCACCTTCGCCATCAGCTCGCGCCCGATCAGCATGCGGCGGATCTCCGAGGTGCCGGCGCCGATCTCCATCAGCTTGGCGTCGCGGAAGATCCGGCTCACCGCGCTTTCATTCATGAAGCCGGTGCCGCCCATCGCCTGCACCGCCTGATGCGCGACCACCATCGCCTCTTCGGAGGCATAGAGCACGCAGGCAGCGGCGTCGGCACGGGTCACGCGGCCTTCGTCGCAGGCGCGGGCCACGGCATAGACATAGGCGCGGGCCGAGCCGAGCTTGGTGTAGATGTCGGCGATCTTGCCCTGCATGAGCTGGAAATCCCCGATCGGCTTGCCGAACTGCTTGCGCTCCGCGAGGTAGGGCATGATCTCGTCGAGGCAGGCGGCCATGATGCCGGTGCCGATCCCCGAAAGCACCACGCGCTCGTAATCGAGGCCCGACATCAGCACGCGCACGCCGCCGCCGACCTGGCCCAGAACGTTCTCGTCGGGCACTTCCACATTCTCGAACACCAGCTCGGCGGTGTTGGAGCCGCGCATGCCGAGCTTGTCGAAATGCTCGGAGGTCGAGAAGCCCTTCATGCCGCGTTCGATGATGAAGGCGGTGATGCCCTTGGAGCCCGCCTCGGGGTCGGTCTTGGCATAGACGACCAGCGTCTCGGCATCGGGGCCGTTGGTGATCCAGTACTTGGTGCCATTGAGCCGGTAGCCGCCGTCGATGCGATCGGCGCGCAGGCTCATCGACACCACGTCGGAGCCCGCCCCTGCCTCGGACATGGCCAGCGCGCCGACATGCTCGCCCGAGACAAGCTTGGGCAGGTACTTCTGCTTCTGCGCCTCGTTGCCGTTCAGCACGATCTGGTTGACGCAGAGGTTGGAATGCGCGCCGTAGCTCAGCGCGACACTGGCCGAGGCGCGGGCGATCTCCTCGACCGCGACGACATGGGCCAGATAGCCCATGTTCGCGCCGCCATACTCCTCGGGAACGGTGATGCCCAGAAGTCCGATATCGCCCATCTCGCGCCACAGGTCGGCGGGAAACAGGTTGGATGCGTCGATCTCGGCGGCCCGGGGCTTCACCCGCTCCTGCGCCCAGCGATGCACCGTCTCGCGCAGGCTGTCGCCGTCTTCACCCAGATCGAACCTCATCGCGTGATCGAACATCTCTACCTCCCTATTCCGCCGCGACTTGCTGCGGCGTGTCATTCATGATCGCGGCGCGCAGCGCGTCGCGCATCGGCGCCGCCTGCTCCATCGCCGCGAGTTTCACCGGCCCGAAGCCACGGATCTGGTCCGGCAGCTCCAGAAGCTTGAGGATCTCAGCGTCGCGCCCTTCTCCCAATCGCGCGAGCGCCAGATCCATGTCCTCCTCGTAGGCGCGGATCAGCGCCCTCTCGCGCCTACGCTCTTCGGTACGGCCAAAGACGTCAAGCGCTGTGCCGCGTAACCGCTTGCCCTGCGCCAGAAAACCGAACGCCTTGAGGATCCACGGCCCGAACTCGCGCTTCTTCGGCCGACCCTCGGCATCCACGCCGGGCATCATCGGCGGCGCGAGGTTGAAGGCGATCTTGTAGTCGCCGTCGAACTGCTTCCTGAGGTTTTCGGAGAACTCGGGCCGGGTGAAGAGCCGCGCCACCTCGTACTCGTCCTTGTAGGCGAGCAGCTTGGCGTAGTTCTGGGCCACCGCGCGGGCGATCTTGTCGGCCTGCGCATGGCCCTCCACCGCCGCGCGGACCTGCGCCACGCGGTCGGTGTAGCGCCGTGCCAGCTTCGCGTCCTGGTAATCGGTCAGGTGGCCGGTGCGATGCGCCACGAGCTGGTCGAGCGACATCTGCGCCTGCGGCAGATGCGGCGGCTCATCGGTCTCGCCCATCTCGCGGATCACCCGCGCCGGGTCCGCCGCCATGACGCGGCCCCAGTCGAAGGCATCGAGGTTGGACTGCACCGCCACGCCGTTGAGGCGCACGGCCTCGGCGATCGCCTCGCGGCCCACCGGGATGAAGCCCTGCTGCCATGCATAGCCCAGCATCATGATGTTGACCGCGATCTCGTCGCCGCACAGCTCGCGCGCGACATGGGCGAAATCGTGGAAATGCTCGGAGGAGCGCACCGTCTTCTCCACCGCGCGCATGACCCCCGCCGAACGAAAGTCGAAGTCGCGCTGGCGCACGAAGTCGGAGGTGGGCGATAGCTTGGTGCTCATCACCGCATGGGTGCGCTCCGCGTCGCACAGCGTGATGCCGTCCTTCGACGCGGCCACGACGCTGTCCGCGGCAAGCAGCAGGTCGGCGGTACCGGTCGCGATGCGCGGCGCCGTCGCCGGACGTTCATGCGTCGAGATGCGGATATGGCTCAGCACCGCCCCGCCCTTCTGCGCGAGACCGGCCATGTCGAGGATCATCGGCGACAGACCCTCCATATGCGCCGCCACGCCCAGAAGCGCGCCAATGGTCAGCACGCCGGTGCCGCCGACGCCGGTGACGGCGATGTTCCACGGCCGGGTAATTTCGGGCAGCGTCGGCTCGGGCAGGCCCGAGACATCGGGGCCCTCGGCGGCCGGGCGCTTGTGCAGTTTGCCGCCGCGCACGGTGACGAAGCTGGGGCAGAAGCCTTTCAGGCAGGAGAAGTCCTTGTTGCAGGCCGACTGGTTGATCTGGCGCTTGCGGCCCAGCTCGGTTTCCAGCGGCTCGACCGCGATGCAGTTCGACTGCACCGAGCAATCGCCGCAGCCTTCGCAGACCGCCGGATCGATATGCACGCGCATATCCGGGTCCGGGGCCTTGCCGCGTTTGCGGCGGCGACGCAGTTCGGCGGCGCAGGTCTGGACATAGACCATGACCGTGACGCCCTCGATCTCGCGCAGCTCCTTCATCACCGCGTCGACATCGTCGCGGTGACGGATCTCGGTGCCGGGGGCGAGGTCGACGCGGTCGTAATTCTCGGGATGGTCTGAGAGCAGAACGATCTTCGCCACGTTCTCATGCGCGACCTGATGCGTCACCTGCTCGGGCGAGAGCGGGCCGTCGACCTTCTGGCCGCCGGTCATGGCGACGGCGTCGTTGTAGAGGATCTTGTAGGTGATGTTGGCCTTTGCCGCGACCGACTGGCGGATCGCGAGATGGCCCGAATGGAAGAACGTGCCGTCGCCGAGGTTCACGAAGCGGTGCTTCTCGTCCGTGAATAGGCCGATCGAGGTCCAGGGCACCCCTTCGGCGCCCATATGGGTGAAGGTCTCGGTATTCCGGTCCATCCACTGCACCATGTAGTGACAGCCGATCCCGGCCATCGCCTTGGAGCCTTCGGGCACCTTGGTCGAGGTGTTGTGCGGGCAGCCGGGGCAGTAATGCGGCAGCCGGGTGATCGGCGCCTCATGCGCGGCACCGCGTGCATGGCCCGCCTCGAGCCGGCGCAGCTCGGCCTCGATGCGGTCGTGCAGCCCCTCGGGCAGGTCGATATGCAGGAGCCGGTCGGCGATGGCGCGGCCGACCGAACCCACGGTGAGGCCTTGGCTCAGCGACAGGAAGGGCCGGTCCTTCTCGTCATGCTTGCCGATGATGCGGGGCCGCACGTCGGCGCGCCAGTTGAAGAGCTGCTGCTTGATCTGGTTCTCGATGATCTCGCGCCGCTCTTCGACGATCAGCACCTCCTCGAGGCCTTCCGAGAAATGCCGGATGCCCTCGGGCTCCAGCGGCCAGGGCATGCGCACCTTGTAGAGGCGCAGGCCGATCGCCTTCCATTCCTCCGGCCCCAGCCCCATCTCGGCCAGCGCCTGGCGCACGTCCTCATAGGCCTTGCCCGAAGCGACGATGCCGAAGCGGGCATCGGGCGTGTCGATCGTCACCTGATCGACGCGGTTGGCGCGGGCAAAGGCCAGCGCGGCGAAACCCTTGTGCTCCTGCAGCCGCTCGTCCTGCACCAGCGGCGGATCGGGCCAGCGGAGGTTGAGCCCGCCTTCGGGCATCTCGAAATCGGTGGGCCGCAGGAACTGCCGCCGCTCCTGGCCGAGATCGATCACGGTGGAGGTCTCGACCGTCTCGGAGATCACCTTGAAGCCGACCCAGCAGCCCGAGTAGCGCGACATGGCGATGCCCAGCAGCCCGAGTTCGAGGAACTCATGCACCGAGCTGGGATAGAGCATCGGCATCAGCGCCGAGATGAAGGCGTGGTCCGACTGGTGCGGAATCGAGGAGGATTTGCAGGTATGGTCGTCCCCGGCGATGGCGAGAACGCCGCCCTGCGCCGAGGTGCCCGCGGCATTGGCATGCTTGAGCACGTCGCCCGAGCGGTCGACGCCGGGTCCCTTGCCGTACCACATCCCGAGCACGCCGTCCTTGCGGGCGCCGGGCGACAGGTGCAGCTGCTGGCTGCCCCAGACAGCGGTGGCCGCGAGATCCTCGTTCACGCCGGGCTGGAACTTGATGTCGAGCGGGTCGAGATGCCTCTTTGCCGCCATCAGCTGCTGGTCGTAGCCGCCCAGCGGCGAGCCGCGATAGCCCGAGATGAAGGTGCCGGTGTTCAGCCCCGCGGCGCGGTCGCGCCGCATCTGGGTCATCGGCAGGCGCACCAGCGCCTGAATTCCGGTGATGAAGACATGACCGGTTTCGGCCGTATATTTGTCGTCGAGCGACATTAGCGCGGTCATGCGCCCCTCCCCTGGCTTATGACAGGGAAAGTCTAGCGCCGCTTCAGCGAAACACGGTCACCGTTTTTTCAACAACTTGAGCAAAACGGCGTGACACTGTCACCTAATCGGACCTCTAATAGGAACCCTGTCACCAAGAGGACCTTGGATCTTCTTTGGGCATCCTTCAGCGGCATAGATCCTGCCGGTGATCACAGACGCGGTTCGATGCCCTCCGCTTCAAGCCAAACGGCCTGTTTGATGGAAAAACGGGAAATGCAGACGCGCGCCGGTTCGACCCGGCGCGCGTCTCGATTCGTGTCTCAGCCGACGCTGGCGAGCAGGCTCGCATTGCCGCCTGCGGCAGTCGTGTCGACGCAGACATGACGCTCGAGGAAGAGCCGCGACGGCGTGTCTTCCTCGGACAAGAGCGGAATCCGACGACCCTCGCGCCCGGCCAGCGCCGCCCGCACCGGGCGAAGCGCCTCGGCACCGCCGCGCAACGCCACCGCGTCGAAGCCGTTCAGCGTGCCGAGCGCCTCCGCCTCCAGCACCCCGTCGAGGCAGCCTTCACCAGACAGCCCCGGCGCCACGCCGACGGCTGCGCATCCGGCGGCCTTGGCCATCTCGATCTGCGCCTGCGCCTCTTCGGCCGATGGACCGAGACAGAGCACCGTGCCGCGCGGCACCACCGAAAGGCGGTTCGACTCGCCGGTCGGGCCCGGCAGGGTGACGGTGTCGCGCCGATCCGGGTCCGGCGTGGCGACATCGAGGAGCGCCTGCACCTTCTTGCTGGGCACCGCGCGACCATTGGCGGCCGGCGAGGCGATGCGCATCGGCTCGGTGAAGCGCGCGACGTAGCGCGGTCCACCGGCCTTGGGCCCGGTGCCCGACAGCCCCTCGCCGCCGAAGGGCTGGGAGCCGACGATGGCGCCGATCTGGTTGCGGTTGACGTAGAGGTTGCCGACATGCACCCGCCGCGTCACCTGCTCGACCCGCTCGTCGATCCGCGTGTGCAGCCCGAAGGTCAGTCCGTAGCCGGTGGCGTTGACCGCATCGATCACCTCGTCGATCTCGCCCGCCTTGAAGGTGGCGACGTGCAGAACCGGGCCGAAGATCTCGCGCTCGAGTTCCTCGATGCCGTTCAACCGGATCAGCGCCGGGCCGACATAGAAGCCGGTTTCGGGCGTCTCGAGCTGCCACATCAGGCGGCCCTCGGTGCGGGCCTTCTCGATATGCTCGACGATGCCCTTCTCGGCGCGCGCGTCAATCACCGGGCCGACATCGGTGGAATGCTTCCACGGATCGCCGATCCCCATCTCCTCGGCAGCGCCCTTGAGCATTTCGAGGAAATGCTCGGCGATGTCTTCCTGCAGGTAGAGCATCCGAAGCGCCGAACAGCGCTGGCCCGCCGACTGGAAGGCCGAGGCGACGATGTCGCGTACCGCCTGCTCGGGCAGCGCGGTGGAATCGACGATCATCGCGTTGAGCCCGCCGGTTTCGGCGATGAGCGGCGCGGTCGGGTCCATGTTGGCGGCCATCGCGCGATCGATGCCGATCGCGGTCTCGGTCGAACCGGTGAAGCACACGCCCGCGATGCGCGGGTCGGAGGTGATCGCAGCGCCCACCACCTTGCCCGCACCAGGCAGGAGCTGCAGCGCATCGCGCGGCACGCCCGCCTCGTGCAACAACCGCACGCCCAGCGCTGCGGTGAGCGGCGTCGCCTCGGCCGGTTTCGCCAGCACGGCATTGCCGGCCGCGAGAGCGGCGGCGACCTGGCCGGTAAAGATCGCCAGCGGGAAGTTCCACGGGCTGATGCAGGCAAAGGTGCCGCGTGCCGGGTCCTTCAGCTCCTCGCCGCGGGCAGCGTAGTAGCGCAGGAAGTCGACCGCCTCGCGCAGCTCGGCCACGGCGTCCTTGGGTGTCTTGCCCGCCTCGCGCGCGGTGAGAGCGAAGAACTCGTGGGCGTTTTCCTCGAACAGGTCGGCCGCCTTGCGCAGCGCCGCCCCACGAGTCGAGGCAGGGGCCTGCCAGCGCCGCGCATGGGCGATCGCCGTTTCCACATCGGCTTCCGAGGCCATCATCACCTCGCCCACCACGTCCGACGGGTCGGCCGGGTTGGTGACGGGGATGGTCTCGCCGCCCTCGGGCGCCTCCTCGGTGGCGAGGATCGGCTCGGAGCGCCACTTGGTGTCGCGGAATGCCGCGCGACCGGCGTCGAACTCGGCCAGCGCGTCCACCGCCGTCAGGTCCCAGCCGCGCGAGTTCTCGCGCTCGGGCTGGAACAGGGCGCGCGGATCGCGCAGCTCCTTCGGGCGCGGCGCGCCCAGCTTCTCGAACGGATCGGCGGCGACCACCTCGGCGGGCACGTTCTCGTCGACGATCTGGTTGACGAAGGAGGAGTTGGCGCCGTTCTCAAGCAGGCGACGCACGAGGTAGGCCAGCAGGTCGCGATGCGCGCCGACGGGGGCGTAGATCCGCAGCCGGGTGCCCGCCTCCATCTGCTTGTCATGCAGCGCCTCGCCCATGCCGTGCAGGCGCTGGAACTCGAAATCCCGGCGCTCGCCCGCCATCTCCATGACGGCGGCGACGGAATGGGCGTTGTGGGTGGCGAACTGCGGATAGATCCGGTTGGTCATGCCCAGCAGACGGTGCGCGCAGGACAGCCAGGCCACGTCGGTCGCGGCCTTCTCGGTGAAGACCGGGAAATCCTCCAGCCCCTCGACCTGCGCCCGCTTGATCTCGGTATCCCAATAGGCGCCCTTCACGAGCCGCACCATGATCTTGCGGTCGAGCTTCTCGGAAAGCGCGTAGAGCCAGTCGAGCACGCCGCCGACGCGACGCCCGTAAGCCTGCACCACCACGCCAAATCCGTCCCAACCGGCCAGCTCGGGGTCGGACAGCACCGCCTCGATGATGTCGAGCGACAGGTCGAGGCGATCGGCCTCCTCGGCGTCGACATTGAGGCCCATGTTCCCCGCCTTGGCGGCGCGGGCGAGCTTGGCCAGTCGCGGTACCAGCTCCTCCATGACCCGCTCGCGCTGGGCCTCCTCGTAGCGCGGATGCAGCGCCGAGAGCTTGACCGAGATGCCGGGATTGTCGCGGATGTCCTTCGACGTCGCTTCCCGCGAGATCCGGGCGATGGCGGTCTCGTAGCTCCTCATGAAGCCCGCGGCATCCTTGGCCGTCAGCGCCGCTTCGCCCAGCATGTCGTAGGAATAGGTGACGCCCTTCCTGGCTGGACCCTGGCTGCGCTTGATCGCCTCGTCGATATCGCGGCCGAGCACGAAGGTCTTGCCCATCTCGCGCATCGCGGCATGGGTCGCAGCGCGGATCACCGGCTCGCCCAGACGCTTGATCGCGCGGCGCAGCACGAGGCCCAGCCCATCGCCCTTCTCGTCGAGCACCTTGCCGGTCAGCATAAGCGCCCAGGTCGAGGCATTGACCAGCGGCGAGGCCGCACGGCCGAGATGGGCGCTCCAGTCGGAGGGCGTGATCTTGTCGTCGATCAGCGCGTCGATGGTCTTGGAGTCCGGCACGCGCAGCAGCGCCTCGGCAAGGCACATCAGCGCGATGCCCTCGCGGGTCGAAAGCCCGTATTCCGCGAGGAAGGCCTCCATGATCCCGGGGCGGGTATCGGTGCGGATCGCGCGCACCAGCGCGGCGCCACGACGGGTGGCCGCGGCGCGGGTTTCGGGCGTGATCGGGTCGCGCGCCATCAGATCCGCGAGCACCTCCGCTTCGTCGCGTCGATGATCGGCACGGATGCGCTGGCGCAGATCGTCAAGCTCGCTCATGGGCGGTCCCCTCTTGTGCATGTGTCCTCTCCATCCTATTCCTGAACAGCTAAGGCGCGTTTCCCGAAGATCGACGGAAAACGCGCCTTTTGCGCTGATTTCTTCGACTTCTGCGGGACGAACGATGAGCAATTCCGACACCGGCAGCCATCTCGACCGCACCGATTACCGCATACTCGCCGAATTGGCAGCAAATGCTCGGCTTCCGGTCACCGAACTGGCGGCGCGGGTCGGGCTGTCGAAATCGCCCTGTCAGGTGCGGCTGAAACGGCTGCAGGAAAAGGGCGTGATTCGCGGCTTTCGGACGGTGATCGACCCGGCCAAGCTCGGCCTCGACCACGTGGCCTTCGTCGAGGTGCGGCTCATGGACACCACCGAGAAATCGCTCGCCGCCTTCAACGCAGCGGTCCGAATGATCACCGAGGTCGAACAGTGCCACCTGATCGCCGGCAGCTTCGACTACCTGCTCAAGGTCCGCACCCGCGACATCCGCAGCTACCGCGAGGTGCTGGGCAGCAAGATCTCGGCCCTGCCCGGGGTGGCGGGCACCTCCACTTATGTCTCGATGCAGCCAATCATCGACGACACGATGTGACCTCTCACCATCGCGTCATCGCAGCGCCGCGCGATGGACGCCCGGAGCGGCAGACGCGATGATATGCCGTCTTCAGGAAAGCCTTTCTCATGCTCGACTCCGCCGCCCGCCGCCTGATCGATCCCGCATTGGACAGGGCAGGCCGGCGTCTCGCGGCGCTGGGCGCCACGGCCGACGCGGTGACGCTGGCCGGGCTCGCGCTCGGTCTTCTGGCAGCGGCACTGATCGCGCTGGGGGCGCCGGGCTGGGCGCTGTTGCCGCTTCTTGTGTCGCGCGTGGCCGACGGGCTCGACGGGGCGGTGGCGCGGGCCACGCAGCGCAGCGACTGGGGCGGCTATCTCGACATCGCCTGTGACTTCGCCTTCTACGGCGCGGTGCCGCTCGGCTTCGTCCTGGCAGATCCGGAGGCGAACGGCCTGGCGGGGGCGTTCCTGCTCGCGGCCTTCTACTTCAACGGTACGACGTTTCTGGGCTATGCGATCCTCGCCGAAAAGCGGGGCATGCAGACCCGCGCGCAGGGCATCAAGTCGCTCTACTTCTCGAACGGCTTGCTCGAAGGCACCGAGACGATCGCCTTCATCGTGCTGATCTGCCTGTTTCCCGGCGGTTTTCCGCCACTGGCGGCAATATTTGCCTCTTTGTGTTACATCAGCGGCACAGTCCGGATTATTGGAGCAAGAGCCCTGTTCCGGACATGAGATTAAACTGGCACCGGTAGGATGGACCTTCAGTCGAAGGGCTCCGTGGCGGATTCGCCCCGGGACCAGTGATCTTTGAGGAGCGCCGAACTTTGACTTCTGTCTCCGAGGCAGTTTGGGAAGACACCCGGACGATCTATGCTGCCCCGGCGGGTCCCGCGGCCAGAACCGCCGCCTTGACCGAAGTGATCGCCGGAACCTCCGTCGCCGCACCGACCATTCCTGCTGCCGCGCCGCGCCCCGAAGGCGGGATGACGCTGGCCAAGCGAACGCTCGACCTGTCGATGGCACTACTGCTCATCGCCCTCCTTTGGCCGATCATGCTGGGGCTCTGCGCGCTGCTGCTGGTGGCCGAGGGTCGACCGATCTTCTTCCTGCACGACCGGATGAGCACCCCCACCCGCCGTTTCAAGCTGATCAAGTTCCGGACGATGCGCTGCCACGGCACCAATGGTGGCGTGACCGGGGGCGACAAGGCGGACCGGATCTCCAAGCTGCAGCGCTTTCTCCGGCGCAGCCGTGCCGACGAGCTGCCGCAGCTGTGGAACGTGTTGAAGGGCGACATCTCGCTGGTCGGGCCGCGCCCGCCGATGCCCTATTATGTCGATGCCTATCCCGAGCTTTATGCCGAGGTGCTGAAGTCGCGCCCCGGGATCACCGGCCTCGCGACGCTGCGCTTCCACGCGCATGAGGAGGCCATTCTCGCGACCTGCACCACGGCAAGCGTAACCGACCGCGTCTATCGGCGCCGCTGCATCCACCGCAAGGCCCGGCTCGACCTGATCTATCAGGCGCGCCGGACCATCTGGATGGATCTGCGCCTGATCGGCGAGACGGCGCTGAACGTGGTGCGCCCGCGGCGCCGGCGGGCGAAGTGGTCCCAGAAGAACCGCCAGCAGGCCGCGAGCCGCTGACACCGATCGACCTGATGGGCGGCTCTCGCGAGCTACCCATGTCAGGCTTCGGACCGATCCCTCAGTCGCGATAGCCGTTCGGATTGCGCGACTGCCAAGCCCAGTGGCTTTCGACCATCTCCCGCAGCCCGTGCTCCGCCTGCCAGCCGAGGGCTTGCGTGGCGCGGCCCGGATCGGCATGGATCGCGGCGATGTCGCCCGAGCGGCGCGGCGCGATCTCGTAGGGCAGATCACGTCCCGCTGCCTCGCAGAAGGCCTGCAGCATCTCGCGGACCGAGTATCCCTGACCTGTCCCGATGTTGAAGGCCTGCGTGCCGGTGGTCCCGACGCTGTGGTCAAGCGCGGCGATATGCGCCCGCGCCAGGTCGACCACGTGGATGTAGTCGCGCACGCCGGTGCCGTCCGGCGTCGGATAGTCGTCGCCGAAGATCCGCAACCGCTCGAGCCGCCCGGCCGCGACCTGCGCGATATAGGGCATCAGGTTGTTGGGAATGCCGGCGGGATCTTCGCCGATCCGCCCGGAGGGATGAGCACCTACCGGGTTGAAGTAGCGTAGCAGAATGACCGACGAAGCGGCATTGGCCCCGGCCCAGTCGCTCAGCACCTGCTCGGCGATCCGCTTGGTCCAGCCATAGACATTCGTCGGAGCAAGCGGGTGATCCTCGGTGCAGGGCAGCGCCTGCGGTTCACCATAGACCGTGGCCGAGGAGGAGAAGATGATGCGCCCGCAGCCGACGGTCTCCATGGCGCGCAGAAGCGACAGCGTACCAGAGACGTTGACGTCGTAATATTCCAGCGGCTTCTCGCCGCTCTCGCCCACCGCCTTGAGCCCGGCGAAGTGGATCACCGCCTCGGGCCGAACTTCGGCCACGACACGGCCCAGCGCCGCTTCGTTCCTGATGTCAAGTTCGAAGGCCTGCAGCACCCCTTGCGGCACGAGTTCTCCGACCCGGCGCAGCGCCTCGGGCGCGCCGTTCGAATAATTGTCGACACAGGTCACCTCGTGACCCCGCTCCAAAAGCTCAACCAGCGTATGGCTGCCGATATAGCCCGCCCCACCCGTCACCAGAACTCGCATGCACCAACTCCGAAATTGCTGCCCAAGCTGTAGCCGAGCGACTCGGGTGTGACCAGAAGCCGGGCGTCGGTCGATGCGGATATGGCGGTGCTGCCCAGGATTGCGGCATCCCCTTGGCCCGCTCGCTGCGCAGTGCTGCAGGCGAACATCAGCTCGGGCTATCGACAGAGCCGAGCAGTCGCGGCGACGAGAAGGGGCGGCCCGGCTTTGCCGGTCCGCCTCCGTCCGAAGTCGCGGCTCAGACGCCGCTGGCCGGGATGCCCGTCCGCTCCACGGGACGCGGCGCGGTGAGCGCCTTCCACGAGGACAGCGCCCGGTTCACCGGCCCCTGCGGCGGCCGGGCCACGAAGGTGCCGTGCCCTTCGCGGGCATGCAGTTCACCATCCATCACCGAGACATGGCCGCGGCTCAGGACATAGCGCGGCAGACCTTTCACCTGCTGCCCCTCGAACACGTTGTAATCGATCGCCGAGACCTGGCTTCCGGCGGTGATCGTCTTCGTCTTCTCGGGATCCCAAACGACGATATCGGCATCCGCGCCGACCAGGATCGCGCCTTTGCGCGGATAGCAGTTGAGGATCTTGGCCGCGTTGGTCGAGGTCACGGCCACGAACTCGTTCATCGTGATCCGCCCCGTCACCACCCCATGCGTCCAGAGCATCGGCATCCGGTCCTCCAGCCCGCCGGTGCCGTTCGGGATCTTAGTAAAGTCGCCCACGCCATTGCGCTTCTGCTCGGTGGTGAAGGCGCAGTGATCGGTCGCCACCACCGACAGCGTGCCCGAGGCGAGGCCCGCCCAGAGGCTGTCTTGATGACGCTTGTCGCGGAAGGGCGGCGACATCACCCGGCGGGCGGCATGGTCCCAGTCGGGGTGGGCATATTCGCTCTCGTCGAGGGTCAGGTGCTGGATCAGCGGCTCGCCCCAGACCCGCTTGCCCAGCATCTTGGCGCGGCGGATCGCTTCATGCGCCTCCTCGCAGGAGACGTGCACGACATAGAGCGGCACGCCCGCCATGTCGGCGATCATGATCGCGCGGTTGGTGGCCTCGCCCTCGACCGAACTGGGCCGCGAATAGGCATGCGCCTCGGGGCCGGTGTTGCCCTCAGCCAGGAGCTTGGCCTGCAATTCGGCCACCACGTCGCCGTTCTCGGCATGCACGAGCGGGATCGCCCCGAGCTCGGCGCAGCGGCGGAAGCTGGCGAAGAGCTCGTCGTCATTGACCATCAAGGCGCCCTTGTAGGCCATGAAGTGCTTGAAGGTGGTGATGCCATGCTCCCGCACCACCGTTTCCATCTCGTCGAAGACCTGCCGGTCCCACCAGGTCACCGCCATGTGGTAGGAATAGTCGCAGGCCGCCTGTCCCGACTTGTTGTGCCAGACCTTCAGCGCGTCGAGCAGGCTCTGCCCCGGGCTGGGCAGCGCGAAATCGACCACCATGGTGGTGCCACCCGCCAGCGCGGCGCGGGTGCCGGAACCGAAATCATCGGTCGAATGGGTGCCCATGAAGGGCATCTCGAGATGCGTGTGCGGATCGATGCCACCGGGCATCACGTAGCAGCCGGTCGCATCCAGCGTCTCGTCGCCGGTCAGCCCCGGCCCGATCGCGGCGATGCGACCTTCCTCGATCAGCAGATCCGCCTCGTAGGTCAGATCGGCGGTGACGATCGTGCCGTTCCTGATGACCGTTGAGCCCATGTCGTTCCCTCTCCGTCATGCCCGGCCCCTTCTCAAAGGGTCGTGGCGCATCCCGGAGCCCGCGCGCAAAACGCGCGCGCCCCGGCTCCAAAGGGTGTCTGGGCGATCGGGGGCGGCGGCGCGGTCTCGGCCGGCATCGCCCCCCTGCCCCGGATCAGCTCGACGGGCGCGGCCCGACGCTTCCGTCGTCGTTCTCGCAGATCGGCACGCCGTTCTCGTCGCGCACCGGGTAGCCGCTGAGCGGCTCCGTGCGCTCGATCGAGAACAGGTAGCAGCCGTCACCGTTCTGGAACACGGCCGAGGGCGGCGTGCCCGGCAGCAGCGCCGAGGTCACCTGCTCGGGAGGCGTGCCCAGCTCACGCGGATTGCTGGCGGTGATGGCGCCGGCGGTGGGGGCCGGTGCGGCGGCGGCGCTCGACGTCGTGCTCGAGTTGCTCGAGGAGGCGCCCGAGGACAGCGGTGCGGTGGTCACCTGAGCGGGCGCCTGCAGCGGCGTGGGCGCGGGCCGCGGCGCGGGCGCCGGGGCGGCCTGCGTGGTGGGGGCCGGGAACACCGGCGCGGGTTGAACCACCGCCGTGGTCGGCACTTCGGCGCAGGCTGCGAGAAGCGGCAGCACCGCCAGCGCGGGCAGCAGTCGGGGCATTCTGGTCATCGGGCTCTCCTGAAACTCTGGCTTGTCGATCCAGAGAGGCCGGTCGGGGGGTAGGTCAAGCCCCAGCGCCTCATGAAACCACCTCCGCCGCCTCGATCACGGCGTGAAACAGCACGTCGCAGCCCGCGGTCGCCCAATCCGATGTGATCTCCTCAGCCTCGTTATGGCTCAGCCCGTCCTTGCACGGGCACATTACCATCGCGGTGGGCGCGACGCCGGCGATCCAGCAGGCGTCGTGCCCCGCACCGGACACGATGTCGCGATGCGAATAGCCCAGCCGTTCGGCCGCGGCGCGGACCATGCCGACACATCCGGGGTCGAAGGTGACCGGATCGAAATGGCCCACCGGCTCGATCTCGATCCCGAGACCGAGATCGGCCGCGATGCGGGCCGCCTCCGCCTCGACCGCCGCGCGCATCGCGTCGAGCTTGGCGCGGTCAGGGGAACGGATATCGACGGTGAACACCGCGCGGCCCGGGATCACGTTGCGCGAGTTGGGCCAGACATTGGCCTGTCCGACCGCGCCGACCGCGTCGGGCTGATGCTCCATGGCGATGCGGTGCACGGCCTCGGTGATCCGGGCCATGCCGAGCCCGGCATTGACCCGCATGTGCATCGGCGTGGAACCGGTGTGGCTCTCCTTGCCGGTCAGCCGGATCTCCAGCCACCACAACCCCTGCCCATGCGTGACGACGCCAATATCGCGGCCCTCGGCCTCGAGGATTGGGCCCTGCTCGATATGCAGCTCGAACAGCGCGTGGATGTCGCGCGCGCCGACCTCCTCCTCGCCCTTCCAGCCGATCCGTTCCAGCTCATCGCCGAAGCGTTTCCCCTCGGCATCCTCGCGGGCATGGGCCCAGTCGAGATCGTGCCGTCCCGCGAACACGCCCGAGGCCAGCATCGCCGGCGCGAAGCGCGTCCCCTCCTCGTTGGTCCAGTTGACCACCACGATCGGCCGGCGGGTCCGGATCTCCATATCGTCGAGGGTGCGGATGATCTCGAGCCCGCCGAGCACGCCGAGCACGCCGTCATACTTGCCCCCCGTGGGCTGGGTATCGAGGTGGCTGCCGACATAGACCGGCGCGGCATCGGGATCGGCCCCCTCGCGACGGGCGAACATGTTGCCCATGGCGTCGACGCCCATCGTCAGCCCGGCGGCGGCGCACCAATCAGCGAAGAGCGCCCGGCCTTCGGCATCCACATCGGTCAGCGCCTGCCGGTTGTTGCCCCCCGCCACGCCGGGGCCGATCTCGGCCATCCGCATCAGGCTGTCCCACAACCGCGTGCCGTCGATCCTGAGGTTTTCGCCGGGTGCGGACATGGGGGTCTCCTCGCCTGCTGGATCGCGCGGCATCGGTCCGGGACCGATTTGACCGCTCGGTCAAAATCACGCTATCAAAGCCGCGACGTCAGTCAAGTTTCGGGTGGCACCAAGCGACGCCGCGCGCGAAACGATGCGAAACGTGGCAGCTGGCGGTCCGGTCCGCCCGATCGGCAGGAGCGGCGATGACCGACACCCCCCCGCAGACCCGGATTCAGGCCCGCAACCGCGCCGCAATTCTCGAAGCCGCGCTCGAGGTTTTCGCGGCGCGCGGTTTTCGCGGCGCGACGCTCGACCGGATTGCGCAGGCGGCGGGCCTGTCCAAGCCGAACCTGCTCTACTACTTCCGCTCCAAGGAAGCGCTGCATCTGGCTATCCTTCAGGATCTGCTCGAGCTGTGGCTGGCCCCGCTGCGCGCGATGGACCCCGAGGGCGAGCCGCGCGCGCAGATTATGGGCTATGTACGCAAGAAGCTGGAGATGAGCCGGGACCACCCACGCGAAAGCCGGCTCTTCGCCAACGAGATCCTGCAGGGCGCACCACGCGCGCGGCCCGTTCTCGAGGGCGAGCTGAAGGCGCTGGTCGACGAAAAGGCGGCGGTGATCTCCGGCTGGTCCGCGGCCGGCCGGATTGGCCCGGTCGACCCCCATCACCTGATCTTCTCGATCTGGGCGCTCACCCAGCACTACGCCGATTTCGAGGTGCAGGTGCGCGCCATCATGGGCGACACCGACCCCTACCCCGGCGCCGAGGCCTGGCTGGAGCGCGTATTTGGCGCCATTCTGGACATTCCGCATCACGGCCCTTGAAGTTGGACTTGGGCGGGCGCATCTAGGCGCATCGTCATCTTGGCCGCTTCCATGCATGCCCCGACACACGCCGCTCCGCGCGGCTCCGCCCCCTCCGCCACCGCAGCCCTCACCCTCGGCGCCCTCGGCGTCGTTGTGGGCGATATCGGCACCTCGCCGATCTATGCCCTGCGCGAGGGCCTCAGCGCCGCGCGCGGCGAACGGGGCATCCCCCCGGACGAGGCCGTCATCGGCACGGTCTCGCTCCTGATCTGGCTGCTGGTCGGGGTCGCCACGCTGAAATACGTGGTGCTGATGCTCCGCGCCGACAACAACGGCGAAGGCGGCACGCTATCTCTTCTGGCGCTCGCGACCCGTGCGGTCGGGCGACGCGGTCGCGTCCTGATGGCGCTGGGCATCCTCGGCACCGCGCTGTTCTTCGGCGACGCGATGATCACCCCCGCGATCTCGGTGCTTTCGGCCGTGGAGGGGGTGACCCTGCTCGCGCCGGACTTCGCGCCTTGGGTGATCCCCACCGTGCTGCTGATCCTCTGTGCGCTGTTCTGGGCCCAACGCGGCGGCACGGGCGGCGTGTCGCGATGGTTCGGGCCGGTGATGCTGGTCTGGTTCCTGACCCTCGGGGGCCTCGGCGCGGTCTCGATGGCGCGTCACCCCGAGATCCTCGCCGCGCTGAGCCCCCTGCCCGGGCTGACGCTGCTTTGGCACGGCGGCGGCGCGGTGGTGCCGATCCTCGGCGCGGCCTTTCTGGCGGTGACCGGGGCGGAGGCGCTCTATGCCGACATGGGCCATTTCGGTCGCCGCCCAATCCGTCTCGCTTGGACCGGGATCGCGCTGCCCTGCCTGCTGCTGAGCTATGCCGGGCAAGGCGCGCTGGTGCTGTCGGACCCGGCGGCGGCGCGCGATCCCTTCTTCCTGCTGGCCCCGAACTGGGCGCTGCCGGGGCTGGTCGGCCTCGCGACGCTGGCCACGGTGATCGCCAGCCAGGCGGTCATCACCGGCGCCTTCTCCTTCGCCTACCAGGCGATGCAGTTGGGCCTGCTGCCGCGCATGGCGGTGCGCCATACCTCGGAGACCCAGCGCGGCCAGATCTACCTGCCGCGGATCAACGTCATCCTGCTGGTCTGCGTGGTGATCCTGGTGCTGAGCTTCGGCAGCTCGTCGCGCCTCGCCGCTGCCTACGGCATCGCGGTGACCGGCGAGATGCTGATCACCACCAAGCTGGCCTATGTGGTGATGCGGCGGGTCTGGCATTGGTCGCGCGGCGTGGCGCTGCCGCTGACCGGAGTGATCCTCGTGGTCGAGTCGGCGCTGTTCGCGGCCAACATGACCAAATTCGCGGATGGCGGCTACGTGCCGCTCGGCGTCGCCGTGGTGCTCTGCATCATCATGGCCTCATGGCTGCGCGGCTCGATCATCGTGCAGGACCGCTCGCGCGCGCGGGGCGTGACGATGGAATCACTGGTGACGTCGCTCTCCCGGTCCAGCCGGCTGCGGCACGTGCAGGGCACGGCCGTGTTCCTGACCGCCGAGCCGGTCATGGCGCCGCCGGCGCTGCTGCACAACATCAAGCATAACGGCGTGCTGCACGAGCGCACCTATGTCGTCACCGTCGCGATCGCCGACCGGCCGCATCTCGACGCGCAATCCTCGCTGGTGGTCGAGCCGCTGGCCGAGGGGATCACCCGGGTGCATGTCACCTTCGGCTACATGGACCCGCCCAACATAGCCCGGGCGCTGCGCCGCCGGCTGCGCTTCGACATCAACGCCACCTCGTTCTTCCTCAACAGGCGCAGCGTGCTGCTGTCGGACCGGCCCGGCATGGCCCGCTGGCGCAAGAAGATCTTCATCGGCCTGACCCGCACCGCCTCGGCAGCGCATGACCATTACCACCTGCCCTCCGACCGGGTGATCGAACTGGGACAGCAGATCAGCCTCTGAGACCTATTCGGCGGCCTGCGCCATCGGGTTGTTGGGATGGGTGGTCCAGTCGCCATGCTCGCCCGACACCACGCGGCCGGTCCGTGGGTCGAGGCTGCCCGGTGCCATCGGCACCATGTCGATGCAGTTCTCGACCGGGCAGACATCGACGCACAGGTTGCAGGCGACGCATTCGGCGTCGATCACCTCGAAGACCCGGTCCGGGGTCATGGCGATCGCCTGATGGCTGGTATCCTCGCAGGCAGCGTAGCAGCGGCCGCACTTGATGCAGAGCGACTGGTCGATCCGCGCCTTGGCGACGTAGTTCAGGTTAAGATTCTTCCAGTCGGTGACGTTCGGCACCGCGGCGCCGACAAAATCTGTCGTGGAGCGGTAGCCCTTCTCGTCCATCCAGTCCGACAGGCCGGCGCAAAGCTCTTCGACGATGCGGAAGCCATAGGTCATCGCCGCGGTGCAGACCTGCACGGTGCCGGCGCCAAGCACCATGAACTCGGCCGCATCGCGCCAAGTGGTGATGCCGCCGATGCCCGAGATCGGCATGCCGCGGGTCGCTTCGGCCCGGGCGATCTCGGAAACCATCGACAGCGCGATCGGCTTCACTGCAGGGCCGCAATAACCGCCATGGCTGCCCTTGCCATCGATCGTCGGCTCGGGCGCCATCCGGTCGAGATCGACCGCCGTGATCGAGTTGATGGTGTTGATCAGCGACACCGCGTCGGCACCGCCGCGCCGCGCCGCCTCGGCCGGTTTGCGGATGTCGGTGATGTTGGGTGTCAGCTTCACGATGACGGGGCGGTCGTAATACTGCTTGCACCAGCGCGCGACCATCTCGATGTATTCGGGCACCTGCCCCACCGCCGAGCCCATGCCGCGCTCGCTCATGCCATGCGGGCAGCCGAAGTTGAGTTCGATCCCGTCGGCATTGGTCTCCGCCACCCGCGGCAGGATCGCCTTCCAGGCCGCCTCCTCGCAGGGCACCATGATCGAGGCGATCAGGGCGCGGTCAGGGTAGTCGGCCTTGACCCGCGCCATCTCCTCGAGGTTGGTCTCGAGATCGCGATCGGTGATCAGCTCGATGTTGTTGAGCCCGAGCACCCGGCGGTCGGGCCCATGCAGCACGCCGTAGCGCGGGCCGTTGACGTTGACCACCGGCGGTCCTTCGGCGCCCAGCGTCTTCCAGACCACCCCGCCCCAGCCGGCCTCGAAGGCGCGGCGGACGTTGTATTCCTTATCCGTAGGCGGTGCCGAGGCGAGCCAGAACGGATTGGGGCTCTCGATGCCCAGGAACCGGGTAGTCAGGTCGGCCATCTCGTCATCCTTTCGGTGGTGCCGCGTGCATCACGACGGTGTTGCGCTCGCTGTCGAGGAACATCGCGAAACGTTCGGTATCGCTCCAAGGCAGCTCGGTGGGGTTGGAGACGAAGCGCACCCCTTCGCTCTTCAGCCGCGCGGCCTCGGCGTCGACATCCTCGCATTCGAGGTAGAGCGCCGGCACCTCCTCGGAGAAGCTCAGCTCGTGGCGCCGCGCGAACTGGATCTTGGTGCGGGTGCCGGGCAGCTGCATCATGATCATGCGCCAGTCGTCATCGAGCTCGGCATCGAGCGCGACCTCCATGCCGATCGTATCACGATAAAAGGCCAGCGCGCGGTCCTGATCGTCGACCGGAAGCGGCAGGAGGAAGATACCGGTGAATGCCATTTGTCTATTCCGTGAGTGAGCCGTGGATGTCTTCGGCGGCATCCCGACCTTGCGCCACGGCCGTGACGGTCAGGTCGTCGCCACCCGCGGCACAGTCGCCGCCGGCCCAGACCTTGTCCATGGTGGTGCGGCCGCAACCCTGCGTCACAACCTTGCCATGAGCGGTTTCGACGCCACTCGTCTCACCGATGCGCTGTCCCACGGCGCGGAACATCTGGTCGGCCGGCAGTGTGAAGCGCTCTCCCGTGGGCCGAAGACCCTCGGGTCCCTCCGCCATCCGCTCGAACACCACGCCGGTCAGCCGCGCCTCGCCCTCGAGCGCGACCGGCGCCGCCTCGAACAGCAGCCGCACGCCGCGCTGCGCCGCGAGATCCTGCTCCCAGCGGCTCGCGCCCATCCGGTCGCGGCCACGACGATAGACCAGCGTGACGCTTTCGGCGCCCAGCGCGCGCGCTTGCACCGCGCAGTCGATCGCGGTCATCCCGCCGCCGATCACCACCACCTCGCGGCCGATCGGAAGGGTGGTGAGATCCCGCGTCTGGCGCAGCGCCGAGATGAAGGTGACGGCGTCGTGCACCCCCTCCAGCGCCGGGTTCTCCACGACGAGATCGTTGACCCCCGACAGCCCGATGCCGAGGAACACGGCGTCGTATTCGGCCCTGAGCGCCTCCAGCGTGATCTCGCGGCCGAGCCATTGCCCGTGTCGCACCTCGATGCCGCCGATCCCCATGATCCAGGCCGCCTCTCGCGCGGCGAAATCATCCACCGCCTTGTAGGCGGCGATGCCGTATTCGTTGAGGCCGCCCGGCTTGGGCGCGCCCTCATAGATCACCACCTCGTGCCCATATCGCGCCAGCCGATGGGCGCAGGCCAGCCCGGCGGGCCCCGCGCCGACCACCGCGACGCGCCGGCCCGTGGGCGCCGCCCGAGTGAAGGGATGCCCCTGGCGGGCCATCAGGCTGTCGGTGGCGTGGCGCTGCAGGAGCCCGATCTCGACCGGCTTGCCCTCGGCCACTTCGCGCACGCAGGCCCCCTCGCACAGCACTTCGGTCGGGCAGACCCGGGCGCAGATGCCGCCCAGGATGTTGGCCTCGAAGATTTCGCGCGCCGCGGTCTCCGGTCGCCCGGCCTGGATCTCGCGAATGAAGAGCGGGATATCGATGCTCGTGGGGCAGGCGGTCACGCAGGGCGCGTCGTGGCAGAAGTAGCAGCGATCTGCGGCGACCCGGGCCTCATGTGCGCTCAGCGGCGGGTGCAGATCGGCGAAGTTCGCGGCCAGCGTCTCGGCGGGCAGGCGTCCGGCGATCGGGCCGGTCTGTGGCTGGGCAGGCATGCAGTGTCCCCCGTGGCGTTCCCTTGCCCCGAGCCTGCCACGGTTTCATTTTTTTCCAAACGGTAAATTATGGGCAGCGCGCGAACACGGTTTCGCGGGACCGGCCCGCGCCGCTTGACCGGCGGCCGGCCTCGGTCGTTTGCTGAAGATGCCGTCTTGGCGCAAAGGAGGCTGCCATGTCCCGATTTCTCGTTCATATACACACCGGCCCCGAAGGGCCGAACAAGGCGACGCTGGGCTGCCTCGTCGCGCTCGAGGCGGCGCGCAAGGGCCATGACGTGACTCTGTTCTTCGCAGCCGACGGCGTGCACCTGCTCTCGCCCCAGCATGCCGGGATCGAGGGACAGGGTACCGGCCGGCTCGGCGAGCATCTCGTCGCGCTGGCCGAGGCCGGGGCCCGGTTCCGTGTCTCCGGCATGTCGGCCAAGGCCCGCGGATATGACGAGGCGCTGCTCGAAGGCCATCCGGCCGCCTTCGCCATGCCCGACGCCCTGATCGATCTGGCCGATGCCGCCGATACGGTGCTCTGCTACTAGGTCTCACAATATGAAACCATGGTCCGAAATGTGGTACGGCCTCTTGTGCCTGACCGGGCTGTGGTGACACTCTACGCGCGGCGCGACGCAGCAAAGAGGGACCACGATGAGGGGTGCAGAGGCGATCCATCCCGACCTCAGGGAGGCTTCGGTCTTCGTGACGGGCGGCGCAAGCGGCATCGGCGCCGCGCTGGTCGAGGGCTTCTTGCGCCAAGGCGCGCGCGTGGCCTTCTATGACCGGGCCGACGCGGCCGCGACGGTCGAGGAAATGGAAGCGCGCACCGGCAACCGCCCCCTCTTCATCCAGGGCGACGTGACCGACACGCCCGCGCTGATGGCGGCGATCGACACCGCTGCCACCACCCATGGCCCGGTGACGGTGCTGGTCTCCAACGCCGCCGACGACACGCGCTTCGACGCGCAGGCCCTGACCGAGGCCGAATGGGACGCCTGCCTCTCGGTCAACCTCAAACCCTATTTCTTCGCGGCGCAGAAGGTCGCGCCGATGATGGAGGCGGCGGGCGGCGGCGCGATCGTCAACATGTCCTCGGGCAGCTACCTGATGGGGGTGGCCCGTCTCGCCCCCTATGTGGCCTCCAACGCCGCGATCATGGGGCTGACCCGCAGCCTTGCGCGCGAATGGGGGCCGCGTGGCATCCGCGTCAACGCCGTGGCGCCGGGCTGGGTGATGACCGAACGGCAAAAGGAACTCTGGGCCACGCCAGAGGCGCAGGAGCGGCATCGCGCGCAGCAATGCCTGCCCGAGATGATGCAGCCCGAGGATCTGGTGGGCGGGGTGCTGTTCCTCGCCTCGGGAGCGTCGCGGATGATGACCAGCCAGATGCTGGTGATCGACGCCGGCGTCAGCGTGACCGGATGAGCCGCCCCGACTGGATCGCCCTCGACTGGGGCACGACCAACCTGCGCGGCTGGGCGATGCGCCGCGACGGCTCGGTGATCGAGGCGCGGACCTCCGACCGCGGCATGGGCTCGCTCGGCCCCGAGACCTTCGAGGCGGCGCTGCGCGAGATCTGCGCGGGCTGGCTCGATGACGGCAATGTCCCGATCATCGCCTGCGGCATGGTCGGCGCGCGCCAGGGCTGGGTCGAGGCCGCCTATACGCGCGTCCCCTGCCCGCCGCTGTCGCCCAGCCTCACCCGTGTGCCCGGCGCGCTGGACGTGTCGATCATCCCCGGCCTGTCGCAGGCCGACCCCGCCGACGTGATGCGCGGCGAGGAGACCCAGGCGGCCGGGTTCCTCGCGCTCAACCCCGGATGGGACGGGGTGCTGTGCATGCCCGGAAGCCATTCGAAATGGGCGCATCTGAGCGCCGGTGAAGTGGTGAGCTTCCGCAGCTTCATGACCGGCGAGTTGTTCGCCGCCCTCGCGACCCGCACGGTCCTGCGCCATTCGGTCCCGGCCGAGGGCTGGGACGAGGACGCCTTCGACGCCGCCGTGGCCGAGACGCTCTCGCGCCCGGAACGGTTGGCTTCGGCGCTGTTCACGATCCGCGCCGAGGACATCCTGCACGGACAGGACGGCGCCCGCGCCCGGTCGCGCCTCTCGGGCCTGCTGATCGGCGCCGAGTTGGCGGCGGCCAAGCCCTATTGGCTGGGCCAGCAGATCGGCGTGATCGGTGCGGGCGGGCTGGCCTCACTCTATGTGCGCGCGCTGGCGGCGCAGGGCGCGCCGGCCACGCAGGCCAACGCTACCGCGACGACACTGGCGGGGCTCACCGCCGCTTGGAAACAAAGGACGTCATCATGACCCGACCGCTGATTGCCATCCTGCGCGGCATCACCCCCGACGACGCCGTGGCCGTGGCCGAGGCGCTGATCGCGGCGGGCATCACGGTGATCGAGGTGCCGCTCAACTCGCCGCGCCCCTTCGACAGCATCCGTGCCATGGCCGAGGCCTGCGGCGACCGCGCCCTGATTGGCGCCGGCACCGTGCTCACGGTCGAGCAGGTCGAGGAGCTGCGGCGCGCCGGCGGGCAACTGGTTGTCTCGCCGAATGCCGACGCCGAGGTGATCCGCGCCACCATCGCGGCCGGGATGCAGAGCTGGCCCGGGGTGATGACCCCGACCGAAGGGTTCGCGGCGCTCAAGGCCGGGGCCACCGGACTCAAGCTCTTCCCGGCGAGCCTGATCGGCCCCGACGGGCTCAAGGCGATACGCGCAGTCTATCCCCCCGAGACCCCGATCTACGCCGTGGGCGGCGCGGGCGCGTCCAATTTCGGCGCCTGGATCAAGGCGGGCGCCGACGGCTTCGGCCTGGGCACCGCGCTCTACACGCCGGGCCTGTCGGTCGACGAGGTGGCGCGGCGGGCGCAGGAGATCGTCGCCGCCTATGACGAGGCCACGGCATGAGCACCGGCGATTTCGAGATCTTCGACGACACCTCCTGCGTGCTCGGCGAGGGCGCGCTGTGGCACCCCGTGCGCGCCGAGCTGTTCTGGTTCGACATTCTGGGCCGCAGGCTGCATGCGCCCGGAAGGCACTGGGTCTTCGAGGACATGCCATCCTGCGCGGGCTGGATCGACCGCGACCGGCTTCTGGTCGCCACCAACACCGCGCTGGTGCTCCTCGACATCGAGACCGGCGCGCAGGAGAGGCTGTGCGATTTCGACAGCGCCA
The DNA here is from genome assembly GCF_034371605.1 of Limimaricola variabilis. Taxonomy (NCBI): domain Bacteria; kingdom Pseudomonadati; phylum Pseudomonadota; class Alphaproteobacteria; order Rhodobacterales; family Paracoccaceae; genus Limimaricola; species Limimaricola variabilis. The sequence continues at coordinate 2,839,530 of NZ_CP139691.1, read as the reverse complement.
ACCCGGTGACCCGTTCGAATGACGGTCGCGCCGATCCCAATGGCGGCTTCTACGTCTCGACCATGGGCATCGATGCCGAGCCGGGGGCCGGCGCGCTCTATCGCTACTATCGCGGCGAACTGCGGCAGGTCCGCTCGGGCATGACAATCCCCAACGCGATCTGCTTCCCGCCCGAAAGCGGTTTCTTCCATTACTCGGACACGCCGACCGGAATGATCATGCGGCAGCGCACCGATGAGGCGGGCTGGCCGGTGGGCGAGGCGGAGGTCTTCGTCGACTGCAAGCGGTCTGGCCACAACCCCGACGGCGCGGTGATCGACGCCGAAGGCACGCTGTGGAACGCGCAATGGGGCTCCTCCCGCGTCGCGGGATACGACCGCGACGGCCGCGAGATCGCGGCGCTCGACTGTCCGACCGCGCCCCAGCTCACCTGCCCGGCGTTTGGCGGCGAGGACATGAAGACGATGTTCGTCACCTCGGCCACCGCCGGGCTGTCGGAGGCCGAGATCGCCGACGCCCCGGATTCGGGCCGCACCTTCCGCACCCGCGCCGCCGCGTCGGGGCAGAAGGAACACCGGGTGATCCTGTGACCCCCTTCGCCACCGATAGCACCGGCAACAGCGTGCACCGCCTCACGCTCGCCGGGCACGGGCTGTCGGTCGATCTGCTGACGCGCGGCTCGATCCTGCGCGCGCTGCGGCTCGACGGGCTGGAGCGCAACCTGACGCTCGGCTCGGACGATCTGGCCGACTACGACGGCGCGATGAAGTATTTCGGCGCCATCATCGGCCCCGTGGCCAACCGTCTCGCCGGGGCCCGGGCCACCATCGACGGCGCCGAATACCGCTTCAGCGCCAACCATCACCGGGCGGTCCTGCATTCGGGGCGGCACGGGACGCAGTTCCGGATCTGGGACGTGATTGAGGAGAACGCAGAGGCCGCCACCCTCGCGGTCGATCTGCCCGACGGCATGGACGGCTTTCCCGGCAATCGCCGCATCACCGCCAGCTGGTCGCTGCAGGCCCCCGCAACGCTCCGGCTGGAGCTGACCGCGGCCACCGACGAGCCGACCCTGATGAACCCGGTCAATCACAGCTATTGGAACCTGACCGGCCGCCCGGACATCACCGGCCATCGCCTGCGGGTCGCAGCGGAGCACTGGTTGCCGACCGATTCGGAATCGCTGCCGACCGGCGAGATCGCCCCGACCGCCGGCGGCGAGATGGATTTCCGGGCGCCGCGCGACCTGACACCGGGCGCGCCGCCGCTCGACCACAATTTCTGCCTGTCGCTGGAGGACACGCCGCTGCGCGAGGTGATGGAACTCGCGGGGGGCGGGGTGACGATGCGCGTGGCGACCACGGCGCCGGGGCTGCAGATCTATGACGGGCGCGACAGCGACGCGGCAGGGCTCGCGCCCTATGCCGGGCTTGCAGTCGAGGCGCAGCGCTGGCCCGACGCGCCGCACCACCCCGCTTTCCCGAGCTTCCGCATCACGCCCGATGCACCGTTCCGTCAGGTGACCGAATGGCGCTTCGCGCGGGATGAGCCGCTCGATTGACAAACCCGATTCATTTGGTCAACTTCACCCTCGATCGCTAGCCAGCCCCGGCGGGGCCCGCCATGCCACAGCTATCGAGGGTTCCGATGACCATGATGACGCCGCATCCCCTGCCCCGCCCGACCCGTGCCGAGGAGGTCGACATCCCCGTCCACGATGCCCGAGCCCTGACCAATGAGGGGATCCGCGCCCGGATCCGGCTCGACGGGCAGGACTACACGCTGCGCATCACCCGCGCCGGCAAACTGATCCTGACCAAGTAACCAATGCCCAAGCTGCCCTCCCCCTGCATCGGCGTGTGCAAGTTTCGGCGCCACGATCATTGCATTGGCTGCTCCATGACCAAGGAGCAGAAATCGCTGTCGAAGCTTGCGAAGAAGCCCAAGGCACGGCGCGCGCTGGTGACGCTCGTCATGGCGCAGCAGGCGGCGATGGGCGGCTACCGGCACTGGGAGGTGGCCTATGCCAGACGCTGCGCGAAGAAGGGGATCGCCCCGCCCGAGCGCGACGCCGCGGTGTCGCCCCGGCAGCCGGACGCCGCCTGACCTTTCGACAGGTGCCGTCGCGACGCCCTAGGCAGGTCACCGTTATCTGTTAGACAATCGGGGTCCACCACTTGGCCGGAGCCCGACCGATGACCACAGCCGCGCTGCCAGACCAGCCCGAGAGCCTGTCGAACCACGCCCGCAACCTCGGCACGCCGCTGGACGTGGCGATGTTCGAGGGCCATTCCGTCAACCGTTCGGCCGCGGAGCGTCGCGCCGCGACGCTGACCACGCGGCGCTCGGTCAAGAAGACCCATCAGGCCGCCTGGCTGATCAATGCCATCCGCTGCATCGACCTGACGACGCTGGCGGGCGACGATACCGAGGGCCGCGTGCAGCGGCTTTGCGCCAAGGCCCGCCAGCCGCTGGCGCCGCGCATCGCCCAAGGCCTCGGGATCGAGGATATGGGTCTGACCACCGGCGCGGTCTGCGTCTATCCCACCATGGTGCCCCATGCCGTCAAGGCGCTGCGCGGCACCTCGATCCCCGTGGCGTCGGTCGCCACCGGCTTTCCGGCCGGTCTCATGCCGCTGCATCTGCGGCTCGAGGAGATCCGCTGGACCGTCGACCAGGGCGCCGACGAGATCGACATCGTCATCACCCGCGAGCACGTGCTCAAGGGCGACTGGGCCGCGCTCTACGACGAGGTCGCGGCGATGCGCGAGGCCTGCGGCGACGCGCATCTGAAGGCGATCCTCGCCACCGGCGACATCGCCACGCTGCGCAACGTCTACTCGGCCTCGATGGTGGCGATGCAGGCGGGCGCCGATTTCATCAAGACCTCGACCGGCAAGGAAGGCGTCAACGCCACCCTGCCCGTGTCGCTCACCATGGTGCGCGCGCTGCGCGACTATGGCGACGTCACCGGCCAGCAGGTCGGCTTCAAGCCCGCCGGCGGCATGAAATCCGCCAAGGACGCCCTCGCCTGGCAGTACCTGATGAAGGAAGAGCTCGGCAACGAGTGGCTCCAGCCCGACCTGTTCCGGCTCGGCGCCTCGTCGATGCTGGGCGATATCGAGCGTCAGCTCGAGCACCACGTCACCGGGCGCTACGCCGCCGCCCACCGTCATTCGCTGGCCTGAGGGAGAGCGCGTCATGAACACGATCACGGACATTCTCGCGACCATGGATTACGGCAAGGCCCCCGAGGACAGCGCCACGGTGCGCGATTGGCTCAAGAAGAACGAAGCGGGCTTCGGCCACTTCATCGACGGCGCCTTCACCGCGCCGGGCGAGTTGTTCGAGGTGCGCTCGCCGGCCTCGGGCGAGCTTCTGGCCTCGGTCACCCAGGGCAGCGAGGAGGATGTCGACACCGCCGTGCAGGCCGCCCGTCGCGCCCAGCCCGGCTGGGCCGCGCTGCCGGGCCATGAGCGGGCCAAGTACCTCTATGCCATCGCGCGTCACATCCAGCAGCACGCGCGCTTCCTCGCCGTGCTCGAAAGCCTCGACAACGGCAAGCCGATCCGCGAGAGCCGCGACGCCGACGTGCCGCTGGTGGCGCGCCATTTCTACCACCATGCCGGCTGGGCCGAGATCATGGAGGACGAGTTCCCCGGCGCCCGCCCGCATGGCGTCTGCGGCCAGATCATCCCGTGGAACTTCCCGCTGCTGATGCTGGCCTGGAAGGTCGCCCCGGCGCTCGCCGCCGGCAACACCGTGGTGCTGAAACCGGCCGAGTACACGCCGCTCACCGCGCTGGCCTTCGCCGAGATCGCGGCCGAGGTCGGCCTGCCCGAAGGCGTGCTCAACATCGTCACCGGCGACGGCGCGACCGGTGCCGCGATCGTCGCGCATGACAGGCTCGACAAGATCGCCTTCACCGGTTCGACCGAGGTGGGCCGTCGCATCCGGCGCGAGACCGCCGGCACGCCCAAGTCGCTGACGCTGGAGCTTGGCGGCAAGTCGCCCTTCGTGGTCTTCGCCGATGCCGATCTCGACGCCGCCGTCGAGGGCGTCGTCGACGCGATCTGGTTCAACGCGGGCCAGGTCTGCTGCGCCGGCGCACGGGTGCTGGTGGCCGAGAGCGTGGCGAAGCGCTTCGAGACGCTGCTCGAAAAGCGGATGCGTACGCTGCGCGTCGGCGATCCGCTCGACAAGAACACCGACATGGGCGCGATCGTGCATCCGGTGCAGCTCGACCGGATCAAGGAGCTGGTGGCCCAGGGCGTGAAGGAAGGCGCGGAGCTGGTGCAGGGCACTGCCCCCGAGGGCTGCTTCTTCCCGCCGACCATCGCCATGAAGGTCGAGCCCGCCTCGACGCTGGCGACCGAGGAGATCTTCGGCCCCGTCGCGACCGTGACCACCTTCCGCACCCCCGAGGACGCGGTGGCGCTGGCCAACAACACCCGCTACGGCCTCGCCGCCTCGATCTGGTCGGAGAACGTGAACCTCTGCCTCGACATCGCCGCGCAGGTGAAGGCGGGCGTGGTCTGGATCAACTGCACCAACGTCTTCGACGCCGGCGCCGGCTTCGGCGGCTACCGCGAGAGCGGCTTCGGCCGCGAGGGCGGGCGCGAAGGGATGATGGCCTATCTCGCCCATCCCGCGCCGCAGGCCCGTCGTCCGGAGGCGGCGCTGCCCGCCCCCGCCGGTCAGCCCGGCGGCCCGGGCGAAAGCGCAGGTACCCGGATCGACCGCACCGCCAAGTTCTACATCGGTGGCAAGCAGGCCCGCCCCGACTCGGGCTACGCCTACCCGGTGCAGGGTTCGGACGGCCCGGTCGGCCTCGCGGGGCTGGGCAACCGCAAGGACATCCGCAACGCGGTCGAGGCGGCCCACAAGGCCAAGGGCTGGGGCAAGGCCACCGGGCACAACCGTGCTCAGGTGCTCTACTACCTCGCCGAGAACCTGTCGGCGCGGAAGGCCGAGTTCGCGGAGCGGCTCGTCTCCTTCGGCGCGGCACAGTCGGCCGCGCAGGCCGAGGTCGAGACCGCGATCCGCCGCACCTTCTGGTACGCGGCGCAGGCCGACAAGTTCGACGGCGCGGTGCACCAGACCAAGAGCGCGCATGTCACGCTGGCCATGCACGAGCCGCTGGGCGTGATCGGCATCGCCTGCCCCGTCGCGCAGCCGCTTCTGGGCTTCGTCAGCCTCGTGCTGCCGGCGATCGCCATGGGCAACGCCGTGGTCGCGATCCCGTCGCAGAGCCACCCGCTCGCCGCGACCGATCTCTACCAGGTGTTCGACACCTCCGACCTGCCGGGCGGGGTCGTCAACATCGTCGCCGGCGAGCGCGATGTCCTGGCCAAGACGCTGGCCGAGCATGACGACGTGGAGGGGATCTGGTACTTCGGCACCCGCGATGGCGGCCGGATGATCCAGGAGGCATCGGCCGGCAATCTCAAGCAGAGCTGGGTCGAGGACGGCGCCGCGCGCGACTGGACCGGCCGCGACGGTCAGGGCCGCGGCTTCCTGCACCGCGCCACGCAGATCAAGAACATCTGGGTGCCCTACGGCGAGTGATCGTCCGGGGCCTCCGGCTCCTTGCCTCGACGGCGCCCGGCCTCCGGCCGGGCGTCTTCGTTTCCGCCCATGCGCCCGAGCAGGCGCCCGCCGATCAGCTTGGCCCCCTGCCACAATCCGCGCCCCGAGCGCGCGATCTGGGTGTCGTGCGAGCGCGCATGACGCGCCGCCGCCAGCCGCAGCCGGTTGCGCTGCACCAGCAGCCCCTCGCTCACCGCGCCCGAGAGCGCGCTGCGCACCGCGTCGATGTTCCATTCGGGCTCGACCGCGCAGACCGGGCGCGGCCGCATCCCGTCCATGTCCTGGGCGATCGCCTCCATCGCCGCCCCGATCCGTTCGCGCGCCTCGGCGGGCAGCTCGTGCTCTGGATAGGGCCAGCCGGGCGCCAGCCGGTCCGCGGCCATGCCGACGAGAATGAGCGGCGGACGGCGCCGATCTGCATGCTCGGCGAACCACGCCTGGAACGCCTCGAGCAACTTGGCATCCGACGCCCGGCCAGGGCGATTTGCGCGCAGCGCCCACAGCACGATGTCGCTCCGGGTCATCTCCTCGAGCAGAACCTCCCGCCGCCGCTCATCACCATCAAGCCCCTGCGTGTCGAGCAGCAGGCAGTCGGTGCCGTCGATCATGGCCTCGTAGGCCATCACCCCCTCGGTTGTGGGCGCCATGTCGGTCTCGGTCCGTTCCTCGCCCAGCAAGGCGTCGATCAGGGTCGATTTGCCGGCGCTGACCTGTCCGACCACCAGCACCCGGAGCGGCGCATCGGGCTGCGCCAGCCGCGCCCGGTCGGCACGGCTTTCGTCGAGCTGGAACTGCAGCAGCTCCGCGTCCGAGAACCGCAGACGTCCCGAGTAGAGCTCGACCGCCGCATGGGCCACCTCCTCGAGCAGCACGGCCTGCAGAACGCCCATCATCTGGGTGCCGAGATAGGCGCTGTTGCCGCCCGCCATGAGCCACTCGACCTCGCGTAGAACGCCCTTGGCCGGGTTCAGGGCAAAGCGCAGCACACGGTGGCCGGCAAAGGCCGCCTCCATCGCCAGCTGCGCCCGGCCGCGATGCTTCCAGATCCAGTGGATCGTGTGCAGCGACACCCGGTCCGAGAACGGCACGTGGCGGCGCAGGTGATCGCGGTAGCGGGCCGCCGCCCGTTCGGTCAGCAGCAGCGCCTCGGGCAGCGTGAAGTCGAGCGCCTTGCGGTCGGCCTGGCCCATCCCCTTGGCGATGTCGTCGATCACCGACAGCGCGAGATCGGGCAGTTCGCCCCAGGCCACCGGCTCGGTGGTCTCGCGCTCGATCCGGCTGCGCGCGGCGCGGAAGGCGCGGCGCTCGGTATCGGTCCAGACCGGGTCCGATTCGACCTTCATCTCCTCCATCAGCGCCGAGGTCGCGCGGCCGCCGCCGGGCCGCCGGCGGGCCAGCCAGCGCATCCCGAAGGCCAACCCCGCCACCGCGATCGACACCCCGAGATAGGGCAGCAGCCAGTTATGCTCGGTCAGCCACAGGAAGCCGAGCAGGAACGGCACCATGAAGGGCAGCGCCAGCGATACCGCGATCAGCAGCCGGTCCCAGCGCAGCAGCGCGCCGCGCAGCCGCGCCCAGGGCCGCCGCTTCACCGCCGCCCCGCCCGGGCCAGCGCGTCGCGGTAGAGCGCGCGCAGCTCGGCCTCAGGGACCGGTGTGCCCAACGCCTCCCCGGCCAGCCAGCGATGCGCGGCGCGGCCCAGAGCGTAAGTTGTGGCGAAACTCGCCGCCCCTGCCGCCGCCGCGCCCAGCGTCTGGCCCGCCACCGGCACCAGCTTGGCCGCCTGCCGGATGACGTAGCCCGTCCCCAGTCGCAGCGCCGCTCCGAGCCCGAGCGCGGCGGCGAATTCGGCCGCCCTTGCTCCGGTCCAGTCGACCCGGTGATGCCGCGCGAGCGCGCGCAGCATCGCCGCCTGCAGGCCCGGCACGCCGACCGCACCCAGCACCGGCGCCAGATCGGCCGCCGCCGCCGCGCTGGCATAGCGCAGCACCTCGGCGCGCACCTCCGAGAAGCCGTCGCCACCGGACCGACCGCCGAGCAGCAGCGCCACCGCGGGCATGGTCTCGCCCAGCAGCTCGCATAGCGCGTCGAGACCGTCCGTCTCGTCTTTGCCAAGCGACATCTCCACCCATGGCAGCGGGCCGCCTGCAGCGCGCTCCAGCCGCCGCTGCATCGCGCTGCGGGCCCGTGCCCGCGCCGCGGCGTCGGCCAGCTCGGCGGCCGCCATATGCAGCACGATGACCCGTAGGTCCGGACGCCGCCGACGCAGGTCGCGCAGCACCGATTCGAGGTCGCCCTGCGCCGGGTCGTCGAGCCGGGCCATGGCCAGCACCACATGGGCCTGCGCCTCGCAGCGCGTCAGATCCTCGGCCGCGTCATACCCGGCCTCGCCCAAGCCACGCGTGTCGAGGAACCGCATCAGCGGCCGATCGGGGGGAAAGTCGAAGGACGCGATACCTCGCGTGCAGGGCGCGAACCCGGTGCCGATCTCGACCGCCTCCACCCCGGTGAGGGCGCGCACCAGCGACGACTTTCCGGCCCCGGTCTTGCCTAGGAGCCAGAGCACCGGCATCGGCGGGGCCGCGGAATCCGTATCGGTCGGGCGGTCAGACATTCGGTTTGCAGCTCTCTCGGCGGCGGGGCGTTCCACTCAACCACGCCCCCTGTGGCGAGACAACGCCCGGTCATCGAACGCGGTTCGAGAAACCCGCGATTTCGCTCTTGACGCCCCCGCGCCGCTGTCATACTTCCGGCCTCGCTTTAGGCGGAGTAGCTCAGTTGGTTAGAGCAGCGGAATCATAATCCGCGTGTCGGGGGTTCAAGTCCCTCCTCCGCTACCAAGCATTCCCGGCAAAGCACTGAAATGGCGGGGATAATTCCAGGGGCGTGAAGGTTGTCCCATCAATCCTACCATCAGGCGGCGCGCTTACTGCACCGGACACGCCCGGATCTCCAAGTTGTCTTTAAACTACCTTGTGGTCCTCACTAACGGACTTTAGACAGGAACAGGGCGCACTGACTCGCGTTATGCGTTCATGCAGGGACAAGGGAAACCTCACAACTTTGCCAGAATCCTTCTGCATTCTGAGATGGCAACCATATCTCATGACTACAGATACTTTGGAGAGACAAATGGCGCAGGGGAATAGGAAGCACACCGCTACGATTAGTGGTCAACTGCGAGCGTTTCCGTCTGAGGCATACGATTACCACGACGATGTAACCCGTGAAGGAGTTGCGCAGATGCGTGACCGTGCTGGAGTGGACCCCAGCAAACGACGCCTAAGAAAAATTGACGGCTACGGTTGTGTGGTGGACACTGCCAACCACTGATGCCTAGCTGGTCGTCAAAGCCGCCTGCCTATCGAGACATCGTGGCGGCATATTACCCTGAGACAAAACCGAAGGCGGAGCTGAGGCTCCGCCCTTGTATTGTGACAGCTGTCTTTCAGGATGAAGATACGCACGAATATATCTGCGAGGTAGCGTATGGCACCACGCAACAACGACGATCAGGCTTCCCTGGATTTGACCTAATCGTCCACAACTCCTCTGATCTAGATGCCATGGGCCTACCGCGAGCCACGCGGTTCTATCTGGGAGAAAGAGCCCTGCTCGTTTGGGGGCCACGAGATTTTGGGTGCTGGGGCGGCTACAAGTCCCCCAAGATTAGCACCTTGCTTGAAGACTACCATCGCGAGTTCGACTTCTACATGATGAAGTTCAGCATAGAGAATGGTGAGTAGCTCCCTCTCACCTAACTCTTGAATTGGCAGAGAGCTTCTAGCCGTGCGCGATTACGAGGGGCGGTTGCGCGGGAAATGATCGCATGTCGAACCACTTGAAGCACGTCCCATCCGCGTTACGCTGGTCGCCCGACCGGATACGATAGCCGTTCGCCGCCTGCCGGATTAGGGCGGCACGGAACGCCTTCAGATCCAACAGCCACCATGCCGCAAGCCCCCTGCCATCCTCTCGGGCGTGGCCGTAGAACATCCAGTCGCCGCTGCCGTTCACTATCTTGGCCAACTCCGTCTCTGCGCCCGAGGCAACACGCGAGCGGATGGTGAACTCGTACGGATAGCGGGAGCCGTAGCCCGGCCGCCTTACGCGCGCTGCAACTCGGACGTCCCGGGCATCCAACATCATCAAGTCAGTGGCCTGCTGCCAGTCGAACGCATCGGCTGCGACGTCTAGAAGGTGTGCGCCGACGATGCGCCGGATCTCGGGAAGGTAGCGGTCAGACCATGACCGGTTGGCTGTGTAACAGTTCATCATTCGCATCCAATACCAAGGCGAGCGGGGCACACAGGATCGTAGTTTGGGAACACTTCTACGAAGATCCGCCCCGCCCGCTAATCTCTTCCGGAATCCCGGAAATGTGTTTCTTTTCTATCGAGTAATGGGGAGAGAACGTGGGAAGGTTGGAGGCGGCAAATGAAGTGGGCTGTCATCGCCGCCTGCCTCTGCTCAAGGAGTGCCTGCCTGACCGGCCACGATGAAGGCACCATGACGCAGGCGGCGCAGGAAGAGGTACTGTGGGTTCTGCATCTCCATCTCCCAGCCTTCCGTGCCCGGCATCCCCACAGGCCCCTCCAAGTTCCAGTAGACGTCCATCATGGCGGCCAGCCCTTCGGCGCTGGTCGGCACCATCCGCTGAAGCTGCCGCTCGATACGGCGCTGGGCTTCTTCGGTCTCTCCTAGTTCGGGCGCGTCGAAGTGCCCCCCGACCTCCTCATCAAGCATCTCGGCAACAGCCTCCCGCATCGACTTCCATCGCTGGCAAAGAGCTACGACAGGATCGTTGCCAGTTGCTGCCAGCCGGTCGGCGTCAGCTCTTAGGGCTGCCACAGTCTCCGACAGCATCCCCTCTTCTAGAAGGGCCTGTACCTTCATCAGGTACTCGCGTTGCGTCTTCGGTTCAGCGTCCCGAAGCCTTGCCTCGGCGGCTGTCACCTTCTCCTGCAGCGGGCTGAGCGTTTCGTCGTCGTACTTCGTCGCCTCGGCGCTGCCGACACCTGCGCTGTGTTCCAGCACCGTCAGGGCGTCGAGGGCTGCGTCGCGAAGGCGGCGCGCTTCTCTCAGCTTCGTCATGGCATGGGTGAACTGGCTCATAGTGGTCTCCTGCTGTTGGCGGCCCGTGGCTGGGCTCAGAAATGGTGGTTGGGTTGGTTTGCAGCGGCATGACGACGCGACAGGAACATCAGCCCCCAGAGCGCCAGCCATTCGCTGTCTGCCGGGCCGGATGGCTGATGCGGCTGGACGGCCTGTTGAGCGCGCTCCCTCCGAAGGGCCGCCAGATCCTCCCAGTCCTTCGGGGTGAGGCGATCCTGCCCCTCTAAGCAGGCGATGGCGTGCTCGATGGGCGGCAGTTCAGACGGCTGCACGATGTTGCGCGCGGCGGCCTTCAGCTCAGCCCATGCTTCACGCAGGAAGCGGGCCATGAGGTATCGCGTGAAGCGGTTATGATGCATGTGCTGGCGCATCTTCTGCCACGCGCGCCGCATCACCCGGCATCGAGTTTGCATAGAATCTGTAGGGGTCATCAGCTTGCCCTCCGGCTTACTGATAACTATCTATCACTAGACCGGACTGATAACAAGTGTATCAGTGAGAGAAAGTTCTCATGGAGCCGGTATGAAAACCTTGATCAAAGCAGCGCGCGACCTTCTCGGCATGACCCAGGCTGAACTTTGCGAGAAAGCCAACGTGCCGCTCATCACCCTCCGGCGAATCGAGGGAAAGGCCGATCACAGAGGGCTGGTGTCGAAGGAAACGGTGGAGCATATACAAGCCACCTTGGAGGCCGAGGGCGTCCAATTCCTTGAAAGTGGCACCGTATCGGCCGGGCCGGGGATCGCCCTAAAGCCGGGAAACGCTGAAGGCATTGTCGAACTCCAGGGCAGTCCTAAGAAGACAGCTTAAGCGGCCGCCCCCGCACTTGACGGCTTATCGAAATAGCGGAAGCGAATGCGGCATCCCGTATGCTACGGGGCCGTCTCGGAGCACGTCCATGCCTAGGGCATTGAGCGTGACAAGCGCCGCCATGCCAATGCCAGCCATGATGAAGATGTAGGAAAGGATACGGAGACCCCTCATGAACAAGCTCCCGTCCAAACGCATTATTGGCGTTAGCGATAGCCTTTATCGATGTGGGGCGGGATAGAAGGCAGCCAAGGCACATCCCGGTGAGCTGTATCCGCGAGACCTGCCGGGGGAGGATAAAGCCTCCATTTCGCAGGCACCCCTTGCTAGTTCACTCACAAATCATGCAGTATTCGCCTGATCGGGCGAAACGCTGCCCTTGTCGCCATCATGGGCCCTGCACTGGTCTCGCTCGATCACCCCCCTATCCGCTTCGTCTCAGTAAGCTGCCGCTCAACTTCGCTTCCCGAGCGTTGCACGTGCCCTAAGCACCTTTCACAGCCTGCATCAGAGAGGTCTAAGAACTCGCACGTGAGGGTGTCACGTTCGACTTAGTCAGTCGCCAAATGATGCTCGGCCGCTCAGCAGAACGCTCTAGGCGAAGGACGCGGGCTTCACTAACATCTTAAGTTGATCTGGGTGTAGTGAAGAGTTTTGGAGGAGACACGATGGATTGGCTTGGAGCAATATCCCGAACTAGATCCGGACTAGCTGCGGCGATCCTTTTGTTGCACCCCCTAGAAGTCAGCGCTCAAGAGACAACGAACCTATTCGCCCTTCGAGACTGGCTCGTTCGCCATGAATATTACTCGCTCCTCGACTACCAAGCGTGCGCCGCACGAACCGCAAGCCGACAAGGGCATGTGCTAGACATCACAATTCGGGACGATGGCAGTCACAGCGTCTACATTTTCATGGTCAATAGACCGTGGTCGGGCAGTTTTAGAGATAACTTAAAACTTCATGTAGACTACGACCGGTGGACCCTAAACGATGCCGAATTCGGATCCAATGGGTCAGTCAGATTCGAATTCTCGAATCTCGATAACCTATTCGACTTCCTAGATGACGTAATGAACAGCCGGGCGCTCGCCCTCAAAACGCCAGATGAGCGACGGGATTTAGCAGTTTGGTCCCTCAACGGAAGCTATGCCTCGATCCTAAAGCTCTTCGAGTGTTACGAACGGATCTCGGGGGGCCGGGATGGCTCGACATACGGCGCTTCTCCGCAATACGGAGGGTCATCGACGTATGGGAGCGTTAATTAGCCAGTAGCCACCAGCAACGAAAGCTACCCGAACAGAAATAGAACTTTTACCTCATCACGCCAGCCTTACGACTGCGTTGACTGAGCGGATAGACCGGGGACGACATAGTGGCTGGACCCCTCATCCCCGGGGAGCCATCCAAGTGCATTAAGACCAATGATCACCAAAACGACGGCGCCTGCAGCTAGGAAGATGCCGGAGAGAAGGCGCAGCTCTGATCCAGTTGTCATGGTTACAATTCTCCCTTTGGATATCGAGCGACGAGTGGACGGCAGCCTTGGCGTATCTGTAGCACGCCTGGATGATGTCAACGCCCTTTGCGAGACCCCCATGTTCCACGCAAAGCGCTGATGGTCGAGTGAGGCAGTTACTGCGCTCCTACTGTACCGCAGCGGAGGCCTCTTTCGCCCCCACCTCGACCCCGCATGAGGCAAGCATTGTCCCGACAAACGAAGCTAGGGCCTTTATCCTACTCAAAGCGGAACGCGCCCGACCGCCCCTCATATCCGTCAGAGCACATGCGATTTCCTCGTACAGCGCCCTGCGTCGAAGCTCCAAGGCCTCGACCGTTTCCCCGGTAAGAGCCTGGACGAGCCGCTTCGTCGCCCTAGCGGGCTCGCAACCGTTAATCGCATTAGGCGTTGGCTCGATCGATACTCGATCCCGCTTTGGATGTTCTGACCAATGCTATTTGGCAGGGCCATAGGACCGGCCAGAAACTGGACCTTTTTCCCCAACGAACCGTTTGGCCGGAGTTCTCACAACTGGAGGCACCAAGATGCCCGCCAAGATTACCGTTCTGTTTTATTCCACCTACGGTACGAACCACGGCGTCGCACTCGAAGCGGCACGGGCGGCTGAAGCCGCTGGCGCCGAGGTACGCTTGCGCCGCTGCCGAGAGACCGCCCCGGCCGAAGTAGTGAATGGTCAAGAGGCCTGGCGCGAACAGCTAGAGAAGATGCAAGACATTCCGGAGGCCACACTAGACGACATGGAATGGGCCGACGGCTACTTCATCTCCGTGCCCACCCGCTTCGGCGTTCCGGCCAGCCAGTTTCGGGCGTTTGTCGATACTCTGGGGCCGCTGTGGCAATCGGGCGCGCTGGCAAACAAGGCCGTTACCGCGACCACTTCGGCACAGAACCCGCACGGCGGCCAAGAGACGACGATCCAGTCGGTTTACGTCACTGCCATGCACTGGGGGGCGGTGATCGTGGCGCCTGGCTATGCGGACCCGATCAAGTTCGAAGATGGCGGCAACCCTTACGGCTACTCCTGCAATCCGGGCCCGCTTGATGAGACAGGCAAGAAGTCGGTGACATTCCAAGCGCAGCGATTGGTCAAATATGCGGAGAAGCTAACGCAGTAAGGAGGGGGGCGGCGCGCACAGCGTTTGGCCTTGGACGGCTCTTAACGCCCCATCCAAGGCTTCCTGCCACCAAGTCGGGCAGCAACCGTCGCGCGCCTCCCCTCCGCATCAGCGAAGCCGTTCAAGGCATTGGGGCGAGACTGCCACAGTTCGAGGGCACCAGCTTGAAAAGCAGCAACATCATCGGCGAATAGCGTAACCCCGGCAACCGTAACCAGCTGGCATTCGATATACGCCCGCACGCCCATGTCGCTGGGCAAGACAGCCTCCAGACGGCGCGCGAGTTCCCCCGGATCTCCATCGGGAGCGCACGCCAAGATCACGCGGTTAGAGGTGGCAATGGTGTATGTAGTCATGCGTAGCATTCATTAAGTGGGCCAGCAGATCACTTCCTTCTCTCCCCGAATATCGCTGTAGAACGCGATAGCCGCGCGGTCCACCACCCGGCAATCGATACGGCCGCCGAACAGCTCCGCGAAGTGTTCAGCCACGGCGCGGCATGTCGTCCATGAAACGCTGTCGTCGCCCTCGCCATGGTAGATGGTCAGCCGCTCAGGGAAGCGTTCAGGGATGGGGAACGCCGCATATCGCAGGCAGCCCCATAGGTCCGGGATCTGCCGGAAGAAGTTGTCTTGCGTCAGGGCGATTTCGAGCGCCGCACGGGCCGCCTCCTGCCCGGCGTCTATGGAGCAGAGCCAATGCGCCCATGCGCCGCGCTGGAAGTCAGGAGAGCACTCAACAAGCCGTCGGGCTGCTATGGCATCGCCCAGGGCCGCAGGGAGGGCGTAGGGGGCCGCCTGAGCGCTTAGGCGGGGCGGTTCGCCCTGCTGAATCCGCCTCGCCTCGTCGGCCTGCCACACAGCCTCAGAGACAAGTACTTGCAGTCCCCTAGGATCGACTCCGGCGGGAGCCGCCGCTGCCGCGCTCTTGGCCCAGGCTGCCAAGCCATCGAACCCCATTGCTCTGAGCAATACCGGGCGCAACTCCGGCGATGTCCAAGAGTAATCCACCTCAGTCATCCTCATACATCCCAAGGCCATGAATGCGCGCCCGCTCAGCCTCAATGCGCGTGAGGAACGCAGCCTCGGGTTCGTCATCACTCCGGCGCAGCGAAACGCCTTTCTCGGCCTTCGTGCCCAGCACATGCGCTAGCACCGGAACGGCGGGTGCTGGCCCGTCCGGGGTAGGCGCGACCGTGTTGATGAGGATCACGTTCGGCCCCGTGGCATTCGGCGTGCGCACTTCGAGGGCCTTCAGCCTCTGCGACATGCGACTCACGACCTGATCTCTTTCCGCCCGACCGCTTTCAGTAGGGCGACCTTGAGCGCCTGCACCTTGGCGGCCCGCTCTTCGGGCGTATCATTCGGCTCCACCCAATCAGGTGCGGCGCGCTGCCGCTCAGCGATGCGGTCGATGAACTCTTTCAGCTTGCGCGCACCTTCACCGGGGTTAACGGTCGCCGGGCGCGTGCCTTCAAGTCTGGTGAGACGCTGTCGAAGTGTCATGCTTTGCCTCCTTCGAGTGCCGCCAAGCGGCTTTCCAGTTCAGTGGTTTCCAGAGTGCGCCGGTAGGTTTCGACCAGCGCCATCACGTGCGCTCCCTCGCCGGGCGTCAGTTCCGCATTGGCGACGGCAGCGAGAATGGATGCGGCAGCCGTGGCGGCATCCTGGGCCGAAGCCATGGCGGGCAGAGCGAACTCTACGGGCGCATCTTTCCGGGGCGGGGCGATCCGCTCCAGGCACAGCCGCAGGGCCGCACCGTCGCCCTCCAGGGCCATCTCTACGGCTTTGCGGGTCAGCGCCTCGGCCTCCCCATCCAAGAGCGCTAGAGTGGCCTGTGTGGCCCTATGGCGGCTGCCCTGTGGCCTCCCAGGATTACCCGGCGCGAAGGTGCCATCCGGGTTGCGTCCGCCCGTAGTTGGCCCGTTTTTGCGGCCTTCCGGAGCACGGCAAATCGCTTGTGACGGAATCCCGTAAACATAAGTAAGCATTAAACCCCCTCCCCCTTCTGTTGCGGTCTATGTGGGTGGTGAAGCATGGTGACGTTGGCGGCGGCCGGCCGGAGACGGGCGAGCCGATAGGTGCGCGGCTGCTTTCCAGCGACATGGCGAGCGGCAATCTGGATCAGCCCAGCGCCCTGCAGCGCCTCCCTGGCAGCGATGAACCGCTCGCGGGACAGGTCGGTGCGCCCGGCAGCCTTCATAGCGCTGTGGTCCAGTGGGAAGGTGACAGCCGGTCGATGACCATGCTGATCCTGAAGCATCACGAACAGCGCGATTGCGTCGGACGCGTTCGGCAGTCCTGCCAAGGCATCGAGAGCTTCCCGACTGAGGCGGAATTCGCTGCTGCGCCCGTGGTACACCTTGCCCTCCAGTCGCTTAGACCATGCCCAGTCGGCAATCTTGCGCAACTCGCCATCCGGCAGCGTGGCCGGGTCCTCGCATTCGTCATCACGGATGAACTGGAGATTGCCGAATAGCTCGTCAGCATCGTCCACCGTCTCGACCATCTGCACGGCGGCGACCGTCAGCGCGTAGTTGCGGCTACCTGTCTCGATGCGTCCCGAGGTACGGGTGACAGGCTGCCTTGCCGATGCGAGCCGGATCTCGGGCAGCACGTCCATGCCCAGCGCGCCCTTGGCTGGAACGTACTCGCCGCCATCAGGGCGAACGGACCCCGGCCCCATCACGTAGCTGGAATGGCCACGTTTGATGTCTACCGGCAGCCCCTCGCCGCGTAGGTTCGGAAACGTACCAACATCCGCCCGATAGTAGAGATGACGGCCACGCGGGGTTCTAACGTGGACCGGAGACGCGCCGAAGCGCGCCTCCATGTCAGCCACCAATGCCGGATCGTCGGTATCGCAGTCGATCACCGCCAGACCGCCGAGACGGATGCCGTAGCAGCAGGAACCGGTGCGGTGCATAGGAGCCAGCACACGGGCAAGTGGGATGCGCTGGGCGCTACTGAAGGCTAGGAGCGGAGATTTGCCGTCAGCACCCTTGCCCAGCGGCAGAAGACTGAAGCCCTGACCATGCAGCTGCGCCATCTGCTGAGCGGGAACGCCCGGGCCTATGGGAAGGGCATGGGCGGTCATTCGCGGGCCTCCCCATAGGCAAGGACTGCCACAGCACGGGCGGCGGCTTCGGAGAGACCATGAACGCGACGGAGGCGGGCGACGCGGGCGGCCATCACGCGGCCACCCCCAGAGCGGCCCGGCGCTCGACGTACTCGACCTTATCAGCAAGGCAGTACACGCCATAGCGGGTCACGTCGTCGCCATGATCCTCTTCGAAGTACACCGTCTCGATGGCGATGCCGTAGTTGTGGCGCAGCAGGTTCACGATGTCGGAGAGCCGCACCGGGCTCGCGCAGTAGATGGGCGAGCGCATCAGGGTTTCGAGGACTTGGCGCTTGCGCTTGCGCAGCACGATGACGCTCGCGCTGCCATCGGCTTTCGTCACGCGGAACCAGCCGTCGTGGCGCTTGCGGGGAAGGTCGCGGCTGGACATGATCCAGCGGGTATTGGGCGAAGGGCGTTTTTGCTCTTGTGCCATGTCGATCCTTTGGGAGTTGAAGGATCGGGTCGAATGCGCTATCTTTCAGATGCCGCCGAAAGATATGCCCCGCCCGATCCAGATGGATTGAGGTGGGGTTTTCTTTAGGCAGCGTGGCGCTGCGCATCGGCCTTGGCGATTACGGCCTCGATGTCCGAAAGACGCCAACGCGACATGCCACCGATTTTTAGGGGGCGGGGAATTACACCTTCAGCGGCCCAGCGCCAAATGGTGCTCTTGCCGCAGCTGATGAGCGCTGCGGCTTCGCGGTCAGAAAGCAGGTTCTTTGTCATCGGGTGCATCCCAATTAGCCTTGGACACTCCCAATATGTCCAACAGGATGCAGCGCCGGAATTGTGCACTATGAAAGTGCACACAGATATTCAGCCTTGGCTCTTCCGCCTAACGAAGCGCCGGATGATAGTCTTTATGCATCTTAAGTTCTTCGACGGAAAGCGGCTGGATCACTATGCCCTCATCGCCTCGTACTTCATTGGGGACGCGCCACGGCTCCCATAAGAGCGTTTCAACCTCATCTAGCAGGGCCTCATAGACGCTTGCGGCACTAAGGAAGCGGCATAGTCCATCACCGGTATCGCTGTCTCGAAACAACTCAGGGTGGGCATTTCGTGCTGCCCAAAAATGCGCCACGTCACGGTAGGTATCGAACGCTTTCCGCGTCCCAGACATCGATTTTAACGGATATGACTTACCAGCTCGGGTACGGGCCGTCTTCAGTCCATAGACCGTGAGGTAGTGAGCCCTGCTCAAAGACGCCTCCGTAGGGTGATGCTCCGCTAGCTTGGCCAAGGTCCAAGCACTTTGGCCCGCCACACTGGCGGTCTGATTCCGGGCGGCAATGCTTACATCCAGGAGATGACCCATTTCGCTTTCACCCTCGCTCTTGATGGAGCAATAAAGCTGAGCGCTACGCAGACAGTGAGGGAAAAGCATTACCCCCAACAGCATCAGACAAGCATTGTCCTGCAATGACCCGTCATCCTTCAACAATGGTAGAAATCGTGGTCCACTCATGCTGCCCCCCTCCACATGTCTCCATTTCTCCTTCCCTGTTCGGCTAATGGGGAGAGCGAAACGAGCCAGTTTTCGATGGCGCTCTGTCGCCAACCAACGGCACGCTGGCCGATCCGCGCTGGGCGGGGGAACTCACCCCGATCCATCATCCGGTACAGGGTGCTGCGGCTCAGGCCGGTCATTTCCTCCACGGCGGCGCGGCGAAGAATCTTGTCAGTCATGTTGTCTGCTCTCGTGTTGTCGTTGCCTCGACACACAAGATACAGCTGCCCAATTTCACTGAGGTTAACGGTTCCTTACCGAGCAAGCTTGATCACCTTTCCGTCCTCCTGCCCCATAGCGAAGCGCGCCCAGCGCTCCATGAGTTCGCGACGGCGGTCGAATAGGGTGGATCGGGCATAGGCACGCTCGACAGGCCCGCCGACTGCATGTGCCAATACCATCTCTGCGATTTCTCGGTCGGCATGGGCATACTCACTGCTCCAATCCCGAAAAGTGGATCGAAAGCCATGCGTGGTAAAACCGGTACGACCCATTCGCTCGTACAGTGCTTCAAATACGGTGTCCGAGAGGGGCTTCGCTAAGCCGGACTTGAATCTCTGTGAGCTGGGGAACACCAACACATCATCATATCCGGCCATCTGCTCAACTATAGCCATGGCTTGCGGTGCCAGCGGGATACGGTGATCGGCATCTTTGACCTTCATACGCGATGCTGGAACGGTCCAGACGCGCCCTGAAAATTCATCCCATCTCGCGCCTCGCGCCTCATTCGAGCGCAAGCCCGTCAAGATGATCAATTCCAAGCACCGCGCGGAGACGCCTTCTCTCTGCTTCAGTTCCGCCATGAAGGCGGGCAACTCCTGCCAAGGAAGCGCAGGGTGATGCTTTGGCTTGGCCTTCACTTTCGGCAAGGACTTCTCAACACCTACGGTCGGGTTTTCGCTGGGGTAATGCCCTGCGCCTTTGGCCCAGTCGAACACCTGGTTGATTCGCTGCTTTACTCTGCGTGCGGTGTCATTCTTCGCAACCCAGATAGGAGCGAGGACGCCAAGCACATCCGAACTTTGGATCGTGTGGATCGGCCGCGACCCGAAGTGCGGAAACACATACATGTCCAAGCTCGATTTCCATCGCTGTGCGTGGGCCGGGCCATGCCATGTGGGCTTCAGTTGCTCCCAGACATTCAGGGCTGCTTCCTCGAAGGTCAGCGCCACTCGCTGACGTGCTGCAGTCGGATCACCGCCCTCCCTGGCTATCTTGCGCAGCATGTAGGCTTCCTCCCGTGCTTCTGCGAGAGTTCTCGTCTTCACTGAGCCAAGGCCAAGATCCCGACGATTGCCATGAATGACAGTGCGCAAGATCCACGACTTGCCACCTCTCGCGCCGATCCGAAGATAGAGGCCATCCCCATCGGAATACATGCCCGCGTCCTTCAGGGTCGCAACCTTCCGAGCAGTCAGCTTTGGCATCACGCGTGCTCCATTTGTCCCATCATCTTTACCATCATCTTCATTGGGATTGGAAGATGATAGATGAGAACTTATGAGAACAAAACTCAGAGTCGTGCCTTGCAGATCAGATACTTATGAGACCAATCGAGAATGCATGACATTAGGGACCGGTAGCCTCCTCCGCTACCAAGCCCCCCTCATCATCGACATCACGTCCGAGACGAGAGTTCGGGGCCATGGTGGCCTGCGTTTGCGCCTCATTCTTCATAGACATGGCCCGGCCTGCGAAGCGATCGCTCGCTCCATCAATGATGGCCTCAACCCTGCCTGTACGTGTCGCTACCCCCGACCGGGACCACTCGTGAAATGCGAAGCGAATGGCGCACGCGTCTCGCCGCATCGGCCTCCAAGTGAGTTTGCAGAACCCCCTTCGCCCCTGTCCTGCCCGACAGTCGACCGAGCTTCCTTATCACTAATCGATCCAGCCATGCCGGAACGAGAAAGGCCGTGCCCCTCTCGGGACACGGCCTCCAATTCCGTCGGAACGGGCAAGATTACTTGATCTTGCCTTCCTTGTACTCGACATGCTCGCGCTTGACCGGGTCGTACTTCCGCACAACCATCTTTTCGGTCATGGTGCGGGCGTTCTTCTTGGTCACGTAGAAGTGGCCGGTCCCCGCGGTCGAGTTCAGGCGGATCTTGATCGTCGTCGGCTTCGCCATGGTCGTCTCTCCTGCTCGCGGGGCGTGCGCGTTGACGGCGCCCGCGTGAATACGTCTGAGCCCCGGCTTTTAACCGCGCGCTTCGCGCTGTCAACCGCGAAACGGGCCAGGAAGATACGCGCGGATGGCCTATAAGCCGGATTCTGTCCCGGGGTTGCCCCCGGCGATGACCATTCATCTCGACACCCTGTTGCCAGGGCATCTGAAGCTGCCAACCCGGACCTCTCGGGGTCAGGCGTCCCTGCGGCGATATCCGGCGAACCGGATCAGCACCCGCGCGAGGTCCCTATTTGGCATTGCTCCCGGTGGGGCTTGCCGTGCCGGTCCGGTTGCCCGTCCCGCGGTGGGCTCTTACCCCACCGTTTCACCCTGACCCAGACATGCCGGGCGGACTGTTCTCTGTGGCGCTTTCCCTCGGGTTGCCCCGGCCGGGCGTTACCCGGCACCGTGCCTTGTGGAGTCCGGACTTTCCTCGAGCCCGAAGGCCCGCGGCCATCCAGCCATCCGCGCCCGGCTGCCCTATGCCGCCGTCACGCCCCGGTCAACGGGAAAGCGCGCGGCGAGGTCGGCGATGAGGGCCATGTCGACGGCATCCACCGGCCCCGTGGCACGTGGCCGGAATCGCAGGCGAAAGGCAGCGAGACGCAGGTCATGGGACACGGCGGCGGTGTAACCGAAGTGGCGGGCCAGCTCGTCGAAGGCCCGCGCCGAGGGGGCCGCCGCCCCCTGCCCCGGCCGGGGCCAGACCGACAGGCCGTGCCGCGCCAGCCGGTGCCAGTCGAATCGTGGACCGGGATCGGTTTTCCGGCCCGGTGCCATGTCGGAATGACCGATCACCCGCTCGGGCGGAATCGTCCAGCGCGCCATGACCTCCGACAGCAGCGATTCGAGCGCTGCCATCTGCGGCCCGGCGAAGGGATGGTCGCCACGATTGTAGAGCTCGATCCCGATCGAGCGCGAATTTACGTCCTCGACCATGCCCCAGCGCCCGGCGCCGGCGTGCCAGGCACGCTGCTCCTCGGGCACCAGCGCGGTGACCCTACCCGCACCCGATATCAGCCAATGCGCCGAGACCTCGGCCGCCGGGTCGCACAGCCGCGTCAGCGCCGCCTCGTGGCTGTCCATCGCCGTGAAGTGGATCACCACGAGATCGGGCCGCGCGCCAAGGCGTCGCGGCCCGTGATTCGGTGACAGCGCTTCGGGCATCGCCCCTAGCGGCCGACCGCCGCGAGGAAGGGCGCCGGATCCCAGCCGCAGGCGAAGCCGTCGCCGTCGGGGTCGATTCCCTTCGGATCGCGGTTCGGGCCGCCGCGCAGCAGGAAGTCGCGCTGCGCGTCGTCGGGCGAACGGTAGGAGGCGCAGTTGCGCTCGAACCGGTTGCCCATGGTCCCGAGGATGAAGCGCGAATACCACTCCTGCCCGCGCTTGTTCGGCGCGTTGAGCGCGTATTCCACGAGGTTCGGCCCGGTCTCGCCGGTGCGCTGCGGCAGCGCGGTCGGCTGGATCACCTGGTAGGCCGCCGCCTGCTGGGCACGACGTTCGGCGTCGGACTGAATCGTCTCGCGGTTCGCGACCGCTTCGAAGCTCTGCTCGTCCGAGATCGCCGCACCGCCAGAAGCGATCGGCGCGGCGTTGGTCGGGCTGGCCTGCACACCGCCACGGCGGTCGAGGTCGATCCCGGCGGCGGCAAGCTCGGAGCTGGCGATGGTGCCACCCGCGGGCGCCCCGAAGGTGGCCGGCTGGTCCTGGTAGCGGCCGGTCAGCTGCGCCTCGCGCATCGCCGCCCCGCTGTCGGGAACGCGCGGCGCGCAGGCGGCCAGCGTCAGCCCGGCGCAGGCCAGGACCAGAAATTTGGTTCGAGAAGCAAGCGGTTTCACGGCGACACTCCGGGCCCTGATCTGTTCGACTGCGCCCGTTACCACCATTTCGCGGGCTTGGAAACGAAACCGGCGGCCTGCTCCAGCGCATAGGCGGTGTTGAGCAGATCGCCCTCTTCCCACGGCCGGCCGATCAGCTGGAGGCCCAGCGGCAGCCCCTTGTGATCGAGACCGGCGGGCACCGAGATGCCCGGCAGACCGGCGAGGTTCACCGTCACGGTGAACACGTCGTTGAGATACATCTGCACCGGGTCGGCGTCCTTCATCGCGCCGAGACCGAAGGCCGAGGACGGCGTCGCCGGCGTCAGGATCGCGTCGACCCCTTCGGCGAAGACCTGGTCGAAATCGCGCTTGATCAGCGCGCGGACCTTGCGGGCGCGGTTGTAGTAGGCGTCGTAGAAGCCGGCCGACAGCACGTAGGTGCCGACCATGATCCGGCGCTGCACCTCGGAGCCGAAGCCCTCGGCGCGGGTCTTCTCGTACATCTCGGTGATGCCGTCGCCCTGCGCCAGCTTGGCGCGGTGGCCAAAGCGCACGCCGTCATAGCGCGCGAGGTTCGACGACGCCTCGGCGGGGGCGATCACGTAATAGGCCGGCAGGGCGTATTTGGTATGCGGCAGCGAGATGTCGCGGATCAACGCACCCGCGTCGCGCAGCATCTCGGTGCCACGGCTCCACAGCGCCTCGATCTCGCCCGGCATGCCGTCGACATGGTACTCGCGCGGGATGCCGATCACCTTGCCGCGGATGTCGCCGGTCAGCATCGCCTCGAAGTCAGGGACCGGAATGTCGGCCGAAGTCGAATCCTTGGGGTCGTGGCCCGACATGGCGCGCAGCATGATCGCGGCGTCGCGCACGTCGCGGGTCATCGGCCCGGCCTGGTCGAGCGAGGAGGCGAAGGCGATGATGCCCCAGCGCGAGCAGCGCCCATAGGTCGGCTTGATGCCGGTGATGCCGGTGAAGGCAGCCGGCTGGCGGATCGAGCCGCCGGTATCGGTGCCGGTGGCGCCGAGACACAGATCGGCGGCCACGGCGGCGGCCGAGCCGCCCGAGGAGCCGCCCGGCGTCAGCGCAACGCCGTCATCGGCCTGCCACGGATTCACGGCGGGGCCGTAGGCCGAGGTCTCGTTCGACGAGCCCATCGCAAACTCGTCCATGTTGAGCTTGCCCAGCATCACCGCGCCGTCGTGGAAGAGCTGCGTGGTCACGGTCGATTCGTATTGCGGGCGGAAGCCCTCGAGGATGCGGCTGGCCGCTTGGCTCGCCGTGCCCTCGGTGCAGAACAGGTCCTTGATGCCCAGCGGCACGCCGCACAGGTCGGGCGCGTCACCGGCCTTGAGCCGCTCGTCGGCCGCCTTGGCCTGCGCCTCGGCGATCTCGGGCGTCTTGTGGGCATAGGCGTTGAGCTTGTCCGCGCCGTCGACGGCGGCGTTGAGCGCGCCGGTCAGTTCGACGGACGAGATCTCGCCCTTGCGCAGCGCGTCGCGGGCGGCGGCGATGGTCAGCTTGGTCAGTTCGGTCATTTCCCGCCCCTCATTCCACGACCTTGGGCACCGCGAAGAAGCCTTCGCGGGCATCGGGCGCATTGGCCAGCACCTTGTCCTGCTGGCTGCCGTCGGTCACCACGTCCTCGCGCCGCTTGAGATGCATCGGCGTCACGCCGGTCATCGGCTCGATCCCCTCGACATCCACTTCCTGCAGCTGCTCGATGAAGCCAAGGATGGTGTTGAACTCGGCGGCGAGCGCGGGCAGCGCCTCTTCCTCGACCCGGATCCGGGCCAGCTTGGCCACCCGCCGGGCGGTGTCGGTATCGATCGACATGGGGCTCTCCTGTCTGGTCGATCCCGGCTTTAGCGGGCGCGGGTCGGTCCCGCAAGCAGCGCCCGGCGGATCAGCTCGATCATCCAGCCGAGCATGACCCCGTTGAGCGCGTGCCAGGCGAAATGCGTGCCGGCGGGCCAGCCCGGGCAGAGCGTTTCGTCGAACGAGCGGAACACCAGCGACACAGACAACAGCGCGGCGCCCAACCCCATGCCCCGCCCCACCATCGGCCAGCGCCGCCACAGGGCTACGGCGTAGATCGCGATCAGCAACGGCACCGGCCAGTAGAATGCGGAAATGGCAAAGAATGGCAGCGCCGCGAAGACCGGCGTCAGGATCATCGCCCATGGCACGAAAGCCGCCGCGCCCAGCGCCGAGGCCCAGACGGGCAAATGCCAGAACGCGCGGTTCGCGGCGTAGACATAGGCGAGGATGAAGACCGCGATCGGAATCACGTCGGCCAGCATCGCCCAGAAGCTGGCCACCGAATGAAACAGCCCGCTGCCGATGCCGATGGTGAAGAGGATCGCGGACAGTACACGCGGCAGGGCCAGCCCGCCCGCGCGACGCCAGCACAAGATCGCGGCGATCAGAAAGGCGGCGTTGGAAACGAGATTGAGCGGCTCGGCCCAGAACCCGGGACCCAGCCGTTCGCAATAGGCATCGATCGGTGCGGTCCAATCCATGGCCCGAGGCTAGAGCGCGAGCCGGTAGTGATCCACCTGGAAGTTGCCGTCGAGACCGTCGGCACAACGATACATGGTCATGTTCGACGTGCTGTCGATCCGACCGCCCGAGATCAGCGACACGCCGATCCCAACGGCGTTCGCGCTGAACTTGATATCGCCCTTGGCGATGACCTGGCTGCCATGCAGGTTGAAGCCCGAGGGGAGGTCCACCCCGCCCATCGTGAGGAGTTGCGCGCTGCCGCCGGGCAGGCAGGCATCGATGCGCCCGAGACGCACCCCGGCGCTGCCGGTGATCGACTTGACGCTCGTATCTGTGGTGGCGACGACCGCGTCCTCGAAGGCGAGCCCCGAGCCGAGACTCACCGCGCAGTCTGTGACGATCACCGCCTTGCGGATCGTGGTGAGCGCCCCCTTCGTGCCCAGCGTCACCGTTTTGCCCTTGCAGGCGAGCCGGTGGATTCGGCCCGGCGTGAAGTGAGAGGGGTCGAAGCTCGAGCCCGAAAGCTGGATCACGCTGCCCGAGGTCACGTAATCGGGCATGTGCCAGGAGCCGTAGCTCTCGAGCTGCGCGATGATTTCGGACAGGTCGCGCAGCTCGCGGATCTCGACCTCCGCCGGCCGCAATGCCGCCTGCAGCCCCTCGTTCCTGGTGAAGCCCGAGGCGGGCATCCGCAGCTGGTCGATATTGGGCATCGACAGCACCGTGCCCGGCTCGAAGCTGTTGTTGTTGTTGATCGAAACCCAAGAGTTGGAGTGCATGCAGAAGCCGTTGAGATAGGCGTTGTTCGACTGCACGTCGATCGCCCCATTGGCCAGGAAGCCCTGATCGGCGCAGCCCGGGTTGTAGGCGACGAAGACCGCGTCGCGGGAGATGTCCCAGCTATCGATCCCGATGATCTGCGTCACGAAGCTCGTCACCGCGTTGCCCCGTGCAGCCCGGCGCGCGGTGGTGACCCGCACCGCGTCGGTCTTGCTCGGATCGGCGGTGAACTTGCCGGTGTCATAGTCGAAGGTGCCGAAGGCGATATCGGAGGCGAGGACCAGGTTGCCACGCCGCGCGTCGGCCTCGTTCGCCCGCACCATCGCGACCGCTGCCAACTTGGCCTCGTCGGCGGGCATGCGGCGGCGAGCGACCAGCGCCGCATGAGCGGCGGAATCGGCCATGATCTGCAGCCTGACCCGCTCGGCATGGACGTGGCTCACGTCGATGGCCACGCCGCCCATGGCCGCCATCGCCACGAAGATGAAGAGCCCGAACATCGTGCCGCCGCCGCTCGCGTCCCGGAGAAGACGGCGCAGGAACGAAAGGCATCCCCATCCGCGGGCCATGATCAGTACTCCACCCGGTGGCGCGAACTGAGCGTGAGCTCGGTATTGCCGATGAGCGGCAGGCTGCCGCTCAAGGTCATCGCGCTGAGCGGCAGCTTTACGGTGGTGACGATGACATCGCCGCTGATCGCCGTTGTCACCTTCGCGCCAGCCACCGCCCCGGTCAGCCGCTCGGCGATGGCGAGCTGCGCCTCCAGCGGCGAGCTCAGACGATTGACCGAAAGGGCGCGGTTGCCCTCCTGCACGATCCGCAGCGCTTCGCTCTGCTTGAGGTAGATGTTGGAAACATCCACCACCAACATCAGCAGGAAAGTGAAAAGCGGAATCCACAGCACCGCCTCGATCGACATCGAGCCGGTGCTGTCATGGCCCAGCCACCGCAGCGCCCGTCGGAGGCGCGCGCTGCGGTGTTCCGGTCCGGTCGTCTGGCGCATCTGCCCCGCCTCCGATTCCGTTTTGATTAACGGAAGGGTAACCGGCGATTGCGGCACGATTCCGGTGCCGGCGGGGAAGGGCTGGGGCAGATCCGTGGTTCAGAGACCCTTGGAACGGTAGCTCAGCGCCACCCGGCCGATCGCCACGAGATAGGCGGCGGTGCGCAGGTCGGGCACGTCATCGCGCGCGTGCCAGATCTCGCGCATCGACTGGTAGGCGGTGCGCATCGTGTCATCGAGACCCGAACGCACCAGCTCCAGTTCGTCATCGCCCTTGAGATAGCGCTCCTTGAAGTTCTTCGACAGGCTCCAGCCCAGCCCCTCGTCAGCCGACAGCCGCTCGAGCTCGTCGACGATCGCCTGCGCACGGGCTTCGTCGGCGCGGCGCTCCATCCGGCCGAAACGGATATGGCTGAGGTTCTTGACCCATTCGAAATAGGACACCGTCACGCCGCCGGCGTTGGCATACATGTCGGGAATGATGACCACGCCCTTTTCGCGCAGGATCTCGTCGGCCCCGGCCGTGATCGGGCCGTTGGCGGCCTCGATGATCAGCGGCGCCTTGATGCGGTCGGCATTGGCGAGGTTGATCGTGCCCTCCAGCGCCGCCGGGATCAGGATGTCGCATTCCGCCTCGAGCAGCGCCGCACCGTCCGAGTGATGCGTGGCATGGGGGTAATCCTTCACGCCGCCATGCTTGGTGATCCACTGGTGCACCGCCTCGACGTCGAGGCCGTTTTCCTCGGTGATGGCACCGTCGCGCTCGATGATGGCGGTGATCTTGGCGCCGTCCTCCTCGGAGAGGAACTTGGCAGCGTGGTAGCCCACATTGCCGAGACCCTGGACGATGACTCGCTTGCCTTCGAGCTTGCCCGAGAGGTTGGCCTTGGCCACGTCCTCGGGGTGACGGAAGAATTCGCGCAGCGCGTATTGCACGCCGCGACCGGTCGCCTCGACCCGGCCGTGGATGCCGCCGGCATTGAGCGGCTTGCCGGTGACGCAGGCGCGGGAGTTGATGTCGGTGGTGTTCATCCGCGCGTATTGGTCGGCGATCCAGGCCATCTCGCGCTCGCCGGTGCCCATGTCGGGGGCAGGCACGTTCTGGGAGGGGCTGATCAGGTCGCGCTTGGCCAGCTCATAGGCGAAGCGGCGGGTGATCTGCTCCAGCTCATGCTCGTCCCAGTCGCGCGGATCGATCCGAAGCCCGCCCTTGGAGCCGCCATAGGGCACTTCGACAAGGGCGCATTTGTAGGTCATCAGCGCCGCCAGCGCCTCGACCTCGTCCTGGTGCACCGACGGCGCATAGCGGATGCCGCCCTTCACAGGCTCCATATGCTCGGAATGCACCGACCGGTAGCCGGTGAAGGTGTGGATCTGGCCGCGCAGCCGCACGCCGAAGCGCACGGTATAGGTGGCGTTGCAGACGCGGATCTTCTCTTCGAGGCCGGGCGACAGGTCCATCAGCGCCACGGCGCGGTTGAACATCATGTCGACGGAATCGCGGAATCCCGGTTCGGGTTGATGTGGGTTGTGCTCGGTCATCTTGGTCTCCCTGTGCGGCCGGCCGGCGCCGGCTCTCCTGCCCGATCCTAGACCCAATCCCCCAATAATCGACAGCAGTGGAAGCCGTGGCGTGGGGGAAAGGCCCGCCCGCGCCGGAGTCACGCCGCAAATTGGCCATGTCGGCACGGTTCCCTGATCTCGTCCGAAAGGAGAATACGCCCGTGAACCGGCACCCTGCCCCGCACCGAAACCGCCAGCAGCGCCCCCCTCGCCGGGAGGGCGGCCCAGATACGCTGGGTCGCGACGAGAGCGGCTCGATCATCGTCTTCTCGCTCTTCGTGATGGTGATCATGCTGATGATCGGGGGCTTGGGCGTCGACATCATGCGGACCGAAGCCCGGCGTACCGAGCTGCAGGCCACACTCGACCGGGCGGTCCTCGCCGCCGCCGACCTGCAACAGACGCGCGACCCCGAGACGGTGGTGCGTGACTACGTCGCCAAGGCCGGGATGTCCGACAGCCTCGGCGCGGTCGAAGTGGTGCAAGCGCTCAACATGCGCACGGTCCGGGCCGAGGCACGCTCCACGGTGCCGACCATGATGCTGAAATTCGCCGGCATGACGTCGCTGGCCGCCCCTGCGGCGGCCTCGGCCACCGAATCGGTGAACGACATCGAGATCGGGCTGGTGCTCGACGTCTCCGGCTCGATGAACAGCAACAACCGCCTGCCGCGCCTCAAGACCGCCGGCGCCGAGTTCATCGACACCATGTTCAACACCGTCGAACCGGGCCATCTGGCGATTTCGCTGGTGCCCTACTCGACCCAGGTCAACCTCGGGCTCGATCTCGCCACCGCGCTCGGCATGCCCCGGCTGCACAATTTCAGCTATTGCGCGGACCTGCCCGCCACCGCCTACCTGACCACCGTGGCCTCGCCATTGCCGCTGGTGCAGGCCGGGCATTTCGACAGCAGCGGCTACTCCCCCTCCTCGGGCGGGATCAGCAATTATGCCAACATGCGGATGCGGTCCTCGACCTGCCGGACCGGCAACGGCTTCGAAGTGCTGCCCTGGTCGACCAGCCGCACCGCGCTCAAGAACCGGATCGCCGGGCTTAGCGCCGAAGGCTGGACCTCGATCGAGATGGGCGTGAACTGGGGCGCCGCGCTGCTCGACCCGACCGTGCGCACCGCGCTCAACCAGTTCTCCGCGGTGACGGGTCTGGCATCCGGCCTGACCGGCTGGCCGCGCGACTTCGGCATATCACAGGGGATGAAGGTGCTGGTGGTGATGACCGACGGGGCCAACACCGTCAATTACCGGCTCAAGTCGCCCTACCGTGAAAATGACCTGTCCGATGTCTGGGTGCTCGGCTCGAACGACTACTACGTAAAGCGGCTGACCGGTGACTACTTCAGGGCATCGGAAGGTAAGATCGTGGCGACGCGCCCGGCACTCGCGACCCGGTTGCGCTGGAACGAGCTCTTCGCTCGAATGACGGTGCGGGAGCACGCTTATCACCTGCGAGCGATGCAGTTCGATCAAGGCACTGCGGCCTTCGACACCGCTTTTGCCACTTGGACCTCGATCGTCGAAACCGACTGGACCATCACCAAGGATACCCGGCTGAGCCAGATCTGCTCCGCGGCCAAGGCCAAGGGCGTGGTGATCTTCACCATCGGCTTCGAGATCAACGAGCCCGGCGCCATGGAGGCGATGGCTGGCTGCGCCTCCTCGCCCTCGCATTTCTACCGCGTCGAAGGGCTGCAGATCGCCTCCGCCTTCACCTCGATCGCCACCCAGATCAACGCACTGAGGCTGATCCAATGACCGGTCTGCGTCGCTTCCTGCATGCGCTGCGGCGCCGTCCCGCCTTGCTGCGCGCAAGCGAAGGGGCCGCCTCGGTCGAGTTCGTGCTGATCTTCCCGGTGCTGATGCTGGTGATCCTGTCGAGCTTCGAGCTGGGCATGGTCACGCTGCGCCAGGTGATGCTGGATCGGGGCCTCGACCTGACCGTGCGCGAGGTCCGGCTAGGGCAGATCACCCCGGTTGACCACGCCACGGTCAGTGCCTCGATCTGCAACCACGCGCTGCTGCTGCCGGACTGCGCGAGCAATCTTCGGCTCGAAATGCGCCCGCTCGACCTGCGGTCCTGGGTCACGCCCCCCGAACAGGCGGATTGCGTCGACCGCGCCGACATCACCGTGCCGCTGCGCCGCTTCACCGCCGGAGTGGAGAACCAACTGATGCTTCTGCGTGCCTGCTCCCTGTTCGATCCGTACTTCCCCACCAGCGGGCTGGGCGCGCGGCTGCCCCGCCAGTCGGCCGGCGCCTATGCGCTGACCTCCGCCTCTGCCTTCGTGGTCGAACCATGAGGCGGGCTTGGCAGATCGCCCGCGCAGGGCTGGCGCGGTTCTGGCGCGGTCGGGACCGCGAGGCGGGTTCGATGACGGTCGAGGCGGTGCTGATGATGCCGCTGCTGCTCTGGGTATTCGGCGGCAGCTGGGTGTTCTTCGACGCCTATCGCGCGAAATCGATCAACACCCGCGCGGCCTACACGGTCGGCGACGTACTGAGCCGGGAGTCGGGCTATATCACGCCGACCTTCGTCAACAGCATCTCCGCGCTGCAGGGCGTCCTGATGCCGGAATCGCGGGCACCGCGCATCCGGGTCAGCGTCTTCACCTATGACGCGCCGACCAACAGCTACCGTGTCCGCTGGTCGACGGCGCGGGGCACCGGCGTGTCCGCCCTGACCGATGCCGCGCTGAACGAGGTCCGGGCGGAGCTGCCCGACATGCCGAATCTCGAGGTGGCGACGCTGGTCGAAACCTGGACGGACTACACTCCCATCTTCGATGTCGGGTTGGCGCCCTTCACCTTCGAGGATCGGGTCGTGACCCGGCTGCGCTTCGCCGGCCAGCTTTGCTACAGCGTGACCGGGACGGTGTCCGACGCGCTGTGCTAGGTACTGGGAGCTAGGTGCCGCTCCGCTGCGCCAGCCGCGACTCGATCGCCTCGGCCATCGCCTTTGTCTGCGGCGCCGGGGTCACGCCGCCGATTCCCAGCCGATGCCCGAGCCGCCACCACATGCCCGGCCGCCAGCCCCGCGCCATCGGCCGCGTCAGCCGCAGCGTGAAGCCGTTCGACGGCTTGAGCGAGAAGCTGCCGCGGTCGATCCCGGCAATGTCTTGCCAGCCCGCCAGCAAGGTGCCATCGCTGGCCGATAGCCCCGTCTCGTCGAGCCGCAACACGAGGCGCGTCGCCCGGCGCAGCGCCTCGCCCGCCGCCAGCCCCCCGGCGCCCAGCGCCAGCAGCGCAGCGACCCAGAGCGCCCCGTCGGCCTGCGTCAGCGCGGTGTAAACCGCGAGACCGCCGAAGACATAGAGCACCCCGACCGCCATCGCCCGGCGGGCGGGCGCCGCGCGCAATTCGAACTCCATCATTCCGTCCCCGGCTGTTGCCCGGTCGGGCATAGCCCGGCCACCATCGGCCGTCACCCCCGCGCGGGGATGCCATTGCCGCCCCGGCCGGCGCCCCGTAACCTGAGCGCAGCCCCAGATCCGGACCCCAATGCCCCGCCTCCTTTTCCTCGTGCCGCTGCTGCTCGCCGCCGGCTGCGCCCAGTTCCCCGAGATCGACGCCCGCGTGCCCGAGGCCGAACGCCACGGCCCGCCGCCACCGCTCGTCGACGTCGTGCCGCTTCTGGCACGCGCCGATGCCGCGCAGGCGTCGCCGCGACTGACCGAGGCCAGCGGCACGGCGCTGGCGCAACGGGCCGAGGCACTGTCCCGCCGGCAGGTAACCGGCACCCCGGGCGCCGCGCTGCCGGAGGCCCGGCTGCGCGATCTCGCGGCGCGGGCCGAGGCGCTGCGCAGCGCGCCGGTGATCGACGCGCAGACGCGTGCCCGCATCGAGGCGGGCGTGACGACCCCTGCCGCGTTGCAGTGATCCCCCGCTCGGGCTAACAGTCGCGCGCAGCCAAGACAGACCGGAGCCTCCCATGACCTCTCCCCTTCGCCTCGGAATCGCCGGTCTCGGAACCGTCGGCGCAGGGGTCGTGCGCATCGTGCAGGAGCATCCCGAACTTCTCGCGGCCCGCGCCGGCCGCGCGGTGGAGATCACTGCCGTCTCGGCCCGGAACCGCGCCCGGGACCGTGGCGTCGATCTTTCGGCCTATGCCTGGGAGGACGACGCGGCCGCTCTCGCCGCCCGCGACGACGTGGACGTGGTGCTGGAGCTGATGGGCGGCCATGAGGGCATCGCCAAGTCGGTCGTCGAGATCGCGCTCGACAACGGCAAGGACGTGGTCACCGCCAACAAGGCGCTGCTCGCCCATCACGGCCAGGCGCTGGCCGAGCGGGCCGAGGCGCAAGGCCGGGTGATCCGCTTCGAGGCGGCCGTCGCGGGCGGCATCCCGGTCATCAAGGCGCTCACCGAGTCGCTGGCTGGCAACGAGATGACCCGCGTGATGGGGGTGATGAACGGCACCTGCAACTACATTCTGACGCGGATGCAGAGCGCCGGGCTGCCCTATGACGCGGTGTTTCAGGAAGCCGCCGATCTCGGCTATCTCGAAGCAGACCCGCAGCTCGACGTGGGCGGCATCGATGCCGGTCACAAGCTGGCGCTGCTGGCCGCGATCGCCTTCGGCACCAAGGTCGACTTCGCGGGTGTCGAACTCGAGGGCATCGGCGCGATCACCATCGAGGACATCAACCACGCCGCCGACATGGGCTTCCGCATCAAGCTTCTTGGCGTGGCGCAGATGACCGGACGCGGGCTGGAGCAGCGCATGTCGCCCTGCCTCGTGCCCGCCTCCTCGCCGCTGGGCCAGCTCGAAGGCGGCACCAACATGGTGGTGCTCGAGGGCGACGCGATCGGCCAGGTGGTGCTGCGCGGCCCCGGCGCGGGCGCGGGCCCCACGGCCAGCGCGGTGATGGGCGACGTAATGGATCTCGCCCGTGGGATCCGGCTGCCGGTCTTCGGCCAGCCCGCCTCCGGGCTGCGCGCGGCGCGCGCGGCGCAGGCGGCGGTGCCCGCTCCCTATTACCTGCGGATGCGTCTGCTGGACAAACCGGGCGCGCTTGCCAAGGTCGCGCGGGTACTGGGTGAAGCCGGGATCTCGATCGACCGGATGCGGCAATACGATCACGAGGACACCTCTGCCCCGGTGCTGATCGTCACCCACAAGACGACCCGCGCCGCCCTCGAGGACGCGCTTGCAGGCTTCGAGGCCACCGGCGTGGTGCAGGGCGCCCCGGTCGCGATCCGCATCGAACAGGTCTGACGGAGAGGGGCGCCGCCCCTTCCCCACCCCCGAAAACGCCCATTCCGGCGGCGGCGCCCGAGCCCGCCGCCGCCCATCTCGCGCCGTTTGCGCAAACATCTCCCGGCGCGCTTGTCACCGCGCCGGAGGGCCGGTTAGGTCGAGGCAACGCTCACGATTGCCCGAGGACGCCTCCCATGCCCCAAGCTCCCGAATTCCATGATCGCATGCTGTCGCTCGGCCTCGCCCGAGTGTCGGAAGCCGCGGCCATCGCC
The DNA here is from genome assembly GCF_034371605.1 of Limimaricola variabilis. Taxonomy (NCBI): domain Bacteria; kingdom Pseudomonadati; phylum Pseudomonadota; class Alphaproteobacteria; order Rhodobacterales; family Paracoccaceae; genus Limimaricola; species Limimaricola variabilis. Next base: position 2,805,416 of record NZ_CP139691.1, on the reverse strand, counting down.
TGCGCGCCGCTGATCGGTCGCGGCGACGAGAAGGCCGCCGATCAGGCCGCCGTCAACGCCATGCGCACCCAGCTCAACATGCTCGACATCGCCGGCTGCGTGGTGATCGGCGAGGGCGAGCGCGACGAGGCGCCGATGCTCTATATCGGTGAGGAGGTCGGCACCGGCGAGGGCCCGGCGGTGGACATCGCGCTCGACCCGCTCGAGGGCACGACGCTGACCGCCAAGGACATGCCGAACGCGCTTACGGTGATTGCCATGGGTCCGCGCGGCTCGATGCTGCACGCCCCCGACGTCTACATGGACAAGCTCGCGGTCGGGCCGGGCTTCACTCCCGGCGTGGTGACGCTCGAGATGAGCCCGGCCGAGCGCGTCGCCGCGCTGGCCAAGGCCAAGGGCACCGATGCGGGCGACATCACCGTCTGCGTGCTGGAACGCCCGCGCCACCAGGAGATGATCGACGAGCTGCGCTCGACCGGCGCGGCGATCCGCCTGATCACCGATGGCGACGTGGCCGGCGTCATGCATTGCGCCGAACCGGCCAAGACCGGCATCGACATGTACATGGGCTCGGGCGGTGCGCCCGAGGGTGTGCTGGCGGCTGCCGCGCTGAAATGCATGGGTGGCCAAATCTACGGCCGGCTGCTGTTCCGCAACGACGACGAGGTGGGCCGCGCCCGCAAGGCCGGGATCGAGGATCTCGACCGGATCTATTCGCGCGACGAGCTGGTCACCGGCGACGTGATCTTTGCCGCCACCGGCGTCACCGATGGCAACCTCGTGCCGGGCATCCGCCGCGATGGCGGCTACCTTACGGCCGAGACGATCCTGATGCGGTCCAAGACCGGCTCGGTGCGGCGCATGTTCTACCGCAACCCGATCGACCGCAGCCAACCCGGCCGCTGAACCAACGCCGCGGCGGGGCTGGCCCCGCCGCCCCCCAGACCGGCGCGGGCGGATCGCGCCCGCGTGAGCAGCGGCATCGTCTCCGGGCTTGCCATCGCGCCCGCTTTCGGGCGACACCCGCGCCATGCCCGATTTTCTCGACGTCTCCGCCTCGCTGACCGGCCGCCGCTGGGTCGGTCCCGCCGCCGAGGCCGACCGCCTCGCCCAGGCCATGGCCCAAGGCTGCGACCTGCCGCTGCCACTGTGCCACGCGCTCGTGGGGCGCGGCGTCGCCGCCGAGGCGGTGGCCGGATTTCTCTCGCCGACCTTGCGCGAACTGCTGCCCGACCCGCTGACGCTTCGCGACATGGGCTCCGCCTCGGATCGCGTGATGCAGGCCGTGCGGGGCCGCGAGCGGATAGCCATCTTCGCGGATTACGACGTCGATGGCGGTGCCTCGGCCGCGCTGCTGTTGGTCTGGCTGCGCCGGATGGGGCTGCAGGCCACGCTCTACATTCCGGACCGGATCGAAGAGGGCTACGGCCCCAACGCCCCGGCGATGGAGCGGCTGGCGCGTAACCACGACCTCATCATCTGCGTCGATTGCGGCACGTTGAGTCACGAGCCGATCGCCGCCGCGCAGGACGTGGATGTCGTCGTGCTCGATCACCATTTGGGTGGCGAGACGCTGCCCGACGCGGTGGCGGTGGTAAACCCCAACCGGCAGGACGAGAGCGGCGATCTGGCGCATCTGTGCGCCGCGGCCGTGGTGTTCCTGTTGTTGGTGGAACTGAACCGCCGACTGCGCGAGGATGGCAAGCCCGGCCCGGACCTGATGGCGATGCTCGACCTCGTGGCGCTGGCCACCGTGGCCGACGTGGCGCCGCTCACCGGCGTCAACCGGGCGCTGGTGCGCACCGGGCTTCAGGTCATGGCGCGCCGCCAGCGCCCCGGCCTCGTGGCGCTCGCCGACGTGGCCGGGCTCGACGTGCCGCCCACCGCTTATCATCTGGGCTACCTGCTCGGCCCGCGCGTCAACGCCGGCGGCCGGATCGGCAAGTCCGACCTCGGCGCAAGGCTGCTGGCGACCGATGATCCGCACGAGGCGGCCGCCTTGGCCGAAAAGCTCGACCACCTCAACCGCGAGCGGCGCGAGATCGAGGCACGGGTGCGCGACGCCGCCCTCGAACAGGCCGAAGCGCGCGGCACCGAGGGGCCCCTCGCCTGGGCCGCCGGCGCGGGCTGGCACCCCGGCGTGGTCGGCATCGCGGCCGCGCGGATGAAGGAGGCGACCAACCGCCCCGCCGTGGTGATCGGCATCGAGGACGGGATCGGCAAGGGCTCGGCCCGCTCGGTGCCGGGAATCGATCTGGGCGCCGCGATCCACCGCGTCGCGGCCGAGGGGCTGCTGCTTCGTGGCGGCGGCCACAAGATGGCGGCCGGTCTCACCGTCGAGGAGGCCATGATCGAACCCGCGATGGCGCGCCTCGCCGAACTTCTGGAGAAGCAGGGCGCGGGGGCCGGCGGGCCGCGCGACCTGCGGCTCGATTCGGTGCTGATGCCCGGCGCCGCCACGCTCGAGCTGATCAAGCGGATCGAGGCGGCGGGCCCCTTCGGCGCCGCCGCGCCGGCGCCGCGCTTCGCCTTTCCCGACATGGCGATCCAGCACGTCCGCGAAGTCGGCCAGGGCCATCTGAAGATAGGCTTCGGCGATGGTCTCGGGGCGCGGCTCGACGGCATCGCCTTCGGCGCGATGGACGGGCCGATGGGGGCCGCGCTGATGCGCCATGGCGGTGCGCGCTTCCACCTCGCAGGCAAGCTAGACCTCAACATTTGGAAGGGCCGCCGCACCGTCCAGCTGCGGCTCGACGACGCCGCGCCGGCGCGTTGAGCGCAGGCGGTTTTTCCCCCACGGCAATTTCACGGATCGTCGATTTTCCCCTTGCGGGGCCAGAGCGGTTTCCCTAAACACCGGCTCACCGACGAGCGGCCCGTTCGTCTATCGGTTAGGACGCCAGGTTTTCAACCTGGAAAGAGGGGTTCGATTCCCCTACGGGCTGCCATCGGTTCACGGTTCGAGGTCCCTTTCGGGAAACCGGTTCCGTCGTCAGAGTGGCCCGTTCGTCTATCGGTTAGGACGCCAGGTTTTCAACCTGGAAAGAGGGGTTCGATTCCCCTACGGGCTGCCACGACGCCTCCTTCCTCCCCCTGCCCTCGCGCCAACCGCCGCGGCCTGAGCCTGATGCTCGGTTGTTCCCGTTCGCGCGCGCGGGTAAAGCGGGCCCGATACCGCAATGGGAGGCGCCGCGATGGCACAACAGGACAAAGCGAAGATTGGCCTCATCGGCCTTGGCACCATGGGCAGCGCGCTGGCGCTCAACATCGCCGAAAAGGGCTTCCCCATCGCGGTCTGGAACCGCCGCGCGGACGTGACCCGCGCCTTTCATGCCGAAGCCGGAGAGCTGGCCGACTGGGTGATCCCGACCGAGAGCTACGAGGAACTCGTCGCCGCCATTGCCAAGCCGCGCGCGATCATCCTCATGGTGCCGGCCGGCGAGCCCGTCGATGAGCAGATCGCGGCGCTGCGGCCGCTGCTCGACGATGACGACATGATCATCGATGCCGGCAACGCCAACTTCCACGACACCAACCGCCGTTCGCGCGAGGCCGAGGGCAAGCCGTTCCTCGGCATCGGCGTCTCCGGCGGCGAGGCCGGCGCACGGCACGGGCCGGCGATCATGGGCGGCGGCGAAAAGGCGCATTGGGACCGGGTCGCACCGATCCTGACCGCCATCGCCGCAAAGTTCGGTGACGAGCCTTGCGCCGACTGGATGGGCCGCGAGGGCGCGGGCCACTTCGTCAAGGCGGTGCATAACGGCATCGAATACGCCGACATGCAGATGATCGCCGAGGTCTATGGCGTGATGCGTGACGGCCTCGGGCTCGATGCCGACGCGATCGGCGACGCCTTCGCGCGGTTCAACGAGGGCGCGCTGAAATCCTACCTGATCGAGATCTCCTCGATCGTCACCAAAGCCGCCGACAAGCACACCGGTCAGCCGATGATCGACCTGATCCTCGACAAGGCGGGTCAGAAGGGCACCGGTCGCTGGACCGCGATCGAGGCGCAGCATCTCGCCGCCCCGATCCCGGCGATCGAGGCCGCCGTCGTGGCCCGCAACCTGTCGAGCCGGGTCGCTGCGCGCAAGGAAGGCGAGGATCTGTTCGGCGCGGCGCCGCAGCAAATCCCCGAGGGCAAGGTGTCTGACGAGATGCTGGAGCGGGCGCTGATCGCCGGCAAGGTGCTGTGCTATGCGCAGGGCTTCGACATGATCGCCGCCGCCTCCGAGCAGTTCGGTTGGGCGCTGCCGCTGCCCGCCATCGCGCGTGTCTGGCGCGAGGGCTGCATCATCCGCTCGGCGATGCTCGACGACATGGCCGCCGCGCTGGCCGAGGACGAGGATCGCAACCTGATGCTGGCGCCGGTCTTCGCACGGCATCTGCGCGAGGGCCACGTGGCGCTGCGCGAGCTGGTCGCGATCGGCGCGCGCTACGGCCACCCGATGCCGGCGCTGTCCTCGGGGCTGAGCTACTTCGACACGATGCGTACCGCGCGCGGCACCGCCAATATGATCCAGGCGCAGCGCGACTATTTCGGCGAGCACGGCTTCGAGCGGACCGACGGCATCGAGGACAAGCACGGCCCCTGGCACGGCCACGGCGTCTGATCGCCGCCCCTCGGAACGGCAAAGGCCCCCGCGCGCTGCGCGGGGGCCTTTTCGTTTGCGCCTCGGGGGCGGGTCAGCTGTCGCGGAAGCTCGTGAAGACGTCCCACAGCACCAGCGCCACCGTCACCCCCAGCACCCCGGCCAGGTCGAGGCGCGGGATATGCGAGAACAGGATCCACAGGAAGCTCAGGAAGAAGACCAGAGCCACGATCGTCATGATACGGTTGAGCATTATTCGGTCTCCTCCTCGGCCAGAAGCCCTTCGAGCCAGCGCGCGGTGCGCAGCAGCCGCGCATCGTCGCCGCGCCGTCCGACCAGCTGGACGCCCATCGGCAGGCCGGTCTCGGATTGCAGGATCGGCACGCTCACGGCCGGCATGCCGGTGAGCGTCCACAGCCCGTTGAAGATCGCGTCGCCGGTGCTGGCATGGCCCTGCGGGGCAGGGCCGAGCGCGGCCGGGCACAGGATCGCGTCGCAGCGCTCGAAGATCTCGTCGAGCCCCGCATAGAGCACGTCGGACCAGTCGAGCGCGGCGATGTAGTCGCGCGCCAGGATCGCCTTGCCGCGATCGAGCGCCGCGCGCATCTCTTCAGACAGCGCGTCGCGACCCTTCTTCTCGTAGGCAAAGTAGGATTTAGCCATCTCGGCGAGGTTGATCCGCTCGCGGATCTCGGCGGCCTCGTCGAAGATCCCCGGCAGCGCCGTCTCGAAGCACTGCTCACCTAGCGCCTCGACCAGCTCGGCGAAGGCGGCATGGGTGTCGGCGTCGGCCCGGTCCCAGCCCGGAAGCCGCAGGAAGGCCAGCGTCGGCCGCACCGGCGGCTTGGTCATCGCAACGGAATGCAGCCGCGGCGGCGGGGCGAGCACGGTCGCCCGGTCCTTGGCGTCATGGCCGTAGAGTGCCTCGGCCAGAAGCGCCGCGTCCTCGACGTTGCGGGCGAAGACCCCGACCGTGTCGAGGCTGGGCGACTGGCTCAGCACGCCGGTGCGGGGGATCGCGCCGAAGCTCGGCTTGAACCCCACCGTGCCGCAGAACGAAGCCGGCCGGATCACCGAACCGCCGGTCTGGGTACCCACCGCCAGCGGCACCATGCCCGCTGCCACGGCCGCCGCCGAACCCGAGGACGAGCCGCCCGGGGTGCGGGCGGGATCGTGCGGGTTGCGGGTCTTGCCGGGATGCAGGAAGGCCAGCTCCGCCGTCACCGTCTTGCCGATGATGATGGCGCCCGCGGCGCGCAGCCGCTCGACCAGAGCGGCGTCACGCACGGGCACCCTGCCCTCGTCGAGCACAGTGCCGTTCTGCGTCGGCACCTTGGCGGTGTCGATCACGTCCTTGAGCGCCACCGGCAGCCCGTGCAGCGGGCCGGTGGGCCGCCCCGCCCGGCGCGCCGCGTCGAGCGCCTGCGCCTGGCTCATCGCGTAGCCGCCGTCGAGCCAGGCCCAGGCTTGGATCTCGGGCTCGAGCGCGGCGATGCGGTCGAGGCAGGCCTGCACCAGATCGGTGGCATTGAGCGCGCCGCTCGCCATCCGGTCGCGCAGTTCGCGCGCCGAAAGATCGAGCATCGCGACATGCCCCTTGGGCATCGGCTTGGTGGTCATCTCAGCGCCCATAGAACAGCTCCGGCAGGCCGAAGACCAGGTTCGGGAAGATGTAGACCAGCACCATCGAGACCACGACCATGCCAAGGAACGGCATGATGCCCTTGAAGATCTGGGTCAGGCGCACCTCGGGCGGTGCGATGCCCTTCAGGTAGTAGGCCGACATCGCCATTGGTGGCGTCAGGAACGAGGTCTGCAGGTTCAGCGCCACGAGGATGCCGAAGAACAGCGGATCGACCCCGAAGATCTCCAGCAGCGGCAGGAAGATCGGCACGAAGATGATGATGATCTCCGACCATTCGAGCGGCCAGCCAAGCAGGAAGATGATCAGCTGCGCGAGGATCAGGAACTGCACCGGGGTCAGGTCGAGCCCCGAGACGAATTCCGAGATCAGGTGCTCGCCGCCGAGATAGGAGAAGACCGACGAGAAGATGTAGGAGCCGACGAAGAGCCAGCATACCATCGCCGTCGTGCGCACCGTGAGATAGACGCTCTCGCGCAGGCGCTGGAAGGTCATCGCGCGGTAGATCACCGCCAGCACCATGCCGCCCAGCGCACCGATCGCGGCCGCTTCGGTCGGGGTGGCGAGACCGAACAGGATCGAGCCCAGCACCGACAGGATCAGCACCGCCAGCGGGAAGAAGGAGGTGAAGAGCATCCACAGCAGCTTGCCCAGCGGCACGTCCGGCACTTCCTCCTTGGTCGGGCGCGGCGCGACCGAGGGCTGGAGGATCGAGCGGCCGACCACGTAGGTCAGGTAGAGGCCGACGAGGACGAGACCCGGCAGCAGCGCGCCGGCATAGAGGCGAACGATCGAGACGCCCGAGGCCGCAGCATAGACGATCAGCATGATCGAGGGCGGGATCAGGATGCCCAGCGTACCGCCGGCGCAGATAATGCCCGCGGCGAAAGAGGGCTCGTAGCGCGCCTTGAGCATGGCCGGCAGCGCCAGCAGGCCCATCAGCGTCACAACGGCACCGACGATGCCGGTGGCGGTGGCGAACAGCGCGCAGGTCACAAGGGCGGCGACGCCCATCGAGCCGGGCACGTTCTTGGAGGCGATGTTGAGCGTGGTGAACAGCCGGTCGACGATGTTCGCGCGCTCGACGATGTAGCCCATGAACAGGAACAGCGGCACCGCGGTCAGCACCTCGTTCGACATCACCGTGTAGGTCTGGTTGATGAAGAGGTCGAAGACGCGGTTGTTGAAGAAGCCGTCGATCCAGGACGAGGTGCTTTCCCACCAGCTGGCGATCTCGGGATCGAGCCGGTCGAAGTCGCGCCACATGCGGCCGGCATCGTAATAGGCGAAATAGCCGAAGCCGATGCCGAGCGCCATCAGCGTGAAGGCGATGGGGAAGCCCAGGAAGACCAGGCTGATAAAGACGCCCAGCATCATCAGGGCGATTTGCGGTTCGGTCACGTGCGTGCGCTCCGTATCAATTCAACGCGGGGGCAGCGCGTCATTTCATGTCCGGGTGATCGCTGGGAGCGGTCATCTGCTTCATCAGCAACTGCTCGGTCTCCTCGACATCCTCGGCCGCGGCCAGCCAGACGCCGTCGCGCATCGCCAGGATGCAGCGGAAGACCTGCGCGACCCCTTGGATCGCCAGCAGCACGCCGGCGACGACGATCACGGTCTTGAACTGGTAGATCGGTACGCCCGCGGGGCTGTTGACCGAAACCTCGCCGTACTGCCAGGAGCGGGAGGCGTATTTCCAGCCGGCGAAGATCAGCGCGAAGACGCCGGGAAAGAAGAACAGGATGTAGAGCAGCCCGTCGACGGCGGCCTGCACCCTGACCGGCCAGAGCCGGTAGAGGAAGTCGCCGCGCACATGGCCGCCGCGCGAGAGTGTGTAGGCGCCGCCGAGCATGAACAGCGTGCCGTACATGATGAAGGAGATGTCGAGTGCCCATGGCGTGGGGGAGCCCAGCACGTAGCGCACGAAGACCTCGTAGCTGACCCCGAAGGTCATCAGCACGATGAGCCAGCCGAAGACCTTGCCGAAGGCGGCGGAAAGGGCGTCGGCGAATTTGATGTATCCGAGCATTCGCGTCCCGTATGGTTGCGGGCCCGGCGACGCGATCGCGCCGCCGGGCGGTCAGGCTTGGCTCAGAGCGCCAGCTTGCCGGGGTAGTAGTGCTCGTAGGCGAGCTGGTAGTCCGGCGAGTTCATCAGCGTGTAGTAGGTCACGCGTTCGACCCATTCGCGCTGGCTGTCGAGCACGCGCTTCATGAACTCGTCCTGCTCGAGCTCGGGGATCAGCGCGTCCCAGGCGTCGAGCTGGGCCGAGAGGATCGCCTGCGGCGTGCGGTGGATCGTCACGCCGCTCTCGGAGAGCTTCTGAAGGTCACGCGAGTACTGGTCGAGCGCGGTCGCCGAGTTCGCGGTGGACGCCGCCTCGACCGAGTGGCGCAGGATCGCCTGCAGGTCGGGGTCGAGACTCTCGAGGAAGCTCTTGGAGAACAGGAACTCGAAGCTCTCGGACGCCTGGTGATAGGACGACAGATAGTAGTTCTTGGCCACGTCCTGCGCGCCGAAACGGCTGTCGGAGGTCGGGTTGTTGAACTCGAAGGCGTCGATCACGCCGCGCTCCATGGCGGGTACGATCTCGCCGCCCGGCAGCTGTGCCACCGACATGCCCATCGACTGCATCAGGTCGGCTGCGAGACCGACGGTGCGGTACTTGAGGCCCTTGATGTCGTCGACCGAGGCGACCTCGGTCTTGAACCAGCCGAAGGGCTGGGCAGGCATCGGGAAGCCGAGCAGGCCCTCGACGTCGAGACCCATCGTGTCCATCAGCTCGGCGTAGAACTCCTTGCCACCGCCGGCATAGAACCAGCCCAGCATGGTGTCGGCCGAGCCGCCGAAGACGGGGCCGGTGCCGAACAGCGAGGCGGCCTTGTTCTTGCCGTACCAGTAGACCGGCACCGAATGCGCCATGTCGATCAGGCCGTCGCTGACCGCGTCCATCACCTGGAACGCGGCGACCACGGCGCCGGCGGGCAGCACGTCGACCTTGAGGCGGCCGCCCGACATCGCCTCGACGCGGTCGGCATAGGCCTGCGCCATTTCCTGCCAGATGTCCGAGGCCGGCCACGAGGTCTGCAGCTTCACGACGATCGGGCTCTGGGCGAGCACGGCGGGCGCGGCGAGACCGCCGGCTGCGGTGACGCCGGCGCCCAGGGCTCCTTTGCGCAGGAACGAACGCCGCGACACCTGCGCGGTCTTCTTCGGGGTAACTGTCATGAACTCCTCCCAGAATGTCATTCTCGGGCCGACGCTCCCCCGCGCGGCCACCTAGATCATTGTGGTTCAGCCACGTAAACGCAACTGGTAATTATTCTTGACCAGATGGCCGCTGCGTCTAGACCCGCCCCCGGCTTGCTAGCGGCCGCAATGCCGATATATCTGGCGGGCTGGCAATCGCAGGAATTTCCCGATGACGCTCGACATCAGCGCAGTCTTCGAATCGGCCGCGACAGCCTACATGCTGATCGATCGCGACCTGCGCTATGTCTGGGTGAACCGGGCCTATTGCGAGGTCACGGGGCGCAAGCCGGAGCAGCTGGTGGGCCAGTACCTGCCCGACGTGTTTCCGGCCGAAGGCGAAGCCCAGGCAATGCTGCACGCCTCCTTCGAACGGGTCTTCCAGAACGGGCGGACCGATCACCTGCCCTTCATCCCCTACCCGATCGCCAGGGCGGGCGGAGAGATCGAGCACCGCTACTGGAGCGCCACCCACACGCCGATCCCGGGCGATGACGGCCGGGTGCAGTACCTGCTGCAGAACACCCACGACGTGACCGACCTCTACATGCGGGCGCATCAGGCCGAGGCCGAGGTCGCGAAGCGCGCAGATCTCGACGAAGGCGAAGTGCTGATGCGTGCCGAGAGCGTGGCGCAGCAGAACCTCGAGCTTGGCATGGCAACCCGGTTCTTCGAAACCGTGTTCGATCAGGCACCGAGCGTCATCGCGATCCACTCGGGGCCGGAGCACGTCTTCCGCCTCGCCAACCGCGAATACCGCAGGATCGTGGGCGAGCATCGCGATCTGATCGGCCGACGCGCCAGCGAGGCGCTGCCGGAACTGGCCGATCAGGGTTTCCTCGACCTGCTCGACAACGTCTATCGCAGCGGCGAGCCGGTGACGCTGCGCGACGTACAGGCCTTCATCTACAACGAAGGCGGCCCGCCGACCGAGATCTTCGTCGATTTCGTCTACCAGCCGCTGTTCGGGCCGAACGGCCGCAGCATCGGCATCCTGGTGCAGGGACATGACGTCACCGCCCAGCACCGTGCGGTGGCCGAGCTGCGCAATGCTGAGGAGCGGTTCCGTACCTTGGCGCAGAACATGCCCGCCCATGTCTGGACCGCCCGACCGGACGGGATGCTCGACTGGGTCAGCGATCCGATCCACGCCTATGCCGGCACCGAAGACGGCCAGCTCCTGGGCGAGGATTGGGGCCGGATCGTGCATCCCGACGATCTCCCGCGGGTCGTCCCGGTCTGGGAAAGCTCGATCGCGCGGGGCGAGACCTACGAAACCGAGTTCCGCATAAGGCGGGTGGACGGCGTCTGGCGCTGGTTCCTCGTACGCGCGGTCCCGGTGCATGACGCCGAGGGGCGGATCGCGCAATGGATCGGCACCAACACAGATATCGAGGACCGCAGAGCGACCGAGGCCGCGCTGGCCGAGCTGAACGCCACGCTCGAGGAGCGGGTCGAGAACCGCAATCGGGCGCTCGAGGAGATCAACGCGACGCTGCGCCAGAGCCAGAAGATGGAGGCCATCGGCAACCTCGCCGGCGGCGTGGCGCATGACTTCAACAACCTGCTGCAAGCGATCACCGGCTCGTTGCAGCTGGCGCAGCGCGAACTGCCCTCCGGCACGCCGGGCCGCGCCCGGATCGAGCAGGCGATGCGCGCGGTCGATCGCGGAGCGACTTTGGCGGCACAGCTGCTGGCCTTCGGCCGGCGCCAGCCGCTCGAACCGCGCGCGGTCGATCTGCGGCGGATGCTCGACGAGATCGCGCCGATCCTGCGCTCGGCGGTGGGTGAAGGCGTGCGGATCGAAACCCGGCTCACCGATGGGCTGTGGAACACGCTGGTCGACGCCGCCAATCTCGAGAACGCGCTTCTTAACCTGGTGGTCAATGCCCGCGACGCGATGGAGGGCCAGGGCCGCCTGACCATCGCGCTCGACAACGCGATGATCGACGCCGAAGCCGCGCGCGCGATGACCGACGTGGTGCCGGGCGAATATGTGCGGCTTACGGTGACCGACGAAGGCGCCGGGATGACCTCCGAGGTGATCGAGAAGATCTTCGAGCCGTTCTTCACCACCAAGCCCGAGGGCAAGGGGACCGGGCTCGGCATGGCGATGGTCTATGGCTTCGTGAAGCAGTCAGGCGGGCATGTCGCGATCGAGAGCGCGCCGGGCCGAGGCACCACCGTGCGGCTCTACCTGCCCCGCTCCCTCCGAAGCGAGGCACCTGCGACGCTGCGCGCCGCAGGGCCGGTGACCGGCGGCGACGAGACCGTCCTTCTGGTCGAGGACGACGCCGACGTCCGCGCCGTCGCGGCCGAGATGCTGCGCGAGCTGGGCTATGAGGTGATCGAGGCCGGCGATGCCGATGCCGGGCTGGAGTTGATCGAGGCGGGGCGCCCCTTCGACCTGCTGCTCACCGACGTCGTCATGCCCGGCAAGGTGACCAGCCGCGAGATGGCGGAGCGGGCGCAAAAGCTGCGGCCCGGCCTGCCGGTGCTGTTCGCCTCCGGCTATTCGCGCGACGCCATCATGCATGACGGGCGGCTGGACCGGGGCATCCAGCTGCTGCCCAAGCCCTATCGCCGCGAGACGCTGGCCCGGCGGCTGCGCGAGTTGCTCGACGCCGCCGAGGCGGCGCCGCCTTCCGTCCCGGAGGCCACGACCGCTTCGCCCTCCGCGCCCGACGACGCGCGGCCGGGCTTTGGCGGGCTGCGGGTGGTGGTCTGCGAGGACGACACCTTCATCCGGCTCGATCTGGTCGAAATGCTGACCGCCGCAGGCGCCGAGGTGCGCGAGGCCGCGACCGGCGCGCAGGCGCTGGCGCTCCTCGAGGAGGCTCCGGCCGATCGGCTGCTGATCGATGTCGGCCTGCCGGATCGCTCCGGCCTCGACGTGGCGCGCGCCGCGGTGGCGCTGCAGCCCGGCCTTCCGGTGATCTTCGCCACCGGCCGCGAGAGCGTGCCGGGCTCCGAGGATCTGCCGCAGGCACGGGTGCTGACCAAGCCCTTCGGGCAGGAGGCGCTGTTGCGGGCCGTGGGCGGAAGTTGAATGCGAAGGGGCCGCGCCTCGCGGCGCGGCCCCTGTCCTGTCACTTGCTCGGTTCGGGGCTCTTTGCTCCGCCCCGCTGATGATCATCAATCGGTGATCGCCGCCTCGCGCTCGGCCGCGCCGCGCATCCGCGCCTTGACCACGCCGCCTACGAAGATCGGCAGCACGAAGCCGACGATCGCGACCGCCCAGAGCGCCAAGGTCAGCCAAGAGCCAAACAGCACCGAGTAGTCGCCATCGGCGATGGTCACCGCGCGGCGCATGTTCACCTCCATGGCGTTGCCCAGAAGCGTGCCGAGGATCACCGGCACCAGCGGCACGTCGAGCTTGCGCAGCAGCCAGCCGGCGACGCCGAAGGCGATCATCACCATCAGGTCGAAGCTGGAGCCTGAGATGCCGTAGATGCCGACGAAGGAGACCATCGCGACGATCGGCATCAGGATGCGCGGCGGCACCATCAGCACCCGCACGAACAGCCCCACCATCGGGATGTTCATCGCCAGCAGCATGAAGTTGCCGATGAACAGCGCCGCGATCAGGCCCCAGACCACGTCGGGGTTCTGGGTGAACAGCAGCGGGCCGGGCGTGATGTTGAGCGACAGCAGCACCGCCAGCAGCACCGCCGTGGTGCCGGAGCCGGGCACGCCCAGCGCCAGCATCGGCACGAGCGCGCCGCCGGCGGCGGCGTTGTTGCCAGCCTCGGGGGCCGCCACGCCGCGCGGGTCGCCGGTGCCGAAGGTGTTGTCGCGATCGACCAGCTTCTTCTCCATCGAATAGGAGATGAAGGAGCCGAGCGAGGCGCCCGCGCCGGGGAGCACGCCCGCGATGAAGCCCAAGATCGTGGTGCGGATCATCGTCGGCGTGCAGGATTTCAGCACTTTCCAGGACGGGGTGATGCGGCCGATATCGAGCTTCGGCGCCGTGCTGGCGTCCTTGTCGGTGCCACGATGCTCGAGGAAGATGAACACTTCCGACAACGCGAACAGGCCGACGATGGCGACGAGGAAGTCGATGCCGTCATAAAGGTGCACCTCGCCGAAGGTGAAGCGCGGCACGCCGGTCTGGGTGTCGACGCCGACCATGGCGAGGCCGAGGCCCAGCGCCGCGGCGAAGGCCGACTTGGCTTGGTTGGTCGAGGACACGCCGCCCAGCGTCATGAAGGCGAGCGCGAAGAGCGCGAAGTACTCCGCCGGCCCGAACAGCAGCGCCACCTTCACGAGCTGCGGCGCCAGCAGCACGAGGCCCCACGTCGCAAAGAAGGCACCGACGAAGGAGGCGACGCCCGACAGCGCCAGTGCCTCGCCGGCGCGGCCGTTGCGGGCCATCGGATAGCCGTCGAGACAGGTCATCATCGCCGGTTCGTCGCCCGGAATGTTGAGCAGGATCGACGAGATCCGCCCGCCATACATGGCGCCGTAATAGACCGAAGTGAGCAGGATCAGCGAAGGCGTCGCGCCCAGGCCCAGCGTGAAGGCCAGCGGGATCAGGATGGCGACGCCGTTGGACGGTCCGAGACCGGGAAGCGCGCCCATGATCGTGCCGAGAAAGCAGCCCATCAGCGCGAGGCCGAGATTCTGCCAGGTGAGGGCGACAGCGAAGCCGTCGCCGAGTGATGCGAGCAGTTCCATGATCGCTCCTTCAGAAGCCCAGGGGCCCGCGGGCGAGGCTGAGCCCGAGGACGAGATGGAAGATGGCGTAGATCCCGAGCGAGGTGCCGACGCCGATCAGCACGCTTTGCAGCGGCGACGAGCCGAGCCGCCAGGTCAGATAGGCGGCGGCGAAGGCGGTCGAGATGACGAAGCCCAGCTCGGGCAGCAGCTGCGCGTAGGCGATCATCACCAGCGCCGCGAAGCCGATCTCGGCCAGCCGACCGAGGCGCGGCCATTCCGGCTCGGGATCGGGCTTGATCAGGAACCAGATCGAGGCCAGCGCCATGACGGCGGCGATGCCATAGGGAAAGGCGCGCGGCCCGACCGCGTCGGACATGAAGCTGTCGGGGATCAGGGTGGCGCGCCAGATGTAGAGAAGCGAGAGCATCAGACCGATGCCGCCGAAGATGCGATCGCTCATGCGACCCTCCCGGAATTGCGGAACGGGGCGCGCCGGTAGGCGGCGCCCCGTTCCTGCCCCTTGGGGCGGTTACTGGATGATGCCGATCTCTTTCGACAGCTCGGTGATCTCGTTCACCGATTCCTGTACGAAGGCCTGGAATTCCTCGCCCTGCAGGTCGAGCGGCGCGAGGCCGTTGGCTTCCATGATCGCCTGCCATTCCTCGCTGGAATAGAGCTGGTCGATCGCGCCGGACCAGTAGTCATAGGCCGCGTCCGACATCTCGCCCGGGCCGTAGAAGCCGCGCCAGTTGGCGCCGACCGCGTCGATGCCCTGCTCCTTGGCGGTCGGGATCTCCGAGAACTCGCCGGCGAGCCGCTCGGGCGCCAGAACGGCGAGGACGCGGATGTCGCCCGATTCGATGAAGCCGGTCGATTCCGACAGGTCGCCGGTGAAAGCCTGCAGCGAGCCGCCCAGCAGCTGCGTCACCGCCTCGCCACCACCGTCGAAGGCGATGTACTTGACGCCGCGCACATCCTCGATGCCGGCTTCCTGCGCCGCGATCAGCACCTTGAGGTGATCCCAGCCGCCCACGGCCGAGCCGCCACCGATCGACACCGAGGTCGGGTCGTTCTTGATCATCTCCATCAGCTGCGGCAGGTCCTGCACCTCGCTGTCGGCGGAGACCGCGATCACGCCGTAATCGGCGCCGACCGAGCCCAGCCAGCGCACCTGATCCATGGTGTTGCCGGGGTAGGCGTTCTGCGCCAGCCGGGTCGCGGTGGCCGAAGAGGCCGCAACGATCAGGTCATTGTCGTCCTTGCGCTTGTTGACGACCTCGGCAAAGGCCACGCCGCCGCCGCCGCCGGCAAGGTTGACGACCTGCATGGTAGAGGGGATCAGGTCGAGATCCTGCAGCGTCTTGCCGACCTGGCGGCAGGTGAAGTCCCAGCCGCCGCCCGGGTTGGCGGGGGCGATGCATTCGGGGTTCTCGGGCGTGAAGTCCTGCGCCATGAGCGCGGCGGGCGCGGTGCCCAGAAGAGCGGCGGCGATCAGGCCGCGGCGGAACGTGGTGGTCATGTCTGTCCTCCCTGTGGTCTTGGCCGTCCGGAGCGCTCTCCGGCAACCTCGTCCGCCCTTGTGCCGCGCCAAGCTGTCATCAAGCTGTCATGCGGGCCGCGCGGGCTTCTTTCCGCGCCGCCCTGCCCCTATGCTGGGCAGCCGGAGGATCGCATGCGGATATTGATCGTCGAGGACACGCCGGACGTCGCCGAGGCCGCAAGCGCGAGTCTGGGCCGCGCGGGGTTTGCCTGCGACGTCGCGCCGACCCTGGCCGACGCCCATGCCTGCGCCGGGATCACCGGCTACGCGGCGATCGTGCTGGACCTCAACCTGCCGGACGGTTCGGGCCGCGACTTCCTGCGCGAGCGGCGCCGCGCCGGCGATCGGACCCCGGTGCTGGTGCTGACCGCGCAATTCTCGGTCGACGAGCGGGTGGCCGCGCTCGACGACGGCGCGGATGATTATCTGGTCAAGCCCTTCGACCTGCGCGAACTAGAGGCCCGGCTGCGGGCGCTCACCCGCCGCGAGGCCGGGCGGGCCGAGAACCGGATGGTGCTGGGAGGGCTCGACTTCGACCCCGGCGCGCAGAGCCTGCGGGTCAACGGCGCGGCGGTGACCGCGACGCGGCGCGAGCTGGCGCTCCTCAACCTGCTGATCGCCAATCGCGGGCGGATCATGCCCAAGGACCGGCTGTTCGACGGGCTGTTCGGCTTCGAGAACGCCGATGTCGGCACCAACACGATCGAGCTCTACGTGGCGCGGCTGCGCAAGAAGCTGGCCGGCTCCGGCGTGTCGATAGAGACCCACCGGGGGCTGGGGTACCGGCTCGATCTCGATGGCTGAGAGCCGGACCTGGTCGCTCAAGGCGCGGGTGGCGCTGGCGGTCGGCGCGGTGCTGATCCTCGGCGGCGTCGTCGTGCTCTCGGTGGCGCTTTCCTATGGCGGGCGCGCGGCCCGCGAGGCCTATGACCGGCTGCTTTTGGGCGCGGCCAACGACATCGCCGCCGCGATCACCATCCGCGACGGCGCGGCACTGGTCGACATGCCCGCCTCGGCCTTCCAAATGCTGGCGCTCGCCCCCGAGGACCGGATCCGCTACCGCGTCACCGGCCCGGACGGCGCGACGCTCACCGGCTCGGAGGACGCCCCGCCCCCGCCCGAGCGGCGCGCCGGCGGCGGGCCGGTGTTCTATGACGGCGCTCTCGGCACCGAGCCGGGGCGCTACGTCGCCGTCACCCGCCGATTTGCCGAGCGCAGCTTTTCCGGGCCGGTGCGGGTGATGGTCGGACAGACGCTCAGGGCGCGACAGGCATTGGCACGCGACATCGCCGGGGGCGCTCTGGCGGTGCTGGCGGCGGCCGGCCTTGCCATCGGGCTCTTTGCCTGGCTGGCAACCCGATCGGCGCTACGCCCGCTGCAGCGGCTGGGCGCGGCGCTGGCCCGGCGCGACCCGACCGATCTCACCCCGATCACCCTGCCGATGCCGACCGAGATCGCACCCGTGCTGGGCGCGCTCAACGGCTTCATGGGTCGGCTCGATCGGCAGGTGGCCGCCACGCGAAACCTGATCGGCGATGCCGCGCACCAGCTCCGCACGCCGGTGGCGGCGATCCGCGCCCAGGCGCAGGACGCGCAGGAGGAGCAGGACCCCGCGCGCCGCGCTCGGCTTTTGGCAAGAATACACGAGCGCAGCATCGGGCTGTCGCAACTGCTCGACCGGATGCTCGACCGGGCGATGATCATCCACCGCACCGACACCGCGCCACGCGCCGCGGTCGACCTGCGCGACGTCGCGCTGGAGATCTACGAGGCGCTCGAGGACATGCCGGGCGGGGCGATGATGCGGCTCGAACTGCCGCCCGCGCCGGTGGTGGTGCGGGGCGACGCGCTGTCGCTGGTCGAGGCCGGCAAGAACCTCGCCGCCAACGCCCTCGCCCATGGCCGCGCGCCGATCCGGATCGGCGTCGCGCGGGACAACCGGGTCGTGCGGCTCTATGTGCGCGATGCCGGGCCGGGACCGGGCGCCGCGATCCTCGAAGGCATGGGCGCGCGCTTCGCGTCGCACGCGCCGGGGGGCGCCGGGCTCGGCCTCGCCATCGCGCGCGAGGTGGCACAGAGCCATGGCGGGACGCTGAGGCTCGGCCTGTGCGAGGACGGCTTCGAGGCGGCGCTCTCGCTGCCGAAGGCGGGCGCATGATCCGCGCCGCGCTCCTCGCCCTGACGCTCATGGCCGCGCCCGCCGCGGGACAGGAGCTGATCCGCGACTTCGGGGCGCCCACCGCGACAGAGACGCTGCGGTTGCGCTCCACCACCGATATCGCGGTGCTGGGCCCGGTGATCGAGCGGTTTCTCGAAACCCGGCCGGGCCTGCATGTCGCCTACGAGCAATGGGGGTCGAACGCGCTCTACCGGCTGCAGGCCGCGGATTGCACGGCGGCGCGGGTCGGCGCGGATCTGGTGATCTCCTCGGCGGTCCATCAGATGGTCGATCTGGTCAACGAGGGCTGCGCCCGGCCGCACCGCTCTGCCGCGACCGCCACTCTGCCCGACGCGCTGGTCTGGCGCGACGAGCTGTGGGGCGTCACCCGCGAGCCTGCGGTGATGGTCTACAACCGCGATCTCGTGCCGCCCGCGCAGGTGCCGCGATCGCGCTTCGACCTTCTGGACCTGCTGCGCCCGACCGAGAGCCCGTTCCGGACCCGTGTCGCCACCTATGACATCGAGCGTTCGGGCTTGGGCTTCCTCTTCGCCTTCACGGATTCGCTCGAGGCCACCACTTTCGGCGGCCTGATGGAGAGTTTCGGCCGCTCGGGCGCCGTGGCCACCTGCTGCTCGGCCGAGATCATCGACGGCGTGGCCGAGGGGCGTTACCTCGTCGCCTACAACGTGCTCGGCTCCTACGCGCTGGTGCGCGCGCGGCGCGATCCGCGCCTCGGCGTGGTGGCGCCGCAGGACTACACCCTCGTGTTGGCACGCGCCGCAATGATCCCGCGCGAGGCCGGCCAGCCGCGCGCGGCGGCGCAGTTCCTCGACTTCCTGCTCTCGGCCGAGGGCCGCGCGGCGCTGGAACGCGCGGGGCTTCTGGTGCGGCTCGACGGCGAGGACGGCACCGCGCTCGAAATCAGCGGCACGGCCGAGACGTTGCAGCGACCGATCGCGCTCACGCCGGCGCTGCTGATCGCGCTCGACACGCACAAGCGTGCGCTGTTCCGCGCCCGCTGGCGCGATGCCTTTCCCGAAACGGGCGGCACCGCGCCCTGACCCTCACTGCAGGTCGTCGGGGATCGTCGCCGTGACCTCGATCGCGGCGAAATAGGCGGCGATGTCGTCGACCTCCGCGTCCTCGAGCCCTTTGGCGATCAGGCTCATCTGCTCATGCGTCCGGTCGCCGTCGCGATAGGCGCGCAGCTGTTCGGCGAGGTAATCGGCCGGCTGTCCGGCGAGGTTGGGTGCGTCGGGCGCCATGGCGATGCCGTCGCGACCATGGCAGGCGGCGCAGGCCCCGCTCGCGGATTTGCCGGCCTGAGGGTCGCCCTGGGCCATGGCGGCCACGGGCAGAAGTCCGGCCAGGATTGGCCCGATCAGGTATCTCGTCATCAGGTTCTCCGGGGATGGCCCCGCGGCGATGGCCGCGGGGGGCGCATGGGGATCAGTTGCTCGAAGCGTCGTCGGCCTCGCCCTCCATGCCTTCCTGCATGTCGTCCATGTGCTCTTCCATGTTCTCCATGCCTTCCTGCATGCCCTCCATGCCTTCCATGTGCTCTCCCATGCCGTCCATGCCCTCCATGTTCCCCTGCATCGCGCCGTCCATGGCGCCGCCCGGCATGGCCGAGCCGCCGGAGCCGCCCTCGCTGCCGCTGTAGGAGATCCGGTAGATCGCCCCGGCGAAGTCGTCGGACACCAGCAGCGAGCCGTCCTTCATCACCGCCACGTCGACCGGCCGGCCGAGATACTCGCCGGTCTCGGTCAGCCAGCCCTCGGCGAAGACCTCAGGCTCACCGGCCGAGCCATCCTCGTTCACCGGCGTGAACATCACCCGCGCGCCGACCGGCTCGGTGCGGTTCCACGACCCGTGCTGGGCCGAGAAGATGCCGCCTCGGTATTTCTCCGGAAAGCTGTCGGCCGCGTAGAAGGCCATGCCGAGATCGGCGGCATGGGCGGTGTACTCGGCCTCGGGGTTCACCACGTCCGAGGGGATCTCCTCGTCCATGTACTCGTTGGTGCGGGTGGTGCCGCCGCCATACCACGGGAAGCCGAAGTTCTGCCCGGCCGCGGTGATCCGGTTGATCTCGCCCGGCGGGATGTCGTCGCCCATGCCGTCGACCTGATTGTCGGTGAACCACAGCTCGCCATTGGCGGGGTTGAAGTCCATGCCGACCGAGTTGCGGATGCCGCGCGCATAGACCTCACGCCCCGATCCGTCGAGGTTCATGCGGATGATGCCGCCGATCCCCTGCTCGTTGTAGAGGTCCATCTTCTCCTTGGCGGGCACGTTGAACGGCTGGCCCAGCGCGATGTAGAGCATGCCGTCGGGGCCGATGTCGCAGACCCGCGCACCATGGTTGAAGCTCTCTTCCGCGACCGGGATCAGCTCGCCCTGCGGCACCACTTCGGCCACCGCCACGTCGGGCGATTCATAGAAGAACTCGGCCGCCGGGAACATCAGCACGCGGTTGTGCTCGGCCAGCACGAGGAAGCCGTCGGGGGTCATGCAGGGCCCGTTGGGGACGGCGAGATCGAGCGCCGGGGCGAATTCCTTGACCTCGTCGGCAACGCGGTCGCCATCGCGATCGGTCACCGCCCACAACTTGTCCTTGCGGGTGCCGACGAAGACCACCGGAACCGAGTTGCCCAGCGCCATGTGGCGCGCGTCAGGCACTATCGCGAAGAGGTCGATCTCGAAGCCCTCGGGCATCTCGATGTTTTCGAGGATGGCCTTGAGCCGCTCAGCCTTCTCGCCGGTCTGCTCGATCTGCGGAATGTCGAGCGAGGTACCGGTGGTCCGGAATTCGCGCATCTTCTGCAGGCTGTCATCGCTGCTCTGCGCCAGCGCCACCAATGGCAAGGCGGTCGCCATCAGCAAGGCGGTCGTCACTCGTTGAATACGCATCGTGTCCTCCCTCACTTTACGTTAGGGAAAGATGAACCCCGCTCCGGGTCCGGTCAACAAATATTACCACCTAGCCGATCAGCGCGACCCCGACGCCGAGCACTACGGCGATGAAGGCGGTCTGGGCTGCGACCATGGCAATGGCCGGGCCGCCGACATCGAGCAGCCGCTTGAGCGAGGTCTTCATGCCGACCGCGGCGATGGCGGTGAGCAGCGCCCAGCGCGACACCGCGCTCGCGGCCTCGGCGAACCAGCCGGGCAGCAGCCCGGCCGAATTCAGCGCCGCCAGCGCCAGAAAGCCCAGCACGAAGCCCGGCACCAGCGGCGGGCGCGTCGCCCCCTCGGGAGTCCGGCTGCGCATCACCACCGCCGCGACCAGCACGATCGGCGCCAGCATGGTGACGCGGATCAGCTTGACCAGGGTCGACAGGTCGCCGGTCTCCTCCGAGACCGAGTAGCCCGCCCCCACCACCTGCGCGACGTCGTGGATCGTGCCGCCGAGGAACACGCCGGTCTGGCGGGCGTCGAAGCCGAGCCGGTCGGCGAGGATCGGATAGGCGATCATGGCGAGCGTCGAGAGCATGGTGACCGAGACCACGGTGAAGATCAGGTCGCGCTCGCCCTCGTCGCGCTTCGGCAGGACGGAGGAAATCGCCATCGCCGCCGAAGCGCCACAGATCGCCACCGCGCCGCCGGACAGAAAGGCAAAGAGCCGGTCGCGGCCCAGCGCCCATGCCGCGAGGATCGAGGCGCCGATGGTGGCGAGAACCCCGCCGGCGATCAGCCCCAGCAGGCCCGGCCCCAGCTCCTGCACCATGCCGGTCGAGATCCGGACGCCCAAGAGTGCCACGCCGATCCGCAGCAGCCCCCGCGACGCAAAGGCGATGCCCGGCGCGCTGCGCGGCTCCTCGGACAGGAAGGCCAGAGCGATGCCCAGAAGGATCGCCATCAGCATCGCCGGCGCGCCGTAATGCTCGGACAGGAACTGCGCCGCCATCGCCACCAGCGCGGCCAGCGCCAGTCCGGGAAACAGCGTCCGCGCGGAGTCGGTCAGGCGCGGCAGGGCGAGGGCGTTCTGCACGGTGGGGGTCTCCGGCGTGGTGGGGGTGCGAAAACGGCCCCCGAAGGGGCCGGGTCAGGGGGGCGGCGGGCCGCCCCCCTTGGGATCATTGGCCGCGCGTCATTCCATGTCGGCGGCGCGGGCGGCCTCGAGCTCGCTCTCGGCTTGGGCCACGGCGGCGGTCAGCGCCTCGTAGATTTCCGGCCCGCCTTCGACATTGGCGGTGAACCACTCGTAGACCGGCTGGGCGGCCTCGGCGAAGGCGGCCTTCTGCTCGGGAGTCGGCACGTAGAGGTCGCCGCCGCCGGCCACGAAGTCCTCATAGGCCTGGATCGACTTGCGCTTGGGCGAGGCGAAGGTGGCCTGCTGCAGTTGGTAGAAGCCGTCGACCACGACGCGCTTCATGTCGTCGGGCAGCTCCTGGAACCGCTGGTTCGACATCCACCACAGCGCGCCCATGTAGGCGTGGCCGTCGAGCGTGACGTATTGCAGGCCCGCATCGGGGAATTTCATCGACATGATGTCGGTGATGCCGTTCTTGGTGCCCTCGACCACGCCGGTCTGCAGCGAGGTGAACAGCTCGGGCCACGGGATCGGCGTCGGCGAGGCGCCCAGCGCGCGCACCAGCTCCTGCGGCAGGTCGGCGACCACGGTGCGGATCTTCAGCCCTTCGATGTCGGCGGGCTCCGCGATCCGGCGCTGGGTGTTGGCGAAGTTGCGCCAGCCGCCGGTGTTGCCGATCGTCATCAGCCGGATCGAGTCGCCCGAATCCTCGAGCGCCATGTCGCGCATGGTGCGGGTGAAATCGCCCGAGAGCACGGCCTCGGCCACGCGGTCGTCGGCCATCACGTAGGGCAGGTCGAGCACCTGCACGTAGGGAAACAGGCCCGAGGCGCCGCCCGAGGTCGAGATGTAGATGTCGATCGACCCGTCGGCCACGCCCTGCAGGCACTCCGCGCCGTTCGAGCACAGCTGCGTGCCCATGAAGATCTCGACCTCGATGGCGCCGTTGGAGGCCGCCTCGACGTAGTTCTTGAACACCACGAGACCGTCGTAATCCTCGTCGTTCTCGTTCGAGTTGGCGGTGGCGCGCAGCTTGATGTCCTGCGCCAAAGCGGGCAGCGCGGTCCCGGCCAGAAGCGCGGCGAGGCCGGCGGCCTTGAATGTGGTGCTGAGCATGGTGTCCTCCCTTTTGCTCTCGTCGTCTTTGTTCTTGTCGTCGTTCAGTCGGCGAAGCCCGTCAGGCGCGGGATCGTCATGGATATCTCGGGCACGAAGGTGATCAGCATGATCACCAGGATCTCGACCGCGAGGAAGGGCAGGATCGCCTTGGAGATGGTCTCGACCTTCTCGCCCGAGACCGAGGCCGCGACGAAGAGCACCAGCCCCATCGGTGGCGTCGCCAACCCCACGGTCAGGTTCACGCACATGATGATCGCGAAATGCACCGAGTCGACGCCCAGCCCGGTGAATACCGGGCCGAGGATCGGACCGAGGATGATGATCGCTGGGCCCGCGTCGAGGAACATGCCCACCGCGAACAGCAGCAGGTTGATCAGGAACAAGAGCAGCAGCGGATTCTCTGTCAGGGTCAGGATGAAGTCGGCCAGCATCTCCGGCGCGTGGGAGAGCGACACCACGGTCTTGAACGACATCGCCGCGCCGACCAGCAGCAGCACCACCGCCGAGGTGATGCCCGCCTTGGACAGCACGTCACCGAGCTCCGAGAACTTCAGCGTCCGCAGCACGAAGAGCCCGATGATCAGCGCGTAGGCCACGGCCACGGCGGCGGCCTCGGTCGGGGTGAACACGCCCGACAGGATGCCGCCGAGAATGATCACCGGCGTCAGCAGCGGAAAGAACGCCTTGAGCGAGGCCTGCCCGCGCTCGCCCCAGCTGTGGCGGCGCGAGGCGACCGGGAAGTCGTAGCGATCGGCCATGATCTTCACCAGGACCATCAGCCCGACGCCGACCAGCATGCCCGGCACGATGCCCGCGAGGAACAGCGCGGCGACGCTCTCGCCCATGACATAGGCGTAGATGATCATGATACCCGAGGGCGGGATGATCGGACCGATGACCGAGGAGGCGGCGGTGATCGCGGCGGCGAAACGGCGGGTGTAGCCCTGCTTCTCCATCGCCGGGATCAGCATCGAGCCCAGCGCCGAGGTGTCAGCCACGGCCGAGCCGGAGAGGCCGGCGAAGAGCATCGATGACAGGATGTTCACATGCGCGAGGCCGCCGCGGAAATGGCCCATCATCGCCTGGCTGAACTCGACGAGGCGCAGGGTGATGCCGCCGCGATTCATCAGTTCGCCCGCGAGCATGAAGAACGGGATCGCCATCAGCGGAAAGCTGTCCATCCCGTTGTAGAGGTTACGGTAGAGAAGCGTGAGGTCGCGCTCCTGGCCGTTCAGCCACAGCAGGATACCGGGGGCGAAGAGCAGGCCGAAGAAGACCGGCAGGCCGACCATCAGGAAGAACAGGAAGACCGGAAGGAACAGGACCAGCATTATTCGGCGCTCCCCAGCACGGGATTACGAACCATGGGCAGCCGGTCGGCCGCGCCGAAGAGCCCCATCAGGGCGCGCAGCATCAGCTCGAGATTGACGAGGATCAGCATCGCGAAGCCCACCACCAGCGACAGCATCATCCAGCTGCGCGGGATGCGGTACCAGCTGTCGAAACCCCACGAGGTCGGCAGGTAGAGCGAGGCGGTATCAAAACGCCCGCCCAGACCGTTCACCTCGGCCCAGCCGATGGTGAGCCCCATCACCAGCACCAGCATGGCGATCGACAGCAGGATCAGCGACAGCAGCGACGACAGCCGCACCGGCAGCGCCATCAGCAGGCTGTCGATGGCGACGAAGCCGCCATGGCGCAGCGCGGTCGGGGCCATCAGCCCGGTCATCCAGAGCATGCAGAAGCGCGCCGCCTCGTCGGGCCATGGCAGCGCGTTGTTGAAGACGTAGCGCATGACGACCTGCAGCAGCGTCACCGCCACCATCACCGCGATGGCCGCGACGCCGATCGCGCGGCCCGCGGTACAGAGCGCCGCATTGAGCCGCCCAAGCGGCCCCAGCACGGCCAGAACTCCTCCCATTCCTCTCCCCTTCCCTCTCGGGTCGCCGCTCCTCCCCCGGAGACGGCGTGTCTCAGTCCTGCGCGAGCCGCACCGGCTTGCCGGCGTAGAAGACCAGCGGCGCGCCGTCGCGAAGCTCGGCCCGGTCGACCCGGCCGACCACGATCACGTGGTCGCCACCGTCATGCGTGGCCTCGCGGGTGCAATCGAAGCGGGCCAGCGCGCCGGGGATCACCGGCACGCCGGAGGCGTTGCACTCGAGGTCGTGGTCGCCGAGCTTCCAGGCGTCCTTGCTGACGCCGAAGCACAGATCGGCCTGGTCGGCGGACAGCACGTGGATCGCGTAATGTGTCGCGTTGGCGAAATGCCCGAAGCGGCGCGAGCCCTTGTCGGGCGACCACAGCACCAGCGGCGGGTCGAGCGACAGGCTCGAAAAGCTGTTGGCGGTGATCGCCACGGGGCCGTCCTCGCCGGCCACCGTGACGATGGTGACGCCGGTGGCGAAGCGGCCGAAAGCATCGCGCAAGAGCCGCGTGTTCTCCGCGTCCGGCACGAAGCCGGTGATCTCGGCCGCCGCGCTCATGGCACTTCGGTGCCGAGGCCGGCCTCGTAGAGCAGGAACCAGGTCTCGCGGTCGAGCTCGACCTTGAGCGCGTCGGAGATCTTCGCGATCCGCTCAAGATTGTTGGTGCCCAGCACCGGCAGGATGCCCGCCGGATGTGCCAGCAGGAAGGCAACCGCGACGGCGGCGCGATCGACGCCCTGGGCGCGAGCGATGCGGTCGAGCCGCTCGGCCACCGGCCCCTGCCCGGTCATCAGGTCGCCTCCGCCCAGCGGAGACCAGGCCATCAGCGGGATATTTCGGCGCTGGTGGAAGGCGAGATCGCCATTGGTGAAGGGCGACAGCTCCTTGAGCGAGATCTCGATCTGGTTGGTGGCGAGCGGCGTCTCCATCGCCGATTCCAGCAGCTCCACGTCCCAGGGACGGAAGTTCGACACGCCGACGGCGCGAACCTTGCCGGAGGCCACCAGCCCGTCCAGCGCGGCGCCGGTCTCGCGGGGGTCCATCATCGGGTCTGGGCGGTGGATCAGCAGCAGGTCGAGCCGGTCGGTGCCCATGTCGCGCAGCGAGGTTTCGACCGCCTGCTCGATATAGGCGCGCGAGGTGTCGTAATGCTTGACCGTCTTGTCGGCATGGCGGCCCATCGGCGCGACGATGCCGCATTTGCTGACGATCTCGATCCGGTCACGCAGCGAAGGATCCTCCTTCAGCGCCGCGCCCAGCACCGCCTCGGCGCCGTAGCCGCCATAGATGTCGGCCTGGTCCATCGTCGTGATGCCCTGCTCGAGGCAGGCGTCGATCTTGGCCCGGACATGGGCGGGCGAGGTGTCGGAATCGTCGGCGATGCGCCACATGCCATAGACGAGGCGGCTCAGCGCCACGTCGCGCGAAATCTCGATACGATCCATCAGCGTCGTTCTCCTGCGCCGAGCGGCGTCTTCGGGGTGCCCGCCGGGACACGGCCATAGGCCTCCGGCAGCGAGCAGGTCTTGATCATCGGCAGCACGCGGGCGCCGAAATGCTTGGCCTCGTCGATATGCGGATAGCCCGACAGGATGAAGGCCCGCATGCCCATCTTCCGGTATTCCTCGAGCTTCGAATAGACTTGGTCGGTCGATCCCACCAACGCCGCGCCGCAGCCCGAGCGGGCCCGGCCGACGCCGGTCCAGAGGTTGGGCTCGATGAAGCCCTCCATGTCGGCCAGCTCGCGGTTGCGCGCCTGGTGCGACACGCCGAGCGAGGTGGCATCGAGCGCCCGCTCGCGGATCGTGCGGCCCTGCTCGTCATCGAGTTCGGAGACGAGGTGCTGCGCGTATTCGCGCGCCTCGGCCTCGGTGTCGCGAACGATGACATGCACCCGCAGGCCGTAATCGAGCGTGCGGTCGTATTTCTCGGCCACCGCGTGCACGGCCCGCATCCGGTCGGCGAGGTCGTCCTTCTTTTCCGGCCACATCAGGTAGACGTCGCAATGCTGGCCGCACAGCTCCAGCGCGTCGGGAGAGTAGCCGCCGAAATACAGGAGCGGGCCGCCTTCCTGATAGGGCTTGGCTGGGTCGGTGGTCAGGCCCTGAAAGTCGTAGACCTCGCCCTTGTAGTTGATCTCGTCGCGGGTCCAGGCCTGCTTGAGGATCTCCACCACCTCGCGCGACCGCTGGTAGCGGAAGCTGCTCTCGGCCTTTTCGCCCGGGAAATCCGAGGAAATGACGTTCAGCGTCAGGCGGCCTTCCAGCATGTGATCGAGCGTGGCGACGGTGCGCGCCAGCATGATCGGCTGCATCTCGCCGCAGCGGATCGCGGCCAGCAGGTTGATCTTGGAGGTGATCGGCGCGCAGCCCGCAACAAAGCTCAGCGTGTCCTGCCCCACCTGGTACGACGACGGGCATAAGATGTTGCGAAAGCCCTGTGCCTCGGCGGTCTTCACGATCTCGGAGCAATGCGCCCAGGAGGAGCGCAGATCGCCCTCGGGCTTGCCCAGAAGCCGGTAATCATCCGAGCAGAGCGCTGCGAACCACGACAGCTCGACCGCGTCGAGATCGGGCGAGGTGATGGGGACGACGGTCATGCAGGGCTCCTCCGGGGCGGCGATTTCCTCTTGCCTAGCAGCCCGCCAAATGCAAATCAATGGTGCATCAATTTCGAGCCACCGGTTTTCGACCCGATGCAAGACGCCCCCGCCGCCCTGCCCCTGCACCAGCAGATCGCCGAACTCCTGATCCGCGAGATCGCGTCGGGACGGCTGGTCGAGGGCGAACGCCTGCCGCCCGAACGGGACTATGCGGCGCGGCTGGGCACCTCGGTACGCACGCTGCGCAAGGCCCTGGCCGAGCTGACCGAGAAGGGGCTGCTCGAGCGGGTTCAGGGCTCCGGCAACTACGTGCGCCGCAACGCCCGGGCCGAGAGCGTCTATTCGATGTTCCGTCTGGAACTGCCGGAGGGGGGCGGGCTGCCGCGCGCCCAGCTCCTGGATCTGGCAAGGATGCAGAAGCCCGCCGACCTGCCGGAATTCGGCGCCGCGTCGGAAGCGAGCCGGATCCGCCGATTGCGACGGCTCAACGACACGATCATCGCGGTCGAGGAGATCTGGCTCGACGGTGCGGTCGGGACGATCGACCCGGGGAAATTGGGCGACTCCCTCTACCTCTACTACAAGACCCGGCTCGGCTTCTGGATCACCCGGGCCGAGGATCGGGTGACGGTCGGCGCGGTGCCCGACTGGGCGCCGGAGGCGTTCACGCTGCGCCCCGGCACGATCACCGGCTACATCGAGCGGCTGAGCTGGGCGCAGGGCCCCGCCCCGGTCGAATTCTCGCGCACATGGTTCGACACGGCGCGCGCCCATTACGTGCAGCGCCTGATCTGAGGGAGGTCACATGACCACGGTCACCAATTACGGCATCATCGGCTGCGGCATGATGGGACAGGAGCACCTGCGCAACATCGCGCTGCTGCCCGGCGCCCGGGTCGCTGCCATCTTCGAGCCTGACGCCGAGATGGCGATGCTGGCGCAGGCGCTGGCACCCGAGGCCCGCATGTGCGACTCGGTCGCCGACCTGATGGCGACCGAAGAGCTCGACTGCCTGCTGATCGCGAGCCCGAACTTCCGCCATCTCGAACAGATGGAGGAGATCGCCCGGCTCAAACCGCTGCCGCTCCTCGTCGAGAAGCCGCTCTTCACCGACCCGGCCGAGACGGCGCGTCTCGCAGCTTTCCGCGACAGCTACCCGGCACCGGTCTGGGTGGCGATGGAATACCGCTACATGCCGCCGATCGCCGCCTTCCTGAAGGAGGCGCAGGCCACCACCGGCGGCATCCGCATGCTGACCATCCGCGAGCACCGCTTCCCCTTCCTCCACAAAGTCGGCGGCTGGAACCGCTTCAACCGCTACACCGGCGGCACCTTCGTGGAAAAGTGCTGCCACTTCTTCGACCTGATGCGGCTGACGCTGGGCGACGAGCCGGTGCGGGTAATGGCCTCCGGCAGCCAGGCGGTGAATCACCAGGACGAGAACTACGAGGGCGTGGCCCCCGACGTGCTCGACAACGGCTATGTCATCGTCGATTTCGCACGCGGCGGCCGCGCCATGCTGGAGCTGTGCATGTTCGCCGAGGGCGCGCGCTACCAGGAAGAGGTGACGGCGGTCGGCCCGCGGGCGCGGATCGAGGCGCTGGTGCCCGGGCCGGGCCGGTTCTGGCCCGAGCATCTGGGTGCGCCGCCGGTGCCGCAGCTCATCGTCAGCCCGCGCGAGCCCAAGGGCCCGGAGATTCGGGAAATCCCGGTCGACCCGGCGCTGCTGGAGGCGGGCGACCATAACGGCTCGACCTTCTACCAGCACGCGCGCTTCCTCGAACTGGTGCGCGGCCAGCGCGGCCGCCCGGAGGTCACGCTCGAGGATGGCTGGGCCGCCGTCGCAATGGGCCTCGCGGCACAGATGTCGATCCGCGAGGGCCGGGCCGTGGCGATGGAGGAGACCGGGCTGATGCCGGCGCGCCTGCGCGCCGCTTGATCACCCCGCTCCACGACTGGTCGCGGCGCGGAATTATTTGCGCGCCGTGACCGGCGAGCGCTTGTCACCCCCCTCCCTGTCATCCCATTTCAGCCGGGGCCGGAACGCGGCCAAGGGACGGTGAAAAGGGAAACGTGATGGAGATGTGGCTGTCGCTGTTGGCAGGGCTGGTGCTGCTCGTGCTCGGCGGTGAGTTCCTGGTGCGCGGCGCGGTGCGGGTGGCCGAGAGGCTGGGCGTGTCGCCGCTGGTGATCGGCCTGACGCTGGTGGGCTTCGGTACCTCGACGCCCGAGCTCGTCACCTCGGTGCAGGCGGCGCTCAAGGGTGTGCCGGGCATCGCCTATGGCAACGTCGTCGGCTCCAACATCGCCAACATTCTACTGATCATGGGCGCGGCCGCGCTGATCACGCCGATCGCCGTGCAGTCCGCCGCGCTCAAGCGCGATGGCGGCGTCATGGTGGCGGTGGCGCTGGGCTTCGCCGCGCTAAGCACCACCATGTCCCTCGGCCTCGGCATCGGCCTGGCCTTCGTGCTGGCGCTCGCGCTCTACATCTACATGGCCTTCCGGCAGGAAAGCCGCGGCGCCGTGCGCGAAAAGGCCGAGGCGGCGCAGGCCACCGACCCCGCACTGGCGCCGAACGGCACGACCTCCCTGCCCGTTTCGCTCCTGACCGCGCTGGGCGGCTTGGCGCTGGTGGTGCTCGGCGGCTACCTGCTGGTCGAGGGGGCGACCACACTGGCGCGCAGCCTCGGCATTTCCGAGACGGTGATCGGCCTGACGGTCGTGGCCATCGGCACCTCGCTGCCGGAGCTGGTCACCTCGGTGATGGCGGCGATCCGCAAGCAGGCCGACATGGCCTTCGGCAACATCATCGGCTCCAACATCTACAACATCCTCGGCATCGCCGGCGTCACCGCCATGGTGTCGCCCGGCGATGTGCCGGCCGAGATCCTCACCTTCGACAACCTGGTCATGATCGCCGCATCGCTCGCGGTGGTGACGCTGGCCTGGACCGGGCTGCGGATCTCGCGCCGCGAGGGTGCGGCGCTCTTGGCGGGCTACGGCGTCTATCTCTGGGCGCTCTGGCCCTGAGGCTTCGGCGCTGAGGCTCAGCGCAGCGCGTAGCCGTGGCGCAGCCTAAGCCGAAGCAGCCGGGTCGCCATGTCCTGCGCCTCGCGCAGCGAGCCCGAGCCGGCCACCCGCACCCGACCCCGCCCGCCGATCCGGCCCCAGCGCACCACCAGCGCCGCCTCGGCAAAGAGATCGGGCGCGAGGCTGATCTCGTAGAAGCGATAGCAGTTGCGGGCCGCGTCGATCTTTTCGAGGTGGATGTCCATGGTGGCGCCCCGGGGTTGCGGTACCACATATAGAAAGGGCCCGCCCCCTGCCTGGCAAGGGGCGGGCCATCACATCCGCGCGGCGCGCCTCAGTAGATGGCGATCGCCGGGAAGATGATCAGCACCGCGACGGCGAGCGCCTGCATGCCGATGAAGGGCAAGAGCGAGCGGAAGATGTCGCCCAGCGAGATCTCGGGCGGCGCCACCGATTTGAGGTAGAAGGCGGCTGGCCCAAAGGGCGGGGACAGGAAGCTCATCTGCATGTTCATGCAGAACACCACCCCGAACCAGACCGGGTCGTAGCCCATCGAGGTGATGATCGGCACGAAGATCGGCATGGTCAGCAGCGCGATCCCGACCCAGTCGAGGAACATGCCCAGCACGAAAAGGAGCGCCATCATGAACAGCAGCACGATGACCGGCTCGTCCGAAATGCCGGTGATCATCGCCGAGACGAACTTGATCCCGCCCATCAGGTTGAACACGCCCACCAGCGCGGTCGCGCCGATGCCGATCCAGACGATCATGCCCACGGTCTGAAGCGTCTGCAGCGCCGCATCGCGCATCAGGCCGAACGTGAACTCGCCCCGGATCATGGTCGACAGCGTCACGCCCAGCACGCCGACTGCCGAAGCCTCGGTCACGCTGGCGATGCCGCCATAGATCGAGCCGAGCACGCCGATGACGACGAGGATCGGCAGGAACAGACCCTTCAGCAACCGCAGCTTCTCGGCCGTGGTGGCGCGCGGCCCCTCGACCACCGGCGCCACGGCCGGGTTGAGATAGGCACGGATCAGCACATAGGCCACGTAGAAGCCCGCCAGCATCAGCCCCGGCACGAAGGCCGCGGTGAACAGGTCGCCGATCGAGACGTTGGCGGTCAGGCCATAGATGATCAGCACGATCGAGGGCGGCACCATGGTGCCCAGCGCGCCGCCGGCGCAGACCACGCCGATGGCGAGGTTGCGGTCATAGCCGAGCCGCAGCATCTGCGGCAGCGCGATCAGGCCCAGAAGCACCACCTCGCCGCCGATGATCCCCGACATCGCGGCGAGGATGACGGCCACCAAGATGGTCTGGATCGCGATGCCGCCCCTGAGCCGCCCGCCGACGAGCCGCATCGCGTCGAACAGGTCGCGCGCGATGCCCGAGCGGTCGAGGATCGCCGCCATCAGCACGAACATCGGTACCGAGACGAAGACGAAGCTGGAGACGAAGGAATAGACCCGGCTGGTGATTAGCGGCACGGCCATCGGGCCGAACCAACCCAGCGCGAAGACCAGCGCCACCAGCAGCGTGACGAAGGCCAGCGGGATGCCGGTGACGAGAAGCACCAGCAGCATCGCGAACATCAGCGCGGTCGCGCCCTCGATCCCGAGCCCCTGGATCGATCCGAAGAAATCCATCAGCGGCGCCCCCGCGCGTAGTTCACGGCCAGGATCGCGAACTGGACCGTCATGATGCCCAGCACGAGCATGAGGAAAATCTTGATCGCGCCGGGATAGACCGGGTCCCAGGCGCTGCCCGAGCGTTCGAGCCTGAAATCACCCGTCGGGGTGAAGGCGGCGCGGCTGACCATGATCCAGGCGGCCCAGGTGAACATCGCCGCCGAAAGGCCGCAGATGATCGAGATCGCCACGTCGAAGGCGCGGCGCATGCGCGGCCCGAGGATGTCGTAGATCAGCACCACCCGGATGTGCCGGTCGCGGGCCGTGCAGTAGAGACCGCCGAAGATGAAGGCGAGCCCCGAGAGGAACACGGTGGTCTCGTGCGCCCAGATCGTCGGACGGTTGAAGAAGTAGCGCAGCACCACTTCCTGGATCAGGATCAGCATGGCGATGATGATGCCGATCGCAAAGACGATGCCGGCGCGGTCGATGGCGCGACCGAGCCAGCCCGCCTCGGCGATCGGCGCGCCCTCGTCGCGGGGCGGCGCGATGTCGGTGTGATCTTCGGTCACTTGCCCTTGTCCCTCGTCATGGTTGAAGCGAAGACGCCCGGACCTGCGGCCCGGGCGTCGCCATCCCTCGTGCCGCGCCCGTTACTCGGCGATCAGGCCATTTTCGCGCAGGTAGCTGGTCAGCGTCTCGTAGACCCGGCCCGCATTCTCGGAACGCTCGGCCACCTTCTCCCACTCGCCCATGGCGATCTGGCGGAACTTGGCGCGCTCCTCGTCGGACCAGTCATGCACGGTGATCTCGCCGCCAGCCTTGGCCTCTTCGACCGCGGCCTCGTCGGCGGCCTTGAGCGCCGCGACCTGGTCCTGGGCGAACTGCTTGACCGACTCTTCCATGACCTGCTTGAGGTCGTCGGGCAGCGCGTTCCACTTCTCGAGGTTCATTGACACCTCGACCAGCGGCATCGAGTGGAAGCCCGGATAGACCGGGTGCGGGGCGACGTCGTGCATGCCCTGCGCCTGGTTGGTCGAGAACACGGTGTAGTCGGCCGCGTCGATCACGCCCTTGTCGAGTGAGGTGAAGACCTCCGAGCCGGGCAGGTTCACCGGCGCCGCGCCGGCGGCGGCGAAGACCTGCTGCACCAGCCCCTCGGGCGCGCGCAGCTTCAGCCCCTTGAGGTCGTCGACGCCCTCGAGCGGCACCTTCGACACGAAGGCCTCGAGGCCCGGGGTGGTCGCACCGATGAAGTGCAGGCCATAGGGCTCGACCAGCTCGTTCATCAGTTCGGCGCCGCCGGCCTCCATGAAGTCGAACATCTGCTGCGGGTCGCTCCAGGCGCCGACGGGGTTGGCGATCAGGCCGAAGGCCGGGTCCTTGCCGGAGAAGTACGAGGTGTCGGTGATGTGACCGTCGAGAATGCCCGCCGCGATCGCATCCTGCGTCTCGTTATGAGCGACGATCGATTCGACAGGGAGCATCTCCACCTCGATGCGACCCTCGGACATCTCCGAGACGCTCTCGGCCCATTCCTTCTGGAGCGCGAAGTTCGGGTTGCCCGCCGGGTCCGAGGACTGGAAGCGGAAGCTGTAATCCTGCGCCACGGCCGCGCCCGAAAGCGTCAGCGCGGCGGCGAGGGTGATGGTGAAAGTTCTGGTCATGAAGTCCTCCTCGGTGTGTTGCCTGCCTGACCGGATTGCTCGGGCCCTCCCTGCAGGCGGGATGAAAGTTCGCGCAGCGCCGCGTCGACCACCTCTTCTGGTGATGGCGCGACGGAAACGGCGATCGCGCCCTCCTCGGGCACGGGCGGCTCGAGCGCCTCGAACTGGCTGTCGAGCAGCGAGACGGGCATGTAGTGCCCCTTGCGCCGCGCCATGCGCTCGCGCAGCAGCGTGTAGTCGCCGTCGAGATAGATGATGGGAAAATCGCCCAGGTGATCGCGCAGCCGCGTCCGATAGGCGCGCTTGAGCGCGGAGCAGGCGAAGACGGCAAAAGGCTCGGTCCGCTCGACCACCTCGGCCACCCGGTCGAGCCAGCCCCAGCGCATCGCGTCGGTCAGCGGCTCGCCGCGCGACATGGCAGCGACGTTCTCCTCGGGGTGCAGATCGTCGGCATCGACATAGACGCCGCCCAGACGGTCGGCGAGGCCGCGCGCCACGGTGCTCTTGCCCGCGCCGCTCACCCCCATCACTAGGATCGGTTCACGCCTGACCGTCATGCCGCCTCCCTTGTCGCAGCCGCTCCCCGCGGCTACGATGACAGCGCTATCATTAGATGACAGCGCTGTCATCCGTCAAGAGGGAGCGTGGCATGGCAAAGCGGGTGACATTGGCCGAGGTGGCGGCACAGGCGGGGGTGTCGCCAATCACGGTCAGCCGCGCGCTGCGGCGGCCCGACACGGTGCAGCCGGAAACCCGCGCCCGGATCGACGCCGCCGTCGCGGCGCTGGGCTACGTCCCTGATCCGGCGGCGCGGGCACTGGCGACCGGCCGCTCCGACGTGATCGGCGTGCTGATTCCGTCGGCCACCAACGCGGTGTTCACCGACGTGCTGTCGGGGATCTACGACCGGCTGGCCGAGAGCCGTTTCGACGTCCAGTACGGCATCACCCGCTACGATCCGGGCACGGAGGAAAGCCTGCTGGGGGTGTTCCTGCGGCAACGCCCGGCCGGGCTGATCGTCGCGGGCATCGACCAGACGGCGGCGGCGCGGCGTCTGCTGGACCGGGCCGGCTGCCCGGTGGTGCAGGTCATGGAGATCGGCGCCGACCCGGTCGACATGATGGTCGGCTTCTCGCATCACGACGCGGCGGCGGCGGCGACACGGCACCTGATCGCGCAGGGCTATCGCCGGCCCGGCTTTCTCGGCGCCCGGATGGACCCGCGCACCCGTCGCCGCTTCGCCGGCTTCCGCGCCGAGGCCGAGGCGGCGGGGATCTTCGACGCCGACCGCTGCGAGACCACCGAGACGCCGTCCAATGTCGGCATGGGTGCGGCACTCCTGCGCGGGTTGCTGGAACGGCGCCCCGATACCGACGCGGTGTTCTGCAACAATGACGACCTCGCGCTGGGTGCCCTGTTCGAGGCGATGCGGTTGGGGCGCGCGGTGCCGGGCGATCTGGGCATCTGCGGCTTCAACGATCTGGAGATGATGCGCGCGGCCGAGCCGCCGATCACCTCGGTCCGCACCAACCGCTTCGAAATGGGAGCCAAGGCCGCCGAGATGATCCGCGCCCGGCTCGAAGGCAAGGATCCGGGCCCGGCTCTCGTGGATCTGGGCAGCGAGGTGCAGGCCCGGCGCAGCACCGAAGGCCCGCGCTAGCGGTCAGTCGAAGCCGAACAGGACGCTGCCGAGGCTGAGCGAGCGGTCGAACCGCCCCTCGCGCAGGAACGCCAGCACCTGCGCCATCACCAGCGGGTTGTTCATCATGAAGGTATGGCTGACCGGCAGGACGATATGATCCGTCGCCCCTTCGAGCCGGGTCGAGGCGACCGAGACCTTGCCGTCATCGGGACCTTCGATCAGCGCCGAGAAGACCGGGTTGAGAGAGGCGTCGCCGGCGATGATCCCGACCTCGTAGGACGGCAGCGGCTCGAGCCGGTTGGGCAGGCTCTGTGGGTCGGTGCCGAGCTGCAGCCCGGCCGGTCCGTTGATCCATTCGAAGGGCTCGAAGCCCCCGAAGACGTCGACCAGCTCGGATCCCTTGTTGGGCGGGGCGAGCATCACCACCCGACCCATCCGCGTGGGGCGGTGATCGGTGAGCCAGAGCCGCGCGAGGATGCCGCCCATCGAATGGGTGACGAAATGCACCCGGCGGTCGCCGCAGGCCGCCACGTCCTCGGGCACGGCATCGACCAACTCCTCGATCCGCGCCTCGGTCGAGGGATAGCCGCGATTGACCACCGCGTAGCCATTGGCTTCGAGCACCTCGGCCATCGGCGCGAGGCTCAGATCGGTGCGCGCCAGCCCGTGCAGGAAGACCACGCAATCGGCGCTCGGTTCGGGCGCGGCGCGGGCGCAGCCCGACAGCAGCAGCAGGCACAGGGTCACGAGGGCGATGGGGCGGGTCATGTGACTGACATAGCGGCGCGTCGACGCCCGCACAGCCCCGCTTGCACCCGCCTCACGGCGGCGTCATGTTGCCCGTCATGACCACGCCCCGCCCCGTCCGTCTTGCCGTCCGCGCGATCCTGATGCGTGGCGACCGGCTGCTTCTGGTCAATGCCTACAAGGGTCGCGAGGATCTGTGGTGCGCGCCCGGCGGCGGGGTCGATCCGCATGTCTCGCTGCCCGACAACCTCGCCCGCGAGCTGCGCGAGGAATGCGGGTTGGAGATCGCGGTGGGCGCGCCCTGCCTGGTCAACGAGTTTCACCATGAGCGGCGCGGCTTCCATCAGGTGGACCTCTATTTCCGCTGCGAGATCGTCTCGGGCGACCCGGATGGCGACTGGGTGGACCCGGAGGGGATCGTCAGCCATCGCCGCTGGGTTACGCGACACGAGATGGCCACGCTCAGGGTCAAGCCCGACAGCCTCGCCGCGGTGGCTTGGGGCGACGCAGATGCGCCAAGCTACGACCCGCTCGAGCCGATCGTCCTCTAGAGCGCGAAGAACAGCACCGTCATCACCAGCCCGACGCCGGTGATGCCGATGCGCAGGTGATCCATGCGGATGAGCTTGGCGCCGCGCGCGCCCAGATAGCCGCCGATCGTCGTGGCCACCGCCATGATCAGCGCCGCGCGCCAGTCGATCAGCCCTGCGGCGGCATAAGCCACCGCCGATACCAGCGAGAGCACCGCCGAAAGCAGCACCTTGAGGCCGTTCATGCCGTGCAGGTTCACGAAACCGATCAAGCCGAGCATCGCCAGCAGCAGGATGCCCAGACCGCCGTTGAAATAGCCACCATAGGTCGACACCGCGAGCACCGCCGCCCCCGACAGGACCGGACCCGCCGGGCCGATCCCCCGCGCCCGCACGAAATTCAGGATGCGCGGCCCGGCGGCGAAGAGCAGCGTGGCGACCAGCAGCAGCCACGGCACCAGCCCGTCGAACACCGCGCCCGGCGTCACCAGCAGCAGGCCCGCCCCGAGCAGGCCACCCAAGGCGCCAAGCCCGATGATCGCCCGCAGTCCCAGCGCGCCTTCGGCACCGACATCCGCGCGGTAGCCCCAGGCCGAGCTGGCATAGCCCGGCAGCGCACCGATGGTGGCAGTGGCGTTGGCCATGATCGGCGGCAGGCCGAGCCAGACCAGCGCCGGAAAGGTCAGGAAGGTGCCGCCCCCCGCGATGGCGTTGAGCGCCCCGGCAAGGATGCCCGCGACGGTGAGAGTGACGAAGAACAGCATGCGGCCTCCCGGCGGCCCGACCGGGGCCGTCCGATCCATGCCGTGCGCATGGACCCGCCGCAAGAGGGTTTGCGCAAACGGAAAAAGGGGGCCTTGCGGCCCCCTTCCCCGTTGGATCGGTGGTGATCCGGCAGATTACATCATGCCGCCCATGCCACCCATGCCGCCCATGCCGCCCATGTCGGCGCCGGCCGGCTCGTCCTTCTTCGGCTTGTCGGCGATCATCGCCTCGGTGGTGATCAGCAGGCCGGCGACCGAAGCCGCGTCCTCGAGAGCCGTGCGGGTCACCTTGGCCGGATCGATCACGCCGAACTTGAACATGTCGCCATATTCTTCGGTCTGCGCGTTGAAGCCGAAGGCCAGGTCGGTCGACTCGCGGACCTTGCCGGCAACCACGGCGCCGTCGACGCCGGCGTTCTCGGCGATCTGACGCAGCGGCGCTTCCAGCGCGCGGCGGATGATGGCGATACCGGCGTTCTGGTCGGAGTTCTCGCCGGTCAGACCTTCGAGCGACTTGCCAGCCTGGACCAGAGCGACGCCGCCACCGACGATCACGCCTTCCTGCACCGCGGCGCGGGTCGCGTTGAGCGCGTCATCGACGCGGTCCTTGCGCTCCTTCACCTCGACCTCGGTCATGCCGCCGACGCGGATGACGGCGACGCCACCGGCGAGCTTGGCCACACGCTCCTGCAGCTTCTCGCGGTCATAATCCGAGGTGGTCTCCTCGATCTGCTGACGGATCTGGGCGACGCGCGCCTCGATCTCGGCCTTCTCGCCGTTGCCGTCGACGATCGTGGTGTCGTCCTTGGTGATGCGGATCTTCTTGGCGGTGCCGAGCATGTCCATGGTGACATTCTCGAGCTTCATGCCGAGATCTTCCGAGATCACCTGGCCGCCGGTCAGGATCGCGATGTCCTGCAGCATGGCCTTGCGACGGTCACCGAAGCCCGGCGCCTTGACGGCGGCGATCTTCAGGCCGCCACGCAGCTTGTTGACGACGAGCGTGGCCAGGGCCTCGCCCTCGACGTCCTCGGCGATGATCAGCAGCGGCTTCTGCGACTGGATCACCTGCTCCAGGAGCGGCACCATCGGCTGCAGCGAGGAGAGCTTCTTCTCGTGCAGCAGGATCATGCAGTCTTCGAGCTCGGCGACCATCTTGTCGGGGTTGGTCACGAAGTAGGGCGACAGGTAGCCGCGGTCGAACTGCATGCCCTCGACGACTTCGGTCTCGGTCTCGAGGCCCTTGTTCTCCTCGACGGTGATGACACCCTCGTTGCCGACCTTCTGCATCGCGTCGGCGATCTGGCGGCCGATGGCGGCTTCGCCGTTGGCCGAGATGGTGCCGACCTGGGCAACTTCGTCGCTGTCGTTGACGGGACGCGCGGCGGCCTTGATCGCCTCGACGACCTTGGCAGTGGCGAGATCGATGCCGCGCTTGAGGTCCATCGGGTTCATGCCGGCGGCGACCGACTTCAGGCCTTCTTTGATGATGGCCTGGGCCAGCACGGTGGCGGTGGTGGTGCCGTCACCCGCCTCGTCGTTGGTGCGGGAAGCGACTTCCTTCACCATCTGGGCGCCCATGTTCTCGAACTTGTCCTCGAGCTCGATCTCCTTGGCGACGGTGACGCCGTCCTTGGTGATGCGCGGCGCGCCGAAGGATTTGTCGATGACGACGTTGCGGCCCTTGGGGCCGAGGGTCACCTTCACCGCGTTGGCGAGGGTGTTGACGCCCTTGAGCATGCGGTTGCGGGCATCGGTGTCGAACTTGACGTCCTTGGAAGCCATGTCAGTGCTCCTTGATCTTGAATGGGGTGATTGAAGTCAGCGATCTCAGGCGATGATGCCGAGAATGTCGCTTTCCTTCATGATCAGCAGCTCTTCGCCGTTGACGGTGACTTCGGTGCCCGACCACTTGCCGAAAAGGACGCGATCGCCTTCCTTGACGGCCATGGCGATCAGCTCGCCGCTGTCCTTGCGGGCGCCTTCGCCACAGGCGATCACTTCGCCCTCGGCCGGCTTTTCCTTGGCGTTGTCGGGGATGATCAGACCGCCCTTGGTCTTTTCTTCACCTTCGACGCGGCGCACCAGGACCCGGTCGTGAAGCGGTTTGAATGCCATCTCTGCAGCTCCTCAGCAGTATGTATGTTCTCATGCCCCGGCGGGGCATTAGCACTCTCCCTCGGTGAGTGCCAACGACGAGACAGGTAAGGAGCGCTCACGCCCCTGTCAAGCATCGCGCGGCGCGGAAATGTCACATCTCGCGCGCCCGCGTAAGTAAGTCGAAAAAGGGGGTTCTCAGCGCATCCTGTTCGTGCATGATGGCGCGCAGGACAACCCCGGATTGGGAGAGCGGCTTATGACTCGAGGTTATTTCTCACACGGCTGAATGCCGCGCCGCCGCCTGTCGCGGAAGGCCGGTTTGCCCCCGCCTCCGCCTGTTGATCTTGCCAGTTCCAGGGCCCAGTCCATGACCCCCCGTATCGTCGTGGCCGATCATCCGGTCGCCGTCGGCCGTCGCCTTGCGCGACCCGCCTCGCAACGCCTCCGATTCCGCCGCTCCGCCCTCGGGCGGTCGCAGCGGAATCATGGCGTCAGCGGCACTCCGATCGCCCACCCCCCGCGCGCCTCACCCCTCTAGGGGCGAGCCCGCACCCGTGCCGGTCTTCCCGACCCGACGACGCGCAGCCCGCGTCGCCGGCCGGGAAAGTCATGGCCGTTTCAGCCGCCGGGCAAGGCCTCTCCATGCCCGGAAACTCAACCCAAGGATGAAGAAGGAACACATCATGCATCCGCCTTTCTACATCGTCGACCACCGCGCCCAGCCCGACAGCCCCGCCCCCTGGGAGGAACGCCCCCGCATGCGCCGGGGCGCGCCCGAGCGGCTCGATCTGAACCCGCCGCATGTCGGCACCGGCCTGGCCATGCTGCGCGCCGCCAGGGACGACCCCCCGGCCGCGCCCCGCGCCTTGGGGGCGGGCGGCTTCTGGCCGCGCATTCGGGCGCTGGTCACCAAACGCCCGCGCGCGGAGCCTGCGCGGTGAGACGGGGGGCGGCGCGGGGGACCGCGCCGCCCCTTGCCGGCCCCTCCGGGCGGGTGACAAGCCGCGCGGCCCTGCCTATAAGGCGCGCGACAGTTTCATCGACCTCCCGAAGGATAATCCCATGACCACGCTCGTCTTCGGCCACAAGGCGCCCGACACCGATTCCACCGGCTCGCCGCTGATCTGGGCCTGGTATCTGAACCGCCAGGGCCAGGAGGCCGAAGCGCGGCTGCTGGGCCAGCCCAACACCGAGGCCGCCTTCGTGGCCGAGCGCTGGGGCTTCGAGCTGCCGCAGGTGATCGACGACGTCGAGCCGGGCCAGAAGGTCGTCATCGTCGACACCAACAACCCCGCCGAGCTGCCGGCCTCGATCAACCAGGCCGACATCCAGGCGATCATCGACCACCACAAGCTGTTCGGCGGCATCGAGACCAAGGGCCCGATCGACATCACCATCAAGCCGCTGGCCTGCACCGCGACCATCATGCACGACCTGATGGGACACGTGGCCACCGAGATGCCCGAGGGCATCAAGGGTCTGATGCTGTCCTGCATCCTGTCGGACACGCTCGAGTTCCGCTCGCCGACCACCACCCCCGCCGACAAGGCGCTGGCCGAGCGGCTTGCCGCGGATCTCGGCATCGATGTCTCCGACTATGCCGGCGAGATGTTCGCCGCCAAGTCCGACATCTCGGCTTTCTCCGAAGCGGAGCTGCTGCGCATGGACAGCAAGGAGACCACCGTCGACGGCAAGAAGCTGCGCGTGAGCGTGCTCGAGACCACCTCCCCCGACCAGGTGCTGTCGCGCAAGGACGCGCTCCTCGAAGCGATGCCCAAGGTCGCGGCCGAGGATGGCGCCGACGAGGTGCTGCTCTTCGTGGTCGACATCCTGAAGGAGCAGGCGACGCTGCTGGTGCAGAACGACACCGTGAAGGCGATCGCCGAGAAGAGCTTCGACGCCACCGTCTCGGGCGACAGCGTCGTGCTGCCCGGCGTGATGAGCCGCAAGAAGCAGATCATCCCCGTGTTGAAGGCCTGATCCGGATGACGCGGATCATCGAGCGCTTCGCCGACATCTCGGGCAGCTACGACGCCGCCTTCGTCGATCTGTGGGGCTGCATGCATAACGGCGTGCGGGCCTATGAAGAGGCGGTGGCCGCGATGCGCGGCTTCCGGGCGGCGGGCGGCAAGGTGATCCTCGTCACCAACTCGCCGCGGCCGCGCGCCTCCGTGGAGGCGCAGGTCGAGGGGCTGGGCGTGCCGCGCGACTGCTATGACAGCGTGGCCAGCTCGGGCGATTCGGCCCGCGCCGCGATGTATCAGGGCGCGGTCGGCGAGAAGGTCTGGTTCATCGGCGACGAGCGTGACGAGGCCTTCTTCGAGCCGCTGCGGATCATCAAGGATCCGGTCGAGGTGGCGCGCGTCGATCTCGACGCGGCCGAGGGCATCGTCTGCTGCGGCCCCGAGGACGAGGATGCCGACCCGGAGGTCTACCGCCCCGCCTTCGAGACGGCGGTGGCGCGCGGCCTGAAGCTGCTCTGCGCCAACCCCGACATCATCGTCGATCGCGGCGAGGAGCGGGTCTGGTGCGCCGGGGCGCTGGCCCGGCTCTACACCGAGTTGGGCGGCGAAAGCCTCTATTTCGGCAAGCCGCACCCGCCGATCTACGACCTCGCGCGCCGCAGGCTGCACGAGATCGCGCCGGGCATCGCCGACGAGCGGATCATCTGCATCGGCGACGGGCCGCATACCGACGTGTCGGGCGCGGCGGGCGAGGATCTCGACTGCCTGTTCATCACCGGCGGTCTCGCCGCCGCCGAGACCGCGACCCGGTCGGGCGGCCAACCCGACGCCGAGAAGCTCGCCGCCTATCTGCGCGATGAGGGACAGGCCCCGACCTTCTCCATCGGTTTCCTGCGCTAGACCTCTCGGGCGCGCGCCTGCTTGCGCGCGCCCCGCCCCGCCGCTACGCAAGGCGCCATGCGCAGCTTCAGCGATTTCACCGACATTCCCCCCGCCGACCGCGGCGCCGTCGCCGCCATCGGCAATTTCGACGGCGTGCATCTGGGCCATCGCGCGGTGATCGACCTCGCCCGCGCCGAGGCCGCACGACTCGGCGCGCCCCTGGGCGTGATGACCTTCGAGCCGCACCCGCGCGAGTATTTCGCGCCCGATGCCCCGCCCTTCCGGCTGATGAACCGGACCGCCCGCGCCCACCGGCTCGAGAAGATCGGTGTCGAGCGGCTGTTCGAGCTTCGCTTCGATGCGGGCCTCGCCGCGCTTTCCCCGGAGGGCTTCGCCCGCCAGGTGATCGCCGAGGGCCTCGGCCTGCGCCACGTCGTGATCGGCGCCGATTTCCGTTTCGGCAAGGGTCGCGCCGGCGATGCCGCGATGCTCGAGGCGCTGGGCCGCGCGCATGGCTTCGGCGTCACCGTCTCGCCGCTCGTCGCGCTCGACGCAGGCGAGGTCAGCTCGACCGCGATCCGCCGCGCCCTGTCCGAAGGCCGCCCCCGCGACGCCGCCGCCATGCTCGGCCACCTGCACCGGCTCGAAGGCGAGGTGATCCATGGCGAGAAGCGCGGCCGCGAGTTGGGCTTTCCGACCGCGAACATGACCATCGACGGGCTGCACCTGCCGCGCTTCGGCGTCTACGCCGTCAAGGTCGACGTGCTCACCGGGCCGCATGCCGGGACCTATGACGGCGCCGCCTCGATCGGCACCCGACCGATGTTCGGCGAGAACCATCCGAATTGCGAAACCTTCCTGTTCGACTTCAAGGGCGATCTCTACGGCGCCGAGATCTCTGTGGCGCTGGTCGAATACCTGCGCGGCGAGGAAAGGTTCGACGGGCTCGACGCGCTGATCGCGCAGATGGATGCCGACTGCGCCCGCGCCCGCGAGGTTCTGGCCGATGCGTGAGCGTTTCTGGGAATTGCCGCTCGAGGAGCTCGATCGCGCCGAGTGGGAGGCGCTCTGCGACGGCTGCGGCAAATGCTGCCTCAACAAGATCGAGGACGAGGACACCGGCGAGGTTGCGTTGACCCGCGTCGCCTGTCGCCTGCTCGACGGCGCGACCTGCCTGTGCACGAAATACGCGACCCGGCACAAATACGTGCCCGAATGCATCGTGCTCACCCCCGACAAGATCGCCGAGACAATGTACTGGCTGCCCGCCACCTGCGCCTACCGGCTGCGCGCCGAGGGGCGCCCGCTCTACGGCTGGCACCACCTGATCTCCGGCGACCGTCAGGCCGTGCACCGCGCGGGCGTGTCCATGGCCGGCCGCACCGTACCCGAGACCCAGGTCGATGATGACGACTGGGAGGACCACATCATCGAGGAGCCCGTCTGATGCAGTTCGCCTCCGACAATGCCGGTCCCGCCCATCCCGCGATCCTCGAGGCGATCGCGCGCGCCAATGACGGCCACCAGCGCGCCTATGGCTCGGAAAGCGCGATGTCGCGGGTGCGCGACCGCATCCGCGACATCTTCGAGGCGCCGCAGGCGGAGGTGCATCTCGT
Organism: Limimaricola variabilis; assembly: GCF_034371605.1. Taxonomy (NCBI): domain Bacteria; kingdom Pseudomonadati; phylum Pseudomonadota; class Alphaproteobacteria; order Rhodobacterales; family Paracoccaceae; genus Limimaricola; species Limimaricola variabilis. The sequence continues at coordinate 2,761,316 of NZ_CP139691.1, read as the reverse complement.
CGCCACCGGCACGGCGGCCAACGCGCTGATCCTGGGCTGCATGGCCCGCCCCTGGGACGCGGTGTTCTGCTCGGAGCACGCCCATGTCGAGCATGACGAGGGCAACGCGCCCGAATTCTATACCGGCGGCGCCAAGCTGACGCTGGTGCCCGCCCCCGACGGGCGGATGACGCCCGCAGCGCTGGAGCAGGCGCTGCTGCCCGAGGGGGCACGCAGCTTTCACAATGCCCAGCTCGGCCCGCTGAGCATCACCCAGGTCACCGAGACCGGCGCGGTCCACGACCTCGCCGAGATCGCCGCGCTGTCGGAGATCATGCATGCGCGCGGCCAGAAAGTGCACATGGATGGCGCCCGCTTCGCCAACGCGATCGCCGCCTTGGGCTGCAGCCCGGCCGAGATGACCTGGAAGGCGGGCATCGACGCGCTGAGCTTCGGAGGCACCAAGAATGGTTGCCTCGGCGTCGAGGCCGCGGTGTTCTTCGACCCCGACCTCGCCCGCGATTTCGAGATCCGGCGCAAGCGCGGCGGCCATCTCTTTTCCAAGCACCGGTTTCTCTCGGCGCAGATGCAGGCCTATCTCGACGACGACCTGTGGCTCGATCTCGCGCGCCGCGCCAATGAGGCCTGCGCCCGCCTCGTCGCCGGGCTGCGCGCGCATGGCGAGGCGGAGATCCTCTACCCGGCCGGGGCCAACCTCGTCTTCGTCACCCTGCCGCGCGCCACGCTGCGCCGCCTGAGCGATGGCGGCGCGGATTTCTACGTCATGGATGGGGATCCGATGACCGGCGATCCGGCCGAGCGGCTCACCGCCCGGCTGGTCTGCGACTGGTCACTGGGCGCCGAGCAGGTCGACCGTTTCCTGGCGCTGCTGGGCTGAGGCCGCTCAGAGCTGCCCGGACAGGTGCAGGTCGAGATCCGACAGCCGATCCTGCCCCCAGAACCGCTCGTCGGTGTCGGTGATGTAGAAGGGCGAGCCGAAGACGCCGCGCTGCACCGCCTCCTCGAGGTTCTGGGCGTATTCGTCGGCGGCCCCCATCATGTTGCTCTCGGCCAGGCCGGGGTCGAAGCCCGCCTCCTCAAGCGCGGCGCGGATCACCTCCTCGACGGCGATGTCCTTCTCTTCGGCCCAGCAGGCGCGGGTGATCGCGTGCACCAGCCGCCCCATGTCGCCGCCACCCGCCCGCTGGGCGTTGATGATCGCATAGGCGGCGGGCGCGCCGTTGGTGGGCCAGAAGGCCGGGCGCGGATTGAGCGGAAGCCCTGCCTTCTTGGCCTGGCGGCGCATCTCCTGGCGACGATATTCGAGCCGGCTCGGATGCCGGTCCTTGGGCAGCTGCCCGCCCGAACGCGGGAACAGCGCCATCACGTCCATGGGCTTGTAGACGATCTCGGCCCCGTGCTTGGCGGCGATCTCCTCGAGCCGGGTCCCTGCGATGTAGACGTAGGGCGACAATGTCGCGAAAAAGTAGTCGATTTTCGGCATGAAGCCCCTCTTCGCACGCCACCCCCATCGGGCAGGTTTGCGCCATGCTAGGGCTGTGCTAGGCGGTGTCAATCTTTCCGCCGCCCGCTGCGAGGCGGCCCGAGCCTGCCGAGGATGCCCCTTGATGCCCACCTTGAACGAGCCGAAGCTGATTGCCGGCAACGCCAACCAGACCCTGGCCCGCGCGGTCGCCCGTCGCATGTCGATGCACCGGGGCATGAATGTCGGCCTCGTCGACGCCCGGATCGAGCGCTTCAACGACCAGGAGATCTTCGTCGAGGTCTATGAGAACGTCCGCGGCGAGGACATGTTCATCATCCAGCCGACCTCGAACCCGGCCAATGACAACCTGATGGAGCTGCTGATCATGGCCGACGCGCTGCGCCGCTCCTCGGCCGCGCGCATCACCGCCGTGATCCCCTATTTCGGCTATGCCCGCCAGGACCGCCGCGCCAAGGCGCGCACGCCGATCTCGGCCAAGCTGGTCGCCAACCTGATCGCCGAGGCCGGGATCGAGCGGGTGCTGACCATGGATCTGCACGCCGCCCAGATCCAGGGCTTCTTCGACATCCCCGTCGACAACCTCTACGCCGCGCCGATCTTCGCGCTCGACGTCGCGCACCACTTCAAGGATCGCCGCGACGACGTGATGGTGGTGAGCCCCGATGTCGGCGGCGTCGCCCGCGCGCGCGAGCTGGCCAAGCGCATCGGCGCGCCGCTCGCCATCGTCGACAAGCGCCGCGAAAAGGCCGGCGAAGTGGCCGAGATGACCGTGATCGGCGACGTCTCGGGCAAGGCCTGCATCATCGTCGACGACATCTGCGACACCGCCGGCACGCTGTGCAAGGCGGCCGAGACGCTGATGGAGGCCGGCGCCACCGAGGTGCACAGCTACATCACCCACGGCGTGCTCTCCGGCCCCGCCGTCAGCCGCATCGAGAAATCGGTCATGAAATCGCTGGTGATCACCGATTCGATCGAGCCGACCGAGGCGGTGAAGAACGCGCCCAACATCCGCATCGTGCCGACCGCGCCAATGTTCGCGCAGGCGATCCTCAACATCTGGAACGGCACCAGCGTCAGCTCGCTCTTCGAGCACGAGACGCTGACGCCGATCTACGAAGGCATGTACACCGCCGATTGAGGCGGCCTATGGCGGGCCCTCAGCCGAGGAGCCCCGCCAGACCCCGCGCCAGCAGCCCGGTGAGCACATCGGGCTGCAGCGCCCAGGCCACCGCCCGGCCGAACGGGCCCGAGGCGTCCAGTTGCGACAGCATCTCGCCCAGCGCCACGGCGTCGAGCCGCGCCATCAGCAGGCTCTTGGCGCCCAGCGCCGACATCATCGGAAACATCACGAGAATCAGGGCAGCCAGGGCGGCATTGCCCTCGCGCCGCGGCATCACCACGACCAGATCGTCCTCGAGAACGTAGCACTCCGGCTCGCCCGCGGGGCGGCGCTGCTGGCGGTCAATCTTGCGAAGACGGGTTTCAAAGCTCGGCGAGACGCAAGTCATGGTCGGCGATCCTGGCAAGGTGCCCCCACCTCACGGTGTCAGGATTAGACCCGCATCATGGCGAAAATGTGGCAGGCGGCCCACTTTCCGGCGAAAACCCGGCAGCCCGCCACATGACCGCCCCACCGCGCCTCAGTCGCGCCGCATGTCGAGGGTGGTCCATTCGCCATGGCTCGTACGGGCGGCGCGCGCAAAGCCCTGCCCCACATAGACCGCCTCGACTGCATCGGCCTGTTCGTTGAGGATGCCCGACAGGATCACCCGCCCGTCTTTCGCCACTTTTCGCGCCATTTCGGGCGCGAGCGCGACGAGGGGGCCCTTGAGGATATTTGCGAAGACGAGGTCGAAGGGTGCGGCCGCCTCCAGCGCCGCGTGCTCGAAGCCCGCCGCCTCGAGGCACTCCACCTGCCCCTCCATGCCGTTGGCCGCGAGATTGGCCTCGGCCACCTCGACCGCCACTTCGTCGATGTCCGACGCCATCACCCGCGCCTCGGGCCAGACCCGCGCCGCCGCCATCGCCAGAACGGCGGTGCCGCAGCCGATATCGACGACCCGCGCCGGTGCCGCGCCTTCGCTTGCCAGAGCGTCGAGCGCCTTCAGGCAGCCCAGCGTCGTGCCATGATGCCCGGTGCCGAAGGCCATCGCCGCCTCGATCAGCAGCGGGATGCTGCCCTGCGGCACCTTGTCGGCGTCGTGGCTGCCATGCACGAAGAACCGGCCCGCCTCGACCGGGGCGAGATCGCGGCGCACCTTGGCGACCCAATCCTCGTCGGGTACCTCCGAGACGACGAAGCCGCGCGCGCCATGGCTCGCCGCCAGCAGGTCCAGCTCGACCGCGTCGGGCGTCTCCTCGAAATAGGCGGTCACCTCGAACAGCCCCGAGCCATCCTCGATCTCGAACACGCCGGTGCCGTAGGGGGTGGGCTCGAGTTCCTCGAGCGCCTCCGCCAGCCGTTCGCCGCGGCGCTGGTCGTCGAGCTGGGTGATCGCGGTGAAGACGGGCATCGGGGTTCTCCGGAACAAGGGGCCTCGCGCGGCATAGGCGCAGGCGAAGGGGGCGGTCAATCGCCGCCCCCTTCAACATCAACCGATCAGACCCGGGGCGATGCCCCGGGCCCGGGCGCGTTCAGGCGCCAACGCCGATCGGGCAGGTCACGCCGGTGCCGCCGATCCCGCAGTAACCGGCGGGGTTCTTGTCGAGATACTGCTGGTGGTAATCCTCGGCCATATAGAAGGCCGGGGCGTCGGTGATCTCGGTGGTGATCGCGCCGTAGCCGGCCTCGGTCAGCCGCAGCGAGAACGCCTCGCGCGAGGCTTCGGCCGCCTCTTTCTGCAACTCGTTGAAGGTATAGATGCCCGACCGGTACTGCGTGCCGCGATCGTTGCCCTGCCGCATGCCCTGGGTCGGGTCGTGGTTCTCCCAGAACACCCGCAGCAGTTCGTCATAGCTGGTCTTCGCAGGATCATAGATCACGCGCACCACCTCGTTATGGCCGGTGCGGCCGGTGCAGACCTCCTCATAGGTCGGGTTCGGCGTGTAGCCGCCCGCATAGCCCACCATGGTGGAATGCACGCCCGGCAGCTTCCAGAAGATCCGCTCAACCCCCCAGAAGCAGCCCATGCCGAACATCGCGACCTCGAACCCCTCGGGGGCCTCGGGGTCGAGCGCCGTGCCCAGCACGGTATGGGTGGTGGCGGTGGGGATCGGCTCCGGGCGGCCCGGCAGCGCGTTCTCAGGGGTGACCATCTCGGTCTTGGTCGAACTCAGGCCGAACATTGCCTTCTCCTCGTCTGGTGTCTTGGCTCGCGATATAGGCACGGACGGCGCCGAGTTCTACTCGGCCGCCACCGGAAGCCGGGCCCGCGCGAACACCGTCTCGCGACCCGGCGCCGGATGGCGCGGGATCATCAGCGCCAAGGTGAACGACACCCCTGCCATGCCGGCGGCCAGAAGGAAGACCGCATCCGGCGCGACCAGCCAGAGATAGCCCAGCGCGGCGGGCAGGAACACGGCGGCGATGTGGTTGATGGTAAAGGCCACGGCCGCCGTCGGGGCGATGTCGCCCGGATCGGCGATCTTCTGGAAATAGGTCTTGAGCGCCAGCGCCAGCGCGAAGAACACATTGTCGATCACGTAAAGCGCGGCGGCGACCGCGACGCCCCAGCCGAACCAGTAGAGCCCGCCATAGGCGAGGAACACGCCCATCAGCCCGGCATACTCGACCATCAGCCCCTTGCGCTCGCCCCAGCGGGCGACCGCCCCCCCGATCAGCGGGGCGCCGAAGATGTTGGTCAGCAGGGTGATCAGGAACAGCGCCGTCACCTCGTGCACGTCGTAGCCGAACTTCTCGACCATCATGAAACCCGCAAAGACCACGAAGATCTGCCGCCGGGCACCGGCCATGAACTGCAGCGCGTAGTAGAGCCAGTAGCGCCGGCGCAGCACGAAGCTCTTGGTCTGAGGATGCGGCTCGCGGAAGGCCGGGAAGGCGAACCAGCAATAGAGCGCCACCGCGGCACAGAAACCGCCCGAGACCATGTAGACGAAATCATAGGACAGCCCGAGGCTCTCCCAGGTCAGCACGATCGCCAGATAGGCCACCAGCGTCGCCCCCGCCCCGGCCGAGACCAGCCAGCCCAGCATCTGAGGCGCGCGGTCCTTGGGCAGCCATTGCAGCTGCAGCGACTGGTTCACCGTCTCGTAGTAGTGAAAGCCGATCGAGGAGAGCATGGTGATGGTCAGGATGCCGCCCATCGAGGGGAACTGCGCGGTGAGCGCGGTGGCAATGCCGAGCAGACCCAGCGAGATCAGCGCCAGCGACTGCTCGCGCACGAAGAGCAGGATCGCGATCACCCCGATGGCCAGAAAGCCCGGCACCTCGCGCACCGTGTGCAGCCAGCCGATATCCGAGCCGTCGAAGCCCGCCGCCTCGATGACGAAGTTGTTCAGGAGCGCAGACCACGTGGCGAAGGCCACCGGCATGGCCATCGCCATCAGAAAGAGGAGCGCCACAGGCCTGCGCCAGATCGGCAGGGTCCGGGCCTCGGAAAGCGGCATCGGAATACGTGTCATTCGCAAGCATTACGGCCTGCCGCGCCGCTTGGCGAGAGGTCATGCGCACCGAAATCGCCGGCGGGGTGGTTCGGCAGGCGGCGCGGCCGCGACGGGTCAGCGGTCGTGGATGCCCTTGCCTTCGAATATCCGCGGCGTCCATTTCTCGATGCGGGCATACCGTGTCGCCGCCTGCTTGGCACCCGCGATGGTCAACGCATAGCCGCGCTGCCGCCCCGGGGTCAGCGCAGCGAAGGCCTCGGCCAGGGCGGGGTCCGCGTCGAGCGCCGCGACCAGCTCCTCGGGCAGGTCGATATCATCCTTGGGCAGTACCACCCGGCGCCCGGCGCGGTCGAGCTCCACAGCTTCGGCGATGAAGCGGCGCAGCACCGTCTCGCACGCCGCAATGTCGGCCAGATCCCGAAACACCATCATCCGCACCGCGCGCGAGTTCGGCCCCGGCGCCACCAGCATGCCTTCGGGGTCCGAGAGCAGAACGCCCTTGAAGAAGGAGATGCCGCAGCGCTCGGCATAGCCCGCGACCATGGCGGTGTTGCCGCCCGCGCAGGTGTAGCAGGGCGCGCGCCACTTCCAGACCTCTTCGATACCGTCGGTATCGCGCAGGATCGCCCTGAGCGCCGATTTCTCCGCCTTCCAGCGCCCTTCGCGCGCGTAAAACGCCTCGATTCTCGCATCGTCGTCCATGATCCGCCCCTCCCCGCCCGATCCTTTCCCGGCGCGGAGGACCCGGTCAACGGGTCACAGAAAGCTTTGCGGGTCGATGTCGATGGCGAGCCGGGCATTGGCGGGGACCTTCACCTGCGCCGCCCATTGCGCCAGCGCCGCCTGCAGCGGCGCAGTCTTCTCCGCCTTGACCAGAAGCCGCACCCGGTGCCGTCCGCGCACCCGGGCGATGGGGGCCGGGGCCGGTCCGAACAGCTGCGCCCCGATCCGGCGCAGCGGCGCGTCGAGCCGGGCCAGCCGGTTGCCGAGATCGAAGGCCTGCTGCATGTCCGGGGACGAGATCACGATCCCCGCCATACGCCCGTAGGGCGGCACGCCGGCGGCGCGGCGCGCGGCGGCCTCGGCGGCCCAGAACCCTTCCTCGTCGCCGGACAGGATCGCGCGGATCACCGGGTGCTCCGGCTGGAAGCTTTGCAAGAGCGCCGTGCCGCGCGCCTCGGCCCGCCCCGCGCGGCCCGCCACCTGCCGCATCAGCTGAAACGTGCGCTCGGCCGCGCGCAGGTCCGAGCCCTGCAGGCCGAGATCGCTGTCGATCACCCCCACCAGCGTCAGCTTGGGAAAATTGTGTCCCTTGGCGACGAGCTGGGTGCCGACGACGATGTCCGCCGCACCCTCGGCGATTTCGAGGATGCGGGCCTTGAGCGCACGGGCCGAACCGAACAGGTCCGAGCTGAGCACCGTCACCCGCGCGTCGGGAAACAGCGCCTGCGCCTCTTCGGTGATCCGCTCCACCCCCGGCCCCACCGCGGCGAGCTTGCCCGCCACTTCGCAGTTCGGGCAGGTCTCGGGCATCGGCGCGGTCTCGCCGCATTGGTGGCACATCAGCCGCTTGAGAAAGCGGTGCTCGACCATCCGCGCGTCGCAATGCTTGCAGCCGATCTGGTGGCCGCAGGCGCGGCACAGCGTCAGCGGCGCATAGCCACGGCGGTTGAGAAACAGGAGCGACTGCTCGCCACGTTCCAGCCGCTGCATCACCGCGCCCTTGAGCGCGGGCGAGATCCAGCTGCCTGAGGGCACCTCCTCCGTGCGCATGTCGATGGCGCGCATCTCGGGCATCACGGCGGGGCCGAAACGGCTTTCGAGGTCGAGGCGCGCGTACTTACCCTGCTGCACGTTGACCCAGCTCTCCAGCGACGGCGTGGCCGAGGCCAGCACCACCTGTGCCTTTTCGAGCGAGGCGCGCAGCACTGCCATGTCGCGCGCGTTGTAGAGCACCCCGTCCTCCTGCTTGTAGGAGGTGTCGTGCTCCTCATCGACGACGATGAGGCCGAGATCGTGGAACGGCAGGAACAGCGCCGAGCGCGCGCCGACCACCAGCTGCGCGCCGTTCTCGGCCACCATCTTCCAGCAGCGCCGCCGCTCGGTGGTGGTGACGCCCGAATGCCACTCCGCGGGCTTGGCGCCGAAGCGCGCCTCGACCCGGGTCAGAAACTCCGCCGTCAGCGCGATCTCGGGCAGCAACACCAGCGCCTGCCGGCCGCGGGCCAGACAGGCGGCCACCGCCTCGAGATAGACCTCGGTCTTGCCCGAACCGGTGACGCCCTTGAGCAGCGTCGTGCCATACCGCCCGCCCGCGATGCCCGCGCGCAGGGCCTCGGCCGCCGCCGCCTGGTCGCCGGTCAGCGGCTTGCCAGGCATGTGCGGATCGAGGGTTGGATAGGCCACGTCGCGTGGCGCCTCCTCCTCGATCACCGCGCCGGAGGTCAGGAGACCCTTGATCACCGAGGAGCCGACCCCTGCCAGCTCGGCCAGTTCTCCCAAGAGGAATGCCAGTCCGTCATGCTCTTCCAGCAGGTCGAGCACCCGGGCGCGCGCCGGCGTCATCCGCTCCGGCTGGCCGTGGCCACGCCGGTAGATCTTGCGCATGCCCGGCGGGTCTGTGAGGCCGGGCGCGCGGGTCGCCAACCGGAGCATCGCCGGCATCGGCGTGAGCGTGTAATCCGCGACCCGGCCGAGGAATTCGCGCATCGCGGCGCGCATCGGCGGCAGGTCGAGCACGCGGATCGCGCTCTTGACCTTGGCGGGGTCGTAATCGCCCGCGCCCGGGCCCCAGACCACCCCGTTCACCTTGCGCGGGCCGAACGGCACCTCGACATGGTCCCCCGGCGCGCAGCCGCCTCGCGGCGCGCGGTAATCCAGCACCCGGTCGAGCGGCTGGGTGGTCAGCACGCCGATCAGCGCGCCCTCCTCGAAGCGGGACGTGGTCATGGGCTGTCAGGCACCTCTGGCGCGGCGGAGCCGTCAACATGCGCCGCGCGGGCCGTGGCTTCAAGTGAGCAGCGCGTCGCAGGCTTCATCCCGATGCCTGTCGCCCCCATATGGGAAAGGCGCTGTTCCACCGCCGCGTCGCTTGCTAGACCGGGCGCGAAGCCGCCCCGCGCCGGGGCGCCGCGTCACCACATTGCGCCCCACGGGCGCGCGACATCTGACAGGGAGAGACCCATGAAATTCTTCGTCGATACCGCCGAGATCGACCAGATCCGCGAACTCCACGATCTGGGCATGGTCGACGGCGTCACCACCAACCCGTCGCTGATCATGAAGTCGGGCCGTGACATCAAGGAAGTGACCAAGGAGATCTGCTCGATCGTCGACGGCCCGGTTTCGGCCGAGACCGTGGCGCTCGATGCCGAAGGCATGATCGCCGAGGGCCGCGAGCTGGCCAAGATCGCCGACAACATCGCGATCAAGGTGCCGCTGACCTGGGACGGCCTCAAGGCCTGCAAGACGCTCACCGACGAGGGCCGGATGGTCAATGTGACGCTGTGCTTCTCGGCCAACCAGGCGCTGCTGGCCGCCAAGGCCGGCGCGACCTTCATCTCGCCCTTCATCGGCCGGCTCGACGACCTGAACCTCGACGGCATGGAGCTGATCGCCGACATCCGGCAGATCTACGACAACTACGGCTTCGAGACGCAGATCCTCGCCGCCTCGATCCGCAACGCCAACCACATGTCCGAGGCCGCCAAGATCGGCGCCGACGTCGCCACCGCCCCGGCGGCGGTGATCAAGGCCATGGCCAACCACGTGCTGACCGACAAGGGCCTCGACGCCTTCCTCAAGGACTGGGCCTCGACCGGTCAGAAGATCGTCTGATGACCCAGCGGGGCGCTGTGCCTTCCGCGCCGCGCCCCGCCGCATTTTCGCCACACCGGGGCGCATCGCCCCGCTGGGGCTGCTATGCTCGCGGCGATGCGACTGCCCGGATCCGCCCAGATGACTGACGACACCTCCCCCGATGACGGGCTGCGCGAGCGCATCCTCGCCGACCCTGCCCGGCTGCTCGACGACCCGGCGATCATGCGGGCGCTGGTCGAGGCCGATGCCGGGGCCCGTGGCTCCAACGTGGTCGATCTGCGCGGCCTCGCGATGGAGCGGCTGCAGTCGCGGCTTGACCGACTCGAGGACACGCATCGCTCGGTGATCGCCGCCGCCTACGAGAATCTCGCCGGCACAAACCAGATCCACCGTGCCGTGCTGCGGATGATGGATGCCACCCGGTTCGAGACCTTCCTGCAGGACCTCTCCGGCGAGGTGGCCGACATGCTGCGGGTGGATGTCGTCCGGCTGGTGCTGGAAACGGCACGGCCCGAGGACGACCCCGCGATCGCGCGGCTCTCGGACGTGCTGTCTGTGGCCGAGCCGGGATTCGTTGCCGATTACGTCACCCAGGGCCGCAACGTGCCGCCGCGCCAGGTCTCGCTGCGCGCGGTCGAGCCGCAGGAGGCCGGGCCCTATGGCGCCCGCGCCCCCGAAATCCTGTCCGAGGCCTGCCTCCGGCTCGATTTCGGTCCGGGCCGCCTGCCCGGCATGCTGCTGCTGGGCGCCACCGACGCGTCCCGCTTCGCCCCGGCGCAGGCCACCGACCTGATGGGTTTCTTCGCCGGCGTGTTCGAGCGGCAGATGCGGCGCTGGCTATCGTGATTTCGCCCGCGCTGACCGACGCGATGGGGCGCTGGCTCGACCACGAGCGGGCGCTCAACGGCGCCGCGCGCAACACCCTCACCGCCTATCAGGCCGATGTGCTGGGATTTCTGGGATTCATGCAGGCGCATCACGCCGAAGCGCAGGGCCTTGCCGCGATCGCGCGGGTCACGGTGTCGGACATGCGCGCCTGGATGGCGCATGAGCGCGGCCGCGGCCTTTCGGCGCGCAGCCTCGCGCGCGCGCTCTCGGCGGTGAAATCCTTCTATCGCTGGCTCGCCGAGCGCGAGGGGTTCGAGCCGACGGCGGTGCTGTCGACCCGGGCGCCGCGCCTGAAGCCCCGGCTACCGCGCCCGCTCGACGAGGAGGCGGCGGCACGGATGCTCGAGACGGTCGAGTTGCAGTCGCGCGAGCCTTGGGTGGCGGTGCGCGACGTGGCGGTGGTGACGCTGCTGTGGGGCTGCGGGCTGCGGATCTCCGAGGCGCTGTCGCTCACCGGCGCGCAGCTGCCGCTGCCGGAGACGCTGCGCATTTTCGGCAAGGGCGGCAAGGAGCGACTGGTGCCGGTGCTGCCGGCGGCGCGCAAGGCGGTGTCGGACTACGTCCGGCTCTGCCCGCACGCGATGGATCCCGGCCTGCCGCTGTTTCGCGGCGTGCGCGGCGGCGCGCTGGGCCCGCGTCCCATCCAGAAGGCGATGGAGATGGCGCGGATGCAGCTCGGCCTGCCCTCCACGGCCACGCCGCACGCGATGCGCCACAGCTTCGCCACGCATCTGCTGAGCGCTGGCGGCGACCTGCGCGCGATTCAGGAACTTCTGGGCCACGCGTCGCTTTCGACCACTCAGACCTACACGGCGGTCGATGCGGCGCGTCTCATGGAGATCTACGATCGTGCCCATCCCCGCGCCTGAAACGCACGCGTTGCACCCGGCCGAAGGATCGGACAAGAGGGACGGCATGACTGACGCACGCAAGGCCCTCGGGGTCCATCTCTTCACCGCCACCGGTGCGGTCTTCGCCATGCTCGCCATGCTCGAGGCGGTGCAGGACGACTGGAGCATGATGTTCTTCTGGCTGGTCGTCGCTTTTGCCGTGGATGGCATCGACGGGCCGCTGGCGCGCAAATACGACGTCAAGCGCAACGCACCGATCTTCGACGGCGTGCTGCTCGATCTGGTGATCGACTACCTGACCTATGTCTTCGTCCCGGCCTTCGCGCTGTTCGAATCGGACCTGCTGCCGGGCTGGACCGGCTGGCTGGCGATCATCGTCATCACCTTCGCCTCGGCGCTCTACTTCGCCGACACGCGGATGAAGACCAAGGACAACTCCTTTCAGGGCTTTCCGGGCTGCTGGAACATGCTGGTGCTCGTGCTCTTCGCCCTCTCGCCCAACTTCTGGATCATTCTGGCGCTGGTGGTGGTGCTGTCGATCACCATGTTCCTGCCGGTGAAGTTCATCCACCCGGTCCGCACCAAGCGCTGGCGCGCCGTGTCGCTGCCGATGGCGCTGGCCTGGACCTTCTTCGCAGGCTGGGCGGCCTGGGTTGATTTCGATCCCCAGAGCTGGGCGCATTGGGGTCTCGTGGTCACTTCGGTCTACCTGCTCGGCGCCGGCGCGGCGCAGCAGGTCGTGCATGGCAAGGACGGCTGAGCCGGCTCAGAACCGGGTCAGCGCCACCCCCGCCACGATCAGCCCCGCCGAGACCGCTTTGCCGCGATCCATCCGGTCGCCGAAGGCGGCCCAGCCGATCAGCACCGCGAACAGGATCGAGGTTTCGCGCAGCGCGCTGACCAGCGCGATCGGTGCCAGCGTCATCGCCCAGACCGCGATCGCGTAGGCGCCGTAGGAAGTGGCCGCCGCCAGCGCCCCCTGCCCCCAGACGCGCGGCCCCACGCGCAGCAGGCCGCGCCCACCCATGGCCAATGCCACTGGTGGAAACAGCAGCGCCGAGGCCACGAAGAGCCAGCCGACATAGGCGACCGGATCGCCCGAGAGCCGCGCCCCGAGCCCGTCGACCAGCGTGTAACCGGCGGTGCCCATCGCCGCGCCCAGCGCGTAGGGGATCAGCCTGCGGCTCTCGCCCGAACTCAGCGCGCCCCGGGCCATGCCGAGGATGCCCAGCCCCAGCACCAGCACGCCCGCCACCGCCACCGGCTCGAGCGCGTCGGCGAGGAACAGCGCGCTGACCACCAGCACCGCCATCGGCGCGGCGCCTCGGGCGATCGGGTAGACCCGGCTCAGATCGCCTTGCTCGTAGGCTAGCGCGAGGAAGCCGTTATAGGTCGCGTGGCAGACCGCCGAGGCGGCGATCCATGGCCAGACCTCGGCCTCGGGCCAGGGCCGGGTCAGCGCCACGGCGAGGCCCATCGCGCCCTGCACCAGTGTCAGGATTACCATGCCGGTGAGCTTGGACGCGCCAAGCTTGATCATCGCGTTCCAGCTGGCATGCAGGAACGCCGCGAACATCACCGCCGCGAAGACCGGCAGCGTCATCGTGGGGTGCACCCCGGCCCGCGGAGACGCCGCGAAGGGAAGCCGGTCTTCAGCCCCCCTTCACCACGTCCCGTAGAGGCAGAACCGCCGCCGCCGCGCGTCGCGCGACGGCGAAGGGATATCACGCCAGCGCCGCGTCGCATCGCGCGCAGACGCCGGGATGCGCATGGGTGCCGACATCGGGCAGGATCTTCCAGCAGCGCTGGCATTTCTCGCCTTCGGCCGCCTCGAACACCACGCCCACACCCTCGACCTCCGGCAGGCGGAACGCCTCGGCCGGGGACGGGTCGCCGGTCAGGTAGATCGCCGAGGTGATGCACAGATCCTCGAAATTCACACTCTTGAGCGCGGCCAGCGCCTCCTCGTCGCGGACATGCACCACCGGCGCCGCCTCGAGCGAGGCGCCGATCACCTTGTCGCGCCGCGCCACTTCGAGCGCCGCCGTCACCACGCGCCGCACCTTGCGGATCGCGGTCCACTTCGCCGCCAGAGCCTCGTCGCGCCAGGATTGCGGCGTCTCGGGGATGTCGGTGAGATGCACCGAGGCGTCGTCGCCCGGGTGCCGCTCCAGCCAGACCTCCTCCATCGTGAAGACGAGGATCGGCGCGAGCCAGGTCGTCAGGCGGTGGAACAGCAGGTCGAGCACGGTGCGCGCGGCACGGCGGCGCGCGGTGTCGCCGTCGCAGTAGAGCGCGTCCTTGCGGATGTCGAAATAGAAGGCCGACAGCTCCACGGTCGCGAAGGTGAAAACCGACTGGAACACGCCCTGGAAGTCATAGGCGTCGTAGCCCTCGCGCACGACCTGGTCGAGTTCGGCGAGGCGGTGCAGCACCCAGCGCTCCAGCTCGGGCATCTCGGATGCCTCGACCCGGTCCGCTTCGGTGAAGTCCGCCAGCGATCCCAGCAGGAAGCGCATGGTGTTGCGCAGCCGGCGGTAGCCGTCGGCGGTGCCCTTCAGGATCTCCGGCCCGATCCGCAGGTCGGCGGTGTAGTCCGACTGCGCCACCCAGAGCCGCAGGATGTCGGCGCCGTACTGCTTGGTCACGTCGGCAGGGCTGACCGTGTTGCCCAAAGACTTGGACATCTTCATGCCCTTCTCGTCGAGCGTGAAGCCATGGGTCAGCACGCCGCGATAGGGCGCGCGCCCCTTGGTGCCGCAAGATTGCAGCATCGAGGAATGGAACCAGCCGCGATGCTGGTCGGTGCCCTCGAGGTAGAGATCGGCCAGACCGTCCTCGGAGCCGTCCTCGCGGTCGCGCAGCACGAAGGCATGGGTCGAGCCGGAATCGAACCAGACGTCGAGGATGTCGAAGACCTGCTCGTAGTCATCGGGGTTCACGGCGTCGCCGAGGAAGCGTTCCTTGGCGCCCTCCTTGTACCACGCATCCGCGCCCTCGGCCTCGAAGGCCTCGAGGATGCGGGCGTTCACCGCCTCGTCGCGCAGCAGGAAGTCGGGATCGGTGGGGCGGGCCCCCTTCTTCACGAAGCAGGTCAGCGGCACGCCCCAAGCCCGCTGGCGCGACAGCACCCAGTCGGGCCGCTGTTCGATCATCGAATGCAGCCGGTTGCGCCCGGTCTTCGGCGTCCAGGTCACCAACTCGTCGATCGAGGTCAGCGCCCGCTCGCGGATGGTCTTGCCGTACTGGTCCTGGCCATCGCCGACCTCGCGGTCGATCGCCGCGAACCATTGCGGCGTGTTGCGGAAGATCAGCGGCGCCTTGGAGCGCCAGCTATGCGGGTAGGAGTGCTTGATCTTGCCTCGCGCGAAGAGCTTGCCCGACTGCGCCAGCGCGTCGATGACGGCCGCGTTCGCGTCGCCCTCCTTGCCGTTGGGCTTGAGGATGCGCTTGCCGCCGAACAGCGGCAGATCGGCGCGGAAGGAGCCATCCTCCTCCACGTTGTAGGTGATGACCTCCGCCAGCATGCCGGCGTCGCGGTAGAGCTCGAACTCGTCCATGCCGTGGCTCGGCGCGCAATGCACGAAGCCGGTGCCGTCCTCGTCGGTGACGAAGGGCGCGGCGCGGAAGTCGCGTGGCTGGTCCCACTCACCCATCCCCCCTTCGATCCCGGCAAAGGGATGCGCGACCGACAGCCCTTCGAGCGAGGGCGCGTCGCCGATCCGCTCCCAGCCATCGACGCGGGCCTTGGCCAAGCAGCCCTCGGCCAGCTTGTCGGCGAGCAGCAGCTTGTCGCCGGTCTTGACCCAGTTGTCCTCGGGCGCGCCGGTGATCTGGTAGACGCCGTAGGAGATGTCGGGGTGATAGACGACGCCCTTGTTCGAGGGGATGGTCCAGGGCGTGGTGGTCCAGATCACGACATCGGCGCCCTGCAGCAGCGGGTCGTCGGAGCCCAGCACCGGGAAGCGCACCCAGATCGTGAAGCTTTCCTTGTCGTGGTACTCGACCTCGGCCTCGGCCAGAGCGGTCTTCTCGATCGGCGACCACATCACGGGCTTGGAGCCCTGGTAAAGCACGCCGTTCATCAGGAACTTCTGGAATTCCTCGGCGATCACCCGCTCGGCGTGGAAGTCCATGGTCAGGTAGGGCTTCTCCCACTTGCCGGTGACGCCGAGCCGCTTGAACTCGTCGCGCTGCACGTCGACCCAGCCTTCGGCGAATTTCCGGCATTCCTGCCGGAAATCGATCACGTCGACCTTGTCCTTGTCCTGGCCCTTATTGCGGTACTGCTCCTCGATCTTCCACTCGATCGGCAGGCCGTGGCAGTCCCAGCCGGGGATGTAGCGCGCATCGCGGCCCATCATCTGCTGCGAGCGGACCACCATGTCCTTGAGGATCTTGTTGAGCGCGTGGCCGATATGCAGGTTGCCGTTCGCATAGGGCGGGCCGTCATGCAGGGTGAAGGGCTTGCGGCCCTCGGCCTTCTCGCGCAGCCGGTCATAGACCCCGATCTCCTCCCAGCGGGCAAGCCATTCAGGCTCGCGCTTGGGCAGGCCCGCGCGCATCGGGAACTCGGTACGCGGCAGGTTCAGGGTGTCCTTGTAGTCGGGGGTCTCGGTCTGGGTCTCGGGCGTATCGGCGCACATCGCTGTTCGGTCCTGTCGAAGTCCGGTCGTGTCGGAATGTCTGATGAAGGGCGGCGCGGCGTCAGCTCATGCGCCTTGTCCCGGCGGCCCTGATCCTCAGAGCGCCGGGCCGGTAATTCGCGTGATATGGGCGCGAAGGGCCGTCATGCCCGCGCTTATAGGCGCGCGCGGATCGGGGGTAAAGCGCCCGCCCCCTCGCGGCGCGGCGCGGGTCGCGCTATGCAGGGCGCCGAGAGGAGCCGTCATGCCCGAGCCGCGCATCGAGGTCACGCCCGAGGAGATCGCCCGCGTCGTTGCAGCGTTCTATGCGAGGGTGCGCGCCCATCCGGGGCTCGGTCCCGTCTTTGCCCGCCATGTGACCGACTGGCCCGCCCACGAAGCGCTGGTGGCCGCCTTCTGGGAGAGCGCGATCCTCGGCCGGCCGGGCTATCGCGGCAGCCCGCTCAAGGTGCATCGCGACGCCCGCGACGTGCGCCCCGGCATGTTCAGCCCCTGGCTCGCGCTGTTCGACATGACCCTGCGCGAGGAGTTGCCGGCCGAGACCGCCGAGGCTTGGTCGGTGCTGGCGCATCGGATCGGCCGCACCCTGCGCGCCGGTGTCACCGAGCGCGAAACCCATGCGGGCGGGGTGCCGAAGCTGATCTGAGCGGGCGACGCCCCGCCTCAGCCCTTGCGCGACCCGAACAGCCCGGTGAGCGCGCGCGCCACCAGCCCCGAGACCGAGGGCCGCTCCACCGCGCGAAAGGGCAGCGGGCGGCAGACCTCGATCGCGGCCACGCCCACCCGTGCGGTCAGCGCGCCGTTGACCACCCCCTCGCCGAAACGGCGCGAGACGCGGCTGAGCACGCCGCCCCCCGCGACCGAGCCTACGAGGTCGTCGCCTACCGCCACCGCGCCGGTGGCCACCAGATGGGTGAAGACCGACCGCGTCAGCCGCCAGGCGCCCAGCGTGCCCGACCGGCCGCCATATATCTCTGCCACCCGCCGGATCATCCGCAGGTTCGAGGTCAGCGCCGCCGTCACGTCGGCCAGCGCCAGCGGCACCACCGCCGTCACCGTCGCCACCTGCCGCGCCGCCGCCTCGACCTCGCGCAGCGCCGCCTGGTCGAGCGGCGCCAGCAACTCGCGCTCCGCCAGCCCCAGCACGCCGTCGGCATCGAACAGCTCCGCGTCGCGCGCCTTCACCCGCGCCAGGCCGGGCGCCAGCTCGTCGCGCCCGGCATAGAGCGAGATCATCTGCGCCGAGACCGCCCGTGCCAGCGCGAGGTCCTGCGCGCCCAGCGCCGCGCCCGCATCCCTCTGGATATGGTCGAGCCGCGCCAGCCGCCGGAAGGCCCAGGCCTCCTTGACCGCGATCGCCAGCAGCAGGGCAATCACGAGCGCCACGAGCACCGTGGCGACCGCCCCCAGAAGCGGATTTGCCGCTAGAAGCCCTGTCACCCAGCTCCAGGCCGCGACCGAGAGCATGAAACCCACCAGCGTGGCCAGTGCGGCGAAGAACCAGCGCGCCAGCCGCGAGCGCGGCCGCGCCGCCATCACCGCCACGCGGGTCATCGCGGCGCTGTGCGGCAGTCCCGGCTCGGGCACCGGGGGGGCGGTGGCGGGCGTGACCTCTGGGGCGGCCTCCTCCTCGAGGTCGATCACCACCGGCCCGCGCCGCTTTTCGTCGCTCATGCCTGCCTCCTCACAGCCGGTCGCCCAGCAGAAACTCCGCCGCCCGGTCGAGCCGGATATGCGGCGGCCCCTCGCCCGGGCGCAGCTTCAGCCGCGCCGGGGCGAAGTTCATCACAGAATAATCCCCGTCGAGCCAGCGCTCCGCCCCTGCCCGCGCTGGGGCCAGAAGCTGCGACGGATCGTCCGGCAGGGCGCCGGCATGCAGCGCCGCCTGGCGCCCGGTTTCCTGAAGCCTGCCGCGCACCACGTCGATCTCCTCGCCGCCATGGCTGATCCGGTCCTCGACCGTTGTGCGCAGCGCCGCGATCGACATGGCCTGGGTCTTTGCTCCGGCGAAATCGGCGCGATCGCGCGCGTCGCGCAGCAGCGCCTCGGTGATCGCGGCGAGCTTGGCGTGTTCGGTATGGTGCAGGTGGTCCGCCTTGGTCGCTGCAAACAGGATGCGGTCGATCCGCCGCCCTTGGAAGATGCGGCTGAGAAACGCGTTCCGGCCGGGGCGGAAGGCGCGCAGGATGTCGGCCATCGCCGCGCGCAGATCCTCGACCGCCTGCGGCCCGGCATGGATCGCCGAGAGCACGTCGACCAGCACCACCTGCCGGTCGATCCGGGCGAAGTGATCGCGGAAGAACGGCTTCACCACCTCGCGCTTGTAGGCCTCGTATCGCCGCTCCATCTCGCGGCCCAGGCTGCCCTTCGCGCCGGCCTCTCCCGGCAGCGGCGCGAAGGTCAGCACCGGCGAACCCTCGAGATCGCCCGGCAGCAGGAACCGCCCCGGGGTGCAATCGGAATACCCCGCCTCCCGCGCGGCCACGAGATAGGCGGTGAAGGGCCGCGCCAGCGCCTTGGCACGCGGCTCCTCCAGCGGGGCCGCCGGGTCGGCCTCGGCCAGCGCCGCCATGAAACCCGCCGCCTCGGGGATCGTCGCGGCGCGCCGCTCGACCCGGCCCCGCGCCTCGCGTGACCATTCGGCGTAACTCTTCTCGATCAGGCCGAGATCGAGCAGCCATTCGCCGGGATAGTCGACGATGTCGAGATGCACGGTCCTCGGCCCCTGCACCCCCGCCAGCAGCCCACCCTGCCGCACGCGCAGCGACAATCGCAGCGCGCTGGTCCGGCGCGTGCCTTCGGGCCAGCTCGGCTCGGGTGCCAGCAGCCGGGCGAGGTGATCCTCATAGGCGAAGCGCGCCACCGTGTCGTCCGGCTGCGGCCGCAGCACCGCCGCCTCGATCCGCGCGCCGGTCGCGAATTGCGGCATCCGGTCGCGATCCATCAGGTTGGCGACCAGCGAAGTGATGAACACCGTCTTGCCTGCCCGCGACAGCCCGGTCACGCCGAGCCGGATTGTAGGGTCGGTGAAGGGCGCGATCAGGCGATCCGTCACCCCCTCGACCCCGCGCGTGATGCCGTCCGTGATCGCCCCGATGACCAATGCGCCGCTCCTTGCCCGTCTCGGCGGGAAGATAGGCATGCGCGCCCGGATTGGACAGGGCGCGCCCGACGGATGGCTGCGGAGCGTGTGGCCGGGTCCGGGCGGAGGGGATCGCGCGCTTGCCAAGCGGCGGCGCCGAAGCTACCCGCAGCGCCATGCCACGCTATGCCCTCAAGGTCGAATATCACGGCGCCCCCTTTTCCGGCTGGCAGCGCCAGGCCGAGCACCCCTCCGTGCAGGGCGCGATCGAGGCCGCGCTCGCCAAGCTGGAGAAACGCCCCCACACCATCGCCGCCGCCGGGCGCACCGATGCCGGCGTCCACGGGATCGGCCAGGTCGCGCATTGCGACATGGAAAAGGACTGGGACCCGTTCCGCCTCTCCGAGGCGCTGAACTTTCATCTCAAGCCCGAGCCGGTGGCGATCACCGCCTGCGCGCGTGTCGCTGACGACTTCCACGCGCGGTTCTCGGCCACCTGGCGGCAATACCTGTTCCGGCTGGTGACGCGGCGCGCGCCGCTCACCCATGACCGCGGTCTCGCCTGGCAGGTGCCGCACCCGCTCGACGCGAAGGCGATGCAGGAAGGGGCCGACCGGCTCCTCGGGCGGCACGACTTCACCACCTTCCGCTCCTCGATCTGCCAGGCGGACTCGGCGTGGCGGACGCTCGACCGGCTCGACGTCGAGGCGGTCGAGGGCATGAACGGGCCGGAGATCCGGTTTCACGTGAAGGCGCGCTCCTTCCTGCACAACCAGGTGCGCAGCTTCGTCGGCACGCTGGAGCGCGTGGGCGCCGGGGCCTGGACGCCCGACGACGTGTCGGCCGCGCTGGAGGCACGCGAGCGCGCCGCCTGCGGCCCGGTCTGTCCGCCGCACGGGCTCTATCTCGCCGCCGTCGGCTACGGCACGGATCCCTTCGATCACAATTGATCATGGTCCGGGAACGGGCTGTTGCCTCCCTGTGCCGTTCAGGTAGCAATAGGGCCAAGGCCCGGCCGAGACCGCGCCACGAATAAAGAGCGGTTCGTCGGGAGGACAGAGATTGCGCAACCATGCCGTGGTGACCGGCCTGTCGGTCTTCGCCCTCTCCACGACCGCGGCCTTCGGCCAGGACATCCGCCTCGAGATCGTCCCCGAAGCCGACCAGCTCGAAAGCGTGCTCGAGAATTCCTCGCTGCTGATCGCGCTGCAGGATGATGAAAACCCGACGCCGCAGGACTACGTCGCCGCTGCCCGCGCCGATTACCGCCGCCTGCTGACCGGCCTCTATTCCGAGGGCTATTACGGCGGTGTGGTCTCGATCCGCGTCGACGGCCAGGAAGCGGCGAACATCCCGCCGCTCGACGCGCCCGACCGGATCGGCGAGGTGACGATCCGGGTCGAGCCGGGCCCGCGCTTCCGCTTCGGCCGCACCGAGATCGCGCCGCTGGCCCCTGACACCGAGCTGCCGGAGGACTTCGCGCCCGGCAAGGTCGCCCGCGCCGAAGAGGTCCGCGCCGCCGCCCGTGCCGGGGTCGAAGCCTGGGAGGCGGTGGGCTTCGCCAAGGCGGAGGTCGCCGGACAGGAGATCGTCGCCGATCATCCGAACGAGCGGCTGGACGCCGCCGTCACCCTGGCGCCGGGGCCGCGGCTGCGGTTCGGCACGCTCACGGTGACCGGCAACGAGGATGTGCGCGAGGAACGGATCCGCGCCATCGCCGAGCTTCCGGTCGGCCGGACCTACAATCCCGAAGATCTCGAATTCGCGGCAACCCGGCTGCGTCGCACCGGTGCCTTCGATTCGGTCGCCTTCATCGAAAGCGACGAGATCGGTCCCGACAACACCCTGCCCTTCGAGCTGACGGTCTCCGAGTCGCTGCCGCGCCGGATCGGCTTCGGCGCCGAGATCTCGACCGTCGAAGGGCTCGGGCTGTCGGCCTTCTGGCTGCACCGCAACCTGCTCGGCGGGGCCGAGCGGCTGCGCGTCGAGGGCGAGATCTCGGGCATCGAGGGTGAGGTGCCGGGCATCACCGGCTCGGGCGGCGCGGACTACCGTCTCGCGACCAGCTTCAACCGCCCCGCCACATTCCGCGCCGATACCGACCTCTTCGCCGAGACCGAGCTCAAGCGCGAGGACGAGATCGACTACAAGCTCGACCAGTTCAGCGCCGAGATCGGCCTGTCGCGCTATGTCAACGAACGCTTCAGCCACTCGGCGGCGGTGGGCATCATCACCGCCCGCGAGGAGACCGAGGCCCGGACCCGCGACTACACGCTGCTGACCCTCCCGCTCGACGCCACCTATGACCGCCGCGACGTGCAGCTCGACGCCAAGAACGGCTTCTTCGTCGATGCCGAGGTCACGCCCTTCCTCGGGGTTGCCGGCGCCGATGACGGGCTGCGGCTCTATCTCGACACCCGCGCCTATCGCAGCTTCGGCGAGACCGAGCGGCTGACGCTGGCCGCGCGCGGCCAGTTCGGCTCCGTCCTGGCCTCCGATCTGGCCGAGACCCCGGCGGATTTCCTGTTCTATTCGGGCGGCGGCGGCACCGTGCGTGGCCAGGATTACCAGTCGCTCGGCGTCACCTACATGGACGATTTCGGCGACGGGCCGGTGACGGCGCGATCCGGCGGCAAGAGCTTTGTCGGCGGCCAGTTCGAAGGCCGCTTCCAGGTGACCGACAAGCTCGGCGCCGTCGGCTTCTACGACATCGGCTATGTCGAGGCCGAAGGCATCCCCGATGGCGACGGCGACTACCAGGCCGGCGCCGGGGCCGGCATCCGCTACACCACCCCGATCGGGCCGGTCCGGCTCGACCTCGCCACGCCGGTCACGGGTGACGACGCCTATGAGAGCGTCCACGTCTATATCGGAATAGGACAGTCGTTTTGAAACAGCTCTCCCGCGCCGCCGCCATCTCGATCGCCACCGTCGCGCCGACCATGCTCCCCGCGCAGGAGGAGCAGGCCGAGCGTGACCGCGGCTTTCTCACCGGCCTGATCGAGGACAATCTCTCGGGCGCCGGGCGCGAGGTGATCATCACCGGCTTCAAGGGCGCGCTCAGCTCCGCCGCCTCGATCGAGGTGATGACCATCGCCGACGAGGACGGCGTCTGGCTCCGGGCCGAGAACCTCGTGCTCGACTGGAACCGCTCGGCGCTGTTGCGCGGACGGCTGGAGGTCGAGGAGCTGTCGGCCGAGCTGATCGAGCTGACCCGTCCGCCGCAGGCCGGGCCGGGCGAGCCGCCTGCCGCCGAGGCCACGCCCTTCTCGCTGCCCGAACTGCCGGTCTCGATCCGGCTCGACGAGCTCAGCGTCGACCGGCTGGTGCTGGGCGAGGCCTTTCTCGACGAGGAGGTCGCGCTCAGCCTGCAGGGCTCGGCGCAGCTCGCCGATGGCGAGGGCGAGGCGCGGCTCACCGCCGAACGGCTGGGCGACCGCGCTGGCCGGTTCGAGCTGTCGGGCAGCTATTCCAACGAGAGCCGCCTGCTCGACCTGACGCTGGCGCTAGAGGAGGCCGAGGGCGGCATTGCGGCGCGCGCGCTCGACCTGCCGGGGCGGCCCTCGGTGGCGCTCCGGGTCGAGGGCACCGGCCCGATCGACGATTTCGACGCCGCCATCTCGCTGGCCACCGCGGGCCAGCCGCGCATCGACGGCCGCTTCGCGCTCGACCGTGGCGAGGCCGCCGAGGGCGGCCCCGCGCCGCTGGCCTTCTCGCTCGATGTCAACGGCGACGTGACACCGCTCATCGCGCCCGACTACGCCGATTTCTTCGGCTCCGACGTGGGGCTGCGGGTCACGGGTTCGCGCGACGAGACGGGCGCGCTGGCGCTGTCGGACCTGTCCATCGAGGCCCAGGCGCTGAGCCTCGACGGATCGGCGCGGATCGGCGCCGATGGCTGGCCCGAGAGCTTCGACCTGACCGGCGAGATCGCCAGCGATGATGGCGCCCCCGTCACCCTGCCCGTGGCCGGGGGAGAGACCCGCCTCGGGCGCGCCAGCCTCGCGTTGCAGTTCGATGCCTCGGTCGGCGACCAGTGGGTGCTCGACCTCACGGCGCAGGATTTCGCCCGCCCCGGGCTGACTATCCCGCAGTTCACCGTGCAGGGCGGCGGTGTCATCGTCCGCGAAAGCGACGCGGCGCCGAGCCTGTTCACCGCCGATGTCGACTACACCGCGCGCGGGCTGCGCTTCGACGACGAAGGTCTGGCCGAGGCGCTGGGCGAGCAGATCGCCGGCGAAATCGTGCTCGAGCGCGACGGCGACGGCCCAATCTCCATCGACCGCGTCACCCTTGCCGGGCCGGGCATCGCGCTCAACGCCCAAGGCACGGTCGCCGGGTCGGAGAACGGCTTCGAGACCGACACCACGCTCAGCCTCGCGGCCGAGCGGCTGGAACGGTTCTCTGAGCTGACCGGGCTCGACCTCGCCGGCGCCGCCGATCTCGAGATCGACAGCACGATCCGCCCGCTCGACGGCATCTTCGACCTGAGCCTCTCCGGCAGCACCCGGGATCTCGCACTCGGGATCGAGCCGCTCGACCCCTATATCGACGGCACCGGCGACGTCGCCATCGAGGCGGCGCGCGACGAGACCGGCACCCGGATCGAGACGCTGCGCATCGCCACGCCGCAGATGACCGCCACGGCGCAGGCCGACATCACCTCGGGCGCCTCGACCGCGACCTTCGACATCGCGGTCGAGAATGCCGGTCTGGCGCTCGACGGCGTCGAGGGTCCGGCCCGGCTCACCGGCACGGCCGAGCGCGACGCCGCCGGCGTCAGCCGCGCCGACATGGTGGCCGAGCTGCCCAATGGCCGGGCCGAGATCGATGCCACCCAGGCGGCCGAGGCCGATGGCGGTCGGATCACGCTCGACGTGAGTGCCGCGCTCGACGACGTGGCCCCCTTCTCGACCATCGCCGGACGCGACCTCGCGGGCGCCGCCAGCTTCACCGCCAATGGCACGGTGATGCCCGACGCCTCGACCTTCGATCTGGAGATCGACGCCCGGACCACCGATCTGGTCACCGGCATCGCCCAGGCCGACCCGCTGTTGCGGGGCGAGGTGGCGCTGTCGGGCCGGGCGATCCGCTCGGGCCCCGAAAGCTTCCGGGTCGAGAATCTCGATCTCGCCTCACCCTCGCTCTCCGCGACCGGCCGGGCCGAATTGAACGGCGAAACCGCGCTGTTCGACATCGAGGCGCGCTCCTCCGATCTTACGCCTTTGGGCGAGGCCATCGACCGGCCGCTTTCCGGCGCGGTCGATCTGTCGGCAGAGGGCAGCATCCGGACCGACCTGACCGAGGCCGACATCACCCTCGACGCCGCGGCCACCGACCTCGTCACCGGCGTCGCCCAGGCAGACCCGCTGCTTCAGGGCCGGATCGAGATCGCGGGCCATGCGGTGCGCAGTGGCGCGGACGCCTTCTCGGTCGAGGATCTGGTGCTTTCGGCGCCGTGGATCCGCGCCTCGGGCGACGCCGCGCTCGACGGCACCACAGCCACCTTCGACATCGAGGCCGACGCCTCGGATCTCGCGCCCCTGGGGGCCGCGCTCGACCGCCCGATCTCGGGTGCCGCGCGGATCACCGCCCAAGGCAGCGCCGAGACCGATCTCTCTGGCCTCGACGCCAGCTTCGATGCGGTCACCGTCGACCTCGCCACCGGCATCTCGCAGGTCGATCCGCTGCTCGAGGGCCGGGTCACGCTGTCGGGCAGCGCCACGCGTATCGGTCCGGACAGCTTTGCCGTTCAGGCACTGCGGCTCGATGGTCCGGCCGTCGCGGCGCAGGGCGACGCCACCGTGACCGATGGCGCGGCCGAATTCGACCTCGATATCGAGGCGCGCGATCTCGCCGCCGTCGGGCGCGCCGTCGACCGCCCGCTGGCGGGCGAGGCACGCCTTACCGCGCGCGGCTCCGCCGCCCTCGACGCCTCGACCTTCGACGTCACGCTCGATGGCCGGGCCACGAACCTGTCGACCGGCACGGCGCAGGCCGACGAGCTGTTCGGCGGCGCGCTCACCCTGTCGGGCCGTGCCGCCCGCACCGGCCCCGAGGATCTGACGGTCGAGAACCTGCGCGTGACCTCCGAGGGGCTGAACCTCGCGGGCTCGGCGCTGATCGAAAATGGCGAGGGCAGCTTCGATCTCGACATCGACATCGACGACCTCGCGCCCGTGGGCGTTCTGGCGGGCCGTCCACTCGCGGGCTCGGTCGATCTCACCGCCTCCGGTTCCGCCAGCGCCGATCTCGCGCGCTTCGACGTGACGCTCGACGGCACCGCCCGCGACGTCGCCACCGGCATCGACCAGCTCGACCCGCTGCTCGCGGGCGAGACCGTGCTCGACGCGCGCGTGATCCGGACCGGCCCCCAGGATTTCGCCCTGCCCCGCTTCACGCTGGTCAACCCGCAGGTCCGCGCCATGGGCGAGGCAACGGTCGAGAACGGCCTGCCCACCGGAGATTTCGACGTCCAGCTGACCGAGATCGCACCCTTCGCGCCCGGCCTGTCGGGTCCGGCCACGCTGTCGGCCAACGCCTCGGGCGACGCGACTGGCGGCATCGATTTCGACGTCACCGGCCGCGCACAGGGCACCGATATCGCCGCCACGGGCCGGGTCGCCCCCGAGGCGCAGGGGCGCGAGATCACCGCGCGGGTCAGCGCCGACGTTGCATCGCTTGCGCCGTTCTCGAACCTTGCCGGGCGGCCGCTGGGCGGCAGCCTCGACATCGACGCGGCGGGCACGGTCATGCCCGACCTGTCGCGCTTCGACGTGACCGTGAACGGCCAGGCCGCGGATCTCGATGTCGGGGTCGAGGCCGCCTCGCGTCTGCTCGCCGGCACCGGCACGATCGACGCGCGGCTCAGCCGCTCGGCCCCCGGCGAGATCGCGGTGCAGGATCTCGACCTGCGTTTCCCCGCCTTCTCCGTGCAGGCCGATGCCAGCGGATCGGGCGCCAACCAGCGCGCCGATTTCAGCGCCCGGCTCAACGATATCGGTCTGTTCACCCCCGATTTCAGTGGCCCTGTCGCAGCGCAGGGCAGCGTCACCCGTGACGCCGGCGGCACGCTGGGCATCAACGCGACCGCGACCGGCCCGGGCGGCACCCGCGCCGACGTCGCCGGACGGTACCTGCCCGACGGCACGCTCGACCTCGATGTCACCGGGGAGGCGCAGCTCGGGCTCGTCAACGACCTGATCGAGCCGCGCCGGCTCGAGGGCACGGCACGCTTCGACCTCTCGGTCGAGGGCCCCCCCGCCCTCTCCTCGGTACGCGGCACGATCTCGACCGCCGGTGCGGAGCTTTCGGTGCCGACCGTGGGCCTCACGGTGCAGAACATCGAGACCACGGTGAGGCTGAGCGGCGACCGCGCCGACCTCGCGCTCGCGGCGGCTCTGGAAAAGGGCGGACGGATCAACATCTCCGGCCCGGTGGCCCTCACCGGGGGGTTCGATGCCAATCTGGTCATCGCGCTCGAGGATCTGCTGCTGCGCGACCCCGAGCTCTACGAGGCCACCGCGGATGGACGACTGACCGTCACGGGCCCCCTGACCGGCGGCGCGCAGATCGCCGGGCTGGTCCAGCTCGGTGAGACCGAGATCCAAGTCCCCTCCTCGGGCATCGGCGCGCTCGGTGATCTGCCCGAGGTCCGCCATGTCGGCGCGCCGCAGGACGTGCAGCGGACCCTGGCCCGCGCCGGGCTGACCATCGCGGGCGTCGAGATCGGCGAAACCTCGGATGCCGACGGCCCGGCGGGCCCCGGATACGGCCTCGACGTGACGATCCGCGCGCCGTCGCGCATCTTCATCCGCGGCCGCGGCCTCGACGCCGAGCTGGGCGGCGAGCTGGAGATCGGCGGCACCACCAACCAGGTGATCCCGGTGGGCGAATTCGAACTGGTCCGGGGCCGGCTCGACATCCTGCAGCAGCGCTTCGAGCTCGATCAGGGCGGCGCCTATCTGCAGGGCGACTTCAGCCCCTTCATCCGGCTGGTGGCCACCACCGAGACCGCGACCGGCACACGAGTGCGGATCATCATCGAAGGCCCTGCCAGCGAACCGGAGGTGCGGTTCGAATCGACGCCGGACCTGCCGCAGGACGAGGTGCTGGCGCAGCTGATCTTCGGCCGCGACCTGTCCTCGATCTCGCCGCTGCAGGCGGTGCAACTCGCCGCGGCGGTGGGCACATTGGCGGGGCGCGGTGGTGGCGGCTTGATCGACGATTTCCGCTCCGACACCGGGCTCGACGACCTCGACATCACCACCGACGACGAGGGCAATGCCGCGGTGCGCGCGGGGAAGTACCTGTCCGACAACGTCTACACCGACATCACCGTCGGCACCGACAGCACCTCGATCAATCTCAACCTCGATGTCACCGACGACATCACGGCGCAGGGTCAGGTTTCGAGCGATGGAGAAACCTCGCTCGGCATCTTCTTCGAGCGCGATTACTGACGCGGCAGCTTCCCGCCGCGCGTGTGCGGCGGGGCTCCCCGCGGTTTCGACTCTGGCCTATACATGCAGCAAGGCCCCGAGGAGGATCCGCCTGTGACCTTCGATTCGCTCCGTGCCGCCACCCGTTTCGGTACCGGCCTGTCGCCGCAACTCCCGCCGCCCGACAGCGTCGCGGCGATGCTGCGGCCGCTGCGTGGACGCGACGAGACCGCGCGCCGCCTGCCGATCGCCCCCTATGGCGAGATCCGTCCCAGCCTTGCCGAATGGAACGTCGTGGCGCGCGATTGGCGCAAGGCTCGCGGCACCCCCCAGGAGGCGGCCGCGCGGACCGCCTTCGACAAGCTGCGCGCCGCCGCCCGGGCCGCCGCCTGGCATAATTTCACCAGCACGCTGGCGCGTGGCGTAATCGCCCCCGAGGGGGGTCTGCAGGAGCGGCTGACGCGGTTCTGGGCCGACCATTTCACCGTCGGCAGCCGGACCATGCGCGACCGCCACCTCCTCACCGCCTATGTGGAGGAAGCGATCCGCCCGCATGTCGCCGGGCGCTTTGAAGAGATGCTGGTCGCGGTCGTCACCCATCCGGTGATGCTGGCCTATCTCGACCAGTCCCGCTCGGTCGGGCCGAACAGCGCCGCTGGCCGGCGTGGCGGCGGGCTCAACGAGAACCTCGCCCGCGAGCTGCTCGAGCTGCACACGATCGGCGCGGACGGCCCCTACGACCAGATGGATGTGCGCGAGCTGGCAGAGCTTCTCACCGGTCTCGGCTACAACGATCAGCGCGGCATGGAGTATCGGCCGGAGCGGGCCGAGCCCGGCTCCGAGACCGTGCTCGGCGTCACCTTCCCGAACCGGGCGGGTTTCGACACGATCCGCGAGGCGCTGCGCATGCTGGCGCGCCATCCTGCCACCGCGGGCCACCTGGCGCGCAAGATCGCGGTGCATTTCGTCTCCGAAGACCCGGACCCGGCGCTGGTCGACGCGCTCGAAGCCGTCTGGCGCGACAGCGACGGCGACCTTCTGGCCGTCACCACCGCCCTGCTCGAGCATCCTACCGCCTGGGAGGTACCTCCCCGCAAGGTCAAGCCGCCTTTCGACTACGTGCAGTCGGCGCTGCGGGCGCTCGGCGTGCCGCCCGAGACGGTCATGCGCCCCGAAACCGGCGAGACCCGGCGCCTGCTCCAGATCCCGCTGGCGCGGATGGGCCAGCGTTGGGAGCATCCGCCCGGACCGGAGGGCTGGCCCGAGGCGGCGGAGGCCTGGATCACCCCGCCCAACCTGGCGGAGCGGATCGACTGGGCGATGCGTGCCCCGGCCGCACTGCTCCCCGAGTTGCCCGATCCACGTGCCTTCGCGCGGGTGGCGGTGGGCACCGCCATGCCCGAGCCGGTGGCCTTCGCCGCGCGCGCCGCGGAAAGCCGGGCGGAGGCGATCGGCCTCGTGCTGGCCAGTCCCGCATTCCAGAGGAGATGACGCCATGACCCGCATCGACAGGCGTTCCCTTCTGCGCAGCGGTCTGGCGCTGGGCTGCTCGGCGGCGGCGAGCCCGCTGCTGATGCCGATGGCCTTTGCCAGCGCGCCTTGGGAGAACCGGCTCGTTGTGATCGTGCTGCGCGGCGCGATGGACGGCCTCGACGCGGTGCGACCGGCCGGCGATCCCGCGCTGGCGGGGCTGCGCCCGACGCTTGCGGCCACCCCTCGGGCCGGGGCGATCGACGCCGGGTACTTCGCGTTGCATCCGGCCTTCGACCGGCTGGCACCGATGTGGCGCCGGGGCGAATTCGGCGCGGTGCATGCCGTCTCGACTCCCTATCGCGACCGGCGCAGCCATGTCGACGGACAGGACCTGCTCGAGGCGGGAACCGCCGGTCTCGACGGGCGCGAGGGCTGGCTCAACCGGCTGCTGCAGACGGTGCCGGGGATGGCCGCGGAGACCGCTTACGCCATCGGCCGCGAGGAGATGCTGATCCTCTCCGGCCGGGCCGCCGCCCAGCGCTGGGCGCCGGATACCCGGCTGCGGCTGAGCCCGCAGGGCCGGCGCCTGCTCGAAGGCATGGCGCATGACGACCCGCTGTTTCGGTCCGCGCTGGGCCAGGCGATGGAGATCGTCGACGATCTGGCGGCCGAGGATGCCCGCAGCGGGCCCGTCCTGCCCGGACCGGACGGCGCGCCGCTCAGGGGCGATCACGTGCGGCTCGCCGAATTCGCCGCCTCGCGGCTGGCGGGCGAGAGCCGGATCGCCAGCTTTTCGATCAATGGCTGGGACACGCATGACCGGCAGCAGGCACCGTTCGAGCGGGCGCTGGTGCGGTTGGTCGACACGCTCCTGACGCTGGAGGCGGGGCTGGGTCCGGCATGGGAGCGGACGGCGGTGCTCTGCGTGACCGAATTCGGCCGGACCGCCGCCGAGAACGGCACCGGTGGCACGGATCACGGCACCGGCGGCGCCATGCTCTTTGCAGGTGGCGCCCTGCGCGGCGGCCGGGTGCTGGGCGACTGGCCGGGGCTGGCCGAGGCCGATCTCTACGACCGGCGCGACCTGATGCCGACCCGCGACCTGCGCGCCCATGCGGGCTGGGCGATGCGGGGGCTGTTCGGCCTCGACCGGTCGGTCATCGAGGAGGCGGTCTTTCCCGGCCTCGACCTCGGCGCCGATCCCGGCCTGCTGCTCTGACCTCAAATGGGGGCCGGCACCGCGAGCCGGTCGTCGATGAGCGCGGCGAGGCGGGCGAGCGCCGGCTCCGGGCTGCCGGTGCCGCGCGCCGCATCCAGCGCCTCGGCCGCGTTGCGCAGCCCCTCGTCGCCGGCACTGCGCGCCACCCCGCCCAGGAACTGCGCGACATAGGCGATGTCGCCGGCGCTGCGCCAGCCGCTGCGCAGCAGCTGCGCCGCCAGCGCAAGATCGTCGCGCAGCGCCACCGGGTCTGGGGCGACCTCCTCCTCCGGCAGGCAGCGCGGCCCGCCGGGCCGG
Source organism: Limimaricola variabilis (assembly GCF_034371605.1). Lineage (NCBI taxonomy): Bacteria > Pseudomonadati > Pseudomonadota > Alphaproteobacteria > Rhodobacterales > Paracoccaceae > Limimaricola > Limimaricola variabilis. The sequence continues at coordinate 2,730,548 of NZ_CP139691.1, read as the reverse complement.
CGCTCGGGCGGCAGATGCGCCAGCAGCGCCTGCTGGAACGCACCGAGCCGGAGGATCGGCTTGGCGATGAAGCCGTCGGCCCCCGCCTCTTTCGCCGGGGCGGCACCGTCCGGATCGGCGGAGGTGGCCAGCAGCAGGTCGATACGAGGGCTGGCCTGCGCCAGCTCGACGATCAGCTCGATCCCAGAGCCGTCAGGCAGGCCAAGATCTGCGATCACCACGTCGGGGCGATAGACCTTCAGGTGGCGCCGCGCATTGTGCAGGTTGTCGGCCCGGCGGATCCGCGCGCCCGAGCGCAGGCACATCAGCCGGACCGCCTCGCAGGCGAAGCGGCTGTCCTCGACGAGCAGCACGGTCAGGCCGAGCAACGGGCGATCCGCGCTCGGCGCGGGGGCGGCGGGAAAGGACATGGTGATCGGCATATGGCCTCCTGCGGGCAAGGGACCGACACGGCCCGATGCAAGCAGTCTCGCGCCACGGGGTGAATCCGGTGTTAAGCCGCGACGATCCGCGCGGTTGCGCCGCAACGCCCGAGCCGCCATATCGCAACGAACCAGCAAGGAGCGCCACGATGATCGGTCGCCTGAACCACGTCGCCATCGCCGTCCCCGACCTCAAGGCCGCCGCCGCGCGCTATGCCGAGGGGCTCGGCGCCGATGTCGGCGCGCCGATCGAGCTGCCCGAGCATGGGGTGCGGGTGATCTTCGTCACGCTGCCCAACACCAAGATCGAGCTGATGGAGCCGCTCGGCCCCGGCTCGCCGATCGCCGGTTTCCTCGAGAAGTCCCCCGCGGGCGGCATGCATCACGTCTGCTACGAGGTGGAGGACATCCTCGCCGCGCGCGACCGGCTCGTGGCCACGGGCGCGCGGGTTCTGGGCGACGGCACGCCCAAGACCGGCGCGCATGGCACGCCGGTGCTGTTCCTGCATCCCAAGGATTTCGACGGCTGCCTGATCGAGATCGAACAGGTCTGAGGAGACGCCATGACCATCACCGCCGCCTTCGTGCTCTTTGCCGTGACCTGGTTCATGGTGTTCTTCGTCGTGCTGCCGCTCAGGCTCGTCACCCAGGGCGACGCGGGCGAGACGCTGCCCGGCACCCATGCCTCGGCGCCCGCCGACTTCCGGCTGGGGCGCAAGGTGAAAATCACCACAATGTGGGCGGTGCCGATCTGGGCGGCGCTCTCGGCCTTCATCCTGTGGGGCGGCGTGACGGTGCGCGACATCGACGTGTTCGGCCGCATGGCACCGCTCAGCCCGGCCCCGGTCACCGCCGCCGAGTGACCTTTCGCCCCGAGAGGCGATGATAGAGATGGGTAAAGGTGGCCGCGCCCAGCACCGGCACCAGAAGGTTGACCACCGGCACCGTCAGCGGCACCGCCATCAGGCAGCCCGCCCCCCAGATCCGGAGCGGATGGCGCTTGCGCATCGCGCGCGCCCCCGCCCGCCCCTCGCGCCGCATCGCCGCGACCTGGAAGTATTCCCGGCCCAACAGCCAGCCATTGACGCCGTAGAACAGGAACGGCGCCGCCGGCGGAAAGGCGAGGCTCGCGGCGAAGGCCGCGACGTTGACCAGCACCAGCACCGCCAGAAAGGCCACCGTATCGCGGATCTGGTCGGCGAGCGGCACCGGCCGCGCCGGCGGCAGGCCGGGGTAATGCCGCGCCTCCACCGCCTCGGCCACGCTTTCAAGGAAGAAGCCGCTCATCATCGAGGCCACTGGCAGCATCAGGAAGACCGACAGCCCCAGCATCAGCAGCAGCGAGCCCCAGCCCAGCGCGTCGTCGATCCAGGCCACCTCGCCGATCAGCGGCAATGACACCGTGTCGGGCGCGAACAGGCCGACCAGCGCCAGCAGCCCGGCATAGAGCGCCACAAGCAGCAGCACCGACAGCCCGACACCGAGCCAGAGCACACCGCGAAACCGCCTGTCGGTGAACTGCGCAAGCGCGCGCAGGACGTCGGTCAGGATCATGCCGTGCGCCACTCCGTCAGCGCCTCGACATCCGGGCGGGGACGCTCGGGCGCGGGCACCGTCTCGGTGCCGATATGAATCAGACCGGCGACGCTTTCGCCGTCGCGCAGGCCGAGCCCCTCGCGGCAGAAGGCCTCGTCATGGCTGGCCCAGCCCGAGAGCCAGTTCGCGCCCCAGCCGGCAGCGAGGGCAGCGTTGAGCAGCGACAGGCAGACGCAGGCCGCGGAATAGGTCTGCTCGATCGCGGGGACCTTGTCGCTCGGCTTCGGCGCCGAGATCACGGCCACCACGAGATCGGCGTCGCGGAACTGCGCCACCGCCTTCTCGCGCTTGTCCTCCGCGATGCCGAGCGCTTCCGCCCGGGCCGGGACCAGCGCCGCGAGCCGCTCCAGCGCGGGCTTCTCCAGAACGATCAGCCGCCACGGCTCCAGCTTGCCATGATCGGGCACCCGCAGCGCGGCGGTGAGGAGCGGGCGCAGCGCGTCGCGGTCGGGAGCCGGCGCGCGCAGCGTCTTGGCGGGGCGAGAGCGGCGGTTGAGCAGGAAGTCGAGCGCCTGGGGGTTCGGATCGGGCATGGGGCCTCCGCAGCAAGGGTCGCGCCCTTCCTGCCGCAGATCGCCGGGGAGGAAAAGCCGGGGGTCAGATCCCCATGGGCAGGATCATCGCCGCCGCGGCGATCGACAGGCCGAGCGGATAGCGCCCCTGCGCCCGCAGGCCGGCCCAGGACGATTCGGGCCCGCCCGCCACGCGGCGCAGCCCGCTCAGCATCAGCACGCCCGCCAGCATGGTCATCGACAGCAGCAGCGCAAAGGATGGCAGCGCCGCCGGTGGCACCAGCGGCACCAGCACGGCGAGCATCTTAACGTCGCCGCCACCCATCACCCGCAGCGCGAAGAGCGCCAGCCCGACGGCGAACACCGCCACCCCGGCCATCAACCGCATGCCGAGATCGGGCATCAGCCCGGCCAGCGCGCAGCCCAGCCCCACCAGCGCCACCGCGCCGACCAGCAGGTTGGGAATGCGCATGTGGCGCAGGTCGGTCCAGATCATTGCCGCCATCAGCGGCGCGACGAGGATCAGGGGCAGGTCGTCCATGGCGGGGCTCCGGATAGGTCACGGTCCCCGCACCCTGCCCCGCGACCACGCCGCCAGCGGGGCGCAAAGGCGGCGCCTTCGTGGCGCCGCCCCCCGTTGTCCGCGATCAGTTTCCGAGTTCAGCCGAGGCTGCCCAGAGATTGATCTGCTCCTCGTCGGCATAGCGGTCGATCTCGGCCAGCTCCTCGGCGGTAAAGTCGAGATTGGCCACCGCGCCGGCGCAGTCCACGACTTGGCTGGGCTTGGAGGCGCCGATCAGCGCGGTGGTGATGCCGCCATCGCGCAGCACCCAAGCGATCGCCATCTGCGCCAGCGTCTGGCCGCGCCGCTCCGCGATTTCGTTGAGCTTGCGGATGTTGCCGATGGCCTTCTTGCTCAGCATCGAGGGAAAGAGCGACTTGTCCTGCGCGGCGCGGCTGTCCTCGGGAATGCCGCCGAGATACTTCCTGGTCAGCATGCCCTGCGCCAGCGGCGTGAAGGCGATGGAGCCGATGCCGAGTTCGGTCAGCGTGTCCTTCAGCCCGTCGCGCTCGACCCAGCGGTTGAGCATGTTGTAGCTCGGCTGGTGGATCACGCAGGGCGTGCCGAGATCCTTGAGGATCGCCGCCGCCTCGCGGGTGCGCTCGGAGTTGTAGCTGCTGATCCCGGCATAAAGCGCCCGGCCCGAACGCACGATGTGATCGAGCGCGCCCATCGTCTCCTCGAGCGGGGTCTCGGGATCGAAGCGGTGGGAATAGAAGATGTCGACATAGTCGAGACCCATCCGCTTGAGCGACTGGTCGCAGGACGCGATCAGGTACTTGCGGCTGCCCCATTCGCCATAGGGGCCGTCCCACATGTGGTAGCCGGCCTTGGAGGAGATGATCAGCTCGTCGCGGTAGCCCGCGAAATCGGTCCTCAAGATCTCGCCGAAGGCGGTCTCGGCCGCGCCCGGCTCGGGACCGTAATTGTTGGCGAGGTCGAAATGCGTGATGCCGTGGTCAAAGGCCGTCTGGCAGATATCGCGCTTGGTCTGGTGCGGCGTGTCGTCACCGAAATTGTGCCACAGGCCCAGGCTGACGGCGGGCAGCTTCAGGCCCGAGCGGCCGCAGCGACGATAGGCCATCCGCTCGTAGCGGTCGGCGGCGGGGGTATAGGTCATGTCGTGAATCTCCCTTAGGCCGGGCCCGGCCACGGCCCCGGCGTCGCGCCGAAACCTAGGACGGGGTTCCCGGTACTGTCAAACCGCCCCCATTCAGACCGGCCGCGCGGCGCGCTTCTCGGACCGGCCGCCATTCTCCGCCTGATCCTCGGTCTTCATCGCCGGATCGCCGGAAAGGAAACTGCCGAAGGCCTTGAGCGAGGGGACGTGGTCGCAGATCGCCTTGACCACCACGAGGAACGGCACCGCCAGCACCGCGCCCGGCACGCCCCACAGCCAGATCCAGAACGCCACTGTGACGAAGACTGACACGATGTTGAGCTCGAGCCTGCGGCCCACCAGCATCGGCGTAACGAAGTTGCCCTCGATGGTGGTCAGGGTGAAATAGGCCAGCGGCGCCAGCAGCGCGTAGGGCACGGAGTCGAACGAGACCAGCGCGAAGGCCCCGACCGAGACCGTGCCGATGATCGCGCCGATGAAGGGCATGAAGTTCAGCAGGAAGGCCAGCGTGCCCCAGACATGCGGCATCGGCAGGCCGATGATCCAAAGCGCGATGCCGATCGCCAGGCCCAGACCCGCGTTGATCATGGTGATCGCGCCGAGATAGCGCGAGATCTGCTTCTCGACGTCGCGCACGATGGTCAGCGCGCGCTTCTTGTCGTGCAGCTTGGGCGAGGCCTCGACGATGCGGCGATGGTAGAAATCCCCCGAGGCCAGCAGGAACAGCGTCAGGATCATCGCCGCCACCAGCGACGAGGTGATCGAGGCAACGCTGCCCACCGCGGCCGGGATCGGGCCGGATTGGTCGACCACCACCTCGACCTTCTCGCCTTCGCCCGTGGCGCCGGCGGCGTCGGTCATCTCGGTCACCTGCTGACCCACCTCCTGGATCGAGGCGAGCCGGTCCATCAGCCCGGCGAGCTTCTGCTGCACCTCCGTGCCGATCTGCGGTGCCCGCGCCGCCATGTCGCCGATCGGGCCGGAGAGGAAATAGCCCGCAACGCCGAACCCGAGCCCGATCGCCAGCATCACCAGAACCGCGCTGATCCCCGGCGTGATTCCGATCCGCTGCATGCCGCGCACCACCGGCCGCAGCGTCAGCGTCAGCAGGATCGCCAGCACGATCGGCAGCAGAACGTCGCGCGCGAAATAGGTGGCGGTGAACAGGGCCAGCAGAAACGAGCCGAGCATCAGCCGGCGGATCATCCGCAACTCCCGGAGCCGCCGTTCGGCGAGGTCCAGTTGCGGATCAACGGGCGGCTCTTCCTCGCTCGCGGCCTCGGCCTTCACCCTCTGTTCAGCCATCGCCGTCCCACCTCCAGCCGCGCGACGCTGCGCGATGCCGCCCAACGTGAGCCGCGCGCGCCGGTTCCGCGCGGGCGCGATTGCTACGCAGCGTCCTCGGGCGTATGAGGGGGGCCGATCGCAGACAGGAGTTCCCGATGGCCAGCTATCAATACGTCTATCACATGGACGGCGTCTCCAAGACCTATCCCGGCGGCAAGAAGACCTTCGAGAACATTCGGCTGAACTTCCTGCCCGGCGTGAAGATCGGCGTGGTCGGCGTCAACGGCGCCGGTAAGTCCACCCTGCTCAAGATCATGGCCGGCATCGACAAGGACTTCCAGGGCGAGGCCTGGGCCGCCGAGGGCGCCAAGGTCGGCTACCTGCCGCAGGAGCCGCAGCTCGACGAGACCAAGAACGTCCGCGAGAACGTGATGGAGGGCGTCGCCGCCAAGAAGGCCGTGCTCGACCGCTACAACGAACTTGCCATGAACTACTCGGACGAGACCGCCGAGGAGATGGCCAAGCTGCAGGACGACATCGACGCCCAGAACCTGTGGGATCTCGACGCGCAGATCGACGTCGCCATGGAGGCGCTGCGCTGCCCCCCCGACGATGCCGACGTGAAGACCCTTTCGGGCGGCGAGAAGCGCCGCGTGGCGCTGTGCAAGCTGCTGCTCGAAGCGCCCGACATGCTGCTGCTCGACGAGCCGACCAACCACCTCGACGCCGAGACCATCGCCTGGCTCCAGAACCACCTGATCGAGTACAAGGGCACCATCCTCGTCGTCACCCACGACCGCTACTTCCTCGACGACATCACCGGCTGGATCCTCGAGCTCGACCGCGGCCGGGGCATCCCTTACGAGGGCAACTACTCCTCCTGGCTGGAGCAGAAGGCCAAGCGGCTCGAGCAGGAAGCCCGCGAGGACAAGTCCAAGCAGAACACGCTGCAGCGCGAGCTCGAGTGGATGCGGCAGGGCCAGAAGGCCCGTCAGGCCAAGTCCAAGGCCCGGATCGCGGCCTATGAGGAACTGGCGAGCCAGTCCGAGCGCGAGCGCGTCGGCAAGGCCCAGATCGTCATCCCCAACGGCCCGCGTCTCGGCGGCAAGGTGATCGAGGTCGAGGGACTCAAGAAAGCGATGGGCGACAAGCTCCTGATCGAGAATCTCGACTTCACCCTGCCGCCGGGCGGCATCGTCGGCGTGATCGGCCCGAACGGCGCCGGCAAGTCGACCCTGTTCAAGATGCTGACCGGCCAGGAGCAGCCCGACGACGGCAAGATCGAATTCGGCGACACGGTCAAGCTGTCCTATGTCGACCAGAGCCGCGACGACCTCGACCCGAACGCCACCGTCTGGGAGGCGATCTCGGGCGGCGCCGAGGTGATCGAACTGGGCGACGCCTCGATCAACTCCCGCGCCTATTGCGGCGCCTTCAACTTCAAGGGCGGCGACCAGCAGAAGAAGGTGAGCCTGCTTTCGGGCGGTGAGCGCAACCGCGTGCACATGGCGCGGCTCTTGAAGGATGGCGGCAACGTGCTGCTGCTCGACGAACCGACCAACGACCTCGACGTCGAGACGCTCCGCGCGCTCGAGGATGCGCTGGTGGACTTTGCCGGCTGCGCCGTCGTGATCTCCCACGACCGCTTCTTCCTCGACCGGATCTGCACCCACATCCTCGCCTTCGAAGGCGAGGCACATGTCGAGTGGTTCCAGGGCAACTTCGAGGATTACGAGGAAGACAAGAAGCGCCGTCTCGGGGCGGACGCGCTGGAGCCCAAGCGGGTCAAGTTCAAGAAGTTCACGCGCTGAACCCTTCGGGGCCGCCGAATCGCGGCGGCCCCTCCCCTACCCGACGGGGCAATTCGAACGCGCCCGGGTGCAGACGACACCATCAAGTGGCCTGCACTGCCCCGCCCCGGCCATTATCCGCCGCCCCGATACCGCGACGCGGGTTTGTTCACGAATCCTGAGAAATCCGGAATTCGGCCGGCAACTCATGCCCTTGCCGGATCAGTCGCGAAACATCCGAAAACGGGACCGCTTCCCGCCGAAATTTTCCGCGCATGCATGCCGATCACATGCTTGCCAGCCTGCCCTCGCCGTAGGATGCTACGCAATCCAAGGGTGTACCGCCGCGCCTTGAAGCAGCCACACTCCGGCCGGATTTGCTTGCGACAGTCGGGGAGTATCGCAGGAGAACGGATATGGGCACGATCTTCATCATGGCAGGCAGCCTTCTCGGCTTCGTCACCGCGGTTCTGCTGGTCGGCTTCGGCAGCGTATCGCTGCTCGCCGGTCTCGGCATCTGGATCGCCTCCGGCCCGGTCTCCGCGCTGCTCTTCGTGACGCTGGTCCTGCCGCTGAGCCGGGGCATGCTCGGCCACGGCCCGCGCCACTACCTCGCCTGAGCCCGACAGGCTCAGTCGACCTCCCACATCTCCTCGTCGCGGCAGGGACCGAAGGCGATCCATGCCACCCGCAGCCGGGCGATCCGGCTGTCCGCCCAGGTCCCGACCCGCAGATCGAACCCGGCCGCGTCGATCGCCTCCGCCGAAAGGTCGAGCCGCAGCGACGCGCTGTTCGACACATCCCACATCGTCACCCCCAGATGCACCACCGGCGGCGCCATGAAGGGCGTGTCGAACGTCACACGGCGGCGCACTTCCCGCGCCCCCTCCCCGGTCCACATCGGCCCGTCATTCTCGAAATCCGAAAACGGCATCACCTCTCCCTGAGCGATGCCGAAGCTGCCGCGCATCCGCTGCATGCCTGTTCCTCCCTTCACGCCCGTCCTCCCGGGCCGGACAAGAAAAGGCCCCGCCGAAGCGGGGCCTTGTCGTCTTTGATGTACGCGGCGTTCAGAAGTTCGGCTGCTTCGGGTCAAGCCCGATATGCGTGCCGACCGCGACCATGTCGGCCAGCAGCTTCGCCGTGTCGTCCACCGGGCCGGGCTCGTTCTCGAACTTCGCCCGCGCGTCGCGATGCGCCGCGGCGAATTCCTCGATCAGCCCTTCATAGACCTCCTGCGTGACCTCGCCGCGCGGCAGCGCACGCTCGGCCAGAACGGAGACCTGGTCGGGGCCGATCTCGGCGAAACCGCCCGAGACCACGTAGTCGTCGGTGCCGCCCTGATGCACGACCTGCAGCAGGCCGGGGCGCAGGGTGGTGATGGTGGGCGTGTGGCCCGCCATCGCCGTCAGGTCACCATCGGTGCCCGGAATGCGGATCTCGGTCGCCTGAACGGAAGCGAGCTTCCGTTCGGGGCTGACCAGATCGAATTGCAGCGTCTCGGCCATGAAGCCCTCCTATCAGGCCGCGGCGGCGGCCATTTTCTCGGCCTTGGCCTTCACCTCGTCGATGCCGCCGACCATGTAGAAGGCCGATTCCGGCAGGTGGTCGTACTCGCCCGCGACGACCGCCTTGAACGAGGCGATGGTCTCCTCGAGCGGCACCTGAACACCGTCGGAGCCGGTGAACACCTTCGCCACGTCGAAGGGCTGCGACAGGAAGCGCTGGATCTTCCGGGCGCGGGCCACGGTCAGCTTGTCCTCTTCCGACAGCTCGTCCATGCCGAGGATGGCGATGATGTCCTGCAGCGACTTGTAGCGCTGCAGGATGCCCTGCACGTCGCGCGCCACCTGGTAGTGCTCTTCGCCCACGACCGCAGGGTCCATCAGGCGCGAGGTCGAGTCGAGCGGGTCCACGGCCGGGTAGATGCCGAGCTCGGAGATCGCGCGGTTGAGAACCGTGGTCGCGTCGAGGTGCGCGAACGAGGTCGCCGGCGCCGGGTCGGTCAGGTCGTCGGCCGGCACGTAGATCGCCTGCACGGAGGTGATCGAGCCGTTCTTGGTCGAGGTGATCCGCTCCTGCAGGGCGCCCATGTCGGTCGCCAGCGTCGGCTGGTAGCCCACGGCGGACGGGATACGGCCCAGAAGCGCCGACACCTCGGAGCCCGCCTGGGTGAAGCGGAAGATGTTGTCGACGAAGAACAGCACGTCGGTGCCGGACTGGTCGCGGAACTGCTCGGCCAGCGTCAGGCCGGTCAGCGCGACGCGGGCACGGGCTCCCGGAGGCTCGTTCATTTGGCCGTAAACCAGGGCCACCTGGCTCTCACCGAGAGCGTCCGGCTTGATGACGTTGGATTCGATCATCTCGTGGTAGAGGTCGTTGCCCTCACGGGTCCGCTCGCCCACGCCGGCGAACACGGAGTAACCCGAGTGCACCTTCGCGATGTTGTTGATCAGCTCCATGATGAGAACGGTCTTGCCCACCCCGGCGCCGCCGAACAGGCCGATCTTGCCGCCCTTGGCGTAGGGGGCGAGCAGGTCGATCACCTTGATGCCGGTAACGAGGATCTCCGAGCTGGTCGACTGCTCGGCGAAGCTCGGCGCGTCGGCGTGGATCGGACGGGTCTCGGTCGCATCGACCGGGCCCTTCTCGTCGATCGGCTCGCCGATGACGTTGAGGATGCGCCCCAGCGTCGCGTTGCCGACGGGCACCGAGATCGGCTTGCCGGTGTCGGTGACGGCGGCGCCGCGGACGAGGCCCTCGGTCGCATCCATCGCGATGGTGCGAACGGTGTTCTCGCCGAGGTGCTGGGCCACTTCGAGAACCAGCTTCTTGCCGTTGTTTTCGGTGGTCAGGGCGTTGAGGATCTCCGGCAGGTGATCCCCGAACTGCACGTCCACGACGGCGCCGATGACCTGGGTCACTTTGCCTTGTGCTGCTGCCATGTGTTGTACTCCGGTTCTCTTTAGAGCGCCTCAGCGCCCGAAATGATTTCGATCAGCTCGTTGGTGATGACCGCCTGACGCGAGCGGTTGTACTCGATCGTCAGCTTGTCGATCATCTCGCCCGCGTTGCGGGTCGCGTTGTCCATCGCGCTCATCCGGGCGCCCTGTTCGGAGGCCGCGTTCTCGAGCAGCGCCGCGAAGATCTGCGTCGCCACGCCGCGCGGCAGCAGATCCGCGAGGATCTCCTCCTCGCCGGGCTCGTAATCGTAAAGCGCCGTGTCGGCCTCTTCCCCACCCTCGAAATGGGCCGGGATGATCTGCTGCTCGGTCGGGATCTGGGTGATCACGTTCTGGAACCGGGCATAGTAGATCGTCGCCACGTCGAACTCGTCCGCATCGAAGCGGCCGAGCACGTCGCGGGCGATGTCCTGCGCGTTGGCATAGCCCACGCGCTTGACGTCGGTGAGGTCGATATGGCCCACGAAATACTTGCCGTAGTCGCGGCGCAGCATCTCGCGGCCCTTCTTGCCGACGGTGAGGATCTTCACCGTCTTGCCCTGCGCCAGCAGCTCGCTGGCCCGGATCCGCGCCTTGCGGACGATCGAGCCGTTGAAGCCGCCGCACAGGCCGCGCTCGGCGGTCATCACGACGAGCATGTGCACGTCCTCCTTGCCGGTGCCGGCAAGGAGCTTGGGCGCGCCATCAGAGCCGCCCACGGAGGAGGCGAGCCCCGCCATCACGGCGTTGAACCGCTCGGCATAGGGGCGCGCCGCTTCGGCGGCATCCTGGGCACGGCGGAGCTTTGCCGCCGCGACCATCTGCATCGCCTTCGTGATCTTGCGGGTCGATTTGACCGACGCGATCCGGTTCTTGAGGTCCTTCAGACTAGGCATCGGCCAGCCTCCCTAGTTCCGTGGCTGGTTTCAGGCGAAGTCCTTGGCGAAGGCGTCGAGCGCCTTGCGGATGCGGGCCTCCGCATCGCCCTTGATCTTCGGGTCCTCGGTGGTGATCCAGTCCAGCAGCTCGCGCTCGTTGGTGCGCAGATGCTTGAGCAGGCCCTGCTCGAAGCGACCGACGTCCTTGACGGCGATCTTGTCGAGATAGCCCTGGGTGCCGGCGAAGATCACGCAGACGATCTCGGCGTTGGTCAGCGGCGAGTACTGCGGCTGCTTCATCAGCTCGGTCAGACGGGCACCACGGTTCAGCAGCTGCTGGGTCGAGGCGTCGAGGTCGGAGCCGAACTGCGCGAAGGCGGCCATCTCGCGGTACTGCGCGAGCTCGAGCTTCACCGGACCGGCGACCGACTTCATCGCGTTGGTCTGGGCCGAGGAGCCCACGCGCGACACCGACAGGCCGGTGTTCACCGCCGGGCGGATGCCCTGGTAGAACAGCTCGGTCTCGAGGAAGATCTGACCGTCGGTGATCGAGATCACGTTGGTCGGAATGAAGGCCGACACGTCGCCGCCCTGGGTCTCGATGATCGGCAGCGCGGTGAGCGAACCGGCGCCCAGCTCGTCGTTGAGCTTGGCCGAACGCTCCAGCAGGCGCGAGTGGAGGTAGAACACGTCGCCCGGGTAGGCTTCGCGGCCCGGCGGGCGGCGCAGCAGCAGCGACATCTGACGATACGACACGGCCTGCTTGGACAGGTCATCATAGATGATCAGCGCGTGCTTGCCGTTGTCGCGGAAATACTCAGCCATCGCGGTCGCGGCGTAGGGCGCCAGGAACTGCATCGGGGCCGGGTCGGAGGCGGTGGCGGCGACGACGATCGAGTACTCGATCGCGCCGGTCTCCTCGAGCTTCTTCACCAGCTGCGCCACGGTCGAGCGCTTCTGGCCGATCGCGACGTAGACGCAGTAGAGCTTCTTGCTCTCGTCGTCGCCGGCGGCTTCGTTGTAGCTCTTCTGGTTCAGCACGGTGTCGAGAGCGACGGCGGTCTTGCCGGTCTGACGGTCGCCGATGATCAGCTCCCGCTGGCCACGGCCGATCGGGATCATCGCGTCGACCGACTTGAGGCCGGTCGCCATCGGCTCGTGCACCGACTTACGGGGGATGATGCCGGGCGCCTTGACGTCGGCGACGCGACGCTCGGAAGCCTCGATCGGGCCCTTGCCGTCGAGCGGGTTGCCGAGGCCGTCCACGACGCGGCCGAGAAGGCCCATGCCGGCGGGGACGTCCACGATCGAGTTGGTGCGCTTGACGACGTCACCTTCCTTGATGTCGCGGTCCGAGCCGAAGATCACGCAGCCGACGTTGTCGGTCTCGAGGTTCAGCGCCATACCTTGGATGCCGCCCGGAAACTCGACCATCTCGCCGGCCTGGACGTTGTCGAGGCCGTGGACGCGGGCGATGCCGTCACCGACGGAGAGCACGCGACCAACCTCGGCGACCTCGGCCTCCTGGCCGAAACTCTTGATCTGGTCCTTCAGGATCGCGGAGATTTCCGCAGCTTGGATCGCCATTATCCGACCTCTTTCATGGTGTTCTGGAGTGCCTGGAGCTTCGAACGGATCGAGGTATCGATCCTCTTCGAGCCCAGCTTGACGACGAGACCGCCGATGAGGCTTTCATCCACGATCTGATTGATCTTCACCTCGCGGCCCGCGCTCTCCTTGAGAGCGGCGGCCAGCGCGGTCTTCTGCTTGTCGGAAAGCGCCTTGGCGGTGGTGACGTCGGCGGTGATCTCGCCGCGCGCCTCCGCGAGCTTCTCGTCGAGCGCGCGCAGCATCTGCGGCAGCACGAAGAGCCGGCGCTTGGAGGCCATCAGCCCCAGCACGTTAGTGGTGGTCTGGGTCAGCCCCATCTTCGCGGCGATCGCGGCGATGGCCCGGCCCTGGTCTTCGCGCGAATAGATCGGCGAGGAGATCAGGTCGCGGAACTCCGCGCTCTCGGCCAGCGCGGCCCGCAGCGCGTCGACATCCGACGTCAGGGCGGCGAGGTCGTCGCCCTCCCGCGCCAGGTCGAACACGGCCGTGGCATAGCGTTGCGCGATGCCGGTTGAGATCGATGCTGGTTCGGACACGTCCACCCTTCCGCAGTCTTGGGCCCGGCGATCCCGCGGCCGGCGAGAGCGGCAACGGTCGGGCAGCTTGCAAGGCCCTCGCGCGGGCGAAGGCCGTCAAAATCAGGGGCGATGTAGCAGAGCGATCCGGGTGTCGCAACCGCCTTGAGCCTGCCCGTGACGGGCATCTGCACCCGTGTCACAAGCCTTTGGCGGGTGCGACGTTTTGCCCCTGCGGCGAATGTCTTGCCGCTAGTGCCGGCGCGACGGCTCCGGTACCGGCGCGCCGATCCCCTCGAGCACCCGCAACGGCCGCTTGACCGCGGAGGTCAGGCCCGGCCGGGTCGGCGCCGCCATCTGCTTGGCGGCCTCGACCATCAGGACGCCGCCGGTGTTGAGCACCGGCATGTGCCGCCCCGCCCGCTCCAGGAACGCCGCCGAGCGGCGCCAGCCGCGGCGCAGGCTGGGCGGACGGTAGAGCGCCGAGATCGAGCGCTCGACCACGAAGCCGTGCCGCCGGAGCTGCGCCTCGAGCTGTCCCAGTGAATAGGGACGGCCATAGCCGAAGGGCGTCGCGTCCGAGCGCGACCACAGCCCGGCGCGGTTCGGCACCACGAAGACCGCCTTGCCCCCCGGCCCCAGCGCCCGCCAGCATTCGTCGAGCAGCGCGCTCGCATGCTCGGAGGTTTCGAGCCCGTGCATCAGCACCAGTCGGTCAACCTGACCGGTCCTGAGCGGCCAGAGCGTCTCCTCGCACAGCACCGAGACGTTGGGCTGGCCGGCCGGCCAGGGCATCACGCCCTGCGGCCCCGGCATCAGCCCGATCACCCGCCGCGCATCCGGCAGGTAGGGCCGCAGCAAGGGCACGGCGAAACCGTATCCCGCCACGGTCTGTCCCTGCACATGCGCCACCGGCCACCATTCGACGAGCTGGTCGCGAATGACCTTCTGCGCGGCGCGGCCCAGCGCGCTGCGATAATAGAAGTTGCGCAGGTCGAGCACGTCCAGATGCATTGCGGGCCGATGTCCCCTGGTCCAGAATTGGCGGGCCGGTGGCCAAGGCCGGTCCGGGCGCCGGGTCACCATAGCAACCAAAACGCAGGTGCCGCCATGCCTCTCGAACTTCTCACCGTTCCGTGCCTCTCCGACAACTACGCCTACCTGCTGCACGACCCAGCCAGCGGAAAGACCGCGCTGGTCGATGCGCCAGAGGCGGCGCCGATCCAGGCCGCGCTCGACCGGCATGGCTGGCACCTCTCGGACATCCTGATCACCCACCACCACGACGATCATGTCGCCGGGCTGGCCGAGCTGCGCGAGGGCGCGCGGGTGATCGGCGCGGCCCCCGACGCGCAGCGCCTGCCGCCGCTCGACCACGCAGCCCGGCCGGGCGAGACGCTGCAGGTGCTCGACGAGCCGGTGGAGGTGATCGACGTGCCCGGCCACACGATCGGCCATGTCGCCTTTCATTTCCCACAAAGTCGCATGGCGTTCACCGCCGACAGCCTGATGGCGCTCGGCTGCGGCCGGCTGTTCGAGGGTACGCCCGAACAGATGTGGGATTCGCTGCGCCGGCTGCGTGACCTGCCGGGGCCGACGCTGATCTGCTCGGGTCACGAATACACCCAGAGCAACGCCCGCTTCGCGCTGACGGTGGAGCCGGACAACGCGGCGCTGCGCGACCGCGCCGCCGAAATCGACCGCGCCCGTGCCGAGGGCCGCCCGACCGTGCCCTCACGCCTGTCCGACGAACGCGCCACCAACCCGTTCCTGCGCGCCGACATGCCCGAGCTGCAACGCGCCGCCGGGCTCGAAGGGCACAGTCCAGCGGAAGTGTTCGCCGAAATCAGACGCAGAAAGGATCGCTTCTGAGACAATCCGCGGCAGGGCTGCAACGGAAGGGGAGGCTTTGGCATGCAAAGAACACAGCCGCGTGACGTCGCACCCTCCGGCGCCGGGTTTTTGCGAGTTTTAACTTGAAGCGCCGCCGATAAACCCGATCTTTAACTACAGAGGCCACGGTCAGGGCGGGGCTATCTCCGCCCGGACCCCCGATCAGAGGAGCACATCGCCGTGCCGTCTTTTTCGACCACTCTCGAGCAGTCCATCCATGCGGCGCTGGCTCTGGCCAATGCCCGCCGCCACGAACTCGCGACCCTCGAGCACCTCCTGCTGGCCCTGATCGAGGAACCCGACGCCGCCCGTGTGATGCGGGCCTGCGCCGTCGATCTGGACGAGCTGCGAAAGTCGCTCGAGGATTTCATCGAGGATGATCTCTCCACCCTCGTCACCGACGTGGACGGCTCCGAGGCCGTCCCCACCGCCGCCTTCCAGCGCGTGATCCAGCGCGCCGCGATCCATGTGCAGTCTTCGGGCCGCACCGAGGTGACCGGCGCCAACGTGCTCGTCGCGATCTTCGCCGAGCGCGAATCCAACGCCGCCTACTTCCTGCAGGAGCAGGACATGACCCGCTACGACGCGGTCAACTTCATCGCCCATGGCCAGGCCAAGGACCCGGCCTTCGGCGAGAGCCGCCCGGTGACCGGCGCCGCCGAGAAGGACGAGGAAACCGGCTCCGCCGCCGGCGGCGCGTCGAGCGAGGAGAAGGATTCGGCACTGGCGAAGTACTGCGTCGACCTCAACGCCAAGTCCCGCAAGGGCGACGTCGACCCGCTGATCGGCCGCGAGCACGAGGTCGAGCGCTGCATCCAGGTGCTCTGCCGCCGCCGCAAGAACAACCCGCTCCTGGTGGGCGATCCCGGCGTCGGCAAGACCGCCATCGCCGAAGGCCTCGCCTGGAAGATCGTCGAGGGCGCGGTGCCCGAGGTGCTCTCCGAGGCCACGATCTTCAGCCTCGACATGGGCGCGCTGCTCGCCGGTACCCGCTACCGCGGTGATTTCGAGGAGCGGCTGAAGGCGGTGATGACCGAGATGGAAAACCATCCCGACGCGGTGCTCTTCATCGACGAGATCCACACCGTGATCGGCGCGGGCGCCACCTCCGGCGGCGCGATGGACGCGTCCAACCTGCTGAAGCCCGCGCTGCAGGGCGGCAAGCTGCGCTGCATGGGCTCGACCACCTACAAGGAGTTCCGCCAGCACTTCGAGAAGGACCGCGCGCTGTCGCGGCGCTTCCAGAAGATCGACGTCAACGAGCCCTCGGTCGAGGACGCGGTGAAGATCCTTAAGGGGCTCAAGCCCTATTTCGAGGATCATCACCAGATCAAGTACACCCACGACGCGATCAAGACCGCGGTGGAGCTGTCGGCGCGCTACATCAACGACCGCAAGCTGCCCGACAAGGCGATCGACGTGATCGACGAGGCCGGGGCGGCCCAGCATCTCGTGGCCGAGAGCAAGCGGCGCAAGACCATCGGCGCCAAGGAGATCGAGGCGGTGATCGCCAAGATCGCCCGCATCCCGCCCAAGAACGTCTCCAAGGACGACGCCGAGGTGCTCAAGGATCTCGAACCGACGCTCAAGCGCGTGGTGTTCGGGCAGGACAACGCGATCACCGCGCTCTCCTCGGCGATCAAGCTGGCCCGCGCCGGCCTGCGCGAACCCGAGAAGCCGATCGGCAACTACCTCTTCGCCGGCCCCACCGGCGTCGGCAAGACCGAGGTGGCCAAGCAGCTCGCCTCTACCTTGGGCGTGGAGATGCTGCGCTTCGACATGTCGGAATATATGGAGAAGCACGCGGTCAGCCGCCTGATCGGCGCGCCTCCGGGCTATGTCGGCTTCGACCAGGGCGGTCTTCTGACCGACGGTGTCGACCAGCACCCGCATTGCGTGTTGCTCCTCGACGAGATCGAGAAGGCGCATCCGGACGTGTTCAACATCCTGCTGCAGGTGATGGATCACGGCACGCTGACCGACCATAACGGTCGCAAGGTGGATTTCCGGAACGTGATCCTGATCATGACCTCGAACGCGGGCGCCGCCGAGCAGGCCAAGGAGGCAATCGGTTTCGGACGGGCGCGTCGCGAGGGCGAGGACACGGCCGCGATCGAGCGGACCTTCACGCCGGAGTTCCGCAACCGTCTCGACGCGGTGATCTCCTTCGCGCCGCTGGCGCCGGAGACGATCATCTCCGTGGTCGAGAAGTTCGTGCTTCAACTCGAGGCGCAGCTGATGGACCGCAACGTCCATATCGAGCTGACCCGTGAGGCCGGGGAGTGGCTGGCCGAGAAGGGCTACGACGAGAAGATGGGTGCCCGCCCGCTGGGCCGGGTGATCCAGGAGCACATCAAGAAGCCGCTCGCCGAGGAGCTGCTGTTCGGCAAGCTGACCAAGGGCGGCATCGTCCGGGTCGGCGTGAAGGACGACAAGATCGAGCTCGCCTTCGAGGAGCCGGGGGCCAAGCGGCTTTCGGGCAATCGCCCGCCCCTGCTCACCGCCGAGTAACCGGCAAGCAGACGACGAGACGACACGCGCGGCCCCTCGGGCCGCGCGTTTTTCTTTGTACCGCGTCGAGCAGCGCAGGTCGCCTCGCCAAGCTGGCACTCCGCATCACCGCGCGCCATGCTGGCCTCGACCCTGCAGGAGCCTTTCCATGTCCCGTTCCGCCCTCGCATTCCGATCCCATCTCGCGCTGATCCTGGCGCTCGCGCCCCTCGCCGCCACCGCGCAGCAGGACGCCTCGGGAGCCGCGGGAACGGTCTTCCGCCTCGCCCTGCCGATCGACTGCACCCTCGGCGAGAGCTGCGTGATCCAGAACTACGTCGACACCGATCCCGGCCCGGCGGCGCATGACTATAGCTGCGGACCGCTGGCCTATGACGGCCACAAGGGCACCGATTTCCGGCTACCGACCATCGCCTCTCAGAGCGAAGGGGTCGAGGTGCGCGCCGCAGCGCCCGGCGTCGTGCTCGGCACACGCGACGAGATGCCCGATATCCTGCAAGGCTGGGAGGGCGCGCCGAACCTGGGCGGACGCGAC
This sequence comes from Limimaricola variabilis, assembly GCF_034371605.1. Taxonomy (NCBI): domain Bacteria; kingdom Pseudomonadati; phylum Pseudomonadota; class Alphaproteobacteria; order Rhodobacterales; family Paracoccaceae; genus Limimaricola; species Limimaricola variabilis. Next base: position 2,712,374 of record NZ_CP139691.1, on the reverse strand, counting down.
TGCGGCAACGGCGTCTCCATCGGCCATGAGGGCGGCTGGGAAACGCAGTATTGCCACATGGCACTAGGGTCGATCTCGGTCGAGACGGGCCAGCGGGTCGAGGCGGGCGACCGGCTGGGCGAGGTCGGCCTGTCGGGACAAAGCCAGTTCCCGCATCTGCACCTCTCGGTCCGCCGCGACAGGATCGAGGTCGATCCGTTCGACCCTGAGGACCGCATCGATTGCGGGGCGGCGGAGCGGACGCTCTGGATCGAGCTGCCCGCCTATCTGCCCGGCGGCCTGCTCGATGCCGGTTTTGCACCGGGGGTGCCGGATTATCTCGACATACAGCGTGGCACGGCCGACCAAGACATCGGGCAGGACACGCCGCTGGTGCTCTGGGGCTATGCCTTCGGCGGACGGGCCGGCGATGTCATGCGGCTCGCGGTCGAGGGGCCCGAGGGCATGGTGTTCAATGAGGAAGTCCCGCTCGAAAAGACGCAAGCGCAGCTGTTCCGCGCCACCGGGCTGAGTGCGCCCGAGGGCGGTTGGCCGGTCGGCGACTATGCCGGACGGGTCGTCCTTCTGCGCGACGGCGCGCCGCTGTCGGAGCGGCGCGCTTCCATCACGCTCGGCGAGTAAGGCTCAGCGCTCGGTGAGCTTCAGCTCGATTCGCCGGTTGCGCGCGCGCGCATCGGGCGTGTCGCGCGGATCGAGCGGGCGATGCTCGCCAAAGCCGTTGGCCGAGAGGCGCTCTGGCGGAATGCCTTCCTCCTCGCTCATGTAACGCACCACCGAGAGGGCGCGCGCCTGGCTCAGTTCCCAGTTGTCGGCGAAGCGTCCGCCGCGGACCGGGATGTCGTCGGTATGGCCGTCGACCCGGATCACCCAGTCGATGCCCTCCGGGATCTCTTCGGCGATGCGCCGCAACAGCGCCGCGACCTTGGCGATCTCGTCCTTGCCGGCCTCCGACAGCGTCGCCTCGCCCTGGCCGAACAGCACCTCCGAGGAGAAGACGAAACGGTCGCCCGCGATCCGGACCCCCTCCTCGTCCTCGAGCATGCCGCGCAGCGCGCCGAAGAATTCCGAACGGTAGCGTTCCAGATCCTCGGCCTCGGCCGCCAGACGCGCCGCCTCTTCCTCGAGCCGGGCGCGCGCCTCGGCCTCCAATTCCCGGCGACGACGCTCCTCGGCCGCGGCGGCCGCCAGCGCTGCGTTGAGCTGACGACCCAGATCCTCGATCTCGGCCTCGGCCACCGCGCCGGTGGTTTCGGCCTGACCCAGAAGCGACCGCAGCTCGGCCACGTCCTCGCGCAGCGCCGCGACCTGCGCGTTGAGCGCCGCCATGCGGCGCTGCGCCTCGGCGCTCTGGCCCTCCTCTTCCGAAAGCCGGCTGCGGGCGATCGCCAGCAGCGCGGCGCGACGCTCGGCCTCGTCCATGGCGGTGTCGGCCCGCGCGCGCGCAGATTCCAGATCGCTCAGCGCCGCGGCCAGGCGCGCCTCAAGGTCGGCGCGCTCCTGCTCGGTCTCGCCGCGATCGCGCGACAACGCCTCCGCCCGGGCCTGCGCCGCATCGCGCGCCGCAAGAGCCGCCGACAGCCGGTCGGCGAGATCGGCCCGCCGCTGCTCGGCCTCGGTCCCGGCGGCGCGCGCGGCCTCGGCCTCGGCGCGGGCCGCGTCGCGGTCGAGCACCATCTCGGCCAGCTTTTCCTGCAGCTCCGCCTCGGTGGCCCCGGCCCTCTCCAACGCAGCATCCAGCTCGGCGCGCAGCGCCGCGAGGTCGGCTTCGCCCGCGTCGCGGGCGGCCAGCGCCGAGGCCAGCCGGACCGACAGGTCCTCGCTCTCGGCCTGCGCCTGCGCCAATGCCGCGCGCGCCTCCTCCAGCTCGGCCTCGGTGCTTTCGGCGAGATCGAGCGCCGCGGCGAGCCGGGCGTCGAGCCCCTCGCCCTCGCGCAGCGCGCGGGTGAGCGCGTTCTGGCTTTCCTGGCGCGCCAGCAGCGCCTCCGCCAGCGCCCGGTCGAGATCGGAGCGCGCGGCCTCGGCCGCGGCCAGCAGCGTCAGCGTCTCCTCGGCCTCGCGCCGCTTTTCCTCGAGCGCCAGCGTCATCGCCGACAGCTCCGCATCCGCGCCCTCGAGCCGGTCGCGCAGCCGTGCGGCGGCTGCGGCCTCGGCCAGCCGCTCCGCCTCGAGCGCCGAAAGCCGCTCCGCATCCTCCTCGCGCGCGGTTTCGAGCCGGGCGATGGTTTCCTCGTCTTCCGCGCCCTCCGCCTCGAGATCGGCGATCAGCGCCTCAAGCGCCTCGCGTCGCGCCGCCGCCAGCCGCGCGGCCTCGGCCTGGGCGTCGATCTCCTCGCGCGCCGTGGCGAGGGCGGTGGCTGCGGCATCGCGGGCGGTCTCGGCCTCGCCTGCGCGCTGCCGTTCCTCCGCGAGATCCTCCTCCAGACCCGCGATGCGCGCCTCGGCCTCGCCGCGCGCCGACAGCAGCGCCGCGACCTGCGCCTCGAAATCGGTGATCTGTCCCCGCGCGGCGTCGAGTGCGCTGTCCTGCGCCGCGATCCGCTCGGCCTGTTCTTCGGCTCGCGCCCGTGCCCGGTCCAGCTCGGCCCCCAGCTCGTCGCCGCGCGTGCGTTCCAGCCCCAGCGCCGCGCCGAGCCGTTCAACCTCGGCGCCCAGCTCGTCGAGCTCGCTGGCCTGACCGGTGATCGTGTCCCGCAGCACGAACTGCACCACGGTGAAGACCGTGAGCACGAACATCAGCACCAGAAGCAGACCCGTCATCGCATCGACGAAGCCCGGCCAGATCGAGGCCTGGAAACGGTTGGAGCTGCTGCGGCGCTTGAGGGCCATTGTTTAGCGGTCCGGGTCGCGGGTCGCGCGCAGCCCGCCGGCATGCTGGCTCTCGCGCAGCACACGGCTCAGTCCGGCGAGGTCGGTGCGCAGTTCGGCCAGCATCTCCTGCCGACCGGCAGCGATCTCCTCGAGGATGCGCAGCATGTGCACATCCATGTTCCGCAGCCGCATCCGGGTCTCGCTGTCATTGCCGCCCTCGGTGGCGCGCTCCAGCGCCGCCTGCACCTGCAGCTGGCCATCGACCACGCGCTCGAGCGTCTCCCGCTCGGCCTCAGGGTCCATTCGCTCTGCGATCCGCTCCAGCGCATGCGCCAGCGTCGCGATCCGCGTCTCGCTCTCCTCGCGGGCCGCGCCGGCCGCGCCGATGGCCGCGCTCAGCCCCTCGATCCGGGCGCCGAGCTGGTCGACCATCTGTGCCAGCACCCCGGAATCGCCGCCACCGGCATGGGACGGCTCATCGCCTGAGGCATAGCCCAGCCGGGTGATGGTCGAGAGCCATTCCTCCAGCTCGCGGTAGAAGCGGTTCTGCCCGTGGGTGGCGAAGAGTTCGAGAAGCCCCACCACGAGCGAGCCGGCAAGACCCAGCAGCGACGAGGAGAAGGCCGTGCCCATGCCGCCCAGCTGGGTCTCGAGTCCCTGCTGCAACCGGCCGAACAAGGCGCTGCCGCTCTCGCCTTCGGAGGGGTCGAGCGAGCGGATCGTGTCGACCAGCGCCGGCACGGTGGTGGCAAGGCCGTAGAAGGTGCCGAGCAGGCCGAGAAAGATCAGCGTGTTCGACAGGTAGCGAGTGATCTCGCGCTCCTCGTCGATGCGCTGGCCGACCGATTCGAGGATCGAGCGGGCGCTGTCCGGCGAGATGTGGCGGCGCAACCCGCGCGAGCGCAGCAGCGTCGCCAGCGGCAGCAGCAGCCCCGGCGCCTGACCGGTGGTGGTCGGCGCACGGACGAAGGATTCGATCCAGCCAACCGAGCGGATCAGCGCGATCACCTGCCAGAAACAGGCCAGCACGCCGAGCACGAAGAAGGCCGAGATGGCGGAGTTGAGCCAGGGGTTCGACAGGAAGATCCCGCGCAGCACGTCGCGGCCCAGCACCAGCCCGAGCGCGACCAGCCCCAGCGCGATCAGCATCGACAGGATCTGCCGGACCGGTTGGGAGAAATGCGGTTTCGCCTCTGGCTGCCTCATGCGGGGGCCCAAATCCTCTTGGTTGCGTTACCCGAACCATAGGGAGAGGCGAGGCGGGAGGCCAACGGCTTTCGCGGCGGTCGGGCGCGCTGTGGCGGCGCCGCCTCTCAGCCGCCTGTCTGGAGCGCCGCGACCCGTGCCACCAGCCAGTCGAGATCGGGATCGTGCACGCCCATCTCGTTCAGATGGGACGCGGTGTTGAACAGGTATTCGTGGTTCGGGCCGCGCCCGCCAACGGCCCCGGCGATGCGCCGCGCCTGGGTCTCGAGATCGAGCGCCACGTATTGCGCGTGGTTCGGGTCGATCACGTAGGTCAGCGCCGGCACCACCCTCCCGTCGGATAGCGCGAGGTCCTGCCAGGTTTCGAGATAGGCCGAGGAGACCAGTTCGCGCTCGCGCAGCATGGCGAGGACTGCGTCGCGTTCCGCATCCGGCGCGCGCAGCGCCAGCCCGGTGCAGACCGCGCCCTCCGCCCGGTCGAGCGCCAGCACCAGCCCCGGCGTCTCCGGCGTGCCGCGATGGTGGATCGAGGACATGCAGAAACTGCGGTGCCAGTTCCCGAGCCGGGCCACCACCACCTCCTCGGGCGTGAAGCCCGGATTCCAGAGCAGCGATCCGTAGCCGAATACCCAAAGCGCGGACTGGTCGGTCATGCTGGTCCTCCTAGCTGGGCCCATGTAGACACCCGATCCTGACCGGGCGAAAGGGCCACTTCGATGCGTTTCATCCTGATTATCACCGCGCTTCTGGCGCTGGCCTTCGGCGGCTGGTGGGTGTGGGGCAGCCGCGCCGTCGACGCGCGGCTGGCCGAGCTGACGCAGGAACTGCGCGCCTCGGGCTGGCAGGTCGAATACGACACCGAGGGCACCGGCGGCTTTCCCTATCGCTTCGACCTCGACCTGCGCGACCTCGAGCTGGTTTCACCCGATGGCAGCTTCGGCTGGCAGAGCCCGCGGATGCGGGTGGTGGCGCAGAGCTACCAGCCGAACCGGCTGATCGTGGCCGCCGACGAGACGCATCGCGTCTCGATCCCCGGCCAGGATCTCGATGTCACGGTCACCGGCCCGCGCGCCTCCGGCGCGGTCGAGATCGGCGAGACGCTGCCGGTGAACGAGTTCACCTTCGAGGCCGCCGATCTGCGGATCGTCTCCTCGCTGGGTTGGGAGAGCGGCGCCGAAACGCTGCTGGCCGCGCTGCGCCCGAATGGCGGGGTCAACGGCTACGACGCCTATGCCCGGCTCCAGGGCGTGGCGCTACCCGAAGCGTGGCGCGCGCTCGATGCCGCGGGCCGGCTGCCCGACCGGATCGCCGAGGCGGTGATCGACGCGGATCTCACCTATGACGCGCCGCTGGCACTTTCGGGGGGGACCGCGCGGCTCGATCGCATCGCTCTCGACAGTCTGTCGGTCGATTGGGGCGAGGTCACGCTCAAGGGCGAAGGCACGCTGGCGATCGACGCGCAGGGCGCGCCCGAGGGCGATGTCGTGCTGCGCATCACCGGCTGGGAACGGCTGCTCGAAGTCGCCGCCGCCGCCGGCGTGCCGATTGCCCAATCCTCGCTGCTGCGCGGGGCGCTCGACGCGATGGCCGAGGGCGGCGTTCTCGAGGCGCCGATCACCTTCGCCGGTGGCGCGATGCGGCTGGGCTTCATCCCGCTGGGACCCGCGCCGCTGCTGCGTTAACGGCAGTAGGGGCTGCGGCCCGAGGCGGTGTCGAAGTGGAAATGGTCGCGATGCGCCGCGTTCGCATCGGGGCCGAGCACCGTCCCGAACGGACCGCAGGCCGCCTTGTGCAGGTTGCGCAGCGCCGCGCCCGCCCCTTGGCTGTTCCAGCCCGAGCTCAGGCTGAGCTCGCGCCCGTCGCGCAGGCCGAAGGCGGAGATGTCGATGGCCCGACCGAAGGAATGCTCCGAGAGCTGTTCGCCGCGTTCGTTGTTGCGGGGCCGGCAGACATAGCTTCCGGCGGTGCGCAGCACGGCGAGACCGCCGCCGGTGGCGGAGAGCGCCGGCTTGGCCGCCTGCCCCACCCAAGCAGCCAGAGCGCGGGCGGTGTCGCAATCGACCGTGGCAGCCGGGCTGATCCGCACACCATGCACGGCCGTCAGCTTGACCGGCTCGGGGATGCCGCAGGCGCCCGCGCCGTTCACCGGGGCGATCCGCGCGCCTTCGAGGCCCGGCACGCCGCACAGCGCCCCCGGCACGGTGGCGCTGGGCGCCTTGGAGGCGGCGGGGGCCGAGACGGTGCGGGCGCTGGCCAGCGCCGGGGCGATGGCGGCGCGCTGGGCGGGCCGTTCCTCGGGCCGGGCAGCGGTGGCGGGCGCCTCGGCCGAGGCGCTCTGAACCGGGGCCGCGACGGGCGCCGGTGCCGCAGGCGCCACGGTCGAGGGCGCCACGGTCGAGGCGAGCCGCGCGCGCGGCCGGGACACGGTGAGCGGCTGGCCCGGCACGGCCGCCACCGGGGCGGCGGCAACCGGTGCAGGGACGACCGGCGCAGGGGCGGCTTGCGCGGCACTGCGGGCGGCGGGCCGGGCGGCGGTTTCGGGGGCGAGTGCCTGTGCGCTCACCGCCATGGGGGCGAGCACGAGCGCCGCCGCGAGAAAGACGTTACGGCTCATCCCTGGCGCTCCGTCTTGGTGCTCCGGGCCGCACCGCGGCCGAAATCGGGGGCCGCGGTGTCCTGACCGGCCTCGATGATGCCGCGGCGGATCGCGCGGGTGCGGGTGAAGTAGTCGTGCAGGTGATCACCGTCGCCGGTGCGGATCGCGCGTTGCAAGGCAAAGAGCTCCTCGGTGAAGCGGCCGAGGATCTCGAGCGTCGCCTCCTTGTTGGTCAGGAACACGTCGCGCCACATGGTCGGGTCCGAGGCGGCGATGCGGGTGAAGTCGCGAAAGCCCGCGGCCGAATACTTGATGACTTCGCTGTCGGTCACCCGGCGCAGGTCGTCTGCCACGCCGACCATGGTGTAGGCGATCAGGTGCGGGGTGTGGCTGGTCACGGCGAGCACGAGGTCGTGGTGCTCGGCATCCATTACGTCGACATGCGCGCCCATCCCCTCCCACAGCCGCGACAGCCGGGCGGTGGCCGCCTCATCGGTGTCGGGCGTCGCGGGCACGATCAGGCACCAGCGGTTGTCGAACAGCTCTGCAAAGCCCGCGCGCGGGCCGGAATGCTCGGTGCCGGCCAGCGGGTGAGCGGGGACGAAATGCACCCCCTCGGGGATATGCGGCGCAACCGCCTCGATCACCGCCTTCTTGACCGAGCCCACATCGGAGACGGTGGCGCCAGGCGCGAGCACCTGGGCGATCTCTTCCGCCACCGCGCCCATCGCCCCCACCGGCACGCAGAGCACGACCAGATCGGCGCCGTCCGCGGCCTCGGCCGCCGTCTCGCAGACCCGGTCGACGAGACCGATCTCGCGCGCGACGGCGCGGGTCTCGGCCGAGCGGGCATGGCCGGTGATCTCGCCCGCGAGGTTCGCGCGGCGCATCGCATGCGCCATCGACGAGGCGATCAGACCCAGACCGATCAGCGCGACGCGGCCATAGATCGGCGCGCTCATGCCGCCGCCCCCTTGAAGCGGGAAATGGCGTCGATCACCCGCGCGCAGCCTGCCTCGTCGCCGACGGTGATCCGAAGCCCTTCGGGGAATCCGTAGCCGCCGACGCGGCGCACCAGGATGCCGCTCTCGCGCAGCGCGGCGTCGCAGGCGGCAGCCTCGGCCTCGTCCGCGAAACGCGCCAGCACGTAGTTGGCGTGGCTTTCGTCGCAGGCGATGCCCAAGCCCAGCAGTTGCTCGCGCAGCCAGCCCCGCAGCCGGGCGTTCTCGGCCCGGCAATGCTCGGTGAACCGTTCGTCGCGGATCGCGGCCTCGGCCACGGCGAGCTGGGTGGTCGACAGGTTGAAGGGCTGGCGCACGCGGTTGAGCACGTCGATGATCGCGCGCGGACCGTATCCCCATCCGATCCGGAGGCCGCCCAACCCGTGGATCTTGGAGAAGGTGCGGGTCATCACGACGTTGTCGCGGCTCTCCACCAGGCGCGCGCCACCATCATAGCCTTCGGTGAACTCCACATAAGCGCCGTCGAGCACCAGGATGACCTGTTCGGGCAGAGCCTCGGCCAGCCGCGCGACCTCCTCGAGCGGGATCATCGTGCCGGTGGGGTTGCCGGGATTGGTCAGATAGACGATCCGGGTGCGATCGGTGCAGGCGGCGAGGATCGCGTCGACATCGACCACGCGCGCGCGCTCGCGCACCTCGACCGGCGTGGCGCCGGCGGCGCGGGCCAGGATCGGGTACATGGCGAAGCCGTGCTCGGTATGGATCACCTCGTCGCCGGGGCCGGCATAGCACTGCGCGATGAATTGCAGCACCTCGTCCGATCCCACGCCGCAGATGATGCGGTCGGCGTCGAGGCCGTGGATCTCGGCGATGGCGGCGCGCAGCTCGGCATGATCGGTCGACGGGTAGCGGTGCAGCGTCGCGGCCGAGCGCTCCAGCGCCGCCAGCGCCTGAGACGAGGTCCCGTAGGGGTTCTCGTTGGAGGAGAGCTTCAGCGGATTCTCATGCCCCTCGAGGCGGCTCTGGCCGCCAACGTAGAGGTCGATCTCCATGATGCCGGGCTGCGGGGTGATGCTCATGCGCGCGCTCCTTGGGTCGCGGTTTCAATAGCCGGGCGACGGGGCGGTTTCCAGCGCCATGCGCGCGGGCGCCCCTCGCCGCTGCGCGGGGCATCGCCGATACGAAAAGGGCCGCGCGGTTCCCCGCGCGGCCCCTGCCTCGACGATCCGGAAGGGATCAGTTCTTGGCGTAGAATTCGACGACGAGGTTCGGCTCCATCATCACCGGATAGGGCACGTCGCCCAGCTGCGGCGTGCGCACGAAGGTCGCGGTCATCTTGGAGTGGTCCACCTCGAGGTAGTCCGGGGTGTCACGCTCGGGCAGCTGGACGGCTTCCAGCACCACGGCGAGCTGCTTGGACTTGTCGCGGACGGCGATGACGTCGCCTTCCTTGACGCGGTAGGAGGGGATGTTCACGCGCTTGCCGTTCACGGTCACGTGGCCGTGGTTCACGAACTGACGGGCGGCGAAGACGGTCGGCACGAACTTGGCGCGGTAGACGACGGCGTCGAGGCGGCGCTCGAGCAGGCCGATCAGGTTTTCGCCGGTGTCGCCCTTGACGCGCTCGGCCTCACCGAAGATGCGACGGAACTGCTTCTCGGTCAGGTCGCCGTAGTAGCCCTTGAGCTTCTGCTTGGCGCGCAGCTGGATGCCGAAATCCGACAGCTTCTGCTTGCGGCGCTGGCCGTGCTGGCCGGGGCCGTATTCGCGCTTGTTCACCGGGGACTTCGGACGGCCCCAGATGTTTTCGCCCATGCGGCGGTCGATCTTGTACTTGGCAGAGGTGCGTTTGGTCACTCTCTGATCTCCTTCTGTCGGCCCGAAGGGCCATGTCTCGAAGGGCGTTGTCCTCTGGGACGGCCATGGGCCGCCTCCCGACAGGGATCCCCTCACGGGGTCCGCCAACACCAATGAAAGACCCGGGCACGAGACCCGGGACGGGCGACTTATACATCCCGTCAGACCGGAGTCAACCGCGCTTCAATAGCCGAATTCGAGCTTGAGCGAGCCCAGCACCTGGCTTTCATGCTGGCCCTCGAACTCCTCCGACAGCCAGCTCAGCCCGTAGAACAGCCGCACCTCCGGCTCCGGCTGCCAATGCAGACCGATCCGGGCACGGCGCCGGTCCAGCGCCGTCCGGTCGGGGAGGAACACGCTGTCGCCCAGCAAGGCCGCATCGGCGCCTGCGACCAGGGCAAGGCCGGTCGTCTCGGCCTCGATGCCGCGATAGGGCTGGCCGGTGACCGGATCGCGCAGCCACAGATCGCGATGACCGATCCCGCCCCAGATCGCGTCGACGCCGGCGCGCGCGATCTCCTCGCTGCCGGCCTCGAAGGCCGCGAAGGGGCGGAGGGTCAGGCGCGCATGGGGCCGCAGCGGCAGCGCAACCTCGCTTTGCGCATGAAGATGCAGCGCGTCGCCCAGCTGCCTGTCGGTGCCGCGCGGCGGATCGAAGCCCAGGACTTCGTGCACCCCTTCCTGCAGGGCTGAATGCCCGGTCGAGGGGCCGATGGCGAGGATCTCGCCGCCCGTCGCGGCCTCGAACGGCCCGATCGACTGATGCAGGAACGCGCCGAAGGCCGAGATCCCGACATAGGGGCGATCATCGCGGCCCGCCCGGGTGCGGGCGGGGGCGATGATCTCGGTGCGCAGGCGCAGCTCGACCAGCCCTTCGGGCATGGCGGGCGGGATACCGTCCCAGCCCGGGCCGGAGACATGGCTCAGCGTGAAGGCCCCCGCGCGCCAGCGGTCATGACCGTCGCCGAAATAGTCGTTGGAAAAGATCCTGCCCCAGCCGAGCGTCTCGGCGGAGGCAGGCGCGGCAAGGCCGAGCAGCAGGGCGATGATCAGGGCGCGCATGGGAGGTCTCCGAGGATCGCCCGAGCCTAGTGCCGCGAGGCCTGCCATCGCCAGCCCCGCCTCACGCCTCGTCGGCCTGCGTGTCCTGCGGGTCATGCTCGCCCAAGACCGGCGCGCGGCGGTCGAGCTTGAGCGGGCTGTGCGAGAACCGTATCGGGCTGCGCAGGCCGGGCACGCCGTCGGGGTCGATCCGGAGGCCGCGCGCGATGACCTGCGGGTCGGCAAAGACCTGATCGACGCGGTTGATCGGCCCGGCGGGCACGGTCGCGGCCTCGAGCGCGGCGAGCACGGCGTCGCGGTTCCAAGCGGCGAAGGCGGTGGCCATCGCATCGGTCAGGGCGGCGCGGTTTGCGACCCGCGCGCCATTGGTGACGAAGCGCGGATCATCGGCCAGCGCGTCGAGCCCCAGCACCTTGCAGGCCCTCCGGAACTGGCCGTCATTGCCGACGGCGAGGATCAGGTCGCCATCCGAGGCGGAGAACACCTGGTAGGGCGCGATGTTCGGGTGCGCGTTGCCGAGCCGGCGCGGTGCGTCCCCGGTAGCGAGGAAGTTCATCGCCTGGTTTGCGAGCACCCCGGTGGCGCAGTCCATGAGCGCCATGTCGATATGCTGGCCCTGCCCCGTCTTCTCGCGCGCGGCCAGGGCGGCCTGGATCGCGATCACCGAGTAGAGACCGGTGAAGATGTCGGTGAAGGCCACGCCGATCTTCTGCGGCTGGCCGTCCGGATCGCCGGTAAGGTCCATGATCCCCGACATGCCCTGGATCAGGAAGTCGTAGCCCGCGCGATTGGCATAGGGTCCGTCCTGCCCGAAACCGGTGATCGAGCAGTAGACGAGGCGCGGATTCTCCGCCTTGAGGCTATCGTAGTCGAGCCCGTATCTGGCGAGGCCGCCGACCTTGAAATTCTCGATCACCACGTCGGCCCCTGCGATCAGCGCACGGGTCAGCGCCAGCCCCTCGGGCGTACGGAAGTCAGCGGTGACGCTCTTCTTGCCGCGGTTGCAGGCGTGGAAATAGGCCGCCGAGCGGTCGCCCTCGACCTCGATCCAGGGCGGACCCCAGCGGCGGGTGTCGTCGCCCTCGGGCGCCTCGACCTTGATCACCTCCGCGCCCAGATCGGCGAGCACCTGCCCCGCCCAGGGCCCCGCGAGAATTCGCGCCAGCTCCACCACCTTCAGCCCCGCCAGCGGCGGCTGCGCCTCGTCTCGCATTGCGCCCTCCCCGCGCTCTTCTCGGGGCGGACGCTAGCGGCCCGGCCGCCGGGCTTCAACGGCGGCCGGGACGTTTCACGTGGATCGTCTCAGCGCGCCGGCTGGTTCACGATCCGGTAGGGATAACGGCTCGCCGGGCGCGACACCTCCTCGAGCCGGGCCATTTCCGCCTCGGAGAGCTGCAGTTCGGCCGCGCCGAGATTGTCCTCGAGCTGCTCGGGCGTGCGGGCGCCGAGGATCACCGAGGCGACGGTCGGCCGACCCAGAAGCCAGGCCAGCGCCACTTGGCTCGGCGTGGCGCCATGCGCCTGCGCCACCTTTTCCAGCTCGGCCAGTGTCGCCCAGTTGCGATCGGTCGCGCGGCGGTGCCAGCTTTCCTCGTAGCCATCCGGCGTATCGGCGATGCGCCCGCCCTCCGTGGGCCGATCGCCGGCCTTGTACTTGCCGCTGAGAAACCCGCCGCCGAGCGGGCCCCAGGGCACCAGCCCGATGCCCTCGCTGGCAAAGAGGCCGAGAAACTCGTCCTCGATGTCGCGCTCGACGAGGCTGTACTGGTACTGCGCCGCGATCAGCGGCGTGAACCCCATGCGCTCTGCGATGCCCTGCGCCTTCATCGCCTGCCATGCGGCAAAGTTCGATACGCCCAGATACCGAACCTTGCCCGCGCTCACGAGGTCGTCGAAGGCGCGCAGCGTCTCTTCGAGCGGGGTATAGGGGTCGAATCCGTGCATGTAGAGCAGGTCGATGCGGTCGGTGCCGATGCGCCGAAGGCTCGCCTCGACCGAGTTCATCACGTGGTGGCGCGACAGCCCGACCTCGTTGGGCCCCTGCCCCATCGGCCAGCGCAGCTTGGTGGCCAGCACCAGCTCCTCGCGCCGTCCCCTGACCGCCTCTCCCACGATCTCCTCGGAGCGGCCGCCGGCATAGACATTGGCGATGTCGACATGGTTGCCGCCCGCGTCGAGATAGCGGTCGATCATCCGCCCGGCGATGGCGGCGTCGGTGCCGCGCCCGCCTTCCTCGCCGAAGATCATCGTGCCCAGCGCCAGCTCCGACACCAGCAGGCCGGTGCGGCCCAACCTGCGATACTGCATCGCGTCTCTCCCTTGTTGCACGCACCGCGCGACAGCGGCGCGTCTCGGCTCAGCGCAAGGGTTAGGCAGCCCGTCCGCGGAGGTCCAGCCGATTTCCGAAACGGTTCGGAGAGAAGGGTTGCGCTGCCCTCTGCGCGCGGCGAGGGTTGAGACCGAGCGATGAGGAGAGGAGCCGCGATGACCGATCATGCGCCCTGGTGGCAGGCCGCCACCGCCTACCAGATCTATCCGCGCAGCTTCTGCGACAGCGACGGCGACGGGATCGGCGACATCCCCGGCATCATCTCGAAGCTCGACCATCTCGCCGATCTCGGGATCGGCTTCGTCTGGCTGTCGCCGGTCTATGCCTCGCCCATGGCCGACAATGGCTACGACATCTCGGATTACCGCGACATCGCGCCGGAGTTCGGCACGCTGGCCGACATGGACCGGCTAATCGCTGAGGCGAAAGCGCGCGGCATCGGCATCGTCATGGACCTCGTGGTCAACCACTCCTCGGACGAGCACGAATGGTTCCGGCAGGCCCGCGAGAGCCGCGACAACCCCTACCGCGACTACTACGTCTGGCGCGATCCGGCCCCCGGTGGCGGCGCACCCAACGACCTGCAGTCGAATTTCGGCGGTCCCGCCTGGAGCTATGACGAGCGGACCGGCCAATATTACCTGCATCTCTTCGACCGCAAGCAGCCCGACCTGAACTGGCAGAACCCCGAGCTGCGCCGCGCGATCTACGACATGATGAACTGGTGGCTGGATCGCGGCGTGGCAGGCTTCCGGATGGATGTGATCGACCTGATCGGCAAGGATCCGGATGCCGGCATCATCGCCGACGGGCCAGACCTGCATCCCTTTCTGCGCGAGATGCACGACGCCACCCTCAAGGGCCGCGACGTCGTCACCGTGGGCGAGGCCTGGAGCGCCACGACCGAGGGCGCTCTCAAATATTCGGGCCGCGAGGCGGGCGAATTGTCGATGGTGTTCCAGTTCGCCCATATCGTGCAGGGCTGGGACGAGAAGCACGGCAAGTGGAAGCCCAAGCCCTTCGACCTCGTGGGGCTCAAGCGGGTGCTGACCGAGTGGCAGGTCGCGCTCGCTCAGGATGGCTGGAACTCGTTGTTCTGGAGCAATCATGACCTGCCGCGCGCGGTGTCGAAATACGGCGATGACGGGCGCTTTCGCGTGGTCTCGGCCAAGATGCTCGCCACGGTGCTGCACATGATGAAGGGCACGCCCTACATCTATCAGGGCGAAGAGATCGGCATGACCAACATCCGCTTCACCGACATCAGCCAGTTCCGCGACATCGAGACGCTCAACTTCCATCGCATCCAGACCGCCGCCGGGGTCACGCCGGGCGATTTCCTCGCGGGCGCCAATTCGAACGGCCGCGACAACGCGCGCACGCCGATGCAGTGGGATGCGAGCGATCGGGCGGGCTTCACCACCGGCGAGCCATGGATCGAGGTGAACCCCAACCACGCGACGATCAACGTGGCCGCCGACCGGGCCGATCCGGACGGCATCATCGCCCATTACCGCGAACTGGCGGGGCTGCGCCGCGTTCTGCCGGTGATGCGGCACGGGAATTACACCCCCTATCTCGAGGATCACCCCAAGCTCATGGCCTATGCGCGCCGGCTCGATGGCGCGCAGATCTCGGTTCTGGCGAACTTCACCGGTGAGACGGTGTCGGCAGAGATCCCCGAGGGGCTCGCCGTCTCGGGGCGCGCGATCAGCGCGAACTACCCCGGGCGCGACGCGCTAACGGGCACGGTGGAACTGCGTCCCTACGAGGCGGTGGCGATACTGGCGGAATGAGGCGCGGGCGCGTGGCCCGCGCCCGGTCTCAGACGGGCTCTTCCGTCATCTCCTCGGCCGGTTCGACGGCACGGCGATAGAGGTGCCATGTCGCGTGGCCGAGGACCGGCAGCACGAAGATCAGGCCGATCATCAGCGTCGCCATGCCGAGGCCCAGCCCGATGACGACGATCGCGCCCCAGATCGCGACGGTTTGCGGGTTCTTGCGCGCCAATCGTGCCGAGGCCTTCACCGACCGACGCAGGCCGACATGCCGGTCGAGCAGCAGCGGGAAGGAGATCGCGCCGATCACCAGCACCAGCGACGCGAGCAGGAAGCCCGTGACCGTGCCGACGACGATCATCGCCCAGCCCGGTGCCGTGGTGAACGTGTCGGTGAAGAAGGCCACCGCCGAGACCGGCGGCTCGGGCCCCAGCGTGACCGCGTAGATGATCCAGGCCGCCAGCATCCAGGCCACGAAAATCGCGAGCAGCACCAATCCAAGCGCCAGGATCGCGATGGCCGATGGCGATTCCGCCACCTTGAAGGCCGCGCCCCAGCTCGGATGCCCGCCCGCCTCGCGCCGACGGCTCATCTCGTAGAGGCCGACCGCAGCCACCGGCCCGAGCAGCGCGAAGCCGGTGATCAGCGGCACGAGGAGCGGCAGCAGGCTTTCGTTCATGGCAAAGCGGATCAGCACCAACCCGGCCAGTGGGTAGACCACGCACAGGAAGATCACGTCCGATCGGAACGCCTTGAAATCGTCCCAGCCCGCGCGCAGCGCGGCGCGCAGGTCCTCTATCCCGATGCTGCGGATCTTGATCGGGGCGTGGTCGCGCCCCACCGTCTCGCGGGCTCCCTCTCCCAGATGCCGCGTGCCCGCGCCGATCACGCGGCCGGTCCAACTCAGCGGATTGCCGATGGTTCTGTCTACGCCGTCCGTATTGGCCATATCGCCCTCCCGTCATGTGCGAAGGGCGGCCCCGCCATGGGCCGAAAACCGGCGGCGGGGCCGTCCGGATGGGTCATGCTAGCACGGTTTCGCGACGGCCGCCCCCATCTCTGCGCGCCGACCTCTCGTCAACGTGAAAGCAGTTGACCAAGAGGAAAGGCGTAGCGGGGCTAGGCTGTTGGCATGTGCAAAGGGAGGTAACGATGGCGATCAAGTGGATGATGGCAGCGCTCGGGCTGGGGCTCGCGGGCGCGGCGCTGGCGCAGGATGCGCCGATGTTCGGCGGCGACGAGGACCAGGCCTATGCCGAGAAGCTCTGGCAGGCGATGGTCGAACAGAACCTCGCGGGCGAAGGCGCGATCATGTCCTTCCCGTATCCCGGCACCGATCCGCACGGGATGATGCTCGAGACCTTCTACGCACGCGCCACGATCGACGGCCATGACGGTGCGCTGGTGGTCAAGCGCAACTACGGCCCCGAAGGGGTGACGGTGGACCAGGTTCTCGGCATGCCCGGTGAGCATCTGGGCGCGCTCACGGTGATGTTCCGCCGCGAGGCCGGATACGACGCCGACACCGGCGACTGGTTCTATGCCAAGTACCTGCCCGACGGCAGCCTCGACCAGAACCCGAACGGCGTGGCGCTGGCCGGTCTGGTGGGCAAGAACGCCGAAGCGGGCTGCATTGCCTGCCACCAGAACGCGGGCGAGAACTACCTCTTCACCACCGAAGCCGAGATGCGGTGAACCCTCTGCCCGCGCCCCCTCGGGGCGCGGGCAGATATCAAACCGAGAAGAAACCCGGCCCGGCGATCCGGCGCAGCGTTTCGCCGAGCTCGCGGCCCAGGGCCGGGCCGTCGGCGATGGCCGTCTCACCGGCCTCGGCCAGCACTTCGGATCCGTCGGGGCGCAGGATCTCGCCCCTGAACCGCAGCCGCCCGCCCTCGATCTCCGCCAGACCGGCGATCGGCGTCTGGCACGAGCCGTCGAGCGCGGCGAGAAAGGCGCGCTCGCAGGCGAGCCGTTGCGCGGTCTCCACGTGATGGATGGGCTCCAGCAATTCGGCCACCCGGCTGTCGGCGCCGCGCCGCTCGATGCCGATCGCGCCCTGCGCGATGGCGGGCAGCATATCCTCGGTGCCGATGGCGCGGGCCGGCACGCTGTCGATCATGCCAAGCCGGTTGAGACCCGCCATCGCCAGGAATGTCGCCTCGGCAACCTTGTCCTCGAGCTTCTGCAGCCGGGTCTGCACGTTGCCGCGAAACTCCACCACCTCGAGATCGGGCCGTCGGGCGAGGATCTGCGATTTGCGCCGCAGGCTCGAGGTGCCGACCACCGTCCCCTTGGGCAGATCGGCGATCGCGGTGCAGGACAGGCTGACGAAGGCGTCGCGCGGGTCCTCGCGCTCCAGATAGCCGTCGAGCACCAGCCCCGGGGGTTGCTCGACCGGCATGTCCTTCATCGAATGGACCGCGATGTCGATGGCACCGGCGCTCAGCGCCTCCTCGATCTCCTTAGTGAACAGGCCCTTGCCGCCGATCTGGCTCAGTGGGCGGTCGATCACCCGGTCGCCCGTGGTGCGGATGATCACCACCTCGAAGGCCTCGAAGGGCAGGTCCCAGGCCTGGGCCAGCAGCGCGCGCGTCTCGTTGGCCTGCGCCAGTGCCAGCGGCGAGCCGCGGGTGCCGATGCGAAGCGGTTGGGCGGGGGTGGGAAGATCGCGGGTCATGCGTCAATCTCTACGCGCCGCCTGAGCGCGCGGCAACCGCGACCGCCTGCCGCGCCCCTGCCCGCGCGGCTTGACTTTGCGCCCCTTCGGCGGGACGAGGATGCATGAGCATTGCCCACACCCCCCCGTCGAAGCTGCTGCTGCGCGCCCTCGCGGGCGAGACCCTGCCCGTCCCGCCGATCTGGATGATGCGGCAGGCCGGACGTTACCTGCCGGAATACCGCGCCACCCGCGCCAAGGCGGGCGATTTCCTGTCGCTGTGCTACAACCCCGAGCTTGCCGCCGAGGTGACGCTGCAGCCGATCCGCCGCTACGGCTTCGACGCGGCGATCCTGTTCGCGGACATCCTGCTGGTGCCCCAGGCGCTGGGCCTCGATCTGTGGTTCGTCACCGGCGAGGGGCCGCGTCTGTCGCCGATCATGGAGAAGGGCGGCGTCGCGGCGCTGAAGCCGGCCGATGCGATTCACGATCACCTCGCCCCGGTATACGAGACGGTGAAGATCCTCTCCCGCGAGCTTCCGCGCGAGACCGCGCTGATCGGTTTCGCCGGCGCGCCCTGGACGGTGGCCACCTACATGATCGCCGGGCGCGGCACGCCCGATCAGGGCCCGGCGCACGCGCTCAAGGACGAGAACCGGCCCGAATTCGAGGCGCTGCTCGACCGGATCACCGAGGCGACGATCGAGTATCTCTCGACACAGGTCGACGCGGGCGCCGAAGTCATCAAGATCTTCGACAGCTGGGCGGGCTCGCTCACCGGCGACGATCTGGACCGCTATTCCATCGCGCCGATGGCGCGCATTACCGCTGCGCTCAAGGCACGGCACCCGGGCCTGCCGGTCATCGCCTTCCCGCGCGGTGCAGGCGAACGTTTCGTCGATGCCGCTCGCGCAATCGGCGCCGATTGCATCGCGCTCGACGACGGTGTGAGCCCGGAATGGGCGGCCGAGCACGTGCAGCCCCTTGCCTGCGTGCAGGGCAATCTCGCCAGCCGCCACATGGTCACCGGCGGGCAGGATCTGATCGACGAGACGCGGCGCATCCGCGACGCCTTCGCGCGCGGCCCGCATGTCTTCAATCTCGGCCACGGCATCACCCCCGACGCCGACCCCGAGAACGTGGCGCTGATGATCGAGACGCTGCGCGAAACCCGCTAACCCATGCCGGAGGGCCGCTGGGTCGAGCCCCAGCGGCGCCGGTCATGGTGCCAGCTCTGCAGCGCCCAGCCGGTCCAGGCGATCACGTAGACCAGCCCCGCCGCCAGCACCCACAGCCCGTGCACCGGGCCGATGGCGGCGCGGTCGACAAACATCTCGACCCCCTCGACCGGGGTCGGGTGCACCACCAACTTGCCGATATAGGCGACGGTCTGGATCAGCAGGATCCACAGGTAGTTGCGCCGGATCCGCCGTCCCACCGCGACCTGAAATGACACGTGGTAGCGCGGCACCCAGTAATCCTCGGCCAGCTCCTTCTGCCAGCCCTCACCCAGCCGCAGATCGCCATCCTGCAGCATCGGCGCGTAGAAATGCGTCTCGATCCAGCGGCAGCGGGCGCGCCAGACGTTGAAATAGCGGTAACGCCGCGCCTCCAGCATCAGGAAGAACAGGATCAATATGCCGACCAGCACCAGGGGCAGCGGCGAGGCCTCGCGCGAGGCGAAGGCGATCGACAGCGCGATGCCGAGCGTGACCACCGCCCAGTTGGTGGTGGTATCGAGCCGGGTGCGCCAGATGGTCGAGCGGTAGACCTCGCCGCGCCACAGATGCGCCAGAGCGCCGATCTCGGCCGAATTGAACTCGCGACGTGCCTCGGGCCGCTCTTCCACGCGCGTCATCCGCTCCTCCCGATCGCTTCGACATCATAAGACACCGGAGCCGGGCGCGGGTCAAAGCCCTTGGAAGATCAGCGGAAGTTCAGACCCATTTCGCGAGAGGCGGCAGGCTCATCAGCACGGCATCGGGGTCGTGGCCGGTGGCGAGCCCGAACTTGGTGCCGCGATCATAGACGAGATTGTATTCGGCATAGAGCCCGCGATGGCGCAGCTGCACGTCCTTGTCGGCCTCGTCCCACGCCATGCCGCGCCGCTTCTCGGCCAGCGGCAGCCAGGCGGGCAGGAAGGCGCGGCCGATATCCCGGGTCAGCGCGAAATCGGCACGCCAGTCGCCGGTGCAGCGGTCATCCATGAACACGCCGCCGACGCCGCGCGCCCGGCCACGATGGGGAATGAAGAAGTACTCGTCGGCCCAGGTCTTGAGCGCCGGGTAGAGATCGGCGCCATGCGGGTCGAGATGACGTTTGAGCGCGCCATGGAAATGCGCCGTGTCCTCGGCATATTCGATGCAGGGGTTGAGATCCGCCCCGCCACCGAACCACCAGGCGTTCGGCGTCCAGAACATCCGCGTGTTCATGTGCACGGCGGGCACATGCGGGTTCTGCATATGCGCCACCAGGCTGATGCCCGAGGCCCAGAAACGCGGATCGGCCTCGACCCCGGGCACGCCGCGCGCGGCCATCGAGGCCTGCGCCGCCGCGCCCAGCGTGCCGAACACGGTCGAGACGTTCACCCCGACCTTCTCGAACACACGGCCGCCGCGCATTACGCTCATCAGACCGCCGCCGGCATCCTCGCCGTCATCGCCCCGGCGCTTGGTCGGGGTCACCTCGAAACGACCGACCGGGCGCTCCGAAAGCGGCCCCCCGGTCTGGGCGTCCTCCAGCGCCTCGAAGGCGGTGACGATCTCGTCGCGCAGGCTGCGAAACCAGCCCGCCGCCTCGTCCTTCTCGCTCGTCATGCCGGTCGAGGTCATCCGCGCCCCCTGCTATTGAATATCGGTCCCGTCTAGCATCCTCTCCGCCAGCCCGCCATGCGACCCGCTGGCCCCTTGCCGATTCGACCGGAGATTACCGATGCGTTCCGCCATTTTGCTCGTCCTGCCCCTCGCCCTCGCCGCCTGCGCCACGCCGCGTGAGAGCTGCCTGTCCTCGGTCGGACGCCAGGGCCGCGTGATCGACGCACTGATCGCCGAGACCCGCGGCAACATCGCCCGGGGCTACGGCATCGAGGAGCGCGAGGAGCTGCGCACCCGGCGCGGCGTCTGCGAGTATCGCGACGAGAACGGCACGCTGCGCCAGCGCTTCTGCGACCGCACGGTGAGCCAGGAAGTCCGGGTGCCGGTCACGCTCGACATCGAGGCAGAGAAGGTTAAGCTCGACCAGCTGCTGCAGCGGCGCGAGGCGCTGACCCGCGCCGAAGGGCCGGCGCGGGCGCAATGCGCGGCCCTCTACCCGGCCTGAGCCGGGGCCGCGCCTAATGCGCGGCGACGTGGCTGGGATCGATCAGGCTGCGACCGCCATCGACGGTGATCACCTGCCCCGTGACAAAGGCCGAGGCGTCCGATGCGAGATACTGCACCGCGTCGGACACTTCGCTGGCCGAGGCAATCCGGCCCAGCGGCGTGCAGTGCAGGATCGCCTCGCGGATCTCGTCATGCTCGCTCAGCGACTGCTTGAGCGAGGCGCTCATCACCGAGCCGAAAGCCACGGCGTTGACGCGGATCCGCTTGGGCGCCAGCGCCACCGCCATGGAGCGGGTCATCTGGTCGAGCGCGGCGCAGCTCACCGAGTAGCCCAGCAGCTCGGGATGGGCGAGCCGCGCGGCGATCGAGCTGAGATTGATGATCGATCCCAGCGGCGCTGTGCTGTCGGGTTCGGCCTGCTTGATCATCCGCTTGGCCGCCGCCTGACTCAGCCGTAGCGCCGACATCAGGTTCTGGTCGAGCAGCCGCTCGACCGAATCGTCCTCGTGGTCGAGCGGGTCAGAGACTCGCACCTGCCGCGCCGCGTTGACGAGAATATCGATCCGGTCGAATGCGTCGACGGTGAAGGAGAGCAGGTTGGTGATGGTCAGCCGCTCGCGCAGATCCCCCGCGAAGTGCCGCACCGGCCCATCGGCCTCGCGCAGCACGGAGGTCTCGCGCTCGAGCGCGGCTTCGTCACGATCGACGAAGACCACGTTGGCCCCCGCCTCGACCATGGCGCGGGCGATGGCGAGACCGACGCCATGCGCGGCCCCGGTCACGATCGCGGTCTTGCCGGCGATGGAAAAGCTCATGACGGTCTCCGGTGAAGGGAAGGTGTCAGCGGGATTTCTTGTCGGTGGGCTTGAGCGGCCGGATCGCGTGGAACAGCTTGAAAGCGCCGTCGCCACCGATCTCCTCGACCGTGCGGAAGCTGTCGCGCAGGCTCGCCTCATAGGGCAGATGCCGGTTGGCCACCATCCACAGCTGGCCCGAGGGCGCGAGCATCCGCGCCGCCGCCGCGATGAAGGCGCGGCCGAGCGCCGGATCGGCGGCCCGGCCGGTGTGGAAGGGCGGGTTCATGACCACGCCGTCATAGAGGTGATCCGCTTTGAACCGCGTCGCGTCGGCCCAATGAAAGGTGGCACGCTCGTCGGTGACGTTGACCCGGGCGCAGTCGAGGGCGAGCTTCTCCGCCTCGACCAGATCGAGGCTCTTCACCCCGTCCCGCGCCAGCACGGCGCGCGCCAGATAGCCCCAGCCCGCGCCCAGATCGGCCATCCGCGACGGCAGCTTGGCCGGCAGCGCCGCCGCCAGCATCTGCGAACCACGATCTGGCCCGTCGGCCGAAAAGGCGCCCCACTGGGTGACGAAGCCGCCATCCACCGGTGCCGGGGCCGGCGCCTCCCAATCGGAAAGGTCGGCGGCCGAGGCGTCGAACCAGAACAGTCGGCCATGGGCGCGGGTGACACAGGGGATCTCGGGGATGCGGTTGCGCAACTCGCGCCAGAGGCTGTCGACGCCGTCGGTCTTCTGCCCGTCGACGATCACCAGCGGCGCCAGCCGTGCCGCCTGCGCCACCAAGGCCCGAGCCAGCGGCTTGGCCCGCGGCACGAACACCACCGCTGCGGCGGCCGGGGCCGGCTCGCCGACTGTCCAACCCTGCGCCTCGAGCGCGTCGATGTCGGGCCGGAAGCCGTGCAGGATCCGGGTGCGGTCGCGCGGCAGCGCGCCGAGATCGGCGTCGGCGTTCGGGCGCAGGGCCAGAATCTCGCCCTCGGGCAGCACGAGCGCGCCGCTTTGTGTCGCGGTGGTCAGACGGGCATCGGCCATGGGCGCTCCGGAAGCAGTTGGCGAAACAGGGGCAAACCCCTATTCCCGTTCCATCGTGCATTGCAACGGGTGCTGATGACGTTGCGCGAAATCCATCACCTGCGCCACCTTGGTCTCGGCGATCTCGTAGGAAAACACGCCGACCACGGCGACGCCCTTCTTGTGCACGGTGAGCATGATCTCGAAGGCCTGGGCATGGCTCAGCCCGAAGAACCGCTCGAGCACGTGCACCACGAACTCCATCGGGGTGTAGTCGTCGTTGAGGATCAACACCTTGTAGAGCGGCGGTCGCTTGGTCTTGGGGCGCGTCTCGACCTTGACGCCGGTGAGGTCGTCGCCCTCTCCGTCGCCCTGTCCCGCCATTTGGATCGCCGCGTTCCGCATCGTCATCCGCTCTCAGGTCCTTTCGGTCAGGGTGCACGCCTCGTTGCCAATCCTGCTTGCGCCCCGTTATATAAGCGCCCCGGCGGCGGTGAAAAGACCGCCCCCCGAGGAGGAGTGTTCCCGATGCCGCAACGCTGGACCGTCGCCTTCGATGCCGACGACACGCTGTGGCACAACGAGCGCTTCTTCCGCTCCACGCAAGCCCGATTCGTCGACCTGCTGCGCGATCATGCCGGCGAGGATCACCTGCGCGAACGCCTGCTTGCCGCCGAGCGACGCAATCTGGGACGCTACGGGTTCGGGGTGAAGGGATTCGTGCTGTCGATGATCGAGACCGCGATCGAGGTCAGCGAGGCGCGGGTGCCCTCAGCCGCCATCGGCGAGATCATGGCGATGGGCCGCGAGATGCTGGCCCACCCGATCGAGTTGCTGCCGGGCGTCGAGACCGCGGTGACCGCGCTGTCGGGCCGGGCGCGGCTGATGCTGGTGACCAAGGGCGACCTGCTCGACCAGGAGCGCAAGCTGGCGCAGTCGGGTCTGGGCGATGCCTTCGAGGCGGTCGAGATCGTCTCGGACAAGACCGCTCCGGTCTATGCCGGGATCTTCGCCCGGCACGGCGTCGCGCCGGATCGGGCGGTGATGGTCGGCAATTCGCTCAAGTCCGATGTGATCCCGGTGCTGGAGGCCGGCGGCTGGGGCGTCCACGTGCCGTTCGAGACCACTTGGGAGCTCGAGCACGCCGAACCGCCGCTGTCGCACCCCCGGTTCCGGCGGCTCGACGATCTTGCCCGCCTACCCGCTCTGGTTGAAAAGCTCGAAGCCTGAACCGCGCGGCTCGGGCTTGCCTGCGACTTTCCCGCCACGCCCTCGGAGCACCCCATGCTCTCTACGGGCCTGTCAATTATGCACGTCTTTCGCATAGGGCGAGTCGGCTCACGGTTAGCGCGGAACCTCAACTATTCAAGAAAACCGATTGAGAATTAGTCTATTTTCGTAACGCTGCGTCCATGCTAGATTTAAGGACAATGATGAGGTCCCGGCGCAACGAACCGGAACCCGCGAGGCAAAACGAGAGGCAATCCACGTGAGCAGTCGTCTGTCGAGGACGGCCCGGACCGGGCTGTTGATCGTAACCACCCTCATGGCGAGTATCACCATCGCTACCGGCGCGGTCGCCGCGCCTTACGCGGCGATGGTCGTGGACGCCAAGACGGGCCAAGTCATCCACGAGGAAAACGCCGATACGAGGCTGCACCCGGCCTCGCTGACCAAGATGATGACCCTCTACATCGCGTTCCAGGCGATCCAGCGCGGCGAGATCGGTCTCGACAGCGAAGTGACGATTCCGTCCTATGCCGCCGCCCAGCCGCCCTCGAAGCTGGGGCTGCGCAGCGGTCAGAAGATCAAGTTCCGCTACCTGCTGCGCGCCGCCGCGGTGAAGTCGGCCAACGATGCCGCCGCCGCCATCGGTTTCGCGATCTCCGGCAGCGAGGAGGCCTTTGCCCGGCGGATGAACGCGACCGCCCAGGCGATGGGGATGCGCAACACCACCTTCGTCAACCAGCACGGGCTGACCCATCCGAACCATTTGTCGACGGCTCGCGACATGACCGTGCTGGGCCGGCACATGATCTACGACTTCCCGCAGTATTATAACCTGTTCTCGCGCCGCACCGCCGACGCCGGCATGAAGCAGGTGAACAACACCAACCGCCGCTTCCTCGACGCCTATAAGGGCGCGGACGGCATCAAGACCGGCTTCACCAACGCCGCCGGCTACAACCTCGTGGCCTCGGCCCAGCGCGGCGACCGCCGGATCATCGCCACCGTCTTCGGCGGCACCTCGACCGCGAACCGCAACGCTCAGGTGATGAAGCTGCTCGACAAGGGCTTTGCCAGCCAGCCCGGCGCAGCACCCGCCCAAGCGCCGGCGCTGGTCGCAGCCACCCCGGCGCTCGGCCCGACCACCGGCGCCCACACGATTCGCGTGACCGGCGTGGTCAAGCGCAGCCTGCGGCCGCAGATCCGTCCGGGCGCCGCCGCTGCAGCACCGGTGCAGGTCGCCACCGCCAGCGGCATCGAGGATGCGCTCGCCGCCGCGCTGCTGGTCTCCTCAGCTTCGGCCTCCACCGCCCAGCCGACGCCCGCACCGGTCGCCGAGGCCGTGACCGAAGCGGTGGCCGTCGCCGCCGCCCCGGTCACCGATCTGAGCGACATGGCCCCGGAAACCGCAGAGCTCTTCGCCGAAGCCGGGATCGCCCCCGAGACCACCCCGGAGGCGCGCCCGACCGAGATGATCATGACCGCGGCCGCCATCGCGCCGGTCGACGCCTCGCGGATGCAGGCGGTGCCCGAGGTGGTGACCCGCGTCTCGACCTCCGGCGGACGGCTCTGGGGCATCAATGTCGGCCGCTTCAACAGCCGCGGCGCCGCCGAGCGGGTGCTGATCCAGACCGCGCTGAACGAGCCGGGCGCGCTCGACGGGGCGCTGCGCCGCGTCACCCAGCGTTCGGGTGGCTTCGACGCCAACTTCATGGGTCTCACCAACGAGGCCGCCGACCTCGCCTGCCGCCGGCTGCAGGCCCGTGGCGCCATGTGTTTCATGATCGGACCGTCCTGAGCGCCTCCTCCCCGCTCTGAACGGCCCGACGGCGCCGCGTTCTCCTCCCGGAACGCGGCGCCGTCTTGCATTCGGGAGCCCGAGCGATTTGGGTGAGAGCGCTCAGCACAGGAGTTCGCATGCCCCGTCTCGCCGTCGTGCCCCCCGCCCCGCCGCGCTTCGCCACGACCGATCCCGAGGTCGAGGTCGGGCTGCACCGGGTGTTCTGCGTCGGTCGCAACTATGCTGCCCATGCCCGCGAGATGGGCGCCGACGAACGCGAGCCGCCCTTCTTCTTCACCAAGCCCGCCAGCGCCGTCGTCGCCACGGGGGCGGAACTGCCCTACCCGTCCGCCACCGCCAACCTGCATCACGAGGCCGAACTCGCGGTGCTGATGGGCACCGGTGGCAGCGGGATCGCGGTGGCCGACGCGCTCGATCATGTCTGGGGCTACGCCGCCGCCAACGACCTCACCCGCCGCGACCTGCAGGCCGAGGCCAAGGAAATGCGCCGGCCCTGGGACATGGCCAAGGGCTTCGATTCCTCGGCGATCCTGGGCCCTGTCCATCCGGCGGCCGAGATCGGCCATCCCGCGCGGGGGCGGATCACCTGCCATGTCGATGACAACGAAAGGCAGGCGGGAGACCTGTCGCAGATGATCTGGAGCGTGGCCGAGATCATCGCCCATTTGTCCCGCTTGGTGACGCTGTGCCCCGGCGACCTGATCCTTACCGGTACGCCCGAGGGAGTGGGATCGGTAGCCCCGGGCCAATCCTGCGTCGTGGCGATCGAGGGGCTGGGCGAGGCGCGGTTCCGCTACAGCGCCTGACCGCGCGTCTTGTGCCTCAAAGACTGGGTGAGGCTCAGACCCCACCCGGACGAGCGCCCCGCCCCCCCTTCACCATTCCGGCAAATACGCATGATACGCCGTCGCGGACCCCGCGACGCGGTACGGGTTCAGAACGCCGCCGCCATCAGCGCACGGGTATAGTCGGTGCGCGGCGCGTCGAAGATCGCCTCGGCGGAGCCAGCCTCGACCACGTCGCCGTTCTTCATCACCATCACCTTGTGGCTCAGCGCGCGCACCACCTTCAGGTCGTGACTGATGAAGACATAGGCGAGGCTGTACTTGCGCTGCAGCGCCCGCAGAAGCTCCACGATCTGCACCTGCACAGTCATATCGAGCGCGCTGGTCGGCTCGTCGAGCACGATGAGGCGCGGCCGCAGGATCAGCGCGCGGGCGATGGCGATGCGCTGGCGCTGGCCGCCCGAGAACTCGTGCGGGTAGCGATCCATGGAGTCGGGATCGAGCCCGACCTCGCGCATGATCTCGGCAACCATGTCGCGCCGGTCGCGGCCCTTCTCGACGCCGTGGACGCCAAGCCCCTCGGCGATGATCTGCGCCACCGTCATGCGCGGCGAGAGCGAACCGAAGGGATCCTGGAACACGATCTGGATTTCCGAGCGCAGCGGCCGCATCCGCCGCTGGCTTAGATCCTGGATCTCCCGCCCGTCGAAGCGGATCTTGCCCTCCGAGCCGATCAGCCGCGCCATGGCGAGCGCCAGCGTCGTCTTGCCCGAGCCGCTCTCGCCGACCACGCCCACGGTCTCGCCGGCGCGCACCGACAGCGTGGCGTCGTTGACCGCCTTCACGTGCCCGACCGTCCGCTTGAGCAGCCCGCGATGAATCGGGAACCAGATCTTCAGGTTTTCAGTCTCGGCGACCACCGGCGCGGCCTCGGAGACCGGGTCCGGCAGGCCGGTCGATTCGGCCTCGAGCAGCATGCGGGTATAGGGGTGCCTGGGGTTGGCAAATATCTCGGCCGTCGGCCCCTGCTCGACGATCTCGCCATCCTTCATGACGCAGACCCGGTCGGCGATGCGGCGGACGATGCCGAGATCATGGGTGATGAACAGCATCGCCATGCCGGTGTCGCGCTTGAGCTCGGCCAGCAATTCGAGGATCTGCGCCTGGATCGTCACGTCGAGCGCGGTGGTCGGCTCGTCGGCGATCAGTAGGTTGGGGTTGTTGGCCAGCGCCATGGCGATCATCACCCGCTGCCGCTGCCCGCCCGAAAGCTGGTGCGGATAGGCGCCGAGGCGGGTTTCCGGGTCACGGATGCCGACCCGGGTCAGAAGCTCGATGATGCGGGTCCGCACCGCCGAACCGCGCAGCCCCTGGTGCAGCTCGATCGACTCCGACAGCTGCCGCTCCAGCGTGTGCAGCGGGTTGAGCGAGGTCATCGGCTCCTGGAAGATGAAGGAGATGTCGTTGCCGCGCACCCGCCGCAGCTCGGCCTCGGGCGCGCCGACCATCTCGCGCCCCTCATAGGTCACCGAGCCGGACACCTCGGCCGTCTCGCCCAGCAGCTGCACGGTCGAAAGCGCGGTGACCGATTTGCCGGACCCGCTCTCGCCGACCAGCGCCACGGTCTCGCCGCGCTCCACGTGAAAGGAGACGCCGCGCACCGCGGGCACCCGGCGGCCGTCCTGCCGGAAGTCCACGTTCAGGTCGCGGACGTCGAGGATCGTGTCGGTCATGCGAAGGTCTTCCTCGGGTCGAAGGCGTCACGCACCCCCTCGAAGATGAACACCAGAAGCGACAGCATGATCGCGAAGGTGAAGAAGGCGGTGAAGCCGAGCCACGGCGCCTGCAGGTTCTGCTTGGCCTGCAAGGTCAGCTCGCCCAGGGAGGGCGCCGAAGACGGCAGGCCGAAGCCCAAGAAATCGAGCGCGGCCAGCGTGCCGATGGCGCCGGTGACGAGGAAGGGCAGCATGGTGACCGTCGCGACCATGGCGTTGGGCAGCATGTGGCGGAACATGATCTTGCTGTCGGAGACGCCCAGCGCCCGGGCAGCGCGGATGTATTCGAAGTTGCGGGCGCGCAGGAACTCGGCCCGCACCACGCCGACCAGCGAGGGCCAGCCGAACAGCACGGTGAGAAACACCAGTAGCCAGAAACTTCGTCCCAATATCGCGAAGACGATGATGATCACGTAGAGCGAAGGCGTGCCGGTCCAGATCTCGATGATCCGCTGGAAGATCAGGTCGGTCCAGCCGCCGAAATAGCCCTGCACCGCGCCCGCCACGATGCCGATCAGCGACGAGGCCAGCGTGACGATGATCGCGAAGACCACCGAAAGCCGGAAGCCGTAGATCACCCGCGCAACCACGTCACGCTTGGTGTCGTCGGTGCCGAGCCAGTTGGTCTCCGACGGCGGCGCCGGGGCGACGCCGGGCACGTCGACGATGGTGTCGTAGGAATAGGGGATCGGCGGCCAGATCATCCAGCCCTTGGCGTAATCGGCCGGGTCGCTCTCCTCGAGCGGCAGCGGCTCGCCCGCCTCGGCCGCCGCCATGATCGCCGCCGGCTCGTAGAAGCAGTCGGTCAGCCCGCCGGTGACGATCAGGCATTGCACCTCGGGGTCCGAATAGGCCGCCTCGGTCGGAAAATCGCCGCCGAAATCCCGCTCGGAATAGAAGCTCACGATGGGGCTTCTGAGTTCGCCGCGATAGCTCACCAGCAATGGCTTGTCGTTGGCCAGAAGCTCCGCGAAGAGGCTCAGCCCGAACAGCACAGAGAAGATGACGAGCGACCACAGCGCCCTGCGGTTACGCTTGAAATTGCGCCAGCGGCGCGCGTTGAGCGGCGACAGCGCCATTCAGCCTCTCCGTTCGAAGTCGATGCGCGGGTCGATCAGCACATATGTGAGGTCGGTGAGGATGCCGACGACCAGCGCCAGCAGCGAGAAGGCGAAAAGGGTGCCGAACACGACCGGGTAGTCGCGCGCCACGGTCGCCTCGAAGCCGAGCCGTCCCAGACCGTCGAGCGAGAACAGGGTCTCGATGATCAGGCTGCCGCCGAAGAACACGCCGATGAACAGCGCCGGGAAGCCCGAGATCACGATCAGCATCGCGTTGCGGAAGACGTGGCCGTAGAGGACCCGGCGCTCGGTGAGCCCCTTGGCCCGGGCCGTCATCACGTATTGCTTCTTGATCTCGTCGAGGAAGGAATTCTTGGTCAGCAGCGTCAGCGTCGCGAAGGCCGAGATGGTCGAGGCCAGCACCGGCAGCGTGATGTGCCAGAAGTAGTCGAGCACCTTGCCGATCAGCGACAGGCTTTCCCAATTGTCGGAGGTCAGCCCCCTGAGCGGGAAGATCCGCCAGTAGGAGCCCCCGGCAAAGAGCACGATCAGCAGGATCGCGAAGAGGAAGCCGGGGATCGCGTAGCCGACGATGATGGCGCCGGAGGTCCAGGTGTCGAAGGAGGAGCCGTCGCGCACCGCCTTGCGGATGCCCAGCGGGATCGAGATCAGATAGGCCAGCAGCGTCGACCACAGCCCCAGCGTGATCGAGACCGGCATCTTCTCCAGCACCAGGTCGACCACCGAGATCGAGCGGAAGTAGCTCTCGCCGAAATCGAAGCGGATGTAGTTCCACATCATGTTCAGGAACCGCTCCAGCGGCGGCTTGTCGAAGCCGAACTCGCGCTCAAGCTCGGCGATGAACTCGGGCGGCAGGCCGCGCGCGCCGATATAGTCGCTGTCGCCTCCGCCCTGGCTCACCTCGGCCCCGCCGCCGGCGATGCTCTCGAACACGTCGCCACCGCCCTCCATCTGGGCGATGATCTGCTCGATCGGCCCGCCCGGCACGAACTGCACGAGGGCGAAGTTGATGATCATGATCCCGAGCAGCGTCGGGATCACGAGCAGCAAACGTCTGAGGATATAGGCGCCCATGCGGTCGGAAATTCTCCTTTAGCGCAGCGCGCCCGCGGCGCGCAGCTCTTCTGCGGCCTCGGCGTCGTACCACCAGAAGTCCATCTCGCCCAGTGTCAGCGGCGGCATGTTCTCGGGATGACGGTACTGGTCGTAATAGGCGACGGTGTAGACGTCCTTGTACCATTGCGGCACCCAGATCACCTCGGCCCTGAGCACCCGGTCGAGCGCATGGGTGGCGGTGGTCAGATCCTCGAGCGACTGCGCGTTGATCACCTCGGTCACCAGACGGTCCACCGCCGGGTTGCGCAGCCGCATCAGGTTGCGCGAGCTGTCGTCGGCGGTCTTGGAGGCATACCACTGCTCCAGCTCGACCCCCGGCTCGAAGCCCATCGAGAAGGTGTGGTTGACGAGGTCGAAATCGCCCGAGCGGGTGCGCTCGACATATTGCGCGGTATCGACCCGATCGAGCACGCCCTTCACCCCCAGCCGGGCGAGGTTCTCGATGAAGGGGTTCACGATGCGGTCGAATTGCGGGCTGACCTGAAGGAAGACCAGCTCCAGCACCTCGCCATCCTTGCGGCGCAGGCCGTCATCGCCGACGGTCCAGCCCGCCTCCTCAAGAAGCCGCCCGGCCTCGCGGTAAGTGCGGCGATCCGGGGTGTTGGCCGAGACGTCGAGCACCGGGGCACGGCGTGCCTCCTCGGTCAGAATGCTCTCGGGCAGGAGCCCTTCCTCGACCAGCGGCTCGAGGAGCGCGCGCTCGCCCTCGGACGGGGTGCCGGTCGCCTCGAGATCGGAGTTCTCGAAGAAGCTCTCGACCCGCTCGTAGAGGCCGTAGAAGAGCGACTCGTTCGACCATTCGAAGTTGAACATCATCCCGATCGCCTCGCGGACACGCGGATCCTGCCACTTCGGGTCGTCGAGGTTGAAGATGAAGGCCTGCGCGCCGGCGATGGTGCCGTCGGGGATCTCCTCGCGCACCACCCAGCCCTTCTGGATCGCCGGGAAGTCGTAACCGGTGGCCCAGTCCTTGGAGGAGTTCTCGGCCCGGAAGGTATACTCGCCCGACTTGAAGCCCTCGAAGGCGGCGCTGCTGTCGGCGAAATACTCGACCCGGATCGTGTCGAAATTGTTGCGCCCGATGTTGAACGGGTGGTCGGCGCCCCAGAAATTCTCGTTGCGGCCATAGACGATGCGCCGGTTGATATCGAAGCTCTTCAACTCGTAGGCACCGGTGCCGAGGAAGGGCTCCTGCGTGCTTTCGTCGATCCGCGCGCCGGTCTCCTCGAACCACGCCTTGGAGAAGGCGATGGTCGATCCGGCGAAGCCGATCACGTCGCGACGCGGGGCGTCCTTGTTGAAGGTGAACTTGATCCGGTGCGGCCCCAGCACCTCGACGCCGTCGAGGAAGTTCTGCACCACGGCGCGGAACTCGGCGATGCCCTGCTCGAGGAACAGCTCGTTGGTGAACTTCAGGTCCTCGGCGGTCATCGGGGTGCCGTCGGCGAAGGTCACGTCGTCGCGCAGGTTGAAGATCACCCAGTCACGGCTCTCGGGATATTCGAGCGTGGTGCAGAGGTAGCAGTAGATCCCGTAGGGATCGTCGGCGACCGAGGTCATGATCCGCTCATGCGGCAGCGAATTCAGCGCGGCGGCGACGCCCTGACGCGAATAGGAGTTGAAGCTGTCGAAGGTGCCCTGCGACCACTCGCTGATCTCGCCGCCCTTGGGCGCGTCCGGGTTGACGTAGTCGAGATGCTCGATGTCGGGGCCATACTTCAACTCACCGAAATTGGTGTAGCCGTGGCTGGTGATGACCCGCTCCTCGCCGGCCCCGCCTTCGGCACTGGCCGGCTGGGTCTTCTCCGGCGGCGTCACGGCAGGCGCCTCCTGCGCGCGGCCGGGCGCCGCGACGAACAGCGCCGCGAGAGCCAGTGCCGAGCCGGTGATCCACAGAGCTGGCCCTCCCGCGGGACGGGTGACGGCTCGGGCATAAGGACGGGTCGCTTGCATCTTGCACTCCTCCGGCGGGACGGCCTGAGGGCGAGGCTAGCGGCGCAAGGCGCTGACGTTCAAGGCGAGATTGCGTGAGCGGCGGCGCATGGCCGCCCCCAGCATGCGAAAGGGGCCGCCCCTTGCGGAGCGGCCCCGAAGCCATTCAACCCTGAGGGGTTATCAGCCGCCGATCGTCGCGAGATAGGCGATCAGATTGGCGCGGTCCTCGGCATCCTTGAGACCGTTATAGGTCATCTTGGTGCCCGGCGCGTAGTCGCGCGGGTTGGCGAGGAAGCCGTTCAGATGCTCGGGCGACCAGACATCGGCCACCGCCTTGAGCGCGCCCGAGTAGCTGTAGCCCGGATAGGCGCCGACCTCGCGGCCGACGACGCCGTGGAGCGACGGGCCGGTGCCGTTCACGCCCTCTTCCAGGGCGTGGCAGGAGCGGCAGTTGCGCCACACGCCTTCACCCGCCGCGGCATCGGCGCTCGCATAGATCTCCTCGAAGGGGACCGCCTCTTCCTCGGCGCCGCCTTCGCCACCGGCGTCCTCGACCGGGATCGAGTAGGCCTGCTCGACCTCGCCATGACCGCCTCCATGGCCGGCACCATAGATGATGTCGGCGGCCCAGCCACCAAGGAGGAAGACCAGCAGCGTGCCGCAGAGGCCGCCAACGACCTTGGTCAGGGTCATCGTGTCGAACATGTCGCGTTCCATTCCGTTCGGCGTTTCGCGGGTATGTATCCGCTTCCCGCGCGCGGTTGCAAGGTGTAGTCCCGCGACGAATTGCCCTTATGGGGAGCCCGCCGAGGGGAGGATCCGCCATGGCCGGACGCATCGCATTCCAGGGTGAACTTGGCGCCTATGGTCATCAGGCCTGCGCCGAAGCGCGGCCCGACATGGAACCGCTGCCCTGCACCACCTTCGAGGACGCGATCGAGGCGGTGCGCAAGGGCACGGCCGAGCTTGGCATGATCGCGGTCGAGAACTCGACCTATGGCCGGGTCGCGGACGTGCATCACCTGCTCCCCGAGAGCGGGCTGCACATCGTCGACGAGGCCTTCGTGCGGGTGCATATCAACCTGCTGGGCGTAAAGGGCGCACGGCTGGCGCAGGTCGAGACCGCGACCAGCCATACCGTGCTACTGGGTCAGTGCCGGGGCTTCCTGCGCGAGCACGGCATCTCGACCATCACCGGCGCCGACACCGCCGGATCGGCCCGCGCCATCGCCGAGGCCGGTGATCCGCGCCACGCCGCGCTCGCCTCCGAGATCGCGGCCGAGATCTACGGGCTCGACGTGCTGGCGCGCCATATCGAGGATCACGCCCGCAACACCACGCGGTTCCTGGTCATGGCGCGCGAGCCGGACCTCAAGCGTCGTGGCAAGGCCGGCATGATGACCAGCTTCGTGTTCCGGGTGCGCAACATCCCGGCCGCGCTCTACAAGGCGATGGGCGGCTTCGCGACCAACGGCGTCAACATGACCAAGCTCGAGAGCTACATGGTCGGCGGCCAGTTCACCGCGACCCAGTTCTACGCCGAGATCGAGGGGCATCCCGACGACCGCAACGTCCAGCTCGCCTTCGACGAGCTCGACTACTTCACCGACAGCATCAAGCTGATGGGCGTGTTCCCGGCGGCCTCGCGCCGGCACGAGCCGGCGCAGCGCGGCTGATCTCTCAGCCCGCCCGCCGCGCCCAGCGCGCCTCGATCTCGCGGGCATACCCTTCGAGCCGCCCGGCGAGGCGGGTCTCGAGCGTGCCGCGCGCCAGCTTCAGCGATTGCAGCACCAGCCGTCCGGGCATGGAGCGCGGCGCCAGCGTCACCGACAAGCCGAGCCTGCTCTCGCCCGTCGTCTCGGGCTGCGCCTCGACCCGCACCACGATCTCGAGCCCCGAGCTCTCGCCGCGCACCGTGTAGTCCTGCGGCGCGTCGAAGCCGATGATCTCGGCCGCGATCTCGCGCTCGCGGCCCATCACCGGCACGCTGGCACTCCAGGCCCGGCCCACCGGGGCGGGGCCGCCGCGCCGCTCGATCTCGATCCCCCGGCGCAGCGCCTGCCGCTCGAAGGCGGTGAAATCGCTGGCCTGCTCGAAGACGAAGTCGCGCGGGGCCGCGACCCGCTGCTGCGACGAGAATTCCATGATGCTGCCTCGATCTGCCTCTTTGGGGCGATTTGTCGCGTCAATCGAGCCTGCCCGCAAGCCAGTTCCACATCAGGTGCCGCGCGATCGAGCCCCTGAGCGGCGGGCGGATCTCGGCGTCCTCGCCGGCGAAGATCCGTGCCAGACGCTGCCGCGACACCCAATGCGCGGCCGCGATCTCGGCCGGATCGGGCCGCGGCTCCGGCCGCTCCCGCCCCGCCACGCGGGCATGAAAGCCCAGCATCAACGAGGCGGGAAAGGGCCAGGGCTGGCTCGCCACGTAGCCAACCTCCCCAACCGTCACCCCGACCTCCTCGACCACCTCGCGGCGCACCGCCGCCTCGGCGGTCTCGCCCGGCTCGACATAGCCGGCAAGCACCGAGAACATCGTCTCGGGCCAGGCCGGAGCGCGACCGAGCAGCAGATGATCGCCCTGCGTCACCAGCATGATCACCACCGGGTCGGTGCGCGGGAAATGCTGCGCGCCGCAGGAGGGGCAGTCGCGCCGCCAGCCTGCTTGCGCCATCTCGCTCGGCGCGCCGCAGCGCGCGCAGAAGCGGTGCGCCGCGTGCCAGTTCAGCAATGCGCGCGCCATCGCCGCCAGCTCGGCGTCGCGCGGCGACAGCCCGCCCAGCCGCCCGCGCAGCTCGGCAAAGCGGCCGACCGCGATGTCCGGATGTGCCAGATCCTCGCTCGGCGACATTTCCTCCGGTGCGCCGGGCCAGTCGGGCAAGGCGCAGGCCCAGATGCCCTCCCCCGCCGGGTCGCGGCCCAGAAGCACCGCCTCGGCCATCGCGCCGGCCGAACCGAACACCGCATCCGTCCGGGCAAGCGACACCACCCCGTCGCCATCGAGCAACATCCGGCCGCGCCAGAGCGGCAGCGCCTGCGCGCCGGGCCGCGCCGCCAGAGCCGCCAGCGCCTTCGAATCATCGCGCAGGGAGGCGGCGCGGTCGAACCCGTCGCCGCCGAAGGTGATCGGCTCGGAAATCGTCATCTGGTCTCCCTTTGCGCTTGTGACGCTGCGGCACGGCGCACAGTGCGCAACGTCGCGGCAATGTAAAGCTGGGCGACCCGCCGACACAACCATAGGCTTTATTTCCATTGCGCAAGGCAAGGGAGACGGGTGCGTGGCGAACAGAGCAAGCGACGACATCCAGAGCACGGAAGAGAATGGGCGGATCGCGCTGCGGCTGCTCTGCACCACCGACCTGCATGGTCACGTCCTGCCTTGGGACTACACCGCCGGGCGCCGCGACTGCCGGGTCGGGCTGGCACGGCTGGCGCCGCTGATCCGGGCCCATCGCCGCCGCTGCGCCAACACGCTGCTGTTCGACAATGGCGACTTCCTGCACGGCAACCCGATGGCCGACGCCGAAAGCGTACGGCTGGCGGCGGGAGGCGCAGCACCGCACGCCGTGGCGGTGGCCATGAACGCGCTGGGCTACGACGCGGGCACGCTCGGCAATCACGAGTTCAACCGCGGCCTCGAACTGCTGCGCCGGGTGCTCGACCAACTCGCGCATCCGGTTACCTCCGCCAATCTCCGCGGTCTCGACGCTTTTCCGCTGGCGCCATCCGGGCTGCTGCTGCGGCGACGGCTGCGCGATGCCGCCGGGCGCGAGCGGCTGCTGCGGATCGGCGTTCTGGGCCTCGCGCCGCCGCAATGCGTGGAATGGGATCGCCGCTGGCTCGCCGGGCGGGTGGGCGCGCGCGACATAGTCGCGGCGGCCCGGGCCCGCGCCGGGGCCCTGCGTCAGCGCGGCGCAGATCTGGTGGTGGCGCTGGCCCATAGCGGGCTCGGACCCGAGGCGCCGGCCCCGCCCTGCGCCGAGAACGCCGGACGGGCCCTGGCGGCCCTGCCCGGGATCGACGCGCTTTTCCTCGGACACAGCCACGAGCTCCACCCCGCCCCCGGCGAAGATGGCCTGTTGCACGGCACACCGGTGTCGCAGGCGGGTCGGTTCGGCAGCCATCTCGGGGTGATCGATCTGGGCCTCGCGCGCGACGCGACGGGGCGCTGGCATGTTGCCCATGCCCGGTCACGCAGCGAAGCACCCGGCCCAGCGTCTGCGCAGGTGCACCGCGAATTGGTGGCCGCCTCGGCCCGGCAGCCGCATCTGCGCATGCTGGAGCAGTTGCGCCGCCCGGTCGGGCGCAGCCGGGTGCCGATCGACAGCCATTTCGCGCTGGTCGCGCCGGATGCTTCGCTGCAGCTTCTGTGCGACGCCTGGCGGCGGTCGGCGACGTCGCTGCTCGCCGGTCGCGCGGAGGCCATGCTGCCGCTTCTCACGGTTGCCGCGCCGTTCCGAAGCGGCGGGCATGGCGGCGCGCGGCATTTCCTGTCGCTGCCAGCCGGGCCCGTGACCGAACGCCATCTGCGCGCCCTCCAGCCGCATCCCGACCAGCTGTGCCTGAGCGTGGTCGACGGGGCCGCGCTGGCGGGCTGGCTGGAGCAGGGAGCGCGGCTGTTTCGCCGGCTGCTGCCCGGATCGCGCGACCAGGCTCTGATCGACCCCTCGATGCCGCCCTATGGCTTTGACGTGATCGACGGGCTGACGTGGCGGATCGACCCGACCCGGCCGATCGGCGCGCGCATCGATGACCTGCGTCACGCCGGACGCGTCGTGGCTCCGGATGACCGCTTCGTGGTCGCCGTATCGAGTCATCGGCTTTCGGGCACCGGCCCCCTGGCCCGGGCGCTGCGCCAAGGCCAGATCCCGGTCCCGGCCCAGCCCTTGCACGCGGCGCTGCGGGCGCATCTGGCGGCGGGGCCGGTGGCGCCGCGGCCCCGCAGGTCCTGGCGCTTTGCCGCGCTGCCCGGCACCGCCGCATGGTTCGAGGCGCCCGACGCCGCTCGCCGAACCGTGTCGCGGGTCGCCGCGCGCGGGATCGCACCGCTCGCCCCCGCCCGCGACGGGCTACTGCGTTTCGAGCTGCGCCTCGGCCCGCAGGACGCGGCCCGGCCCATCGACTTCGCCCCCCGGCTCGGCTATGGCGGCTGCGCCATGACAAGGACGCCGCGATGCCCCGCCGCTATGACGCCGTGATCTTCGACCTCGACGGCACGCTGGTCGACACCGAGACACTGTGCAACGCCGAGGCACTGCCGGCGCTGGCCGAACAGGGCATCGAGATCGCGCCGGACTTCTTCGACAGCCTGACCGGGGTACATGACGACCGTCGGCTCGAGCTGATCGCCGAACATGCCGGCCGGCCGGTCGACGCGGTGCGCTTCTACGACGCATGGGACGACCGGGTCGAAGCGCGGCTTTCGGCGGGGCTTGCGCTCAAGGACGGGGCGGCGGAGTTGATCGCCGCGATCGCCGGGCTCGGGCTGCCGATGGCGATCGCCACCTCGTCGCGCCGCCGGCCCGGCCTCGCCAAGATCCGCGCCGCCGGGCTCGACCGGCATGTCGAGACGATCGTCACCGTCGAGGATGTCGAGACGGCCAAGCCCGCCCCCGATGCCTATCTCGAGGCGGCGCGGCGGCTGGGCGCCGACCCGGCGCGTTGCCTCGTCTTCGAGGACAGCGACACCGGCGCGCGGGCCGGCCATGCCGCCGGCATGACCGTGGTGCAGGTGCCCGACATCTCGACCACCGAGGGCCGCCACGCCGCGCATCTGGCCGAGAGCCTGGTCGACGGCGCGCGCGCCGCCGGGCTGTTGCCGCTGCCGGTCTGAGCCCCGCGCCACGGTCTTGCGTCCCCGGACGCCCTTCCCTATATGCCGTCTCGAGAGGTTGGCGCGGGCAAGCGCCTCGCCAACCCGGTCAGGTCCGGAAGGAAGCAGCCGCAACGAGCCCCGCTTGGGTCGTGTTCCAGCCTCTCACCCACCCGAACGACGGAGGACATCATGGAGATTGTGATCGCCCTCCGGGCCGGGGCTGCCTGAGCCGCCCCTTGCCCGACTCGAAGCTGCCCGCTCCGGCGGGCCCGAGTTCTTTCGTGACGGGACCAATGCATTGACAGACCTCACGCTTACCGACCTCGGCTGGTCGGACCATTTCGCGCGCCAACTCGAAGAGGGCGACACCCCCGCGCGCATTGCCGAAATCCATCGCACGATCCTCGTGGCGCTCACCCCCGAGGGCCCCGTGAAGCTCCTTGCGCCCTCCGGCGCGGGCAGCTTTGCCGTGGGCGACTGGGTCGGAATGCGAGACGGCGCGGCGCGCATGCGCCTCGCGCCCCGCAGCCAGATCGCCCGCAAGGCCGCCGGCCACACCGTCTCGCGCCAGCTCGTCGCCGCCAATGTCGACACGCTCGGCATCGTCACCAGCTGCAACGACGACTTCAACCCGGCGCGGCTGGAGCGCTACGTGGCGCTGGCGATGGCGGGCGACTGCCTGCCGCTGGTGATCCTCACCAAGTCCGACATGGTGGACGACCCCGAACCCTACCTCGCGCAGGCCCGCGCGATCTCGCCCCTCGTCGTGGCGATGGCGCTCAACGCCCGCGATCTCGACGACGCGGCGCGGCTCGAACCGTGGTGCGGACCGGGCCACACCCTGGCCCTCGTCGGCTCTTCGGGTGTCGGCAAGACGACGCTCCAGAACGCGCTGACCGGCGGCGCCGAGGCCACGGCAGGCATCCGCGAGGATGACGCCAAGGGACGCCATACCACCACCTACCGGGCGCTCAGGCGCTGCCGCGCCGGCGGCTGGCTGATCGACACGCCGGGCATGCGCGAACTGCAACTCACCGATACCGCCGAGGGGATCGAGGAGCTGTTCGACGATATCACCGAACTGGTGACGCAGTGCCGGTTCTCGGATTGCGCGCACGAGACCGAACCGGGCTGCGCGGTGCGCGCCGCCATCGAGGCGGGCGCTCTCGACCCCGAGCGCCTCGCCCGCTGGCGCAAGCTGGAGGCCGAGGATCGCCACAACAGCGAAAGCCTCGCGGAAGGGCGCGCGCGAGGGCGGGCCTTCACCCGGCACATCAAGGTCACCCAGCGCGGGGCGAGGCGCCGCAAGGGCGGTTGACGCCCCCGGCCCTGCCGGGCCTGATGGCCCGGCAGGAGGGCGCATGGACGAAACCGATGGCGATCGCGAGGTCGACCGCAAGACGAAATGGGCCGAGGACCGCACCGACTGGGCCGAGGACCGGACGCTGCTGGCCAACGAGCGGACCTTCGCGGGCTGGATGCGCACCGGCATGGCGGCGCTGGGCGTGGCGATCGGTCTCAAGGCGGTGTTCGGCGATTTTTCCCCGACCTGGCTGGCCAAGGCGGTGGCCTCGATCTTCATCGTCATCGCGGTGGTGATCTTCGGCGCCGCCACGCATGAGACGCGCAAGGCGCAGCGCCGGATCTCGAGCCATGTGGCCGAAGCGCAGGGCGCCCGGCGGATGCTGATCCTCGCCGTGCTGCTGTCGCTGGGCGCGATTGCCACGGGCGCGATCCTGTGGCTGTTGTGAGCGGCGGCACGGTGGACCTCCGGCCTCCGGATGCCTAGTTTGGCCCGGTCCCTGTATCCGGAGCCCGACGCATGACCGACGCCCCCGCCTACCAGGTTCTCGCCCGGAAATACCGGCCCGAGACCTTTGCCGACCTGGTCGGGCAGGATGCGATGGTGCGCACGCTCAAGAACGCCTTCGCCGCCAACCGCATCGCGCAGGCCTTCATCATGACCGGCATCCGCGGCACCGGCAAAACCACGACCGCACGGATCATCGCCAAGGGCATGAATTGCATCGGCACCGACGGCACCGGCGGCCCCACCACCGAGCCCTGCGGCACGTGCGAGCATTGCGTGGCGATCATGGAGGGGCGCCATGTCGACGTGATGGAGATGGACGCGGCCTCCAACACCGGCGTCGCCAACATCCGCGAGATCATCGACAGCGTGCACTACCGGGCCGCCTCGGCGCGCTACAAGGTCTACATCATCGACGAGGTTCACATGCTGTCGACGGGGGCGTTCAACGCGCTCCTCAAGACGCTGGAGGAGCCGCCGGCGCATGTGAAGTTCATCTTCGCCACCACCGAGATCCGCAAGGTGCCGGTGACGGTGCTGTCGCGCTGCCAGCGCTTCGACCTGCGCCGGATTGAACCCGAGGTGATGATCGGCATGCTGCGCCGCATCGCCACCGCCGAGGGAGCGCAGATCGCCGACGACGCGCTGGCGCTGATCACCCGCGCCGCCGAGGGCTCGGCGCGCGACGCGACTTCGCTTCTCGACCAGGCGATCAGCCATGGCGCCGGCGAGACCACGGCCGACCAGGTGCGGGCGATGCTCGGCCTCGCGGATCGCGGCCGGGTGCTCGACCTGTTCGACATGATCCTGCGCGGCGACGCGGCCGGGGCGCTGACCGAGCTGTCGGCGCAATACGCCGAAGGCGCAGACCCGATGGCGGTGCTGCGCGACCTGGCGGAGATCGCGCATTGGGTCTCGGTCATCAAGATCACCCCCGAAGCCGCCGACGACCCGACCGTCGGCCCCGACGAGCGGGCGCGCGGCGCGCAGATGGCGGAGAACCTGCCGATGCGGGTGCTGACCCGGCTGTGGCAGATGCTGCTGAAGGCGCTGGAAGAGGTGGCGCATGCCCCCAACGCGATGATGGCGGCGGAGATGGCGGTGATCCGGCTCACCCATGTGGCCGATCTGCCCTCGCCCGAAGAGCTGGTGCGCAAGCTGCAGGACGCGCCGGTCCCGCCGCCCCCCGGCGGTGGCAATGGCGGCGGCGCGCGCCCCGCGCAGGGCGGCCAGTCCATGGCGCGCGGCACCCCTGCCCCGACCCATCCCGGCCCCTCCGGCCCTTCGGCACGCGGCTCGGCGCAGCCCGCCGTCGCGCAGGCCGAGAACCCGCTGGCCCGCTACGCCACGTTCGAACAGGTGGTCGAACTCATCCGCACGCATCGCGACGTGCAGATGCTTATCGAGGTGGAGACGACGCTCAGGCTGGTGCGCTATTCCCCCGGCCGGATCGAGTTCGAACCGACCGCCGACGCGCGCGGCGACATGGCGCAGCGTCTGGGCCAGAAGCTGCAGGCCTGGACCGGCGCCCGCTGGGCGATCAGCA
The DNA here is from genome assembly GCF_034371605.1 of Limimaricola variabilis. Classification (NCBI taxonomy): domain Bacteria; kingdom Pseudomonadati; phylum Pseudomonadota; class Alphaproteobacteria; order Rhodobacterales; family Paracoccaceae; genus Limimaricola; species Limimaricola variabilis. Next base: position 2,671,099 of record NZ_CP139691.1, on the reverse strand, counting down.
TCGCCAACGAAGGCGGCGCCTCCACCATCGCCGAGACCCGCGACGCCGCCGCGCTGGCGCTGCGGCAGGAGGCCGAGGCCCATCCGCTGGTCCGCGCGGTCTTCGCGGCCTTTCCCAAGGCGAAGATCACCGAAATCCGCAGCGAGGCCGACCGCCTCCAGCATGCCGCCGAGGAGGCGCTCGCCGAGGTCGAGGACGAGTGGGATCCCTTCGAAGAGGAATGAGCGCGATTGCCGCACCACTCTTGTCGGTGGGGCCTCGCGACCGTATCTGCTAGGCAACGCAGACGAGGAGACAGCGATGTTCAAGGGGCTCGGCGGCCTGGGCGACATGTCCAAGATGATGAAGGCCGCGCAGGAAATGCAGGGCAAGATGGCGCAGATCCAGCAGGATCTGGAGACCATGACCGTCACCGGCGAAAGCGGCGCGGGTCTGGTCAAGGCCACCGCGACGGCCAAGGGCGAGCTGACCGCGCTCGACATCGATCCGTCGATCTTCGTGGCCTCCGAGAAGGAAGTGGTCGAGGATCTGATCCTCGCCGCGATCAAGGACGCGCAGGCCCGCGCCACCGAGCGGGCGCAGGCGGAGATGAAGAAGATCGCCGACGAGCTCGGCCTGCCCCCGGGCATGAACCTGCCGTTCTGAGAACCGCCCTGCTTTCCCCTTCCCGACATATGCAGGCGGGCTGCCCATGAGCGAGGATCGCGAGGCCATCGACCGGCTGATCGAGCTGATGTCGCGGCTGCCAGGGCTCGGGCCGCGCTCGGCCCGGCGCGCCGTGCTGCACCTCGTCAAGAAGCGCGGCACGCTGCTGTCGCCGCTGGCGGAGGCGATGACCGAGGTCGGCGCGACGGCGCGCGAATGCCTCAACTGCGGCAATGTCGGCACCGGGGACATCTGCGGCATCTGCGCGGATGAGCGCCGGGCGACCGGCCAGATCTGCGTGGTCGAGGACGTGGCCGATCTCTGGGCGATGGAACGGTCGGGGGTGTTCAAGGGCCGCTACCACGTGCTTGGCGGCACCCTCTCGGCACTCGACGCGGTCGGGCCGGACGAGCTGCGGATACCGCGGCTGATGGACCGGGTGAAATCCGAGGCAGTCTCAGAGGTGATCCTGGCGCTGGGCGCCACGATCGACGGCCAGACCACCGCGCATTACATCGCCGATCAGCTGCCGGACGTCTCCGTCACCTCACTGGCGCAGGGCGTGCCGGTGGGGGGCGAGCTGGACTATCTCGACGACGGCACGATCAGCGCGGCGCTCCGGGCGCGGCGCAGCCTCTGAGACCGGAATCGACTTTCGTATAGGTGGTGCCTTGCCTCCGAGGCCCCCGGCCGCCATACCCGGCGGGGCCGCGGCGATGGGAGGGGCAGTTGCGCAGCAGATCGGACCGGATTCGTCAGGCGGTGAGCTTCGAGCTCATCGGGCTTGCCGCGGTGACGCCATTCGGCGCTTGGCTCTACGGCTTTCCGCTGTTCGACATGGGCGCGATCAGCGTGATCTCGTCGCTGGTCGCGACCTGCTGGAACTACCTGTTCAACCGCGTCTTCGACGGGACGCTGCAGCGGATGAACGGCCATACCGGCAAGACCACGCCTTTGCGCATCCTGCACGCGGTGCTGTTCGAGGCGGGGCTGCTGTCGATCCTGCTGCCCGTGTTCTCGTGGTGGCTCGGACTGGGGCTGCTCGAATCATTCGTGGTGCAGATGAGCTTCGCGCTCTTCTACACCGTCTACACCTTCGTCTTCACCTGGGGTTACGACCGGCTGTTCCCGGACCCCGGGGCCCGCACCGCCTGATCGAAGGCGGCCCATGGGTCTGACCCCGGGCCGCCTCAAAGCGATCACTTGTCTTCGTCGTCCGCGTCGTCGCCCTTGGGCAGGTTGAAGAAGCTGTCGGCGTCGCTGACGTCGCGATCGTCCTCCGCCTCTTCTTCCTCTTCCTCGGGACGGGCATTGCTCTCGGACAGCGAGAAGCTCTCCAGCCCGGAGATCGAGGAGGGCATCTTGGGCTCGGGCGACATGCCGAGGCTCTGCTCGGTCGAGACCAGCTTGCGACGCTCGTCATCGGTCATGGCCGAACCGTCACGCAGGCGCTTGGCGTTGGCCTGCTGCACTGCGGCATCAAGCTCGGACTGACGGCACAGGCCGAGCGCAACCGGATCGATCGGGTCGATGTTGCCGATGTTCCAGTGGGTCCGCTCGCGGATCGCCTGGATCGTCGGCTTGGTGGTGCCGACCAGCTTGGAGATCTGGCCGTCCGACAGCTCGGGGTGGAACTTGACCAGCCACAGGATCGAGGCGGGGCGGTCCTGGCGCTTGGAAAGCGGGGTGTAGCGGGGGCCACGGCGCTTCTCTTCGCCCACCGCCGACGCGTTGAACTTGAGCTTCAGCCTGTGCAGCGGGTTCTTCTCCGCCTTCTCGATCTCTTCCTGCGTCAGCTGGTTGTTGGCGACCGGGTCGAACCCCTTCACCCCGGCGGCGACGTCGCCATCGGCGATGCCCTGCACCTCGAGCTCGTGCAGCCCGCAGAAATCGCCGATCTGCTTGAAGCTGATCGTCGTGTTGTCCACCAGCCAGACGGCGGTGGCCTTCGCCATGAGCGGTTTGTCAGCCATGTGAACACCCTTTCGAAAGACACGTCTTCCCCCGGCCCCGGCCTGGGGCGGACCGCGGCAGCGGTCCCGGTTCTCGTTTTCGGGGAACTCAACGGGCTATATAGGGATCATGGGCCATCGAGGAAAGACATAAATGACCTGCACGACAAGAGCCGCGATCGCGCTCATGCTGATCGCCGGACCGCTGCGGGCCGATCAGGCGGGGGATTTCGATTATTACGTGCTGAGCCTGAGCTGGTCGCCCGGCTGGTGCGCCCGCGAGGGCACGGCGCGCGGCTCCGAGCAATGCGACGACAGCCGCGATCTGGGCTGGGTGCTGCACGGGCTGTGGCCGCAATACGAAACCGGCTGGCCGGATTACTGCCCCACCAGCATGCGCCCGCCTTCGCGCAGCGAAACGGCGGCGATGGCCGATATCATGGGCACCGGCTCCTCGGCCTGGCACCAGTGGAAGAAGCACGGGACCTGCGCCGGCCTGTCGTCCGAGGCCTATTTCGAGACCGCCCGCGACGCCTATGCGATGATCGAGCGCCCCGAGGAATTCCGCCGGCTCGACCGCGAGATCGCCCTGCCCGCCACCGTGGTGGAGGAGGCCTTCCTGCGCGACAATCCCGACCTTTCCGCCGACGGGCTCACCGTGACCTGCCGCGACGGGATGGTGCAGGAGGTGCGGATCTGCCTGACCCGCGACCTGGAGCCGCGCGACTGCGGCGCCGACGTGATCCGCGACTGCACGCTGTCCGACGCGCTGATGCCCCCGATCCGCTAGGGCGCGCCCAGCATGTCGAAGAAGGCGACGCTGGCCGCGACCATCTCGTCGAGCCGCTCGGGCCCCTCGTGGATGTCGAAGCCATGGTCCATCTCGCGCAGCCAGAGCTCGTCGGGGCCGCCATGCGCCGTCAGCCACATCTCGGCCTGGGCCGGATCGACGGTGGCGTCCTCGCTGCCCTGGGCAACGAAGAGCGGGCCGGAATAGCGGGCGATGTCGGCGAGCGGATCCGCGTCGAGGATGCCTTCGAAGAAGGGCTGCGCGAGCGTGACCTGCACGCCCCAGGGCAGGATCACCTCGGTCGGCGCCTCGGACAGAACGCCGCGCTCCAGCGTCTCGGGACCGAACAGCGTGGCGAAGGTGATCTGCGGATCGGCGATCCCCGCCCAGAGTGCCATCGCCTCGACCGGCGCGCCGTCGCCGGCCAGACCGGCCGCGACCAACCCGCCCTGCCCCCAGCCGATCACGTAGAGCGGCCCGCGCAGGCGGTCGTCCTCGGCCAGCCAGTCCAGCGCGGCGCGGGCATCGGCGATCTGGCTGTCGAAGGTGGTCTGCGAGAAGTCGAACCCCTCGACGCTCTCTCCCGAGCCCCGGAAGTCGATCCGCAGGCTGGCATAGCCCGCCTCGGCCAGCAGCCGCGCGGTGCGGCGGAACACGCCCTCGCCCACGCCCTCGATCCCGAGCTCGTCGCGGTCACCGGTGAAGCCGTGCAGAAGCAGAACGACCGGCGGCGGCGGGCCGGGCGGCAACGCCAGCGTGCCGTAGACGGGCGTGCCCTCGACCTCGTAGGAAATCCGGTCCGACAGCCCGGCCTGCCCGTCAGAGAGCGGCAACGGCCGGGGCCAAGGCGCGACCACCATCAGTTGGGACAGGTCGATTTCCGCCTCGGGCGTCTCGCCCTCCTGCGCGTTCTCTTGCGCGGCAAGCGGCGCGGCGGCGATCAGGGCGGCGCCAAGCACGGCGCGGAACGGCAGGGGCATGGCGGGTCTCCGGGGCTCTTTGCCGAATGGGTGGCCCTAGCCGGCCCGGAGTCAAGCGTCCCGCGGGGGTCTCCCCTCCCCCGCGGGACGGTGTGCTGCGCTCAGCCGATGGCGGCGGCGCGCACGTCCTCATCGATATGCGGCACGTACTGGGCGAAGTTGTCGGCGAACATCTGCGCCAGCTTCCGCGCCTGCGCATCATAGGCCGAGGCATCGGCCCAGGTGCCACGCGGATCGAGCAGCGCATCGTCGACGCCTTCCACCGAGACCGGCACATCGAAACCGAAATTCGGATCCTTGCGGAAGCTGCCCTCGGCCAGCGTGCCGTCCAGCGCCGCGGCCAGCAGCGCGCGGGTCGCCGCGATCGGCATCCGCTTGCCGGTGCCGTAGGCGCCGCCGGTCCAGCCGGTGTTGACCAGCCAGCAGGTGGCGCCGTGGTTACCGATCTTCTCCTGCAGCAGCTTGCCGTACTCCTCGGGGCGGCGCGGCATGAAGGGCGCGCCGAAGCAGGTCGAGAAGGTGGGCTCGGGCTCGGTCACGCCGCGCTCGGTGCCGGCGACCTTCGAAGTGAAGCCCGACAGGAAGTGGTACATCGCCTGCGCCGGCGTCAGCCGCGCGATCGGGGGCAGCACGCCGAAGGCGTCGCAGGTCAGCATCACGATGTTCTTGGGATGCCCGCCCAGCGCGCTCTCGGAAGCGTTGGAAATGTAGTGCAGCGGGTAGGCGCAGCGCATGTTCGCGGTGAGCGAGCTGTCCTCGAAATCGAGCTCCAGCGTGTCCTCGTCGAACACCATGTTCTCGATCACGGTGCCGAACTTCTGCGTGGTGGCATAGATCTCGGGCTCGGCCTCGGCCGAGAGCGAGATCGTCTTGGCGTAGCAGCCGCCCTCGAAGTTGAAGGTGCCGCGATCCGACCAGCCATGCTCGTCATCGCCGATCAGCACGCGCGAGGGGTCGGCCGAGAGCGTGGTCTTGCCGGTGCCCGACAGGCCGAAGAATACCGCCGTGTCGACCGGGTTGCCCGGAGCGTGGTTGGCCGAGCAGTGCATCGGCATGATGCCCTTCTCGGGCAGCAGGTAGTTCAGCAGCGTGAACACCGCCTTCTTGTTCTCGCCGGCATATTCGGTGCCGCCGATCAGGATCAGCTTCTCGTCGAGATTGATCGCGATCACCGTGGCCGAACGGCAGCCATGCCGCTCGGGGTCGGCGCGGAAGCTCGGGGCGTTGATCGCCGTGTATTCCGGGGCGAAGCTGTCGAGCGCGGCGCGCTCGGGACGGCGCAGCAGGTGGCGGATGAACAGCCCGTGCCAAGCCAGCTCGGTCACCATGCGCACGTTGATCCGGTGCGCCGGATCCGCGCCGGCATGGAGATCCTGCACATGCATCGAGCGGCCCGCGAGATGCGCCAGCATGTCGGCCTTGAGCGTCGCGAAGGCCTGCGGCTCCATCGCAGCGTTGTTTTCCCACCAGATCGTGTCTTCGGTGGTGGCGCTGCGGACCACGAACTTGTCCTTGGGGCTGCGCCCCGTGTGCTGGCCGGTAGTGACCAGCAACGTGCCGCCCTGGCCCAGCCGGCCCTCGCCGCCGGTGATTGCGGCCTGCATCAGCTGCGGCTCGGTCAGGTTGTAATAGACCTCGCCCAGCCCCGTCACACCCTGCGCCTCGAGCGTCATCTCGGGGTTCACGCGTCCATGCTGCATCTGACCGGCTCCTTCCATTGGAGCCGACACCCGGCCCCGCTGCAAAGGGCTTAACATGATGATTTCCAAGGCGGCCATCCAGTTAGCGCAACCATACGGACTGTTAACGCAACCAGCCCAAGCCAGAGACTGCCCTTGCGGCAAGCTGCACGACCGCGTGCGGCGAAGGTGCGGCATTTTAGCCATTGGTTATCGCATTTCGGCGCAAATGGGGCGTCTTTGGGGCCGCGATTCGCTGTGCGCACTTGATCCGTGCAGATGAACACGGGATGACGGAACGAGGCCCATCAATAAGAATCCGAGCTGGAAAGGGATCCGATGTCGAAGATCGCGCTTGTGGATGACGACAGGAACATCCTGACGTCGGTGTCGATGACCCTGGAAGCCGAGGGTTTCGAGGTCGAGACCTACAATGATGGGCAGATGGCGCTCGACGCCTTCAACAAGAAGCTGCCCGACATGGCCGTGCTCGACATCAAGATGCCGCGCATGGACGGCATGGATCTGCTGCAGCGGCTGCGCCAGAAGACCCAGATGCCGGTGATCTTCCTGACCTCCAAGGATGACGAGATCGACGAGGTGCTCGGGCTGCGGATGGGCGCCGACGACTACGTCAAGAAGCCGTTCTCCCAGCGCCTGCTCGTGGAACGCATCCGCGCGCTGCTGCGTCGCCAGGAGGCGATTTCGGGCGAGACGGTCGAGGTGACCGAGGACAACAAGGTCATGGAGCGCGGCCAGCTGACCATGGACCCGCTGCGCCACGCGGTGACCTGGAAGGGCAAGGACGTCTCGCTCACCGTGACCGAGTTCCTTCTGCTGCAGGCGCTGGCCCAGCGCCCCGGCTTCGTGAAGAGCCGCGACCAGCTGATGGACGTCGCCTATGACGATCAGGTCTATGTCGACGACCGCACCATCGACAGCCACATCAAGCGCCTGCGCAAGAAGATGCGCAACGCGGATCCGGATTTCTCGGCGATCGAGACCCTTTACGGGATCGGCTATCGCTACAACGAGGAATGATCGTCCAACCCCTGGAGAGATGAGCGCATCATGACCGCCGCCCCCCAGATCGACGTGCGGGATCTAAACTCGGTCCGCCGCGCCGCCAAGCGGGGCGAGGAGCCGCGCGATCGGGTGGTGCTGGGCGAGGATTGGGTCACGCCGAATGCCGAGCGACGGCCGCGCCGCCGGCTGGTGCAGCTCAACCGCTCGCCGCTGGCGCGCAAGATCATCACCTTCAACCTGATCGCGCTGCTGCTGCTGGTCGCGGGAATGCTCTACCTCGCGCCCTCGCGCGACAACCTCGCCTTCCAGCGCGCCTCCTCGCTGGTCAGCCAGGCCGAGCTGATCGCCGACCTGTTCGAGGTGCAGCTGCCGGCCGGCGCGCCGGTAAACCTGATCACCGGCGACGGGCTCAACGTCGATGCCACGCTCGATTCGCTCGACCTGCGCGACGGAATCGAGCTGCGGATCTTCGATCCCTCGGGCCAGCTGGTCGGCGAGGCCGTGGCGCGCGACACCGATGTGGTCGCCGGGCTGGAGCTGGGCACCGGCGGCACCGTGCTGACCGATCTGCTCAACTCCGCCTGGGAGGCCCTCGCCGGGCTGCTGTCGCCGGCGAGCCTGCCGCCGCCGGCCTTCGGCACGGCCGACGCGGCGCAGGCGCTGGTTTCGCCGGCGCTGGCCGGCGGCACGGCGGTGCAGACCCGCACCGACGCGCAGGGCCGCACGATCTTCGCCATCGCCACCCCGATCGAGCAGGGCCGTCGCGCCGTCGGCGTCGTCGCCGTGACCTCGGCCGCGGGCGAGATCGACGCGCTGGTCCGGCGTGAACGCGAGCAGGTGCTGCAGATGTTCGTGGTCGGCATGCTGGTCTCGATCGGTCTCAGCCTCGTTCTCGCCTCGACCATCGCCAACCCGCTCTCGGAGCTGGCCGCGGCCGCCGAGACGGGGCGCGACCGCAACGCCCGCAAATTCGCCCCCACCAAGGTGCGGATCCCCGACCTCACCGCCCGGCCCGACGAGATCGGCCGTCTTTCGGCGGCGCTGAGGGGCATGGTGGCCGCGCTCTACGACCGGATCGAGGGCAACGAGCAGTTCGCGGCTGACGTCGCCCATGAGATCAAGAACCCGCTCGCCTCGCTGCGCTCCGCGGTCGGCAGCCTGCGGGTCGTGAAGCGCGAGGATCACCGCGAGAAGCTGCTTGACGTGATCGAGCACGATGTGCGTCGGCTCGACCGGCTGGTCTCCGACATCTCCAACGCCTCGCGGCTCGACGCCGAGCTGGTCAAGGAGGAGGAGGAGAGCTTCGACCTGCTTCGGATGCTGTCGAACCTCAACGATTTCCTCGGCCGGGAGGCCGCGCTCAAGGGCATCGACTTCATCGCCGACCTGCCCTCGCGCCCGATCCAGATCCAGGGCCTCGAGGGGCGGTTGGCGCAGGTCTTCGTCAACCTGATCACCAACGCCATCTCGTTTTGCGAAGATGGCGACGCGATCCGGGTCTGGGCACGGCAGCGTGAGAACCGGGTACTGGTCGTGGTCGAGGATACCGGCCCCGGCATCCCCGAAGAGGCGCTGACCAAGATCTTTCAGCGTTTCTATTCCGAGCGACCGGAACAGCAGTTCGGCAACAACTCCGGCCTCGGCCTCGCCATCTCCAAGCAAATCGTCGAGGCGCATGGCGGCGTCATCTGGGCCGAGAACATCCGCCCCACCGAGGCCGATCCGACCTCCGAGCCCCTCGGAGCGCGATTCGTCGTGGGCCTCCCGATCTGAACGGCGGCGGCGATATCGACGCGCCGCTCGCCCTGCATGCGAGCTGTGTCGCCTGGCAAGGACGCGGCCTGCTGATCACCGGTCCCTCGGGCAGCGGCAAGTCGGCGCTGGCGCTGGCGCTGATGGCGCTGGGCTGCAATCTGGTCGCGGATGACCGGGTATTGCTGTCGCGCCGGCCCGATGGTGGGTTGCGCGCCGCCTGCCCCGCCACCATCGCCGGGCTGATCGAGGCGCGCGGCGTCGGGCTGCTCAACGCCGTGCCGGCGGGACCGGTCCGGCTGGTTCTGGCCGTCGCGCGCGGCACCCCTGAGACGGAACGTCTTCCACCGGAACGTAGCGTCACGTATCTGGGCTGTTCCCTCCCGCTGCTTCACGATGTCGGGACGGGCCATTTCGCGCCCGCGATCCTGCAGTATCTCAAGGCAGGACGGAGAGAGACATGATACCCGACCCTGCACTTGCCCCCACCCAATCCGACATCCCGCCCGAGGACGGGCGCCAGTCGCTGGTGCTGGTGACCGGCCCATCCGGGGCAGGCCGCAGCACGGCGATCAACGTGCTCGAGGATCTTGGCCATGAGGTGATCGACAACCTGCCGCTGTCGCTGTTGCCGCGGCTGCTCGACGGACCGCCGTTGTCGCAGCCACTGGCGCTCGGCCTCGACGTGCGCAACCGTGACTTCACCACCGACGCTCTGATCGACGCGATCGACCGACTCGCCTCGGCGCCGGGAGTGGCGCTGCAGGTGCTTTACCTCGATTGCGACGAGGACGAGCTGGTCCGCCGCTATTCCGAGACCCGGCGCCGCCATCCGCTGGCCCCGGCCGACAGCCCGGCCGCCGGGATCGCCCGCGAGCGGGACCTGCTCGGCCCGGTCCGGGCCCGAGCGGACATTCTGGTCGACACTACTGGCCTGTCGCCGCATGAGGGTCGGGCCGAGATCGAACGCTGGTTCGCGCCGCCCGAGGGCCGTACCCTCGCGGTGACGCTGCACAGTTTCTCCTACAAGCGCGGCTTGCCGCGCGGGCTCGACCTCGTGATCGACTGCCGCTTCCTGCGCAACCCGCACTGGGAGCCGGCGCTGCGGCCGCTTGACGGGCGGGATGACGCGGTGGACGCCCATGTCGCCGGCGATCCCCGCTTTGACGGCTTCTTCACCTCGATGTGCGATTTTCTGGTGCCGCTCCTGCCCGCCTACCACGCCGAGGGCAAGACGCACCTCGCCATCGGCTTCGGCTGCACCGGCGGGCAACACCGTTCGGTCGCCGTGACCGAGCGTTTCGCCAAGACCCTTGCAGAGGAGGGGTGGCAGGTGTCTAAACGTCACAGGGAGCTGGAACGCCGCGCCGGGACGGGGAGCCCGCCGGCCGTACGGGGACAAGTCGCGTGATCGGAATCGTCATCGTGGCCCATGGGGGGCTCGCACGCGAATACCTCGCCGCCGTGGAACACGTGGTGGGGCGCCAGACCGGGGTCATCGCCATCACCATCCTCCCCGACGACGACCGCGGGGCCAAGCAGGACGAGATCTGCGCCGCCGCGGATTCCGTCGATACCGGCGACGGCGTGGTCATCGTCACCGACATGTTCGGGGGCTCGCCCTCGAACCTCTCGCTCAGGGCCTGCTCGGTCTCGGACCGGCGAATCCTCTACGGCGCCAATCTCCCGATGCTCATCAAGCTCGCCAAGTCGCGTGGCAAGACCGTCCCCGAGGCGGTGCGCGCGGCGCTCACGGCGGGCCGCAAATACATCGACAGCCTGATCGTCGATTCGGGGCTGCAGACGGAGACACGCACCGGAACATGACGACCACCAGACGCCTGCAGATCATCAATACCAAGGGCTTGCACGCCCGCGCCTCCGCCAAGCTCGCCGAAACCGTCGAATCCTTCGACGCCGAAGCCACCGTGAGCCGGGACGGCCTTTCCACCACCGGCGACAGCATCATGGGTCTCCTGATGCTCGCCGCCTCGCGGGGGACGTGGATCGACGTCGAAACCTCGGGCGCCGAGGCCGAGCGGCTCGCCGACGCGATCGAGGCGCTGGTCGCCGACTGTTTCGGCGAGGGGGGCTGAGCCCCCTCGCCGTCCGGCCTCAGCGGGTCGGAACCGGCGTTTCGCCGCGATAATCGTAGAAGCCGCGCCCGGTCTTGCGACCGTACCAACCCGCTTCGACATATTTGGTCAGCAGCGGACAGGGACGGTACTTGGTGTCCGCCAGCCCGTCATGCAGCACGTTCATGATCGCGAGGCAGGTGTCGAGCCCGATGAAATCGGCGAGCTCGAGCGGCCCCATCGGGTGATTCGCCCCGAGCTTGAGAGAAGTGTCGATCGCCTCGACCGTCCCGACCCCCTCGAACAGCGCATAGACCGCCTCGTTGATCATCGGCATCAGGATGCGATTGACGATGAAGGCGGGAAAATCCTCCGACGTCGCCGAGGTCTTGCCCAGCCGCTCGACCACTTCGAGACAGGCGCGGAAGGTCTCCTCGTCGGTGGCGATGCCGCGGATCAGCTCGACGAGCTGCATCACCGGCACCGGGTTCATGAAATGGAACCCCATGAACTTCTCCGGACGATCGGTCCGGCTCGCCAGCCGGGTGATCGAGATCGAGGAGGTGTTCGAGGTGAGAATCGTGTGCTTCGCCAGATGCGGCACCAGCTCCTCGAAGATCGCGGTCTTGACCGTCTCGCGCTCGGTCGCGGCCTCGATGATCAGGTCGCAGGGCCCCAGATCGGTCAGCGCCTGCGTGGTCGAGATCCGGCCCATCGCCTCGGCCTTCGCCTCTTCGGTCAGCGTGCCCTTGGCGATCTGACGGTCGAGATTGCGCCCGATCAGCGCCAGCGCCTTTTCCAGCGCCTCGGCGCTGATGTCGGTCATCAGCACCTCGAACCCCGCCTGCGCGAAGACATGGGCGATGCCATTGCCCATCTGCCCCGCGCCCACCACGCCTACCGTCTCGATCGCCATCGTCATCATCCTCCTGCCGTATCGCGCGCAGCATAGGTCTGCCCCGCCCCCGGTCACAAGGGCAGGTCGGGCTTAGCGATATGGCAAACCTCTCATGCTTTCCTCTCCGGCGGGAAAATGGGTGAGGGGTGTGCCATGCGGCATGACGTGATCGGCCGAGGCGCCGAACCAAGACTGCTGCGCGACCGCTACGAAGGGTCGCGCCTCTATGTCAGGGCGCCGTTGCGGAAACCGATGGGCGACTACATCGCCTGCGTCGGCGGAACGGAGACATTCGGACTGGGGCTCGCGCGCCCCTACCCCGCCCTGCTCGAACGCCGGACGCGCCGGGTCTGCATCAATCTGGGCGTGCCCCATGCCGGACCGGGGGCGCTGCTGGACGACGCGGCTCTGCTGGAGATCTGCGCCGGGGCCGAGCAGGTGATGCTGCAGGCCACCGGGGCGGCGGTGCTGTCGAACCGCTTCTTCACCGTACACCCGCGCCGCAACGACCGCTTCCTTCGGGCCTCCGCGACCCTGCGCGCGCTCTACCCGGAGATCGATTTCACGGATTTCTGCTTCGTGCGCCACATGCTCGGCGCGCTGCAGGGCTGCGGCGCCGCGCGGTTCGAACTGGTGCGGGCGGAGTTGCGCACGGCGTGGAGCGAGCGGATGAGGTTGCTGATCGACCGGATCGGTGTGCCGGTCACGCTGGTGGTGATGCCAACGCGGGTGGAAAGCGGAGATCTCGGCGACGAGCCGCTCTTCGTCAGCCGCGACATGCTCGATGCGTTGCGGCCCAAGCTGCGGGGCATCGTCCGCACGCCGCCCGGCGCCGGTCCGGCCCAGCATCTGGCGGTGGCGCGGCAGCTCTCCGACCTGTTGGCCAAGACCGGCTGAGCGATTCGTTGAAAACGGCCCGGCGCGCTGCGCCGGGCCGTTCTGTCGTTCAGAGCTTTTCGGTGAGCTCGGGCAGCGCGGTGAACAGGTCGGCGACGAGGCCGTAATCGGCGACCTGGAAAATCGGCGCCTCCTCGTCCTTGTTGATCGCCACGATGACCTTGGAGTCCTTCATGCCGGCGAGGTGCTGGATCGCGCCGGAGATGCCGACCGCGACATAGAGCGCGGGCGCGACGACCTTGCCGGTCTGGCCGACCTGCCAGTCGTTCGGGGCAAAGCCCGAGTCGACCGCGGCGCGGCTCGCACCGACGGCGGCGCCGAGCTTGTCGGCCAGCTTCTCGATCAGCGCGAAGTTCTCCTGCGAGCCGACGCCGCGGCCGCCCGAGACCACGATGCCCGCCGAGGTCAGCTCCGGCCGGTCGCTCTCGGCGAGCTTGTCCTCGACCCAAGCCGACAGGCCCGGATCGGCGGCAGGCGCCACGTCCTCGACCGAGGCCGACCCGCCGTCGCCCGCCGGCTCGAAGCCGGTGGTGCGGATGGTGATCACCTTGGTCGCGTCGCGCGACTTCACGGTCTGCACCGCGTTGCCGGCATAGACCGGGCGGTCGAAGCTGCCGTCGCCATGCACCGCCAGCACATCGGGGATGATCATCACGTCGAGGAGCGCCGCGACGCGCGGCATGACGTTCTTGGCATCGGTGGTGGCGGGGGCCGCGATCACCTCGTGGCCTTCGGCCAGCTGCGCCACCAGCGCCGCGACCGGCTCGGCCAGGCGGTGGGAGTAGAGCGGATCCTCGGCGCAGAGCACGCGGGCCACGCCTTGAATCGTCGTCGCGGCGTTTGCCGCGTCCTTGGCCTTGGCGCCGACGCACAGGAGCGTCACATCGCCCAGACCCTGCACCGCCGAGACGGCGCGGGCGGTGGCGTCACGGTTCAATTCGCCGTCCGTGACCTCGGCCAGAAGCAGCACGCTCATCCCACGACTCCCAGATCCTTCAGCTTCTCAACCAGCTCGTCGACCGAGCCGACCATCATCCCCGCCTTGCGCTCCGGCGGCTCGGCGGTCTTCACCACCTCCAGCCGCGGGCTGACGTCGACGCCGAAATCGGCCGCCGTCTTCTCGTCCAGGGGCTTCTTCTTGGCCTTCATGATGTTGGGCAGCGAGGCGTAGCGCGGCTCGTTCAGCCGCAGGTCCACCGAGACGATCGCCGGCAGCTTCACCGAGATCGTCTGCAGACCGCCATCGACCTCGCGCGTCACCTGCGCCTTGTCACCGTCGATCGTCACCTCGGAGGCGAAGGTCGCTTGGCTCCAGCCCAGCAGCGCCGAGAGCATCTGCCCGGTGGCGTTCATGTCGTTGTCGATCGCCTGCTTGCCGCAGAGCACCAGCTGCGGCTGCTCCTCCTCGACCAGCTTGGCGAGGATCTTCGCCACCGCCAGCGGCTCGATGTCCTGATCCGGCGCGTCGGCGGCGACCACCAGGATCGCCCGGTCCGCGCCCATCGCCAGCGCCGTGCGCAGCGTCTCCTGCGCCTGCTTCACGCCGATCGACACCGCGACCACCTCGGAGGCGACACCCGCCTCCTTCAGCCGGATCGCCTCCTCGACCGCGATCTCGTCGAACGGGTTCATCGACATCTTCACGTTCGCCAGATCGACGCCCGTACCGTCCGACTTCACACGCACCTTCACGTTGTAGTCGATCACCCGCTTCACGGGGACTAGGATCTTCATGATCACCCTTTCCTTACGGATCTTCGCGAGATTGGTAGCGCGCGTCTTTCGGCGGCAACAAGGCGAAACCGACCCTTGGGCGACAGGCGACGTCGCGTTACGCGCACGTCAACTCGCCGCCCAGGGTGCGTCCCTCAGCCGATCTGGAGGACGATCTTGCCGATATGCGCGGAGCTCTCCATCCGGGCATGCGCCGCCGCCGCCTCGGCCAGCGGATAGGTGCTGTCCATCACCGGACCGATGCGGCCCGCATCCAGCAGCGGCCAGACATGGGCGCGCAGCTCGTCGGCGATGGCAGCCTTGGCTGCGATGGATTGCGGCCGCAGCGTCGAGCCGGTGAGCGTCAGCCTGCGCATCATCAACGGCGCGAGGTTCAGCTCCATCTTGGGCCCTTGGAGAAAGGCGATCTGCACCAGCCGCCCGTCATCGGCGAGTGCCTTGAGGTTTCGCGCGACGTAGTCGCCGCCGACCATGTCGAGGATCAGGTCCGCCCCGCCCTCGGCACGCAGCACCTCGACGAAATCCGCCTCGCGGTAGTTGATCGCCCGCTCGGCCCCGAGCCTCTGGCAGGCGGCGCATTTCTCGGCCGAGCCTGCAGTGGCGAAGACCCGTGCGCCAAAATGCCGGGCGAGCTGGATCGCCGTGGTGCCGATGCCCGAGGAGCCGCCATGCACCAGGAACCGTTCCCCGCCTTTGAGGCCGCCGCGCATGAAGACGTTGGACCAGACGGTGAAGAAGGTCTCTGGCAGGCAGGCCGCCTCCCTGAGGTCCATGCCGCGCGACACCGGCAGGCAATGGCGCGCGGGAGTCGCCACGGCCTCGGCATAGCCGCCGCCGGGGGTCAGCGCGCAGACCGCGTCGCCCACCGCCCATTCCGTCACGCCGGAGCCGACCGCCGCCACATGCCCGGCCACCTCGAGCCCCGGCAGGTCCGAGGCCTCGGGCGGCGGGGCGTAGAGCCCGGCCCGCTGCAGCGCGTCGGGGCGGTTCACCCCGGCATAGGCCACGTCGATGACGACCTCGCCATGCTTCGGCTCGGGTCGCGGGCGCGTCGTCGCACGCAGCACTTCCGGCCCGCCGGGGCGAGCGATCTCGACCGCGCGCATGCTCATCGGCGGGTGCTCCAATGGCCGGGCAGATCCATCGGCGGCTTGCGATGCGGCGCGTGCACGCCCGAGAGCAGCAGCGACAGCGCCCCGGTCACCGGGCGCAGCAGCACCGAATCGCGGGCCTTGGCCTTGGCGCTCTCGATGCGCATCACATCGTCGATGCGCCGGTCGATGAAGGCCCAGGTCGCCTGGTGGTCGAGGCTGTCATCGCCGAGCCAGTAAAGCACCACGGAGGCCCACACGCCCGACAGCGTCGCCCGCTTGGTGTACCAGTTCACGTCGTCGGAGGCGTCACCCAGCGCGACCCAGATCGCATCGGCGGTGCGCCAGAGCAGCCGCGCACCCTCGGCCGCGTGCTGCGGCAGGGCGAAAAGCGCGGTAGCGCGGCGCAGCGCCTCCTTGTCGGCCACCGCCTCGATCCGCGCGCGCAGCGCGAAGGCGACCCGGTCGCGGTAGCGCATCGCGCCCAGCTCGGCGCCGCGCACCTTTTCTGCCATGGCCCGGTCGCCGCGATCATGCAGCGCCACGGCGAGATCGATCGCGCCCCGCGGGCACAGCGCCGCGACCTGCGGCAGGGTCATGTCGGCATCGCGCGCGGCGGCGCGCAGCGCGGTGTCCGACCAGCCGTCGAAGGCGACATGGGGCAGGATCGCGTCGAGCAGCCGTTCGACCTGCGGATCCTCGGGGCGGGTGGTCCCGTCCGCATCGGTATATGGATTCATGCGCGTCTCCCTTCCGCCCCAGCCTAGACAAGCTGTCGGGGCTTTGCTATACGGCCGCTTCCTGCAATCTTGAAACTCCAGCTTAGAAAGGTGGTGAAAACCACATGCAGGTTAGCGTTCGCGACAACAACGTCGATCAGGCCCTCCGGGCTCTGAAGAAGAAGTTGCAGCGCGAGGGTGTGTTCCGCGAGATGAAGCTCAAGCAGCATTTCGAGAAGCCCTCCGAGAAGAAGGCGCGCGAGAAGGCCGAGGCCATCCGCCGTCAGCGCAAGCTCGCCCGCAAGAAGGCCCAGCGCGAAGGTCTCCTCTGAGATCACGTGCCACCTTTGAGCGGCGAAACCCCCGAGGCGACGGCTCCGGGGGTTTTTTCTTGTCCATTGCATCTCTCGCGCCCCGGTTCGGTGTAGAATGGCACCGCATGGACAGGGAGGAGAGGATGAAACCCGTCATCCTGCTGGTCGGGCGGCTGCCCGGCGTGGTCGAGACCGTGTCGAGCGCCTTGGAGGACCTGCCGGTCGAATGGCTGGGCGCGCATGACCGGGACGAGGTCGAGCGGCAGCTCGACGCCGAGCCGAACATCGCCTGCGTGGTGATCGGCGCCGGGCTCGACGATCGAATCCGGGGCGAGCTGATCGGCGTTATCGCCGGCCGCCGTCCGGACATCACGATCCACCTCAAGGATCGCGCCTCGGGTCCGGGGGGCATGGCGCCCTTCGCCCGCAGCATCGCGGGGCTGGTGCTCGAGAGGATGGTGGCGGGCTGAGGCGCGACTTCGCCTTCTCGTGATCGCGCCGACCCGCAGGCGGCTTCGCGCGTTGTGGACCGAACCGCAACGCGAAGGAGCCTTCATGACCGGCAAACCCGTCCCCGACACCACCCTGCCCGAGATCACCCTACCGCTGCTCGGCGGCGGCGGGATCACGCTGGGCCGTCCGCAAAAGGGGCGCGACTGGCAGATGATCGTGGTCTATCGCGGCAAGCACTGCCCGATCTGCCACAAATACGTCTCCGGCCTCGAAGGGCTGCTGCCCAAGTTTCACGAGGCCGGAATCGACGTGTTGCTGGTATCTGGCGATCCGGAGGAGAAAGCCCGCGCCTTCGCCGATGAGACCGGCACCAGCGCGCCTGTCGCCTTCGACCTGAGCGTGCCGCAGATGCACGAGCTGGGTCTCTACGTCTCCGAGCCGCGTTCCGCGCAGGAGACCGACCGGCCCTTTGCCGAGCCCGCGGTCTTCGTGATCAACGATCGGGGCACGGTACATATCGCAGACATCTCGAACGCACCCTTCTCGCGTCCCGACCTCGAGGGGCTGCTGAACGGGCTGAAGTTCATCCGCGAGAACGAATACCCGGTCCGCGGCACCAAGCGGGCCGCCTGACCTGGCGCCGATGCTGCTGCACCGGTGGCGCCGCCCCTCGGGGCGGCGTCGTCATATCGGCAGGGCCGTGGTCTGGCGCACCGTCCTGAGCGCGAAGCTCGACTGCATGGTCTGCACGCCGGGCAACCGGGCAAGATGGCGGCGATGGATCTGGGCGAAATCCTCGCTGTCGCGCGCCACCACCTTGAGCAGGTAATCCGCCGTCCCTGCCATCAGGTGGCACTCCAGCACGTCCGGGATTCGCGCCACCGCCGCCTCGAAGGCGTCGAGCAGCTCGTCGGCCTGCCCAGACAGTGTGATCTCCACGAATACCGTGACCGGACGGCCGAGCCCGCGCGGATCGAGAAGCGCGACATAGCCCCGGATCAACCCGGCCGCCTCCAGCGCCCGCACTCGGCGATGACAGGCCGAAGGCGAGAGGTTCACCTGCTCGGAGAGCTGGGCATTCGACAACCGGCCATCCGCCTGCAGGGCGGCGAGGATGGCGCGGTCGATGCGGTCGATTTGATCCATGCACGATTCTTCGAACATCGACGGCTATTACGCAAGTAGCTTCGAAAAACACCGCTCAGCCAGCGAAGAACTCGTCAGCAATTGCGTGCGAACAGGCGCATCATGGGAGAAAGACAGGAGGACATGTCATGCACATCGGATGCCCCACCGAAATCAAGCCCCAGGAATTCCGCGTGGGCCTGACCCCCAACGCCGCCCGCGAGGCGGTGGGCCAAGGCCACAAGGTCACCATGCAGGCCGGCGCCGGCCTTGGTGCCGGGTTCACTGACGACGATTACCGCGCCGCCGGTGCCGCCATCGCCGACAGCGCCGAAGAGATCTTTGCCAGCGCCGAGATGATCGTGAAGGTCAAGGAGCCGCAGGCCGTCGAGCGCCGGATGCTGCGCGAGGGCCAGATCCTCTTCACCTATCTCCACCTCGCCCCCGATCCGGAACAGACCGAGGACCTGGTGAACTCGGGCGCCACCTGCATCGCCTACGAGACCGTCACCGACCGCAATGGCGGCCTGCCGCTGCTGGCCCCGATGTCGGAAGTGGCCGGTCGCCTCGCGCCGCAGATGGGCGCCTGGACGCTGCAGAAGGCCAATGGCGGCCGCGGCGTGCTGATGGGCGGCGTGCCCGGCGTAAACCCGGCCAACGTCGTCGTCATCGGCGGCGGCGTGGTCGGCACCCATGCCGCCAAGATCGCCGCTGGCATGGGCGCGCGGGTCACCGTGCTCGACAAGTCGCTGCCGCGGATGCGCTATCTCGACGACGTGTTCGGCGACCAGTTCCGCACCCTCTACGCCACCGCCGGCGCCACCGCCGATGCCGTCACCCAAGCCGACATGGTGATCGGCGCGGTGCTGGTCCCCGGTGCCGCCGCGCCCAAGCTGGTCACCCGCGAGCAGCTCTCGACCATGAAGCCCGGCGCGGCGATCGTCGACGTCGCCATCGACCAGGGTGGCTGCTTCGAGACCTCGAAGCCGACCACGCATGAGAACCCGATCTACGAGGTCGACGGCATCATGCATTACTGCGTCGCCAACATGCCCGGCGCGGTGGCCCGCACCTCGACCCTGGCGCTCGGCAACGCGACCATGCCCTTCGTGCTGGCGATCGCTGGCAAGGGCTGGAAGCAGGCCTGCCTCGACGACCCGCACCTGGCCGAGGGGCTCAACGTCCATCAGGGCCGGATCACCAACCTGGCCGTGGGCGAGGGCCTCGGCCGCGAAGCGATCTCGGCGGCGCAGGCGCTCGGCCGCTGAGGTGCGATGCCGCACCGGAACGCTCCGGTGCGGCAATCGTTTGCCCTCCGCAATCCCATATGCGGAGGACGATACAATGGTCACCACCATCGGCACGTCGAGCGACATGGCCAAGCTGGTCGAGAACTTCATCCTGCTCGAGCATGACGCCATCGCCGCCTACGAGACCACCATCGAGCGGCTCGAGAATCCCGCCCACAAGGCCAAGGTCGAGGAGTTCCGGCAGGACCATCTGCGGCACCTGCAGGACCTCACCGCCCTGGCCGGCCGCGTCGGCGCCAATGTCCCCGGCGAAGGCGACATGAAGCAGCTTCTGACCACCGGCAAGATCAAGCTCGCCGACATGGTCGGCGGCGACGGCGCGATCCTCAAGGCGATGGCCACCAACGAGATCGACACGATCAGCGCCTATCAGCACGCGGTCGACAACGAAGCGGTGCCCGCCACCGACAAGGCCCTGTTCCAGCGCGGCCTCGCGGATGAGCGCAAGCACAAGGACTGGATGGATCAGGCCGCCAAAACCGCCTGAGCCGTTGCACGAACGAGAACGGCCGGCGCATCGCGCCGGCCGTTTGTCATTACGGGCCTGAGATCAGGCAGCGATCTTCTGCGCGATCGCGGGCACCTTGGCCCGGGCGTCGTTGATCGCCTTGGCGCGCGCCTCGGGCGAGATCGCCACCCCCTTGACCCGCAGCACCGTCACGTCGGAGATGCCGATGAAGCCGAGAACCTGCCGCAGGTAGGGCTCGACGAAGTCGGTGGCCCCGTCATGCACCCCACCCGAGGCATAGACCACGATGGCACGGCGACCGCCGGCGAGGCCCTGCGGGCCCTCGGCAGTGTACTGAAAGGTCTTGCCGGCGACGGCGATCGAATCGATCCAGGCCTTGAGCTGGTGCGGGATCGCGAAGTTGTACATCGGCGCGCCGATGACCAACGTGTCGGCCGAGAGAAGCTGCTCGACCGGGTCGCCGTCGAAGGCGGCCTCGGTTTCGGGATCGGCGAGATCGCGGCGCAGCACGGTCTCGTCGGACTTGGAGGTCAGCTCGGCGACGATGGCCGCGGTGAGATCACGCGAGACCGAATTCTCGCCGAGAATGGAGCTGTCGATATGCAGGATGGTCATGGAATTCGTCCTCGATTGGAGATGCACCCTAGCTAGGGGCGCACCGCCACGAGGTGAACTCCGCATCCGCGCACATAAACTGCGCCGCGCCTCATATCTCTCTTGTCTTGAGCAGATCGCGGATGTCGGTCAGCAGCTCCTCCTGCGTCGGGCCTTTCGGCGCGGCGGGCACCGGCTCGCCCTTTTCGACGGCGGCGTCCTTGATCCGGTTCACGCCCTTGACCAGCAGGAACACCACCCAGGCGATGATCAGGAAATTGATGACCGCCGTCAGGAAGGCGCCATAGGCGAAGACCGCGGCCCCGCTCTCGCGCGCGACTTCGAGAGAGCTGCCTGCCGGCACGTCGCCCGACAGCACGACATACATCGAGGTGAAGTCGATTCCGCCGAGAATCAGACCGATCACCGGGTTGATCAGGTCATGCACGAGGCTCTGGACGATGGCGGTGAAGGCGGCGCCGATGATGATGCCGACCGCGAGGTCCATCACGTTGCCCTTGGCGATGAAGTTGCGGAATTCCTTGATCATCGGTGTCTCCTGTCCGGTTCGATCCCCTAGCTAACGCAGCCGGTCGCGATGCGGCACCGATCGGCGCGAAAGCCCGATAAGGGCGCGGCATGACGGCCACGCATGAGAAAGGGGGCGCACCTCGCGGCCGCCCCCTCCCCCGTTCCGATGGGCGTGGTCTCAGCCGCGCAGCTCGCCGCCGGTGGCCTTGGTCACCTTCTCGACGATCTTGGCGCCCACGGCCTCGATCTCCTTCTCGGTGAGCGTCTTCTCGGTCGGCTGCAGCCGCACTGTGATCGCCACCGACTTGCGCCCCTCACCGAGCGAGCCGCCCTGAAACTGGTCGAAGACCCGCACATCGGAGATCAGCGCCTTGTCCGCGCCAGCGGCCGCGTTGACCAGGGTGAGCGCCTCGACCTGCGCATCCACCACGAAGGCGAAGTCGCGTTCGACCGGCTGCAGCGCGGGCGGCGTGAAGGCCGGGCGCGCGGCGCCGTTCTGGCGCGGCAGCGGCACCTCCTCCGGCCAGAGCACGAAGGCCACGGCCGGACCCTTCACGTCGAGTTCCGCGAGCACGCGGGGGTGCAGTTCGCCGAAGACGCCCAGCGCCTTCTTCGGGCCGAGGCAGATCCGGCCGTGACGGCCCGGATGCCACCAACTCTCGCCACCGCGCAGGATCTGCACCTTGGCGGGCGCGCCCATGGAGGCAAGGACGGCCTCGGCATCGGCCTTGGCGTCGTAGAGATCGACGGGCCGCGCGGCGCCATGCACGTCCTTCGGGCCGGTCCGGCCGGTCAGCAGGCCCGCGACGCAGAGCCGCTGCTCGCCCGGCTCACCGCCCCAGAACACGTGCCCCGCCTCGAACAGCGCGAGATCCGCCTGCCCGCGCGCCTGATTGCGCGCGGCGGCGCGCAGCAGGCCCGGCAGCAGGTCGGGGCGCATGTGGCTCATCTCCGAGGAGATCGGGTTTTCCAGCCGGGTCGCATCCGAGCCGCCGCCGAACAGCGATGCGGCCTGCGCGTCGATGAAGCTGTAGGTGACGCATTCGTCATAGCCGAGGCTCGCGGTGGTGCGCCGCGCCTTGGACAGCCGCGCCTGCATCGGCGTCAGCACAGGCTGCGCCACGCCTTCGGGGCGCGGGAGCGGCACGCCCTGGAGCTTGGACAGCGAGGCGACGCGCGCCACTTCCTCGACGAGGTCGGCCTCGCCCTGGATGTCCGAGCGCCAGGCCGGGACATGCGCCGTCTCGCCGTCGAGCCGGAAGCCCAGACGGTCGAGCGTCTGGCGCTGCTCCTTGACGGGGATCTCCATGCCGACGATCCGCGTCACCGCTTTCGGGTCGAAGCGATAGGCCCGGCTGTTGTCCGGCGTCGCCCCCGCGATCACCGATTTCGACGCCTCGCCGCCGGCATGGTCGACGATCATCCGCACCGCGATCTGCAGACCGGTGGTGACGAAATCGGTGTCGATGCCGCGCTCAAAGCGCTGGCGCGCATCCGAGTGGATCCGAAGCGCACGGCCGGTCAGCGCGATCTGTACCGGGTTCCACAGCGCGCTCTCCACGAAGACGTTGGTGGTCTCCTCGGTCACGCTGGTGTCGACGCCGCCCATGATCCCCGCGAGGCTCTCGACGCCATTGTCGTCGGAGATCACGATCATGCCCTGATCGAGGGTGTAGGTCTTCTCGTCGAGCGCGGCGAAGCTCTCGCCACCCTCGGCGCGGTGCACCCGCAGATTGCCGGCCACCTTGTCGGCGTCGAAGACGTGCAGGGGCCGGTTCAGATCGTAGGTGATGTAGTTGGTCACGTCGACGAGGAAGCTGATCGGGCGCAGGCCGATGGCGCGCAGGCGGTCCTGCAGCCAGTCGGGCGAGGGCCCGTTCTTCACGCCGCGGATGAGACGGCCCGCGAAGATCGGGCAGCCGTCGCGCGTGTCGGGCGCGATCTCGACGCCAATCGGGCAGTCGTAGCTGCCCTGCACCGAGTTCACTTCGAGCGGCTTCAGCGTGCCCACGCCCCGGGCCGAGAGGTCGCGCGCGATGCCGCGAATGCCGAGCGCGTCGCCGCGGTTGGGCGTGATCGCGATCTCGATGACGGGGTCGACCTTGGCGGGATCGTTCTCGGCCAGCCAGTCGGCGAAGCTCTGACCGACCTCGCCCGAGGGCAGCTCGATGATGCCCTCATGCGCGTCGCCCAGACCCAGCTCGCGCTCCGAGCACATCATGCCGTGGCTCTCGACGCCGCGGATCTTGCCGACGCCGATGGTGAAGTCGGGGCCGGGCACGTAGGTGCCGGGGCGGGCGACGACCACGGTGATGCCCTGGCGCGCGTTGGGCGCGCCGCAGATGATCTGGTCCTCGCCGCCGGGCAGTTCGACCCGGCAGACCTGCAGCTTGTCGGCGTCGGGGTGCTTCTCGGCGGCGACGACCTTGCCGATGACGAAGTTCTCGAGGGCCGCGGCGGGGTTCTCGATGCCTTCGACCTCGAGCCCGAGATCGGTCAGCGCCTCGGCGATCTCGTCGACGCTGGCGTTGGTGTCGAGATGGTCCTTGAGCCAGGAGAGGGTGAATTTCATGTCGGTTGCCCTTTACTGGTCGAGATCAGCGCGCAGCGCGCGGAACGGTGTGCTCATGCAATCGCCGAGCGTCACGGTGAAGCCGGTCGGAAATTCCGGCTTGTCGAAAGCCACCACGGCATTGCCCCACATGGTGGAGCCGAACCCGTCGGGCCCCGTCAGCGTCGCGCCGCAGAAGCCCTCGCCTTCGGCGATCCAGTAGGCCTCGTGGACGCCGCGCTGCTGCCAGTTGCCGGCAAGGCCGGGGATGTAGAGGCGGCCCTGCCCCGCATCCTCGGTCGGAAAAGACAGGATGGCGGTGTCGCCCTCGTCGGCCTCGTAGGCAAGCGCGCCGAGGTCGGAGACCCACATCTCGTCGGCCGCGACCGGCCCGGCCACCGCGATGGCCAGTGCCGCATGGAAGGGGATGCGCATGACGCTCACCCCCGCAACGTCGGCACGTCGAGCGCGGCGAAGCCGTAATGCTTCAGCCAGCGCAGGTCCGATTCAAAGAAGGCGCGCAGGTCGGGGATGCCGTATTTCAGCATCGCAAGACGGTCGATGCCCATGCCGAAGGCGAAGCCCTGGTACTTCTCGGGGTCGATCTTGGCGTTCTTGAGCACCTTCGGATGCACCATGCCGGAGCCCAGCACTTCGAGCCAGTCGTCGCCCTCGCCGACCTTCACGGTGCCGTCCTGCCAGCTGCACTGGATGTCGACCTCGGCCGAGGGCTCGGTGAAGGGGAAGTGCGAGGCGCGGAAGCGGGTCTTCACCTTGGTGCCGAAGAAGGCCGAAAGACTTTCCTCCAGCACCCATTTCAGATGCGCCATGGTGATGTCGGTACCGATGGCCAGGCCCTCGATCTGGTGGAACATCGGCGTGTGGGTCTGGTCGAAATCGGCGCGATAGACGCGGCCCGGGCAGATGATGCGAATGGGCGCGCCACTGGCCTCCATCGACCGGATCTGGACTGGCGAGGTGTGGGTGCGCAGCACGTGCGGCGGACGGTGATCGCCCTCGGCGCGGTGGGTGTAGAAGGTGTCCATCTCGGCGCGGGCCGGGTGATGGCCGGGGATGTTGAGCGCATCGAAATTGTACCAGTCGCTCTCGATCTGCGGCCCTTCGGCGACGGCGAAGCCCATGTCGGCGAAGATCGCCACCAGCTCCTCGGTGACCTGGCTCACCGGATGGATCGTGCCGGTGCGCGCGGGCCGCGCGGGCAGCGTCACGTCGAGCCATTCGGTCTTGAGCCGCGCCTCGAGCGCGGCGTCGGCGAGCGACGCCTTGCGCGCGGCGAGAGCGTCGGCGATCTCGTTCTTGAGCGCGTTGAGCTGGGGGCCCTTTTCCTGACGCTCCTCGGGCGACATGCCGCCCAGCGTCTTCATCAGGCCGGAAATCTCGCCCTTCTTGCCCAGCGCGCGGACGCGCAGATCCTCGATGCCCGCCTCGTCGCCGGCCTCGGCGATCAGCTCCAAATACCTGTTTCGAAGATCGTCCATGTCGTCACCCTTTTCTGCCGGACCGGACTAGCAGCCCGGCCCCGAAACGCAAGAAGCCGCGCGACCCCTTCGGGTGGCGCGGCTTCGAATCACTCTGTCGCTTGGCCTCAGGCCAGAGCGGCGCGCGCCTTGTCGACGATCGCGCCGAACGCCTCGGGCTCGTGCACCGCGAGATCGGCGAGAACCTTGCGGTCCACCTCGATGCCCGCGAGCGACAGGCCGTTGATGAAGCGCGAATAGGTCATCGCCTCGTCATGGGCACGGACGCCGGCGTTGATCCGCTGGATCCACAGGGCGCGGAAGTTGCGCTTGCGGGTCTTGCGGTCGCGGGTCGCGTACTGGTTGGCCTTGTCGACGGCCTGCTTGGCGACCTTGAAGGTGCGCGAGCGGCGATCGTAATAGCCTTTCGCCTGGTCGAGGATCTTCTTGTGACGGCGATGGGTAACGGTACCACCTTTGGTGCGGCTCATGTCCTGACCTCCTTAGCGCGCGTAGGGCATCATCGGCTTGATGATCTGCTCATCAGCCTTGGCGAGGATCGTGGTGCCACGGGCGTCACGGATGAACTTGTTCGAGCGCTTGATCATGCCGTGGCGCTTACCCGCCTGACCAGCCTTGATCCGGCCCGAGGCCGTCACCTTGAACCGCTTCTTGCAGCTCGATTTCGTCTTCATCTTGGGCATTTCCATCTCCCTTCCGGAACGGTGGTGGGACCGTACGCCTCGGCATGCCAAGAAGGCCGGACGAACGGGGTGAGCGCGCCGTATAGGCGGCACGCGGGCTCATGGCAAGGGGGCCTGCGCCCCCTGCCCTCATTCGGGATCGGCGTTGAAGATCAGCCGCTCGGAGCAGGGTGCCACGCGCAGGATGTTGGTGGTGCCCGGCGTGTTGAACGGCACGCCCGCGGTCACGACGATCATGTCCTGCTCGGTTGCCAGCCCCTGCTCGCGGGCACAGCGCGCCGCGTTGACAACCGCCATCTTGAAGCGGTCGACCTCGCCGGTGACGACGCAGTTGGTGCCCCAGGTCAGGCACAGGCGCCGCGCGGTGTTGCGGATCGAGGTCAGCGCCAGGATCGGCACGCGCGGCCGCTCGCGCGCCACCAGCGAGGCAGTGGTACCCGATTGCGAGAAGCAGCAGATCGCCTTGACGTTGGTGGTCTCGGCGATCTCGCGCGCCGCGGCGACGATGCCGTCGGCGACGGAGTTGTGCGCGACCTTGCGCGAACTGTCGATCACCTCGCGATAGGTCGGGTCGCTCTCCACCTCGTGGGCGACGTTGTCCATCGTGGCGACCGCCTCGATCGGGTACTGCCCGGCCGCCGATTCGGCCGACAGCATGATCGCGTCGGCGCCCTCGTAGATCGCGGTGGCGACGTCCGAGACCTCGGCGCGGGTCGGCATCGGGCTCTCGATCATCGATTCGAGCATCTGGGTCGCGACGATCACCGGCTTGGCGGCGGCGCGGCAGCGGCGCACGAGGCGCTTCTGGATCGGCGGCACGTTCTGCACCGGCAGCTCGACGCCCAGATCGCCGCGCGCGACCATGATGCCGTCGGAGACCGCGAGGATCTCGTCGAAGGCCTTCACGGCGGCGGGCTTTTCGATCTTCGAGAGGATCGCGGCGCGGCCCTTGCAGAGCTGGCGCGCTTCCTCGACGTCGGCGGGGCGCTGCACGAAGGACAGCGCCAGCCAGTCGACGCCCAGCTCGCAGACGAATTCGAGATCCTTGCGATCCTTCTCTGAGAGCGCGGCCAGCGGCAGCACCACGTCCGGCACGTTCACGCCCTTGCGGTTCGAGATGGTGCCGCCGACGACGACTTCGCAGTCGGCGTAATCGGCGCCGCAATCCTTGACGCGCAGGCGGATCTTGCCGTCGTTGACCAGCAGCGAGGCGCCCGGCTCGAGTGCGTCGAAGATCTCCTTGTGGGGCAGCCGCACCCGGGTGGCGTCGCCCTCGGCCTCGTCGAGATCGAGCCGGAACGACGCGCCCTCGGCCAGCTCTTCCTCGCCATTGGCGAAGGTGCCGACGCGCAGCTTCGGCCCCTGCAGGTCGGCGAGGATGCCGATCGGGGTGTCGAGATCCTGCTCGACCTGGCGGATGATCGCGTGGCGGGCCCGGATCTCGTCATGGGCACCGTGGCTCATGTTGAGCCGGAACACGTCCGCGCCGGCCTCGACCAGGGCGCGGATCACCTCGTAGGTGCTCGACGCCGGCCCCAGCGTTGCCACGATTTTCACATTGCGATGGCGCTTCATCAGGTGGATCCTCTCGACTGGCCCCATGGACGCGGTAGATGTTCGGTCGGGCATAGGCGGTCCGTTACCGCTACCAGGCCCGGTTCGGCGCCGTTATTGCGCAATTCCGGCTTCCTCACAACTGCCCGTGCGACACTTGAGCCAACGACAGCGGAGAACACCACAACTCATGACCTCGGAAGCCTACCGTATCACCGGCGCGGAACGCCGCTCGCGCTTCCTCGTGACCTGCGATCACGCGAGCAATCACGTGCCCGAATGGGTGAATGGCGGCGATCTCGGCCTGCCTTCATCCGACATGGCGCGCCACATCGCCTGGGACGTCGGCGCCGCCGGGCTGGCCGAGGCGCTGGCCGAACGGCTCGACGCGCCGGCGATCCTGTCGAAATTCTCGCGGCTGGTGATCGATCCCAACCGCGGCGAGGACGACCCCACCCTGCTGATGAAGCTCTATGACGGCTCGATCATCCCGGCCAACCGCCATGCCGGCCCGGAAGAGACCGAAAGGCGGCTCGATCGGTTGCACCGCCCCTACCACGCGGCCCTGGGCGAACTGGCGGCGCGGCAGGACGACACGGTGATCGTGGCGATCCACAGCTATGTCTCGCAGCTTCGCGGCCGCCGCCCCCGGCCCTGGCACGCGGCGATCCTGCACAGCCACCTCGATTCGCGGCTGGCGAATCCGCTGATCGCCCGGCTGCGCGAGGTGGAGGGGCTCGTGGTCGGCGACAACGAACCCTATTCGGGTCACCTGCCGGGCGATTCCATCGACCGTCACGCGCTGCGCCACGGCCGTCCCAACGTGCTGATCGAGGTGCGCAACGACCTGATCGAGGAGGTCGACGGCCAGATCGGCTGGGCCGAGCGCTTGGCGCCGATGCTGCGCGACATACTTCGCGAAACGGGACTGTAAGGGAGAGCGGCGATGAGCCGGATGGACGAGATCGACGAGACCACGCGCACCGAGATCGAGGCGGCGGCGTTCCGCAGGCTGCAAAAGCATCTGATGGAGGAGCGCCCGGATGTGCAGAACATCGACCTGATGAATCTCGCAGGCTTCTGCCGCAACTGCCTGTCGCGCTGGATGCAGGAAGCGGCGGCCGAGAAAGGCCACGAGATGAGCAAGGACGAGGCGCGCGAGGCCTATTACGGCATGCCCTATGACCAGTGGTGCGACCGGCACCAGACCGAGGCCACGGAGGCGACCCGCGCCGCATTCGACGCGGCGCAGAAGCACGAGGCGAGCGAGGGCTGAGCCCTCAGCCGTAGCGGCGCATCGACTCCAGCTCGATGGCGAGCCGCGTTTCCAGATCGGCGAGACGGCGCATTTCCTCGCGGCGCGCCGTCTCCTCGCTCAGCCCGGCGAGCCGCGCTTTCGTCTCGGCGATCTTCGCCTTCAGCGTCACCGCCTCGGGCTTGGCACCCGATTCGCGCATCAGGCGGTCGAGCACGGCATCGCCGGGCGCATGAAGATCCGCGATCGGCTTGCCGGCGCCCGGCAGGTTGTCGAAGGCGCCCTCGCGCTCGGCCTTGGCGATGGCCTGCCCGATCAGGTCGATCAGCGGATGGTCCATGCGGATCTCTCCCGGCGTCAGAGCCCGGCCTTGCGGCTTTCCTCGAGATAGATCTCGCGCAGCCGCGTCGCGACCGGGCCGGGCGTGCCCTGGCCCACACTCGCGCCGTCGATCTCGACCACCGGCATCACGAAGGTCGAGGCCGAGGTGACGAAGGCCTCGTCGGCGGCCTGTGCCTCCTCGATGGTGAAGGCGCGCTCCTCCACCTTCATCTGTGCCTCGCGGGCGAATCGCAGCACGGCGGCCCGGGTGATGCCATGCAGGATCTCGTTGCCGAGCTGGCGGGTGATGATGGTGCTGCCCTTGACGATATAGGCGTTGTTCGAGGTGCCTTCGGTCACCGCGCCCTCTTCGACCATCCACGCATCGTCGGCTCCGGCTGCCTTGGCCATCATCTTACCCATCGACGGGTAGAGCAGCTGCACCGTCTTGATGTCGCGGCGGCCCCAGCGGATGTCGGGGATCGAGATCACCTTGATGCCGGTCTTGGCGGCCGGGCTGTCGGCGAGGCCGGGCTTGGACTGGGTGAACAGCACGACGGTCGGCTCGGTCTCATCGGACGGGAAGGCGAAATCGCGGTCGCCCGGCGCGCCCCGGGTGATCTGCATGTAGATCAG
Source organism: Limimaricola variabilis (assembly GCF_034371605.1). NCBI lineage: Bacteria > Pseudomonadati > Pseudomonadota > Alphaproteobacteria > Rhodobacterales > Paracoccaceae > Limimaricola > Limimaricola variabilis. Next base: position 2,641,566 of record NZ_CP139691.1, on the reverse strand, counting down.
CCCGTCCTCGATGCCGTTGCGCGCCACCAGTTCGCGGTGGATCTCCAAGAGCGCCTCATTCTCCATGGGCTTGCGGATCTGCAGCTCGGACAGAGAGCGCTCGAGCCGTTTCGAATGTCCTTCGAAATCGATCAGCTTGCCGCCCAGCACGGAGGTGACCTCGTAGACGCCATCGGCCATCAGGAAGCCGCGATCGAAGATCGAGACCTTGGCCTCGGTTTCGGGCAGATACTCCCCGTTGACATAGACGGTGCGGGTCATGGCGCTCTCCTGTTGGCTCTCGCTCCCCCTTCTGCCGCAAGGTGAAGCCTTGCGCCAGAGGCTCAGCCCCAGAGCGCCGCCTCGGCCGGGTGCAACCCGGCAGCGTCGAAGCGCATCGGCGGATCGCGGTCGGCCGCCAGCAGCAGCGGCCCGTCGAGGTCGACCATCGCGGCCCCCTGAGCGACCAGATGCGCCGGCGCCATGGCCAGCGACGAGCCGACCATGCAACCCACCATCACCTCGAAACCGGCGGCTCGCGCCGCCGCACGCAGAGCGAGGGCCTCGGTCAGGCCGCCGGTCTTGTCGAGCTTGACGTTGGCCATGTCGTACTTGCCCGCCATGCCGTCGAGCGAGGCGCGGTCATGGCAGCTCTCGTCGGCGCAGACCGGCACGGGACGGTCGAGGCCGGACAGCGCGGCATCCTCGCCCGCCGGAAGCGGCTGCTCGACCAGGGCCACGCCGAGGCGCTGCAGATGCGGCGCGAGGTCGGCATAGATGGCGACGTTCCACCCCTCATTCGCGTCGACGATGATCGTCGATGCCGGCGCGCCGCGCCGCACAGCTTCGAGCCGCGGCATGTCGTCGGGCGTGCCGAGCTTGATCTTCAGAATCGGCCGGTGTGCCTCCTCGCGCGCCCGCGCCTCCATCGCCTCGGCGCTGTCGAGCGACAGCGTGTAGGCGGTGACCAGCGGCACGGGCGACGCCAGCCCGGCGAGCCGCCAGACCGGCATCCCGGCCGACTTCGCCTCGAGATCCCAAAGCGCGCAATCCACCGCGTTGCGGGCGGCGCCCGGCGGCAGCGCCTCCTGCAATTCGGTCCGCGAAATGCCTTCCGGCAGGCCCTCGATCTGCGCCCGGACGCTGGCGAGGCTTTCGCCATAACGCGCGTAGGGCACACATTCGCCCCGGCCTGCATGGCCCTCCCGGCAAATCCGCACGCTCAGCACCTGGGCGGCGGTCCGACTGCCGCGGCTGATCGTGAAGGCGCGGGCGAGCGGAAAGCTCTCTTCGAAGACCTCAATCATACGGCTCTCCAGCGCCACGCCCCGTCATCACCCATCTCGCGCCGGGCCCGGCCTTGCGCGACCAGCGCGTTCAGGTGGCCCAGCGCCTCGGCCAGGGCCAGCCCGTAGCTGTCGCGCGTCACCGAGCGGCGGAACAGCGGCGCAAAGCAATCGCCGCCGCGGCGCGGCACGGCGAGGTGGGCCTCCAGCCGATCCAGCGCCTCGCGATGGCCCTGCGCCATCTGCGCGAGGCGTTCGGGCAGGCCGCGATAGGGCTTCTTGTGGCCCGGCAGGACCAGCTGATCGGAGCGGGCATAAGCCGCCAGCCGATCGCAGGAGATGATCCAATCGGTGACGGGATCGTTCTCGGGCTCGGTCGGCTGCACGCCCAGATTGGGACTGATCCCGGGCAGAAGCTGGTCGCCGCCGATCACCAGATCGCCCCCTTCTTCCCAGAAGGTCGCGTGTTCCGCGGCGTGCCCCTCGCCCATCCGGATGGTCCAGTCGCGCCCACCCATGCGGATCGCGTCGCGCTCGCGGATACGAGTATAGGAGAGCGGCAGCGGCGCGACCCAGTCGGTGAAGTTGAAGGGCCGCTCGGTGCGGCGCTGCGACAGCAGCTCGGGGTCCATCCCGGCCCGGCGCCAGAAAGCCACCACCTCGCGCGGCGGCAGGCTCTGCTCCTCGGCGCGTAGCATCCGCGACAGCAGGTAGCCGGTGCGCGGCATCACCAGCTCGGCCCCGGAGCTCGCGCAGAGCCAGCCGGCGAGACCGACATGGTCGGGGTGGTGATGGGTAACCACGACCCGGCGCAGCGGCCGTCCGCCCAGCGGCCCCGACAACAGTTCCTCCCAGACGGCGCGAATGCGGGTGGTGTCGAGGCCGGTATCGACGACGGTCCAGCCGTCGCCATCATCCAGCGCATAGGCGTTGACGTGGTTGAGCGCCCAGGGCAGCGGCAGCTGCATCCACAGCACGCCCGGCGCGACCTCGATCGCGGTGCCGGGCGCCGGGGGCTCGGAAAAGGGTGCGTGCGGCATGTTTCTCGTCATGCGTGGCTTGATGACGCAGCCATGCGGCCGCGTCCAGCCGCCTCAGACCGAGAGATCCCCGGCATCGAGGGCCATCACGCTCTCGGGCCCGGCCCGCAGCGCCGCAATATGCGCAGCCTGCTCGGGCAGCATCCGACGGATGTAGAAGGCCGCGAGGCGACGGCGCCGCCCCACCCCGGCCTGCGCCGCGCGCAGGTGGTAATAGGCCCCCAAGAGCCGGGCGAAGGCCCTCAGATAGGGCATGGCGCCGGCGAAGCGGTCCGCTGTCTCATGCTCCAGCAGCCATTCGGTCGCCTCGCGCATCGCCTCGGCCGCCTGCCAGACCGGCTCGGCTAGCTCGGCGACCCCGTCGCGCGCGGCCTTGGCATCGGCCTCGATCTCGTCGATCAGGGCATAGGCCGCGGCGCCGCCATCCATCATCTTGCGGCCCACGAGATCCATCGCCTGAATGCCATTGGTGCCTTCGTAGATCGCGGTGATCCGGGCATCGCGCAGGAACTGGGCGGCGCCGGTCTCCTCGATATAGCCCATGCCGCCATGAACCTGGATGCCCAGATCGGCGACGTTGATGCCGGTCTCGGTGCCGAAGGCCTTGGCGATCGGGGTCAGCAATGCGGCCCGGGCCCGCGCCGCCCCGTCGCCTTCGCGGCCGAGGTCGATCGCCTTGGCGCAGGCCAGCGTGATCGCGCGGGCAGCGAAGGTTTCGGCCCGCATCCGGGCCAGCATGGCGCGCACATCGGCATGCTCGACGATCGCGCCCGACCCCCCGGCCCGGCCCTGTCGGCGTTCCTGCGCATAGGCCAGCGCCGCCTGCGTCGCGGCCTCGGCCACGCCCACGGCCTGGGAGCCGACGCCGAGGCGGGCGTTGTTCATCATCGTAAACATCGCCGCCATGCCGCCATGGGGCTCACCCACCAGCCAGCCGGTCGCGCCGTCATACTCCATGACCGCCGTCGGCGAGCCGTGAATGCCCAGCTTGTGCTCGAGGCTGACCACCCGCAGGGAGTTGGCTTGGCCGGGCTTTCCCTCCGCATCGGGGATGAGCTTGGGGACGAGGAACAGCGAGATGCCCTTGGTGCCTTCGGCCGCGCCGGGCAGCCGTGCCAGCACCATGTGAACCACGTTGTCCGAGAAGTCGTTGTCGGCCCAGGTGATGTAGATCTTCTGACCGGTGATCCGGTAGGTCCCCTCGCCATCGGGCTCGGCCTTGGTCTTCAGCGCGCCCACATCGGAGCCAGCCTGCGGCTCGGTGAGGTTCATCGTGCCGCACCATTCGCCCGAGATCAGCTTCGGCAAATAGAGCTTCTGCAGATCGGGGCTGGCATGCCGCTCCAGCGCCTCGATTTCGGCCTGGGTCATCAGCGGGTTGAGCTGCAGCGCCAGGCAGGCCCCGCCCATCATCTCGTTGATGCAGGTCACCAGCGTCATCGGCAGCCCCATGCCGCCATGCTCGGGCGTTGCCGCCATGCCGACCCAGCCGCCCTCCGCGATCGCGCGATAACCCTCGGCATAGCCGGGCGAGGTCCGCACCACCCCGTTCTCCAGCCGCGCCGGCTGCAGGTCGCCCGCCCGGTTGAGCGGAGCGAGAACGCCGTCGCACATCCGCCCGCCCTCGGTCAGGATCGCGTCGGTGACATCGGGGGTCATTTCGGCATGCCGCGCGGTCGCTGCGATGTCGGAAAAGCCGATGACACGCTCCAGAATGAAGCGGAAATCCTCGACGGGGGCGTTAAAGGGCATTGCGGGTCTCCTCCGGGGCATGGCATTCCGGAGCCCGGACGCCGCCGAGACACAGCCTGATACGGCGCCCCCCGACCTCGCAAGCCCGGACGCCACGTCATGACCCGACACCTCGATCCCGACGAGACCGGCCTGAAACGCGCCGCCGAGATGCTGCGCCGGGGCGGGCTCGTCTCCTTTCCGACCGAGACTGTCTACGGCCTCGGCGGCGACGCTACCGACGACGCGGCGGTGGCCCGGATCTTCGAGGCGAAGGGGCGGCCGAGCTTCAATCCGCTGATCGTCCACCTGCCTGATGCCGAGGCGGTCGAGGCCTATTGCGTCATGGACGACACGGCGCAGCGGCTGGCCTCGACCTTCTGGCCCGGCGCGATGACGCTGGTGCTGCCGATCCGGCCCTATGCCGGGATCTCCAAGCTGGTGACGGCAGGTCTCGACACGCTCGCCGTGCGGGTGCCCGATCACCCGCTGGCGCAGGCGCTCTTGCGCGAGACCGCGCTGCCGATCGCGGCGCCTTCGGCCAACCCCTCGGGCCGGGTCAGCCCCACCACCGCGAGCCATGTACTGGCGGGGCTGGCGGGACGGATCGAGGCGGTGCTCGACGGCGGCCCCTGCGGCGTCGGCGTGGAATCGACCATCATCGACTGCACCGGAGTGACCCCGGCGCTGCTGCGCGCGGGCGGGCTTCCGGCCGAGGCGATCGAGGACTGCCTCGGCAAACCGCTGGCCCCGCCGCCGCCCAAATCCGCCACTGCGCCCAGCGCACCGGGTCAGCTGGCCTCGCATTACGCGCCCAAGGGCGTCGTGCGGCTGGATGCCACCGAGACCGAGCCGGGCGAAACCTATCTCGGCTTCGGCCCTCTGGGCGCGGACATGAACCTGTCGCGCTCGGGCGATCTGGTCGAGGCCGCGGCCAACCTGTTTGACTGCCTGCACCAGCTCGACGCGATGGGGGCCGAGCGGATCGCCGTGGCACCGATCCCCGATCACGGGCTGGGCCGGGCGATCAACGACCGCCTGAGGCGCGCCGCCGCCCCGCGTGGGTGACGAACTCCCAAAGGAGTTTCGGGACCCTTCGATGGGTTCCGGCGCGGCCGCTTTACCCGAACCGCGCAGGCCCCCTATAAGGCGCGCGCAGCATCCCGGAGCCCGCCCATGACCTTCCGCGCCCGTCATCTCCTGGGGATCGAACCCCTGCACCCGACGGAGATCACCGAGCTTCTCGACACCGCCCAGCGCTATGCCGAGCTGAACCGGCAAGGCCGCGCCCCGCGCGACGTGCTGGCCGGTCTCACCCAGATCAACATGTTCTTCGAGAACTCGACCCGGACGCAGGCGAGCTTCGAGATCGCCGGCAAGCGGCTCGGGGCCGACGTGATGAACATGGCGATGCAGGCCAGCTCGCTGAAGAAGGGCGAGACGCTGATCGACACCGCGCTGACGCTCAACGCGATGCGCCCCGATCTGCTCGTCGTGCGCCATCCCAATTCCGGCGCCGTCGACCTACTGGCCCAGAAGGTGAACTGCGCGGTGCTGAACGCGGGCGACGGGCGGCACGAGCATCCGACGCAGGCGCTCCTCGACGCGCTGACCATCCGCCGCGCCAAGGGGCGGCTGCACCGGCTTTCGATCGCGATCTGCGGCGACATCGCCCATAGCCGCGTCGCGCGCTCGAACATCATGCTCTTGGGCAAGATGGAGAACCGCATCCGCCTGATCGCGCCGCCGACGCTGATGCCGTCGGGCGTGGCCGAGTTCGGCGTCGAGGTCTTCGACGACATGGAGGAGGGCCTAAGGGACGTCGACGTGGTGATGATGCTCCGGCTCCAGAAGGAGCGCATGGATGGCGGTTTCATCCCCTCCGAGCGCGAGTATTTCCATCGCTACGGCCTCGATGCCGCGAAGCTGGCCCATGCCAAGCCCGACGCCATCGTGATGCATCCCGGCCCGATGAACCGGGGTGTTGAGATCGACGGCACCATCGCCGACGACATCAATCGCAGCGTGATCCAGGAGCAGGTGGAGATGGGCGTCGCGGTGCGCATGGCCGCGATGGACCTGCTGGCGCGCAACATGCGCGCGGCCCGAGACCAGACCGGAGTGATGGCATGAGCATCCTTTTCACCAATGCCCGGCTGATCGATCCCGAGCGCGGCGAGACGCGCGGCGCCCTTCTGGTCGAGGCGGGCCGCATCAAGGCGGTCATCGAGAGCGGCGATCTTCCGCAGGCGGCCGAGGTGATCGACTGCCGCGGCCACTGCCTCGCGCCGGGCATCGTCGATCTCGGGGTGAAGGTCTCGGAGCCCGGCGAGCGCCACAAGGAGAGCTTTGCCTCCGCCGGCCGCGCGGCGGCGGCGGGCGGCGTCACCACGATCGTTACTCGCCCCGACACGCTCCCCGCGATCGACACGCCCGAGACGCTCGAATTCGTGGTGCGCCGCGCCCGCGAGGACAGCCCGGTCCGGGTGCTGCCGATGGCCGCGCTCACCAAGGGCCGCGAGGGCCGCGAGATGACCGAGATCGGTTTCCTCAAGGATGCCGGCGCGGTGGCCTTCACCGATTGCGACCGGGTCGTCACCGACACCAAGGTGTTCTCGCGCGCCCTGACCTATGCCCGTTCGCTCGGCGCGCTGGTGATGGCGCATGTGCAGGAGCCGGGCCTGTCGAACGGCGCCGTCGTGACCTCGGGCAAGTTCGCCTCGCTGCGTGGCCTGCCGGGCGTGTCGCCGATGGCCGAGCGCATGGCGCTCGACCGTGACATCGCGCTGCTGGAGATGACGCGCGCGCGCTACCACGCCGACCAGATCACCACTGCCCGCGCCCTGCCCGCGCTTGAGCGCGCCAAGAACAACGCGCTCGACATCACGGCGGGCGTCTCGGTGCATCACCTGACCCTCAACGAGTTCGACGTCGCCGACTACCGCAGCTTCTTCAAGCTCAAGCCGCCGCTGCGGGCAGAGGAGGACCGGGTCGCGGTGGGCGAAGCACTGGCCTCGGGGCTGATCGACATCCTGTGTTCGATGCACACCCCGCAGGACGAGGAATCGAAGCGCTTGCCCTTCGAGGAAGCGGCGTCCGGCGCGGTCGGGCTGGAGACGCTTCTGCCCGCCTCGATGCGGCTGGTGCATGGCGGCGTGATCGATCTGCCGGGGCTGTTCCGGGCGCTGTCGCTCAACCCCTCCAAGCGGCTCGGCCTCGAGACCGGCCGGCTGGCCAAGGGCGCCCCCGCCGATCTGGTCTGGTTCGACCCCGACGCCCCATTCGTGCTCGATCGGGCCACACTGCGCTCGAAATCGCGCAACACCCCCTTTGATGGCGCCCGGCTCGAAGGCAGGGTGCTCGGGACCTGGATGGCAGGTCGGAGCGTAACGGAGACCCGCTGATGCCCTTGATGGAAAGCCCGACCGCCCTGCTGATCCTCTGGGCTGTCATCGGCTACCTGCTGGGCTCGATCCCGTTCGGCCTCGTCGTCACGCGGGCGATGGGTCTGGGCGACGTGCGGGCCATCGGCTCGGGCAATATCGGCGCGACCAACGTGCTGCGCACCGGCTCCAAGGGCGCGGCGCTCGCGACGCTGCTGCTCGATGCGGGCAAAGCCATCGCCGCCGTCATCCTGGCCCGGATCTTCGCCGCGGAGGACGCCGCGCAGATCGCCGGCGCTGCCGCCTTCGCCGGGCATTGCTACCCGGTCTGGCTGCGGTTTCGCGGCGGCAAGGGCGTGGCGACGATCCTCGGCCTGCTGATCGCTCTGAGCTGGCCGGTGGGCCTCGCGGCCTGCGCCACCTGGCTCGTCGCGGCCTTTGCCTTCCGCTATTCCTCGCTCGCCGCGCTGCTCGCCGCCGGGCTGGCGCCGGCTTGGGCGCTGCTGCTTGGCGAGGGACGGATCGTGCTTCTGGCTATCGTGCTCGCGGCGATCCTTTATGCCCGCCACGCCGCCAACATCGCGCGGCTCCGGGCCGGGACCGAGCCGCGGATCGGCGCGAAATAGCCTGTTTCCGAGCAGTCGATTGCATCAGCGCACCGAAACGGCGATGGTCCCGGCACCGCGCGGGAGAGGTGCGGCACGACCCTGAACGCCGGAGCGGCCCCGACATGACCGAGACGCCGCGACAGCCGGAGACGCCGATGGAGGGCCGCAAGAGCCTCTCGACGGCGCTGCTGCTCGCCCTGTTCCTCGGCCCCTTCGGGGCGCATCGCTTCTACATGGGCCGCCGTGGCAGCGCGACGATGATGCTGATGCTGGCGGTCACCATCGCAGGGCTCTTGGTCTGCCTGGCCTGGCTCATGATCGACCTGCCGCGCATCCCCGCGATGATCCGCCAACACAACGCCGCCCTCGCGCAGCGCCGCGCGATCGAAAGCCGCGCCAGGGCGCATGGCTTCCCGGCGCTGAGCTGAAGGCGGCAGCGCCTCAGTACGAGTGCGCCGCGTAGATCCGGCTCAGATCGCCGTTCCACTCGCCATGATACTCGGCCAGCAGCTCGTCGGCTGGGGTGCGGCCGGTCTCGACGCTTTCCTTGAGCGCGGCGAGGAAATGGGTCTCGTCGGGCACCAGCCCGCCATTTCCCGGCCGGGCGCGCGACTTGAGGCCAATCTCGGCGATCTCCACCGCCTGACGCGCCAGATCGTGCATCGACAAGTCACCGACCCGCGCCTGCAGCCCCTGCTCGGAGGCCGCCACGCGCAGCGCCTCGCGGGTCTCGGCGTCCCAGCCCTTCACCATGTCCCAAGCGGCGTCGAGCGCGCCCGCGTCATATGTCAGGCCGACCCAGAAGGCGGGCAGCGCGCATAGCCTACGCCACGGGCCGCCATCGGCGCCGCGCATCTCGATGAACTTCTTGACCCGCGCCTCGGGGAAGACCGTGGTCAGGTGGTCGGCCCAGTCCGACAGAGTCGGCTTCTCGCCCGGCAGCGCCGGCAGTTTGCCCTTGAGGAAATCGCGGAAGGACTGGCCCAGCGCGTCGATGTATTTCCCGTCGCGGTAGACGAAGTACATCGGCACATCGAGCACCCAGTCGACGTAGCGCTCGAAGCCCATGCCATCGTCAAAAGCGAAGGGCAGCATGCCGGTGCGCGAATCGTCGAGGCCGCGCCAGATTCGCGAGCGCCAGGACTGCATGCCGTTGGGCTTGCCCTCGAAGAAGGGCGAGTTGGCGAAGAGCGCGGTGGCCACTGGCTGTAGCGCCAACGCGACGCGCAGCTTCTTGACCATGTCGGCCTCGGAGGAGAAATCGAGATTCACCTGCACCGTGCAGGTGCGGTACATCATCTGCTTTCCATGGGTGCCGACCCGGTCCATGTAGTCGGTCATCAGCCGGTAGCGCCCCTTGGGCATCATCGGCATCTGGTCCTGCGTCCATTCCGGCGCGGCGCCGAGCCCGATGAAGCCCACACCGATCTCGTCGGCGACCTCCTTCACCTCGGCAAGATGGCTGTTCACCTCGTCGCAGGTCTGGTGGATCGTCTCTAGCGGCGCGCCCGACAGCTCGAACTGCCCGCCCGGCTCGAGGCTGATATTGGCGCCGTCGCGCTCTAGCCCGATCAGCTTGCCCTGCTCCTCGACCGGCGACCAGCCAAAGCGGTCGCGCAGCCCCTCGAGCATGGCGCGGATCGAACGCGGCCCCTCATAGGGCAGCGGCAGCTGCGTATCCCGGCAATAGCCGAACTTCTCGTGCTCGGTGCCGATGCGCCAATCGGCCTCGGGCTTGCAGCCGGAGGCCAGGTATTCGGCGAGCTGGGAGTGATGCTCGATCGGCCCGCCGCCGGACTGGGGGATGGACATGGGCGTGGCTCCTATCGTGCAAGGCGGGGCTACAGGTGTCGCGCATGGGCGCCCAAGTCAATGGTCGGGCGGTGCGGTTTCGCGCGCGGAGCCTGCGCGCCGCCGCACCTTGCCGTCAGACCGGTGCGAGCCGCGCGGGCCGGGTCCAGACAGTGACGACGTCGCGGGCCTCGCCGTTGAGCAACTCGATCATCGGTCCGCGCTTCAGCCCCGGCAGCGCGGAGAAGGCGTCGAACAGCGCCTCGGCGCCCTCCGCGGTCACCGGGATCGCCAGCACCTCGGAGCCGGTTTCCAGCAGCCAGTGGGCCGGGGTGCCGCGCCGATCGAGTCTGAGCCGCCGCACCGCGTCGAGATCGACCGTGCCGCCGGTCAGCGGCCCCATATAGGCCACGCGGCCCTCGTCGATCTTCAGGATGCCGGGCCCCTGCCCCTCCTGTCGGAAGCGCCAGCGCTGCACGCCGCCCACGACGAGCCCCGCGCCCAGCGCGACGAGACCCCAGCCCAGCCATTGCAGGATGCCGAAGCTGGTGAGCGCCCACCACAAGCCGAGCGCCGCCACGCCGATCCCGGCGATCACCTCGCGCCCGCGCCACAGCGCCGCGCGCGCCTCGGGGCGCAGCAACTCAGCCATCGCAGCGCTCGACCTTGCCGGTCTTGGCGGCGTCCGACCACGGAAACGCAGGACAGCTCACCGCCAGTCCCCGAGCGTCGTCTGCCACAGCGTCAGTGCCGCGACCGCCGCCGTATCGGCGCGCAGGATGCGCGGGCCGAGGCTCACCGGATGGGCATGATCGAGCCCGCGCAGCCGCGCCCGCTCCTTGTCCGAGAACCCGCCCTCGGGCCCGATCAGCACCGCCCAGGGCCCCGGCGCGTTCGGCAGCCTTCCGGTTTCGCCCACCAGCGTCTCGTCGCAGAACATCAGGCTGCGCTCTTGGGGCCAACCGTCGAGCAGCTTTGCCAGCTTCACCGGCTCGGCTACCTGCGGCACATAGGTGCCGCCGCATTGCTCGGCAGCCTCGATGGCATGGGCCTGCAGCCGATCGACGCGCACGCGCTCGGAATTGGTGAACTCGGTCAAGACGGGGACGATCCGCCCGGCGCCCATCTCGGCGGCCTTCTCGACGATGAAATCGGTGCGCGCCTTCTTGATCGGCGCGAAGCACAGCCACAGATCGGGCGGCGGCTGCAAGGGGCGGGTCTGCGCACCGATCTCCAGCGTGCCGCCCCGCTTGCTCGCCTGCGCGATGGTCGCGTCGAACTCGCCCGAGCGGCCGTCGAAGACCGAAATGACCGCCCCGGGGCCAAGCCGCATCACCCCCGAAAGGTAATGCGCCTGCGCCGCCTCGAGCGGAACGGTTTGCCCTTCGGCCAGAGGGTGATCTAGAAACAGCCGGACCTTGGATGCCATGGGGCGGACCATATGAAAGCGGCGGATCGGATGCCAGAGGCCGAAGAGGGCAGCGTCGCTGACGCGGTGGCGGGCAATTGGGTGGATCGCCTCGCGCCGCGCCCCACCCGCCCCTATCTGCGGCTGAGCCGCGCCGACCGCCCGATCGGCACATGGCTGTTGCTGCTGCCCTGCTGGTGGGGGCTGCTGCTGGCGGCACTTTCCACCGGGCGCTTCGGCCTCGAGGGCGCCTGGATCGCCATTGGCTGCGCCCTGGGGGCGTTCCTGATGCGCGGCGCGGGCTGCACGTGGAACGACGTGACCGACCGGCATATCGACGGCTCGGTCGCGCGCACCCGCTCGCGGCCGATCCCGTCGGGGCAGGTGCGGGTGGTGCAGGCGCTGATCTGGATGGCGACGCAATCGCTGATCTCGCTGATCATCCTGCTCACCTTCGACTGGGCCGCGATCTGGCTCGGTGTCGCCTCGCTGATCCCGGTGGCGATCTACCCCTTCGCCAAGCGCTTCACTTGGTGGCCGCAGGTCTTTCTCGGCCTCGCCTTCAACTGGGGCGCCCTGCTGGCTTGGGCGGCGCTGGCCGGGTCGTTGTCCTGGGCGCCGTTGGTGCTCTACCTGTCGGGCATCGCCTGGACGCTGTTCTACGACACGATCTATGCCCATCAGGACGCCGAGGACGACGCGCTGATCGGCGTGAAATCCACCGCCCGGCTGTTCGGCGACCGCTCCAAGGTCTGGCTGCGCGGGTTTCTGGTGGCGACGGTGCTGCTGATGGGTCTCGCAGTGCTGCTGGCCACACGCGACCGTTCGGTGCTGTCGCTGGTCGTGGCGCTGGGCGGGCCCTGGGCGATGGGCTGGCACATGGCCTGGCAGCTGACGCGTTTCGACCCGTCCGACAATGCCGGGCTGCTGCGGCTGTTCCGCTCGAACCGCGACGCGGGGCTTCTTCCCTTGCTGTTTTCCGCCGTGGCCTTGGCGCTGTGATTGATCTGGGCTGCCCCGCGCCCTAGAAGGCGCGGGTCGCAACAAGCCCGGAGCCCCGGATGCGCCTGCCGCCACTCGCCGCCGCCCTGACCGCCTTCGCCCTCGCCGGCGGGGTTTCGGTCATTGCCGCACGTACCGCCGTCGCCGTGGTCGAGGACGTCTCGGTGGGCGAGGTGCGCGCCGCATTGGCCGCGCAGGGACATGACTGGGCCAGCGTTCAGGGCGACGGGCTGCAGGTGATCCTCGAAGGCGCCGCCCCGACCGAGGCGATGCGCTTCCGCGCGATTTCGGCGGCCGGCGCCATCGTCGATGCGAGCCGGGTGATCGACAACATGCAGGTGGTCGAGGCCGAAACCCCGCCGCCCCCCGATTTCGCGATCGAGATCCTGCGCAACGACAGCGGCGTGTCGCTGATCGGCCTGATCCCGGCGGCAACCGACCGCGCCGCGCTGATCGCCCAGATGGAGCGCGCCGCCGACGGCCTGCCGGTGAGCGACCTGCTCGACGTCGCCGACCACCCGGTGCCGGAACACTGGGCCTCGGCTCTGCGCTATGCCGGACGGGCGCTGGAGACGCTGCCGCGCTCCAAGCTTTCGGTCCGACCCGGCCGGGTCCGGGTCGAGGCGATCTCCGACAGCCCCGAGGCGCAGCGCAAGCTGGAAGCAGATCTGACCCGGCTCAAGCCGGACACGGTGCGCCTCGCGCTCCGGATCAGCGCGCCGCGGCCGGTCATCACTCCCTTTGCCACGCGCTTCGTGATCGACGAGCAGGGCCCGCGCTTCGAGGCCTGCTCGGCCGACACGCCGGAAGCTATGGCCACGATCATCCGCGCCGCCACCGAGGCCGGGGCCGGCGATGACGTCGACTGCACTTTGGGACTCGGGGTGCCGTCGGGCCAATGGGGCGAGGCGGTCGCGACCGGCGTCGCCGCGCTGGCCGAACTGGGCGGCGGCAGCGTCACCTTCTCGGATGCCGATGTCGCCCTGATCGCGGCGCAGGGCACCGATCCCGCGCTGTTCGACCGGGTCGCGGGCCGGCTGGAGAACGACCTGCCCGATCTCTTCGCGCTCGAGGCGGTGCTGCCCGAGGCCCCCGAAGCGCGGCCCGAGGGCGCGCCCGAATTCACCGCGAGACTGGCCGAGGCAGGCGAGCTGCGACTCGCCGGACGTCTGCCCGACCAGCTCGCCGCCACCACGGTCGAGAATTTCGCCCGCGCCCGCTTCGGCGGTGACGACCTGAAGCTGGCGACCCGGGTTACCGGCGGGCTGCCGGGCGACTGGTCGATGCGGGTGCTGGCAGGGCTGGAGGCGCTGTCGATGCTCGCCGTGGGCGAGCTCGATGTCGGCCCCGACACGCTCGCCATCACCGGGCGCACCGGCAGCAAGACCGCACGCGCTGACATCGCCGGGCTGCTGGCCGACAAGCTGGGCCGCGGCGCCGATTTCGACATCGAAGTCGCCTATGAGGAGCGGCTCGACCCGATCGCGGGCCTGCCCAGCCCCGAGGAATGCCTGCGCCAGATCGCCTATGTCACGGCCGACACCAAGATCACCTTCGACCCTGGCTCGGCTACCATCACAGCCGAGGCCCGTCCCGTGGTCGACGACATCGCCGAGATCGTGCGTCGCTGCCCAGAGCTCGAGATCGAGGTAGCGGGCTACACCGACAGCCAGGGCCGCGACGAGATGAACCTCGCGCTTAGCCAGAAGCGCGCCGACGCCGTGGTCGAGGCGCTGCGCCGCGCCCGCGTGCCGGTGGCGGGCTTCACCGCCAAGGGCTATGGCGAGGCCGACCCGATCGCCGATAACGACACCGCCGATGGCCGCGAGGCCAACCGCCGGATCGAGTTCCGGCTCAGCGGCGCGCAGGCCGCCACCATGGCCGAAGCCACGACCGAGGATGGCGATGAGAGCGGCGAAGACGCCCCGGCGGCCCCGGTGCAGGAGGCGCAGAGCATCGACGCCGACGCGCCGCAGGCGATGGAGCGCCCGGCCTTCGGGCCGCGTGCGCGCCCCACAGACGATTCAGACGACTAGGGACGGGAACGTGAACAGAACCGAGTTCATCATCGCCACGGCGGTCATTCTTTTTGCCGCTTTCGCCCTCGGCTGGTTCGCCAGCTGGCTGGTGAACCGCTTCACCCGCGTCACCCGCGCCGATATCGGCGAGCTGGACCGCATGGCGCAGGCGCTGCACGAGGCCGAGGAGACCCGCGATCAGGCGATCGCCTATCTCGAGGAGCGCGAGGCCGAGCTGACCGGCCAGCTCAAGCAGTCCGAGGCCGAGCTGCGCGCCGCGATGGAGGCGCTGCGCGAGGCCCGTCACGAGGCCGAGGATCTGCGCGGCTGGATCGAGCGGCACAACGTCGGCTGAGCCGCGGCTTCTCAGACCGGCGCATGATCGAACGGGTGACCTCCCCCTGCCCCCGCATTCGCCCCCTGCCATCCCGGCGCGATCCGGCATAGCCTGCGCCCCATGGAATCGGCACTGGACTACTGGCGCGCGCGGGCGCTGCTCGACTGGCAGATCGAGATCGGCGCGGACGAGGCGATTCTCGACGCGCCGCTCGACCGCTACACGCTGACCGATGCCCGGCCGGCGGTGGCGCCGGCCCCGGGCGCCGCGACGGCGGCCCCTGCCCCGGTCCGCATCGAGGAGCCCGATCCGGTGGCGCTGGCCACCGAGGCCGCCCGGGCCGCGCCCGACCTCGACGCGCTCGCCGCGGCGATGGAACGGTTCGAGCATTGCGACCTGCGCCGTGGCGCCCGCAGCTTCGTCTTCTCTGGCGGCCGCGCCGGTGCGCGGGTGACGCTGCTGCTCGACCCGCCGCGCCGCGACGAGGATCGCGCCGGCACACCGGTGGCGGGTCCTGCCGGGCGGCTGCTCGAGCGGATGCTCGCCGCGATCGGTCTGTCGGTAGATGCGCCGGATATGGAGCGCGCGGTCCACATGGTGCCAGTGCTGCCCTGGCGCGTGCCGGGCGACCGTGCCCCCGATCCGGGCGATCTCGCGATGATGCGCCCCTTTCTCGACCGGCATGTCGAGCTGGCCGACTCGGAGATCCTTGTGGTGATGGGCTCCGTCGCCTGCGCCGCGCTGATGAAGGGTGGCGGGCTGCATCGCCTGCGCGGGCGCTGGGGCGACCTCATGGGCCGACCGGCGCTGCCGATCTTTTCGCCCGCACATCTGATCGCCAACCCTGCGGCCAAGCGCGAGGCTTGGGCCGACCTACTCGCGCTCAAGACGCGCCTCGACGGAGCCCGGACATGATCGACCCCCTTGTGCTGCTCGCCTTCCTGCCGGCGGCGCTCGCGCTCAACCTGACGCCGGGCGCGGACATGATGTTCTGCCTCGGCCAGGGCCTGCGCGGCGGCCCGCGCGCGGCGCTCGCCGCCGATGCCGGAATCGCGCTGGCGGTGATGGGCCATGTGACGCTGACGGGTCTCGGCCTCGGCGCCGCCGTCGCGGCGCTGCCATGGCTCTTCGACGCGATCCGCTGGATCGGCGTCGGCTACCTGCTCTGGCTGGCCGCGACCGCGCTGCGCGGCGGCGGCGCCGCGCCCGAGGAATTGCCCGCAATTCGTCCGTCGCGCGCCTTCCGGCAGGGCCTCGTCGTCAACCTCACCAATCCCAAGGTGATCCTGTTCGTGCTGGCCTTCCTGCCGCAATTCACCGATCCTGCCCGCCCGGTTCTGCTCCAGTTCCTAGCGCTCGGCGCGGTGCTCTCGCTGGGCGGGCTGGTGGTCAACGGCGCGGTGGGCGTGTTCGCCGGTGGCGTCGGGCGGCGCCTCGCCGGCTCGGCCGGATTCAACCGCTGGCTCGGCCGGATCTCGGCCACGATCTTTGCCGGGCTGGCGCTGCGTCTCGCGGCGATGTCGCGGGCATGAGCATGGCGCGCGACTTCATCCCCGTGCGGATCGCCGTTCTCACCGTCAGCGACACGCGAGACGCATCCGAGGACCGGTCCGGCGACACGCTGGTCGAGCGGATCGAAGCGGCGGGGCACCTGCTCGCCGCTCGCGACCTGCTGCGCGACGACCGCGCGGCGATCGCGGAGCGCCTGCGGAGCTGGTGCGCCGATCCCGGCATCGACGTGGTGATCTCGACCGGTGGCACCGGGCTGACCGGGCGCGACGTGACGGTCGAGGCGCATCGCGATGTCTACGAGAAGGAGATCGACGCCTTCGGCACGGTCTTCACCATCGTCTCGATGAACAAGATCGGCACCTCTGCCGTGCAGAGCCGGGCCACCGGCGGCGTCGCGAACGGGACCTATCTCTTTGCCCTGCCCGGCAGCCCCGGCGCCTGCCGCGACGCTTGGGACGAGATCCTCGTCCGCCAACTCGACTATCGTCACAAGCCCTGCAACTTCGTGGAAATCCTGCCCCGGCTCGACGAGCATCTCCGGCGCAAGTGATCAGGCCGGGGGACAGCCCCTGAACTCGACCGCCTCGCCGTCGCCGATCACCGTGATCACCAGCGCCGAGCGGTCGAGCGCGACCGGCCCCTTGCCGACATGCTCGATCCGGGTCTCGGCGCTGATCTCGTCGCCCGCCCGGCGCATCTTCACCGGGGCGGCCCACAGCGCCGGGTCGCCGGTCTCGACCACCACCGCGCGCGCACCGGGCATGGCGGGGATCTCGGCCCACAGGGCGATGCCCTTGGCAGCGGGGCCGACCGTGCAGCGCGCCGTGCCGAGCCCGGCCTCCTCGGGCGTCATCGCCCGGTCCGCCAGAGCCAGCGCCAGCGCCGGATCCCGTGTCTCGCTCATCGGCAGATCGGCAGCGAAGTCGAGCGCGACCGGCACGCAGACGTCCTGGCAGACGCCCAGCTCCAGCACCCCCTCGATCCGCACCGGGGCACCCGCACGGGCAGGCGCGATCTCGACCGGCAGCACCACCTGATCGGAATAGCCGTAGGTCTCGAAACCACCGACATGGAAGATCTCGGGCACCGGCCAGTGGAAGGCGGCGCCCGCGACATTGCGCGAGCCCTGCCAGTCGACCAGAGGCGGGATGCCCGCCTCGCCCGGGGCGCGCCAATAGGTCTTCCACCCTTCGGCGAGGGTGATCCGGAAGCCGGCAAACTGGGTACCGTCCGCATCGCGCCAGCCGGGCAGCAGATCGAGCCGCACGATGTCGTCGACCGGCCCGGCGGGGGCGGCGGCGGGCAGCAGCGATCCGAGGGCGAGGAGCAGCGGCGCGAGGAAGAAGGGGCGTGTCATGACCGCAGTGATGACCGCGCGCCCGCACGAAGGAAAGTCACGTCGGCGCGAGAGCGCCGCATCCCGCCCCTTGATCGTGTGCCCCGCGCATCACATCATCGGGGGATGGAAGCCATGAACCCCGACCTGAGCGGCAAGCTCCTCATCGCGATGCCCGGCATGGGTGACCCGCGCTTCGACCACGCGGTGATTTTCATCTGCGCCCATTCCGAGGAAGGGGCGATGGGGCTGATCGTCAACAAGCCCGCGACCGAGGTGCGGTTCTCGGACCTGCTCGAACAACTCGAGATCACCGCCGATCCCGGCATCCGCGACATTCGCGTACATGTCGGCGGCCCGGTGGAGGAAAGCCGGGGCTTCGTGCTGCACACGACCGACTACGCCTCGGATCAGGGCACGCTGCAGGTCGACGAGAGCACGGCGATGACCGCGACGCTCGACGTGCTCGAGGAGATCGCGCATGGGCGCGGGCCGAAATTCTCGCTGCTGGCGCTGGGCTATGCCGGCTGGGGGCCGGGCCAGCTCGAGGACGAGCTGGCGCAGAATGGCTGGCTGATCGGCGAGGCGCAGCACGCCGTGGTCTTCGGCCGCGCCAACGAACACAAGTGGTCCGCCGCGCTCAAGGGCCTCGGCATCGACCCGCTGAGCCTGTCGCCCACCTCGGGCACCGCCTGAGCAGCGGGGCGCGGCAGGCGCGCCCCTCCTCCGAAAAATTCTGTGGATTTTCGGAGTCCGCCATCGCGGCGGAGGGCGACGTCAGCTGTCGTATTCGCCCGCGATTACCGCCTCGAGGATCGCCCGCGCGCTGTCCGAGGACCAGTCGGCCTCGCCCTGAAGCCGCGCGATCTCGCGGCCCTCGGCATCGAGGATCAGCGTCACCGGCAGGCCAAGCACGCCCATGTCGCGGGCCAGCGACTGGCGCGGGTCGCGGTGGCGCGGCAAATCCTCGGCGCCGATCTCGGACAGGAACCGCTCCATCGCGACCGGCTCGTTGCGGCCCGTGGCGATGGTGACCACCTCGAATTCCGGCCCGCCCAGCGTTTCCTGGAGGGCGGCAAGCTGCGGCATCTCCTCGCGACAGGGCGCGCACCAGGTGGCCCAGAAATTGACCAGGACCGGCTTGCCCGCAAAGTCGCCGAGCGTGATCTCGCCGCCCTCGGCGCTCTCGAACGGCACCTCGGACCCGGCCCGCGGCTCGGCATGCACCGCGAGCTTGCGCATGTCGCCCTCGCGCAGCGCTTCGATCTCGGCGGGACCGGCGTTTGCAAGGCCCGTGGCCGCCATGTAAAGACCGAGGATGATGACGCTGCGCATGTGACTTCCCTTGAGGACCCAAAGATGACCGAGAGCTCCAACGCGATGTGGGGCGGCCGTTTCGCCGCCGGGCCGGATGCGATCATGGAGGCGATCAACGCCTCGATCGGCTACGACCGGCGCCTGGCGCCGCAGGACGTCGAGGGCTCCCGTGCCCATGCCGCGATGCTCGCGGCGCAGGGCATCATCGAGCCTAAGGATGCGGAGGAGATCAGGAAAGGCCTGCTCACGGTCTTGTCAGAGATCGAAGCCGGGACCTTCGAATTCTCCACCGCGCTCGAAGACATTCACATGAACGTCGAGGCCCGGCTCAAGCAGCTGATCGGCGAACCGGCGGGGCGTCTGCACACCGCGCGCTCGCGCAACGACCAGGTCGCGACCGACCTGCGGCTGTGGGTGCGCGACCAGTGCGACGCCGCCGACCAGGCGCTCAAGGCGCTGATCGAGGCGCTGCTGGGCCAGGCCGAGGCGGGCGCCGACTGGGTGATGCCGGGCTTCACCCATCTGCAGACCGCGCAG
This sequence comes from Limimaricola variabilis, assembly GCF_034371605.1. Lineage (NCBI taxonomy): Bacteria > Pseudomonadati > Pseudomonadota > Alphaproteobacteria > Rhodobacterales > Paracoccaceae > Limimaricola > Limimaricola variabilis. The sequence goes on along the minus strand of NZ_CP139691.1, from coordinate 2,622,281 downwards.
CCCGTCACCTGGGGCCATCACATGATGGCCTATGTCGAAATGTTCGGCCGTGACCGCACCCGCTTTGCCAATGCCCGTGCGCTGATGAACGAAAGCCCGCTCGGTGCCGCCGCGCTCGCCGGCACCTCCTTCCCGATCGACCGCGAAGCGACGGCGCAGGCGCTCGGCTTCGACCGCCCGATGGCCAACAGCCTCGACGCGGTCTCGGACCGCGATTTCGCGCTCGAGTTCCTGTCGGCCGCGACGATCTGCGCGATGCACCTGTCGCGGCTGTCGGAGGAGCTGGTGATCTGGTCCTCGGCGCAGTTCCGCTTCGTCGCCATGTCGGATCGCTGGTCGACCGGCTCCTCGATCATGCCGCAGAAGCGCAACCCCGACGCCGCCGAGTTGATCCGCGCCAAGATCGGCCGGATCATGGGCGCCAACGTGGCGCTGCTGACGGTGATGAAGGGGCTGCCGCTGGCCTATGGCAAGGACATGCAGGAGGACAAGGAGCAGGTCTTCGACGCCGCCGACAACCTGATGCTGTCGCTCGCGGCGATGACCGGGATGATCGCCGACATGACGGCGCAGCCCGACAATCTGCGCGCCGCCGCCGCCTCCGGTTTCTCCACCGCGACCGACCTCGCTGACTGGCTGGTGCGCGAACTCGGCCTGCCCTTCCGCGAGGCGCATCACGTCACCGGATCGCTGGTGGCGCGGGCCGAGGAAAAGGGCTGCGACCTGCCGGAGCTGACGATCGAGGACATGAAGGCCGTGCACGAGGGCATCACCGAAGATGTGTTCGGCGTGCTGACGGTCGAGAACTCGGTCGCCTCCCGCACCGCCTATGGCGGCACCGCCCCCGCCAATGTCCGCGCCCAGATCGCGCGCTGGCGGGACGCGCTGAAGTGAGGCTCGCGTTTCTGGCGCTGGTGCTGCTGGCCGCCTGCGGCGCAGGCGGCGTGCCCGAGGCGCCCGGCGCCACGCTGCCCTATGGTGAGACCGGCACCGATCGTCGCCTGGGCGGGCTGCCGTGAGGTGGCTCTGGCTGGCGCTGGCGATCTGGGGCGCGCTGCACCCGATGCGCTGGTTCGTCGCTTGGTTCGCGCAGAACGGATATTCCTGGTCGGGGCTGTTCGCCGCCTGGCGGGCCAACCCGGCCACGACGGGGCTGATGTGGGACGTCACCATCGCCGGGGTGGCGCTGACGATCTGGATCCTCTCGGAGGTGCGGGTGCGCCGCAACTGGGAGGCGCTTGCCGCGATTCCCGCGACGATCCTGATCGGCGTCGGCTGCGGCCTGCCGCTCTACCTGTTCCTGCGCACCCGGCCATTGTGACGCCGCGCCGCTGGCGATTGCGGCCCGATCTGCTAAGACGCGGCGCATATCGGCAAGCGGAGCGGGACCTTGGACCATTTTCTCTATCGTGACGGCCAGCTGATGGCCGAGGACGTCTCGATCTCCGAAATCGTGGCCGAGGTCGGCACCCCGGTCTACGTCTACTCGGCCGCGACGCTGCTGCGCCACTTCAAGCTGTTCGAGGAAGCGCTGGACGGCATGCCGCATCTGATCTGCTTCGCGGTGAAGTCGCTGGGCAACGTCGCGGTGCTCAAGCTTCTGGGCGAGGCGGGCGCCGGCATGGATATCGTTTCGGGTGGGGAATACGCCCGTGCCCGCGCCGCCGGCGTGCCGGGCGAGCGGATCGTCTTCTCGGGCGTCGGCAAGACCCGCGACGAGATGCGCATGGCGCTCGAAGGCGGCATCCGCCAGTTCAACGTCGAGAGCGAGCCCGAACTGCGAGCACTGTCGGAAGTGGCGAGCGGGCTGGGCCGAACGGCGCCGATCACCATCCGCGTCAATCCCGACGTCGACGCCAAGACCCACGCCAAGATCGCCACCGGCAAGTCCGAGAACAAGTTCGGCATCCCGATCAAGCGGGCGCGCGAGGTCTACGCGCTGGCCGCCGCCCTGCCCGGCATTGAGGTGATCGGCATCGACGTGCATATCGGCTCGCAGCTCACCGAGCTCGCGCCCTTCGAGGCGGCCTTCACCAAGGTCGCCGAGCTCACCGAGACGCTGCGCGCCGATGGCCACGACATTCGCCGCCTCGATCTCGGCGGGGGCTTGGGCATCCCTTATGAGCGGGTCAACGAGGCGCCGCCGCTCCCCTTCGACTACGGCGCGCTGATCCGGCGCACGGTCGGCCATCTGGGCTGCGAGATCGAGATCGAGCCGGGCCGTCTGGTCGCCGGCAATGCCGGGCTGCTGGTCAGCCGGGTGATCTATGCGAAATCCGGCGAGGGCCGCGACTTCCTGATCCTCGATGCCGCGATGAACGACCTGATCCGCCCGGCCATGTACGAGGCGCATCACGACATCATCCCCGTGGCCGAGGCCGCGGCGGGGGCCGAGACCCGACCTTGGGACATCGTCGGCCCGGTCTGCGAGACCGGCGACACCTTCGCGCGCGGCCGCGAACTGCCGCCGGTGGCCGAGGGCGACCTCGTGGCCTTCCGTTCCGCCGGGGCCTATGGCGCGGCGATGGCGAGCGAGTACAACGCCCGGCCGCTGGTGCCGGAAGTGCTGGTACGGGATGATCAATTCGCGGTTATCCGCCGCCGCCCGAGCTATGACGAAATGATCGCGCGCGATAGCATCCCCGAATGGCTATGATGGAGACGATCCCGCAACGCCACGGAGCACCCGGACCCTGACCGAGACCCGCGATCCCCTGTCGCATCTGAAACGCCCTGCCGCGCTGACCCGCGCCGGGATGGTGGCCGAACGGCTGCTGCGCGCCTTCTGGCCGCTCTGGACGGTGATCGCGCTGGCGCTGGCGCCGCTGATCGCGGGCTGGCAGGACCGGCTGCCGGTCGAGGCGTTCTGGGGCTGGGCGGTGCTGGCGATCCTCGGCGGGCTTGCCGGTCTCGGCTGGGGTCTCTGGCGGTTCCGCTGGCCCTCCCGCGCCGAGGCGCTCGACCGGCTTGACCGCAGCCTGCCCGGACGGCCGGTATCGGCGCTTCTGGATGCGCAGGCGACGGGCCGAGGCGATAGCGGGGCCGAGGCACTCTGGGCCGCGCATCAGGAACGGATGCGGGCGCGCAGCGCCAACGCACCTGCCGCCCGTCCAGATCTGCGCCTCGCGGCGCGCGACCCCTTCGGCCTGCGCTACATCGCGCTGCTGTTTCTGCTGACAGCGCTGCTGTTCGGCTCGGTCTGGCGGCTGGGATCGGTCACCGCGCTGACGCCTGGCGGCACGGATGGGCTGGCGCAGGGCCCGGTCTGGGAAGGCTGGATCGAACCGCCCGCCCATACGGGCCAGCCGGCCCTCTACCTCGCCGACCAGCCGCCCGGCGCGCTCGCGGTTCCCGAGAACAGCGAGATCACCGTGCGGCTCTATGGCGAGATCGGCGCGCTGACCCTGTCGGAGACCGTCTCGGGCCGCACCGGCGAGCTGCCTGCCGCCTCGGCGCCCGAGCAGTCCTTCACCGTCATCCGAGACGGCCGGATCGCGATCGACGGGCCGGGCGGCGCCGAATGGGAGGTGCGGGCGATCCCCGACGCCATGCCGCAGGTTTCGGTCGCCGGGCCGCTGGACACCGCCGGCCCGGGGCAGATGACACTGCCCTTCCGGGCCAGCGACGACCACGGCGTGGTCTCCGGCCAGGCGAGTATCACCCTCGATGTCGAGGCGGTGGAGCGGGCCCATGGTCTGGTGGCCGAACCCGATCCGCGCGAGGCGCTGGTGGTCGACCTCCCGATGCCATTCACCGGAGACCGCCGCGAGATCGAGGAAATCCTCGCAGGCGATTTTTCCGAGCATCCCTTTGCCAACATGCCGGTCCGGATCACGCTCGAGGTGACCGACGCGGCGGATCAGACCGGCGCGGCGCAGCCCTACCCCGCCACCCTGCCCGGCCGCCGCTTCTTCCAGCCGGTCGCCCGCGCCGTGGCCGAGCAGCGGCGCGACCTCTTGTGGTCGCGCGACAATGCCGGTCGGGTGGTCGACCTGCTGCGCGCGGTGTCGCATCGGCCCGAGGAGGTGTTCCCGGACGAGGCCACTTATCTGCGGCTGCGGGTGGCGCTGCGGCGGCTCGACACGCTGCGCCGGGCTGAAGGCGGGCTTACCGTCGAGGCGCAGGACGAGATCGCGAAGGCGCTGTGGGACCTCGCGGTGCAGCTCGAGGACGGCACGCTGGCGGATGCGCGCGAACGGCTGCGCCGGGCGCAGGAGCGGCTCGCCCAGGCGATGCGGGACGGCGCCAGCCCCGACGAGATCGCCGAGCTGATGGACGAGCTGCGCGCAGCCACCGACGAGTATCTGCGGATGCTGGCCGAGAACGCGCAGCCGGCCGAGGACGGGCTCGACGAGCCCCAGACCGGCCAGGGCGAGAGCATGGAGATCACCCAGGACGAGCTCCAGGCGCTGATGGACCGGATCCAGGAGCTGATGGAAGAAGGCCGGATGGCCGAGGCGGCCGAGCTGATGGAGCAGCTCAACCGCATGATGGAGAACCTGCAGGTGGCGCAGGGTGAGGGCAGCGGCCCTTCCACGCCGGGGCAGCGCTCCATGCAGGACCTGCAGGAGTCGCTGCGCGATCAGCAGGAGCTTTCGGACGAGGCGTTCCGTGAGCTGCAGGACCGCTTCAACGGCCGCAGCGGCCAGCCGCAGGGGCCCCAAGGCCAGCCCGGCCAGGGTCAGCAAGGTCAGCAGGGCCAGGACCAGCCGGGCCAGGGTCAACCCGGCGAGGGCGACATGCCGGGCCCGGGCAGCCTCGCGGATCGCCAGCAGGCGCTGCGCGACGAACTGGCGCGCCAGCGCGGTGCCCTGCCCCGGCTGGACGGCGATGCCGCGCGCCGCGCGGAGGAGGCGCTCGACCGGGCCGGCCGGGCGATGGACGGGGCCGAGGAGGCGCTGCGGCGCGACGATCTTGCCGGGGCGATCGACCGTCAGGCCGAGGCGACCGAGGCGCTGCGCGGCGCCGCGCGCGAGCTCGGCGAGGCGCTGGCCCAAGGCGAGCGGGGCGAGCCGGGAGAGCCCGGCGAGGGGCAGCGCGGCGACGGCGCCGGACAGCGCGACCCGCTGGGCCGCGACACCGCCGGTCGCGGTGGCGCCGGCACCGACGATTCGATGCTCGAAGGCACCGACCCGGCGCGACGTGCCGAGGAACTGCTGGGAGAGATTCGCCGGCGCGCCGCCGAGCGCGAACGCCCGCGCGCCGAGCGCGACTATCTCGAAAGGCTGCTCGACCTGTTCTGAGCGCTGTGCCTCAGCCCAGCGCCTCCAGCAGATCCCGCATCCAGCTGTCGAGTTGCAGGCGCAGCCCGTCGACCGAGGCGGCATAGGCGGACAGGACCGGCTCCAGCGGTGGCAGGGCCGCGCCCAGGCGACCGGCATGCGAGTAGGTGAGGGCCGCCGCCGCCGCCAGCAGCAGCGCGATGCCGAAGCCCAGCCGGAAGCCCCGACCGTGCTGCGAATGGGTCACCTCGCCGCCGGTGGTGGCCGGGCGCGGCGTGGCGTGGCGCAGGCTGGAGTTGATCTCCTCGATATCGGGCAGAAGATCGCGCCGGGTCACCGCGCCGGTCGATGCCGCCGCCGTCGCGGCCCGCGCCCGCGCCGCGTCGTGCGGCTCCGGGTTCGGCGCTGGGGGCACCGTCGCCAGTTCGGGCTCGGGCTCGGGCTCGGGCTCGGGCTCGGGCTCGGGCTCGGGCTCGGGCTCGAAGCGGTCGTCTTCTCTGTCGACTTCGTCAAGATCCTCAGGTTCCGCCTCGAAGGGCTCATCTTCCGAACGCTCCGCGACGCGGTCGGTCAACCAAGGGACGGACTCCTGTGCGATATCCTCGCCATCATCCTCCGGATCGACGCCGAGCGAGTCCCCCAGATCATCGTCCCAGTCGGAATCGTCTTCGGAATGCCCGTCATCCACCGCACGGGCGGACGGCGTTTCAGTCGCGACCTGCTCCGTGCCTTCGTCCATTCCGTCGGCAGGCGGTTGCGGGGCATCGAACTCCCGCGTCGCTGTCGGGGTCATCGGCGCGTCCGCTTCCGCGCGCGGATCCTCTCCCGGCGCCTCGTCGAACGGCTCCGCGGCGGTATCGTCATCCATCGGGATGATCGGCCGATCCACCGGGGCCGGCATGGCTTCGGGCTCCGGCCAAGCCACGGCTTCGGTCGCGCTTATGGGTTCGGCTTCGTCTTCGTCCCCGGCCGCCTGCGCGTCCTCCGCCTCCGTCGCCGTCAGTTCGGGCGCGTCAGGCTCCATCTCGCCCGTCAAATCGGCCTCGTCATCCTCCAGCGCCGTCTCGACCGGCTCAGCGGTCGGCTCAGCAAAAGCGGGTGCGACCGACTCCGGCTCGGGAGAAGGGCCGTTGCCGTCTTCCGGCTCCGCTTCCGCCTTATTCTCGCTCGCAGGCTCGGCCGCCTCCGTCGCGGGCTCTGCGGGCTTGGGCTCCGCATCCTGCTTCAACGTGGCAGCGAAGGCGTTCCAGTCGAAGTCGGGCTCGTCCTCGTCCTCCCAGACCTCGCTTTCCGGCAGCTTCTCCGCACCCAGTTTTGCCGCCTCATCGGCGCCCCGGTTTTCGGCAAAGGCGATCTCGGTGTCGTCCTCCTTGCCCTCCTCCCCGAACAGCTCAGTGGCGGCCTGCTCTTCCTCGCTCTCTTCCGCCACCTCTTCGGTGGCGGGCGCCTTCGTGTCCTGGGCGCCCCCTGCTCGCCGCGCCGCCGCCTCGCGGGCGGCCTCGGCGCGCAGGATCTCGGCGATCTCGGGCGTGATCGTGCTGCGCGGGCCCGCCGCGGCGACCGGGGCCGGCTTGGGTTCGGCTTCGGGCTTGGCCAGCCAGGTCACGCCGCAATTCGAGCACTGCACGTCGCGCCCCTCGGCGGGAACCGCGTCGCGGGCCACCTCGTATTGCGCGCCGCAATTCGGGCAGGTCAGTCGCATTCGTATCATCCCCTCGCGCCCGGGCCGGACCGGCTACCGGGCCAAACTAGCCCCACGCCGCCGCATCGCCAAGAACGCGCCGCCCGGCGGTGCCCCGATGATGCAGCGCTGCAATTGCAACCCCGGCGCCGGTCGGGCAGAAGGAAGCGAGAGACAGGGGACGGCAGTGATCGAGCTTCGGGACGTGGCCTATAGTTACGGCGGCGGAGAATTGTTCTCCGGCCTGTCGCTGTCGCTCGCGCCCGGATCGTTCCATTTCCTCACCGGCCCCTCCGGCGCGGGCAAGACCACCCTGCTCAAGCTGTGCTACGGCGACCTGGTGCCGACCTCGGGCGAGGTGGCGTTCTGGGGTGAGGCCACGACCGGCATGGCGCGTGACGCGCTGGCGCTGAACCGCCGGCGGATTGGCGTGGTGCATCAGGACTGCCAGTTCCTCGACCATCTGCCGCTGGCCGAGAACGTGGCGCTGCCGCTCACCGTCGCGGGACGACACCACGAGGCGGCGGCCTACCTGCCCGACCTGCTGGGCTGGGTCGGGCTGACCCGCCACGCCGAGCGCCGACCGCCGGAACTGTCGGGCGGCGAACGACAGCGCGCGGCGCTGGCCCGCGCCGTCATCATGTCGCCCGAGGTGATCATCGCCGACGAGCCGACCGGTAACATCGACTGGGAGATGTCGCAGCGGCTGCTGTCGCTGCTTGTCGAGCTCAACCGCATGGGCAAGGCGGTGCTGATCGCCACCCACGACCTCAATCTGATCCGGGCCGCCAAGGCGCAGGTCTCGGTGCGCACGCTCAGGCTCAAGGACCGGCAGCTGATTGCCGCGGGGGCGGATCTATGAGCGCGCTGCGCATGGCGCTGTCGCTGCTGGCGGGGGACGTGCAGGCCGATCGCTCGGTGCCGCCCACCGGCTTCACCGCCCGGCTCACCCTGTTCACCGCCACCGCCATGGCGCTGCTGGCGGTGTTCGCGCTGGCGCTATCGCTGGCCGCCGGCCGGCTCGCGACGCGTTGGTCCGACGAGCTGTCGCAAAGCGCGACGCTGCGGATCTCGGCTCCGGCCGAACAGATGGACGCGCAGGTCGCCGCCGCGCTGGAACTGCTGCGCACCACGCCGGGCGTCGCCTCGGCCCGGGCGCTGGACAGCGAAGAGGAGCAGGCCTTGCTGACACCATGGTTCGGACCCGATCTGCCGCTCGACGCGCTCGCGATTCCCCGGCTGATCGAGGTCGTCGAGGAAGGCCGCGGCTTCGATGCCACCGGCCTTCGGGCGCGGCTGCAGGCCGAGGTGCCCGGCGCCGTGCTCGACGATCACACCCGCTGGCGCGCGCCGCTGGTCGCCGCCGCCGGACGCCTGCGCGGCATGGGCGCGCTTGCGCTGCTGCTGATCGGCGCGGCGACGGCGACGATGATCACGCTGGCCGCGCATTCGGCGCTTTCGGCCAATGCCCAGGTGATCAGGGTGCTGCGGCTGGTGGGCGCGCGCGACGCCTATATCGCCCGCGCCTTCGTCCGCCGTTTCACGCTGCGCGCGCTGGCAGGGGCGGGCCTCGGCACGGTGCTGGGCGGGCTGCTGGTCGCACTGCTGCCGGGCGGCGGCGACGACAGCGGCAGCGTGCTCACCGGGATCCGCTTTGCCGGGGCGCAGTGGCTGTGGCTGCTGACGATTCCGCCGCTCGCCGCGGTCGTCGCCTTCGGTGCGACCCGGCTCGCGGCGCGCCGGATGCTGGAGCGGCAGTCATGAGCCGCCTCGCCTATGGCTGGCGCTGGCTGCGCAGCCTCCTGTTCAGCGTGCTGATCTACGCCGCGATGCTGCCGATCGCGCTGGCCTACCTGCCCTGGGCGCTTCGCAGCCGCGACGGCGCGGTGGCGGCCGCGCATCGCTGGTGCGCCTTCGTGCGCTGGCTGGCGTACTGGCTGCTGAACCTGCGCACCGAGATCCGCGGCACGCCGCCCGAGGGCGAGGTGCTGATCGCGGCCAAGCACCAGAGCTTTCTCGACATCATCCTGATCTACGGCGCAGTGCCGCGCGGCCGCTTCATCATGAAGAAGGAACTGGTCTACGCGCCGATCCTCGGCCAGATCGCGCTGCGCATGGGCTGCGTGCCGGTCGACAGGGGCCGCCGTGGCGCCGCCATCAAAAAGATGATGGAAGAGGTCCGCGCCGGACGGGACGACCCGGGCCAGCTGATCATCTATCCGCAGGGCACCCGCGTCGCGCCGGGCGTCGTCGCCCCCTACAAGATGGGCACCGCCGCGCTCTATCGCGAGCTGGGCCAGCCCTGCGTGCCGGTGGCCTGCAACGTGGGCGTATTCTGGCCCCGGCGCGGCGTTATGCGCCGCCCCGGCACAGCGATCATCGAGTTCCTGCCCGAGATTCCGCCGAACCTGCCGCCGAACCTGTTCATGCAGCAGATCGAGGAGGCGGTCGAAACCCGCTCGGACGCGCTGATGGCCGAGGCCGGCTTCCCGCTCGCGCTCAAGGAAAGCTGATGCGCGTCATCGAGACCGTCGCGGCCCTCGAAGCCCTGTACGAGCGCAAGCCCGCAGGCGCGTCCCTCGCGAAGGTCACGGATCGGCTGACACCGGCGCAGGCGCGCTGGATCGCCGCGGCGCGGTTCTGCGTGCTGAGCACCGTGGGTCCGGAAGGCACCGATGCAAGCCCGCGCGGCGATGACGGCGCGGTGGTGCGGATCGCCGACGACCGAACGCTGATGCTGCCGGACTGGCGCGGCAACAACCGCATGGATTCGCTGCGCAACATCGTCCGCGACGGGCGCGTGAGTCTGATGTTCCTCGTCCCCGGTGCCACCAGCGTGATGCGCGTCAATGGCCGCGCCGTGGTTAGCGACGACCCCGAACTGACCGCGCGCTTCGCCCATGAGGGCAAGCACCCGCGCTCGGTGATCGTGGTGACGGTGGCCGAGGCCTACCCGCAATGCGCCCGCGCGGTGATGCGCTCGGGGCTGTGGACACGCGGTGACGAGAGCGGTGACCTGCCCAGCGTCGGCGAAATGTTGGCAGAGGCGATGGCCGGCTTCGACGGCGACGCCTATGACCGCGAATGGGCGGAGCGGGCGAAGACCACGATGTGGTAAGGCCCGGCGTTTCCACCGGGCCTTTGGTATCTTTTCAGTTTGAACGGGATGGCGCGCCTCAGGCGGCCAGCCCCTTCGAGCCGAGATCGAGGTACTTCTTGCGACGATCGGCGCGGATCGCCTTGCCCTCCATGCCCTTCATCTCGTCGAGCATCTTGCCGATCTCGCGGCCCACCGCGTCGATCGCCGCGTTCGCGTCGCGATGCGCGCCGCCCAGCGGTTCGGCGACGATCCGGTCGCAGACACCCAGTTCCTTGAGCTCCTGCGCGGTCAGGCGCAGCGCCTCGGCGGCCTCGCGCATCTTCTCGGAATCCTTCCACAGGATCGAGGCGCAGCCTTCGGGCGAGATCACCGAGTAGATCGAATGCTCGAGCATCGCCACGCGGTTCGCCGTGGCGAAGGCCACCGCACCGCCCGAGCCACCCTCGCCGATGATGACGGAGACCAGCGGCACCTCGATCTGCAGGCACTTCTCGGTCGAGCGCGCGATCGCCTCGGACTGGCCGCGCTCTTCCGCGCCCTTGCCCGGATAGGCGCCGGGCGTGTCGACCAGCGTCACCACTGGCAGGTTGAAGCGATCCGCGAGATCCATCAGCCGGATCGCCTTGCGATAGCCCTCGGGGCGCGCCATGCCGAAGTTGCGCTCGATGCGCGACTTGGTGTCGTTGCCCTTCTCGTGGCCGATCACCACCACCGGACGGCCGTCGAAACGCGCCAGGCCGCCCATCACCGAATGGTCGTCGGCAAAGTTGCGGTCGCCGGCGAGCGGCGTGTACTCGGTGAAGAGCCGCTCGATGTAATCCTTGCAATGCGGCCGCTCGGGATGGCGCGCGACCTGGCATTTGCGCCAAGGCGTCAGGCTGCCATAGAGCTGGACCAGCATGTCGCGGCTCTTGCGGTCGAGCGCGGCGGCTTCCTTTTCGACGTCCATTTCCGGGCTGCGACGGGCCAGCGCGCGCAGCTCCTCGGCCTGGCCCTCGATCTCAGCGAGCGGCTTCTCGAATTCGAGGTAGATGGTCATGCGAAGGCCCCTGCGTTTGCTCGTGACGCCGTATATGACGCGTCGGGCGAAGCCATGCAACTCGCCGCCGCTTGACGCCGCGCTCCCCCATGCCACCCTACGGTTCCCGCCGCGAGGAGACCGCCGCCATGGCCGACCATATCATCGCCACCGCCGCCGAGGCGCTCGAGGCCGAAGCGCTGCCCAGGTTGCGCGAGGTGCATGCCGATGGTGCCGTCGCGCCCGAGTCATTGCCGCCGGCGCTGTGCCGGCCCGCCGGGTCCAAGAGCCCGGCGCGCTGGGCCTATGAGCGGCTGATCCACTACATCCAGCGATTCGAAGCCGACCTGGCCCCGGGCGACGAGGTCGCGATGGCGATGACCGGCGGCCATTCCGGGCTGCTCAGGATTCAGGGGATGGGCTATTTCGACCCCGACATCGTGACCTTTTTCGGCACAGATGCGAGCGGCGCCAAGGCGCAGCTGATCCAGCATGTCAGCCAGCTTTCGGTGTTGCTGCGCGCCCTGCCCCGCCCGCAGCCCGAGGAACCGCCCGAGCGGATCGGCTTCCGGCTGGCGCGTGAGCTGGAGGAGGAGGACCAGGAGGCCGGAGAGACGCGGGAGGACGAGGCGCCGGGCGGGACCGGGCCACAGGGACCGGATGCCGCGCCCGAGGCATCGTGACAAGCGCCCGGATTCGGGCTAACCCCCGACCCGACACGCCAGTTGCGAGGAGCCCGAGATGGCCGACGATCAGCACCACCACGTCCCCGGCACCATGGACATCACCGATCAGGAACGCACCTTCGCGGGTTTCATGACGCTGGTGACCCGCGGCACCATCGCGATCATCGTCGCGCTGATCCTGCTGGCGCTGGTCAACGCCTGATCCATGCAGCGGCGCGTCTTCCTGATGGCGGCGCCGCTGGCGCTCGCGGGGTGCGGCAACGGCGAAGCCGTCTGGGCTCCCGACGCGATGGTCGAGCGCGCCCGCTATCGCCATGACGGGCCGACGGCGCTGACGCTCTACACGGTCAACAATCTCGGCACCGGCAACGGCGCGCACAGCGCGCTGCTGATCAACGCCTCCGAGCGGGTGCTCTTCGATCCGGCCGGCAGCTACGCGCACCCCTCGATCCCGGAGCGCAACGACGTGCTGTTCGGGATGACGCCTCAAGTGGTCGACAGCTACGTCTCCTACCATTCGCGCGAATCCTACGTGACGGTGGAGCAGGAGATCGAAGTCGCCCCCCAGATCGCCGAGCGGGCCTACCGCCTCGCCCTTGTGGCGGGCCCTGTGCCGCAGGCCTACTGCACGCGCGCGATCGCCAAGCTTCTGGGTGAGTTGCCGGGCTTCGAGGGTCTGGGCACCACCTGGTTCCCGGACAAGCTGATGAAGCGGTTCGGCGCGCTGCCCGGCGTGGTCACGACCGAGCACAACGAGAACGACAGCGACAGCCTGCGCGATGCGCGCCGTGCCGTGGCGCGGGCGCTCGAAGGCTGACCGCGCGCCCTCCCTGCACGCCCGAAAGCGAGGCCCCATGGACCAGCCGATCGAGGCACCGCCGGGACTGATCCTTGCCGGGGGCATGTCGCGCCGGATGGGCGGCGGCGACAAGGCCCTGCGCGATCTCGCGGGACGGCCACTGCTGACCCATGTGATCGAGCGCCTGTCGCCGCAGCTGCCGGCGCTGGCGCTCAATGCCAATGGCGATCCGGCCCGTTTCGCCGGTTTCGGTCTCGATGTGATCCCAGACCCCCTGCCCGGTCACCCCGGCCCGCTGGCCGGCGTGCTGGCGGCGATGGGATGGGCGCGCGCACGCGGCGCGGCCTGGGTGCTGACCGCGCCGGGCGACACGCCCTGGCTGCCCGGCGATCTGGTGCCGCGGCTGATCATGGCGGCCGATGAAGGGAACGGGCTTGCTGTCGCGGAATGCGGCGGCCGGCTGCACCCGGTCTGCGGCCTCTGGCCCGTGGCGCTGGCCGACAGGCTGGCCGCCGACATCGCGGCAGGCACCCGGCGGGTCGGGGACTGGGCCCTCGCCCAAGGCGCGGCGCGCGCGCCCTTCCCCTCGGGCGATCCCGACCCTTTCGCCAACCTCAACACGCCCGAGGATTTCGATCGCGCCGCGGCCCGCTTCGGGGACGGCGCGTGAAAGTCGAGCCGGGCTTTGCCGAGCCCGAACGCGCCCGCATCGCGGCCCTTTACTGGGAGGCCTTTGGCGCCAAGCTCGGCAGGGTGCTGGGGCCACGGGATCGAGCGCTGCGCTTCGTCGCCGCCGCGCTCGACCCCGACCACGCGCTGTGCGCCCGTGATGGCGCGGGGCAACTTATGGGCGTCGCCGGCTTCAAGACCGCGCGCGGCGCACTGGTCACCGGCGACCGCGCCGCCATGCGGAGCGGCTATGGGAGGGTCGGGGCGGCCTGGCGGGCTGGAGCGCTGGCCCTGCTGCAGACCGATGTCGACAATCGCCGCTTTCTCGTCGACGGCATCTTCGTGGCGCCCGAGGCGCGCGGGCGCGGGGTGGGCTCGCGGCTGATCGAGGCGCTGGCGCAAGAAGCCCGGGCGCGAGGCCATGCCGAGATCCGACTCGAGGTGATCGACGAGAACCCACGTGCCCGCGCCCTCTACGAGCGGCGCGGCTTTGTCGCCGCCGGGCGTCGCCCGCTCGGCCCGCTGCGCATGATCTTTGGCTTTCGCGCCGCGACCACGATGATCCGCCGGATTGGCTGAGCCCTAGCCGAAGTTGCCGGCCGCCGCACCGAGCAGCCGGAAGGCACGGCCGGTCCGGGTCTCGGCCAAATCGGCGATCTCGCCATCATCGGCGCCTTCGCAGTAATCGTCGAGCATCCGGTCGAACAGCCGCAGGAAATGCTGCACCGTGTCGCGGAAGATCGTGTCGGCGCGCATCCGTGCCGCCGCGATCCCGGCCGGGCCTTCATCATCGAGCCCTTCGGCCAGCGGCGCCACCGCCTCGCCCCGCGCGCCCTGCGCCAGCGCCCGCCAGGCCGAGGCAGGAGCCATCGGTGGCGCCAGATCGTCCATGTAGATGCCGTCCTGGCTCAGCAGGGTCAGCACATCCTGGCTCGCCTGGATCAACTGCCGGGCGCGGGTGTCGCGCAGCGCCGCACGCAACGCCGCGAAGCCTTCGAGATCTTGGTCGTTGTCGGGGAAATTCAGCGCGCGTGCCATCTCGGCGCGGCCCAAAGACGGTGCTACGGGCGCCTCGGGGGCGGCCGGTTCCGGCGCGGGTTCGTCCTGCGGCGCGGGCTCCTGCGGTCGCATCACGCCGAACCCCGCAAGCGCGGTCTCGGTCTGCCGGGCGGCGCGTTCGATGGTGGCGAGGCGGCGGTCGATCTCCGGCGAGAGGCCGCCCCGCGACTGGGTGCGCAGGCTGCGCTGCAGGGTCTGGATCTCGGCCCGGAGCCGGTGCGCTTCCTCGCGCGCGGCGCGCGAGGCGTGGCTGGCGAAGACGCCGATCCAGACCATCGCGACGGGGATCACCACGACCAGCACCGGCCCGACCAGCGGCTGGCCGCCCAGCGCCATCGCCAGCCCGGCCACCACCGCCCAGCCGAGGCTGGCCCCGGCGGCGATCCGCTCGGCCCGCCCCATCCGCTCCCAGGTCGCGGTGCCCGCGGGCGCGGCTTCGGGGCCCGCGGCCTCGTGGCTGTCGGGATTGTCGTTCATACCGCCCCCAAAAGCCGCCTGCGCGGCCTCACGAATAGCTGACGCTCAGGATCTCGTAGGATTTCTCGCCACCGGGCGTGCGGACCTCGACGCTGTCGCCCTCATCCTTGCCGATCAGGGCGCGGGCCAGCGGCGACTTGATGTTGAGACGACCCGCCTCGATGTCGGCCTCGTATTCGCCGACGATCTGGTAGGTCTTTTCCTCGTCGGTATCCTCGTCGACCAGCTTGACGGTCGCACCGAACTTGATCGAGCCGGACATCTTGGACGGGTCGATGACGTCGGCGAGGCCGATCACGCTCTCGAGTTCCTTGATCCGGCCTTCGATGAAGCTCTGCTTCTCCTTGGCCGAATGATACTCGGCGTTTTCCGAGAGGTCGCCATGCGCGCGTGCCTCGGAGATCGCCGCGATGATCGCCGGGCGTTCGACCGATTTCAGGTGCTTCAGCTCGGCGTCGATCTTGGCGAAGCCTTCGCGCGTCAGCGGGATCTTTTCCATCTTTACAGCCTTTCCCCCTGTCCCGGGGCCCGTGCAACACCGGACGTTCTAACCCCGTGGGACGGGCCGAAGTCAAGCCCGCCGCCCGGCAACGGCGACAGCCCGCCCCGCAGGGCCCGCCGCCCTTGGCAGGATAGGGCTTCGATGCCGTGGCGCCGGGTCGCAATTGTGCATGCCGGGTGCATGCGATAGGCCTTGGCGCGGAGCAGGAGAGCCAGCAGGGACACGCCAGATGACCGATACCGCCAGCCAGACCGAGACCCGCCCCGAGCGCGAGGCGATGGAATACGACGTGGTGATCGTCGGCGCCGGCCCCGCCGGGCTGTCGGCGGCGATCCGTCTCAAGCAGCTCGATCCCGAGATCTCGGTCGTGGTGCTTGAAAAGGGCTCGGAGGTCGGCGCGCATATCCTCTCGGGCGCCGTGCTCGACCCGTGCGGCCTCGACCGGCTGCTGCCCGACTGGCGCGAGATGGGCGCGCCGATTACGGTACCGGTGCGCGACGACCGGTTCTACATGCTGGGCGAAAGCGGCTCGATGCGCCTGCCCAACGCGATCATGCCGCCGCTGATGAACAACCACGGCAACTACATCGTCTCGATGGGCAATGTCTGCCGCTGGATGGCCGAAAAGGCCGAGGAGCTGGGCGTCGAGGTGTTTCCGGGCATGTCCTGCTCGGAGATCGTCTGGGGCGAGGATGGCCGCGTCGCCGGCGTGGTCGCGGGCGAGTTCGGCAAGAACCCCGACGGCACCCCCGGGCCGGGCTACGAGCCGGGCATGGAGCTCTTGGGGAAATACGTCTTCCTTGGCGAGGGCGTGCGCGGATCGCTGTCCAAGCAGGTGATCGAGCGCTTCGCGCTGGGCGAGGGCCGCGAGCCGCAGAAATACGGCCTCGGCATGAAGGAGATCTGGGAGATCGACCCGGCCAAGCATAGCGAAGGTCGCGTCGTGCACACTATGGGCTGGCCGCTCGAGAAGAACGCCGGCGGCGGGTCGTTCATCTATCACCTCGACAACAACCAAGTCTATGTCGGCTTCGTGGTGCACCTGGGCTACGCCAACCCCTATCTGCGCCCCTATCAGGAGTTCCAGCGCTTCAAGCACCACCCGATGGTGGCCGAGCTGCTGAAGGGCGGCAAGCGCGTGGCCTACGGCGCGCGCGCCATCACCGAGGGCGGCTGGCAGTCGCTGCCCAAGACCGCCTTCCCGGGCGGCGCGCTGCTGGGTTGTTCGGCGGGCATGGTCAACGTGCCGCGCATCAAGGGCAACCACAACGCCATGCTCTCGGGCATCCATGCCGCCGAGGCCGCCTATGAGGCGATGTCCTCGGGCCGCTCTGGAGACGTACTCGAAAGCTACGACACGGCGGTCCGCGAAGGGGCGATCGGCAAGGACCTCAAGAAGGTCCGCAACGTGAAGCCGCTCTGGTCGCGCTACGGCCTCACCGCGTCGCTGGCGCTGGGCGGCTTCGACATGTGGACCAACACGCTGGGATTCTCACTCTTGGGCACCTTGGGCCACGGCAAGACCGATGCCGAGGCGACCGAACCCGCCAAGGGTCACGCGGAGATTGCATATCCGAAGCCCGACGGCGTTTTGAGCTTCGATCGACTCACCAATGTCAGTTTCTCCGGCACAAACCACGAAGAAAGCCAGCCCTGTCACCTAAAATTGAAGGACCCCAATATCCCCATCGGTCGCAACCTGCCGGTCTATGCCGAACCGGCACAACGCTACTGCCCGGCCGGGGTATACGAAGTGGTTGAAAAGGAAAGCGGACCGGAGTTCGTGATCAACTTCCAGAACTGCGTTCACTGCAAGACCTGCGACATCAAGGACCCCAGCCAGAACATCGTCTGGACGGTGCCTCAAGGCGGTGACGGGCCCAATTACCCGAACATGTGATCGCGGATATCCGCCGGTCGGCGGGAACCCGCATTGCGCGGTGCCGTTGCTCTCACTAGCTTGGCCCGCGGCGATCGGGCCAAACCCGGAACGGCAGGAGCAATACGCATGGTGACCCGCAACCTCCGGGCCTTGGCCGCTATGGCCGGGCTTCTGGCGGCTACGCCGCTCTCGGCGCAATCTGATGCAGGCCCCTATCTCGCAGCACGAGCAGCCGCCGCAGCACAGGATTACTCCGCCGCGGCAGACTGGTTCACCACCGCACTGGGTTCGGACCCGACCAACCCTCTCTTGCTCGAAGGCGCAATCGCCGGGCTGCTGGCCACCGGCGAGGTCTCCGAGGCGCTGCCGCTGGCGGTGCGGCTGCGCGATTCCGGCGGCGAAAGCCAGATCGCCGACATGGTGCTGCATCTCGATGCGGCGCAGCGCGGTGCCTGGAACGAAACCTTCGAGCTGTTCGAGGCCGGTCGCAGCATCGGTCCGCTGGTCGATGGCGTGACGCGCGCCTGGGCGCGGCTCGGCCAAGGCCGGATGGATCAGGCGCTGACCGCCTTCGACGAAGTGATCAACACCAACGGGCTGCGCGGCTTCGGCCTCTACCACAAGGCGCTAGCGCTGGCTTCGGTCGGCGATTTCGAGGCCGCCGAGGAAATCCTCGGCGCCGCCCCCGACAACGGGTTGGCGCTGGGTCTGCCGGTGGTGGTGGCGCGGGCGCAAGTGCTGGCGCAACTCGACCGGGCCGATGACGCGGTGGCGCTCCTCTACGAGGCCGGGCGTGGCGCACCCGAGGCCACTGCCCTTCGCGACCGCCTCGCCGCGGGCGAGAGCGTGGCCTGGAACATCGCGACGACGCCGCTCGAGGGCCTCTCTGAGCTCTACGTCTCGGTAGCCAGCGCGCTGGGCTCGGAGCTGCCCGAGCATTTCGTCCTGCTGCATGTCCGTGTGGCTCTGGCGCTCGACCCCGATCGGGTCGACGCGCTGCTTCTGGCTGCCGGCCTTCTGGAGCAGGCCGGGCGGCATGATTTGGCGCAGGAGGCCTATGCCGCCATCCCCGCCGACGACCCCGCCCACATCACGGCCGAGCTGGGCCGCGCCGAGGTGCTGCGCCGTTCGGGCCAGCCCGCCCGCGCGCTCGAAGTGCTTGAACAACTGGCCCGCATGGCCCCCGATCTGGTCGAGGTGCCGGTTGCGCTGGGCGACCTGCACCGCTCCGAGGGCGAGAATGCCGCGGCCGAGGAGGCCTATGGCCGCGCCATCGAGATGGCCGGCGAAAATGCGGCCTGGTGGCTGTACTACATGCGCGGCATCGCCCGGCACGCCCAGGACAACTGGTCCGGCGCCGAGGCCGATTTCCGCGCCGCGCTCGGCACCGACCCCGACCAGGCCGAGGTGCTGAACTTCCTCGGCTACTCCCTGGTCGAACGGGGCGAGGCGCTGGACGAGGCGCTGGGCATGATCGAACGCGCCGTGCGCGCGCAGCCCGATAACGGTGCCATCGTCGACAGCCTCGGCTGGGCGCAGTTCAAGCTCGGCCAGTTCAGGGAGGCCGTGGGCCATCTCGAACGCGCTGCCGAATTGGAGCCTGCCGACCCGATCGTCAATGATCACCTGGGCGACGGCTACTGGGCCGTCGGGCGCCACACCGAGGCGCGGTTCCAGTGGCAGCGCGCGCTGTCCTTCGACCCCGAGCCCGCGGCGGCGGAGCGGATCCGCCGCAAGCTAGAAGTCGGCCTCGATGCGGTGATCGCCGCCGAAGGGGGCGTGCCGCTGGCGCGGTTCGCGGAGCGTCGCTGATGCCGCTCGACAAGGGTCTGGCCCCTGCCAAGATCAATCTCGCGCTGCACGTCACCGGCGTTCGCGCCGGGGGGTATCACCTGCTCGACAGCCTCGTGGCCTTTGCGGGGGTGGGCGATCAGCTCACTGCCCTGCCCGCCGCCGAGCTGACGCTCGAGGTGACGGGCCCGTTTTCGCAGGGCGTGCCGGTCGACGAGACCAATTCGGTCCTTCGTGCGGCACGGCTCTTGCAGGAAGCGCGCGGTGTCACGCAGGGCGCGCGGCTGAAGCTCGTCAAGACCCTGCCGCATGCCGCCGGAATCGGCAGCGGCTCGTCCGACGCGGCGGCGGCGCTGCGGCTCCTGTCGCAGTTCTGGGGGGTCGAGAACTTCTCGCCTTCGGATCCCGAAGTGCTTGAGCTAGGGGCCGACGTTCCGGTCTGCCTGCATGCTCCCGCCCCGGCCCGTATGCGCGGCATCGGCGAGGTGCTCGAACCGCTCCCCGCCCTGCCCGGCTGCGGGCTGGTGCTGGTCAATCCCGGTGTGGAGGTGCCCACAGGGCAGGTGTTCGAGCGGCTGGAGCGCTCCGACAACTCCGCCATGGACGCCCTGCCGGAACGGCTCGACCATGCCGGTTTCGTCGAGTGGCTCGCGGCGCAGCGCAACGATCTGCAGGCCCCGGCCGAAGCGTTGGCCCCTGAGATCGGCCAGGCGCTGAAGCGGCTGCGCGCCACGCCCGGCGTCGATCTGGCCTTGATGTCCGGATCGGGTGCCACCTGCATCGGCCTGTGCCGCGACATGGGCCGCGCCCGCCAGGCGGCGCGGACGATCCAGCTGTCCCAGATGGGGTGGTGGGTGGCGCCGGCGCCGCTGCTCAGCTGATCCGCTCGACCACGTAATCGGCCAGATCCTCAAGCATCTCGCGCAGCTCGTGATCGGGCAGCGCGCGCAGGGCATGCTTGGCCCGTTCGGCCCAGTCGAGCGCGGTACGGCGGGTCGATTCGAGCGCGCCATGCCGGTCGAGGATGTCTTGCGCGCGGTCGAGATCTCCCGTCTCGACCCGGCCCCGGCCGATGCAGCGCACCCAGAACTCGCGCTCCTCGGTGTCGGCCTTCGCCAGCGCCCGGATCACCGGGAGTGTCAGCTTGCCCTCCCGGAAATCGTCGCCCACCGATTTGCCCGTGGCCGAGGTGCCCCGGTAGTCGAGCAGGTCGTCGACAATCTGGAACGAGATGCCGAGCGCGTCGCCATAGGCGCGCAATGCGGTGACCCGCGCCTCGGAGGCCCCGGCGATGACGCCGCCCGCCTCGGTCGCCGCGGCGAAAAGCGCCGCCGTCTTGCCGCGCACCACGCGCAGATAGGTGTCCTCGGTGGTGGCGATGTTGCGCGCCGCCGTCAGCTGCAGCACCTCGCCCTCGGCGATGGTGGCGCTCGCGTTGGCGAGGATGTCGAGCACCCGCAGCGAACCGGTTTCGACCATCAGCTGGAACGAGCGTGCGAAGAGATAGTCGCCGACCAGCACCGAGGAGGTGTTGTCCCACAGCAGGTTCGCCGTCGGCCGGCCGCGCCGCTGCTTGCTGTCGTCGACGACGTCGTCGTGCAGGAGCGTCGCGGTATGGATGAACTCAACCGTCGCCGCGAGGTGGACGTGATAGGGGCCGTCATAGCCGCACATCCGCGCGGCCGCGAGCGTCAGCATCGGGCGCAGCCGCTTGCCGCCGGCCTCCACGAGATGCGCCGTCACCTCCGGAATACGCGGCGCGTGCTCGGAAGCCATCCGGGCGCGGATCATCGCGTTGACGGCCTCCATGTCGCCCTTAAGCGCTTCGGCGAGACGGTCGTGAGGTTTGGCGGTCGTGGCGAGATCCATGGGCAGCGGTCTTCTCGACAAGAGCGTCGGAACGCCCTAGCTGGTTGCGGATGAAAGAGCTTCTGCGCAGCAACGACCCGACGGTCATCGCCTTTGCCACCGCCCTTCTGAACGGCGAGGGTATAGACTGCTTCGAATGGGACGTAAACACGAGCATCCTCGAAGGCTCGATCGGAATCCTCCCGCGCCGGCTGATGGAGCGCGACGCCGACCACGCTGCCGCAGAGCGGGCGATGCGCGACAATGACGTCGATCTGGGCCGATGAGGCGCTGACCCGCGACGCCTTTCTCGGCGGGCGGGTGACGCTGCTGCAACCCCGGCAAGGTTACCGGGCCGGGACCGATCCTGTGCTCCTCGCCGCCGCCATCGACGCCGCACCGGGCGAGAGCGTGCTCGAGATCGGCTGCGGCGCGGGCGCCGCGATGATCTGCCTCGCCGCACGGGTGCCGGAACTCGATCTATCAGGGGTCGAGGTCCAGCCCGGCTATGCTGACCTGGCACGCCGTAACGCCGAGGCGAACGGCATCGCCGCCAGCATCCATACTGCCGATCTGCGGGCTCTGCCCGGCGCGCTCAAGGCGCGACGATTCGACCATGTGATCGCCAACCCGCCCTATTTCGATCGCAGCCGGTCCCGCCCCGCCCCGAACCCGGCCAAGGAGACCGCCTTCGGCGCCTCGCTGCCGCTGTCGGAGTGGATCGACGCGATGGCTCGCAGGGTCGCGCCGGGCGGCCGGCTGTGGCTGATCCAGCGGGCCGACCGCCTGCCCGAGATCATCGCCGCGCTGCATGGGCGGATGGGCGGGCTCGCGGTACGGCCGCTGGTATCCCGGCAGGGCCGCGATGCAGAGAGGGTCCTGGTCACCGCGCGCCAGTCCGGCCGGGCGGCATTCCGACTCGCTCCGCCACTGGTTCTGCACGCGGGCACGCGGCACGTGTCCGACGCGGCCGATTTTACCCCAGAGGCAGAGGGCATTCTACGTCACGGGGAAAAATTGCGCATGTAGTCTCCGGGTATTAGCAAAATTTCGCCACCCCGGCTAACAAAGGTCCAATGCTGCGCATCGAAGTGGTGACAGGATTGTAAAACCATGCTCGACTGATCCGGTCGCAACCTGACACAGGAGACTGTCCATGAGCCTGACATCGCATCTGGAGGAACTGCGCAGGAAACACCAATCCCTCTCGCGGGAAGTGGAGATGGCGCAAAGGTCGCCCGCCTCGAGTGACTTCGAGATCGCTCAGATGAAGAAACGCAAGCTCATGCTGAAGGAAGAGATCACGCGGCTAAGCCCGCACTAGGCCACCGGCGCGCCGGGGCTGTGCCCCGTCGCGCTTTGTCGCGGGGATCGGTCTGGTCAGAGGATCGTGCCATCCCCGCTTCAGAGGGCGCCCGCGCGGGAGCGACGGGCGCCCGGTTGCATTCGGGGGTCGCCATATTGGGACCTGTGCGCCTCTCAGGGCGCCGAAACGCCGAACGGGCGCCCGAAGGCGCCCGTCCTGCATGTCAAAGCTCATCCATCGCCGATCTCAGGCGAGGTACTGCCCGCCATTGGCCGACAGGGTCGAGCCGGTGATGAAGCCCGCATCCTCGGAGGCCAGGAACACCACGCAGCGGGCGATCTCCTCGGCCTCGCCCAGACGGCCCACCGGGATCTGCGGCAGGATGACCTCGTTCATCACCTTCTCGGGGATGGTGCTCATCATCTCGGTGTTGATGTAGCCTGGGCAGATCGTGTTCACGGTGATGCCGGCGCGTGCGCCTTCCTGCGCCAGCGCCTTGGTGAAGCCGATGTCGCCGGCCTTGGCGGCGGCGTAGTTGGCCTGGGCGAACTGGCCCTTCTGGCCGTTGATCGACGAGATGTTCACGACGCGGCCGAACTTGCGCTCGCGCAGGCCGGGCCAGACGCAATGGGTCATGTTGAACAGACCGGTCAGGTTGGTGTCGATCACCTCCCGCCATTGCTGCGGCGTCATCTTATGAAAGGGCGCGTCGCGGGTGATGCCGGCGTTGTTGACGAGGATCTCCACCGGGCCGTGCTCTTCCTCGACATGGGCGATACCGGCCTTGCAGGCCTCGTAATCGCCGACGTCCCACTTGTAGGTCGCGATGCCGGTCTCATCGGTGAAGGCGCGCGCCTTTTCGTCGTTGCCAGCATAGGTCGCCACGACGGTGTATCCTTCCGCCTTCAGCGCCTTGGAAATGGCGGCGCCGATCCCGCGGCTGCCTCCCGTCACCAATGCCGTTCTTGCCATCGCTGTGCTCCCTCGCCTTGCAAACTAGTCTCGCCCGACCCTCTCGCATCACGCAGGGTCAAGCAAGCCCAACTCGTCGCAGAAGACCTCCGCGTCGCGCATTCCCTGATCCCAGGTGCGACGCAGCTTGTCGGGATCGGTGAAATCGATCTTGTCGGCCGGGGTCTCGTCGGATGGCATCACGTAGCGCCGGCCCGGCACCTCCGGCAGCTTGCGATAGCGCCGGGTGAGAAGAACCAGCGTCTCGCCCGTATCGGGCTCGGGCATCGGGGCCTGGTCGGCCATGCCGCCATCGACCACCGGCCGACCGTCCCAGTCGGGCGGCTCGAAGATCGGCGGAATCACGGCGGCGGCGCAGACCAGATCGACCAGCCGGCCGTCGCGCGCCGCCTGCCGCGCATCAACCAAATCGCAGTCCAGCCCGAGCTTCGCGGCCCAGGAAAAATGTGGGGAATTGATCAGGTGCAGTTCGGCCTCGTAGGCCAGCGTCGCGGCCACGCCGCTGATCTTGGGCAGGCCGCCGGCGGGCGGATGGGCGATCAGTATCTGCAGCTGCGGCCCCTCGGCCACGCGCCGGGCGGCAGCCTCATCGAGCACCTTGGAGACGACCTTGCAGTAGATCCGCTGGTGCGGGCTGATGCCCTCCCCGTCCGGATCGAACAGGTTGCTGTCCTGCTCCTCGAAGGCGGCGCACATGGCGTCGAGCAGCTTGCGCTCACGGCCCGCGACATGGGTCGCCGCCGAGAGCGCGCCGCCGGAGACGCCGGTGATGCGTTCCGGCGCGATGGCGGCGTGGCGGCCCAGAACCTCCATGAAGCCGCCCTGCCAGAAACAGCGCAGACCGCCCCCCGAAAAGACGAGTTGTCGGGGAGCGGTCCAAGGCATCAGTCGCGCTCGACGCAGAGCGCGACTCCCATGCCGCCGCCGATGCAAAGCGTGGCGAGGCCCTTCTTGGCGTCACGGCGCTGCATTTCATGCAGCAGCGTGACCAGCACGCGGCAGCCGCTCGCGCCGATCGGGTGACCGATGGCGATGGCACCGCCATTGACGTTCACCTTCTCGGGGTCCCAGCCCATTTCCTTGTTCACCGCGAGCGCCTGGGCGGCAAAGGCCTCGTTCGCTTCGATCAGGTCGAGGTCGTCGACCGACCATCCTGCCTTGTCGAGCGCCTTCTTGCTCGCATAGATCGGGCCCTCGCCCATATAGGCCGGGTCGAGACCGGCGGTGGCATAGGCCGCGATCCGCGCCAGCGGCCTGATGCCACGGCGGTTCGCCTCGTCGAGCGACATCAGCAGGGTGGCCGCGGCGCCGTCATTGAGACCAGAGGCGTTGCCGGCGGTGACCGAGCCGTTCTTGGCGAAGGCCGGGCGCAGCTTGGCCATCGACTCGATGCTGGCGCCGTGGCGGATGTACTCGTCGGCGTCGGTCACCACGTCGCCCTTGCGGGTCTTGACGGTGAAGGCGACGATCTCGTCCTTGAAGCGGCCCGCCTTCTGGGCCTCTTCGGCCTTGTTCTGGCTGCGAACGGCGAACTCGTCCTGCATCTCGCGGGTGATCTGGTGGCGCGAGGCGACGTTTTCGGCCGTGGTGCCCATGTGGTAGTCGTTGAAGGCGTCCCAGAGGCCGTCCTTGATCATCGTGTCGGTGAGCTTGATGTCGCCCATCTTCTGGCCCTGGCGCAGGGTCTGCGCATGCGGGGCGAGCGACATGCTCTCCTGACCGCCGGCGCAGACGATGCTCGCATCGCCGAGCTGGATGTGCTGGGCCGCCAGCGCCACGGCGCGCAGGCCCGAGCCGCAGACCTGGTTGAGCCCCCAAGCCGCCGATTCCTGCGGCAGGCCGGCCAGAATATGCGCCTGACGGGCGGGGTTCTGGCCTTGGGCGGCGGTCAGCACCTGACCGAGGATGGTCTCGCTCACCTCGCCCTTCTCGACGCCGGCGCGCGAGACGACCTCCTCGAGCACGGCCGCGCCGAGCTGGTGTGCCGGGGTGTTGGCAAAGGCACCGCCGAAGCTGCCCACCGCGGTACGGGCGGCAGAGGCGATAACGACATTGGTCATGGAATTCTCCCTCACAGACGGGCCGGCACACGCCGGGGGCCCGGATCGCGGTCGAGCCTAGCAGCCTCTGCCGTCAGGGCAACGGCATTCGGCGCGCCGCGCCGGGCCGCCGCGCCGGACGGCCCCAGAGGAAGCCCTGCAGGCAATCGACGCCGATCCCTGACAGGCTGCGCGCCTCGGCTTCGGTCTCGACGCCGCAGGCGACGCTCGCCATGCCGAACTGCCGCGCCACCGCGACGAGCGCAGCACAGAGCACCTGATTGTCGGCGTCGGCCTCGACGCCGCGGATGAAATGCGCGTCGATCTTCACGAGGTCGAAGAGGAAGTCGCGCAGATGCCGGAACGCGGTCTGGCCCGCACCGAACTCGTCGAGGGCAAAGGCCACGCCGCGCGGCCGCGCCTCGGCCATGAAGCGGCAGACCACCTCCGGCAGGGTCATCGCCGAGCTCTCGGAGATCTCGAGCACCAGCCGTTCGCCGATGCCGGGGGCGCGGGCCAGCCCGTCCTCGAGCGTGCGGCGCCAGCGCCCGTCGCCGATCGAGCGCGCCGACATGTTGATCGAGAGCCTGAGCGACGGGTCGCGGCGCAGCGCCTCCAGACCCTCGCGCAACGCGGCGCGGTCGAGATCGCGGCCCAGCGCTGTCTCCTCGACGCCGGGCAGGAAGTGCCGAGCCGGCAGCAGTCGCCCGCCATGGTCGCGCAGCCGGATGAGCCCCTCGTGAAACGCCGTCGCGCCGGTCCGGGCGACGATCACCGGCTGGTAGGCCAGCTCTGTGCGCCGTTCAGCGAGCGCCGCGCGCACGAGGCGCGGGATGTCGGCCGCGTCGAGCGCCATGGCATGGGTGAAAGGATCGGTTGGGGGATCGGTCTCGGTCGGCATGAAGGCCCCTCTCGGCATCGCCCGCGATCCTGCGCGCGATGTCCTAAGAGCGGGTGAACGGCCCTACCAGCGCGACAGCGCGTCCTCGTCTTCGGGCGTCGCCTCGACCCAATGCGCGCCGGTCTGGGTCACCTCCTTCTTCCAGAAGGGGGCGCGGGATTTCAGGTAGTCCATCAGATACTCGGCCGCCTCGAAGGCGGCTCGGCGATGCGCCGCGGCGGTGGCCACCATCATGATCGGCTGCCCCACCGGCAGGGCACCATAGCGGTGGATGACCAGCAGATCCGCAAGATCCCAGCGTGCCTGGGCAGCCTTGGCAATCTCGCCGATCGCCTGTTCGGTCATGCCCGGGTAATGCTCGATCTCCATGCGGATCAGCCCGCCATCCCTGTCGCGCACGATGCCGGTGAAGCTGACAATCGCGCCGACCTGCTGACGGCCATGGCTGAAGGCGTCGAGCTCGGCGCCTGCATCGAACGGCCCCTCCTGCACCGCGACCTTCATCCTAGCCTCCGGTCATCGGCGGAAAGAACGCGACCTCGCGCACGCCGGACAGGGGCGCGTCGAACTCCGACAGCTCCTGATCAAGCGCGACCCGCAGCGCAGAGACGTCGGCGAAGGCGGCGGCGTAGCGTTCCTCACGGCCGCGCAGCTCGTCGACCAGATCGGCCACGGTGGCGGCCGTCGTCTCAACCCGCTCGCGCGGCAGGCCGATGCGCTCACGCACCCAGGCGAAATAGACGATCTCGATCACGGCGCTCGGCTCCGGCCCGGCTCGGGGGCGGGGGCGTCGCGCAGGAAGGGCAGCGCCTTGGAGAAATAATCCCAGCCCGTCACCAGCGTCAGGATCGCGGCCAGCCACAGCAGCAATATGCCGACCCACCAGCTGATCATCATGCCCCAGTATTTCCAGACCAGGCCGGCTTCGTCCGAGGTCCCGCCCGAGAGGATCGAATCGACCATGGTCTCGTCCATGCCGAGGCTTTCCATGACGAAGTAATGCTCGAAGGCCCCGGTCGAGAACAGCACCGCGATCGCCACCATCTGCGCCGTGGTCTTCCACTTGGCGAGCTTGGTCACCTTCAGCAGCCCCGCCTTGCTCCCGAGGAACTCGCGCAGCCCCGAGACGAAGACCTCGCGGAACAGGATCAGCGTCGCGGGCAGCAGGATCCACGGGTTCATTCCGGAGAAGCCGGTGATGACGAGCAGCGCGATGATCACCATCGCCTTGTCGGCGATCGGGTCGAGCATCGCGCCGAATTTCGATTCCTGCTTCCAGGCGCGGGCAAGGTAGCCGTCGACGAAGTCGGTCACCGCCGCGACGACGAAGAGCACCAGCGCGAACCAGTCGGCCCAGGGGCGCAGGAAGAACAGGAACATCACCGCGATGCCGGGGGCGGCCAGCAGGCGCAGCACGGTAAGGATATTGGGCAGGGTCCAGGTCATGCGGCTAGAGATAGCGCGCCCACCCCGGTCTTGCCATAGCCCGTCCGCCCGCGCCTGCCCTTTCGCCGATCCCCGGCCCGGCGGGCGCGGCTTTCATCGACAGCCGCGCGACTCCGACGCGGTCAGCCCTTGTCGTGGAAATGATTGTAGATCTTCTCCGCGAGGCTCTTGGAGACGCCCTGCACCGCCTCGAGATCGGCGAGGTTGGCGCGACTCACCGCCTTGGCCGAGCCGAAATGCGCCAGCAGCGCGCGCTTGCGTGTGGCCCCCACCCCGGCGATCTCGTCGAGCGGTGTGGCGCCCACGGCCTTGGCGCGCTTGGCGCGGTGCGTGCCGATGGCAAAGCGGTGCGCCTCGTCGCGCAGCCGCTGGATGAAGTAGAGAACCGGGTCGTTGCGCGGTAGCGCGAAGGGCCGCATGCCTGTGCGGTGGAACTCCTCCTTACCGTGGTCCCGATCGACGCCCTTGGCGACGCCGATCATCGCCACGTCGTCGACGCCCAGCTCGTCGAGGATCTGCTGTACCGCGCTGACCTGCCCCGCGCCGCCATCGATCAGCAGCAGGTCCGGCCAGGCCGGGCTCTCGCGGTTCGGATCTTCCTTCAGGAGCCGCGCGAAACGGCGCGTCAGCACCTCCTTCATCATGCCGAAATCGTCGCCCGGCGTGATCTCGGTGCCCTTGATGTTGAACTTCCGGTACTGGCTCTTCTCGAAGCCCTCGGGCCCCGCGACGATCATCCCGCCCACGGCGTCCGTGCCCATGATGTGGGAGTTGTCGTAGACCTCGATCCGGCGCGGCGGCGCGTCGAGCCCGAAAGCCTCGGCAAGCCCGCGCAGCAGCTTGGCCTGCGTCGCGGTCTCGCTCATCTTGCGCGCGAGGCTCTCGCGCGCGTTGCGCATGGCGCCGCCCACCAGCTCGGCCTTTTCACCACGCTGGGGCACGATGATCTCGACCCTGCGGCCGAGTTTCTCCGACAGCGCCTCGATCATCAGATCGGGATCGTCGAGCCCGTGGCTCAGGATCAGCTGTCGCGGCGGCTCACGATCCGCGTAGAACTGGCCCACGAAGGCCTGCATCACCTCCGAGAGGTCCTCCTCGCCGGAGACCCGGGGATAATAGTCGCGGTTGCCCCAGTTCTGGTTGCCGCGGATGAAGAACACCTGCACGCAGGCCTGCCCGCCCTCGACATGGAGCGCGATGACATCGGCCTCGGAGACGCCGCGCGGGTTGATGCCCTGCGCGGTCTGCACCTGGGTCAGCGCCCGGATCCGGTCACGCAACGCGGCCGCGCGCTCGAACTCCATCGCTTCGCTGGCCTCGGCCATCTGGCGGCCGAGCACCTCCTGCACCTGGGTCGACTTGCCCGACAGGAACCGCACCGCGTCCTCGACCGAGCGGGCATATTCTTCGCGGCCAATCTCGCCCGTGCAGGGGGCGGAGCAGCGCTTGATCTGATGCAGCAGGCAGGGGCGCGTGCGGCCCTCGAACACCGAATCCGTGCAGTTGCGCAGCAAAAACGCCTTCTGCAGCTGGTTCAGCGTGCGGTTCACCGCACCGGCGGAGGCGAAGGGCCCGAAGAACTGTCCCGGCCCCTTTCGGGCACCGCGATGCTTGCCGATCTGCGGGAAGTCGTGCTCCGAGATATGGATGTTCGGGAACGACTTGTCGTCCCGCAGCAGCACGTTGTAGCGCGGCTTGAGCTGCTTGATGAGGTTCTGCTCGAGCAGCAGCGCCTCGGTCTCGGTCCGAGTGGTGAGGAACATCATCGAGGCGGTCTCGCGGATCATCCGCGCGATCCGGCCCGAATGGCCCGTGGGCCGCGCATAGCTCGACACCCGCGCCCGCAGATTGCGCGCCTTGCCGACGTAGAGCACGCGGCTTTCGGCATCGAGCATGCGGTAGACGCCGGGCGAGCCGTCGATCAGTCGCAGCTGCGAGCGGATCAGCTCATGGCCGGTGAGGGGCGCGTCCGGGGTATCGGTCTTGGTGTCGGTCATGCGGTCCATATCGGCATCATGCGCGGACCCTGCAATCTAGTTGTCCCCGCGTTCCATGCAAAGCTGTCCACCGTTTCTGGGGATAAGCGGGTGGACAGTCGCGGGAAAGCCCAAGATTTCCCCAGCCCCGTGCCGCCACGACCGGACTGCCCGTTTTTTAGGCATCCTCCTGTCGCTCAGCGGCTCCAGCCAGTGAACCCGACCGAAAAGGTGACGCCTGCATCATCATAGACGTCGAGCGAGGAGTCGACATGTTCGTAGCCGACCCCGACCGTGAAGCGCGGGTCGATCTGTAGGCTGGCCCCAATCCGCGCGGCGAGATCCTCGCGCGGGATGTCGAAGACAGTATCGCCGCCCGCTTCGCGCAGCCCTGCATTGACCGAGGCCGTTCGCCCGGCGACTTTTCGCGTCAGCCCGATTGAGACATCCCATAGCGTTCCATGATGGCCCTCGACGCGCTCTCCCACACGGATATTGCTCCGCAGGGCACCCAGACCCGGTACCGCGCTCGTCACGGCTAGGCTGACAAAGCCGCGATCATGATCATCGCGCATGACGTCCTCGAGACCCAGCTCGACAGCATGATCAGCTCCGGCGAACGAGACGAGTTTCGTATAGCTGGCCGAGACATGCCCTTCGGAGAACAAGTCCTCGCGATAACTCGCGCGTGCACCTGTGCACAGGTCGATCCAACTCCATTCGCCGAGATAGGTGCCAAGGCAGCTTTCGACACCTGCCCTGCTGCGCGGTCGATCGGTGGCAGGCGACCATGCATGCGACAGATCCGCCTCGAAGGAAACCGTGCGCCCGGGCGCAATCGAGTATCCGCGTCCCGCCGCAATACCGGCACCAAGCCAGACACCGGAGCGGGCACGAGCCTCTTCATCAACCTCGAAGCGCAGCCCTCCGAGTTCGAAACCGTCGCCCGGCAGCCCGCCATTCACGTTGCGGTCATGGTCGAAGATTGGGCGTAGGGACAGGCGGTCATAAGCCTTGACGGGAGGCTGCCCGGCCTCGTGCCGCAGCCCCATCCGGTCGGCGAACTTGCGCGCCAGCGGAGCCGATCCGGCCGGCGCCTCGCGTAACAGGCTGTAGGCGGCGAGCCGCGTCTCCCCAGACATCAAGGCAGCCGGCCAACGGGGGACGGCCTCTCCCTGTTCTGCAATCGCAGGGACACACCAAAGCAGGCCGGCCACGAGCGAAGCCAGGCGCATCGAACAGGACATTGGAGTCTCCGAACAGCGAGAGGCGGCCCGCACCGGGCCGCCTCGGAGTGATGGATTGTATGGCTTAGTCGCGTTCGGCGACGAGGGCACCAAACACGGAGAAATCATGATCCATGCCATCAGGGCGAATGGACATGCCCATCTCGGCCTCAAGGGCTTGCGCCTGCGCACCCCGGAACGTCCCGTTCATGCCGCCCGTGACATCGCCCGCCGCGTCCGCCGCCTGGAGCCGGCCGTTCAGATCAGCGTCGAATTCATTCCCCGAGATACGGCCATTCGTCACGGCGATGCGACCGCCCTCAATCACGCTGCCTTCGATATCGCCTTCGAAGCCTGTCATCTCGCCTTCGATGGTCCGGGCGCCGAAATCCGCGTTGAGAGCCACATTCGATACAAGTGTAACGGCGTCCTCGATATCGGAGCTGTCATCCGTGTAGAAACCGGCCTTGCCGACAAACTGCGCCTTGCCTCGGGTCGGCATGTCAGAGGCGGCAGTGCGCTCCAAGCCCTCAAGACGCTCGGCCAAAGCGAAACCTTCGTCCTTGAGCGTCTCGAAGGATGCATCGCCGGTGCTGGCGCCGCCGCAAGCTGCGAGAGCTAAAGGAAGCAATGCGGCTGCCGAAAGGCGCAGGATAGTGGACATGAATTTCCCTCATAGGTTTAAATTATCCGTACCGACACACTTCACGCGGCCGTGATAACCTCAACCCACTTAAATAAGGAATTTTTCTGTCACCCTTAAAAAGGGGCAATACCTTATAGGTTGATGCGAGACAGATGCTCGACAACCACGAGACAAAAAAGACCTGTCCAAAAGGACAGGTCTTCACTTGACTTCATCAAAACTTCGGCAAACGGCGCGTCAGTTGCGGCCTTGGATATCCGGCGTCTGCCAACCCAGATGCTGACCGCCATCGACGCAGAGCAGTTGGCCGGTGACCCCGGGCGCGTCGATGAAGTAGCCCAGCGCTGCACAGATATCCTCGGGGTTGGAACCGCGCTGCAGCACCGTGTTGGCGCGTTGGGCGGCATAATGCGCGTCGGACTGGTTCGCCCCCTGCAGGGTCGGGCCGGGGCCGATGGCGTTGACCCGGATGCGGGGCGCCAGCGCCTGCGCGGCAGTGCGGGTGAAGGCCCAGAGCCCCATCTTGGCGATGGTGTAGGACATGAAGTCCGGCGTCAGCTTGCGCACCCGCTGGTCGACGATGTTGACCACCAGACCCTGCGCCAGCGGCTCGCCGCGCGAATCCGTGGCCGGTGCCTCGATGCCTTCGGCCATGCGCTGGGTCAGCACCACCGGCGCGCGCAGGTTGCTCTCCATCGCGCGGTCCCAGCTTTCGCGAGTGCCGGTCTCGACGCTGTCCCATTCGAAGATCGAGGCCGAGTTGACGAGGCAGGTGAGCGGCCCGCCCAGTGCCTCGACCGCGCGCGGCACCAGCGCCTGGGTCGCCGCCTCGTCGAGCAGGTCGGCGACGAGCACATGCGCCACGCGGCCCATGGCGCGGATCTCGGCCGCGACCTCTTCGGCCGGCTCGCGGGAGGCGTTGCAATGCACCACCACGTCGAAGCCGCGCCGGCCGAGATCGAGCGCCATGGCCCGGCCCAGCCGCGCACCGGCACCGGTGACGAGCGCCCGCGCCTTCATGCCAGCACCGTCACGCCATAGCCGACATAGAGGACGGTCAGTGCCACGCCCCAGCCGCGCGTTACGTCGCGCCCCCAGTAGACGAAGGGTACCAGCAGCAGCGAAGCGGCGAGCATCACCCACAGATCGAAGCCGAGGAAATCCGCGCCCACCGGGATCGGGCCGACGAGGCTGGCCACGCCGATGATGCCGAGCAGGTTGAACATGTTCGACCCGATCACGTTGCCCATCGCGACGTCAGCCTCGCGCCGGATCGCCGCCATCACGGTGGTGGCCAGTTCGGGCAGAGAGGTGCCGATCGCCACCAGCGTCAGGCCGATCGCCGTCTCCGACACGCCGAAGGTTTCGGCGATCGAGACCGCGCCCGTCACCAGCAGGTCGGCGCCGACCGGCAGGCCGATCAGACCGGCGACGAGATAGGCCACGACCTTCCAGCCACGCATGCGCGGATCGGCGCCCTCGACCTCTTCCTCATCGGCCGCGGCGGCGCCGTTGCGATGCTTGTGCGCCGTGCGCGCGGCGTGGGTCAGCATCGCCGCCAATGCCGCGAGCAGCACCAGACCGGCCCACCAGCTCAGCACACCGGTGAAGGCCAGCGCCATGAACAGCACGGTCGCCGCCATCATCTGCAGGAAGCTCGAGCGCGTATCCGCGCCGCCGCTGGCATGCAGCGTGGTGATCAGTGCCGGGATGCCTAGCACCAGGAGCACGTTGGCAGTGTTGGAGCCGACCACGTTGCCCAGCGCGATACCCGGCGTCCCCTTGAGGATCGCGTCGACCGAGACCAGCAGTTCGGGCGCCGAGGTTCCGAAGGCGACCACGGTGAGCGAAACGATCAGCGCCGGGATGCCGAGCCGCAGCGCGAGGTTCACGGCCCCCTTCACCAGCGCATCCCCTGCCAGCAGGAGGAGCACCAGCCCCGCCGCCACCATCAGCCAATCCATCAGGTCCTGTCCTTTCCGCAGGGGCATGGCCCCTTGCCTATCCTCGGCCGCCCGCAGGCGGCGCAGCGTCCGCGCCCCAGCAGCCCCTTGGGACCCCGGGGCTTCGGCAGCCGCAGTTTTCCGAACATGGCGAGCACGACCATGCCCACCAGAAACAGCGTGACGATCTTGATCAGCATCAAAGACCGAAGCGGGCGAAACCCGCGCGCTCCTCGATCGCGGCCAGGGCGTCGCCCATCAGCGCCGCGCCGAAGCGCGACAGCAGCGGCCGCCGCTTGGCATAGCGGCGCAGCCGCACCTTGTCGCCGAACCGCGCCTTGAGGCTCGGCACCAGATGCCCGATGCCGTCGGCGAGCCCCTTTTCGACCGCCCGCGCGCCGATCCAGATCTCGCCTGTGAACAGATCCGGATCCTCGGCCAGCTTCGCGCCGCGCCGGGCCTTCACCTGTTCGATGAAATAGTAATGCATCTCCTCGAGCCAGCGCTCGAGCCGTGCGACGTCCTCGGGCTTTTCGGGACGAAAGGGATCGAGCAGGCTCTTGGATTTGCCGGCGGTATGCACCCGCCGCTCGATCCCGTGCCGGTCGAGGAATTCATGCGCGCCGAACCCGGCCGAGATGACCCCGATCGACCCCAGCACCGAGCCGCGATCGGCGAAGATCTCGTCGGCGGCGGTGGCCAGCCAGTAGCCGCCCGACGCCGCCACGTCCTCGATGAAGGCGATCACCGGAACGCCTTTTTCCTCCGACAGCCGCCGGATCCGGGCCGCGATCAGCGCCGATTGCACCGGCGATCCACCGGGCGAGTTGATCTCGATCGCAACGGCGGCGGGCTTGCCGCGCCGAAAGGCTTTCTCGATCATCGGCGCGGTGCCCGCATCGTCGAGCCCGCCACGGCCGACGCCGATCACGCCCTGCAGGCGAATGACGGATATGACAGGCCCCTTGGGCCGGAACGGCAGCCAGTTCTTCATGCCTCGACATCTAGGCCCGGCCCGGCCCCGCCACAAGCCTACTGGCGAATCCGCCAGCCGGTGCGGAAGATGAGCCAGATGATTCCGAGGCAGATCGCCGTGAATAGCGCGATCGCCGCAAGGCTAACCCCGATCGGCACGTCGGCCTGCCCGAAGAAGGACCAGCGGAAGCCAGAGATCAGATAGACCACCGGGTTGAACCGGGTCACCACCTGCCAGGCGGGCGGCAGCATCGAGATCGAGTAGAAGCTGCCACCGAGGAACACCAAGGGCGTGATCACCAGAAGCGGGATCAACTGCAATTGTTCGAAGTTCTTGGCCCAGATCCCGATGATGAAGCCCAGCAGCGCGAAGCTGATGCAGGTCAGGAACAGGAAGGCCAGCATAGCGAGCGGGTGCAGGATGGTGAAATCGACGAACAGGAACGAGGTGGCGAGGATCACGAGGCCGATGAACAGCGCCTTGGTCGCGGCGGCACCGACGAAGCCCAGCGTCACCTCCAGAAAGCTGATCGGTGCCGAGAGGTATTCGTAGATCGTGCCGATGAATTTCGGGAAGTAGATCGCGAAGCTGGCATTCGAGGTGGCCTGCGTCATCACCGAGAGCATGATCAGGCCGGGGATGATGAAGGCCGCGTAGTCCACCCCCTCGACCTGGTCCATGCGCGAGCCGATCGCCGCGCCGAAGACCACGAAATAGAGCGAGGTGGAGATCACCGGTGAGACGAAGCTTTGTAGCAGCGTGCGGAAGAAGCGGGCCATTTCGGCCCTATAGATCGCAGAGATCGCGCCGAAATTCATACCGTATCCTCCTTCACGAGCCCGACGAAGATGTCCTCCAGGCTCGAAGCCGAGGTCGAAAGGTCCGCCAACTGCAGCCCGGCCGCCTGCAAATCCGCCAGAAGCGCGGTGATCCCGGTGCGCGAGGCATGGGTGTCGTAGGTATAGACCAGCGCCCCGCCGTCATCGGTCCGGGCCAGCCCCTCGCGGCGCAGGCCTTCGGGGATCTCGGCCACCGGCTCGGTCAGCTCGATCCTGAGTTCCTTGCGGCCCAGCCGCGCCATCAGGTCGGCGGTGCGCTCGACCAGCATGATCCGGCCCTTGGAGATCACGCCGATCCGGTCGGCGATGGCCTCGGCCTCCTCGATGTAATGGGTGGTGAGGATGATCGTGACCCCCTCCTCGCGCAGCCGCGCCACCACCCGCCACATGTCGCGCCGCAATTCCACGTCGACGCCGGCGGTCGGCTCGTCGAGGAACAGCACGCGCGGGCCGTGGCTCAGCGCCTTGGCGATCAGCACCCGGCGCTTCATGCCGCCCGACAGCTCCATCACCTTGGCGTCGCGCTTTTCCCATAGCGACAGGTCGCGCAGCAGCCGTTCGAGATGCGCGTCGTCGCGCGGCCGGTCGTAGAGGCCGCGGGTGAAGCGGACGTTGTTCCAGACGGTCGAGAACGGTTCGAGCGCGATCTCCTGCGGCACCAGCCCGATCAGGTCGCGGGCGCGGCGCCAGTCGCGCACCACGTCGTGGCCGCCGACCTCGACCGTGCCGCCAGAAGGCATGGTGATGCCGCAGATGGTCGAGATCAGGGTGGTCTTGCCGGCGCCGTTCGGACCGAGCAGCGCGATGATCTCGCCCTCCTCGATGTCGAGCGTCACGCCGCTCAGGGCGGTAAAGCCGCCCTTGTATGTCTTTGTCAGGTCACGGACCGACACGATGGGGGGCATTGGTTTCGCCTCGCTTGGGATCGGCGCGACGATAGCCGCGCCCCCGCACGGGCGAAACCCCGCCGCCATGCGCGCTCGCGCACAGCGCTCAGCGCATCCGCCAGGCCCGGATCGCATGGCCCGGCAGGATCAGCGCACAACGCGTGTAGCGCCCGGCGAGGCGGACCGGGTCGGAGGCCGCGCGCCACAGCCATTCCAGCGCCAGCCGCCGCACCAGACGCGGCGCCCGGCGCTGCGTTCCGGCGATGAAATCCAGCCCCGCCCCGATCGAGACGAAGCCGATCTCGGGATGCCGCGCCCGGCCGCGCGCGGCGAGCCGCTCCTGCTTGGGTGCGCCCAGCGCCACGAAGACCAGCCGCGCGCCGCTGGCTGCCAGCGCATCCAGCGCCGCATCCGCCGCCGCGCCTTCGGGGTCGAAGCCCATCGGCGGCGCAATCCGGGCCGCCACGCGCAGCCCCGGCACCCGCGCCTCCAAGGCCCCCGCCGCTGCCTCCAGGCTGGCCTCTGTGCCCCCGATCAGCGCCACCGGCACGCCCTGCGCCGCGGCGAGTTCGGCCAGCGGCGTGATCAGGTCTGAGCCGGGAAGCAGTGCCATCTCGCGGCCCGCCAGCCGCGCCAGCCAGACCACAGGGTTGCCGTCGGCGGTCACCAGATCCTGCGCGGCATAGGCGTCGCGAAACGCCCCGTCGCGCGGCAACTTGACGAGGTGGTCGAGATTGAGCGTCGCCAGCGCGAAGCCCCGCCCGGCGCCGAGCCGGGCGGACACCTCGGCCATGAGCGCGGCGCGATCGGGCATGTTGACCCGCACGCGCCCCGCACCGTGATCGAATTCCATGCCTTTCTCCCGCACCGCGCTCCGCCCTCTTGGCGCGACGGCCGGGCTGTCATAGCCATGCGACCATGGACCCGTGGCCGCCGCAATGCCGCCACGCCCCTTGTGTACCAGTCGGGCCCGGACCGGAAGCGGTCCGAAGGACCCGCGTAGGATCGGAGCCGCGTCGCGATGAAGGATGTCACGGTGATCGGGTGCGGCTATGTCGCCGATCTCTACATGCGCAGCCTCGCGGCGCATCCCGACATCCGGGTGCTCGGCGCGCATGATCGCGATCCCGACCGGCAGGCTGCCTTCTGCGC
This sequence comes from Limimaricola variabilis, assembly GCF_034371605.1. Lineage (NCBI taxonomy): Bacteria > Pseudomonadati > Pseudomonadota > Alphaproteobacteria > Rhodobacterales > Paracoccaceae > Limimaricola > Limimaricola variabilis. Next base: position 2,585,238 of record NZ_CP139691.1, on the reverse strand, counting down.
CCATTGGGGCGTGGCGCCGCTGCCGGACGCGGCCGCCGCCTGCGCGACGCTGCCGCCGGACGGGCTGGTGCTCAACCTGACCAACCCGCGCAGCCACGCGACGATCATCCGCGGCTGCCTGCGCGCCGGCCGGCATGTCTGGTCCGAGAAGCCGCTGGTCACCGACATGGAAACCGCGCACGAGTTGCACGCGCTGGCCCGCGCCCGCGGGCTGCAACTCGCCTCGGCCCCTTCCTCGGTGCTGTCGCAATCCTCGCAGGGGCTGGGACGGGCGCTGCGGATGGGTGTCGGCGGCGCGCCACGGCTGATCTATGCCGAGCTGGATGACGGCTTCATCCCGCAGGCGCCCTACTGCGACTGGAAGAGCGAGAGCGGCGCGCCATGGCCCGCCGAGGACGAATTCGCCACCGGCTGCACGCTGGAACATGCGGGCTACTGGCTGTCTTGGCTGATTGCGCATCTGGGGCCGGTGAAGCGGGTCGTCGCGGCGGCGGCCGAGGTGATCCCCGACAAGCCGGGCACGCGGCGGGCCGCCCCGGATTTCTCGGTCGCGGCGCTCTTCTTCGAAAGCGGCCCGGTGGCGCGGCTCACCTGCTCGATCGCGGCGCCGCACGACCATCGGCTGCGGGTCTTCGGCGACGAGGGCGTGATCGAGGTGGCGCGCGCCTGGGACAACCACGCCCCGGTGCGCTACCGCCGCCGGATGCGTCTGCGCCGCCGTCTGTTAGAGAGCCCGCTGGCGCGCGACGTGTCGATCCGCGGCGCGGTGCAGCCCCGGCCCGGCCGGCGCGGCGCGGCGCGCATGGATTTCGCGCTCGGGCCCGCCGAGATGCTCGATGCCATCGCCGCGGGGCGCGAGGCCCGGCTCGCCGGAGCATATGCGCTGCACCTGACCGAGGTGACGCTGGCGATCCAGGAAGGCGCGGTGCGCGACATGACCACGCGCTGCGAGCGCATGGAGCCGATGGCATGGGCCGCCTGATTGCCGTCACCGGGGCGAGCGGCTTTCTCGGCCGCGCCGTGGTCATGCGGGCGCGGGCGATGGGCCTTCCGGTGCGCGCGGTGATGCGCGGCGCGCCGCCGCCCGCATGGGCCGCCGATCGCGGCATCGAAGTGGTTCGGGCCGATCTGCGCCACGATCTGCCCCCGCTCGACGGCGTCGTGGCGGTGATCCATGCGGCAGCGCGGATGGATGGCGACGACGCGGCGCAGGCTCGCGACACGGTGGCGCCGGGGGCGCGACTGCTCGACCACGCGGCGCGCTCCGGCGCCCGGCTGGTGCTGGTCAGCTCGATCGCGGTGCTCGGCACCCAAGGCCTGTCTCCCTATGACACCGTCGACGAAGCGACGCCGATCGAGCCCTTCCCGCGCGCCCGCGACGCCTATGCCCGTGCCCGGATCGCGCTGGAGCGCGATGCGCGCGACATCGCGGCGCGGCACGGCATACGGCTGCGGATCGTCCGGCCGGGCGCGATCTTCGGGCCGGGACGGCTGTGGAACGCGCATCTGGGCGCGGGTCTGGGTCCGCTGGTGATCGGCCCCCGCCATGGCGGCGAACTGCCGCTGTGCTGGCTGCGCCACGCCGCGCAGATCCTGACGCTGGCCGCCGCTAGGCCGCAGCGCGCGCCGGTCGAGGTGATTCATGCGCTGGACGACGACCGCCCGGATCGGGCCCGCTACGTCGCGGCGCTGGGCCGGCGCGGCATCGCGCTGCCTTGGCGCGCGCTCGACCTCGCCGCCGGACCGCTGGCGCCGCTCGGGCCGCGCCTGCCGGGCCTCCTGCGGCGCGAGACGCTGCGCGCGCGCTGGATGCCGCTGTGCTATTCCAATGCCCGGGCCCGTGCGCTGGGCTTTCGTGCCGAAGCCGGCTTCGAGGCGGCGATGGCCGCCACGCGCGAGATCGCATGATGACGCCCGGCCCCCTGATGTGGCTCACCGGGGAGTACCCCCGTGCCACGGACACCTTCATCCAGCGCGAGGTGGCGGCACTGCGCCGGCTCGGCCTGACCGTCGAGACCGCCTCGGTGCGCCGCACCGATACCGCGCATCATGTCGGCCCCGAGCAGCGGGCCGAGGCCGCTGCGACCTTTCATCTGCTGGAACGGGCGCTCAATCCCCTTGCCATCACCCGGGCCAAGCTGCGGGCGCTGCGCCACCCGCGCCGCTTTCTGGCGGCGCTGGCGCTGGCCTGGCGCACGGCGCCTAAGGGGCTGCGCGGCCGTCTCTACAACATGATCTATTTCGGCGAGGCGCTGGTGCTGGCACAGCGGATGGAGGCGCGCGGCATCGCGCATCTGCACAACCATATCGCCAAATCCTCGGGCACTGTCGCGATGCTGGCCTCCGAGATATCAGGCATCCCGCACAGTTTCACGCTGCACGGGCCGGATATCTTCTTCGCCCCCGATCATTGGGCGCTGGGCGAAAAGATCGCCCGGGCCCGCTTCGTCGCCTGCATCTCGGACTTTGCGCGCGCGCAGGCGATGCTGTTCTCGGACCCCGCGCATTGGCACAAGCTGCATGTGGTGCATTGCGGCGTCGACCCGGCGCTCTATGACGATGCGCCGCCGACACCGGACGACCGGCTGCTCTTCGTCGGTCGGCTGGCGGCGGTAAAGGGCGTGCCGGTGCTGCTGCGCGCGCTGGCGCGGGTCCGCGAGAGCCGCCCCGAGGTGACGCTCGACCTCGTGGGGGATGGCGAAGACCGGACCATGCTGGAACGCCTTGCGGGCGAGCTCGGCCTCGACGGGGCGGTACGCTTCCACGGCTATCTCGGTCAGGCCGAAGTGGCACGGATGCTCGGCACGACGAGCGCGCTGGTCCTGCCCTCATTCGCCGAAGGGGTGCCGGTTGTGCTGATGGAGGCAATGGCCGCAGCCCGGCCGGTCATCGCCACTCGCGTCGGCGGCGTCGCCGAACTGGTCGAGGACGGCGTGTCGGGCCTTCTCGTGCCGCCGGGCGCGGAGGCCCCGCTGGCACAGGCGATGCTGACCCTGGCCGGTGACGCGCCCCGCCGGGCCGCGATGGGTGCCGAGGGGCGCGCGGCGGTCCTCGCCGGTTTCGGCGCCCCCCGAGAGGCCGCGCGTCTGGCACGGCTGCTGCGCGACGGGCCGGGCGGGCCGGTGCGCCCGGAGCCGCTTTCGTGAACGCGCGGATCGCCGTGGTCGCGATCGGCCGCAACGAGGGCGCGCGGCTCGCCGCCTGTCTCTCCTCGATCTCCCGAAGCGGCGCCCGCGCCGTCTATGTCGATTCGGGCTCTACCGATGACAGCCTCGCCGTCGCGCGCGCGGCCGGCGCGCGGATCGTCGAGCTGAACCGCGACGCCCCCTTTACCGCCGCGCGGGCCCGCAACGCGGGTTTCGAATCGCTGCGCGCGGACGGCCTGCCGGAATTCGTCCAGTTCGTCGACGGCGACTGCGCGCTGGAGCCGGGCTGGCTCAAGGCGGGCATGGCCGCGCTCGAGGCCGACCCAAGCATCGGCATCGTCACCGGCTGGCGCAGCGAGACCGCGCCCGAGGCCACGCTCTACAACGCCATCGCGGAGTGGGAGTGGCACCGCCCGGCGGGCGACATCACGGCCTGCGGCGGCGACATGATGCTGCGCGCCGCGCTGTTCGAGCAGCTCGGCGGCTTCGACGGGTCGATCATCTGTTCGGAAGACGAGGAGCTGTGCCTGCGGGTGCGGGGCCTTGGGCTGCGGGTCCACCGGCTGCCGCGCGCGATGACCCGGCACGACATCGCCATGACCCGGCTGGGGCAATGGTGGCGGCGCTCGGTCCGGGCCGGGCACGGTTTCGCCGAGGTTGGCGACCGGCATCCGGGCCATTTCACCGCCGAGCGGCGCCGGGTGCGGATCTGGGGCATGGCGCTGCCCGCCGCTGCCCTGGCCGCGATCCCGGCATGGGGGATCTGGCCGCCGCTCACCGCCCTCGCCCTCTACGGGATGAGTTGGGCCCGCACCGCGCGCGCCTTGCGGCGCGACGGCTACCACCCGCGCCGCGCGGCGGGAATTGCGGGACTTCTGGTTCTGTCGAAGCTGCCCAATGCGCAGGGCATGATCACCTACCGGTTGCGGCGGCTGCGCGGGCGCGAGATGCGCTTGATCGAGTACAAGTGACCGTCGCCCGCCGGGCTTCGCGATCGGGGCTTATTCTCGCCCCTCTTTCCGCGCTAATCTGCGCCGGATGACAGCGGCCATGGGACAGGCGCAGATGAAGGACGGCAACACGCGCGGCAGCCGCAGGCGACTCGCGCCAGAGGCCCGCACCGAGATGCTCGACCGGATCGCGGCGCTGGAGTCGCCCGCGTCGCCACCCGATGCGACGACGCCGCAACCCGATCCCGCCACCCGGGCGCTGCGCGCGGCGGTGCTGGGCGAAGGCGAGGTACGGCTGCCGCAGCTGCACGATTTGTGGGGCAACCTCCGGCGCATCCCGGTCAACGAGGCGCTGCTCGAGGCCAACCTCGTGATCACCGCGAGCCGGCGCGACCCGGCCCATGCCGCCTTCGACCTGCTGCGCACGCGGCTGCTGCAGGCGCTCGATGAACACGGCTGGAAGCGCGTCGCGATCACCTCGCCGACGCGCGGCTGTGGCAAGACCTTCACCGCCGCCAATCTCGCGGTGGCGCTGTCGCGCTACGAGAACCGCCGCACCGTGCTGCTCGATCTCGATCTGCGAGCGCCGGGCTTGGCGCAGGTGCTCGGCACGCCCGCGCCGGGTCCGATCGCCGAATGGCTGCGCGGCGGCACCTCGACCGGGACGCAGCTGCAGCGGGTGGGCCAGAACCCGCTCGGCATCGGCGGATTGGCCGTCGGCCTCAACGACCGCGCCGAGGCCTACCCGGCCGAGCTGCTGCAGGACCCCAAGGCGGCGGCGGTGCTCGACCAGCTGCAGGAGGAGCTGTCGCCCGACGCGGTGCTGTTCGACCTGCCGCCGGCCCTCAACCATGACGACGTGACCGCCTTTCGTGACCGCTATGACTGCGTGCTGATGGTTGTCGGCAGCGGCCGCAACAGCGCCGATCAGGTGCGCGAAGCGGTGCGCCGGATCGGCGAGGACAAGCCGATCATCGGCATGATCCTCAACCGCGCCGAGGAAGAGCGCGCCTCAGGGACCGGTTAGGCCGAACGCGTCCGGCCGAGCCGCCGCCAGCCGCGCAACCCGTGGCGCAGCCGTCCCCAGATTCCCAGGAACCGCCCTGCCTCGCGCCGCCGTGCCTGACGGGCCCGGCGACGGGCCTGACGCCGGTCCAGCTCGGGGATCACCACCACCGGCCGCACGCCCAGCGCCCGCTCCATCTGCGCGGCGGTACGGATCTGGGGGTTCACCGCCTCCAGCGAGAGCGCCAGCGCCAGCGCCGCGACCAGCACACCCATGCCGCCGGCGAGCGCGATCTTGCTGCGTGACGGGGACGAGGCGTAATCCGCCGGAACCGCCTCTTCGAGGATCTCGAAACGGGTGGTTTCGTCGCGGCTTTCGAGCAGCTGCGCCATCGCCGCCTCGGTACGCCGCGCCGTCACTGCCGCGAGCGATTGCTGCAGCTGGTCGCGGCGGCGGGTAAAGTCGTTGTAGCGCCGCTCGGTCTCGGGCGCGGCGGCGAGCGCCGTCTCGAGGCGCTCGATGTTGTCGGAGATCAGCGCGCGCTGCTGCTCGAGCAGGCTGCGGCGGCGGGCGGTCTCTTCTTCGCGCAGCCGGTCGGAGCTGGTCTCGAAGGCGATGATCTGCTGCTCGAGGTCGATCCGCTGCGCCACAAGTCGCGACAGCTGATCGCGCTGCGCTGGAACGCTGGTCGGCAGCGAATCGAAGTTCTCCTCCTGGAAACGGGCGAACGCGGCCTCGAGCGCGGCAAGCTCCTCGCTCAACCTGGCCTCCTCCGCCTCGAAAAAGGCCAGCGTCCGCGTGGCCCGGCCCTCGCGCCGGCTCTGCGCCGAGGCGACGATCTCGGCCAGGATCGCGTTCGCAAGGTCGGCGGCGCGCTGCGGGTCGCCCAGTTCGACGGTGATCGCCAGCCCCGAGGGCACGGTTTCGGGGCGCCACGCCAGCGCCGGATCGACCAGCTTGGTGATCTCGACCGCCTTGCGCATCTGCGTCAGCCGCTCGCCCTGCGGGAGTTCGCCGAACAGATCGAACCGCCCGGCGAGGCCGAGCATCGTGTCGCGCGCCATCAACTGCTGCTCGATTAGGTCGAGCTGGGTATCGGCGATCGCCGCGGCGTCCGAGCCGGCATCGACCAGCGGCGTTTCGATCTGGATCACCGCCGTCGCCTCGTAGCTCTCCGGACGCGTCAGCGCGAACCAGAGCACGAAAGGGATTCCAAGCGCGCAGACCAGGACCATCGCCCAGGCCCGGCGGCGAAGCGCGCCGCGCACATCGCGCAGCGAGGCGAGGTATTCCATGGACCTACTCCATTCCAACGCACCGGGCCCATGGCCCGGGTCGGTCCCATTGCCGCCACACCCGAACCACAATCTAGCCTTCCGGCCGCCATCTGGCCATGGGCCCCTGCCCGATCAACGCAGTGTTGCCGGCTTTGAAACCGGGAACGCTGCGTATCGCCACGACGAAGCGCCCTTCGGCCATCCCCCAGCCGCCCCGGAGGGGCTCCCGAGCGGCCCGCGGCCAGGCAAGGACCCGGTCCCCCGCAACCTCGATGCGCATCGCATCGAAGCCGATCACCTCGCGCGCGCCGGAATACCACGCCTTGTAGGCCGCTTCCTTGGCGCAGAACAGCAGGCGCGCGGCCATGCCCCGCGACAGGGCAGGCAGGGGCGCCAGCGCCTCGATCTCGCCCGGCAGGGCGATCTCCGCCCATAGCTCCGGCTCCAGGGGCTGCGCCGGTTCGATATCGAGGCCGAGATCCGCCCCGCCCCGCGACACCGCCGCCACCGCCAGATCGGCGTCATGGCTGATCGAGCCGCGCAGCCCGGCGGGCCAGACCGGCGCGCGATCAGCGGCTTGCGGCACCGGGAGGGCCGGAAGGCCGAGCCGGACCATCGCCGCCCGTGCGGCGTGGCGACCAGCGGCGAACTCCGCCTGACGCGAGGGGCGTGCGCGGCGCACCGCCGCCGCTTCCTCGGGCCAAGGCGCCTCCCCGGACCCGATGGCCACAGCCACAGCCACGACCGCGACGCCGGGGCCGAACAGTTGCTCCGCGAGCGCCGCGATCTCAGGCATCGCCGCAACGCCGCGCCCTGAGCGCGCGGCGCCGGGCCATCATCTCGGCGCGCGCGGCCGCCTGATCGGTGAACGCCTGCTCCGGCGCGGCCGCCGGCACCAGTGCCGCCTCGATCCGGGCAGCCAGATCGCCCAGACGCGGCAGGCCGAAGATATCGGTGACCCTCAGCTCCGGCACGCCGAGCCGGTCGCGGATCTCGCGATGCGCCTGCACGGCGAGCAGCGAATGCCCGCCCAGATCGAAGAAACTGTCTTCGGCGGTCACTCGCTCTACACCGAGCAACTCGCGCCAGATCGCGGCCACGGCGTCGAGCGCCCCGCCGGGCCGAGGCTGGCGGACAGGGGCGACTGGCGCGCGCATGGACACTGTGTCTTCGGCAGCTCTGTGCCCCTTCTGTGGCGATGGCGGTGGCATCGCCTTGCGGTCGGTCTTGCGGTTGGGGGTGAGAGGAAAGCGCGCCAGTGCGACGATCCGCGCGGGCACCATGATCGCCGGCAGCCGGGCCGCCATCGCGGCGCGCAGCCCGGCCTCGTCGACCGGCTCCGGGCTTTCGACATAGGCGACAAGGCGCGCGTCGCCGGGGCTGTCCTCGCGCAGCATCGCCACGCAGGGCCCGCGACCCGACAGCGAATCGAGCACCGCCTCGACTTCGCCCAGTTCGATACGGTGGCCGCGCAGCTTGATCTGCCCGTCGGCCCGGCCGCCGAATTCCAACCGCCCGTCCGCCCGCCAACGCGCCAGGTCGCCGGTACGGTAGATCCGCTCGCCGGGCCGGAAGGGATCGGGCTGGAAGCGCTCGGCGGTCAGCTCCGGCCGCTGCCAGTAGCCGCGCGCCACGCCGGCCCCGCCGATCCACAGCTCGCCCTCGCCCCCGATCGGACAGGGCTGCATCTCGGCGTCGAGCACATAGGTCACGGTGTTGAGGATCGGCGTGCCGATCACCGCCGCGGGCATCTCGGGCGAGACCGTGGCGCTGGTCGACCAGACGGTGGTTTCGGTCGGGCCGTACATGTTCAGGAGGTTGGGCACGCCGGCGGTGCGCAGATCGGCGGCCAGCGTCGCGGGCAGCGCCTCGCCGCCGACCAGCATGTGGCGCAGCCGGCCCAGAGCGGCACGGCTGCCGGGATCGGCGCACAGCATGCGCGCCATCGACGGCGTGCATTGCAGATGGGTAATCCCGTGCCGCCGTATCTGCGCGGCGATGGAGAGGTCGTCCGGATCGGGCATGGCGTCGCCCGGCTCGGCGGCCCGCGGTACCAGCTCGGCCAGCCGCGGCAGCGCCGCCATCACCCGCTCGGGCGCAAGGCCGAAATCGATCAGGCAGGCGACCTCGTCCACGCCCAGCGCCCCAAGCCGCGCGAGCTTCTCGCGCGCGTCATCAACGGTGCCGAACAGGCCATGTGCCTCGAAATACCGCTCGAAGGCATGGTCGAGCACCGCCGCCTCCTCCTCGGGCGAGAGTGCTTCCGGCGCCGTGCCGCCATTGGCGCGAAAGGCTGGGAAGGCGGCGGCGTGCTGCGCGATCAGCCCGGTGGCCGACCGCAGATACTCCAGCATCGGCGCCCGCACCGCCGCCCGCGCCGCCGAGCGGCTCTCGTCGAGATACGCGTGCAGCATCACCGTCACGCGGCGTGTGGCCGGGTCATGTCCTGCCATGCGCAGGGCCTCGCGCCATTCGCCGATCCTCGTCTCGAGTTCATCGAGGCTCTGGCCCAGCAGATGCGTCAATACGTTGGCCCCGATCCGCCCTGCCTCACGCCAGCTCTCGGGGTTGCCCGCCACCGTGATCCATAGCGGCAGCTCGGCCGAGACCGGGCGCGGACGGGTCGCTACCTCGCGCATCCCGCCACCGGGGGCGGGAAAGGCCACGGCCTCGCCGCGCCACAGACGGCGCACCGCGTCGGCGGCGTCGTGCAACGCCGCCCGGTGGGCCGGCGGCGCCGCCTCGGGCCGCAGCACGAAATCGTCGGGTTGCCAGCCGGCCGCCAGCGCGATCCCGGCCCGGCCGCCCGACAGGCGGTCGACCACCGCCCAGTCCTCGGCGATGCGGGCCGGGTGATGCAGCGGCGCGAGGCAGCTGCCGGCACGAACCGCGATGCGCGTGGTGGCGGCTGCCACCGCTGCCCCGGTCACCGCCGGGTTGGGATAGGCGGCGCCGAAGCCGTGGAAATGCCGCTCGGGTGTCCAGACCGCCTCGAACCCATGCGCATCGGCAAAGCGCGCACCATCGAGCAGCAGGGCGTAGTCGCCCGTATCGCTCTCTTCGTGGCCCCAGTAGAACAGGCTGATCGCCGGCCCGTCCGCCTTGGCAGGCGGCGCCTCGGCCGCCGTCAGCAGGCGTTCGGCCTCGCCCTGGATCACCACCCCCAGACCGCGCGACAGCGTCCAGAAGAGCTCCAGCACCGAGATGTCGAAGGAGATCGAGGTGACCGCGAGCATCATGTCGCCCGGCGTCTGCGGCACCCTCTCATCCATTCCGGCGAGGAAATTCATCGCCTGCCGGTGCTCGATCATCACGCCCTTGGGCCGGCCCGTGGAGCCGGAGGTATAGATCAGATAGGCCAGATCCTCGGCCGTGGCGGTCTCCTCCGGCGGGGTGTCGGGGGCGGCGGCGATGCGCGGATCGTCGAGACGCAGTTGTCGCGCCTCGCCCGGCGGCAGTTTGTCCGCGATCGCCGCTTCGGTGATCACCAGCGCCGCCGCGCTGTCCTCGAGATAGAGCGCCAAACGCTCCTCCGGGTAGCCGGGATCGAGCGGCAGATAGGCGGCGCCGGACTTCAGCACCGCCAGCGCCGCCACCACCATCTCCGCGGAGCGGCGCAGGTGCAGCCCGACCCGGGTGCCCGGACCGGCGCCCATGTCGCGCAGCACATGGGCCATGCGGCTGGCCCGCGCCTCCAGCTCGGCATGTGTGAGGCGCGTCTCGCCCGAGATGACCGCCACGGCGTCGGGCGTGCGGGCCGCCTGCGCCGCGACGGCGGCGTGGAGCGTGCCGCCGGGCACGGGCCCCTTGGTGGCGTTCCAATCCGTCAGCACCAGCGCACGCTCGGTCTCTGACAGCGCGGGCAGGTCGTCACAGAGCGCCTGCGGATCGGCCGCCAAGAGCGCCGCGAGCCGCGCCGCCAACAGGTCGATCACGCCCGGCAGCAGCGCCCCTGCCTTGGCCCGGAGCAGGCCGCTCTCGGGATCGAAGCCCAGCACCGCCCCGCCGCGCAGCCCCGCGCCCAGCGCGAAGGTCGGGGGCGTCACCGGCCCACCGAGCCGGGTCGGAAGGTCGGCGGCAAAGCCGCCCATGGCGCGCGCCGCATCAGCCTGCGCCTGTAGTCGAGAGGCGAGATCGGCGAAGGTCTCTTCCGGGCAGAGGGCGGCGTCGAGCGGCAACCAGTCCGACAGGTGCGGGTCGTTCGATGGCAGGACCAAAGCCAGCGCGGCACCGTCGAGCCGGGCCGCCAGCAACGCCCAGGCCGCGGCGCGCAGGGCCGGCGTTCCGGGCAGGTCGGGGATCTCAAGGATCTCCTCCGGGGCGTCTGGCACTGCGCGCCCCTGCGTCCGCAATCCCGGCATCGGCACCGGCTTCAGCGCCTCGAGCGCCGCGCGCCAATGCGGCTCGTGCCGCGCGATCCCGGCCATCCGGGCGGTAAGCCCGTCCGGATCGGAAATGGCGGGCAGCCTGTCGCCGACCTCGGGCAGCGCCGGGACACCGCCATCAAGACGGCGTAGCCCGGTCAGCGCCAGCACCCCGTCCTCGAATACCAGTTCGAGCGCGTCATCCCGCACGGCCCGGATCGTGCCGGGCGGCTGGGATGGCGGCCCTGTTTCCAGGACCCGCGCCCCGCCGATCAGCAGTAGCCCCGACGCAGTCGCGATCTTGGCCCGGCATAGCGGATTGGGATGGTCGCCATGGTCGAGCCCACGCACCAACCGCTCGGCCCTGTTGATCGGCCCGCGCCCGTCGATCAGGCCATCAGCGGCGGGACGGTCGGCCGCGCGGTGCAGGCGGCCCGGGGTTCCGGCCTGCGGGCGCGGCCGCAGGCCGTGACGCATCTGCGCGAACAGCGCAGGCAACGTCTCTACCGCGGCTGCAAAGCAGCGCGCGTTCAGGCTCTGCGCGGTCTCATCCGAAGCGATCTCGATCCCCTGGCGCAGCAGGATGTCGCCGGCATCGACCCCGGTGGTCATCAGGTGCCAGGTGATCGCGTGGCTGCGCGCACCTTCGATCAGCGCCCAGGCCGGGGCGTTGCGGCCGGGCCGCTCGGGCAACGGGCCGTCGTGGAAATTAATCGCTCCCGCCTTGAACCGCCGCAGAACCGCTTCGGGCAGCAGCGCGACATTGCCGGCGCTGAGCAACCAGTCGATGCCCTCGGGCAGCGTGTCGAGCCGATCGGGGTCGTGCAGCGGAACGGCATGGGCCTCGGCATAGTCCCGTGTCCCGGCATGGCGGCTGGCCACGACGGCAAGCTGGAAGCCGGCCTCGCGCGCCTGCCGCGCGGCCTCCAGCGTCAGCGCGCTGTCACCGATCAGGGCAATACGCGCGCTCATGCGGGCGCCCCCCCGCTGTCTGCTCGCCGCCAATGACGCAGTTCGTGGCGCAGAAGATCGCGCAGGTAATGCGGCGGATCGCCGGGGTCGCGGCCCATCAGGCGACAGCGCAGCCGATGCAGGCCCGCCGCGGCCGCGTGCAGCAGGGTCGCCGCCACGGCACCGCCCGCGCCGTGATGCTTGCGGAAATAGTGCCGCCGCGAATCGAACCAGTATTGCGGCACCCGGGCCCAGTCGCCCATGCCGGTCGAGACCGAGCCGATATGCTCGACCCGGCTCTCGCGTACGAAATGGGTCTCAAAGCCGGCATCGCGGGCGCGCCGGCACAGATCCGTCTCCTCGAAATAGAGGAAGAAGGTCTCATCGAAGAATCCGATCTCGTCGAGCAGCTCGGAGCGGATCATCAGGCTCGCTCCCGACACCCAGTCGACCGGGCCGGTCTGGGCAGGCACGTCCATCCAGACCCGGTAACGCGCCAGCAGCCGCGACACCGGGCCGAAGCGCAGCGGTCCCTCGATCTCCGACAAGAGCGAGGGAAATCGGAAGGCGGCGAGATGCAACGTGCCGTCGGGGTCGTTGACCAGGCTGCCCGCCAGCCCGACATTCGGATGCGCATCCATATGCGCGAGCAGCGCCGCGATCGCTTCCGGTTCGGGAAAGGCGTCGGAGTTGAGGATGTAGACGAAGTCGGGCCGCCCGCCATCGGCGAAGCCGGCGCAGATGCCGACATTGTTGCCGGCGCCGAAGCCGCCGTTATGCCCGGACTGGATCAGCCGCACCCGCTCCGACCAGCCATTGGCGGCGATGCCTTCGCGCATCCGCTCTTCCGAGCCGTCGCCGGAATCATTGTCGACGATCAGGATCTCGCCCGAGATTTCCTGCATCGCGACGAGCGCACTGCGCGCCGCGCGCAGCGTCATGTCGGGCGTGCGCCAGTTGAGGATCACCGTCAGTAGTCGCGTCATCAACCGTCACTCCGCCGCCTGAAGTCGTGGTCCGCCCGGATCGAGCGCCGCGAGCCGCGTCCGAATGCGCGCGGCCAGCGCCCGGACATTAGGTTCGAGCACCATGCTGTCATGGTCGCCCGGCACTTCTACCACGTCCAGATTTGGCGCCCACCGGCGCCAGCCGTTATCCTCGATTACGTAACGGCGATCGATGTTGACCAATCGCCCGCCCGGCAGGCGCCAGCGACCCGTGAGCGGCGGGCGGAACAGGGTCAGCGGGCCGTCCCAGCACCGCAGCTCATAGGCGGCCGAGGCCGCGTAGAAAGCGTTCTCGACCGCGGCCTCGGCCTCGCTCGCCGCCGGTGTCCCAGCCTCGCGGCCATAGCGACGGCGGTCGATCTCCCAGCGCAGCCGCCGCCCGGCCCAGAGCGCCGGGTAGAGCGGGCCGGCCCGGCGCAACTCGATCGCCTGGATCGCCAGCCGGTCGCGCAGGCTCAGCGTCGGCCGAACCGGTAGCGGCGAATCGAGCAGCATCACCGCGGCGACCTCTTCGCCCGCCGCCTGCAATTGCCGCGCCATCTCGAAGGCGGTGATGCCGCCACCGGAATACCCGCCGATCATCCAGGGCCCGCCGGGATGCACCTTTTTCATCTCGGCCAGGCAGTCGCGAGCCGCATCCTCGAAGCTGTCATGCGGCGCGGCATCGCCCGCGACACCTCGCGCCTGCAACCCCCAGACCGGGCGGTCGGCCCCCAGATGCTGCGCCAGGTGCCGCAGATTCATCACGTTGCCGAACATGCCCGCCGCCACATAGAACGGCATGCCGGTCCCGGCCCGTCCCAGCGGCACGAGATGGGTATGGCTCTCGGGCACCGCCACCAGCGCCGGGGCAGCCGGGCTTGCGGGGTTCAGGGACTTCGCATCGAGCCGGGCGGCGAGACCGCGGATCGTCGGCGTCTCGAACAGCGCCGAGATCGGCAGCGCCGTGCCGGTTTCTCGCCGGATCGCCGCGAACAGCCGCACCGCCGTCAGCGAATGCCCCCCGAGGTCGAAGAAACTGTCATCGGGGCCGATCCCCTCCACGCCCAGCAATGCGGTCCAGTGCTTGGCAAGCCGGGCCTCGGTCTCTGTCTCGAACCCGGCCTCGGGCTGCAGCACTGCCGTTTCGGGCACCGCGATGACCGGGAGCGGCGGGGCCGTTTCCTGCGCCGCGATCAGGTCGGGCAGCGGCAGCGCGGTCATCGCGATCTGCGGCAGGCCCGCGCCCATCGCGGCAATGAAAGCGCGCCCGCCCTCGGCGCGACGGATGCCGAGCCGGATTTCAGGCGGCTGCACCGGCCCCGCCTGTGCTTGCGCGGCGGTCGCGAAGCGCAATTCGCCTGCGAGACGGTGCAGCGCGAATCCTTCGATTTCGGCGCAGATCTGCCCTTCGGGCGTCGCCAGCACGACGTCGAACCGCGCTGCGCCATCGTCCTGGCCGGTCAGCCGGACATGGCTCAGGATTTCGGTCGGCAGCGGCGCATGCAGCCGCAGCGTCCCGTATCCCGCCGGCACCCAGAACCGCGCCGGATCATAGCCGTCGATCAGAGAGATCGCCCAACCGGTGGCGATGTCCAGAAGACCCGGATGCAGCGCCATGCCGGTCTCGGACCCCGGCGGCAGCCGCAGCCGCGCCAGACCTTCGCCTTGACCCAGCCGCGCCTCGCCGGTGACCCGCCACTGGGCACCGAAATCGAGATGCGCCTCCTGCGGCAGCGCCAACGCCTCGGGGGCCGGAAGCCGGGCCGCGATGGCCTCCGGATCGAGCCGGCCGCGCGCCTTGGCATGGCTGCCGAGCTGCGCGGTCGCCATCACCTGCCAATCCTCGCCGGGCGGCGCGGCCTCGATCTCTACCGGCCGCATCTCCTCACCCCCGCCGATCCGCAGCCGCAACCGCGTCACGCCCGCATCGGGGCAGCGCAGCGGCGCGAGGAAACGCAGATCCTGCACGGCGACCGGCGCGAGCCCCAGCGCCTGCGCCGCCTCGGCGAGCAATTCGGCATGGCCTGTGCCGGGGAGCAGCGCGTCGCCCGCCCGCGTCCGGTGCTGGTCGAGGAACCACCGCGAAGCGGGGCTCCAGCGGGCGGTCAGGACCGTCTCGCCATTCGCCTCGTCCCTGCGCCGATCCAGCATCGGCAACACCAGGGCCTCGCCCTCTTCGACCGGCTCCGCCGCCCTTTGCGATGCGGCGGCCATGCCGGTGTCGGCCCAGGCGCCCCAATCGATCGCCACCACCCGCGTCGCGCCGCCCGCGCGGCGCTGCGCCCAGGCGTCGAGCGCGGCGTTGGCGGCGACATAGTCGGCCTGCCCCGCCGGGAGGGTCCAGCCGGAGCTGGAGGCACAAAGCGCCATCCAGTCGAGCCGACCGTCCGGGAACAGCGTATCGAGCACCATCAGCCCCTGCAGCTTGGGCCCGATCACCGCCTCGCTCGCCTCCGGCGAACGGCCAAGCACCGGCGCGTCGTCGAGGCGCCCGGCGGCGTGGATCACGCCGCTGAGCGGCCCGAGCCGGGCTTCGGCCTCGGCAACTGCCTCGCGCATTTCCTCGGGGTCGGTGACGTCGGCGCGCAGCACTTCGATCCGCGCGCCCATGGCCTCCAGCCGGAGCAGCGCACGCAACAGTTCCGCCTGACGGGCACCGCCCGCCGCCAGACCCGGCCAGTCGGCGCGCGGCGGCAGGGTCCGGCGCGACACCAGCGCGATCCCCGCCTGCCAGTCGCGCGCCAGGGTTTCGGCCAAGGTCAGACCGATGCCGCCCAGCCCGCCGGTGATCAGCACCGCGCCGCCGGGTCGCAGCGGCAGATCGGGCGTTTCCGGCAATGTCGCGCGGAGCGGCTCCCGCCGGCGCCGCACCCCGTTGCGCCAGCTCACCGGCGCCGGTTCGGGCGCGGCGAAGGCTTCTTCCAGAACCGCCTCGGCCAGCGCCGCGCGGTTGGCGCGGCTCGGTGCGGAGATGTCGAGCCAGGACAGCCCGATCCCCGGCAATTCGCGGCCGATCACCATCGCGGGCCCGGCCAGCGTCGCCTTGGCCGGGTCCGGCCGCTCCTGCGGCGTCACCGCCTGGGCATCGCTGCTGACGGTGACGAGGCGCAGCGGTCGGTCGCCCTGCGCCGCGTGCCAGGCCCGGGCGAGGTGCAGCAGGCTCCAGTAGCCGCGCTCCTGCATCGCCTGCACATGCAAGGCGGCAAGACCGGGGGCGCCGGAGCCGGTCACCGTCCACAGATGCAGCACTCGGTCGGGCAGCATTCCCTCGCGCTCCAGCGCCGCGACCAGCCGGGCGAATGGCGCCTCACCGGCCCCGACCGGCACCTGCCAGTCCTCGGGGCCGCGCCGCAGCTCGTTTGGCCCCGCCACCACGGTGGCAACGCGGTGCCCACCCGCGCGCAGCCGTGCGACCAGCGCGTCGCCCAGCCCGGTCTCGTCGCGCAGCACCAGCCAGGTCTCGGGCGGCAGCGCCGCCAGGTCACCGCCCGCCTCGAAATTCCCATCGGGGTAGCGCCGCCGCCAGCCGGGCTGCCAGGCCCAGCGCGCGATGTCATCCTCGCGTACGGGCTCCGCCTTGGCCGGGGCGGCGATACGGCCGGGCGCGGCGTCGGGTTCGACCCAGTGGCGCTCCCGCTCGAAGGCATAGCCGGGCAGCGGCAGGCGGCGGCGCCCCTCACCGGCGAGCTGCGCCTCGTCGAACCAACCGCCCATCGCCCAGAGCCGCCCCAGCGCGAGGATCATCCAGCGATCTTCGGAGCCAGGCTCCTGCGCCGGGCGCAGCCCCGGCAGCACCCGTCCCGCGCCGATCCCGGGCTGCAGCGCGGCCAAGGCGCCGAGGATGCCCCCGGATCCCATCTCGATGCAGATCCGGGGCCCGTCGCCCATCCCGTGGAGACCGGCGTCGAAATCCACCATGTGGCGCAGATGCCCGACCCAGTAGGCCGGATCGGTCGCTTCGGCGTCGGTGAGAGGAACGCCGCTGCGGTTCGAAACGATCGGTATCCGTGGCGGCGACAGCGTCATGTCGCGCAGATGCGCCTCGAAGCGCGGCAGGATCGGGTCGAGCAGCCGGCTGTGGGCGGCCACCTCGATCGGCACCCGGCGCGTTTCGATGCCACGCGTGGCGAGCCGCTCCGCCAGAGCCTCGATCGCTGCCACCGGGCCGGATGCCACACAAAGCTCCGGCGCGTTGATCGCCGCGATGTCGAGATCGGGGCCGAGTTCGGCGCGCAGATCCGAGGGGGTGAGCGGTACCGAGAGCATCGCGCCCGGCGCGGTTTCCTCGAACAGCGCGCCGCGCAACCGCACCAGCCCGAGCCCCTCCTCGAAGGACATCACCCCGGCCAGCACCGCCGCCAGGTTCTCGCCCATCGAGTGACCGATCAGCCGATCGGGCCGCACGCCCCAGCCGATCCAGAGCTGAGCCAGCGCATGCGTGACGATCATCAGCAGCGGCAGTTGCCGCGACGGCCTGCGCAGCGCGGCCGCTGCAGCTTCGGCTTCCTCGCCGGGTGCCGCGGCCCACAGTTCCCGAAGCTCGGCCCCTGCCGAGCCCATGGCGGCAAAGCCCCGGTCCATACAGTCGCGGAACACCGGCTCGGTCTCGTAGAGGTCGTGGCCCATGCCGGGCTGCTGCGCGCCGCCGCCGGGCAGCATGAAGACGATCTCGGGCGCTGCCTGCGCCTCCTGCACCGCACCGCCCGCCTCGAGAAGCCTTGCCGCCTCTTCGTGGCTGTCGGCCAACAGCACCCGGCGATGGCGCAGGGCGCGCCGGCCGGTGGCCAGCGTATGGGCCACGTCGGCCAGTGGCTGCTCCGGATGAGCCCGCAGATGCGCCGCAAGCTGCGCTGCAGTGGCCTGAAGCGCGGCGCGGCTGCGGCCCGAGACCCGGATCAGCTGGAACGGCCAGTCGCTCTCTGTGGCCGGGGCGCGTGCGGGCGCTTCCTCCAGAACCGCATGGGCGTTGGTCCCGCCGACGCCGAGCGAATTGACCCCGGCGCGGCGTGGCGCGGCGCCGTGTGGCCAAGGCACCGTCTCCGCCGCCACCTCGAAGGGCGACCCCTCGAGCGCCAATGCCGGGTTCGCTGCCTCGAAATGGGGCATGCCGGGGATTGTCCGGTGATGCAGCGCCAGCGCCGCCTTGACCAGCGAGGCCGCGCCTGCAGCGGTGTCGGTATGGCCGATCCCGGTCTTGACCGAGCCGATCCGGCAGTACCCGGCGCGGTCGGTCGTTTCGCGGAAGGCTCGGGTCAGCGCCGCGACCTCGATCGGGTCTCCGAGCGGCGTGCCGGTGCCGTGGCACTCCACGAAGCCCAGGCTCTCCGCCCCGACCCCGGCCACCCGCAGCGCCGCCGCGACCGCGCGCGCCTGCCCCTCGACCGAAGGGGCGAGATAGCTGGCCTTGCGGGAGCCGTCATTGTTGATGGCGCTGCCCTTCAGCACCGCCCATACGTGATCGCCGTCGTTGAGGGCATCCTCGAGCCGGCGCAGCACCACCGCCGCCGCGCCAGAGCCGAAGACCGTTCCGGCGGCACGGTGATCAAAGGCCCGGCATTGCCCGTCGGGCGACAGGATATCTCCCTCGCGCCAGCGATGGCCCCGCCCTTGTCCCGAAAGGATCGTGACGCCCCCCGCCAGCGCCATGTCGCATTCGCCGGTCAACAGCGCCTGCGCGGCCATGTGCACCGCCACCAGCGAGGTCGAGCAGGCGGTCTGCACCGACACGGCCGGGCCGGTCAGGTCGAGCATGTGCGCCAGCCGGGTCGCCAGGAAATCCTTGTCGTTGCCGGTGTGGCGCAACAGGAAAGGACCGGCGCTTTCGACCAGAGCGGCGTTGGCCATGACGTTGTGGTTGAAGTACTCATTCGGGCCGCATCCGGCATAGACGCCGATCGCACCGTCGAAATGCTCGGGCACGTGGCCGGCATTCTCGAGCGCGGCCCAAGCGGTCTCGATGAAGCGGCGGTGCTGCGGGTCCATGATCGCGGCATCACGCGGGCTCAGCCCGAAGAAGCCCGCGTCGAACTTGTCGAAGCTGTCGAGCGGCGCGCCGTAAGGCACGTGGTCGGGGCCGGCCGTATCGGCACCGGCCCGCGCCATCTCCTCGGGGGTCAGGCGACGGATCGCGCTGCGGCGCTTGCGCAGCATCTCCCAGAACGCGTCGAGCGTGCCGGCGCCGGGCAGGTCCACGGCCATGCCGGTGATCGCGATATCGCCCAATTCCAGATCGCCGGCCCCCGCCATGATCCGCACTCCGTCGTGTTGTTGGATACCGCCAGTGTCGTGCCCGAATACGGCAGTTTTCCGACCACGCGCCGGTTCTGCCGGGGCGTGTGTCAGCCTGCGGAGATGCTAACCAATGTCATGATGGCGGGCCAGTTCGCCGTGAGCGCCAGCAATGCCATAAGCCCCCCTGCCAACGCGGCAAAGACGTCGTGGAGCGGATCCCAGGCCCGTTCGCGGCGCGCCACCCAGACGAGCACCGGGTAGGCGAGGAGATAGGCCAGGCCCTGCCCCAGCAGCCCGCCCAGCAGCCCGCCCCAGGCCAGGCCGAGCCACAGACCGGCCACGGTCAACGCCGCGCGTGTGGCCTGCAGCACGAAGAAGTGCCGGGAGCGCCCCGAGGCGAGGGCCGCCTGATCATAGGTGAGGCCGATCAGCACCGGGATCTGCATCACAGACACCAGCACCACCACGCCCCCCGCCATCGCGTAGCGGTCGTCATACATCACCTCGATCAGCCAGACACCCGCGAGCGCCAGCACCGCGACCGCGGCCAGCAGCCCGGCGGTCGCCAGCGTCCTGAGGCGGCGCAGCCGTGCGAAATTGGCGGCGCTCTTGGCGGGCGGGCTGTCGCGGTAGACCGGGATCAACACTCGGCGCGTCACCATCTGGCCCAGCATCATCGGAAAGCTCGCGAGGAACAGGCCGATGTTGTAGACGCCGAAATCCGACAGCGACAAATAGCCGCCGATCAGCACCCGGTCGCTCTGGGCCAATGCGAAGCCTGCGACGGTGGAGAGAAAGATCCACTTGCCGAACGAGACCAGCTCGCGCGCCGCGGCGGGCTCCAGCCGGAAGCGGTTGCGGGGGCCGGGCAGGAACAGGTGCAGGTAGACCAGCTGCGCCAGCGCGCCGATCAGCCCGGAGACCACCAGCGCCCAGACCGAGCCCCAGGCCCAGGCCAGCAGCAGCCCGAAAACGATCTGCGTGGCCTGCGTGGCCAGCTCGATCAGCGTCACCCGCCCGGCGCGCAGATGCCGGTGCGCGCTCTCGAGCTTGGTGGGGTTGAAGCCGTTGACGATCAGCGCCAGTGCCGCGACCGGCAGGTACCAGTTCAACATTGGCGCGTCGTACCAATGCGCCACCGGCGCGGCGAGCAGCAGCGCCGCGACCCACAACGCGACGCCGCGCCCGACCTGGATCGTCCAGGCGGCATCGAGGAAATCGCGGTCGTCGCCGCGCCTGCTCTGCATGATGGCGGGGGAGATTCCGACATCTGAGAACATGGCGAGGCCCATCATGAACACCATGACGATCGCCATCACGCCGAAAGCCTCGGGGAACAGCAGCCGGGTCAGGATCAGGTTCGAGGCGAGCCGCAGCAGCTGACCCGTACCGAACCCCGCGATCATGATCGCCGCCGAGCGCAGCGCCCGCGCGCCGATCCCTCCCGAGCGCAACCGTCCCAGCAGCGCCGCGCTCAACGCCCGCGGCTCCAACCGCGCGGCGCGGGGGCAAGTCGCACGCCGAACGCGACCGCGCCGTAGACCGCAAAGCCCACGGGGTCGCGCAGCGCCAGCCGTGCCGCACCCGCTGCACCCAAGGGCGGTTTGCCCTCGCGCGTCATCATGTCGGGGTGGTGCCGGGCGATTTCGGCCATGCCGGCATCCTGCCGCCGCCGCACCCGCCACAGCGCGGCGAAGCCTTCGGCCACCGGCCAGTCGTAATCGGCGGGCACCGCGACCCGCTCCTCGGGGGCGAAGTTCAGGCGGGCGAAGCCGTCATCCGAGATCAGTTCGGGAAAGGCGCCCCAACGGGCCCGGCCCGCCGGGCTGACGGCGAAGAGACCGCAGCCCGGCACGCCATGGGCCATGAAGGGCAACTGCGCCCAGAGCCGGGCATAGGCGCGCGCCACCCTGCCCCGGCCGGTGATCCGAGGCCGACCGCTGGCATAGAACGGCGTGGCGCGGTCGAGCGCCGCGTGGATCAGCGCCATCAGCGGCGGCGAGACGGTGACGTCGGCATCCAGATAGGCGCGGATCGCGGTGTCGGGCAGGCCTGCCTCCCCGGCATTTAGCGCGGCGATCTTTCCTCCGACGGGCAGCTCGATCACCCGCAGGGTCCAACCCCGCGCCGCCATCTGCGCAGTGGCGGCACGGGCCCGCGCGGCGGTGTCGTCATGGCAGCCATTGGCGATCACCGTGACCCCGACCGGTCCGGGCACAGGCGTGCTCTCGGCCAGCGCGGCGAGGCAGGCGCCGATCTGCGCGGCTTCGTTATTGGCAGGGATCAGAATCTCGAGCGGCGCGCCGGTCATGGCAATGTCTCCGTGGCGATCGGCGGTCCCTCTCCATATGCGATCTCCTCTACCCCGGCCAGCAGCAGCAGCGCCGCCCCCGCCCCGATCGCCAGCCGCCCGTCCTGCCACGTCACCGGCGCCGCACGCAACGCCTCGGGAAGCAGAACGATATCGCGCCCCGGCCCGCCATCGACCCGGTCGCCCGGCCCGGCATGGATCTCGTCATCGCCACCGCCGCCGAGCAGGACGTCCTCCTCGGGGGTGCCGACCAGCCGCTCGGCCGGCATGCCACCGACGAGCGTCACGCCATCAGCGAAGGTGCCGGGCGCGCGCTCCTCCCAGTCCGGGCCTTGGGCGTTGGCGCGCATCCAGGCGTCCCAGCGCGCGGTGGAATCGTCCAGATGCCGCAGGTTGCCCCAGCTGCCCCAGCGCGAGGGGGCGGCGACATCGAGATAGGCGGTCGCGAGTGTGCCGCCGGCTGCGCGCCACCCCGCCACCAGATCGTCGATCAGCGTGGCCATCTCCGGCGCATAGGACAGATCGGCCAGAAAGCCGGTCACCGCTGCGTCGTCGCGCGCCTCGGCCCCGGCGACGAGATGGGGGCCGCCCTCATACATCAGCAGCCGCAAACCATATCGCGCCGCCGCTTCGGCGTGATGGGGCCAGTAACTGTCGGTCAGCTCCGCGACATCCGCGGCGATCCTTTCGCGTGCCCAGCCCACCGCCGTGCCACTCGCCATGCGACGGCGCAGCTCGGCCAGCCCGTCATCGGCCCCGATGTCCTGGCCGACATAGCCGGTCACGGCATAGGCGTCGAAGCTCTCGGCAGGCGGAGGGGCGCCCGAGGCGACCCAGAGCGGCGCCTCGAGGGCGGAGATTTCCAGCCCGGGCCAGTCGGTCTGGGTGGCGAAGACCCGCACCAGCCTGCCGGGATCTTCGGCAAAGACCTCGTGCCAGATATCGGCAACCTGCGCCGCGCGGTGGCCCGCATATTGCATCCAGGCGTCGCCGGGGGCCGCATCACCCCAGAGCGCCTGCGCCTGCTCCTGCGCCCAGCCCGCCTGTACGAAACCGAAATTCCAGACCTCGTTCGACCACTCCGCATGCACCTTCAAGCGTGGATCGAGCGCCTCGCGCATCGTCGTCGCGAAACGCCGGACATAGTCGTCATCGGCCATGTGCGGCAGCGTCACCCATGGGTCGGCGCCGACCTCGTTGACGAGCCTTGCGATCACCTCGACCGGCACGCCCCGGGTCCAGCCCTGATCATCCGGTCGGGGCCGGTCGGCCCAGCTCCGCAGATCGGAGCCGTTGGTCTCCATCCAGTCCATGAAACGCAGCACCCGCAGCCCCGAGATCCGGGCGAGCCAGTCGGGGTTGAACAGCGCCCCGGCCGCGGCATGGGCGAGCCGGTCCTCCCGCACCACGCTGATCGCCCGCAGGGGATCGGCAGGATCGATCCGTGTCACCTCGATCTCGACCGCGCCTGGCCCCGGGGTGTAGTCGAAACGAATCTCGCCCGGCGCGCGGGCGACGTTGCGGGCGCGCCCGGCCACGTCGATCTCGCCCCGACCTTGATGGCGCAGCACGTAGCGCCCGGCGAGGGACGTCGCCGCTTCGGGCTGATCGGTAAGGACCAGCGTTCCTGCATGGCGCGCGCCCTCCGGGATCGACAGCAGCGTCCCGCCGCGATCGACGTGGCCCTGCGCGACCATTTCCTCCGCCTCGATGCCGCCCCACTGCCCGGGCAGATGCCCGATCCAGGGCCGCGCCGTCTTCATCAGGTCGATAAAGGGATGTTCGGTCGACCAGTCGGATATCCCGGCAAGGTTCATGCCCAGAAGGGGCGCGGCCCGTGACGGCACCGCCTGCGCGGCCAGCAGCAGGAGGGCGGCGAGCATCGCCGGCAGAAGGCCGGACCGGATCACAGGATGGTCCGGATCGGCTCGGGGACGGGTCGGTGCCGTCGACCGACCGCCGCCATCGTCTCGACCATCCCCAGCACTGCCCCCGCCGCAAGAAAGGTCAGCGGTGTGAGCGTCGCGTTGGGCAGAAGATCGACGAGGTTCATGCCGAGGATCACCGCCAGCGTCGCCGTAGCCGGTCCCGGCGGCGCGCGCCCGCTGCCGAACCACAGCGCCAGCACCGGGAAGGCCAGTAGCCCGAACTCGGCGAGGTAGCCGGCCCAACCGAACACGCCGATCACAATCAGCCAGCGGCCATCGGTGACCGTCGTCGTCCGCCCGGAATCGCGGTCATAAAGCAGGTTGCGCCCCCAGATGCCCCAACCGAACACCGGCCGCTCCCAGGCCCGCTCCAGCAGCACGTCCTCATTGTCGAAGCGGAAGCCGAGCGACTGGGCGCGGTCGGCGCTGACCGATCCGGCCCACTCGAGCAATTGCCCCTGCGGCACCAGGTCGCCCCCCTTGAGGAGCGGATAGCCGAGCGATAGCGCGGCCATGCCCGCCGCCGCCAAGAGCTGTATCCGCCGGGGCGTCAGCGCCAGCACGGGCGCCAGCACCGCCGTGTAGATGATCGCCGCCAGTGACTTGCACAGCAGCAGCACGATCCCCAGCAGTCCGGCCACGCCCCAGCTCCAGACGGCCCAGGGGCCCTGCCCCTCGCGCGCGAGGCCGATCGCCGCCAGCACCGCCATGGCCACGAAGAAGGCCACCCAGAGACCGTGATAGAGGAACACGATCGGCCGGAACCCGTCGCCCCGCATCATCTGGCTGAAACTGTGCTGGAAGTAGCCGTAGATCCAAGTGTTGAGCTGCGGGCTGAGCCGCACCTCCAGCAGGATCGGCAGCGTGTAGGCCAGGCCGCCCATGACCAGGGCCCAGAGGAGCATCCGGTGATCCTCCTCCCGTCGCAACAGCGCCCGCGCCAGCAGGAACGGCCCCACGAGGAGCGCCTGACGGATGACGATGCCTGGCACCTCGACGAGCCGCAGCGCCGGGAGCTCCATGACGCCGAAGCGGAGCGGGTCGGTGTTGGTCATCACCGTCATGACCGGTGAGAACAGGAACACCGCCAGCGCCCCCAGCATCAGCGGATGGCGCGGCAGCAACTCGCGTGGGCTGACCCGGCGCAGCGCCAAGGCGATGACCAGCACCGACAGGCTGGGGATCGTCTCCTTGTTGAGCGAAGGCAGCATCGGCGGATCGAACTCCGCCGGCAGCGGTGGCAGCAGGAGGTAGCCGGCCAGCAAACTCGCCACCAAGGCCATGCCGGGCCGCAGGCGCAGGAACAGCGCCAGCGTAGCCAGCGGCCAGCCCATCAGGGCGATCGAGGCGATGGCGTTGGGCATGCAGCGGTCCGTCCAGCCTGTGTGCCTCAGCCGCTCTCATCTCTTGGCGGCATGGCGATGACGCCAAGATGGCCTTAGCCGGACACGAACCCAAGAGTGTCGTTGCGCGCTGCGAGCATCACTGCCCGCTGCCGCGCCAGACCACCCGCGCGGTGCGCAGCAGGACCCGCAGATCCGTCGGCAGCGAGAGCGCCTGGTAATAGCTGCGGTCATAGGTCGCCCGCTGCACGAAGCTCGCCTCGTTGCGGACCGAGGTCTGCCAGAAGCCGGTGATACCCGGACGCATCCGGTAATACTCGGTGCCGGGATAGAAGTGTTGCTGGCCCGGCATGAAGGGGCGCGGACCCACGAGGGTCATGTCGCCGCGCAGCACGTTGAAGAATTGCGGCAGCTCGTCGAGGGAGCTGCGCCGCAGGAACCGGCCGAGCCGGGTCACGCGGGGATCGTGGCGCAGTTTCTGGTGGTGATCCCACTCCTGGCGGGCGTCCGGATCGGTCTCCAAGTGCCGCTCCAGCGCAGCTTCGGCGTCGCGCACCATGGTCCGGATCTTGATCATACGGAACACCCGGCCATCGCGGCCGACCCGCGGCTGCAGGTAGAAGGGCCGCCCGCCCTCCAGCGCGACCAGCGCAGCGATGACGCCGATCAGCAGGCTGACCGGCAGGATGGCCAGCAGCGTGAGCGCGAGATCGACCCAGCGCTTGGCGCGGTGCCGGTAGAACCCTTCCAGCGGCGACGCCGCGACCAGACGCGCGGTGCGACCGGCTCGGTCGCCGGAGCGGCCGGCCATCAATATGTCCTTCGCCAGTGCCCTGCCTTCGGTCCGTCCGGTCTCGCTCATCGTCATCGTCATTTCCGGCCCTTCGCCACTGCTGCGCTCGGGACGCAGGCTGCGGCGGTCGTCTCCGACAATTCGGAGCGCCGCCTTGCCCGAAATTAAAACATGGGCTGCAATCGTCAAAACCGGCCGTCGCGAAACAGGCCGATCCCCGCCACCAAATCGCCGTTTTCAGGGCAATTTTCCGCCCCGCAGGCAAAGCGCCTCCTCCAAGCGCCAGAGCGCTCACGCCGTATTGGCGCTGAATGGGAAAAGGTTGGAGGATGCTAGGGGGAATAATTCCACTTCGGAAACCCGCCCCCCTCCCAATGCGCCACGGCCTATGCCGAAGTTTCGAAAGCGAGACACCATTATGGCAAGGATGTGATGCCAACGCAGCGTAACTTCGGCAGCAGGTTTTCCAGCCCCAGCAGCAGAAACAATCCCACAATACAGCTGCAAATTGTTCATTCTGGTGAGAGAGCTGCACCAGCGAATCGCTGGTCCTTTCAAACCATCGACACGCTACCGCCATGCTTGATCGCAGGTTCGGCAGCATTGTGCGAAACGCGACGGCGATAGGCTCCCAGATCCGGAGGCCTCGGTTCTAGGCTTGCTCCATCAGCGGATGCGAACAGCCGGTATGGACGACGTTACTCCACCCTACACTGGTCAAGTCGGGACAGAGCATTGCATCAGCGCCTTCGATGGCGGCTCAGGAGGCTCAAGGGAGGCGGCGCCATCGAGGGTTCGACTGCGGGCATCTACATCAGGAGCTCGGCATTGAAGCTGGCCGCCCCGCCATTCGGCCTGCCCCAAAACGAAACGCCCCGCGGCTTGAGCCGGGGGGCGTTTGAACTGGTTGCGGGAGCAGGATTTGAACCTGCGACCTTCAGGTTATGAGCCTGACGAGCTACCGGGCTGCTCCATCCCGCGACAGGATGTTTGGCCTGCTGCGCGGAGCGCTGCTTGAGGCCGGATCGGTTCTGGCATCGTGTCAGAGAGAATGTGGGATGTTCTTTACTAGGTCTGGCGGTGACTTACTCTCCCACGTCTTGAGACGCAGTACCATCAGCGCAACGGCACTTAACGGCCGAGTTCGGAATGGGATCGGGTGTTTTGCTCGTGCTATGGCCACCAGACCGAGAAAAGAACATCTTCGGTGGCCTGCCGCGCGGGGCGCTGCTCGAGGCCGGTGTGGCCTGTCGCGTCGCTTGGGGGGAGGTCACCATATCAGCCGCCCTGCCCCGATTGGGGGGAGCGGTGTTCCAGGTCGTCGTACATTTCCTTGATTGTGTATGCTTTCGGATCCAGCCTTGCTGTTTCTGGATCGGATCAAGCCTATCGGACCATTAGTATCGGTCAACTGAACGCATTGCTGCGCTTACATCTCCGACCTATCGACGTGGTGGTCTACCACGGTCCTCAGGGATACCTTGTTTTGAGGGGGGCTTCCCGCTTAGATGCCTTCAGCGGTTATCCTGTCCGATCATAGCTACCCAGCACTGCCGTTGGCACGACAACTGGTCCACCAGTGGATCGTTCACCCCGGTCCTCTCGTACTAGGGGCAACTCCTCTCAAGTATCCTACACCCACGGAAGATAGGGACCGAACTGTCTCACGACGTTCTAAACCCAGCTCACGTACCTCTTTAAATGGCGAACAGCCATACCCTTGGGACCTGCTCCAGCCCCAGGATGAGATGAGCCGACATCGAGGTGCCAAACACTGCCGTCGATATGGACTCTTGGGCAGTATCAGCCTGTTATCCCCAGCGTACCTTTTATCCGTTGAGCGATGGCCCTTCCACTCGGGACCACCGGATCACTATGGCCGTCTTTCGACTCTGCTCGACGTGTCAGTCTTGCAGTCAGGCTGGCTTATGCCATTGCACTCGACGAACGATTTCCGACCGTTCTGAGCCAACCTTCGCGCGCCTCCGTTACTGTTTGGGAGGCGACCGCCCCAGTCAAACTACCCGCCACACAGGGTCCCGGATCCGGATGACGGACCGCGGTTAGACATCAAGAGTGCGAAGGGTGGTATCTCAAGGGAGGCTCCACGGGAACTGGCGTTCCCGCTTCAAAGCCTACCACCTATCCTGCACATCGCAATCCTGATGCCAGTGTGAAGCTGTAGTAAAGGTGCATGGGGTCTTTCCGTCTAACCGCGGGAAGCCGGCATCTTGACCGGCAATTCAATTTCGCTGAGTCGATGTTGGAGACAGCGGGGAAGTCGTTACGCCATTCGTGCAGGTCGGAACTTACCCGACAAGGAATTTCGCTACCTTAGGACCGTTATAGTTACGGCCGCCGTTTACCGGGGCTTCAATTCAAGGCTTGCACCTCTCCTTTTAACCTTCCGGCACCGGGCAGGCGTCAGACCCTATACGTCGTCTTGCGA
>NZ_CP139691.1:2022500-2552500 GCF_034371605.1 Limimaricola variabilis | reverse complement strand
CGCCGCCTCGAGGGGCCGCCCCTCCCCCACCACTTCCAGATAGCGCATTGCCGGGCCCGGTGCCGAGATCAGCGCGGCGGCCGCCTTGGCCATGTCGATCGCCGAGCCGCCGCCCAGCGCTGCGACCACGTCGATCCGCATCTCGCGACCGCGCGCCACGATCGCCTCCAGGTCATCGAGCAGCGGCTCGCCCTTCTGGCGGATCTCCTCGACCGCGCAGCCTTGCGCGCGCAGATCGGCGGCGAGCCGGTCCGCGGCGGCGTGCGAGCCGCGCAGCAGCAGCACCCGCGTGCCATGGGCCCGGATCGCATCGACGGCATCGGCGGCGCGGCCGCGGCCGAACACGACGCGTCCCGCGGTCAGGATCTCGAAGCCGCTCATGCCGACCGGGTCGCGGCCACGGCGCGGCCCCAGGCCGCGTAGCCCTCCTCGCGGGTCGCATCATCCATCGCGGGGGCAAAGCTGCGATCGAGCTTCCAGTTCGCGGCGAAGCCCTGTTGGTCCGGGTAGATCCCGGCCCGCATCCCCGCCAGCCAGGCCACGCCCAGAGCCGTGGTCTCGGTGATCTCCGGGCGGTCCACCGGCGCGCCGGTGATGTCGGCGAGGAACTGCATGGTCCAGTCGCTGGCGCTCATGCCGCCATCCACGCGTAGCGTCGCGCGCTCGGAGGCGTCCTGCCAGTCGGCGCGCATCGCCTCGAGCAGATCGCGCGTCTGGTAGCCGACACTCTCCAGCGCCGCCCGCGCCATCTCGCGCGGGCCGGTATTGCGGGTGAGCCCGAACACCGCGCCACGGCAGTCGGGGTCCCAATAGGGCGCGCCGAGCCCGGTGAAAGCAGGGACCATGATCACCCGCTGCTGCGGATCGGCCGCCTCGGCCATGGGCTGCGTCTCGGAGGCCTTCTCGATCAGGCCGAGCCCGTCGCGCAGCCATTGCACCACGGCCCCCGCGATGAAGATCGAGCCTTCGAGCGCATAGGTCGGCTTGCCGTCGAGCTGGTAGGCCACGGTGGTCAGCAACCGATGGGTCGAGCGCACCGGCGTCTCCCCGGTGTTCAGGAGCGCGAAGCAGCCTGTGCCATATGTGGATTTCAGCATGCCGGGGGCGAAGCAGGCCTGGCCCAGCGTCGCCGCCTGCTGGTCACCCGCCACGCCGAGGATCGGGATGGCGGCACCGAGCAGCTCGGTGTTGCCGAAATCGGCGGCGCAGTCGCGCACCTCGGGCAGCATCTCCATCGGAATGTCGAGCATGCCGCAGATAGTGCTGCTCCAGCATCCCTTGTGGATGTCGTAGAGCATGGTGCGGCAGGCATTGGTGGCGTCGGTGGCGTGCACCGCGCCGCCGGTGAGGTTCCAGATCAGCCAGCTGTCGACCGTGCCGAACAGCAGCTCGCCCGCCCGCGCCCGGTCGCGCGCGCCGTCGACATGGTCGAGAATCCATTTCAGCTTGGTGCCGGAGAAGTAGGGGTCGATGATCAGGCCGGTCTTGGCGGTAACCGTCTCCTCGTCGCCCCGCTCGCGCCAGTCGCGGCAGAAGGCGGCGGTGCGGCGGTCCTGCCAGACGATGGCGTTGTGGATGGGGCGGCCGGTCTCGCGCTCCCAGACCAGCGTGGTCTCGCGCTGGTTGGTGATGCCGATGCCGGCGATGTCGGTGGCGGCCACGCCGGTCTTGTCCAGCACCGCGCGGCAGACGCGTAGGGTGCTCTGCCACAGATCGTCGGGGGCGTGCTCGACCCAGCCGCTGTCGGGGTAGTGCTGCGGGAACTCCTCCTGCGCCATGTCCACGATCTTCATGTCCGCGTCGAAGAGGATGGCGCGGCTCGAGGTGGTGCCCTGATCGATGGCGAGGATGTGGGTCATCGGAAGCTCTTGTCTTGGGTGGACGCGCCGCGGAGGGGAGGCTCCGCGGCGCGGGAGGCCGGGGCCCGCGGGCCCCGGTCGTTCACGGGCTTACTGCCAGGACTTGATCAGCTCTTCGTAGCTGATGGTCTCGGGCTCCTCGTCCTCGTTCTCCAGCTTGGGCTTGGGCGCGCCGGGCTGGTCGAGCCAGTACTGCGGATCCTGCTCCTCGTTCATGACCGGTCCCAGATCGCCCTGGATGCCGGCCCGCTCGAGCCGCTCGAGCACTTGCTCCTGCTGCTCGCAGAGGCTGTCGAGGGCCTCCTGCGCGGTCTTGGCGCCCGAGGAGGCGTCACCGATGTTCTGCCACCAGAGCTGCGCCAGCTTGGGGTAGTCGGGGATGTTGGTGCCGGTCGGCGACCAACGCACCCGGTCGGGCGAGCGGTAGAACTCGATCAGACCGCCGAGCTCGGGCGCGCGCTCGGTGAAGCTCGGATGCTGGATCGTCGATTCGCGGATGAAGGTCAGGCCCGCATGGGACTTCTCCACGTCCACGGTCTGCGAGGTGACGAACTGGGCATAGAGCCAGGCCGCCTTGGCGCGGTCGACCGGGGTCGATTCCATCAGCGTCCAGGAGCCCGCATCCTGATAGCCGACCTTCATGCCCTCTTCCCAGTAGACGCCATGCGGCGAGGGGGCCATCCGCCACTTCGGCGAGCCGTCCTCGTTAAGCACGGCCTTTGCGCCGTCGCCGACCATGTCGGCGGTGAAGGCGGTGTACCAGAACATCTGCTGGGCAATCTGGCCCTGCGCCGGGACCGGTCCGGATTCCGAGAAGGTCATGCCGGCGGCCGCGGGCGGGGCATAGTTCTGCAGCCAGTCGGTGTACTTCTCGATCGCGTAGACGGCCGCGGGCGAGTTGGTCGCACCGCCGCGGGCCACGCAGGAGCCGACGGGCTGGCTGTTCTCGTTGACGCGCACGCCCCATTCGTCGACCGGCAGGCCGTTGGGCTCGCCCTTGTCGCCCATGCCGGCCATCGACATCCACGCATCGGTGAAGCGCCAGCCGAGGCTCGGGTCCTTCTTGCCGTAATCCATGTGGCCGAAGACCTCGCCCTCGACGCCCATGTGGCTCAGGTCGCGGCCGGTGAAGAAGGCGGCGATGTCCTCATAGGCCGACCAGTTGACCGGCACGCCGAGCGGATAGCCGTATTCGGCCTCGAAATCCGCCATGTTCTTCTCATCGGTGAACCAGTCGTGGCGGAACCAGTAGAGGTTCGCGAACTGCTGGTCGGGCAGTTGGTATAGCTTGCCATCCGGGCCGGTGGTGAACTCCAGTCCGATGAAGTCGTCGAGGTTGAGGTTGGGGTTGGTGACGTCCGCGCCCTCGCCGGCCATCCAGTCGGTCAGGTTGCGCGCCTGCTGGTAACGCCAATGAGTGCCGATCAGGTCGGAGTCGTTGATATAGGCGTCATAGATGTTCTCGCCCGACTGCATCTGCGTCTGCAGCTTCTCGACCACGTCGCCTTCGCCGATCAGGTCGTGGGTGACGTTGATGCCGGTGATCGCGGTGAAGGCCGGGGCCAGGACGTTGGCTTCGTATTCATGCGTGGTGATGGTCTCGGAGACCACGTTAATCGACATGCCCGAGAACGGCTCGGCGGCGTCAATGAACCACTGCATCTCGGCTTCCTGCTCCTCGCGGGTGAGGGCAGAGCGCTCGATTTCCTCGTCGAGGAACTTGGTGGCCGCGGCCATGTCGGCCATGGCCGGCCCGGCCAAGAGGCCGAGCGCGAGGCCCAGCGCGGTGGTGGACTTCAGAAGCGGGTTCATATGGTTTCCTCCCATTTGTCGAACCGAGCAAAGACGCCGCCCTCCCCGAACGGCGCCGAACGAACCTGTCAGACCCAGCGGAACACCGCTGCGGCGTAGACGAGGCAGACCAGCATCGCCCAGGGCTGGGCCGCATCGACGAGGCCAAGCCAGGCGAGATTGATGAACGCAGAGCCCAGAAGCGTGATGAAGAGCCGGTCGCCGCGCGTCGTCTCGATCCCCAGCACGCCGGTGCGCGGCGTCTCGGGAAAGCGGATCGCCAGCACCGTGAAGATCACCAGCAACGCCGCGATCGAGCCGAAGAAGATCGCCGTGGGGATCGTCCATGCCATCCATGCCATGTCGTCTCTCCTCTCTCAGACGCGGCCGAGGGCAAAGCCCTTGGCGATGTAGTTTCGCACGAACCAGATCACGAGCGCGCCGGGCAGGATCGTCAAAACCCCCGCCGCCGCCAGCACGCCCCAGTCGAGGCCCGAGGCCGAGACCGTCCGCGTCATCGTCGCCGCGATCGGCTTGGCGTCCACGGAGGTGAGCGTGCGCGACAGCAGCAGCTCCACCCAGCTGAACATGAAGCAGAAGAAGGCGGCAACACCGATGCCGCTCGCGATCAGCGGCATGAAGATCTTCACGAAGAACTTCGGGAAGGAATAGCCGTCGATATAGGCGGTCTCGTCGATCTCGCGCGGCACGCCGCGCATGAAACCCTCGAGAATCCAGACCGCCAGCGGCACGTTGAACAGGGTATGCGCCAGCGCCACCGCGATATGCGTGTCGAACAGCCCCACCGAGGAGTAGAGCTGGAAGAAAGGCAGCGCGAAGACCGCGGGCGGCGCCATGCGGTTGGTCAGCAACCAGAAGAACAGGTGCTTGTCACCCATGAAGCGGTAGCGCGAGAAGGCATAGGCCGCGGGCAGCGCCACCACGATCGACAGGACGGTGTTCATCGTCACGTAGATGATCGAGTTGACGTAGCCCATGTACCAAGACGGGTCGGACAGGATCTTCTCGTAATTGGCCAGCGTCAGGTTGCGCGGCCAGAGCGAGAAGCCCGACAGGATCTCGGCATTGGTCTTCAGGCTCATGTTCAGCAGCCAGTAGATCGGCAGCATCAGGAACAGCAGGTAGAGCACCATCACGATCATCGAGCCGTTCGGCCGGAACCGGCGACGGGTGCGGGCTTGCGGTTCGGCGGCGCTGACATCGCCGGGGATCGAGGCCGCGCCGGGGGCGGAGGTCACAGCGTCGCTCATCAGACACCATCCCTTTTGTCGAGGTTGGTCATCACGGTGTAGAACACCCAGGAGATCAGCAGGATGACGAGGAAGTACATCAGGCTGAAGGCCGCCGCCGGGCCGAGGTCGAACTGCCCCAGCGCCATCTTCACGAGATCGATCGACAGGAAGGTGGTGGCGTTGCCGGGACCGCCGCCGGTGACGACGAAGGGCTCGGTATAGATCATGAAGCTGTCCATGAAGCGCAGCAGGATCGCGATCATCAGCACGCCGGCCATCTTCGGCAGTTCGATGAAGCGGAACACCTTCCAGCGCGAGGCCTGGTCGATCTTGGCAGCCTGGTAATAGGCGTCGGGGATCGATTGCAGACCGGCATAGGCCAGCAGCGCCACCAGCGAGGTCCAGTGCCAGACATCCATGACGATGACCGTGGCCCAGGCGTCGATCACGTTCTGGGTATAGTTGTAGTTCACGCCCAGCTTGGCCAGCACGTAGCCCAAGAGACCGATGTCGACCCGGCCGAAGATCTGCCAGATCGTGCCGACTACGTTCCACGGGATCAGCAGCGGCAGCGACATCAGCACGAGGCAGAACGAGGCCCAGAACCCCTTCTTCGGCATGTTGAGCGCGACGAAGATGCCCAGCGGCACCTCGATGGCGAGGATGATGCCGGAGAAGACCAGCTGGCGGCCCAGCGCGTTCCACATCCGCTCGCTCTCGAGCATGTCGCGGAACCAGTCGAGGCCGGCCCAGAAGAAGACGTTGTTGCCGAAGGTGTCCTGCACGGAATAGTTCACCACGGTCATCAGCGGGATCACCGCCGAGAAGCCGACGAGGATCAGCACCGGCAGGACGAGGAACCAGGCCTTCTGGTTGACGGTCTTGTTCATCACGCGGCCCTCCCCTGCAGGCTCTGCGGCGCGACGCGCCAGTCGTCGGCATAGACGTTGATGGCGTCCGCATCGAAGCTCACCCGGTCGGCGCCCGCCGGCACCGGCGTGCCCTCGTCGAGGATCGCATTGGCGGCCGTGCCGCCGACATCGAGCCGGACGATCTTGTGGCGGCCGACATCCTCGACCCGGGTGATGCGCGCGGGCAGCCCCTCGCCGCCTGCATGCAGCCGGACGAATTCGGGCCGCACGCCGATCTGCACCTGCCCGGCAACCGGAGCGTAGCTGTCGCCCAGCGGCACCGACACGCCCTGTACGGTGGCGGTCGTGCCCGACACCTGGGCGTCGAACAGGTTCATGCCGGGCGAGCCGATGAAGAAGCCGACGAAGGTATGCGCCGGCCGCTCGAACAGCTCCTGCGGCGTACCGATCTGCACCACGCGGCCGTCATACATCACCACCACCTTGTCGGCGAAGGTCAGCGCCTCGGTCTGGTCATGGGTGACATAGATCATCGTGTGGCCGAAGTCGTGGTGCAGCTGCTTGAGCTGGGTCCGAAGCTCCCATTTCATGTGCGGGTCGATCACGGTCAGCGGCTCGTCGAAGAGAAGCGCGTTCACGTCCTCGCGCACCATGCCGCGACCGAGGCTGATCTTCTGCTTGGCGTCGGCGGTCAGCCCGCGCGCCTTGCGCTTGAGCTGGTCCTCCATGCCGATCATCGCGGCGATCGCGTTGACCCGCTCGGCGATGTATTTCGGGTCGGCACCACGGTTCTTGAGCGGAAAGGCGAGGTTCTCGCCCACGCTCATCGTGTCGTAGACCACCGGAAACTGGAACACCTGTGCGATGTTGCGCTCGGCCGTGGGCGCGTCGGTCACGTCGCGCCCGTCGAACAGGATGCGGCCCCGGCTCGGCCTCAGCAGGCCGGAGATGATGTTCAGCAACGTCGACTTGCCGCAGCCCGAAGAGCCCAGCAGCGCGTAGGCCTCACCGTCGACCCAGTCGTGATTGAGCTCCTTGAGCGCCCAGTCATCGTCGGATTGCGGGTGCTTCAGGTAGGAATGCGCGAGGTTGTCGAGCGTGATCTTGGCCATGTCAGGCGGCCTCCACGTAAGCGGCTGGGGCGACGAGCGGGCCGTCCTCGGCGAAGACATAGACATGCGCCGGGTCGAGATAGGCGGTCAGTGCCTGTCCGGGACGGAGATTGCGCACGCCATGGATCAGCCCGACCCAGCGAGTACCGTGATGATCGAGATGCACGAAGGTCTCGGAGCCGGTGATCTCGGTCACCGCGAGCCGGGTCTCGAAGGCGATGTCGCCCGCACCGCTGCGCTCAAGCTCCATGTGGTTGGGCCGGAAGCCGCCCATGTAGCGCCCGTCGCGCAGAGCGCCCAGCGCGCCCGCGGCCGGCACTTCGCGCCCGCCGTCGAGATGCAGGCTGCCGCCGCGCTTCTCGAAGGGCAGGAAGTTCATCGGCGGATCCGAGAAGACCCGCGCCGTGGTCGCGTCCACCGGGTGGCGATAGACCTGCGGCGTCTCGCCGAACTGCGTCACCCGCCCCTCCCAGAGCGTGGCGACATGGCCGCCCAGCAGCAGCGCCTCCTCCGGCTCGGTGGTGGCGTAGACGAAGATCGAGCCCGCCTCTTCGAAGATCTTGGGAATCTCGGCGCGCAGCTCCTCGCGCAGCTTGTAGTCGAGATTGGCCAGCGGCTCGTCGAGCAGCACCAGACCCGCATCCTTCACCAGCGCGCGGGCCAGCGCGCAGCGCTGCTGCTGGCCGCCCGACAGCTCGAGCGGCTTGCGGTCGAGAAACGGCGTGAGCTTCATCATCTCTGCCGATTTGCGCACCGCGGCGTCGATCTCGCTCTTGGACTTGCCCGAGATCCGCATCGGCGAGGCAATGTTGTCGTAGACCGTCATGGACGGGTAGTTGATGAACTGCTGGTAGACCATCGCCACCTTGCGGTCCTGCACCCGCACTCCGGTCACGTCCTCGCCGTTCCACAGGATGCGGCCCGTCGTGGGCGCGTCGAGCCCCGCCATCAGCCGCATCAACGACGTCTTGCCCGACAAGGTCGGGCCCAGCAGCACGTTCATCGTGCCGTTTTGCAACGTGAGATCGGTGCGGTGGATATGGGTCTGACCCTCCACCCGCTTCGACACGCCCTCCAGCGTCAGCGTCATTGTCGTCCTCCCTGCCGAGCGGCGGCCTCAGCCGTGCCGCGCGACCCTCTCTCCCTGCATCCAGTCCTCCAGCGCCGCGACCTGGTCTCCCGACAGGCGCAGCCCCAGCTTCGATCGCCGCCACAGCACGTCATCCGCGCTGCGAGCGTATTCCTTTTCCATCAGCCACGCGACCTCGGCCTCGCTGAGCGTCGCGCCGAAATCTCGACCCAGATCCTCGGCACGCCGCGCCGCGCCGAGAATGACGCGCGCCTCGGTGCCGTAGGCGCGCACCAGCCGCCGCGCCCAGACGTGGTCGAGGAACGGGTAATCCGCCTTGAGCCCAGCGATCAGCGCCTCGACCCCGTCGACCGGGAAATTGCCGCCAGGAAGCGGCGCCCCGGCGGTCCAGGGCCCCTTCACCCCGTCGAAGAACGGCGCGATCTTTTCCAGCGCGCTTTCGGCAAGTCGGCGATAGGTGGTGATCTTGCCGCCGAAGACGTTGAGCACCGGCGCGCCGCCCTCGGCCTCGACCTTGAGCGTGTAGTCGCGCGTCGCCGCCGTGGCGCTTGAGGCACCGTCGTCATAGAGCGGGCGCACGCCGGAATAGGTCCAGACGATGTCGTCGCGCGTCACCGGCCGGGCAAAGTAGCGGCTGGCGAAGCGGCACAGATACTCCTGCTCCTCGAGGGTGCAGACTGCGGGCTGCGACGGGTCGGGGTGGTCCGCATCGGTGGTGCCGATCAGCGTGAAATCGGTCTCGTAGGGGATCGCGAAGATGATCCGCCCATCCGTGCCCTGGAAGAAATAGCACTTGTCGTGATCGTAGAGCCGCTTGGTGACGATATGGCTGCCGCGCACCAGCCGCACGCCGTCGCGGGTCTCGACGTCGATCGCCCCTTCGAGCAGCCGGCCCACCCAAGGCCCGCCGGCATTGACCAGCATCCGCGCGCGATGGGTGCGGCGGGCGCCGCTGGGCTGGTCCTCGGTCTCGACCACCCAGATTCCGTCCTCACGCGCCGCGCTCAGCACCTTGGTCCGGGTCATGATCGTCGCGCCGCGCGCCTCGGCGTCGCGGGCGTTGAGCGCGACCAGCCGGGAATCCTCGACCCAGCAGTCGGAATACTCGTAGGCGGTCTCGAACTTGGGATCGAGCGGGCCGCCCGCCGGGTCGTTCTTCAGGTCGACGGTGCGGGTGCCGGGCAGAATCTTCCGCCCGCCCAGATGGTCGTACATGAAGAGGCCGAGACGGATCAGCCAAGCCGGGCGACGCCCGCGCATCCACGGCATCACCGTGCCCAGAAGCTTCGAGGTCGGCGTATCGCTCTCGAAGCGCATCGAGGGGTGATAGGGCAGCACGAAGCGCATCGGCCAAGAGATGTGCGGCATGGCCCTGAGCAAGGTCTCGCGCTCGATCAGCGCCTCGCGCACCAGCCGGAACTCGAAATATTCGAGGTAGCGCAGCCCGCCATGGAACAGCTTGGTCGAGGCCGAGGAGGTCGCCTGAGCGAGATCGCCCATCTCGGCCAGCACCACCGAGAGGCCGCGCCCGGCGGCGTCACGGGCGATGCCGCAGCCATTGATGCCACCGCCGATCACGAAGAGATCGGAGACCG
Source organism: Limimaricola variabilis (assembly GCF_034371605.1). Lineage (NCBI taxonomy): Bacteria > Pseudomonadati > Pseudomonadota > Alphaproteobacteria > Rhodobacterales > Paracoccaceae > Limimaricola > Limimaricola variabilis. The sequence goes on along the minus strand of NZ_CP139691.1, from coordinate 2,542,928 downwards.
GCTCGGATGTCGGGCTATGCGACACGTGGACCCTCCCGTCCGGTGTTCGATTGCCCGTGACACTGCCCCCGGCGCGCGCGTCTGGCAAGAACAATTTTTCGTTTCGGTTCGTTTTTTTCGCATTGCGAATCCCCGCAAACCCTCGCGATTGCACGTGAAAGGCGAGGGCCCGGCGCGTTGCAGGCGACGCAATGCCGCGTTCTGTTGCGTTTCGAGCAAAACCGCGCATGATGGAACATCGCCGCAGGAGCCCGCCCATGTCCCAGAGCTTTCGCCAGCCCGAGATCCTCGAGATCGCCCGCCGCGACGGGCGGGTGACGGTGGAAGGGCTGGCCGAGCATTTCAACGTGACGCTGCAGACGATCCGCCGCGATCTCACCGAGCTGGCCGAGGCCGGGCGGCTCGACCGGGTGCATGGCGGCGCGGTGCTGCCCTCCGGCACGGTCAATATCGGCTACGAGCATCGCCGCACGCTCAACCCCGGGCCCAAGGCCGCCATCGCCGCCGCCTGCGCTGCCGAGATCCCCGACGATGCCTCGATCTTCCTCAACATCGGCACCTCGACCGAGGCGGTGGCGCGGGCGCTGCTGCGGCATCGCGGCCTGATGGTGGTAACCAACAACATCAACGTCGCCCATATCCTCGCCGAGAACGCCGAAGCGCAGGTGATCGTCGCCGGCGGCGCGCTGCGGCGGGCCGATGGCGGGCTGGTCGGGTCGCTGACCACCCAGACCGTGCAGCAGTTCAAGTTCGACCTTGCCGTGATCGGCTGCTCGGCGCTCGACGAGGAGGGCGACCTTCTCGATTTCGATATCGAGGAGGTCGGCGTGAACCACGAGTTGATCCGCCGCTCGCGCCGCACCGTTCTTGTGGCCGACCGTTCCAAGTTCTCGCGCTCCGCCCCGGCTCGGATCGCCTCGCTGCGCGAGATCGACGTGTTCTACACCGATGCACCGCTGCCTGAACCGTTGGCGCGGCGCTGCGTTGAATGGAACACGCGGGTCGTGGTGGCTCGGCCCGGTTAGGTCCGGCCGGGCGTGCACTGGCTCTTCACCCTTGCCCGCCATAAACAGGCCGGGTTCCCCCCTCCCCGGAGATCCGATGCCCGTTCCCCTGCCCAGACTGATCCTGCGCCTCGCGCTCGTCGCGGTGCTGGTCGCGTCTGCGCTGTGGTTCGGCGTCTGGCTGCGCGGCTTCGTGGCCGAGATGGCGGCCCAGGGCCGGATCGAGCTTCTGGGCCTGACGCTGCTCGGGTTGCTGCTGCTCTATGCCCTGCTGCTGGCGATCCCCTTCGTGCCCGGGGCCGAGATCGGGCTGGCGCTGCTGATGACCCATGGCGCGGCGGCAGCGCCGGTGGTCTGGGCCGCCACCGCCGTTGGGCTGATGCTGGCCTTCCTCGTCGGCCGCGGGCTTTCGGCGCCGCGGGCCTGCGCGATGCTCCAACGGCTCGGTATGGAGCGGGCGGCCGCGGCGCTTGAACGCCAGCGCAAGACGGATCCCGAAACCCGGCTGCGCCGGCTCGAGGCGGCGGTGCCGCGCTGGGCCCGTGGTTGGGCGCTGCGGCGGCGCCACCTTCTGCTGGCGCTGCTGATCAACCTGCCGGGCAACACGATCCTCGGCGGCGGTGGCGGCATCCTCATGGCCGCCGGCGCCAGCCGCCTGTTCCGCCCCTTGCCGGTGGCGCTGATGCTGGCGCTGGCCACCGCGCCGCTGCCGCTGCTGGTGCTGATCACCGGGCCCGACTTCCTCGGCTGAGCGGTCTGGCCCCGCACCGCGCAGCGGCGTAACGATGGGCCGGCAGCCACGGAGACGCGACTTGGCCTATCTCGACAACATCCGCACCTTCGTCAGGGTCTACGAGCTGGGGTCGATGTCGGCGGCGGGCCGTGACCTGCGGATCTCAGCCGCTGTGGCCTCGGCCCGGATCGGCCAGCTCGAGGCCCATCTGGGCGTGCGCCTGTTCCAGCGCACCACCCGCAGCCTCGCCCCGACCGAGCAGGGGCGCCGGTTCTACGACGGTGCGGTGGCGGTGATCGAGAAGGTCGAAGAGGCCGAAGCCCTGGTCGCGCAGATCACCGAAACGCCGCGTGGCACGATCCATGTCGCGGCGCCGCTCGGCGCGGGGCGGCGGCTGATCGCGCCCGAACTGCCCGGCTTCGCCGCCGCCTATCCGCAGGTCGATCTGCGACTGCGCCTCTCGGACCGGATCATCGATCTCGCCGCCGAGGCCATCGATCTGCGCTTCTTCCTCGGCCGGCCGCGCGACAGCGACCTGACGATCCGGCAGATCGCCACCTGCGCGCGCGTGCTCTGCGCCGCGCCGGACTACATCGCCCGGCGCGGCGCGCCCCGGGACGGGGCCGATCTGGTGGCGCAGGGCCATGATTGCCTGAACCTGCGCTTTCCCGGCGCGACCGAGTTCCGCTGGACCCTGCAGACCCCCGATGGCCCGCAGGCCCATGCCGTCTCGGGGCGGCTGGAATGCGATGATGGCGACGTGCTGACCGATTGGGCGCTGGACGGTGCGGGGATCGCGATGAAGCCGGTCTTCGAGATCGCGGAGCACCTCGCCTCCGGGCGGCTGGTCGCGGTCTGCACCGAGACGCCGCCCCTGCCGGTTCAGATGGCTTGCCTGTTCACCCACCGGCGGCTGCAGGACCCCAAGATCCGGCTGTTCATCGATCACATGGCCGGGCGCATCGGCGCGGCGCTGAGTGCCGCGGAATCGCGCGCCGGGCCGCTCGAGGCCCGCGATATCGGCAAATAATTGCTCATTGCTGCATCCCACTGGAACCGTTTGTGAATGCGAAAGCCGACTCGGGTATACGCGGAGGGGACAGCCTAGGAGATCGCTCTTGTTCGCAGCCATCGGTACCGCCATTTCCCCCGAGCGCCCCGTCAGCCCCGCCGAGACCGGGCCCCTGGTGCGCACCGCCGTTCTACTGGCACGGGTCTGGGAGCTGGGCGACGCGCAGATGGTGGCGATCCTCGGCGGGATGCAGCCCGAGAGCTGGCGCCGCTGGTGCGCCGGCTGCGTCGAGATCGTCGACCGCGAGCGGCTCCGCCGCATGGCGCTTCTGCGCGACATCCACCTCGCGACCCGCACCGCCAGCGCCGGGCTCGGGGCGGCCGACTGGATCCGCGCGCGCCAGCCCGCACTGGCCGGTCGCAGCCCGCTGCAGATGATGGCCTCGGGCCAGATCGACGATCTGGTGCGCCTGCGCGACGCCTACGCACCGCTCGCCGCCTGATCCCGCCCCGCCGGCCACGTTGACACCGCCCCGGCAGCGGCTAGGAGGGCGCGCGCCCTCCTGACGCCCGGAGCCTCGACATGGACCTGCCCATCGCACCGCTGCTCGCGGCGCTTGATCTCATTTCCGCCGTCTCCTTCGCCGCCACCGGCGCGCTGGTCGCCTCGCGCAAGGAGCTCGACATCCTCGGTTTCGTGTGGTTCGCGGTGATCACCGGCGTCGGCGGTGGCACCACGCGCGACCTGATCCTCGGCCAGCCGGTGTTCTGGGTCGAGGACCCGACCCCGGTGATCGCCTGCATCCTGACCGCCATCGTCACGCATTTCGCCGCGCATCTGATGGAATACCGCTACCGCTACATCCTGTGGCTCGACGCCTTCGGCATGGCGCTGGTGAGCGTGGTCGGCACGCTCAAGGCGCTCGATGCGGGTGCGGGGGTGACGGTGGCGATCGCCATGGGCGTGATCACCGCCAATGTCGGCGGCATCATCCGCGACACGCTGGGCCAGGAGCCCTCGGTGATCCTGCGCCGCGAGATCTATGTCGCGGCCTCGATGCTGGGCGCGGCGGGCTGCGCGGCCCTCGCGAGCTTCGGTGCCCCGCGCGAGGCGGCGGCGCTGGCTGGCTTCGGGCTGGCCTTCGCGCTCAGGATCGTGGCGCTGTGGCGCAGCTGGTCGCTGCCGGCCTACCGCTCGCGCCCGGGGCGTCACAACCCGCCCGCCGATCTCTGAGGCGCATGAAAAAGGGGGCGTCGCCGCCCCCTTTTCCGGATCGTTCGGATCGTCCGGTCAGCCGAGCGGACGGGTCCGGGCCGGCGCGGCCCAGGCGTCGCGGTCGAGGTCGAGATCGGCGTAGTCCGCGATCTCAAGCACCGGCTCGACTGCCCCGGCGCGCAGCTGGCGACGGTAGTCGGCCAGCAGCCGCAGCCCAACCGGGAACAGCATCGCCAGCGCCAGCAGGTTGACCAGCGCCAGAAGCCCCATCAGCGGGTCGGAGAAGAAGAACACCGCAGTGGCACCGGGCGCCGCGGCGCCGAGGAACACGACCAGCGGCACCGCGAGGCGCAGCAGCAGCCGGGCGATCTTGGTGTCCGACAGCACGGTCAGCGCGGTCTCACCGAGATAGTAGTTGTAGATGATCGAGCTGAAGGCGAAGAGCAGCACCGCGCCGGTCAGGAAGTACTGCGACCAGTCGCCCAGATGGCCGACAAGGCTCTGCTGGGTCAGTGCCACGCCGTCGACATCGGTCGCGCCGGGCACGTAGACGTCGCCGAGCAGGATCACCAGCGCCGTGCAGGTGCAGATGATGATGGTGTCGATGAACACCGACAGCGACTGCACGATGCCCTGGCTGATCGGGTGCGGCACCGCCGCCGCCGCCGCGACGTTGGGCGCCGAGCCGAGGCCCGCCTCGTTGGAGAACAGGCCGCGCCGCATGCCCTGCGAGACGGCGGCACCGATGCCGCCGCCCACGGCTTCCTCGAGACCCACGGCGTTGGCGACGATGGTCCACAGCGCCTGCGGCACCTCGGTGACGTTGAGCACGATCACCGCCAGCGCCAGCACGATGTAGCCGATCGCCATGATCGGGATGATCACGTCGGAGACGCGGGCGATCCGCTTGATGCCGCCGAAGACGATCACCAGCGTGACCAGCGCCAGACCGAGGCCGACCCAGATCGGGTCGAGCCCGAGGCTGTCCTGCGCGGCCACGGCGACGGTGTTGCCCTGGAAGGCCGAGAAGCCGAGACCGAAGGAGGCCAGCAGGCAGATCGCGTAGAGGACGGCGAGCCAGTTGAAATTGGCGCCGAGCCCGTGGCGGATGTACTGCGCCGGGCCGCCACGGAAGGTGCCGTCGGGCTCGGTCCGCTTGTAGAGCTGGGCCAGCGCGCATTCGAACAGCGAGGTCGCCATGCCGATCAGCGCGACCACCCACATCCAGAACACCGCACCGGGTCCGCCGAGCGTGATCGCCACCGCGACGCCGGCGATGTTGCCGCCGCCAACCCGGCCGCCGATCGACACCAGCAGCGCCTCGCGCGAGGACACGCCGCCGTCACGGTCGCCGCCATCCGACAGCACGCCCCACATGCGCCCGAAATAGCGCAGCTGGACAAAGCCCGAGAGCAGAGTGAAGGCACCGCCGAGCACGACGAGGAACGGGATCAGCGCCCAGCCCCATGTCGCGTCCCCGAGCCAGCCGAAGAGCGTCTGAAGATATGTCATGCGGTGCTGTCTCCCCTGTGGCACGCAACGATTACGGTGCGGCTCTCTGGCGCGTTTGCGCAAGAGGCGCAACGCATTGTTCCGATACAGGCCGTCATAGAAGCACCAGTGCCACGGAGCCTGCATAAAGACCCAGCACGATCACGCTCTCGAATCCGATCCGCACCGGGCCGGTCTTCTCGCGCCGCAGCATTCCGAGCAGCAGCACTCCGGTCATCAGCATCGCGATCAGCGCAGTAGTACGGTCGGCAGCGGTCATCGCCCCGTAGATCGACCCCTCGTCGAAGAAGTCGGCGGCCGACAGGAACATCACCTCGAAGGCATTGCCGCCGATCACGTCGCCCACCGCGAGGCTGACCGCGCCGATCCGGACCGCGGCGACGGCGGTGACCAGTTCGGGCAGGGAATTGGCGACGCCGGCAAAGATCGTGCCCACCGCGCTCTCGCCCATGCCGGTGATCTCGACCAGCGCGAGGCTCGCCTCGCCGATCACCCAGCCCGCCACCGCCGTAGCACCCGCATAGAGCGCGAAGCGCAGCCACAGGCCGGTGTCGGACTTGCCGCCTTCGCGATCCGGTTCTGATACTTCTTCGCGGGTCTCGTCGGTGTCGACCGGGTGCCACATCGGGTCGTCGTGAATACGGCTCAGCAGCCGCAGGCCGAAGCCGTAGCCCACCGGGATCAGCAGCGAAGCGGGGTGCACGCCCCAGATGGTGATCTGCGGCTCGGTCGAGGCGATGAGCGGGATCGACAGCAGCACCACCAGCAGGACGCCCTGCGCGAGCCCGGTGGCCGAAGCCGCCGCATGTTCGAGATTGGCGCGCCGATAGAACAGGTCGGCCACGGCGATGAAGGCGGTCTGCGCGGTCAGCCCGCCCAGCGCGTTGCCCACGGCAAGCTCGGAGGCGCCTTGCGCGGCAGTGGAAACGGAGGTGATCGCGCCCGGTAGCGAGGTCGCCGCGCCGACGAAGAGCGCGCCGGCCACCACCTCGCCCATGCCGGTCCGGTCGGCCAATGCATCCGCGACATGGGCGAGCCGGACACCCGCCAGCGCGATCACCGCCGCCGCCATCACGAAGATGCCAGCGACGGTCCAGAGCGGGAGACCCGCCAGATTCATTTATCGGACGGTGTCTCGCATCACTGCGCCGCCGTGAAGGCCCGGCCTTCGAACAGCGCGCAGGAGCCGTCGCTGTCGGCAATCGCGATGTCGGCGCCGCTGGAATGGATCTGGCAGCGCATCGGGAAGATCGCCGACCCGGTGTCACCCTGCACTTCGTCGAGGGTCAGCACGCCATCGGCAACGGTATAGCGGCCGTTGACCCGGCCCAGCCGGTCGCTGCCCGCCATGCTGAAGCGGCCATCCTCGGAGAACTTCACCGCGATCGGGCCAAGCGTGTAGAGCCCCGGCTCGATCGACTGCACCGGCTCGCCGGCCTCGGCCACCTCGTCGACCATCGACGGGCTCGCGGCGGGACCTGCGGGCTGATCGGACGACGCCACCTCGTTTGCCGACTGCTCGGCAGGCGCCGCGGCGGCGGCTTCGACGGGAGCAGCCTCCTCGGCCACCGGCGCGGCATCCGCTTCCTCCGGCAGATCGGTGATTTGCGGGCGAGGGGCATCCGCTTCGGCCTCAACGGCCTCGCCCTCATCCAGCGGGGCGGTTTCCGCGTCAGCCGCTTGCGGCTCGACCGGCGCCTCCTGCGTTTCTTCGGGCAGGTCGGTCACCTGCGGCCGCGCCTCCGACCCTTCGGTCACCGACACTTCGTTCACGGACTCTTCGGCCGAAACCGCGTCCTCCTGCGACTCCTCGGGCAGATCCGTGATTTGCGGGCGGATCGCGGTCGCAGAGGTGCCGGCGATCCGGGCTTCGACACGCGCCAGTTCCTCGGCCCGGCGGGCCAGGTTCTGCGCCAGATCCGCCACTTCCTGCTGGAGCAGCTGCCGCTGCTCGCGCGCGGCTTCGACCTCCTGCGACAGCGACTGCCGATCTTCGGTGAGACGAGACACCTCGGTCTCCAGCCCGTCGCGGCGCTCGGTCAGCTCGGCGACGCGGGCTTCGGCCTCGTTGGCGCGTTGTTCAAGGGCGGTGGTCTCTTCGCGCAGCGCGCTCAGATCGGTTTCGGCCTGCGAGACCTGCTCGGTCAAAGTGGCGGCCTCCTGGCTCAGCGTTGCGATCAGCTGACGCAGCTCGGCTTCTTCGGCGCGCGCCTGCTCGAGCCGCTGGCTCACTTCGCGCAGTTCGGCCGTGGCGGCTTCGGCAGCCTCGGCGGCCTCGGCGCGGCGGCTCTCGAAATTGTCGAGTTCGGTCCGCAGCGGGGCCAGCCGCTCCTCAAGCGCCTGAGTCTGGGCCTGCGCCTGAGCCAGATCGGCCTCGGCATCCGCGATCTCGCCGGACAGCTCCTGCAGCCGAGCCTCGGCGGGAGCGATGTCAGCTTCGATCGTGGCGCGCCGGTTCTCGAGCTCCTGCTCTTCGACCCTGAGACCGTCCAGCTCGGCGCGCAGCGCCTCGATGCTGCCCATGGTCTCGGTCTGGATGGCGACCTGATCCTCGAGGTCGACGAGGCGAACGCGCGCCTCCTCGAGATCGCCGCCGACCGATGCGCGCGCGATCAGCAACCACAGCACCAAGAGCCAGCCGATCACCGCGGCGGCAATCGCGATCCAGTAGTTGCGCGAGCCGTTCGGCCGCTTCGCGGGTTCGGCGGTATCGGTCATGTCAGGCAATCTCCCCTCGTGGCACCCATGGCGCCATATTCTTGTCGCCAAGGAGCAACCGGAGCAAGGCGGCCGGGGTTCCGGAACGCGGCGAAAATTCCTCAGCCGCGCGGGGGCCAATTCCTCAGCCGCGCGGGGGCCAATGACGGGAGACGGCTTCGCGCACCGTTCGAAGCGGATGCGCCACCGCAACCTGCGGCAGCGGATCGACCCGCCCCGCCGGGCCGTAGCCAAACGCGCCCATTGCCTCCTCCACCTCGGCACTGGGGGGCAGGTTCGTGTGCAGATCGTAGTCGGCATTGCCGTCGCGCACCGGCTCCATTGGTGCGTCGGGTGCGGGCCGGTCGCAAAACGCCGCGAGCGCCAAGCGCGCCGCCTCAGGCGCGGCCACGAGATCCTCGTAGCGCAGGATCAGCCGCGCATGCAGCCGCCGCGCATCCTCAAGCGCGAGGCGGTAGGCCCGCGCCCAATGCGCCACCAGCTCCGCCTCGCCCCGGTCGTTCCATTTCGCGGTCGCGCGTGCCACCGCCAGCGGGTGCCGCACCATGATCACGAACTGCGATAGCGGAAAGAGCTGCTGGTAGAGCCGCATCCGCAGCAGGTTCACCGGTGATTTTTCGACCCGCCACGGGGTGTCGGGAAACCACGGCGCCCAATCCGCCTCGATCCGCTCGCGGATGTCCAGCCGGTCGAAACGCCCCCCTTCAATCAGATGCTGCTCGGGATCGAAGGCAAAGGCGCCGGGCATGCCCGCCATCGCGTCATGCGGGATCGCGCCCTGCAGATACACCCCCTCATTCTCGGGAACAGGCGCGTGCGAAATCGTACCTATCCCCTCGATGCTTCCGGCGATCCGCGCCACGAGAGAGGTCCCCGAACGGTGCAGCCCGCCGATGAAGAGATAACGATGAGGCATGATTTTCTGGGGTCCAGCGGGATGTCGGTCCGACATCTAGGGCGCGAGGATCGCCGGACACGCACAGGCCGCTCGCGAAACAGAGAGGGAACCGGGGGGGAGGACGGGACATTAGGGGGCCAAAGACGACACTCCCAGTTCGAAAGTCCTCCGATGTTCGTGATGCAGATCGCGCTCGGCGGCTGCCTCAAGGCGCCGCCGATCCCCTATGGCCTGACCGACGACACCGGAGGTCACATCGCCTATGTCCTCGCCGCCAGCCGGGCGCTCGAAGAACGATCCGACATCGACCGGATCGAGATCGTCACCCGTCGCTTCGACCGGCCCGACCTTGGCGCCATCCACGCCCAGCCCCGCGAGCCGCTTGGCCCGAAATCCGAGATCCTGCGGATCGACGATGGCTGCCCTGACTATCTGAGCAAGGAGGCACTCGAGGCCCAGATCCCGGCCTTTACCGCCGCCTTCCTCGAACATCTCGCCACCCTCCCCCGCAAGCCCGACGCGATCCACGCGCATTTCGCCGACGCCGCCCACGTCGCGCTGGCTGCCCGCGATCGCTTCGGCATTCCGGTGATCTACACGCCGCATTCGCTGGCGCTCGACAAGGCGCGGGCCATGACCGGGCGGTCGCGAGAGCTGGCCCGCCGGATCGCCGCCGAGACCCGTGCCATTGCCGGGGCCTGCGCCACGGTGGTCTCATCCCGCGACGAGGCAGAACGTCAAGTCGCAGCCTATGAGGGGGCTGATCTCGCCCGCATCCACTGCATTGCCCCGGGCGCCACCCTGCCCGCCCGTGCCGACACCGATGCGGCGCGGGCCCTGATCGCGCCATGGCTCGACGCGCCGGAGCGGCCCTTCGTCCTCGCGGTGGCCCGCCCCGTCGAGAAAAAGAACCTCGCCGGGCTGGTCGCCGCCTTCGCCGCCGCGCCGGGGCTGGCGGAGCGTGCCAACCTCGTCATCCTTGCCGGGCTCCGTGGCCCCGGACGGCAGGGCAGCGAAGAGCAGCGCCGGGTGATCGCGGGAATCGAACGGGCGATCGAGGCGCATGGACTTCAGGGCCGCGTCGCTTTGCCCGAGGAGCACGACACCGCGACGCTGGGCGGCATCTACCGTCTCGCGGCCGAGCGGCGCGGCGTCTTCGCCAATCCGGCGCTGACCGAACCCTTCGGGCTAACTCTGCTCGAGGCGGCGGCGGCGGGGCTGCCGGTCGTGGCGACCTGCCATGGCGGCCCCTCCGACATCGTGGCGCGGGTCGGGCACGGGCTCACCGCCGAGCCGACCGACCCCGAGGCCTTCGGCGCGGCACTGGCGCGGCTGATGACCGATGAGACGCTGCATGCTCGGGCCCGAAACGCGGCACGGGCGCATGAGACGAGCTATTCATGGAGCGCTTGGGCCGCGCGGGTCGCGGCACTCGTCGCCCAGCTGGCCGCGCCGCGCCGCCTCGCGGCACCGTCGCGCATCCTCGCTTCCGACATCGATAACACCCTGACCGGCGACCGGAACGCGTTGGAGGAATTCGCCGCTTGGCGCGCGGGCGGTCATGCGCTCTTCGCCGTGGCCACCGGACGCAGCATCACCGAGGCGCGGCGCATCCTCGCTGAATGGGAAATCGACGAGCCCGATGCCTTCATCACCTCGGTCGGCACCGAGATCTACCGCCGCGACGCGACCGGGCAGCTGCGTTTCGATCCCGACTGGGCCGCCGAGATCGAGGCCGATTGGCGGCGCGCGGAGATCCACGCCCTGCTCGACAACCCCTCCATCCGCCCGCAGGAAGCGATCGAGCAGCGCCCCTGGAAGCTCAGCTATTACGGCGATGCCCGGCAAGCCCAGCGCATCCGCAACAGGCTCGACATGGCCGGGCTGGCCGCACGGGTCATCGCCTCTCATGGGCGGCTGATCGACGTGGTGCCGATACGCTCGGGCAAGGGCGCGGCGGTCGGGCATCTGGCGCGCGCATACGGGCTGACGCTCGACAACTGTGTGGCGGCGGGCGATTCCGGCAATGACGAATGCATGCTGCGCGCCGCTGGCCGGGCCATCGTGGTCGGCAATGCCGATGCGGATCTTGCCCGGCTGCCGCGCCGTCCCGGCCTCTATCGCAGTCGCCACTTCCATGCCGCCGGGCTGATGGACGGCCTCGCCTGGGCGGGTCTGCACGAGGTCACGGAGGCGCCCGCCTTGCGGGTGGCCGCGGAATGAGGCCGCTGGGCTACTTCGTCCACCACCAAGGGCGCGGCCATGCCGAGCGCTGCGCGGCCCTGGCCCATGCCCTGCCCCCCACGCGCGAACTGGTGATCTTCTGCGCCCGCGACGACATCTTTCCGGCGCTTCCCGATCACGCCCGCATCGTCACCATCCCCTCGCTTTTCGAGGCGAGCGGCGTGGAGGCGCAGGGTCTCGCGGATCTCGACACGCCCGACACGCTGCATTGCGCGCCGGTCGGTTGGCCCGGCATTCGCGAGGCGATGGGCACCATCGCCCACTGGTTCCGCGAAGCCGATCCCGCGCTGATGATCTGCGACGTCTCGGCCGAGATCGCCCAGCTGTCGCGGATCTGCTCGGTGCCGCATGTGAAGGTGCTCCAGCATGGCGACCGCAGCGACCCCGGCCATGTCGCGGCCTATCGCGGCGCACTGGGGTTGCTCGCGCCGTTCCATCGCGATCTGGCCCAACCCGGCTGGCCGGGCTGGATGCGGGACAAGATCCATTTCGCCGGCGGCCTCGGCATCGCGCCGATGCCAGACCGCGCGTCGGCGCGTGCCCGGCTCGGTCTGCCACCCGAGGCGCGGATCGCCCTCGTCGTGTCGGGCGGCGGCGGCTCGGGCTTTGCACAGGCGCCGATCGGCGTGGCTGCGCGAGCGCTGTCGGACTGGCAATGGCACACGATCGGCCATGTGGAGCGGGACTGGCACGCGACCGAGCCGGGCAACCTGACCCACCATGGCTGGGTCGAGGATGCCGCCGACCGGATCGCCGCCGCCGATCTCGTCGTGGCCTCGACCGGCAACACCACCTGCCACCAGATCATGGCCGCGGGCGTGCCTTGGATCGCCGTGCCCGAATGGCGCTATTTCGACGAGCAGCACGAGAAGGCCCGCGCCCTGTCGCGGGCCGGGATCGCGCACGCCGTGCCGCATCTGCCCGCTTCAGCGCATGGATGGCGCGCGGCGGCGCAGGCGGCGCTCGAGAGCCATGATGCGGCTCGGATGCGGGCGCTGATCGACCCGGGTGCTGCCCGCCATGCCGCGGACTGGCTCGAAGACCTCATCGCATGCGCCTGGGAGGGCGCGCCCGCTGGCCACCTCGCCCTTGTGGCCGAATGACCCTGAAATCCTGGAGTACCCGATGACCGCCTCCGTCCTGACCATCGCGCGTGGCCGCGATGCGCATCTCGCCAACCTCGTGCGCGGCCTTGCCCGGCAGACCGAGCTTCCTTCCGAACTGGTGATCGTGCGCATGCAGGAGACCCCCTATGACCTACCCGAGGCGCCTTTCCCGGTGCGGCAGGTCGAACTGGTCAGTGATGACCTGCCGTTGGCGCAGGCGCGCAACCTCGCGGCACGCGAGGCGCAGGGCGACGAGCTGCTGTTCCTCGACGTCGACTGCATCCCCGGACCGGATTTCGTCGCCGATTACCGCCGTCACCTTGCCGCCTTCGACGGTCTGATCATGGGTGAGGTCATGTACCTGCCCGACGGGGTCAACCGCGAGGGCTGGGACTACCCTGATTTCGAGGCGGTGGCCGAGCGTCATTCCGACCGCCAGGGGCCGCCGCCCGAGGGCATCCGACCCTGCAACGACTACCGCTGTTTCTGGTCGCTGAACTTCGCACTGCGCCGCACCGATTTCGAACGCGCGGGCGGTTTCGACGAGCGCTTCCATGGCTATGGCGGCGAGGATACCGATTTCGGACGGGTTCTGGACGAAGCTGGGATCGCGCTGGGTTGGGCCAAGGGCGCGCGCGCCTACCACCAGTACCACCCGCATCACATGCCGCCCGTGCATCACCTGGAGAGCGTGATCCGCAATGCCGAGCTGTTCCGCGCCAAATGGGGGCATCGCACCATGGGACACTGGCTGCATGCCTTCGAGCTGATGGGGCTGATCGCACAGGAGGAAGACAACATCCGCATCCTGCGCGCACCTTCGGCGGCCGATCTGGCACTGACCCGGCATCAGAGCCACCGCCCCTATTGCAACTCGGCCGAGGTGATCCGCGAGATCGAGCGGCGCCGGGCCGTGGCCAGCGCCGGACCGGTCGCCGCCGAGTGATGCTCAGGCCCCGGCGGGCATGTCCGCCGAGGCCGTCGACAGTTCGTGCGGCGCATAGGCGATGTCGGGCCAATTGGCCCCGCGCGCCGCGCTTGCCTCGGCGTAGAGCGCCTCGTAGCCGTCGACCATCGCCTCGATCGAGAAGCGCTCCTCGACCCGCGCCCGCGCCGCCCGACGCGACAATGTCATCGCCCGCTGCAGTGCTGCCGCCAAGGCTCGCGCATCATCGGCGGGCGCATAGGCGCCGCAATCGCCCACCACCTCGCGCACCGCACCCATCTCCACCGCCGCCACTGGCAGCCCGCAGGCCATCGCCTCGATCGCGGCGAGGCCGAAGGGCTCGTCCCAGAGCGGCGTGAACAACAGCGCCGAGGCGCGAGCGAAAGCCTCTGCGAGCGCCTCTCCCGAGAGATGCCCGCCATGGCGGATGTCGCCCCCCAGATGCGGCCTGACCTCGCTCTCGAAGTAGTCGCGATGTTCGATCACCCCGTAGATCGTCAGCGGCACCCCGGCGATCCGGGCCGCCTGCGCCGCCAGATGCGTCCCCTTGGTCGGCGTGATCCGCCCCGCCCAGACCGCCGATCCATCGCCTTTTGCCGAGAACGGCCAGTCGGCCAGAGCGATGCCATTGGGCACCACCCGCGCCATGGCCGGGATCTCGTCCCACCACCGGGTCAGCTGACGCGCCGAGCAGGTCGTGGCGATATGCCAGGGCGCGAGGCTGTCATTCATCGCGCGCCTGAGCGCGGCAAAGGGCGGCACGTGCATCGAGGAGACCATCGGGATGCGCCGCGCCCGCGACAGGCGCGGTGGAAAGCGGTGCAGCGTGTTGTTGTGCACCACGTCGAAATCCGCCGCCGTCAGCGCCGCACAGGCCTTGGCGAAGGCGCGGTCGAGATGGTCGTTGAGAATGTCGGTCCCGTGGTAGTCGTGCCAGGGATAGACCGTGTCGTAATGCGTCTCGACCACCGGGTGCAGCGTCACGCCCGGCGGCGGCGCGCTGTCGCCCGCCGCCATCAGCGTCACCTCGTGACCGCGTGCGGCCAGTTCGCGCGCCAGATGCCAGCCATGCGCCTCCATGCCGCCCATGAAGGGCGGGCGCACCGGGTGGCGGATATGGGTCATGAGGGCGATCTTCACGCGGGGCCTCTCCGGGAGCGTCGTCTGCCCTTCCGAAGCTGCGTCGCCCCACCGCCCGGTCAAGGGCGCGAGACGCATCGAGGCAGGAACGAAGCGCGGCACCGGGTCGTTGTCCCAGCGTTCCACAGGCGGAAAGGATGTCCCATGAGCCTCAAACGCATTCTCGGTGTCATGCTCGCCTCGCGCATGGCCGGTCGCGGCCGGCGCCGCGGCGGCCTCGGCAACGCGGCGCTTCTGGGCGGGCTCGGTGGGCGCGGCCTGCGCGGCAAGGCCGGCGTCGCGGCGCTCGGCTACATGGCCTACCAGGCCTATCGCGACCACCAGTCGCGCCAGCGCGCGAGCGGCTCGACCGCGCATGCCGCCTCGTCCCCCAAATCAAGCAGCGGCTTGGGCGGCATCTTCGACCAGATTTCCGAGGCGCTGGGCGGCGAGGCACGGGCCTCCTCCGAAACCCCGGACCCGGCGCATAAGCAGGCCGCCGAGGAGATGAGCGACGATCACGCGCTGTTGCTGATCCGGGCAATGATCGCGGCCGCTCACGCCGACGGCAACCTGACGATGGATGAGCGGCAACGTATCTCGGGCCAGCTCGACGAAGCAGAGGCCAGCGCCGACGAACGGCGATTGATGGCTACCGAGATCGAGAACCCCAAGCCGCTCGACACGCTGCTTGCACAGGTGAACGACCACGACACGGCGGTCGAGTTCTACCTCGCCTCGCGCGCGGCAGTGGATTCGGAGACCGAGGCCAACCGGGCCTATCTGACGCTGCTGCGCAATCGGCTCGGCATCACCGAGGAAGAGGCGCGCGAGGCCGAAGAACTCGCGCCCTGACCACGGCCATGCCGCAAGAAACAGGAAAGGGCCGCGCTCTTCGGAGCGCGGCCCTTTTGCATATTGGCTGCCTGTCTCAGTCGTCCCGCAGCGCGCCCTTGGCGTAGTCCGCGGCGGTTTTCTCCGGTCCGCTGCGCACCGCGCGACGGCTTACCTTCTTTTCGCCGGCCGCCTTGGTGTTGCCACCGGGCTTGGCGCCTGCCTTGGCCGGATCGTCGATGTTCGCGGCCTTCTTCGGTCGGCCACGCTTGGGCGCGGCGCCGGGCTCGGTCTTCTTGGCGGCGGCCTTGCGGCGGGTGCCGGTGGCCGGGGTGGTGTCGGCGATCTCTTCGCCGGGGCCATCGCCCACGGCACCGCGTGCCTGCTCGACATCCATCTCGTCGAGACCGTCGGCGTTCAGCGGCAGATCGTCGCCGCGTCCCGCGAGCCCCGCCGCCGCGGCCGTACCGGGCGCGACCTCGTTGCCTTCGGCCATTTCGGCATCGATCTGCGCCACCGCTTCGTGCCAGTGGTCCTGGTCGCGCCCCTCGGGCGCTCCTTCGCGCTGCCACAGATCATAGGCACGCTGCCGGATCCGCTCTTCCCTGTCATCGGCCATCGGGGTCCTCCCGGTTGAATCCTCGTCTGCCGTTGACCTATCTCGCCTTTTTCGGAATTCGAGGGTCCACCCTGCTGAATCTGCGCAGGTCGGACAAATTGGATCAAACGGCCAAACCGCGCGTGTTCTGTTCAGAACACGCGGTCATACCGGATCTCGATGGGAGGAAGTGGCGGACTGGGGAGGATTCGAACCCCCGACCCCTTGATTCGTAGTCAAGTACTCTATCCAACTGAGCTACCAGTCCGCTGTAGAGTGAGGCCGATCTATCGCTCGTGGCTGACAGGCGCAAGGGCCTTTTCGTAAAAAACCGCAGGCATCGGCCGCAAATCGTCCTGCCGTCACGGCAAGCTTACCGCGTGACGGGATGAGGCGCGCTGCGAGGCAGCATGATCGCGAACTCGGTCCCCTTCTCATCCGAGCGCAGCAGGTCGAGACGGCCACCATGGCCGCGTACCAGCTCGGCCGCGATGGCGAGACCGAGCCCCGAGCCCCCCTTGGCGACGCCGCCCCGAAAGGCCCGGAACAGGTGCTCGCGCGCCTTGGGCGGCAGGCCCGGACCGGTATCGGCGACACTGATCCACCAGGCGTCCTCGTCCTCGCGGGCCGAGACGGTGACGCGCCCCGCCCGCCCCGTCGCCGCGATCGCCTGACGCGCGTTGCGCACCAGATTCGACAGCACCCGGTACAGCTGCTCGGCATCGCCGCGCAGCACGAGGCCCGGCGGGATACGCTCCTCGAACTCCACCGGCGCATCCTCGCCCGCCGCCAGCCGCTCGGCTTCCAGCACCTCGGCGACCAGCGCCGCCAGCGGCAGCCGGGCGAGCTGCGGCGGCGGCTCTTCGGCGCGCCCGAAAGCCAGCGTCGATTCGCAGAGATTCACCGCCCGGCTGATCGAGCCCACCAGCTTGGGTGCCATCCGCTTGACCAGCGGATCCTCCGAGCTGTCGAGCCGGTCGGCGAAGAGCTGCGCCGAGGTGAGGATGTTGCGCAGGTCGTGGCTGACCTTGGCCACGCCCGAGCCAAGCTGCGCCAGCCGGTCCTTCTGGCGCAGCGCGCTGGTGAGCTGGGTCTCCATCGCCTGCAGCGCGGTCTCAGCCTCGCGCAGTTCGAGCAGCTTGGCGCGCGGCGCGATGATGCGGCGCGCATCCTCGGGCGCGTCGGCATAGGAGCGAATCTGCGCCACCACCCGCTTGATCGGCCGCACCAGGAAGGCCTGCACGGCCGCGAAGAGCAGCGCCGCCGTCACCACCGAGATTACCGCAGACAGGAGCAGGATCCGCAGCCCGTAATCGATCATCTCGGCCCTGAGAGGGCCCTGATCCATCGTCACCTCGATCAGCAGGCCGCCCTGCTGCACCGGGTCGCCGATCACCCGGATGATCCGTTCCTGCGGATCGATAAGCGTGCCCAGCGCGTCGCGGATCAGTTCGAGCGGCGAGCCGTCGCGCAGGTCGTAGGTGGCATGGATCGGCTCGGGAATCGGCGAAGACAGCGCGAGCTGGCGCACTTCGTCGCGCCGCAGCACGACGTTATAGACGCCGGCATTCTCCAACAGCTCGGCCTCCAGCTCGGCATCGAGGCTGTCGGAGGCGAGAAGCGCGAGCGAGGCGATCTGCGCCCGCTCCAGTCGCAGCTGGAGATAATCCTGACGGAATCGCGCGACCGAGGGCACGAAGATCAGCACCTCGGCCAACATCACGAAAACCGTGGTCAGAATCAGGAAACGACCGGAGAGGGTATTGAGCATCAGGTCCCTATTCGCGCCACCGGGCGGTCGGGAGCCTTCAGGGCACCCAGCGTTGCACGGCCCGGACGGCCATCTTCACCCATTCGTTATCAAACAGGCGGGGGCTGAAATAGTTGCCTGCCGCGCGTTTGTTGATTTCTCCGAAGCTTGGATAGGGCAGCACCGCCCCCGCGATCTTCGACAGCTTCTGGCCGCTGGCAATGGCGATGGCCCAGGTGCCGATCAGGTCGTCGGCCCGTTCCCCAAGAATCGTTGCCCCGACCGGACGCCCCTTCACCACCATCAGCTTGAGCATGCCTTCGGTGCGCCGCTCGGCGATCGCGCGGTCGTTCTCTTCATAGCTCTGCCGGATCACCTCGAGCGCGTCGCCATGGCGGTCGCGGGCCTCTGCCTCGGTTAGCCCGACCTGCGCGAGACCGGGATCGGTATAGGTGGCCCATGGAATATGCGCCGTCTTGGCCTTGGCGGGCAGGCCGAACAGCAGGGCACGGATGACGACGCCCGCGTGGTAGCCGGCGACATGGGTGAACATCAGCCCGCCCGCCGCATCGCCCACCGCGTAGACCTTGCGATTCGTCTCGGAGCGCAGCCCCTCCCCTACGGCGATCCCCTTGGGTCCATGTTTCACGTGTGCCA
The DNA here is from genome assembly GCF_034371605.1 of Limimaricola variabilis. Lineage (NCBI taxonomy): Bacteria > Pseudomonadati > Pseudomonadota > Alphaproteobacteria > Rhodobacterales > Paracoccaceae > Limimaricola > Limimaricola variabilis. The sequence continues at coordinate 2,524,582 of NZ_CP139691.1, read as the reverse complement.
CGTCGAGGCCGAGCCCCTCGGTCACGACCTCGCGGCCCACCGCGAGCAGCAGGTGGCTGCCCTCGAAGACCCCTTTCTCGGTGTCGACCCGGATTGCGCCGGGGCGGCCGGAAACGGCGGTGACCTTGGCCTCTTCCTCAATGCGGATGCCCTCGTCGCGCAGCATGGCCAGAAGCTGGCCCGCCAGTTCCGGGTCATCCTTGCCCAGCGCCTTCGCACCCTCGATCACGGTGACCTCGCAGCCGAGCCGACGATGCGCCTGGGCCATCTCGATACCGATCGGCCCGCCGCCGATGATCAGCAGGTGCTCGGGCCGCTCGCGCAGATCGAAGATCGTCTCGTTGGTCAGGTAGGGGGTGTCCGCAATCCCGTCGATCGGCGGCACCAAGGGCCGTGATCCGGTGGCCAGCACGAACCGACGCGCCCGGATCGCGGTGTCACCCGCCTGCACCTCGTCGGGCGACGTGAAACGCGCATGCTCGCGGATCACCGTGACGCCGAACCCCTCGTAACGCTCCTGCGAATCGACCGGGGCGATGGTGGCGATGGTGCGCGCGACGTGGTCCTTCACCGCCGCGAAATCGATCTCGGGCGCCGCAGGCGTGATGCCCAACTCCGCCCCCACCGTCATCGCGTGGGCCTGCTTGGCCGCAGCCAGCATCGCCTTGGAAGGAACGCAGCCGCTGTTGAGACAGTCACCGCCCATCTCGGCGCGCTCAACCAGCACCACCCGCGCGCCCATCTGCGCCGCGCCCGCGGCAACGGACAGCCCTCCGGATCCCGCGCCGATGACGCAGAGGTCGCAGTCGATTCGTTTCATGCAAGGCCCTTTCGGCCGGTCACGGCCTTGATGACGAGCGGCAATGCCGACAGGGCGGCGAGGCCCAGCAGCGGCAGCAATACCTGCGGCTCGAAGATGATGCCGAGATCGGGGGTCTCGCCGGCGGCAAATACCGCACCCAGACCCGCGCCCACGGAGGTGAAGACGAGCGCGCCGGGCGCGATGCCGAGCAGCGTGGTGACGAGAAACGGCACGAGCCGCACGCCGACCAGCGCCGGCAGCAGGTTGGCCATGAAGAACGGCACCACCGGCAGCAGCCGCAGCAGGAACAGCATCGACCACTGATTCTCCTGGATGCCGTCCCTGATCTTCTTCAGGCGCCCCTCGGAGGTATCCATGCCCCGCGACAGCCGCTGGCCGAGCCCCGCCCGCGCGGCGAGAAAGATCAGCACCGCGCCGGTCGTGGCCCCGAGCACGTTGTAGAACACGCCCGGAAACGTGCCGAACAGGAACCCGCCTGTCAGCGTCGCCACGGTGGCGCCGGGCAGCGAAAAGGCGACGATCACCACATAGAGGCCGACGAAGACCATCGCCGCGAGCGGATAGTTGGAATCGCGCCAGGCGATGAGCGCGTCGCGGTTGTCGCGCAAGGTTTCGAAGCTGAGCACGTCGCGCAGCAGGAACGCCCCGCCCAGCGCCACGATCGCGATCAGGGCGATCGGCGCGTATCGGGCCCAGCCTTGTCGGGCTTCGCTTTTCGGAGCCTCGGTACTCGTGGCTGGCTTGACGGTCATGCTCTCATCCTCTTGGCGGCTGCAAGAGAGTTGCACCGTGCGTCAGCCGCGCCCAGCCCCCTCGCGGGCTGTTGATTCAGAAGGAGGAGTTGTAACATCTCCGGCGTGATCGAGGCGCGCGGCGGGTTTTGCGCCGCCCCGCGTTGACAGATCCCCGCCGCGTCTCTATGGCACGGGCTTCGAATGATGGCAGGCCCCGAATCCGGCATGGACGGCGGACGGCGCGGCCCCTTGAGACGGAGAAAGCGCAATGAAACGCACGTTCCAACCCTCGAACCGTGTGCGCAAGTCGCGTCACGGCTTCCGCGCCCGCATGGCCACCAAGGCCGGCCGGAAGATCATCAACGCCCGCCGCGCGCAGGGCCGCAAGGTGCTGAGCGCCTGATCACCCAAGTGGTGACGGAGCAGAAGACCCCCGTGGTCGGCAGCGATGCCGCCGCGCCGGGGTCTTTTGGCGTTGGTGTCGACAAGATCCGCAAGCGCCCCGACTTCCTGCGCGCAGCGCGCGCGCTGCGGCAGGGCACGACCGGCTTTCATCTCCAGGCCAACCCGCGCGGCGACGACGCGGGACCGACACGCGTGGGCTTCACCTGCTCCAAGAAGGTCGGCAACGCCGTGGCCCGCAACCGGGCCAAGCGCCGATTGCGCGAGGTGGCGCGCCGGGTCCTGCCGGAGAAGGGTCGTCCCGGCTGGGATTACGTGCTGATCGGCCGGGCCGAGGTCACGGCAAGCCATGATTTCGAGCAGATGTGCCGCGATCTCGAATGGGCGCTGGGCCGCGTCCACGCCCAGGCATGACGCCGCTGGCGCGGCTCATCGCCCTGCCGGTGCGCGCCTACCGGCTCACCTTCTCGCCGATGGTGGGCCATGGTTGCCGCTTCCACCCCACCTGCTCGGCCTATGCGCTCGAAGCGCTGGAACGGCATGGTGGGCTCAGGGGCGGCTGGCTGACACTCCGGCGACTCGCGCGCTGCCACCCCTGGGGCGGCAGCGGCATCGACAACGTGCCGGACTGATCGCCGCCAGAAACTGACGATACCACAGCCGCGTCGTGGGTCATCGGTCCTGACGGCCCCTCGACATAGGGCACCCCACTCCAAGCGGGAAATGCCCCGCCCCTCGCGCCTTCGCGCCCTTTCCTCGCAGGCGGCCCCATGGCATATCGCCGCCGATCCACAGGAGCCCCGATCATGCTCGACGACGCCCAGGACGACAGCCACGACGATATCCACCCGCTCTTCGCCGGCGCGCCCAAGACGACGGAGTTCCGCAAGCTGCGCAAGCGGATCATCCGCGACACCCGCGAGGCGATCGAGAGATACGGCATGGTCGAGCGCGGCGCGCGCTGGCTGGTCTGCCTCTCGGGCGGCAAGGACAGCTACACGCTTCTCGCCGCGCTGACCGAGCTGCAATGGCGCGGGCTGCTGCCGGTGGAAATCCTCGCCTGCAACCTCGACCAGGGCCAGCCGGGCTTTCCGGCCACCGTGCTGCCCGAGTTTCTCGAGCGGATGGGCGTGCCGCACCGGATCGAGTATCAGGACACCTATTCCATCGTCATGGACAAGGTCCCGCAGGGGCGCACCATGTGTGCGCTCTGCTCGCGGCTGCGCCGCGCCAATCTCTACCGCGTCGCGCGCGAGGAGGGCTGCTCGGCCGTGGTGCTGGGCCATCACCGCGACGACATGCTCGAGACCTTCTTTCTCAACCTGTTCCACGGCGGCAAGATCGCGACCATGCCGCCCAAGCTGCTCAATGACGAGGGCGACCTGTTCCTCTACCGGCCGCTGGCCCATGTCGCCGAGGCCGATTGCGAGAAATTCGCGAGCGCGATGAACTACCCGATCATTCCCTGTGATCTGTGCGGCAGCCAAGATGGGCTGCAGCGCCAGCAGATCAAGCGGATGCTCGACGAATGGGAAAGCCGGTCGCCGGGGCGTCGCCAGAAGATGTTCACCGCGCTGAGCCAGGTCCGGCCGAGCCACATGCTCGACCCGGCGCTGTTCGACTTTGCCGGGCTGGCACCGCGCGTTGCGCCGGATGAGGGCAATTCGAACGATTTGCCCGACGCCCATTAACACCGCGCTCAGATCGCTTTTCTAGCCTGCGCCCCTGTCAGGCCGGTACCTCGATGCCCGGCCCCCCGCAGGATGGATGCAGCGATGCGCGGTTTGGTTCTCGAGTTTGCCCGGCAGAGGCGCCGTCCCGATCGGGCGGGAATCGACCGGCTCGCCCGGGTGCTCGGGCTGGCGCTGGCGCCGCTCTTGCTGCTCGGCGCGCTGGTGGCCGGCGAAGGGCTGGGCACCGCCCTCGTCGTGGCGGCCTTGCCGCTCAGCGTGGCGACGGCGCTCGGGCGGCCGATCCTGAAACACGACATCCGCCGCGATTCGCTCACCGGGCTCGAGGATCGCGCCGCGCTGATCCGCCGCCTCGACCGCATGTTGCGCGCACCCGACACGGCACGCCGCGCGGTCGCCGCCATGGCGGTCGAGATCGACGGCTTCAAGCATCTCGAGCAGCGGCATGGCCGCCCGGCGGTCGAGCGGGTGCTGCGCCGGATCGGCGACCGGTTGCAGGATGGCCTGCGCAGCGATGACGGCTTGGCCCGCCTCGACGGACCCAGCTTCGGCGTGGCGCTCTCCTCGAGCCGCCGTCTCGACCTCGAATCCGCGATCCAGCTCGGGCAGCGCCTGCAGCAGGCGGTTGCCGACCCGATCGAGATCGAAGGCGGACAGGTCCATGCCAGCATCTCGATCGGCTTTGCGCTGGCACAGCGGCTGGAGCAGCCGGGCGGTGCCGAGCTATTGCAGGCCGCGACGCTGGCCCTGATCGAGGCGCAGCGCGGCGGCACCGCCTCGATCCGCAGTTATTCCGAGGCGATGCGCCACCGGATCAGCATCCGCAACGGCCTGTCGGACGAGATCGCCGGGGCGCTCGACCGGGGCGATATCTGCGCCCATTTCCAGCCGCAGATCTCGCTTGGCGATGGCGGCATCAGCGGCATGGAGGCGCTGGCGCGCTGGCATCACCCCGATCGCGGGCTGATTCCCCCGGCCGAGTTCCTGCCCGTGGCCGAGCAGGCCGGGCTGATGAGCCGGCTGGGCGAGGTGATGGTCCAGGACGGGCTCAACGCCCTGCGCCTGTGGGACGCCGCCGGACTCAAGGTGCCGCAGGTCGGCGTCAACTTCTCCCAGGTCGAGCTGGCCGACCCCCGGCTGGTCGACCGCCTCGCCTGGGAGCTGGACCGTTTCGACCTGCAGCCGGACCGCTTGGTGATCGAGGTGCTCGAAACCGTGGTGGCGCACAGGCTGGAGGACGTGGTGGTGCGCAACCTTTCGGGACTGTCGCGCCTCGGCTGCCGCCTCGACCTCGACGATTTCGGCACCGGCCACGCCGCGATCACCTCGATCCGCCGCTTCTCGATCCAGCGGCTCAAGATCGACCGCTCCTTCGTCTCAAGGCTCGACTGCGATCCGGAACAGCGCAAGATGGTCGCGGCGATCCTCACCATGGCCGAACGGCTCGGCCTCGAAACCCTGGCCGAAGGGATCGAGACCCGCGGCGAGCGCGACGCGCTGCGCATGCTCGGCTGCAGCCATGCCCAGGGCTTCGGCGTCGCCCGGCCGATGCCACGGGCCGAGACCGAAGCCTGGATCCGCGCTGCGCAGGCCAAACCCGCCCCGCTTTCGTCGCGTCGCGCGATCTGATCCGGGACCGTTGCAACCCCTGTTCCGACAGGCGATACGCTCGCCGACCGCCCCGCCACCCAAGGCGAAAGAGCTTGACCTTCCGACCCTCGCCCTGTTGAACCGCCACTGACCTTTTCCGGCGATCGAGGGCGGTGTTTCATGGACGATCAGAACAAGAACCTGATCCTGGCGACGGTGCTCAGCCTGGTGGTGATCCTGGGCTGGTTCCTGATCTTCCCGCCCGAGGAGCAGGCGCCCTCGCCCGAGATCGACGAGGTGTCGACCGCGCCGACCGAGAATCTCGGACCCGGCACCGCGAGCGACGCCGTCCCCGGCAGCGCCCTCGAACAGGCCGCCCCGGTGGCGCAGGAGGCGCCGCGCGTTACCATCGAAACGCCGGAGCTGACCGGTTCGCTGTCGCTGCGCGGCGGTCGAATCGACGACCTGTCGCTGGTCGAATACAACGAGACGCTCGACCCGCAGAGCCCGCTGGTGCGGCTGCTCTCGCCCGTGGGCACCGACACGCCCTATTACGCCGTCTGGGGCTGGGCCCCGGTTGGCGCCGCCGCCGGCCCTCTACCCGGCCCGGACACCGTCTGGACGCTCGAGAGCGGCGAGACGCTGACCCCCGAGAACCCCGTCACCCTGTCCTGGGACAACGGCGAGGGCCTGATCTTCCGCCGCACCGTCTCGGTCGATGACAAGTTCATGTTCGACGTCGAGCAGACCGTCGAGAACACCACCGACGCGGCCGTCACGCTGGCCCCCTATGGCTTCGTGGCCCGGCACGGCGAGCCCGACACCCAAGGCTTCTTCATCCTGCATGAGGGCGTCGTGCGGATGAGCGACGGCACGCTCGAGGAAATCGACTACGACGACATGCCCGATCTCGAGCCCGACGCCCGCGGCGCCGGCCGGGTCGACGTGGCCGAGGTCGCCGGCAACGGCTGGACCGGCTTTACTGACAAGTACTGGATGACGACGCTGATCCCCGAGCCGGGCACGCCCTTCCGCTCGGTGGTGCGCTACTCCGACAATTCCGAGATCTACCAGACCGATGCGGTCCTGCCGGCGATCGAGGTTGCGCCCGGCGCCACCGCCACCTCCGGCACCCAGCTCTTCGCCGGCGCCAAGGAATGGGAGGCGATCCGTTCCTACCAGAACGAGGGCGGCATCGACGGCTTTGTCGACAGCATCGACTGGGGCTGGTTCTTCTTCCTGACCAAGCCGATCTTCATGCTGCTGCACTTCCTCAACGGGGTGATCGGCAACATGGGTTGGGCGATCGTGGCGCTGACCGTGATCCTCAAGGCGATCGTGTTCCCGCTGGCCTACCGCTCCTACGTCTCGATGGCGCGGATGAAGGAGCTGCAGCCGGAGATGGAGAAGCTCAAGGAGCAGGCCGGCGACGACCGTCAGAAGATGCAGCAGGGCATGATGAAGCTCTACAAGGAGAACAAGGTGAACCCGGCTTCGGGCTGCCTGCCGATCCTGCTTCAGATCCCGATCTTCTTCTCGCTCTACAAGGTGATCTTCGTCACCATCGAGCTACGTCACGCCGAATGGTTCGGCTGGATCCGCGACCTCTCGGCGCCGGACCCGTCCTCGATCCTCAACCTGTTCGGCCTGCTGCCCTTCGACGCGCCCGATCCGACCAGCTTCCTCGCGATCATCTCGCTCGGCATCCTGCCGATCCTGCTGGGCATCTCGATGTGGCTGCAGCAGAAGCTGAACCCGGCCCCCGCCGACCCGACCCAGAAGATGGTCTTCGCCTGGATGCCCTGGGTGTTCATGTTCATGCTCGGCAACTTTGCCAGCGGCCTGGTGCTGTACTGGATCACCAACAACACCATCACCTTCATCCAGCAATACGCGATCATGCGCAGCCACGGTGCCAAGCCGGACGTGTTCGGCAACATCAAGTCCGGCTTCAAGCGCAAGCCCAAGACCGCCGAGGCGAAGCCCGCCAACGCCAACGGAAAGCCGCGCAAGTGAGCGGCCCCCGCATGGTGTTTCCGGAGGCCGCCCCGCCCGAGCCCGATGCGGCCGAGGCAGGGCGCCTCCTCTTCGCGGGCGAGGTGGAGTTCCTCAAGGGCGTGGTGGCGATGTCCGGCCTGCCCCCGGCCGACCGTGCCGAGGTCTGCTTCGCCGGCCGCTCCAACGTGGGCAAGTCGTCGCTGATCAACGCGCTGACGGGCCGCAAGGCGCTGGCGCGCGCGTCCAACACGCCCGGCCGGACCCAGGAGATCAACTTCTTCACCGCCGCCGACAGCCATTACGTCGTCGACCTGCCGGGCTACGGATTTGCCAACGCACCGGTGGCCGTGGTCGAGAAGTGGCAGCGCCTGCTCAAGCAGTACCTCTCGGGCCGCCCGACGCTGCGCCGCGCCTTCGTGCTGATCGACGCGCGCCACGGCGCCAAGAAGGTCGACGAAGAGATCATGAGCCTGCTCGACCGCTCGGCGGTGCCGTTCCAGGCGGTGATGACCAAGATCGACAAGGTCAGCAAGGCCGAGCTGGAGCGCAGCCTCGCGGTGACCCGCGAAACGCTGGCCCGCCACCCCGCTGCCTATCCGGAACTGGTCTTGACCAGCTCCGAGAAGGGGGATGGGATCGAAACGCTCCGTGCGATCATCGCGGGGCTGTCCTGACGCAAGGAACCGGGGGCCTCTGATGAGGACGCAGAAGATGGATCGAGACTGGATCGCCACCGCCAAGACGCTCTCCGAGGCCCTGCCCTACCTGCAGCGCTATTCCGGCGCGATCGTGGTGGTGAAGTTCGGCGGCAACGCGATGGGCGACGCCGACGCCATGGCCGAATTCGCGCGTGACATCGTGCTGATGCGGCAGGTCGGCGTAAACCCGGTCGTCGTGCATGGCGGCGGCCCGATGATCAACGAGATGCTGGCCAAGCTCGGCATCGAATCCTCCTTCGTGCGCGGCAAGCGGGTCACCGACCAGGCCACGGTCGAGGTGGTCGAGATGGTGCTGACCGGCCTCGTCAACAAGCGCATCGTGCAGGCGATCATGGATGAGGGCGGCCGCGCCGTCGGTCTCTCCGGCAAGGATGACGACCTGATGGTCGCCGTGGCCGACGATCCGGAGCTGGGCTTCGTGGGCCGCCCCGTGGAGATGAACGTGCAGGTCCTGCGCGACATGTTCGCCGCCGGGATCATCCCGGTCGTGGCGCCGGTGGCCACCGGCATGGACCCGAACGAGACCTTCAACGTCAACGGCGACACCGCCGCCGGCGCCATCGCCGGCGCGCTCAAGGCCGACCGGCTGCTGCTGCTCACCGACGTGTCGGGCGTCAAGGACGCCTCCGGCGAGGTCGTCACCCAGCTCTCGCCCGAGCAGGTGCGCCAGATGACCGCCGACGGCACCATCGCTGGCGGCATGATCCCCAAGACCGAGACGGCGCTGATGGCGCTGGAACAGGGTGTGCGCGCCGTGGTGATCCTCGACGGGCGGCTGCCCAACGCCTCGCTGCTGGAGCTCTTCACCGAGCACGGCGCCGGCTCCATCATCCGCTCGAGCGAAAGCCGGATGAAGCCGCGCAACGAGGCATGAGCCTCGAACTCATCCTGATCCGGCACGCCAAGTCGGACTGGGCCGATCCCGGCCAGCCCGATCATGCCCGTCATCTCGCCCCGCGCGGACGCCGCGACGCGCCGCGCATTGCCGAGTGGTTGGCGCAGGACGGCCATGTGCCAGAACTGGTGCTGTGCTCGGACGCCGCACGCACCCGCGAAACACTGGCGCTGATGCTGCCGGAATGGCCCGCGGCGCCGCGCGTGCTGCACGAGCCCATGCTCTACAACGCGCCGCCGCGGCAGCTGCTGGCGACGCTGGGCAGGCAGTCGGCGCGCCGCGTCGCCATCATCGCCCACAACCCGGGCATCGGCCGGCTCGCCGCCGATCTGGCCGAGACGGCCCCGCCGCATCCGCGCTTTCAGGACTACCCGACCTGCGCGGTCACCGTGCTCGACTTCGACGTCGATGACTGGTCCGCGATCCGCAGGGGCCGCGTCGCCGCCTTCGCCATTCCCGCCGATCTGTGAAACGAGAAAGGGGGCCGCTGTCGCGGCCCCCTTTCCCTTTGACGGTCGTCGGAGCCGTCTCGTCGCTCAGTGACCGAGGATCTGGCTGAGGAACAGCTTGGTCCGGTCGGATTTCGGCGCCTTGAAGAAGGCCTCCGGCTCGTTCTGCTCGACGATCTGGCCCTGGTCCATGAAGATCACCCGGTTGGCGACCTGCCGCGCGAAGCCCATCTCGTGGGTCACGCAGAGCATGGTCATCCCCTCCTCGGCGAGCTCGATCATGGTGTCGAGCACTTCCTTGATCATCTCCGGATCGAGCGCCGAGGTCGGCTCGTCGAAGAGCATGATCCGCGGCTTCATGCACAGCGAGCGGGCGATCGCCACGCGCTGCTGCTGGCCGCCGGAGAGCTGGCCCGGGTACTTGTGCGCTTGGTCGGGGATCTTCACCTTTTCCAGGAAATGCATCGCGATCTCCTCGGCCTCGCGTTTGGGCGTCTTGCGGACCCAGATCGGCGCGAGGGTGCAGTTCTCGAGGATGGTCAGATGCGGGAAGAGGTTGAAGTGCTGGAAGCACATCCCGACCTCGGAGCGGATCTTGTCGATGTTCTTGAGATCCGAGGTCAGCTCGATCCCGTCGACGACGATCTTGCCCGACTGGTGCTCTTCGAGCCGGTTGATGCAGCGGATCAGGGTCGACTTGCCCGAGCCCGAGGGCCCGCAGATCACGATCCGCTCGCCGCGATAGACGGTGAGGTCGATGTCGCGCAGCACGTGGAACGAGCCGTACCACTTGTTCATCTGCGAGATCTCGATCGCCACCTCGTCGGAGACCTGCATGTGGCTGCGATCGATGGTGCGTTCGGCGGTGGTGTTGGCGAGGTCCGTCATGGCAGCCTCCTCAGTTGTGGCCGCGCTGGAGCTTTTTCTCCAGGTACAGCGAATAGCGGGACATGCTGAAGCAGCAGATGAAGAACAGCAGACCGATGAAGACGAAGAGCTCCCAGTAGATGCCGTTCCACTCGGTCGAGGCGCGGATCGCGTTCGACAGGCCGATCGGGTCGAGCAGGCCGATGAACACCACCAGCGTCGTGTCCTTGAACAGGCCGATGAAGGTGTTGACGATGCCCGGGATCGAGATCTTGAGCGCCTGCGGCAGGATGATCAGCCGCATCGACTGCCAGTAGGAGAGGCCGAGGCTGTCGGCGCCCTCGTACTGGCCCTTGGGTAGCGCCGCGAGGCCGCCACGGACCACCTCGGCGATGTAGGCCGCCGCGAACAGCGTCACCATGATGATGACCCGCAGCATCAGGTCGAAATTGGTGCCCGGCGGCAGGAAGTAGTTCAGCAGCAAGGAGGCGGTGAACAGCCAGACGATCAGCGGCACGCCGCGGATGATCTCGATGAAGCCGACCGAGATCTTGTTGATGATGAACAGGTCCGACTGCCGTCCCAGCGCCAGCAGGATACCCAGCGGCAGCGACAGGATGATCCCGGCGATGCCGATGATGAAGGACAGCATGAAGCCGCCGAAATCCTGGCTCGAGACGTATTCCATCCGGAATGGGATCACCTGCTCCAGCTCCCGCGCCAGCGGGCCGGCGGTGTAGAGCCAGTAGACGATCGGCAACGCCACCGCGACGATTGAGGCGACGAGCGTGCCCGCCATCGGCGCCAGCGCCCGCCAGGCCGCCCAACCTAGCACGAAGCCGAGGCCGATCGAAATCGGGAACCACGCCGTACCGCCCCAGAGCAGCCAGAACATCACGAAGGGCGAGACCGCCGTGAAGAGCAGCGCCCCGCGCGGCACGCGGGGGAACAGCACCGGCGCGATGGCGACGAGGAAGATGACCAGCGACAGCACCGGCCGCCAGTAGAGCTCACGCGGGTAGAAGCCGAACAGCAGCTGCTGCCAGCGATCGGTCAGCACCGCCCAGCAGGCGGCCGAGGTCCCCTCGGGCAGGGTGGCGTCGCGGATCGCCCGGCATTCGGTGAGCGACGAGGCGTTCCAGATGCCCCGGAAGACCCAAGGCATGGTGTGCGACAGCGCCCACCAGATCACGTAGAGCGAGATCAGCGTGGTGATGATGTTGAACCAGCCCGAGAACAGGTTCTCGCGCATCCAGAGGATCACGCCGCGGTTGCCCACGGGGGGCTCGGCCTGCGGGATCATGGTTTCGCGCACGAAGGGGACGGTCTGGGAATGCGTATCCGACATCTCAGCGCTCCTTCAGCTTCACGCGGGAATTGTAGAGGTTCATGGCGCTCGAGATGATCAGGCTGGTGACCAGATAGAACAGCCCCAGCAACAGCATCCCCTCCAGCTCCTTGCCGGTCTGGTTGATGGTGATGCCGCCCAGTGTCGAGCGCACGTCCATGTAGCCCACCGCGATTGCCAGCGACGAGTTCTTGGTGAGGTTGAGATATTGCGAGATCATCGGCGGGATGATCACGCGCAGCGCCTGCGGCAGGATCACGAGGCGCATGGTGCGCGAGGGCTTGATGCCCAGCGCGAAGGCCGCCTCGGTCTGGCCCTTGGAGACCGACAGGATGCCGCCGCGCACGTTCTCGGCGATGAAGGCACCGGTGTAGAGCGACAGCGCCAGCCACAGCGCGATCAGCGAGTTCCGGAGCTGCAGCCCGCCCTCGAAGTTGAAGCCGCCCAGCACGGGGCGCTCGAACTCGACCGGCATGCCGCGCCGGATCGTGTCGGACAGCGCCACGGCGCCGGCGGGCACGGTGGCAATATCGACCGAGGCCGGCAGCGACAGGATGTTGCAGTTGCCCGCCTCGAGCGCGGTGAGCGCGCCCACCGCATCCTCGACGGCGACGTAGTTGAAGCGGATCTCCTGGCTGCGCATCAGCCGGCGCAGGTTCAGCGACTCGGTCGAGAACGGCACCGCGCAGGCGTTGATCGTCTGCTGGCTCTCCGCATAGTCGGCGAGCGTCATGCCCTCGGTCGCGCCGGTGGCCAGAACGGGCTGCGTCACCCGGCCCGAGGTCATGCCCAGCGCCAGGAAGGCGATGGCGGTGGGGACGATCAGCAGGCCCAGCGTGCCCCAGCCGATCGGCAGGATGCGCCCGGTCTGCTCCTGCGTGCGATGCGCGTAGCGCCGCCAGAAGAAGATCGCGACCAGCGAGACGAGGAACACCGCGAGCAGGATGCCCGCGCCCGCGCCCCAGAACGGGGCCGGGATGAACACGCCGCGATTGGTGATGGCGATGGTGTCACCGAGGATCATCGACGCATCGCCACCCTCGCGGAAATCGCGCGGCTGCGGCGTCGCCTCGGTCATGAGAGCAAAGATCAGCAGGATCCACAGCAGGACGGGGATATTGCGGAAGCCCTCGACATAGATGGCCATCAGCTTGGCGACGAGCCAGTTCTTGGACAGGCGCAGCACACCGGCGAGGACGCCGACGATGGTGGCGAGCACGCAGCCCAGCACCGCGATCAGCAGCGTGTTGAGGATGCCGACCAGAGCGGCGCGGCCATGCGTCGAGGTGCTGTCGTATTCGATCAGGCGCTGGTTGATGTCGTAACCCGCGCGCTGGCCGAGGAAGCCGAAGTCGAAATCCTTGCCCAGCGCGGACAGGTTGGTGATCGTGTTCGATACCAGCCAGCTCAGCCCAAGCATCAGCGCGATGAAGGCGATCACCTGAATCGTCAGGGAGCGGTAGCGGGTATCGTAAATAAGCTGGCTCGGGCGGAACCCGGCCTTCGGAGGAGCGTCCGAGGTCGTTGTCATCTGGTGGTCCCCGTTGATCCCGTCGACAGTTGCGCGCCGGTTGCTCCGACTGCGCCCGTCCGGCGAGAAGGATGGCGCCTCGCGCCGTGTCCGTGATTGGTGGGGAGGGGCGTGACCGCCCCTCCCGATGTGCTTAGCGGAACGGCGGCGCGTAGATCAGGCCACCATTGGTCCACTGCGCGTTCAGGCCGCGCGCCAGACCGATCGGGGTGTTCTCGCCGATGTTCTTCTCGAAGATCTCGCCGTAGTTGCCGCCGGCGGCGATCGCGTTCTTGGCCCAGTCGTTCTCGAGGCCGATCATCCCGCCGAGTTCGCCCTCGGTGCCGAGCAGGCGGTTCACCTCGGGGTTGGTGCCCGGGGCCGAGGCCAGCTCGTTCACGTTGGCAGAGGTCACGCCGTATTCCTCGGCGGCGATCAGCGCGTTGAGCGTCCAGCGCACGATGTCGGCCCATTCGTTGTCGCCATGGCGCACGAGCGGACCGAGCGGCTCCTTGGAGATGATCTCGGGCAGGATCACGTGATCGCCCGGGTTCTCGAAGGTGGCACGGGTCGCGGCGAGGCCCGACGCGTCGGTAGTGTAGGCGTCGCAGGCACCGGCCAGATACTGCTGCTGGCCTTCGGCGTTGGTCTCGACCGGGACGGGCTCGTAGCTGATGTTGTTGTTGCGGAAGAAGTCCGCGAGGTTCAGCTCGGTGGTGGTGCCGGTCTGGATGCAGATCGTGGCGCCGTCGAGATCCTTGGCCGAGGACACGCCCAGCGCGGTCGGCACGATGAAGCCCTGGCCGTCATAGTAGTTCACGCCGACGAAATCGAACTTGAGATCGGTGTCGCGCGAGAAGGTCCAGGTGGTGTTACGCGCGAGCATGTCGATCTCGCCCGAGGCCAGCGCGGTGAAGCGGGTCTGACCGGTGGTGGGCACGAAGTTGACGGCCATCGGGTCGCCCAGCACGGCGGCGGCCACGGCGCGGCAGACGGCGACGTCGAAACCTTCCCAGACGCCGTTGGCGTCAGGCGCGCCGAAGCCGGCCAGGCCGGTGACCACGCCGCAGTTCAGCTCGCCACGCTCCTTGACATCGTCGAGCGTCGCGGCTTGCGCCGCTCCGGCGGCCAGACCAGCGGTGGTCAGGGCGCCGAAGAGTACGGATTTCTTCATGAATAACCTCTTCCTGTGTCGCGGCCCCTCTTGGCGGGGGCGGCAATCTGGTGCTCCGGTGTCGCGGAGCCCGATGGGTCGAAGGGACCATGCCGGCCCCGACCGCGCCAGTTGGGCAATGATTTGCCATCGGGTCAAGGGCTGCGCCCCGTCACGTCACGGCGCGGACGCCGGGTAAAGCGGCGCCGCTGCCGAAAAACCGGGCGCTTTGCCGGGTCGCGATTCGCGCTCAGTGCAGCAGTTTCCAGAACCGCGCGGCGTCGAGGAAGGCGGCGCGTTTGACCTGGGCCATTGCCTCGGCCTCCTCGTCCTCGCCCCATTGCTCGATCTGCCACTCCTCGTCGATCCGGGACAGCCGCCAGGCCTCTTCCGGATCGAGCCGATCGGCGACCACCGCCAGCGCCAGAACCAGCGAGCCGGACAGCGCCACGAGGTCGTGGAACGCGGCGAGCGCGAAGGGCTCCATCTCCCGCACCGGCGCGGCCAGCCGTTCCAGCGCCGCGGCGTCCTGCGTCACCGGCATGATGCCGGCGGTGGGCCGGAGCCGGGCGCCATACGCCGTCTCGGCCCAGTCGAGCAGCGGATCCCATTCGGCGGCCTGCCGGGCGGCCAGCTCTGCCGGGGTCTCGGCGCGGTAGCACAGCATGTCCGAGCCGCCATAGGAAGCGAGCATCTCGGCCACCTCCTCGCGCTGCAGCGCCAGCTTGTCGATCGCCGAATTGGCGGTACGGGTGGCGGGCATGGCGCGCGGGTCGATCCGCTCTTCCTGGGCACCCCACTCCGCTGCGACCGCCTCGGCCAGTGCCTGCGTAGGCAGCAGCAGCGCCGCCTTGGCCGGGGTGCGGACCGGGCGGCCATCGAGCAGCACCTGCCAGCCGCCATCGGCCTGGGTGGCGCTGGCCTGCTTCCAGAAGCGCTTGGCCTTCCATTCGCTCATCGGGTCGTCTCCGTCAGATCGTCGAGCGCGGGACGAAGCCCGGCCCAGTCGTGGATGATGCGGTCGGCGCCCAGCCCCGCCGCCGGTTGATAGCCCCAAGCGACACCGATCGAGGCCACGCCGGCGGCGCGTGCCATCTCGACGTCGAACCGGGTGTCGCCGATCATCACCGCCCGCTGCGGCGCCACGCCGGTCTCGTCCAGCGCCGCATGGACCATGGCCGGGTGCGGCTTGGAGGGATGGTCATCGGCAGTCTGCCGGCTGTGGAACACCCCTTCGAGGCCATGCGCCTCGATCAGCCGGTCGAGACCGCGCCGCGACTTGCCCGTAGCGACTGCCAGAAGCGTGTAAGGCTCCGCTGCCAGCCCTTCCAGCGCTGCGCGGGCGCCGGGATAGAAGGGGCTGCTCTCGGGGCCGTGCTTCTGCCGCAGATCGGCATAGGCGGTGCAGTAGACGGCGATCATGCGCGTGCGGCTGTCCGGCCCCTGCTCGCCCGCGAGGCG
Organism: Limimaricola variabilis; assembly: GCF_034371605.1. Classification (NCBI taxonomy): domain Bacteria; kingdom Pseudomonadati; phylum Pseudomonadota; class Alphaproteobacteria; order Rhodobacterales; family Paracoccaceae; genus Limimaricola; species Limimaricola variabilis. The sequence continues at coordinate 2,508,942 of NZ_CP139691.1, read as the reverse complement.
CAGGAAGGTCTCGGGCAGCGACAGCCCCACCCCCGACAGCACCCGCTCGCGCGGGGGCATGGCGAGGCCCTCCGAGGCGAAGGCTTCGGCCATCGCCGCGAGGATGTCGCGCTGGCTGTCGACGAGCGTGCCGTCGACATCGAAGATCACCAGCCGCAGTTCGCTCATCCGTCGAGTTCGTCCGGATCGAACGGGTCCATCGGCGCGTCGCGCGTGTCCCAGCCGAAGAAGTCCCAGGTCCGCTCCATGTGCTCGGGCAAGGGCGCCACGATCTGCAGGATTGCCTTGGTCACGGGGTGCTCGATCTTGAGCGAGCGGGCGTGCAGGTGCAGCTTGCGGTCGATCTCCGCGCCCAAGCCAGCGCCCCAGCCATCGCCGAGATTTTCCTGGCTCGAGCCGCCATACTTGCCGTCGCCCACCACCGGGTGGCCGATCTCGGCCATGTGGGCGCGCAGCTGGTGGGTGCGGCCCGTCACCGGGACGAGCGCCATCCACGACACGCGCTGGCCGAGCGCGCTGAGCGTCGCGAAATCGGTCACGGCGCGCTTGGCGCCCGGGGTCTTGTCGACCTCGGCGGGGTGGATGCACTGCATCTTCTCGCCCTCGCCGCCCTTGCCATGCCCCATCGCCTTCACAAGGCCGTACTTGATCGTGCCGGCACGCGGCTGCGGCACGCCGGCGACGGCAGCCCAATAGATCTTGCGCGTCTCGCGGTGCTTGAGGTTCTCGGTCAGCCCCTTAGCGGCGGTGCGGGTGCGCGCCAGCAGCAGCACGCCGGAGGTATCCTTGTCGAGCCGGTGCACGAGGCGCGGCTTGTCCTCGAAGCCGTCGCGCAGCGCTTCCGCGAGCCCGTCGACATGTTTCGCCACGCCGGAACCGCCCTGCGTGGGCAGGCCTGCCGGCTTGTTGATCGCGATGATGTGGTCGTCACGGTAGATCACGCAGCCGCGGATCATCTCCGCGTCCTTCTTGGAGATCTGGCTGCGATCGACGCGCCGGCTCTCGACCTCATGCGCTTCGGGGATCGGGGGCACGCGCACGCTCTGGCCGACCTCGAGCCGGGTGGCGGGCTTCACGCGGCCGCCATCGACCCGAAGCTCGCCCTTGCGGCACATTTTCTCGATCCGGGTCTGGACGAGATGCGGAAAGTGCCGCTTGAGCCAGCGGTCGAGCCGCTGGTCGCCCTCGTCCGCACCCACGGTGATGGTCTGCACGCCGCTCATGCGAGGCTCCTTGCGATCCACAGGCCCGCCGCGCAGGCCGCAATTGAGAAGATGACTGATCCCGCCACATAGGCCAGCGCTGCCCCGGCCCGTCCCGCCTCGACAAGCCGCAGCGCGTCGAGCGAGAAGGCCGAAAAGGTGGTGAAGCCGCCCAGCAGCCCGGTGATCAGGAGCGGCGCGAGTTGCGACGCGCGCCCCTCCAGCAGCACCCAGAGCGCACCGATGGCGAGGCTTCCGGCGATGTTCACCGCGACGGTGCCCATCGGGAAGACCACGGCCTGCCCGACGAGAAAGCGCAGGCTCGCGCCTGCGGCGCCGCCAAGGGCCACCAATGCAAGGGATGTCATCATCCGCGCGGTGTCGTTGGGCAGGCCCCGCTTGTCAAGCGTCGGCCCTTTCTACCCGGGATGCACGGCCTGCCCGGACCCGGTGACGCGAGGTCTGTGGGGCGGGCGCCCCTGCTCCGCCGGGGCCGTGCTAGTATCGGCGTGCCCGCCCCGCGCCGGGGCGAATCGGCCTTGCAAAGGATCGGGACCATGGGACTGCTCGTCGAATACAGCCTTGCCGAGGGCCAGTCCGAGGCCCAGACCGCGGCGCTGCAGGATCTCGTCTCCGGCCTGAAGGCCGAAGGCGTGGAGGGCTTCAGCTATACCGGCTACGCTACCGCGGATCCGACCCGCTTCATCGGTGTGCTGGAGTTCGAGGACGATGCCGCGAAGCAGCGCTTCCTCGACAGCCGCGCCTTTGCCGCCTATCGCGACGGCGCGCGGCCGCGCTTTACCGCGCCGCCGAAGACCACGCCGATCAGCCGCGTCGCCTCGACGCTGGACTGAACGGCCCGGAGTCTCCCGACAGATGGACGAGATGCTCCTTGCCCGCGAACCGGTGATCCGGCTCGTCGCCTTTCTCGGGGTACTCGCGGCGATGGCGCTGTGGGAACTCCTCGCGCCGCGACGCCGCCGCGAGATCCCGCGCCTGCTGCGCTGGTCCAACAACCTCGCGCTGGTGGCGCTCGACGCGGTGGCGCTGCGGATCGCCTTTCCGATCGTGGCGGTGGGCCTCGCGGTGATGGCAGAGGAGCATGGCTGGGGCCTGTTCAACGCGTTCGGCACCCCGGGCTGGATCGCGGTGCCGCTGTCGGTCGTGGTGCTCGATTTCGCGATCTACCTCCAGCACGTGCTGTTCCACGCGGTGCCCGCGCTGTGGCGGTTGCACCGGATGCATCATGCCGATCTGGAATTCGATGTGACGACGGGGGTTCGGTTTCACCCGGTCGAGATCCTGTTGTCGATGGGGCTGAAGCTGGGGCTGGTCGCGGCGCTCGGCCCGCCGGCCATCGCGGTGCTGATCTTCGAGGTACTGCTGAACGCCAGCTCGATGTTCAACCATTCGAACATCCACATTCCCGCCCGCGTCGATAGGCTGCTGCGCTGGATCGTGGTGACGCCGGACATGCACCGGGTGCATCACTCGGTTCTGCCCGAGGAGGCCAACAGCAATTACGGCTTCAACCTGCCTTGGTGGGACCGGCTGCTTGGCACCTACCGCGCGCAACCCAAGAGCGGACATCTCGGGATGACGCTGGGCATCGACCGTTTCCGCACGCGGCGCGACCTCTGGGTCGACCGGATGCTGCTGCAGCCGTGGCGCCGGCGCTAAGGCTCAGCGCCCCTCGCCCCGGCGGCGCTTCTCGCGCAGCCCGGAGAAGAACTCGACCCGCTTCCTGAGCTCCCGTTCATGCCCGCGATCGACCGGCGTGTAATAGACCGGGCGCTTCATCGCCTCGGGGAAGTAGTTCTGCCCGGAGAAGGCATCCTCGGCGTCGTGATCGTAATCATATCCCTTGCCGTAGCCCTGTTCCTTCATCAGCCGGGTCGGGGCGTTGAGGATATGCTTGGGCGGCGGCTCGGAGCCGGTCTTGCGGGCCTCGGCCATGGCCGCCTTGAAGGCGGCGTAGCCCGCGTTGGATTTCGGCGCGAGCGCCAGATAGACCACCGCCTGCCCCAGAGCCAGCTCGCCCTCGGGGGAGCCCAGCCGCTCATAGGTCTCCCAGGCATGCAGGCAGACCGTCTGCGCCTGCGGATCGGCGAGACCGATATCCTCGACCGCCATGCGGGTGATGCGCCGCGCGAGGTAGCGCGGATCCTCGCCCCCGGTCAGCATCCGCGCCAGCCAGTACAGCGCGGCATCGGGGTCGGAGCCGCGCACCGATTTGTGCAGCGCAGATATCAGGTTGTAGTGCTCGTCGCCGGACTTGTCGTATTTCGCGGCGCGCTTCATCAGGCGCGCGGTCAGGGCCTCCACCCCGAGGCGGGTGTCGGTCTTCCATGCCGCGACCTGCTCGATCAGGTTGAGCAAGGCGCGCCCGTCGCCATCGGCCATGCCGAGCAGCGCCTCGCGCGCGGCCCCGTCGAGCGGCAGGGCCCGGCCCAACTCCTTTTCAGCGCGCTGGGCGAGGCGCTCTAGATCCGCGAGGTCGAGCCGCTCCAGCACCAGCACCTGCGCCCGGCTCAGGAGAGCGGCGTTCAGCTCGAAGGAGGGGTTCTCGGTGGTGGCGCCCACCAGCAGGATCGTCCCGTCCTCCATATGCGGCAGGAAGCCGTCCTGCTGCGCCTTGTTGAAACGGTGGATCTCGTCGACGAAGAGGAGCGTCGCCCGACCCTGCCCGCGCCTGAGTTTCGCCGCCTCGAACACCTTCTTGAGATCCGCGACGCCGGTGAAGATCGCGCTGACCTGCACGAAGGCGAGATCGGTCGCGTCGGCGAGCAGCCGCGCGATGGTGGTCTTGCCGACGCCGGGCGGCCCCCACAGGATCAGCGATGACAGCGAACCGGCGGCAAGCATCGCGCCAAGCGGCGCCTCGGGTCCCAGCACCTGCTCCTGGCCAATGACCTCGCCCAGCGTCTTGGGCCGCAGCCGATCCGCGAGCGGCCGATGCCCGGCCGGTTCGGGCGCGGGCTTGGCGGGCGGAGGCGCCGGGTCAAGACCGGGCAAGTTGTCGAACAGATCGGCCATGCCCCAAATCTAGTGCGCCTGTGGATAACTGCCAAGGGATTTGGTATCGCGGCCGAAATCTTGTGTCCGGTCGCGATCAGATCAGCCGCGCGTCCCTCGCCCGCTGCACCGCTTCGGTGGTGGTCCGCGCCAGCAACGCGGCACGGGCTGACGACAGGCGCGCCTTGAAGGCGCTCTCGGAGATACCGAGTTTCGCGGCCGCCGCGGCGTGGCGGTCGCCCGCGGCGACGCAGCGCAACGCCTCGACCTGCGCCTTGGTCAGGCGGCCGGGCGGCTCGGTCAACTCGTGCAGGCGGGCGAGAATGCGCTCGATCTCGGCCATCTCCACATCGGTGAACTCGCGATCCGCGCGGCAGGCCGATGCGATGGAGCGCGACATCATCGGGCCGCAGGACACTGCCACGCCATAGACCATGCCGAACCGGCGGGCCTGACCGAAGATGTCGAACGGATCGGGCAGCTCGATCTCGCTCCAACGGCAGGCACCGGTGGTACTGAAGCCCCAGGCGATCACCGGGTCGCGCAGCGCATAGGCCTCTTCGGTGTAGCGCCGGACCCAAGCCTCCGGAAAACTCTGATGGCTGATCAGCGGCAGGGCGAAGCGGATATGCAGGGCAAAGAAGGCCCCACCCGGCGCGCGTGCTTCGAGGTCCTGGATATGGCTGTCGATATCGACTTTCGGAGACATGCCGGTCCTTGGTCTGCTGGCTCCCTACCGGGATAGCCCCTCAGACGCCGTGTGCCAAAGCTCTAACGTATTGACGCAGCGACCATAACCAAAAACGCCCCACCCTTTCGGGTGGGGCGCTATGCCTTGGTACTGGGGAGCCTATCACTCCGCAGCGGCGTCCTCGGCCTCGAGCCGGGCGCGGTCGGCGGCGCCCTTGGCGTCGACGTCGCGGTCGACGAACTCGATGATCGCCATCGGCGCCATGTCACCATAGCGGAAGCCGGCCTTCAGCACGCGGACATAGCCGCCCTGACGGTCGGCGTAACGCGGCCCGAGGATGTCGAACAGCTTGGCGACGTAGGCGTCCTGCTTGAGCTGAGCCGCGGCCTGGCGGCGGGCATGCAGGTCGCCGCGCTTGCCGAGAGTCACGAGCTTCTCGATCACGCGGCGCAGGTCTTTCGCCTTGGGCAGCGTGGTCTTGATCTGCTCGTGCTCGATCAGCGAGCCGGCGAGGTTCGCGAACATCGCCTTGCGGTGCTCGTGGGTACGGTTCAGGCGGCGGTAGCCACTTCCATGACGCATTGGGTGTCTCCTATAGCGTTTTGCTTTGTCCGGCAGCCGATGCGTGTCGGCCACTCTCCTTGGGGCGGGATGCCCGGGTCGTGTCGGGGGCGGTCACCCGCCCCCGAAGATCGATCAGAACTGGTCTTCGAACTTCTTGGCCAGGTCTTCGATGTTGTCCGGCGGCCAGTCCTCGACGTCCATGCCGAGATGCAGGCCCATGCCCGAGAGCACTTCCTTGATCTCGTTGAGCGACTTGCGGCCGAAGTTCGGGGTGCGGAGCATCTCGGCTTCGGTCTTCTGGATCAGGTCGCCGATATAGACGATGTTGTCGTTCTTCAGGCAGTTCGCCGAACGCACCGACAGCTCGAGCTCGTCGACCTTCTTCAGCAGCAGCGGGTTGAACTCGAGACCATCGTCGAGCGCGCCGGCCGAGGCCGATTCCGGCTCGTCGAAGTTCACGAAGATCGACAGCTGGTCCTGCAGGATGCGCGCGGCATAGGCCACGGCGTCGTCCGGGGTCAGCGAACCGTCGGTCTCGACCTTCATGGTCAGCTTGTCATAGTCGAGCACCTGACCCTCACGGGTCGGCTGCACGTCGTAGGACACCTTCTTGACCGGCGAGTAGATCGCGTCGATGGCGATCATGCCGATCGGCGCGTCCTCGGGCTTGTTGCGGTCGGCCGCGACATAGCCCTTACCGGTGTTGACGGTCAGCTCCATGTAGAGGTTGGCGCCATCGTCGAGGTGGCAGATCACGTGATCCTTGTTGAGGATCTCGATGCCCGCGCTCTCGGAGATGTCACCGGCGGTGACGACGCCGGGGCCGGTCGCCTGGACGGAAAGCCGCTTCGGGCCCTCGACTTCCATGCGGATCGCGACGCCCTTGAGGTTCAGCACCACGTCGGTCACGTCTTCACGGACGCCCGAGATCGAGGAGAACTCGTGCAGCACGTTGTCGATCTGGACGGAGGTGATGGCCGCACCTTGGAGCGACGACATCAGCACGCGGCGCAGCGCGTTGCCCAGCGTCAGGCCGAAGCCGCGCTCGAGCGGCTCGGCGACCACGGTGGCCTGCCGCGCCGGATCGTTGCCCGGCTTGACGTCGAGCTGCGTCGGCTTGATCAGCTCGGCCCAATTCTTGTGGATCATGCGTCCCTCCATTCCTGTCCGTGCTCCATGGTCCCGAAGAGCCGGACGCCCGAGGTTTCAAAATGACGGTTCGGGGCCGCGCAGACAGGCGCGGCCCCGAACAGGTAGTGCTGGCTCAGACGCGGCGGCGCTTCGGCGGGCGGCAGCCGTTGTGGGCGATCGGCGTCACGTCGCGGATCGACGTGATGTTGAAGCCGACGGCAGCCAGGGCGCGCAGCGCGCTCTCGCGGCCCGAACCGGGGCCCTGCACTTCGACTTCCAGCGTCTTCACGCCGTGTTCCTGCGCCTTGCGGCCCGCGTCTTCGGCGGCGAGCTGGGCGGCATAGGGGGTCGACTTGCGCGAGCCCTTGAAGCCCATGGTGCCGGCGGACGACCAGGAGATCGCGTTGCCCTGCACGTCCGAGATCAGGATCTTGGTGTTGTTGAACGAGCTGTTCACATGCGCCACGCCTGCGGCGATGTTCTTGGAGACCTTCTTCTTGCCTCCGCGACGGGTATCACGTGCCATGGATGCGTCCCCTTATTTCTTCTTGCCGGCAATGGCCTTCGCGGGGCCTTTGCGGGTGCGAGCGTTGGTGTGGGTACGCTGGCCGCGGACCGGCAGGTTGCGACGGTGGCGCAGGCCACGGTAGCAGCCGAGATCCATCAGGCGCTTGATGTTCATCGTGGTCTCGCGACGCAGGTCGCCTTCCACGGTGAGGTTGGCGTCGATGTGCTCGCGGATCGCCAGGACCTCGGCGTCGGAGAGATCGTTGACCCGACGGGTCACGTCGATGCCGACGGCTTCGCAGATCTGGCGGGCGGTGCTGTCACCGATACCGGTGATGTAGGTGAGGGCGATCGGAACCCGCTTCGCGGTCGGGATGTTCACGCCGGCAATACGTGCCACGTTTAGCGTCCTTTCGTTGCGGCTCCGTGATGCCGGAGCCTTTTTTCACAACTGAGGCCCGGAAGATCCGGGCCGCATCCTGCGAGGTGATCCGCGCGGGCGGCGGGAGCGACCCGTGTACGCGCGCGAAATGATTCCCTTTCGGGATGGGGCTGTCTATGGGCGGATCGGCGGAGGGTCAAGCCCCCCGGCCGTTCCGCCCGGACGCCGCGCTCAGGCGTCCTGAGTCTGGCTGCCCAGCAGTCCGGAGATCTCGGCGGCGACCGCCTCGATCGCGGCCAGACCGTTGACGCTCTCGAGCTGACCCTTGGCATGGTAATAGCCGATCAGCGGCGAGGTCTGCTTGTAGTAAGCCAAGAGCCGGGTGCGCAGCGCGTCCTCGTTGTCGTCGGCGCGACGCTTGATCTCGGTCGAGCCGCAATTGACGCACTTGCCATCGGCGGGCACCGGGCGGGTCACGTCGTGATAGACCTCGCCGCAATTGCCGCAGGTCGACCGGCCGGTGATCCGCGCGACCAGCACCTCGTCATCGACACGCATCTCGATCACGTGGTCGAGCGACTGGCCCAGCTCCGACAGCAGCGCGCCGAGCGCGTCGGCCTGCGCTAGGGTGCGCGGGAAGCCGTCGAAGATGTAGCCGCCATGCGCCGCGCCGGAGGTCAGCTTCTCGCGGATCAGGCCGATGACGATCTCGTCGGTGACCAGCTCGCCGCGATCCATCACGGCGGCGACCCGCTGCCCCATCTCGGTGCCGGAGGAGCGGGCCTCGCGCAGCATGTCGCCGGTGGAGAGCTGGACCATGCCACGCTCTTCGACCAGCCGCTTGGCCTGCGTGCCCTTGCCCGCGCCCGGCGGCCCCAGAAGAATGATGTTGGTCATCGACGTGCAGGCCCCCTCGCCTTGGTCTTGTTCGTCTTGCCGGCGCGTCTCCCGCGCAGTTGCGACTTCTCGATCAGCCCTTCGTACTGATGGGCCAGAAGATGGCTCTGCACCTGCTGGATGGTGTCCATCCCGACCGAAACGATGATCAGGATCGAGGTGCCGCCGAAGTAGAACGGGATCGCCAGCTGGCTGCGCAGGATCTCGGGCAGCAGCGCCACCAGCGCCAGATAGGCCGAACCCAGCACCAGGATGCGGTTGAGGACGTATTCGAGATACTCCGAGGTCCGCTTGCCGGGACGGATGCCGGGGATGAAGCCGTTCTGGTTCTTCAGGTTGTCGGCCACGTCATCGGTCTTGAACGCCACTTCCCGGGTATAGAAGTAGGTGAAGAAGATGATCATGCCGGCGAAGAAGATCAGGTAGAGCGGCTGGCCCGGCCCGAAATAGGCGAGGATCGTCGACATGATCGGACCGGTCGAGCCGCCCGAGAAGGTCGACAGCGTGGTCGGCAGCAGCAGCAGCGCCGAGGCAAAGATCGCGGGGATCACGCCGGCCGGGTTGACCTTGATCGGCAGGTGCGAGGAGCCGCCGTCATAGACCTTCATGCCGACCTGACGGCGCGGGTACTGGATGTGGATCTTCCGGAGACTGCGCTCCATGAACACCACGAAGGTCAGCACCCCGATCACCATCGCGATCACCAGCAGGATCACCGCCGGGCTGATCGCGCCCGAACGGCCCTGGCTCAAGAACTGCGCCAGCGCGGCCGGGATCTCGGCGATGATGCCGACGAAGATGATCAGCGAGATGCCGTTGCCGATGCCGCGGGCGGTGATCTGCTCGCCCAGCCACATCAGGAACATGGTGCCACCCACCAGGGTGATCATCGTCGAGGCACGGAAGAACAGGCCCGGATCGGTGACCAGGTCGCCGGCCTCGAGGCTCACGGCGAGGCCGTAGGCCTGGAAGGTCGCCAGCACCACGGTGAAGTAGCGGGTGTACTGGTTGATCTTCTTGCGGCCCTGCTCGCCCTCTTTCTTGAGCTGCTTCAGCGGCTCGTACATCGAGGCCATGAGCTGCACGATGATCGAGGCGGAGATGTAGGGCATGATGCCGAGGGCGAAGATGCCCATGCGCGACAGCGCGCCGCCGGTGAACATCGACAGGATGCCGCCGATGCCGGAGGCCGCGCTCTCCATGAAGTTGCGCAGCGCGGCGCCATCGATCCCGGGAACCGGGATGAAGGTGCCGAGCCGGTAGACGATCAGGAGACCGATCGTGAAGAGGATCCGCTGACGGAGCTCGGTGGCCTTGCCGAAGGCCCCCCAGCTCATGTTGGCGGCCATCTGTTCTGCTGCTGATGCCATCGGGGCTCTCTTGTCATGTCAGCGCCGCCAAACCGGGATCTTCCGGTCGGCGGCGCGGGAACAGTCGGTGACGGGGGCGGGGAGCGCAAGGCCCCCCGGCCACCGATTATTCGGCGGCGGCCGCCGGGGCGGTGACGGTGAGCTTGCCACCGGCCTTCTCGACCGCCTCGATCGCGCCCTTGGAGGCGCCGGTCACGGCGATGTTGGCCTTGGCGGTGAACTCGCCCTTGGACAGCACGCGGATGCCGTCACGCTTGCGACGGACCAGGCCCGACGCGATCAGCGCGTCCTCGGTGATGTCCTGAGCGGCGTCGATCTTGCCGGCGTCGATGAACTTCTGGATAAGGCCGAGGTTCACGACAGCGTATTCGCGGCGGTTCGGCTTGTTGAAGCCGCGCTTGGGCAGACGCTGGTAGAGCGGCATCTGGCCGCCCTCGTAGCCCTTGATGGCCACGCCCGAACGGGATTTCTGACCCTTGATACCACGGCCACCCATCTTGCCGGTGCCGGAGCCCGGACCACGGCCGACGCGCTTGGCTTTCTTGGTCGCGCCCGGATTGTCGCGCAGTTCGTTGAGTTTCATGTCGCTTCTCCTTGTGCCGGAACTGCCCCCCAGCGACGGAACGGGCAAACGCGGCTTTTATGTACGGATTCGGGACCCGCAATCGGGCCACCGGCGGCGTATACGACCGCCTGCGCCAAGTTTCAAGCGTCCTACCTCACGGCAGGAGAACGACGCCCCCCGACATGAGTAGGATCAGGCCGGTGATCCGCCCCAGTGCCGGGCCGCGCGGCGCCAGCTTCTCGACCAGCACCAGCAGCGCCAACCCGGCGATCCAGAGGGGGTTCATAACGCCGCCCACGAAGAGAAGCGCCATCAGCGCCCAGCAGCAGCCAGAACAATAGCCGCCATGGCCCACTCCGATCGCCAGCGCGCCGCGCCAGCCACGGCCCCGGTGGCGGATGAGCCAGTCCACCGGCGAGCGGCAATGCCGCAGGCAGGCGCGTTTCGCCGGGGTGAACTGCCACGCCCCGGCAGCCAGCAGCAGCCCGCCACTCAGCACCCCGCTCGCACTCGCCATGCCGGAACCGAGCCAGCGAACCTCGGCCAGCGCCGCCTGCGCCACCACCGCCGCGAGGCTGAAGCCGAGCCAGGCCAGCAGGTAGCCCGCGACGAACACTGCCGTGGCGGAGAACGGGGCGCGACCGGTCGCGCGGCGGTTCAGCGCGGCGGCGAGCAGGATCACCGGCACGGCCGATGGCAACATCATCGCCACCATCATCACCCACCACATCGCGAGCATCAGCGCGCCATGCGACAGGCTCCACCCCATGGCAGCGGAGCCGGCGCCTTCACCCGGGGCCGGAGCCATGCCTCGAAACGGGGGCCCAAGGCCTGCACCCGCCAGCGTATAGACCCAAGCCAGCGCGCAGACCGCGGCCAGCAGGGTGCCGCAGATCAGCCGGTCACGTCTGAGCAAGGGCACGAGGCGGTCCGCTGCGGCCTCAGCCATGCACGACGCCCTCTCCATTGTGGTGCAGCCGGTTGAACTGGCCGTAGCTGTCGGTCAGGTCGAGCGAGATGGCGCTGTCGGTGCCGCTGCGCGAGGTGGCGCTGCCGATCTCGGCAGTCTCGAACTCGATGCCGCCCGGGATCTGGATCCGCACCCGGTGCTCGCCATCGGAATGCGGCGGCATGATCGGCCGCCCCTCCCCGGTCAGGACACCGGGGATCGTGGCCCGTGCCCGTCGCGCGTCGATGTCGAGTTCGAGCTCGATCGGGCGATACAGCGTCGGGTACACCACGTCGGACATCGCCCGGAACACCCACCAATGCGTCGCGGCCTCGGCGGTCTCGCCGCCATGAAGCACCCGCTCCAGCGCCGCGCGCTGATCCGCGTCGGCGCGCTCGTCGATCACCGCCTGCAATTCCCCGCGACCCTCGAAGATCGGACCCGGCCAGGCATAGAGCAGCGCGACAAGGAGCCCGTCGAGCCGGGTCTCGGCAAAATGGCCGCGCTCGATCCGCAGCACCTCGAAGCCCCGGCAATGGCCGTGCGTCGGAAGATCCTCGAACTGGCAGGGACATCCATAGGCGCAGTTGCAGTTACCGAAGGATTCCCCCTCGATGGACCAATCGATCATGGCCCCCTCCCCCGTTGCGGAAGCCGCCCTGCATGGGGCGGCGGGACACGGGCCGAGACGGGGCGGCGCAACTCGGGATCAGGTCCGGGCAGGACGTCCGCCATTGCCGCGACCTCGCCGCATCATAGCAGCCCCGCCCGAGTCGCGGGAGGGTGGCGGGACGGGCCGCATGCGAAAGGGGCGCCGCGGTTTCCCGCGACGCCCCTTCCATCTGCGCCGAGCCCGTGGCTCAGGCCTTTTCTTCGATGATCTGCACGAGGTGCGGGATCGAATTCACCATGCCGCGGACCGAGGGGGTGTCCTCGAGCTCACGGGTGCGGTGCATCTTGTTGAGCCCCAGACCCTTCAGCGTCGCGCGCTGGATGGCGGGGCGGCGGATCGGCGAGCCGATCTGCTTGACGACGATGGTTGCCATGTCCGCTCTCCTCAGGCTTCGGCGACTTCGGCGCCGGCCTCTTCGGGCTTGCGCAGAATGTCGGCGACCTTCTTGCCGCGACGCTGGGCGACCGCACGCGGCGACTGCTCGGCGCGGAGGCCGTCCAGCGTGGCGCGGATCATGTTGTACGGGTTCTGCGAGCCGAGCGACTTGGACACGACGTCCTGCAGGCCCAGCATCTCGAACACCGCACGCATCGGGCCGCCGGCGATGATGCCGGTACCCGCCGGAGCGGCACGCATCACGACGCGGCCGGCGCCGTGGCGGCCTTCCATGTCGTGGTGCAGGGTCCGACCCTCGCGCAGCGGCACGCGGATCAGGTTGCGACGTGCCTGCTCGGTGGCCTTGCGGATGGCCTCGGGGACCTCCTTGGCCTTGCCCTTGCCGAAGCCGACGCGGCCCTTCTGGTCCCCGACGACGACGAGCGCCGCGAAGCCGAAGCGCTTGCCGCCCTTGACGGTCTTCGAGACCCGGTTGATCGCCACGAGACGATCGGCGAATTCCGGGTTCTCGTCGCGGTCGCGGCGACGGTTGTCACGTTCTGCCATGTTACGTCTCCTCAGATCTTCAGGCCGGCGTCACGGGCCGCGTCAGCGAGCGCCTTGACCTTGCCGTGGAACAGGAAGCCGCCGCGATCGAAATAGGCTTCGGTCACGCCGGCCTTCTTCGCACGCTCCGCGATCGCCGCACCGACCTTGGCGGCCGCCTCGACGTTGTTCTTCCCGACGATGCCCAGATCCTTCTCGAGCGAGGAGGCCGAGGCGAGAGTGACGCCGTTGACGTCGTCGATCAGCTGCACGCTGATGTTCTTGTTGCTGCGGTGCACGCTGAGGCGCGGACGCCCGGCGTTGACCTTGCGCAGCTTGCTCCGGACGCGCTGACGGCGCTTCAGGAACAGATCCCGTTTGCTGTTTGCCATTTTTTCGCGTCCTTACTTCTTCTTGCCTTCCTTGCGGAAGATGAACTCGCCCTTGTAGCGGATGCCCTTGCCCTTATAGGGCTCGGGAGCGCGCCACTCGCGGATGTTGGCCGCGACTTGACCGACGAGCTGCTGATCGATGCCCTCGACCACGATCTCGGTCTGCTTGGGCGCCGTAACCGTGACGCCCTGGGGCACCTCGAAGTTCACGTCGTGGCTGTAGCCGAGCGCCAGCTTCAGGGTGTTGCCCTGCATCTGGGCACGGTAGCCGACGCCCTGGATCTCGAGCTCTTTCTTGAAGCCCTCGGAGACACCAGTGACGAGGTTCTGAACCATCGAGCGGGACATGCCCCACTGCTGGCGCGAACGCTTCGACAGGCCGCGCGGGGTGACGCTGATCGCGCCATCCTCGAGCTTGAGTGTGACGTCATCGGTGGCGGTGAAGCTGCGGGTGCCCTTGGGCCCCTTCACTTCGACCGTCTGGCCGGAGACGTTGGCGGTCACGCCGCTGGGCAGGGCGACCGGGCGTTTGCCGATACGAGACATTCCGGACCCTCCTTAGAATACGGTGCAGAGCACTTCGCCGCCGACATTGGCAGCGCGCGCGTTGGCATCCGACATCACGCCGCGGGGCGTGGAGACGATCGAGACGCCCAGACCCTGGCGCGGTGCCGGCAGGTCCTTGACGCTCATGTAGACGCGACGGCCCGGCTTGGAGACGCGCTTGAGCTCGCGGATCACCGGGGCGCCCTCGTAGTAGCGCAGGCTGATCTCGAGCGCCGGGTGGCCGTCCTTGCCGGTCACCTTCTCGTAGCCGCGGATGTAGCCCTCGTCCGCGAGGACATCGAGCACCCAGGCGCGGAGCTTGGAGGCGGGGGTGAGGACGGTGGACTTGTGACGCATCTGCGCGTTGCGGATGCGGGTCAGCATATCACCGATGGGATCGTTCATCTGTGGACCCTCCTTACCAGCTCGACTTGACCATGCCGGGGATTTCCCCGTTCGAGCCGAGCTCGCGCAGCATGATCCGGCTGAGTTTCAGCTTGCGGTAATAGGCGTGCGGACGCCCCGTCAGCTGGCAGCGGTTGTGAAGACGCGTGGGCGAGCTGTTGCGCGGCAGTTGCGCGAGCTTCAGGTTCGCCTTGAAGCGCTCTTCCACGGGCTTGTCTTTGTCGTTCGCGATCGCCTTGAGCTCGGCGCGCTTGGCGGCATACTGCGCCACCAGACGCTCGCGCTTCTTCTCGCGTTCGATCATGGATTTCTTGGCCATATCTCTCTTTCCTCCCGCGGATCAGCTGTTGAACGGCATGTTGAAATGCTTCAACAGCGCCTTCGCTTCCGCGTCGGTCTTCGCGGTGGTGCAGATGATGATGTCCATGCCCCAGACCTCATCGACCTTGTCGAAGTTGATCTCCGGGAACACGATGTGCTCCTTCAGGCCCATGGCGTAGTTGCCACGGCCGTCGAAGCTCTTGCCGGGGACGCCGCGGAAGTCGCGGATCCGGGGCATCGCCACGGTGATCAGGCGGTCGAGGAATTCATACATCCGGTCGCCACGCAGGGTCACCTTCGCACCGAGCGGCATGTCCTCGCGGACGCGGAAGCCGGCGATCGACTTCTTGGCCTTGGTGACGACGGCGCGCTGACCGGCGATGGTCGAAAGATCGTCCTGGGCGGACTTGGCTTTCTTGGAATCGCGGACGGCCTCGGCCCCGGCGCCGATATTCAGGACGATTTTGTCCAGGCGCGGGATCTGCATGTCGTTCTTGTAGCCGAACTCTTCCTTGAGCTTGGCCTTGATCTCGCTGGCGAAGGTCGCCTTGAGACGCGGGGTATAGTTCGCGGTATCGAGCATCAGATCACGTCCCCGGTGGTTTTGGCGAAACGCACCTTCTTGCCGTCTTCCTCGCGGAAGCCGACGCGGGCCGGTTTGCCGTTGGCATCGACGATGGCCAGGTTCGACAGCTGGATCGGCATCGCCTTCGGCTGACGGCCACCCTGGTCGGTCTGGCTCTGCTTGACGTGGCGGATCGCGACGTTGATCCCCTCGACCACGGCCTTGCCGGCCTTGGGGTCGACGGACTGGATCTCGCCGGTCTTGCCCTTGTCCTTGCCGGTCAGGACGACGACCTTGTCACCTTTGCGGAGTTTGGCAGCCATTACAGCACCTCCGGCGCGAGCGAGATGATCTTCATGAAGTTCTTCGCGCGCAGCTCACGAACCACCGGCCCGAAGATACGGGTGCCGACCGGCTCGTTGTTGTTGTTGAGAATGACGGCCGCGTTGCGGTCGAAGCGGATCGAGGTGCCGTCTTCGCGACGAACTTCCTTGGCGGTGCGCACGACGACGGCCTTGCGGACGTCACCTTTCTTCACGCGGCCACGGGGGATCGCTTCCTTGACGGACACCACGATGATGTCGCCGACCGACGCATACCGGCGGTGCGAACCGCCGAGGACCTTGATGCACTGCACCCGGCGTGCGCCGGAGTTGTCAGCGACATCCAGATTGGTCTGCATCTGGATCATGGGTTTCTCCCGACCTTTGGGGGGCTCGCAATGGCCTTCTCCCCAGGGTTTCGTTCAAGCTGAGAGTGGGCGCCTTACTCGGCGATCACTTCCCAGCGCTTGGTCTTGGATTTCGGCGCGCATTCCTGAATGCGGACGATGTCGCCCACATTGAAGGTGTTCGCCTCGTCGTGAGCCCGGTACTTCTTGGACTTACGGATCGTCTTCTTCAGAACCGGATGGGTGAACCGGCGCTCGACCGAAACGGTGACGGTCTGGGCGTTCTGGTTCGAGGTCACGACGCCTTGCAGGATGCGTTTGGGCATGGGCTCAGGCCTCCGTGCCGGCGGCCGCGGCCGCCTTCTGGTTCAGGATGGTGTTGATGCGGGCGACGTCACGACGGACGCTGCGCATCCGCGCGGTGTTCTCGAGCTGACCGGTGGCCTGCTGGAAGCGCAGGTTGAACGCTTCCTTCTTGAGAGCGACGAGCTGCTCGCGCAGCTGGTCGGGGGTCTTGTCGTTGAGTTCCTTGGCAGCGAGCGCCATGGGCTGTCCTTTCCACATCACCGGAAGGCCCCTGTCATCAGTGAAAGGGTCACCCTGATTCCGGTGGACTAGGTGAATGAGCGCTGTCCCTAGACGGAATGGGCCGGGGATGCAAACCCTTTCTCGGAAAGCGCGCCCACGCGGGCCGACGCGGCTTTCCAGCGGATACGAAAAGGCCCCCGCCGATCGCTCGACGGGGGCCTCTTAGCGCGGTCGGGGCCCGAGGACCCCTGCCCTTACCAGTCCTCGCGGACCACGGTGCGGGTCTTGATCGGCAGCTTCATCGCGGCAAGGCGAAGAGCTTCGCGGGCGATTTCCTCGCTCACGCCGTCGATCTCGAACATCACGCGGCCCGGCTTGACCTTGGCGGCCCAGAAATCGACCGAACCCTTACCCTTACCCATCCGGACTTCGGTGGGCTTGGAGGTCACGGGCGTGTCCGGGAAGATCCGGATCCAGACCCGGCCCTGACGCTTCATGTGGCGGGTCAGGGCACGACGGGCGGCCTCGATCTGACGCGCGGTGATGCGCTCGGGCTGCACGGCCTTCAGGCCGTAGGATCCGAAGTCCAGGTTGAAGCCACCCTTGGCCTCACCGTGGATGCGGCCCTTGTGCTGCTTGCGGAACTTCGTGCGCTTCGGTTGAAGCATGTGTCAGCCCTCCCTTACCGGCGGCCGCCGGCGCCGCGGGGCACGGGGCCCTCCTGCAGCTCGGCCTGTTTGCGGTCACGCGCCTGCGGATCATGTTCCATGATCTCGCCTTTGAAGATCCAGACCTTGATCCCGATGATGCCATAGGGGGTCTCGGCTTCGGACAGCGCATAGTCGATGTCGGCGCGCAGCGTGTGCAGCGGCACGCGGCCCTCGCGGTACCATTCGGTCCGCGCGATCTCGGCACCGCCGAGGCGGCCCGCGACGTTGACGCGGATGCCGAGGGCACCCATGCGCATCGCGTTCTGCACGGCGCGCTTCATGGCGCGACGGAACGACACCCGGCGCTCGAGCTGCTGGGCGATGGACTCGCCGACCAGAGCGGCGTCGAGCTCGGGCTTGCGGACCTCGACGATGTTCAGGTGCAGCTCGGACTTGGTGAGGTTCGACAGCTTCTTGCGAAGCACCTCGATGTCCGCACCCTTCTTGCCGATGATCACGCCCGGACGGGCGGCGTGGATCGTCACCCGGCACTTGCGGTGCGGGCGCTCGATGATCACGCGGCTGATGCCGGCCTGCTTGGCTTCCTTCTTGACGAAGTCCTTGATCGCAAGGTCCTCGAGCAGGAGATCGCCGTAGTCTTTCGTGTCGGCGTACCAGCGGCTGTCCCAGGTCCGGTTGACCTGGAGCCGCATGCCGACGGGGTTGACCTTGTTACCCATTAGGCTTGCTCCTCGACCTGACGGACCTTGATGGTGAGTTCCGAGAACGGCTTGACGATCTTGCCGAACCGGCCACGGGCCCGCGGGCGGCCGCGCTTCATGATCAGGTTCTTGCCGACCCAGGCCTCGGCGACGACCAGTTCGTCGACGTCGAGGTTGTGGTTGTTCTCGGCGTTCGCGATCGCGGATTGCAGGCACTTCTTGACGTCGCCGGCGATGCGCTTCTTCGAGAAGGTCAGGTCCGAAAGGGCCTTCTCCACCTTCTTGCCACGGATCATCGCGGCAACGAGGTTGAGCTTCTGCGGGCTGGTGCGCAGCATCCGGGTCTTGGCCATCGCCTCGTTGTCGGCGACGCGGCGGGGATTCTTGTCCTTGCTCATGGCTTACTTCCGCTTCGCTTTCTTGTCGGCGGCGTGACCGTGATAGGTGCGGGTCGGCGAGTACTCACCGAACTTCTGACCGATCATGTCTTCGCTGACGTTGACGGGAACGTGCTTGTGACCGTTGTACACGCCGAAGGTCAGTCCCACGAACTGGGGCAGGATCGTCGAACGGCGCGACCAGATCTTGATCACTTCGTTGCGGCCGGACTCGCGCGACGCTTCGGCTTTCTTAAGCACGTAAGCATCGACGAAAGGGCCTTTCCAAACAGAACGAGCCATGTGTTAACGGCCTTTCTTGCGAGCGTGGCGCGAACGAAGGATGAGCTTCGACGACGCCTTGTTCTTGTTGCGAGTGCGGGCACCCTTGGTCGGCTTGCCCCACGGGGTCACCGGGTGACGACCGCCCGAGGTCCGGCCTTCACCACCACCATGCGGGTGGTCGATCGGGTTCATCGCGACGCCGCGGACGGCGGGACGCTTGCCGAAGTGGCGGTTACGACCGGCCTTGCCGAGGTTCTGGTTCGAGTGGTCGGCGTTCGACACCGCGCCCACCGTCGCCATGCACTCCTGGCGCACGAGCCGGAGCTCGCCCGAGGAGAGGCGGATCTGGGCGTAGCCGCCGTCACGACCCACGAACTGGGCATAGGTGCCCGCCGAGCGCGCGATCTGGCCGCCCTTGCCGGGCTTCATCTCGATGTTGTGGACGATCGTGCCGATCGGCATGCCCGAGAAGGGCATCGCGTTGCCGGGCTTGATGTCGACCTTGGCGCCAGCGACGACCTTGTCACCGATCGAGACGCGCTGCGGCGCCAGGATGTAGGCCTGCTCGCCGTCTTCGTACTGGATCAGCGCGATGAAGGCGGTACGGTTGGGGTCGTATTCGATGCGGGCGATGACGGCCTGCATGTCGAACTTGTTGCGCTTGAAATCGACGATCCGGTAGAGGCGCTTGGCGCCACCACCACGACGACGCATCGTGATCCGTCCGGTGTTGTTCCGGCCGCCCGACTTGGTCAGACCCTCGGTGAGGGCCTTGACGGGGCGTCCTTTCCAAAGCTCCGAACGGTCGATCAGCACCAGCCCGCGCTGGCCCGGCGTCGTCGGCTTGTACGACTTGAGTGCCATGCTTTGTGTCTTCCGTTGCTTTGCGGGCCCAGGGCCCGGTCGTTGAAGGGCCCCGAAGGTCCCCTGTGATGAAGGGCCCCGAAGGTCCCCGGCTGTCAAAAGGAGCGGCCCCGGACGAATCCGGGGCCGCGCCGATGGGGTCTGCTATTAGAGACCGGTCGAGACGTCAATGCTGTTGCCCTCTTCGAGGGTAACATAGGCCTTCTTGACGTCCTTGCGGGTGCCGAGCGTGCCGCGGAACCGCTTGACCTTGCCCTTGGTGACGACGGTGTTGACCGCCTTCACCTTGACCTGGAACAGCGCCTCGACGGCTTCCTTGATCTGCGGCTTGTTGGCGTCGATCGCCACCTCGAAGACCACCGCGTTGGCCTCGGAGGCCAGGGTCGCCTTCTCGGTGATGACCGGCTTGCGGATCACGTCGTAGTGTTCGGGTTTCGCGCTCATTTCAGGCGAGCCTCCAGAGCTTCGACAGCCGCCTTGGTGAGCACGAGCGTGTCACTGCGGAGGATGTCGTAGACGTTGGCGCCCATCGAGGGGAGCACGTCCAGGTTGGCGATGTTGCGCGCGGCCTGGGCGAAGCCCTCGTTGATCGCCGCGGCGTCGATGACCAGTGCCCGCTTCCAGCCGAGGTTGGCGACCTGCTTGGCGAGCACCGAGGTCTTGCCCTCGGTCTCGATGCTGTCGAGAACCACCAGCTCACCGGCCTTCGCCTTCGCCGAGAGGGCGTGCTTGAGGCCGAGCTTGCGGAACTTCTTGGTCAGGTCGTGCTCGTGGCTGCGCGGGGTCGGGCCCTTGTAGGTGCCACCGTGACGGAAGATCGGCGCGCCCTTGGAACCGTGACGTGCGCCACCGGTGCCCTTCTGGCGGTAGATCTTCTTGGTCGAGTAGCTGACCTCGGAGCGGCCCAGCGTCGAGTGCGTGCCCTGCTGGGTACGCGCACGCTGCCAGCGCACGACGCGGTGCAGGATGTCGGCGCGCGGCTCGAGACCGAAGATCGCGTCGTCGAGATCGACGGAACCGGCGGAGCCGCCGTCCAGCTTGATCGCATCAGCCTTCATTGTTCTCACCCTCATCAGCGGTGTCGATCGCGGCCTGCTCGGCCTCGGCAGCGGCCTTGGCGGCGGCTTCCTCCTCGGCGGCGGCCTGTGCCGCAGCTTCGTCGGCGAGACGCTTGGCTTCGTCGGCATGGCTACGCAGGCCGGCGGGGAACACGACGTTCTCGCCGGTCGGCTTCTTCACGGCGTCCTTGACCGTGACCCAGCCGCCCTTGCCACCCGGCACGGCGCCCTTGACCATGATCAGGCCACGGTCGGCGTCGGTCTTGATGACCTGGAGGTTCTGGGTGGTCACGCGGGCGGCGCCCATGTGGCCGGCCATCTTCTTGCCCTTGAACACCTTGCCCGGGTCCTGACACTGGCCGGTCGAACCATGGCTACGGTGCGACACGGACACGCCGTGGGACGCGCGCAGACCGCCGAAGTTGTGACGCTTCATCGCACCGGCAAAACCTTTGCCGATGGAGACGCCAGACACGTCGACGTACTGGCCTTCGAAGTAGTGCGCGGCGATGATCTCCTCGCCCACTTCGATCAGGTTCTCGGGCGAGACGCGGAACTCGGCGACCTTGCGCTTGGGCTCGACCTTGGCGGCAGCGAAGTGGCCGCGCATCGGCGCGCTCACGCGCTTGGCCTTGGCGGTGCCGGCACCGAGCTGAACGGCGGTGTAGCCGTCACGCTCGACCGTGCGCTGCGCCACGACCTGCAGGTTGTCGAGTTGCAGCACGGTCACGGGGACCTGCTTGCCGTCCTCGAGGAACAGGCGGGTCATACCCACCTTCTTGGCGATGATTCCGGAACGCAACATCGTTACCCCCTCAGACCTTGATCTCGACGTCGACGCCGGCAGCCAGGTCGAGCTTCATCAGCGCGTCCACGGTCTGCGGGGTCGGGTCGACGATGTCCAGGAGCCGCTTGTGGGTGCGGATCTCGAACTGGTCGCGCGACTTCTTGTCGATGTGGGGTCCACGCAGAACGGTGAACTTCTCGATCTTGTTCGGCAGCGGGATCGGCCCGCGGACCGAGGCGCCGGTGCGCTTGGCGGTGCTGACGATCTCCGCAGTGCTGGCGTCCAGCACGCGGTAATCGAAAGCCTTGAGCCGGATACGGATATTCTGGCTTTGGGCGGCCATGACATTCCCCTTCAAGGGTTCGGGTTGAGAGGTCGGCCGGGCGGGATTGCCGGTCCACATCGAACCCGTCGTAAAAGTGGTGCGGGGCGGGCGCGAAACCCGCCCCGCGGCGACGTCCCTGATGGGGCGTCCTTACTCGACGATCTTGGAGACCACGCCGGCGCCGACGGTGCGGCCGCCTTCGCGGATGGCGAAGCGCAGGCCGTCTTCCATGGCGATCGGGGCGATCAGCTCGACGTTGAACTTCAGGTTGTCGCCCGGCATCACCATCTCGGTGCCCTCGGGGAGGACAACGGTGCCGGTGACGTCGGTGGTCCGGAAGTAGAACTGCGGACGGTAGTTCGCGAAGAACGGGGTGTGGCGGCCGCCCTCTTCCTTGGTGAGGATGTAGGCCTCGGCCTCGAACTTGGTGTGCGGCGCGACCGACTTGGGCTTGCACAGCACCTGGCCGCGCTCGACGCCTTCACGGTCGATGCCGCGCAGCAGCACGCCGACGTTGTCGCCGGCCTCGCCGCGGTCGAGCAGCTTGCGGAACATCTCGACGCCGGTGCAGGTCGACTTCTTGGTCTCGCGGATGCCGACGATCTCGATCTCGTCGCCGACGTTGATCACGCCACGCTCGACGCGGCCGGTCACCACGGTGCCGCGGCCGGAGATCGAGAACACGTCCTCGATCGGCATCAGGAACGGCAGGTCGACGGCGCGGGCCGGGGTCGGGATGTACTCGTCGACGGCCTTCAGCAGCTCGCGGATCGAGTTCTCGCCGATCGCCTCGTCACGGCCTTCCATGGCGGCGAGCGCCGAGCCCTTGACGATCGGGATGTCGTCGCCCGGGTAGTCGTAGGAGGACAGCAGCTCGCGGATTTCCATCTCGACGAGCTCGAGGAGCTCCTCGTCATCCACCTGGTCGACCTTGTTCATGTAGACGACCATGTAGGGGATGCCCACCTGGCGGCCGAGCAGGATGTGCTCGCGGGTCTGCGGCATCGGGCCGTCGGCGGCGTTCACCACCAGGATCGCGCCGTCCATCTGGGCGGCACCGGTGATCATGTTCTTCACGTAGTCGGCGTGGCCGGGGCAGTCGACGTGGGCGTAGTGACGCGACTCGGTCTCGTACTCGACGTGGGCGGTCGAGATGGTGATCCCGCGGGCCTTCTCTTCCGGCGCGCCGTCGATCTGGTCGTAGGCGCGGAAGTCACCGAAGTACTTGGTGATCGCGGCGGTCAGGGTGGTCTTGCCGTGGTCCACGTGACCGATGGTCCCGATGTTCACGTGCGGTTTGGTGCGTTCGAATTTTGCCTTTGCCATGATCGGCTCCTTCAAATTGTCAGGCGTCGTGATGACGGGGCCCCGTGCGGGACCCCGCCGACCGTCACGCGTATTTCTTCTGGATCTCTTCCGAGATGTTCTGCGGGACCGGCTCGTAATGATCGAAGATCATCGTGAACTGGGCCCGGCCCGAGGTCATCGAGCGCAGCGTGTTGATGTAGCCGAACATGTTGGCGAGCGGCACGAAGGCGTTGATCACGTTGGCGTTGCCGCGCGTGTCCTGCCCCTGCACCTGGCCCCGACGCGAGGTCAGGTCGCCGATGACGCCACCGGTGTACTCCTCGGGCGTCAGCACCTCGACCTTCATCATCGGCTCGAGCAGCTTGGCGCCGGCCTTGCGCAGACCTTCACGCATGCACATCCGCGAGGCAATCTCGAAGGCCAGGACCGACGAGTCGACGTCGTGGAACTTGCCGTCCAGCAGCTCGACCTTGAAGTCGATCACCGGGAAGCCCGCCAGCGGACCGGAGTCCATCACCGACTTGATGCCCTTCTCGACGCCCGGGATGTATTCCTTGGGCACCGCGCCGCCGACGATCTTCGACTCGAACGAATAGCCTTCGCCCGGCTCGGTCGGCATGATGTTGAGCTTCACCTCGGCGAACTGGCCCGAACCACCCGACTGCTTCTTGTGGGTGTAGGTGTGCTCCACGGCGTGACCGATGGTCTCGCGGTAAGCCACCTGCGGCGCACCGATGTTCGCCTCGACCTTGAACTCCCGCTTGAGGCGGTCGACCAGGATGTCGAGATGGAGTTCGCCCATGCCCTTCATGATCGTCTGGCCCGACTCGAGGTCGGTCTCGACGCGGAAGGACGGGTCTTCAGCGGCGAGGCGCTGCAGACCGGCGGACATCTTCTCCTGGTCGGCCTTGGTCTTCGGCTCGACCGCGATCTCGATGACCGGATCGGGGAACGTCATGGTCTCGAGCACGACCTGCTTGTTGGGGTCGCACAGCGTGTCGCCGGTGGTGGTCTCCTTGAGACCGGCCAGAGCGATGATGTCGCCCGCGAAGGCCTCTTCGATTTCCTCGCGGTTGATGGCGTGCATCATCATCATCCGACCGACGCGCTCGCGCTTGCCCTTGGTCGAGTTCATCATGGTGTCGCCCTTCTTCACCACGCCCGAGTAGATGCGGGTGAAGGTCAGCGAACCGACGAAGGGGTCGTTCATGATCTTGAACGCCAGGCCCGAGAAGGGCTCGGAGTCGTCGGCATGACGCGGGATGTTGCGGGTCTCGGTCTCGTCGTCCGGCGAGAAGCCCATGTAGGCGGGCACGTCGAGCGGCGAGGGCAGGAAGTCGATGACGGCGTTCAGCAGGGGCTGGACGCCCTTGTTCTTGAACGCGGAGCCAGCGGCCACCGGCACGAAGGACAGCGACAGCGTGCCCTTGCGGATCAGGCTGCGCAGGGTCGCCTCGTCGGGCTCTTCGCCCTCGAGATAGGCTTCCATCGCGGCATCGTCCTGCTCGACGGCATTCTCGATAAGCGTGGCGCGCCATTCGGTCGCGACGTCCTGGAGCTCGGCACGGATCGGCTGACGGACCCAGGACGCGCCCAGATCTTCACCCTTCCAGACCCACTCTTCCATCTTGATCAGGTCGACAATGCCCTCGAGGTTGTCCTCGGCGCCGATCGGCAGAGCGATCGGAACCGGGGTCGCCCCGGTGCGGTCCTTGATCATCTTCACGCAGTTGAAGAAGTCGGCGCCGATCTTGTCCATCTTGTTGACGAACACGATGCGCGGGACCTTGTAGCGGTCGGCCTGACGCCAGACGGTCTCGGTCTGCGGCTCAACGCCGGCGTTGGCGTCGAGCAGACAGATCGCACCGTCGAGCACCGCCAGCGAACGCTCGACTTCGATGGTGAAGTCGACGTGGCCGGGGGTGTCGATGATGTTGAAGCGGTACTTGGTATCCGAAGTGCCCTCGGCGGTCGGGTCTTCCTGGCGCTGCCAGAAAGTGGTCGTCGCCGCGGACGTGATCGTGATGCCGCGCTCCTGCTCCTGCTCCATCCAGTCCATGGTAGCGGCGCCGTCGTGGACTTCGCCGATCTTGTGGGACTTGCCGGTGTAGAACAGGATCCGCTCGGTCGTGGTGGTCTTGCCGGCATCGATGTGGGCCATGATGCCGAAGTTGCGGTAGCGCTGCAGAGGATAGTCGCGTGCCATGTCGGGGCTCCTTCCGCTTACCAGCGGTAGTGGCTGAACGCTTTGTTGGCGTCGGCCATCTTGTGGGTGTCTTCGCGCTTCTTCACCGCGGTGCCACGGCCGTTGACCGCATCGAGCAGCTCGCCGGCGAGACGCTCTTCCATGGTGTTCTCGTTGCGCTTCGCGCTGGCGTCGATCAGCCAGCGGATCGCCAGCGCCTCCCGGCGCTCGGGGCGGACCTCGACGGGGACCTGGTAGGTCGCACCGCCGACGCGGCGCGAGCGGACCTCGACCGACGGCTTGATGTTGTCGAGCGCCTCGTGGAACACCTCGACGGGCTCCTTCTTGAGACGGCTCTCGACGCGATCGAAAGCGTTGTAGACGATCTTCTCGGCAACGGACTTCTTGCCGTCGATCATCAGGTTGTTCATGAACTTCGTGACGACCCGGTCGCCGAACTTGGCATCGGGCAGGATCTCACGTTTCTCGGCGGCGTGACGACGCGACATGGCGCTCTCTCCTTACTTCGGACGCTTCGCGCCGTACTTCGAGCGGCGCTGCTTGCGGTTCTTGACCCCTTGGGTGTCGAGCACGCCGCGGAGGATGTGGTAGCGCACGCCCGGAAGGTCTTTCACCCGGCCGCCGCGGATCAGGACCACGGAGTGCTCCTGAAGGTTGTGGCTCTCGCCCGGGATGTAGCTGATGACCTCGAAGCCGTTGGTCAGGCGCACCTTGGCGACCTTCCGCATGGCCGAGTTCGGCTTCTTCGGAGTCGTGGTATACACTCGGGTGCACACGCCACGCTTTTGCGGGCAGGACTCGAGGTGCTGCGACTTGGACTTGGTGACTTTCGGCTGCCGCGGCTTGCGGATCAGCTGCTGGATCGTTGGCATTGGGCGTCTTTCCCCGTTTCCTGCACTAGTGTCACGGACCGGACGGCCCGCCGATTTCGATTCCTCACGCTGGCGCGTCCGCCAAGCGCAAAAACCCGCGAACGCACCCCTCTTCCGGGCGCGATGCGGTGGGTCTCCAGAGGATCGGGGCCAAGGCCCGGATCGTGACCACTTCAGCTCTGATATCAGGGCGGAAAGCGGACTGCCCCCTGCCCAAGTGGTGGCCGTATAGGGGGAGTCGCGGGGGGTGTCAACCGCGCCGGGGGCGGGGCCGCCGGGCGTGCTGCGATGACAGCTACGCCGGGCCATGCTAGGTTGCGCGCAGATCGTTCCGATCCATTGCCGGAGGACCAGCCCGCAGATGTGTGTCGTTCTCGGAAGACGCCCGGGCCATCCCCACGCGAAGGCTTATGATTGGTGGCCGCCGCCGGGACAAGACGCCCGTAGTTGAACGCGATTTCCACCGACATCACGGAGACGATCCATGCAATACATGGCAAAGGCGCGCCTCGAGGCGCGGCAACTCTGGCTCGACTGGGCCGAGGGCGGCAGCGACGCCTTCCCCTATATCTGGCTGCGCGACACCGACCCGGCGGGCTTCCACCCGCGCACCGGCGAGCGGGTCTTCGACCTGACCTCGGTGCCGCTTGACCTCGCGCCCGTTGCGGCGCGGGTCGAGGACGCGGCGCTCGTGGTCGACTGGCCCGGGGATGGCGCGCCGAGCCGGTTCGATCTGAACTGGCTGCGCGAGAATCGCCCCGGCCGGCGGCGGCCGGACCCGGCCCATGTCCCGGCCACCAGCTGGCGCGGCGATCTCGGCGCGGCCGGTGTGCCCCGCGCCCGCGCCGCCGACGTGCTGCACAGCGATACGGCGCTGGCCGAGTGGTTGCGGCGCAGCAAGGCAATGGGCCTGTCGATCGTCGAGGGGCTCGCCGACGATGTCGAGGCCGGCATGCGCGTGGCGCGGCGCATCGGCTTCCTGCGCGAAACCAATTTCGGGGTGACCTTCGAGGTGATCTCGAAGCCCGACCCCAACAACCTCGCCTACACCTCGGACGCGCTGCCGCTGCATACCGACCTGACCAACCAGGAGCTGCCACCGGGCTGGCAGTTCCTGCACTGCCTCGCCAACGAAGCCGAAGGCGGCGGCTCGGTGTTCTGCGACGGAGTCGCGGTGGCCGAGGATCTGGCGCTGGAAGACCCGGAGGGTTTCGAGCTTCTGGCCACGGTCGACATCCCGTTCCGCTTCCACGACGCCGAGACCGACATCCGGGCCCGCAAGACGGTAATCCGGCGCGGCGAGAGCGGCCGGGTCGAGGAGATCTGCTTCAACGCCCATCTCGCGGACATCCTCGACATCGCGCCCGAGATCATGCCGGCCTATTACGCCGCCTATCGCCGGCTGATGCAGAAGACCCGCGACCCTGCCTATCTCGTGACGCTGAAGCTCGGCGCGGGCGAGATGGT
Organism: Limimaricola variabilis; assembly: GCF_034371605.1. NCBI lineage: Bacteria > Pseudomonadati > Pseudomonadota > Alphaproteobacteria > Rhodobacterales > Paracoccaceae > Limimaricola > Limimaricola variabilis. The sequence goes on along the minus strand of NZ_CP139691.1, from coordinate 2,481,727 downwards.
GGTCTTCGACAATCGGCGCGTGCTGCATGGCCGGGCCGCCTTCGATCCCGCGACCGGTCGGCGCCACCTGCGCGGCTGCTATGTCGACCGGGGCGAGTTCGACAGCCGGATGCGGGTGCTGGCGCGCGAGACCGCGCGCACCGAACCCGCCTGAACCCGGACGGGAGGGCGCCTCGCGTGCCCTCCCCCACCGGGATGGACGGCGGCGATGATCCGTGCATCATTCGCCGCATGTCAGACCGCTCCGAACGCTTTCTCGTCTTTGCCGGCATGCGCGACGAGGGCGCGTTTCTGGTCGAGTGGATCTCCTGGTACCGGATGATGGGCTTCGAGATCCTGATCGGGGTCAACGACTGCACCGACCGGTCCCCTGCCCTGCTCGAAGCTTTCGCGCAGGCGGGCTGGATCGAGTGGTTCGAGCACAAGCCGCCGCACGGCACGCCGCCCAAGCAATCCGCCCATCGTCACGCACAGCGTCACCCGGCCACGGCGCGCACCGACTGGCTGCTGATCTGCGACGTCGACGAGTTCCTCGTGCTGCACCGGGGCGATGGCACGATCAGCTCCTATCTCGACGATCTCGGCCGCGACCATCTCGGCGTGGCCTTCCACTGGCAATGTTTCGGCACTGGTGGCTGGAAACGCTACCAGCCGGGTCTAGTCCATCGGCAGTTCCGGCGGCGGGGACCCTCGCGGCGGCCGGTGAACGTGATGGTCAAGACCCTGTTCCGCACGCCGCAGCGCTTTGGCCGCTGGAGCGATCACATGCCGTGGGAGTTCGAGGGCGAGTGGGACCGTGCCCGGAACCGGATCGTCGACAGCGAGGGGCGGACCATCGAGGCGCTCCTAACCGAGCCGCACCCGGTGCGCTTCACCGATGTCGAGCAGATCACCCACAGCTACGCGCAGATGAACCACTACGTGCTTCGCTCGGTCGAGCAATACGACATGAAGCGCGGCACCCCCTCGGCCACCGCCGCCAAGGACCGCTACACGCAGACCTTCTTCGAGCGGCGCGACCGCAACGGGCGGCGCGATCTGGCAGCGCTGGCCCATGCGGAGGCCTTCGACCGGGTGCATGCGGAGGCGATGGCCCTGCCCGGCGTCGCCCGGCTGCATCACCTGTGCTGCGCCGATCTGGTGGCGCGGCTCTGTGCGCATCAAGGCCGCTCGCCGAGCGCCGATCCGCGCTGGCGCGCCGCGATCGAGGCCGCCGAGGCGGCGGGCTGAGTGTTTCACGTGTGGCGGCGGCTCAGGCCGCCGTCGCCTCGTCGATCGGCCGCCCCCGCGCCAGCGCCCGGCGCAGCCCCTCCGGCAGCGCCATGAAGTCGGCGTCGGGCCGGGTGCCGAGCGCGTCGAGATACTTGCTGAAATAGCAGCGCAGCGCCGCGGCAGCGGCAGCCTGGGCGATCTCCTCCTCCGACAGGCCATGCGCCCGAAGAGCGGCGACATGCGCCTGGCCGATCGCGGTGGCATCGGTGACGATCTCGGCGGCATAACCCATCAGGTCGGCCTCCTGCGGGGTGATGGAGGTGTGCCCCCGCTCGGTGGCGATCCGCTCCAGCTCCTCGGGCGACATGCCGTTCTCCAGCAGCACCTTGCCATGCGCCAGCGCGCAGTAGGAGCTGCGCAGCGCCAGCGCCGCGGCGAGCGTCACCAGCTCGTAGCGCCGCAGCCCCATCCGCGCCTTGAGCGCGCCGGTCATCGCCTCGAAGTGACCGGCCAGTTCGGGCAGATGCGCGCAGGTGCGGTGCAGGTTGAGCACCTGCCCGTTTCGCCGCCGCGCCTCGGCGTAATAGTCGGCGGCAGGCCCGGTCGCCGTCGCCTCGTCGATCTCTTTCAGGAACCCCATCTCGACCACCATCGCAGAACGCCCGGTCCCGCCGGGCGGCGGGGCCCGCAAGCAGTATCCTCCCGATCTCCTCCCTCCTGCAAAGGAAAAGCGCCGCGCATGCGAAAGGGGCCCCTGGTTTCCCGGGGGCCCCTTCATGTCGTCGCTCGGCGTCGCGATCAGTCGCGGCTGTCCTCGGCGCGCGCCGAGATCGTGTCGAACTGGTCGTCCGACATCGGCTGCTCGGACGGGGCGGCCAGCGCCGCGGCCTGCTCGGCCGCCTCGCGCTTCTGCTCGATCACCGAGTGGTCGCGGTCATGCGCGATCTTGCGCACGCGCGAGGTCGCACCGCCGGTGCCGGCCGGGATCAGGCGGCCGACGATGACGTTCTCCTTGAGACCGACCAGCTTGTCGCGCTTGCCCTGGACCGAAGCCTCGGTGAGCACGCGGGTGGTCTCCTGGAACGAGGCCGCCGAGATGAAGCTGCGGGTCTGCAGCGACGCCTTGGTGATGCCGAGCAGCACGGGGCTGCCCTGCGCCGGACGACCGCCCTTGGCGATCGCCTTTTCGTTGGCCTCGTCGAACTCCGCCTTGTCGACATGCTCGCCCTTGAGAAGCGTGCTCTCGCCCGAGTCCGAGATCTCGATCTTCTGCAGCATCTGGCGAACGATCACCTCAATGTGCTTGTCGTTGATCTTCACGCCCTGCAGTCGATAGACGTCCTGCACCTCGGCGATCATGTACTCGGCTAGGGCCTCGACGCCCATGATGGCAAGGATGTCGTGCGGCGCCGGGTTGCCGTCCATGATGTAGTCACCCTTCTGCACGAAGTCGCCTTCCTGCACCGGGATGTGCTTGCCCTTGGGCACCATGTACTCGACCTTCTCGCGGCCCTCTTCCGACGGCTCGATCGCGATGCGGCGCTTGTTCTTGTAGTCCTTGCCGAAGCGCACATAGCCGTCGATCTCGGCGATGATCGCGTGGTCCTTGGGACGACGGGCCTCGAACAGTTCCGCCACGCGGGGAAGACCCCCGGTGATGTCCTTGGTCTTGGCGCCCTCGCGCGGGATCCGCGCCACCACGTCGCCGGCCTGGATCTGCTGGCCGTCCTCGACCGACAGGATCGCGTCCACCGACATCGGGTAGGTCACCGGGTTGCCGCTGTCGGTGCGGACCGGTTCGCCATCCTCGCCCACCACGATGATCTCGGGCTTGAGCTCGTTGCCCTTGGGCACCGAACGCCAGTCCGTGACGATCCGCTGAGTCATGCCGGTCGCATCGTCGGTGTCCTCGCGCACGGCGATGCCGTTGACGAGGTCGACGAAGCGCACGGTACCGGCCTTCTCGGCGATGATCGGCAGGGTGTAGGGGTCCCACTCGAACATCTTCTCGCCGCGCTTCACATCCTGGCCTTCCTTGAGGAAGACCTTGGTGCCGTAGCCGATCTTGTGGCTCGCGCGCTCCTCGCCGTCCTCGCCCATGATCGCGATGACCATGTTCCGGCCCATGACGATCTGCTCGCCCGCCGCGTTCTCGAGGAGGTTGGCGTTGCGGAACTCGACCTTGCCCGACTGGCTGGCCTCGAGGAAGGACTGCTGACCGCCCTGGGCCACGCCGCCGATGTGGAAGGTCCGCATCGTCAGCTGGGTGCCCGGCTCGCCGATCGACTGCGCCGCGATGATGCCCACGGCCTCGCCCTGGTTCACCATCGTGCCGCGCGCGAGGTCACGCCCGTAGCACATGGCGCAGACGCCGTCTTCGGCCTCGCAGGTGAGCGGGCTGCGGATGCGCATCTTCTGCACCGCCGACTGCTCGACCAGATCGGCCTTGCGCTCGTCGATCAGCTCGCCTGCCGCGACCAGAACCTCGTCGGTGCCCGGCTTGAGCACGTCGTCGGCCGAGACCCGGCCCAGCACGCGCTCGGAGAGCGGCGAGACCACCTCGCCGTCATTGACCGCCGCTTCCGCGGTGATCGCCCGGTCGGTACCGCAGTCATGCTCGCGCACGATGCAGTCCTGCGCCACGTCGACGAGACGACGGGTCAGGTAGCCCGAGTTCGCGGTCTTCAGAGCGGTGTCGGACAGACCCTTCCGCGCGCCGTGGGTCGAGTTGAAGTACTCGAGCACGGTCAGGCCTTCCTTGAAGTTCGAGATGATCGGCGTCTCGATGATCTCGCCCGACGGCTTGGCCATCAGGCCGCGCATGCCGCCCAGCTGCTTCATTTGGGTGACCGAGCCACGCGCACCGGAGTGGGCCATCATGTAGACCGAATTCGGCTCCGCTTCGGCGCCGTTCTCGTCCCGCTTGTTGGCCGAGATCGTGTTCATCATGGCCTCGGTCACGCGGTCGTTACACTTCGACCAGGCGTCCACGACCTTGTTGTACTTCTCGCCCTGGGTGATCAGGCCGTCCATGTACTGCTGCTCGAAATCCTTGACCTGGTCGCGGGTCTCGTCGACCAGCGTCCACTTGGCGTCCGGGATGACCATGTCGTCCTTGCCGAAGGAGATACCTGCCTTGAAGGCCTCCTTGAAGCCTGCGGACATGATCTGGTCGCAGAAGATGACCGACTCCTTCTGGCCGCAATAGCGGTAGACGGTGTCGATGACCTGCTGGACTTCCTTCTTGCGCAGCAGCCGGTTCAGAAGGTCGAACGGCGCCTTGGCGTTGAGCGGTAGCAGCGCGCCCAGGCGCAGACGGCCCGGGGTGGTCTCGTAGCGCTTGACGACCTCGTTGCCCTCGTCGTCGATCTGCTTGATCCGCGCGGTGATCTTGGCGTGCATGTGCACTTCACCGGCGTTGAGCGCGTGCTCGACCTCTTCGATCGAGTTGAAGGCCATGCCCTCGCCCTTCATGCCGTCACGCATGATGGTCGTGTAGTACAGGCCGAGAACCATGTCCTGCGACGGCACGATGATCGGCGCGCCATTGGCGGGCGACAGCACGTTGTTGGTCGACATCATCAGGACGCGCGCTTCGAGCTGCGCCTCGAGCGACAGCGGCACATGCACGGCCATCTGGTCGCCGTCGAAGTCGGCGTTGAAGGCCGAGCAGACCAGCGGGTGAAGCTGGATCGCCTTGCCCTCGATCAGCTGCGGTTCGAACGCCTGGATGCCGAGGCGGTGCAACGTCGGCGCGCGGTTGAGCATGACGGGGTGCTCACGGATCACCTCGTCGAGAATGTCCCAGACCTCGGGACGCTCTTTTTCCACGAGCTTCTTGGCCTGCTTCACGGTCGAGGACAGGCCCTTGGCCTCCAGCCGCGAGTAGATGAACGGCTTGAACAGTTCGAGCGCCATCTTCTTGGGCAGGCCGCACTGGTGCAGCTTGAGTTCGGGGCCGGTCACGATGACCGAACGGCCCGAGAAGTCGACCCGCTTGCCGAGAAGGTTCTGACGGAAGCGGCCCTGCTTGCCCTTGAGCATGTCCGACAGCGACTTCAGCGGGCGCTTGTTGGCACCGGTGATGACGCGGCCACGACGGCCGTTGTCGAACAGCGCGTCGACGGATTCCTGCAGCATCCGCTTCTCGTTGCGCACGATGATGTCGGGCGCGCGCAGCTCGATGAGCCGCTTGAGGCGGTTGTTGCGGTTGATCACCCGGCGATACAGGTCGTTGAGGTCCGAGGTCGCGAAGCGGCCACCGTCGAGCGGCACCAGCGGGCGCAGCTCGGGCGGGATCACCGGGATCACAGTCAGCACCATCCACTCGGGACGGTTGCCGGACTCGATGAAGCTCTCGACGATCTTCAGTCGCTTGATGATCTTCTTGGGCTTGAGCTCGCCGGTCGCCTCCTTGAGGTCGGCGCGCAGCTGCTCGGCCTCGGCCTCGAGGTCGATCTGAGCCAGCATCTCGCGGATCGCCTCGGCGCCGATATTGGCCGAGAACGCGTCCGCGCCGTACTGGTCCTGCGCGTCGAGGAACTGCTCCTCGCTCATCAGCTGGCCGTAGGTCAGGTCGGTCAGACCCGGCTCGATGACGACGTAGTTCTCGAAGTAGAGAATCCGCTCGAGGTCACGCAGGGTCATGTCCAGCATCAGGCCGATCCGCGACGGGAGCGACTTGAGGAACCAAATGTGGGCGACGGGCGCGGCCAGCTCGATATGGCCCATGCGCTCGCGGCGGACCTTCTGCAGCGTCACCTCGACGCCGCATTTCTCGCAGACGACGCCGCGATACTTCATCCGCTTGTACTTGCCGCAGAGGCACTCGTAGTCCTTGATCGGCCCGAAGATGCGGGCGCAGAACAGGCCGTCGCGCTCGGGCTTGAAGGTCCGGTAGTTGATGGTCTCGGGTTTCTTGATCTCGCCGAAGGACCAGCTGAGGATGCGCTCCGGGGAGGCGAGGCTCACCTTGATCTCGTCGAAGGTCTTGGCCGGGGTCAGCGGATTGAACGGGTTGTTCGTGAGTTCCTGGTTCATTTCAAATCCTTGAATCTTGGCAGAGGGCGACGGCGTGCCGCCCCGGTTTCCCGGGGCGGGCTGAAAAGACGCCGTTACTCGTCCTCCGCGTCCAGGAGTTCCATGTTGAGGCCGAGGCCCCGGACTTCCTTCACGAGGACGTTGAACGATTCCGGCACGCCGGCCTCGAAGTTGTCCTCGCCCTTGACGATGCTCTCGTAGACCTTGGTCCGGCCCGCCACGTCGTCCGACTTCACGGTCAGCATTTCCTGCAGCGTGTAGGCGGCGCCGTAGGCTTCCAGCGCCCAGACCTCCATCTCGCCGAAGCGCTGGCCACCGAACTGCGCCTTACCGCCCAGCGGCTGCTGGGTGACGAGGCTGTACGGCCCGGTCGAACGCGCGTGGATCTTGTCGTCCACGAGGTGGTGCAGCTTGAGCAGGTACTTCACGCCAACCGTCACCTTGCGCGAGAACTTCTCGCCGGTGCGGCCGTCGAACAGGTCCGACTGGCCGGACTCGTCGAAGCCCGCACGGCGCAGCGCGTCGTTGACGTCCGGCTCCTTGGCACCGTCGAAGACCGGCGTGGCGATCGGCACGCCGCGCTGGACGTTCTCGGCCAGCTCGGCCACGCCCGCCTCGTCGAGGTTCTCGATGCCCTCGTCATAGACGTCCTCGCCATAGGCCAGACGCAGCGCCTCGCGCACCGGGGTGAGATCACCCGAGCGACGATACTCCTGCAGCGCCTCGTCGACCTGGATGCCTAGGCCGCGCGCGGCCCAGCCCATGTGGGTCTCGAGGATCTGACCGACGTTCATGCGCGACGGCACGCCCAGCGGGTTGAGGCAGAAGTCGACCGGCGTGCCGTCGGCGAGGAACGGCATGTCCTCCATCGGCACGACGCGCGAGATGACGCCCTTGTTGCCGTGACGGCCGGCCATCTTGTCGCCCGGCTGCAGCTTGCGCTTCACCGCGACGAACACCTTGACCATCTTCATCACGCCCGGCGGCAGGTCGTCGCCACGGCGGACCTTCTCGACCTTGTCCTCGAAGCGCGCGTCGAGCGTACGCTTCTGGATCTCGTACTGCTCGTTGAGCGCCTCGACGATCCGGGCGTCGTCCTCGTCCTCGAGGGCGAGCTGCCACCACTGGCCGCGCGACAGCGTGCCGAGCAGCTCCTCGTCGATCACCGCGCCGGCCTTGACGCCGCGCGGGCCCTTCACCGCGGTCTTGCCAAGGATCAGGTCCTTGAGACGCGCGTAGATGTTGCGGTCGAGGATCGCCAGCTCGTCGTCGCGGTCACGCGCCAGACGGTCGACTTCCTCACGCTCGATCTGCAGCGCGCGCTCGTCCTTGTCGACGCCGTGGCGGTTGAACACCCGGACCTCGACGATGGTGCCGAAATCGCCCGGCGGCAGCCGCAGCGAGGTGTCGCGCACGTCGGACGCCTTCTCGCCGAAGATGGCGCGCAGGAGCTTTTCTTCCGGCGTCATCGGCGATTCACCCTTCGGGGTGATCTTGCCGACGAGGATGTCGCCCGGCCCCACTTCGGCACCGATATAGACGATGCCCGCCTCGTCGAGGTTGCGCAGGGCTTCCTCGCCGACGTTCGGGATGTCGCGGGTGATCTCTTCCGGCCCGAGCTTGGTGTCGCGGGCGGCGACTTCGAATTCCTCGATGTGGATCGAAGTGAAGACGTCGTCGCGCACGATGCGCTCGGAAATCAGGATCGAGTCCTCGTAGTTGTAGCCGTTCCACGGCATGAAGGCGACGACGACGTTCTTGCCGAGCGCCAGCTCACCCATGTCGGTCGAGGGACCGTCGGCGATCACCTCGCCCTTGCCGACCTTGTCGCCCACCTTCACCAGCGGACGCTGGTTGATGCAGGTGTTCTGGTTCGACCGCTGGAACTTGCGCATCCGGTAGATGTCGACCCCGGCATCGCCGAGCTCCAGATCTTCGGTGGCACGGATCACGATCCGGGTGGCGTCGACCTGGTCGATGATGCCGCCGCGACGCGCCATGATGGCGGCGCCGGAATCGCGGGCCACGACTTCCTCGATGCCGGTGCCGACCAGCGGCGCCTCGGCCTGCAGCAGCGGCACGGCCTGACGCTGCATGTTCGAGCCCATCAGCGCGCGGTTCGCGTCGTCGTTCTCGAGGAACGGGATCAGCGAGGCGGCGACCGAGACGAGCTGCTTCGGCGAGACGTCGATCAGGTCGACGCTCTCGGACGGTGCGAGCATGTAGTCGCCAGCCTGACGGGTGTTGACCAGCTCGTTGGTGAACTTGCCGTTCTCGTCGAGCGAGGCGTTGGCCTGCGCGACGGTGTGGCGCATCTCCTCGGTGGCCGAGAGATAGCTCACCTCGTCGGTCACCTGGCCGTCCACCACCTTGCGGTAGGGGGTTTCGATGAAGCCGTACTTGTTCACCCGCGCGAAGGTGGCGAGCGAGTTGATCAGGCCGATGTTCGGGCCTTCCGGCGTCTCGATCGGGCACATCCGGCCGTAATGGGTCGGGTGCACGTCGCGCACCTCGAAGCCGGCACGCTCGCGGGTCAGACCGCCCGGCCCGAGCGCCGAGAGACGACGCTTGTGCGTCACTTCCGACAGCGGGTTGGTCTGGTCCATGAACTGCGACAGCTGCGAGGAGCCGAAGAACTCGCGCACCGCGGCGGCAGCGGGCTTGGCGTTGATCAGGTCCTGCGGCATCACCGTGTCGATCTCGACCGAGGACATGCGTTCCTTGATCGCGCGCTCCATGCGGAGCAGACCGACGCGGTACTGGTTCTCCATCAGTTCGCCGACCGAGCGCACCCGGCGGTTGCCGAGGTGGTCGATGTCGTCGATCTCGCCCTTGCCGTCGCGCAGTTCGACCAGCGCCTTGATGCAGGCGATGATGTCCTCGCGGCGCAGCGTGCGCTGGGTGTCCTCGGCGTCGAGGTTGAGACGCATGTTCATCTTCACGCGGCCGACGGCCGACAGGTCGTAGCGCTCGGCGTCGAAGAACAGCGTGTCGAACAGCGCCGAGGCGGCGTCGACGGTCGGCGGCTCACCCGGCCGCATGACCTTGTAGATCTCCATCAGCGCCGATTCACGGTTCCAGGCCTTGTTGTCGGCGGCGACGGTGTTGCGGATGTAGGGGCCGACATTGATGTTATCGATGTCGAGGACCGGGATGTCGGTGATGCCGGCATCCATCAGGTCCTTGAGCGTGCCGCCGGTGATCTCGCCGTCCTTGTCGGTCTCGAGCGTCAGCTCGTCGCCGGCCTCGACGTAGATCGCGCCGGTTTCCTCGTCGATGATGTCACGGGCGACGAAGCGGCCGACGATGTTGTTGAACGGCACCAGCAGATCGGTGACGCGGCCCTCGTCGATCAGCTTCTTGACGGCGCGCGGGGTCACCTTCTCGCCGGCCTTGGCGATCACTTCGCCGGTGGCGGCGTCCACGAGGTCATAGGTCGGACGGGTGCCGCGCACCCGCTCAGGGAAGAACTTGGTGACCCAGGAATTGGCCTTCTTGTCGAAGCTGTAATCGACCGTGTTGTAGTAGGCATCCATGATGCCTTCCTGGTCGAGACCCAGCGCGTAGAGCAGCGTGGTCACGGGCAGCTTGCGGCGACGGTCGATGCGCGCGAAGACGAGGTCCTTGGCGTCGAACTCGAAGTCGAGCCAGGAGCCGCGATAGGGGATGATCCGGCAGGCGAACAGCAGCTTGCCCGAGGAGTGGGTCTTGCCCTTGTCGTGGTCGAAGAACACGCCCGGCGAACGGTGCATCTGGGACACGATCACCCGCTCGGTCCCGTTGACGATGAAGGTGCCGTTCTGGGTCATCAGGGGCATGTCGCCCATGAAGACGTCCTGCTCCTTGATGTCCTTCACGGACTTGGCGCCGGTGTCCTCGTCGACATCGAACACGATCAGGCGCAGCGTCACCTTCAGCGGCGCGCTGTAGGTCATGTCGCGGGCCTGGCATTCCTCGACGTCGTATTTCGGCTTCTCGAGTTCGTACTTCACGAATTCAAGCGTCGCGGTCTCGTTGAAGTCCTTGATCGGGAAGACCGACTGGAACACGCCCTTGATCCCTTCGCCGTCGGTCGGCTCGGGCTGGTCACCCGATTTCAGGAACAGGTCGTAGGAGGATTTCTGCACCTCGATGAGGTTCGGCATCTCCAGCACTTCGCGGATCTTGCCGTAATACTTGCGCAAACGCTTCTGGCCGAGGAAGGACTGAGCCATGGGTGTCGTCACCTTTCAGGTCTCTGCGGATCGGCGCGGCCGGCGGGGAAGGCCGCGTCATCCTTGCGAGAGGGGAGTTCCGGTCCATTCGCGATCACCGTCCCACCGGTGACCTCCCGACCGTGGAACCTGCCCGGGACCGGGGCCGCGCGCGGCCCCCTTCCAAGACGGGTTCGGCTGGACCCGCGAAATCGCGGATCCAGCCAATTCATGCGGCGTGGCGCGCAGGTCGCGCGCCGGCCGTTATCAGGCCAGCTCGACCTTGGCGCCAGCAGCTTCCAGCTTCGCCTTGATCTCTTCGGCTTCCGCCTTCGGCGCGCCTTCCTTGACCTTGCCGCCGGCCTCGACGAGGTCCTTGGCTTCTTTCAGGCCGAGGCCGGTGATGCCGCGGACTTCTTTGATCACGTTGATCTTCTGAGCGCCGGCGTCCTTCAGGACGACGTCGAACTCGGTCTTCTCTTCGGCAGCGGCGCCAGCGTCGCCACCGGCCGGGCCAGCCATCATCACGGCGCCGCCGGCGGCGGGCTCGATGCCATACTCGTCCTTGAGGATGGTTTTCAGTTCCTGCGCCTCGAGGAGGGTCAGACCAACGATCTCTTCGGCGAGTTTCTTCAGATCAGCCATTTTACTTTTCCGTTCGTTCAATTGTGTTCCAACGCGGGGGCTTTCAACCCCCAAGGGAGACGGGGTGCCTTATGCGGCCTTCTCTTCGATGGTCGAGAGAATGCCTGCGATGTTGCTTGCGGGCGCGCCGATGGCGCCGGCGATGTTGCTGGCCGGAGCACCGATGCAGCCGACGATCGAAGCAATGAGCTCCTCACGCGACGGCATCTGGGCCACGGCTTTCACACCGGCGACGTCCAGAGCCGAGTCTCCCATCGCGCCGCCGAGGATGACCAGCTTGTCGTTGGTCTTCGCATAGGCGTCGACCACCTTGGCTGCCGCCACGGGGTCTTCGGAGTAGGAGAGCACGGTCATGCCCGTGAGGTAGTCGGCGATGCTGGCGCAGGCCTTCCCCTCGAGGGCGATCTTGGCGAGCTTGTTCTTGGCAACACGCACGGACCCGCCCGCTTCACGCATTTTCGCGCGCAGGTCCTGCATCTGGGCAACCGTCATGCCTTCGTAGTGGGCAACCACCACGACGCCAGAGCTTTCGAAGATCTGGCCGAGTTCCTCGACCACTTTCTCTTTCTGGGCTCTATCCACGGTTTACTCCAAGTTTGGGGGTTTCCCCCCGGCTCTGTCTGACCCCCTGATGGTCCGGGGGCCGTTCGGGTCCGTTTCAGGGTCCCGAGGCCGCGATCGCCCGAAGGGAAGCTCGCGCTTCCGAACGGAAATCCAACACTCGTTTCCCATCTCGGGAAGGCCTTAGCGGGGTTTCCCCCTGCCCTCCGTCTCGGACAGGACGGGGCGGCTAACCGCCCCGCCATTCGCTCCCGGCCGAGACCGGGAGGAAATCTCTATCAGGCCGCGCCGGTGGCCGAGGCCAGATCGACGCTGACGCCCGGGCCCATCGTCGAGGACAGCGCCACCTTCTTGAGGTAGGTGCCCTTGGCGCCGGCGGGCTTCGCCTTGGAGACGGCATCCACGAAAGCGCGGATGTTCTCTTCCAGCTTGGCCTCGTCGAAGGACGCCTTGCCGATGCCGGCATGGATCACGCCGGCCTTCTCGACGCGGAACTGCACCTGACCGCCCTTGGCCGCGTTCACGGCTTCGGCGACGTCCATGGTGACGGTGCCGATCTTCGGGTTCGGCATCAGGTTGCGCGGGCCGAGAATCTTGCCCAGGCGGCCGACGATCGGCATCATGTCCGGGGTCGCGATGCAGCGGTCGAACTCGATCTTGCCCTGCTGCACGGTCTCCATCAGGTCCTCGGCACCGACGATGTCGGCGCCGGCCTTCTTGGCCTCTTCCGCCTTGTCGCCACGGGCGAAGACGGCGACGCGGACGGTCTTGCCGGTGCCGTTGGGCAGGGTCACCGAGCCGCGGACCATCTGGTCGGCGTGGCGCGGATCGACGCCGAGGTTCATCGAGATCTCGATGGTCTCGTCGAACTTGGCGGTGGCGTTGGCCTTGATCAGCGAGACGGCCTCGGACAGCTGGACGTTGTCCTTGCCGGCGAAAGCCTCGCGGGCGGCGCGGGTGCGTTTACCGATTTTCGCCATGATTCAGCCTTTCACCTCGATGCCCATCGACTTCGCGGAGCCGAGCACGGTCTGCATCGCACCCTCGATCGAGGTCGCGTTGAGATCCTTCATCTTCGCTTCCGCGATCTCGCGCACCTGGGCGAGCGTCACGGTGCCGGCGGTCTCCTTGCCGGGCGTGGTCGCGCCCTTGGCGCGGTTGCGCTTGCCCACGGGCTTGAGGCCCGCAGCCTTCTTGAGGAAGAACGACGCCGGCGGCGACTTGATCTCCATCGTGAAGGACTTGTCCTGGTAGTAGGTGATCACGGTCGGGCAGGGCGAACCCTTTTCCATGTCCGCGGTCTTCGCATTGAAGGCCTTGCAGAACTCCATGATATTGATGCCGCGCTGACCCAGCGCCGGACCGACCGGCGGGGACGGGTTCGCTTCGCCGGCCTTCACCTGGAGCTTCAGTTGCCCCATCACTTTCTTGGCCATCGGGCCTCTCCTTGTCGCAACACCGCGCGGACGCGTCCGGGCGGCTTCGGTTGGTGCGGTGCGGTCCGGAGGGCGCGCCCTCCTCGCCTCCCGCAGGGGGCGCGAATCATCTCTGATCCGGTCGCCACCAAGGGTCCGGCCCACGGGCCGGAGCAATGGAAGGTCGTCGCATAGACCGCGCGCGGCGGCGCGTCAAGCCCGGTCGCCGACGATCCCGGCAGCCCGCCGTTCCGCCGCCGCCTGCCGCGCGGCGGCCGGGTAGCAGGCCGCCCAGGAGGCCGCAACGGCCGACCAGGCGAAACGGGCCTCGGCGATGGCCCGGGCCCGGCGCGCGACACCGTCCGCGAAGTCCGGCTCGCATATCAACCGGTCCATGCCCGCGGCCAGTCCTGCCACCACCGCGGCCTCCTCGCCCGGCTCCACATAGAGCGCCGCGTCGTCGCTCGCGAGATGGCCCGGCCCGCCCCAGCGCAGCGCCAGCACCGGCACGCCGAGCATCATCGCCTCCTGCATCACGATGCCGTTGGCCTCGGCCAGGGAGGGGAACACGTAGCCCCGCGCCGCGGCGATTCCATCGAGCACCTCGCCATGCGGCCGCCAGCCGGCGAATCGCACGCGCTCGGACACGCCCAGCTCCCTCGCGAGCCCTTCGAGTGCCGGACGCGCCGGCCCGTCACCATAGACCGTGAGCCGGGCGCACTCGCGACTTTCGGCCACCGCCCTGATCGCGAGGTCGGTGCCCTTGTGGTCGACCTGACGACCCGAGCAGGCGAATTCCGTGGACCGCCCGACATGACGCGCCGGGGGCCGGGCGGCGATCGCCTCGGCGACGCCCGAATCGACGACCTCGCTCATCCGCTCCGGCGGCACGCCCGCCCAAGCGAGCGATCGGCGGGTGCGCGCATATCCCGAGACCAGAACGTGCCGGGCCTGTCGCTTGTCCGGTGCGAACTTGCGGAACAGCAACTGCGCGGGCCGATGCAGCCTTGCCCGCAGCTTGCCGCGCGAGGTCTCGCGGTCGGCGAAGTCTGGCGGGTAATGGATGTTGCCGGTGAAGGGGCCCATCACCGTCTCGAAGCCCTGCGGCGGAAACCGCGGCTCGACCGGCGAGACCGGGCAGAGATAGTGCAGCAGCGTCGCGGCGGGATCGAAACGCGCGCGGATCAGCCGCGCCGCCAGCAGGTGGAAACAGGTCGAGACCAGCGGCGCGCCAAAGCGGCTTTGCCACAGCGTCCGCTGCACCGGCCCGTCCTCCACGAAGAGGAGCCGCTCGGCGGGAAAGTCGCGCGACAGGCCACGACGATTGCGGGCATGGGTGAGCAGCACCGCGTCGTATCCCTGCCGCAGCAGATAGTCGAAATACTGGTAGGCCTTGATCGCCTCGCCGCCCATGTCGGTACCGGCATTGGAGGAGACGAGGACGATCTTCATGAATGGGTCTCCGGGCGGCCTCGAGGCCCCGAGAACCTGACCGGCCGCATGCGGCCGGTCAAGTCGAGCCTCAGCCCTGCTTGGCGACCTGAGTGAACTCGAGCTCCACCGGCGTCGCGCGGCCGAAGATCGAAACGGTGACCTTGAGGCGCTGGTTGTCCTCGTCGACCTCCTCGACCATGCCGTCGAAATCCTCGAAGGGGCCGTCCTTGACCTTCACCTTCTCGCCGATCTCGAAGCGGATCAGGGTGCGCGGGCTTTCCTCGCCCTCCTGGACGCGGCCCAGGATCGCCTCGACCTCGGCGTCGCGCATCGGCATCGGCCGGCCCTGCGGGCCGAGGAAGCCGGTGACCCGGTTGATCGAGGTGACGAGGTGGTAGCCCTTGTCGGACATCTCCATGTGCACCAGCACGTAGCCGGGCATGAAGCGCCGCTCGGTGGTGACCTTCTTGCCGCGGCGAACCTCGATCACCTCCTCGGTGGGGACCAGCACCTCGTCGATGACGTCCTCGAGCCCCTGCTCGGCCACCTTGGTCCTGATCTGCTCGGCGATCTTCTTCTCGAAGTTCGAGAGCACGGAAACCGAATACCAGCGTTTCGCCATGTTGCTCGACACCTTCCGTCGCGACCGGCCTTGCGCCGGAGCCTCGTTGCATTCCCGGCCCCGATCGGGGCCGCTCAAACGGCAAAGCGGCGCGCACCCGCGCGCCGTTTTCCCAAGTCCGCCGGTCAGTAGCGCCCGGCGCGGCGCAGATCAAGCCCCGCGGGGCCCGGCTCAGCCCGCCAGACCCTCGAGCACCGCCTGCAGTCCCGAACGGATGCCCAGGTCGACCAGGCTGAAGAACAGCGCGGCGACGGCGGCGAGCAGGAAAATCATCACCGTGGTCAGCACCACCTCGCGGCGCGTTGGCCAGACCACCTTGGCGATCTCGGCGCGGGTCTGCTGCGCGAACTGGAGCGGGTTGGTTCTGGCCATCATCTTCACCTTTCCGGGGATCGATGCGGGACATACGGCCATGCCGCGCGATCTGCAAGCGGCGGCGACGCCGCGGTGGCCTTGGCAGGGGCAGGGGGACTCGAACCCACGACCCTCGGTTTTGGAGACCGATGCTCTACCAACTGAGCTATACCCCTAAGGCCGCCCTCCGAGTAGTCGCAATCGCCGCCGGGATCAAGAGGGCCCGGCAGCCAATCTCGCCCGCCCTGCCCTTGCCCTCGCGGCGCGGCCGCGCAAGATGCCCGCCGAAGGCTTGGAGAGGACGCGATGACGCTCGGCAAGAGACTGGCCAAGAGCCCCACCGTGATCCGTGGCGTCGGCGGGCTGGCGCATCTGTGGCTGGCGCGCTGCCAGCGGCGCACGCGGTGGCAGACGCGCGGCGAGGATGCCCTGCGCGCGGCGCTTGCGGAGGGGCCGGTGCTGCTGGTGCTGCGGCATTCGCGGCTGATGATGGGACCGTTCCACTGGCCGCGCGACGCCGCCGACCTGTCGAGCCTGCACGACACCTCCCCCATCGCGCGAATCGCCGGCGACACGCATCGACGCTGCGGACTCACCCCCGTCGCCATGTCGGCGCGGCTGTCGAATCTGGCGATGTCGCGGCTGGTGATGGACCGGATGCGCGCCGGCGCCAGCATCGGCATCACCGCCGACGGCCCGCTCGGCCCGGCCGGGGAGGTCAACGACCCGCCGCTCGACTGGGCGCGGATCACCGGCGCGCCGGTGTTCTTCTACGCAGCCTCGATGACCCGGCAGGCCCGCGCCGCGAGCTGGGACCGGCTGCTGCTGCCGCGCCCTGGCGGCGAGGGCGCGGTCGTGTTCCGCCCCTGGGAGGATACGATGCCGCGCCGGGCGGATGCCGCGGCGCGCGAGGCGGCGCGCGCCTCGATGAAGGCCGGGCTCGACGCGACCACGGCCGAGGCCGACGCCATGCTCGGCCTGCCGCCGGGGCCCTGAGCCCCCTGCCCCTTCGGCACGAAAAAAGGGCCGCCCCGGAGGGCGGCCCTTTCATATGGGGGAACCGGGCGGCCGCGCCGCCCGATGCCGTCCTTACTCGACGATCTTGGAGACCACGCCGGCGCCGACGGTGCGGCCGCCTTCGCGGATGGCGAAGCGCAGGCCGTCTTCCATGGCGATCGGGGCGATCAGCTCGACGTTGAACTTCAGGTTGTCGCCCGGCATCACCATCTCGGTGCCCTCGGGGAGGACAACGGTGCCGGTGACGTCGGTGGTCCGGAAGTAGAACTGCGGACGGTAGTTCGCGAAGAACGGGGTGTGGCGGCCGCCCTCTTCCTTGGTGAGGATGTAGGCCTCGGCCTCGAACTTGGTGTGCGGCGCGACCGACTTGGGCTTGCACAGCACCTGGCCGCGCTCGACGCCTTCACGGTCGATGCCGCGCAGCAGCACGCCGACGTTGTCGCCGGCCTCGCCGCGGTCGAGCAGCTTGCGGAACATCTCGACGCCGGTGCAGGTCGACTTCTTGGTCTCGCGGATGCCGACGATCTCGATCTCGTCGCCGACGTTGATCACGCCACGCTCGACGCGGCCGGTCACCACGGTGCCGCGGCCGGAGATCGAGAACACGTCCTCGATCGGCATCAGGAACGGCAGGTCGACGGCGCGGGCCGGGGTCGGGATGTACTCGTCGACGGCCTTCAGCAGCTCGCGGATCGAGTTCTCGCCGATCGCCTCGTCACGGCCTTCCATGGCGGCGAGCGCCGAGCCCTTGACGATCGGGATGTCGTCGCCCGGGTAGTCGTAGGAGGACAGCAGCTCGCGGATTTCCATCTCGACGAGCTCGAGGAGCTCCTCGTCATCCACCTGGTCGACCTTGTTCATGTAGACGACCATGTAGGGGATGCCCACCTGGCGGCCGAGCAGGATGTGCTCGCGGGTCTGCGGCATCGGGCCGTCGGCGGCGTTCACCACCAGGATCGCGCCGTCCATCTGGGCGGCACCGGTGATCATGTTCTTCACGTAGTCGGCGTGGCCGGGGCAGTCGACGTGGGCGTAGTGACGCGACTCGGTCTCGTACTCGACGTGGGCGGTCGAGATGGTGATCCCGCGGGCCTTCTCTTCCGGCGCGCCGTCGATCTGGTCGTAGGCGCGGAAGTCACCGAAGTACTTGGTGATCGCGGCGGTCAGGGTGGTCTTGCCGTGGTCCACGTGACCGATGGTCCCGATGTTCACGTGCGGTTTGGTGCGTTCGAATTTTGCCTTTGCCATCTGCGTCGGCGCCTCGCGTGTTCGGGGGCCCCTTGGCCCGGTTCGACATCGCGGGCGATGTATTTGCAATCGGCAGGGAAATCAAGCGGCAGTTCCATGCGCCCGGTGGCTCGCGCCCCGCCCCGACGCTTGACGTTCCAGGCCCGGCCATATTACCGACTAAAACACTCAGAATCTTTGCGGAGGACATATGTCCAGCACCAAGACCCCCCGTCCCGTCAATGCCCGCATGTGGCGCAGCCTCGCCCTCGCGACCGCGATGGGCGGCGCCGCCGTCGGCTCCGCCATGGCCGGCGGCCCGCAGGCCACGGTTCCCGGCCAGGCAGCCCAGACCCTCTGGCCGATCGCCGGCGAAGGTGGCGAGGGCGGCGAAGCAGGCGCCATCGAGACCGAAGGCGGTGAAGGTGGCGAACAGGGCAAGGCTCACGCAGAAGGCGGTGAGGGCGGCGAGGCCGGTTCGACCGAAGGTGGCGAGAAGGGCGAAGCCCACGCAGAGGGCGGCGAAGCCGGCGCCGAAGGCGGTGAAGGCGGCGAGAGTGGCGCAGTCGAAGCCGAGGGTGGCGAAGGCGGCGAAGGCGGAGAGGGCGGCGAAGGCGGCCTGGTCATCGAAGTCGATGCAGACACCGCCTACCTGACCGACCTGCTGCTGATCGAAGGGCATCTGCGCGCCGGGATCGCGCTGCAGCGCGACAGCCGCGCCGAGCTCGCCGCGACCCATATGAAGCACCCCGAGGACGAGATCTACGCCGGTCTGGCTCCGCGCCTCGAGCAGCGCGGCGTCGCGGGCTTCTCCGACGAGCTGGCGGAGCTGGCCACGGCCGTCGAAGGCGGCGCAGAGACCTCGCAGGCCGAGGCCGCCTTCGAGGCGCTGATCGCCCGCATCGGCGACGCCCGTGCCGCCGTGACCGACCCGCGCGCCCGGTTCGAGGCGGTCGAGGCGGCACTGCGGATCGCGGCCGAGGAATACGAAGTCGGCATCGCGCCGGATGGCAGCATCACCGAGCTGCACGAATACCAGGACGCACTGGGCTTCACGCAGGCGGCACTGGCCGAGACCGAGGCGCTGGCGGCGTCGGACGACGCTGAAGTGGCGGCCGCGGGCGCGCAGGCGCGCGACGCGGTCGAGGCCGCTATGGCGGCCTTCGACGGGTTCGCCCCCGAGGCGCTGCCGGGCGTCGACGTGGCCCTGCTCCACGGCGCCGCGGCCCGCGTCGAACTGGCCGCGCTCGGCCTGAACTGATGCTGCTCGCCATCGACGGATTGCTGTCGGCACCGGAGGTCGAGGCGCTGCGCGCCTCGATCGACACGATCGACTTCGCCGACGGCCGGGCCTCGGCCGGGCGCTATGCCCGCGAGGTCAAGGCCAACGACCAAGCCGCCCCCTCGCCCGCGCGCAACGCGGTGCTGGCCAAGGTCGAGAAGGCGCTCGGCGGCAACGCGCTGTTTCAGGCGGCGGCGCGACCGGCGCGGATGACGCCGCTGATCCTGTCGCGCTACCGGCAGGGCCAGACCTACGGCCTGCATGTCGACGACGCGCTGATGCAGGGCATCCGCACCGACATCTCCTTCACGCTGTTCCTGTCCGAGCCCGAGAGCTACGACGGCGGCGAGTTGGTGATCGAGGATGGCTTCGAGAGCCGCGCCGTGAAGCTGCCGGCAGGTGGGCTGATGGTCTATCCCTCCACCACGCTGCACCGGGTCGCCCCGGTGACGCGTGGCACGCGGCTGGCGGTGGTCGGCTGGGTGCAAAGTCGGCTGCGCGACGCCGCCCAGCGCGAGATGCTGTTCGATCTCGACCGCGCCGTGCGCGAGATCCATGCGCGCGAGGGCAAGTCGGAGCTGTTCGACCTGCTCGCCAAGAGCCGGTCGAACCTGCTCAGGATGTGGGCCGACTGAGGCGACGGACCTTGAAAGTCAAAAGGCCCTCCCGCATCGGGAGGGCCTTTTCGTTTCAGTCGAAGCGATTGGCTTAGTTGAAGCGATTGTCGCGGGGGAAGCCGCGCGGCGCCATCCGCCCGGCCGTGGCGCGCTTGGCGACCCAGTCGCCCAGATCGCTCTCGGTCCGGGTGCGACCGGCCGGATCCTTCCACGACAGCCCCGCCTCCAGGACGAAGGTCGTCGCGTCCGACAGGCCGCCATCCTTGTACTTCTGCAGCCGCACGCCCTTGCCACGGGTCATCTCGGGCAGCTCGTCGAGCGGGAAGACGAGCACCTTGCGGTTGTCGCCCACCACCGCCACCGCATCGCCGGTCACCGGCTTGCAGATCTTCGCCACGACCTCGTCCTTGACGTTGAGCACCTGCTTGCCGGCGCGGGTCTGGGCCAGCACCTCGTCCTCGTTGACGATGAAGCCGTCACCGGCCGAGGAGGCGACCAGCAGCCGCCGCTCGGGCCGGTAGAGATGCAGCGAGACGATCTGCGCCTCGTTGGGCAGGTCGACCATCAGCCGCAGCGGCTCGCCCATGCCCCGCCCGCCGGGCAGGTTGGAGGCGGAAACGGTGTAGAACCGCCCGTTCGAGCCAAAGACCAGCAGCCGGTCGGTGGTCTCGGCGTGCAGCACGAAGCGGCCCTTGTCGCCATCCTTGAACTTCAACTCGCTGTCGAGCGCGATGTGGCCCTTCATCGCGCGGATCCAGCCCATCTCGGAGCAGACGATGGTGATCGGCTCGCGCTCGATCATCGCCTCGATCGGCACGTCGGGGATCTCGGTGCCCTCGGCGAAGCCGGTCCGCCGATCGCCGCCCGGGGTCCCGTGACCCATCAACTTGCGGGTCTCGCGCAGCTGGGTCGCGATCGACTTCCACTGCAACTCCTCGGAGGCCAGCAGGTCGACCAGACCGGCGCGCTCCTGCATCAGCGCGTCCTGCTCCTTCAGCAGCTCCAGCTCCTCGAGGCGGCGCAGCGAGCGCAGCCGCATGTTGAGGATCGCCTCGGCCTGCACCTCGGTGAGGCCGCCACCCCCCGCCGGCTCGGAGAGCGGCGAGCGATAGTCGCGCTCGGAGACGGCGCGGACATGATCGCGGTCCCAATCCTCGGCCATCAGCGCCTGCTTGGGCTGATCGTCGTAACGGATGATGTCGATCACCCGGTCGAGGTTGAGGAAGGCGGTGATGAAGCCTTCGAGCACCTCGAGCCGGTGGTCGATCTTCTCCAGCCGATGCTCGGAGCGGCGGGTCAGCACCTCGCGGCGATGGTCGAGGAAGGCGCGCAGCACCTCCTTGAGCGAGCAGACCTTGGGCGTCAGCCCGTCGATCAGCACGTTCATGTTGAGGCCGAAGCGGATCTCGAGATCGCTGTTCTTGAACAGCATCCCCATCATCATCTCGGGCTCGACGGTCTTGGCGCGCGGCTCGAGCACGATGCGCACGTCTTCGGCGCTCTCGTCGCGCACATCCGCCAGAAGCGGGATCTTGCGGGTCTGGATCAGCTCGGCGAGCCGCTCGATCAGCTTCGACTTCTGCACCTGGTAGGGGATCTCGGTGACCACCACCTGCCATTGGCCGCGGCCCAGCTCCTCCACCTCCCAGCGCGCGCGCAGCCGGAACGAGCCGCGTCCGGTGCGGTAGGCCGCGAGGATGTTCTCGCGCGGCTCGACCAGCACGCCGCCGGTGGGAAAGTCGGGACCCGGCACCAGATCGACGAGCTTCTCGTCCGAGACGCCCGGCGTCTTGATCATGTAGAGGCAGGCCTCGATCAGCTCGTGCAGGTTATGGGGCGGGATGTTGGTCGCCATGCCGACCGCGATGCCGCTCGAGCCGTTGGCGAGCAGGTTCGGGAAGGCCGCGGGCAGCACGATGGGCTCTTCGAGCGTGCCGTCGTAGTTGGGGCGGAAGTCGACCGCGTTCTCCGCCAGCCCCTCCATCAGCGCCTCGGCGGCGGGGGTCAGGCGGGCCTCGGTGTATCGGGCGGCGGCCGGGTTGTCGCCGTCGATGTTGCCGAAATTGCCCTGGCCGTCGACCAGCGGGTAGCGCACCGCGAAGTCCTGCGCGAGGCGGGCCATCGCGTCGTAAATCGCCGCGTCACCATGCGGGTGATAGTTGCCCATCACGTCGCCCGAGATCTTGGCCGATTTGCGGAAGCCGCCGGTCGAGGAGAGCTTCAGCTCGCGCATGGCATAAAGGATACGCCGATGCACCGGCTTGAGGCCGTCGCGCGCGTCCGGCAGCGCCCGGTTCATGATCGTGGAGAGCGCATAGCTCAAGTAACGCTCGCCGATGGCACGGCGCAGCGGCTCGGTCAGGTCCTGCTCCGGCCGGGCCGGGAGGGCGTCGTCAAGGGGGTTTGGCATGAAAAGCTTCCTATCGCCGGGAACCATCGGCGTAAAGTCGCGGTTAGGGAGGCAACGGATCAGCGAGATCCTGCATCAGCGGCGGGTGTCACGCGACAGTGAGAGATCCGCCAGGGCGCAGAGCAGAACGAGAGGCTGTCATGAAGCACGTATTTGGTATCGGTGTCACCTTCCTGCTGCTGGGCGTGGGCTATTACGAAATGTCCGGCGGAGCCGATTTCCAGCCCCAGACCCGCATCTCCGTGGCGCAGGCCGCTGATACCACGGGCGACGCCTTCGAGATCGAGCGCACCGACTCGGGCATCCCGGTCACCGCGATGCGCGAATTTCCCGAGAATGTCGAGTTGATCTCCGCCTCCTTCATGCCCAAGCCCGCCGCTGCGGCGACCCCTGCCCCGGCCGCGATCGAAACCACGGCCGAAGCCGCCGATGCCAAGCTCGCCCTGCTGCAGGTGAGCGGCGACCGCGTCAACATGCGGCAGGGTCCCGGCACCAGCCATGGCGTGGTCGACACGCTGCCCCGCGGCACCGAGGCGCGGCTGATCGAGAGCGCTGGCGGTTGGGCCAAGATCGAGATTACCTCCACCGGCCAAACCGGTTGGATGTCCGAGCGGCTGCTGGCCCCGATCGAGGGCTGATCGCTGGACACTGCTGCGAAGAGGCGCCCTGCGGGGCGCCTTTTTCGTTGCGGCGCGGCCTTTGCCCCGGCATGAGGCCCGCATGGATACGCCCCGCACCCTGCTCATTACCGGCGCCTCGTCCGGCATCGGTCTCGCCTGCGCGCACCACATGCGCGCACGGGGCTGGCGGGTCTTCGCCTCCTGCCGCGCCGAGGCGGATTGCGAAAGGCTGCGGGCCGAGGGCTTCGAGGCGCCGCGGCTCGACTATGCCGACCCCGACAGCGTCGCCGAAGGACTGGCGCAGGTGCTGGCGATGACCGGCGGCCGGCTCGACGCGCTCTACAACAACGGTGCCTTCGCCTGCCCGGGCGCGGTCGAGGATCTGCCGCGCGAGGCGCTGCACGAGATCTTCGAGACCAACCTCTTCGGCTGGCACGACCTGACCACCCGGGTCATCCCGGTGATGCGCGAGCAGGGCCAGGGGCGGATCGTCAACTGCTCCTCAGTGCTCGGCCTCGTGGGGGTGAAATGGCGCGGCGCCTATGTCGCGACCAAGTTCGCGCTCGAGGGACTGACCGACGTGCTGCGGCTCGAGATGAAGGGCACCGGTATCCATGTCTCGCTGATCGAGCCGGGCCCCGTCACTTCGCGGATCAGGGCCAACTCGATTCCGCATTTCGAACGTTGGATCGACTGGAAGAACTCGGCCCGGCGCGCTGAATACGAAGGTGGCCTCCTGCGCAGGCTCTACGAGGATCGCGCCCCGGACCGGTTCGAATTGCCGCCCGGCGCGGTGGCGGAAAAGCTGGCCCATGCGCTCGAAGCGGCCCGGCCGCGGCCGCGCTACTACGTCACGCTGCCCACGCATCTGTCCGGAACGCTGCGGCGGATCCTGAGCACGCGCGCGCTCGACCGGGTGGTGTCGCGCGGCTGACCGCGACACCGCGTCCCGCTTTTCTTCGCCGCTGGAACCGCTAGATCCTAGGGGAACCGCGAAAGGCCCGCCATGCTGCAAGATCCCCTCCTCATCCTCGTCATCCTCGCCGTGCTGATCGTCGCCGGCATCCTGATGTTCGGGGTCGGCACCTTCGGCAAAGGCGGCGACTTCAACCGCAAATACGCCAACCGCATCATGCGCTGGCGCATCGGCGCGCAATTCGTCGCGGTGCTGCTGATCTTGCTCTACGTTTTCCTGAGGGGCATGAACTGATGGTCGTTCTGAATCGCATCTACACCCGCACCGGCGACAAGGGCGACACCGCGCTCGGTGATGGCAGCCGGGTGCCCAAGGACGCGCTCCGGGTCGAATGCTACGGCACGGTGGACGAGACCAACGCGGCGCTGGGCCTCGCCCGGCTGCACGCCGAGGACGAGATGGCGGCAGCGCTGAGCCGAATCCAGAACGACATGTTCGACCTCGGCGCCGATTTCTGCCGTCCCGAGCCGGACAAGGACGCCGAGGCCGGACACCCCGTGCTGCGCATGAGCGCCGCCCAGACCGAGCGGCTGGAGCGCGAGATCGACACGATGAACGAACGGCTGGAGCCGCTGAGAAGCTTCGTGCTGCCGGGCGGCACGCCATTGGCCGCGCAGCTGCACCACTGTCGCACCGTGTCGCGTCGGGCCGAACGGCTGGCCGTGGCGCTGGGCCGGGAAGAGCCGCTCAACACCGAGGCGCTGCGCTATCTCAACCGACTGTCGGACTGGTTCTTCGTCGCCGCGCGGATCGCCAATGATTCCGGTCGCGCCGACCTGCTGTGGCAGCCGGGCGCCAACCGCTGATCATCCGCGCTTAACCACGGGACACAGTTCTCCGCCGGACCGGCGCCGCCGCGTGCTAGTCTCGCGCGGCCTCGTTCCCCGGAGACTGCGATGATCACCCTGCTCGGACTGTTCGGCCTTGCCCTGACCGGCGCCGCTCTGCTGCCCTCCCCCGCCGCCGAGGCGGAAGCCGAGCCCCAACCCGCCCCGGCGGACACGCCCCCTGAGACCGTTCCGCTGGACACGGTGCTGGAGCCCGAACCTAGCCCGGTGGCGGCAAGCGACACCCCGACAAGCGAGGAAGCAGCGGCCGGCCCCGTGACGGGGGTGGCACCTCAGCGTCTGTCCGGGCACGGCACTATGGGCGCCGACGTCGTCTTTGGCACCGACGGGGCAGACGATGTCGCCGGCCTCACGGGAGCCGATCACCTCGACCTGCGGGACGGCGACGACATGGCGGATGGCGGCGACGGTGCCGACGAGATGCATGGCGGGCGCGGCGACGATGTATTGCGTGGCGGCGCAGGTGACGACGCGCTCTGGGGCCATGTCGGTGACGACCTGCTCTTTGGCGATGCCGGTGACGACGCCCTGCGCGGCGGCGACGGCCTCGACGCCCTGTCGGGCGGCGCGGGCGACGACATGCTGGGCGGCGATCTCGGAGACGACCGGCTGTCGGGTGGCGCGGGTCGCGACGTGCTGCATGGCGGGGCGGGGGACGATCGACTCGACGGGGCCGATGACGGGGCCCGCGACTACCTCAATGGCGGTGCCGGTGACGACGAGATCATGCTCGGCGCCGACGATATCGCCCATGGCGGATCGGGCGGCGACCTGTTCGCGCTGCGCAGCCTCGAGGCAGGCGAGCCCGCGGTGATCGCCGATTTCGACGCGACCCAGGACCGGATCATGGTGCTGCATCCCGCCACCGCCGCGCCCGAGCTGACGCTGGAGCCGGTGCCCGAGGGGCTGCTCTTGCGCGCCGACGGCGCGGCGCTGCTGCGGATCGACGGGCTGGAGCAGCTCGCGCCGGGGACGGTGACGCTGATGGCCGAAACCGCCGCCTGAGCCGCGCCCCGGCCGGGCGCGGCCTCGCGCCGCAGCATTCCGCTTTCCTTTTCGGGCGATTTCCCTTATGGGCACGCATCCGTCTTCCTATATGAAGGCGGTGCTCCATGGGCCCTGCTGGACGACATCCCGGCTTGTGCCATCACCCTCACCCGAAAGGAGACCCCGATGTCGATCACCGTGGAAGACAAGGCCAAGGTCATCAGCGATTTCGCCACCAAGGACGGCGATACCGGTTCGCCCGAGGTGCAGGTTGCGATCCTGACCTCGCGCATCGCGACCCTGACCGAGCACTTCAAGACCCACAAGAAGGACAACCACGGCCGCCGTGGCCTTCTGAAGCTGGTGGCTCGCCGCCGTAAGCTGCTGGACTATGTGAAGTCCCGCGACGAGGCACGCTACCAGGCCCTGATCGGCCGCCTCGGCATCCGCCGCTAAGGTTTTCAGGGACCGCGCCACGGCGCGGTCCCTTTCATATCCGGGATGGCGCGGACCGGGCTCGCCCCGCGTCACGGACACGAGAAAAAGAGCCAGGGGCATCCGGCCCCTCCGCAACCCGCCCCCGGGGACTGTACGCACGAAGGGGGGCACAAGGGCCCGAAGGTCGGGCCAGAATGGAAAAGACGATGTTTCACGACGTGAAAAAATCGATCCAGTGGGGCGAAGAGACGCTGACGCTGGAAACCGGCAAGGTCGCGCGCCAGGCCGACGGCTCGGTCATCGCGACGCTGGGCGAAACCAGCGTGATGGCCAACGTCACCTTCGCCAAGGCGCCGAAGCCGGGTCAGGACTTCTTCCCCCTGACCGTCCACTACCAGGAAAAATACTACGCCGCCGGCAAGATCCCGGGCGGCTTCTTCAAGCGCGAGGCGCGCCCGACCGAGAAGGAGACGCTGACCGCGCGCCTGATCGACCGGCCGATCCGCCCGCTCTTCGTGCCGGGCTTCAAGAACGAAGTTCTGGTGATGTGCACCGTGCTGAGCCACGACCTCGTCAACGACCCCGACGTCGTCGCGATGATCGCAGCCTCGGCCGCGCTGACGATCTCGGGCGCCCCCTTCATGGGCCCGATCGCCGGCGCCCGCGTCGGCTTCGTCGATGGCGAATACGTGCTGAACCCGACCGTCGATGACATGCAGAACCTGCGCTCGAACCCCGAGCAGCGCCTCGACCTCGTGGTCGCCGGCACCAAGGACGCGGTCATGATGGTCGAGTCCGAGGCCTACGAGCTGACCGAGGAAGAGATGCTCGGCGCCGTGAACTTCGCGCATGAGCAGATCCAGCCGGTCATCGACCTGATCATCGATCTGGCCGAAGAGACCGCCAAGGAGCCCTTCGACTTCACCCCCCCGGACTACGCGGCGCTCTACGACGCCGTGAAGGCCGCCGGCGAGGAGAAGATGCGCGCCGCCTTCGCGATCACCGACAAGCAGGAGCGCACCGCCGCCGTCGCGGCCGCGCGCGAGGCGATCAAGGCGCAGCTCACCGAAGAGCAGCTCGGCGACGAGAACCTCGGCTCGGCGCTCAAGAAGCTCGAATCGAGCGTCCTGCGCGGCGACGTGGTCAAGAAGGGCAAGCGGATCGACGGTCGCAACCTCGACACCGTCCGCGACATCGTGGCCGAGACCGGCCTGCTGCCGCGTACCCATGGCTCGGCGCTGTTCACCCGCGGTGAGACCCAGGCACTGGTGGTGACCACGCTCGGCACCGGCGATGACGAGCAGTTCATCGACGCGCTGCACGGCAACTTCAAATCGAACTTCCTGCTGCACTACAACTTCCCCCCCTACTCGGTGGGCGAAGTGGGCCGCGTCGGCTCCCCGGGCCGTCGCGAGATCGGCCATGGCAAGCTCGCCTGGCGGGCGCTGCAGGCGGTGCTGCCGGCGGCGACCGACTTCCCCTACACGATCCGTCTCGTTTCGGAGATCACCGAATCGAACGGCTCCTCCTCGATGGCTTCGGTCTGCGGCGGCTCGCTCGCCATGATGGATGCCGGCGTGCCGCTCAAGAGCGCGGTCGCGGGTGTGGCCATGGGCCTCGTGCTGGAAGATGACGGCTCCTACGCCGTGCTGACCGACATCCTGGGCGACGAGGACCACCTCGGCGACATGGACTTCAAGGTCGCCGGCACCGCCGAGGGCATCACCTCGCTGCAGATGGACATCAAGGTCGCGGGCATCACCCCCGAGATCATGCGCAAGGCTCTGGCGCAGGCCAAGGACGGCCGGATGCACATCCTTGGCGAGATGAACAAGGCGCTCTCCGGCGCGGCCGAGTTCTCGGTCCACGCGCCCCGCATCGAGACGATGCAGATCCCGACCGACAAGATCCGCGAAGTGATCG
The DNA here is from genome assembly GCF_034371605.1 of Limimaricola variabilis. NCBI lineage: Bacteria > Pseudomonadati > Pseudomonadota > Alphaproteobacteria > Rhodobacterales > Paracoccaceae > Limimaricola > Limimaricola variabilis. Next base: position 2,453,906 of record NZ_CP139691.1, on the reverse strand, counting down.
GCTCGGGCGGCAAGGTGATCCGCGAGATCGTCGAGGTCTCGGGCGCCAAGGTCGACATCAACGACGACGGCGTGATCAAGATCGCCTCGGCCAATGGCGAGGCGATCCAGAAGGCCTACGACATGATCTACTCGATCGTGGCCGAGCCCGAGGAAGGCAAGGTCTACAAGGGCACCGTGGTCAAGCTCGTCGACTTCGGCGCCTTCGTGAACTTCTTCGGCAAGCGCGACGGCCTCGTGCATGTCAGCCAGATCGAGAACCGCCGCCTGAACCACCCCTCGGACGTCCTCAAGGAGGGCCAGGAGGTCTGGGTCAAGCTGCTGGGCTTCGACGATCGCGGCAAGGTGCGTCTGTCGATGAAGGTCGTGAACCAGGAGACTGGCGAGGAAGCCAAGGAAGACGCGCAGGCCGAGTGAGCCGACGCTTCTGACGGAACGGGAAAAGGGGCCTTCGGGCCCCTTTTTCATGCGCTCTGAATAGGCGTGTGCTGCACTGCGGCGAAACGGTCACACGGAAACGTGACCGATCTCCGGTCAGACACCCATGGGTTGTGATTCACCTGTCCTTTTCGGCAGATGGCGGGGTCACCAACAAGGAACCCCGATGACCCGCCAGATTGCTCTCAGCGCCCTCTTCCTCCTCGCCGCCACCGGCGCCCAAGCCCAATCCGTCGAGGATCTCTCGACCGGCTTCGGCCTGTCGACGCTCGGCCTCTACGGTTCGGCCAGCTACGAGGCGATGCCGCAGCTGCGCGCCCGCGGCGTCGTCGTCGGCCTGCCCACCCTCACCCACACCGAGGAAGAAGATGAGGGTGAAATGACCGTCGAGCTGGCCACGCTCGGCCTCGCCGCGCTCGCCGATTACTACCCGACTGCAGGTGGCCTGCGCCTCTCGGGCGGCCTGTATCTCGGCAAGCCCGACCTCAGCTTCGACATGGTGGCCGGGCCGGGCGAGACGATCGAGGTCGGCGATTCGGAGTATTCCGACGCCTCGCTGCACGCCTCCGCATCCTTCGGCCGGCCGATCTCGCCGATGGTGGCGGTCGGCTACGAGACCCGCTTCGGCGAGCGCTGGGCCTTCGACGCCGAGATCGGCGCCATCATGTTCGGCGGCATCGACATCGACGTCGAGGGCGAGAACATCGAAATGGACGATCTCGAGGAGGAAGCCGCCCAGATCGAAGACGATCTCGGCTTCATCAAGGCCTATCCCTGGATCGCGATCGGCGTCTCCTACGCCTTCTGATCCCCGTCTCAGTTTGCCCTCCGAGAGGCGCGCCGGTGACGGCGCGTCTCTTGCCGTTTCGTAAACCCAATTTCCACCATTCCGTGCTATGCTCCCCCGCATCGAGGCGAAAACGGGCCAAAGAGTCCGATCAGGAGCAGTCATGAAACTCACGAGACGAGGCGTTCTCGCGGCTATGGCCGCGTCGGTGGCGACCGGGCCGGTGCTGGCCGCGCCCCCGCATGTTGTGAAGATTCCCCGCGACTGGCTGCCCAGCGTGGTGCCGGTGAACCCGGAACTGGCCGCTGGCGAAATTCACGTCCGGATCGCGCAGAACCGGCTCTACTGGACACTGGGCGATGGCAAGGCGATCCGCTACGTCGTGGCGCTCGGCGCGGCCGGGCGCAACTTCTCCGGCACCGCGCGGGTCGCGCGCAAGGCCGAATGGCCGTCATGGACGCCCACCGCCAACATGATCAAGGCCGAACCGGCGGTGTACGGCCCCTATGCGCGCGGGCTGCCCGGTGGCCATGCCCGCAACCCGCTGGGCGCGCGGGCGCTTTACCTCTACCGCGACGGGCGCGACACCTACTACCGCATCCACGGCACACCGCAGCCTTGGACGATGGGGCGCCAGTTCTCCTCGGGCTGCGTGCGGCTGATCAACGAGCATGTCGAGGATCTCTACGAACGGGTGCCGGTCGGCACGACCGTGGTCGTCGCCTGATGGCAGGGCGCCCGCATGCGGGCGCCCCTTTACCGATTACTGCGGCGCCTTGGTCATCCGCAGATAGGGCAGAACGGTTTCGAAGTCGCCGAACTTGGCCTTCGCGTCCTCGTCCGAAAGGGTGGCCGGGATCACCACGTCCTGGCCGACCTGCCAGTCGGCGGGTGTCGCGACGCCCTTGCCGGTCGAAAGCTGCAACGCGTCGAGCGCGCGCAGCACCTCGCCGAAATTGCGGCCGACGGTCATCGGGTAGGTCATCGACAGCTTGAGCTGCTTCTCCGGGCCGATGATGAAGACCGCCCGCACCGTGGCGCTGTCATTGGGGGTGCGCCCGTCCGGCAGATAGGCATCGGCGGGCAGCATGTCGAAGGCCTTGGAGATTTCCAGACCGTCATCGGCGACGATCGGGAATTGCGGCGCGGCGCCACCCGCCTTCTCGATGTCGCGCTTCCAGCGGACATGCTCGTCGACGCCGTCGACCGAGACGCCCAGCACCTTGGTGCCGCGCTTGTCCCATTCGGCCTGGAGCCGCGCCACGGCGCCGAACTCGGTGGTGCAGACCGGGGTGAAGTCCTTGGGATGGCTGAAGATGATCGCCCATCCGTCGCCGACCCAGTCATGCAGGTTCAGCTCGCCCTGATCGGTGGTCACCGTCAGGTTCGGGATCTCGTCATTGATGCGCAGGGCCATGTCAGCCTCCTTCATCCGGTTGCGTTGCTGCCAACATAGGAAGCCCGCCCCCCCGCTGCCACCGCTTGCGGGCCGGACGAGCCACTGCCACTGTCGCCGCCAAGACGGAGGACATTCCATGATCGAGAAACGCGAGTTCTACATCGACGGCCGCTGGACCGCCCCTGCGGCGGCGCGCGATTGCGACGTCATCGACCCCTCGACCGAGGAGGTCTGCGCGGTGATCTCCTTGGGCGCGCAGGCCGACACCGACGCCGCCGTGGCCGCCGCCAAGCGCGCCCTGCCCGGCTGGCGCGCCACTCCGCCCGCGGAGCGCCGGGCGCTGATCGAGCGGTTCCTTGAGCAGTACAGGGCACGCAAGGAGGATCTCGCCGAGGCGATGAGCCTCGAGATGGGTGCGCCGATCGACTTTGCCCGCGCCGAACAGGCCAGCGCCCTGCCCTGGCACACCAAGAACTTCCTGCTTGCCTTCGACAAGATCGAATGGCTGCGCCCGCTGGGCGATCACGCCCCCGACACGATGATCTCGATGGAGCCGATCGGCGTGGTCGGGCTGATCACCCCGTGGAACTGGCCGATGAACCAGGTCACGCTCAAGGTTGTGCCGGCCCTGCTCGCCGGCTGCACCATGGTGCTCAAGCCCTCCGAGGAGGCGCCGCTTTCCTCGATCGTCTTCGCCGAGATGCTGGACGCGGCCGGCGTGCCGCCGGGGGTGTTCAACCTCGTCAATGGCGACGGCGCAGGCGTCGGCACGCAGCTGTCGGCGCATGAGGACGTGCAGATGATCTCCTTCACCGGCTCGACCCGGGCGGGCCGCGCCATTTCCCGCACCGCGGCCGAGACGCTCAAGCGCGTCACTCTCGAGCTGGGCGGCAAGGGCGCGAACCTGGTCTTCGCCGATTCCGGCGAGGACGCGGTACGGCGCGGTGTGCAGCACTGCATGGAGAACACCGGCCAATCCTGCAACGCGCCAACCCGGATGCTGGTCGAGCGCGGCTTCTATGACCAGGCGGTCGAGATCGCCGCGCACGAAGCCGCCGCCACCCGCGTCGGCCCCGCGAGCCAGCCCGGCGCGCATATCGGCCCGCTGGTCAACAAGGCCCAGTGGGACAAGGTGCAGGGCCTGATCGAGAAAGGCATCGAGGAGGGCGCGCGCCTCGTGGCAGGAGGGCCGGGCCTGCCCGAAGGCGTCAACCGTGGCTACTTCGTCCGCCCCACCGTCTTTGCCGACGTCACGCCGTCGATGACCATCGCCCGCGAGGAGATCTTCGGCCCCGTCCTGTCGATCCTGCCCTTCGACGACGAGGCGCAGGCGGTCGAGATCGCCAACGACACGCCCTATGGCCTGACCAACTACGTCCAGAGCGCCGATCCGGCGCGGCGCAACCGTCTCGCCCTCGCCCTGCATTCCGGCATGGTCGAGATGAACGGCCGGTCGCGGGGGGCGGGCGCGCCCTTTGGCGGCGTCGGCCAGTCTGGCCGCGCGCGCGAGGGCGGCATCTGGGGCATCGAGGAGTTTCTCGAGGTCAAGGCGATCTCCGGCTGGGGCCTCGACGCCGCCGAGTGATGACCCAAGGGGCGGCTTGCCGCCCCTTCGCCTGCCTTTGGCGCCGACGACTGTGCGCCCCTGCACCGATCCCGCGCCCAAAGCGGGGATTTCGCGCTGCCCGTGCTAGATTATCTCGGTGCTAAGCACAGGGGAGCCGAAGCCATGCTGGATCAGATCAAGGGCCTGCACCACGTCACTGCCATGGCGTCGGGCGCACGCGCCAACAACGCTTTCTACACCGACACGCTCGGGCTGCGCCGGGTCAAGAAGACCGTCAATTTCGACGCGCCCGACGTCTATCACCTCTACTACGCCGACGAGATCGGGACGCCGGGCACGGTGATGACCTATTTTCCCTTTCCTCGGGCGGCGCGCGGTCGGCGTGGCGCCGGCGAGGTCGCGCTGACCTCCTTCGCGATTCCCGAAGGCAGCGCCACGGCGTGGGAGGCGCGGCTGCGCGAGCGCCATGTCGAGAACCTCGCCCGCGACAGCGCCTTCGGCGCGGCGCGGGTCCTGTTCGACGGCCCCGATGGGGAGCGGCTGGCGCTGGTCGAGGTGGCAGGCGACGACCGCGCCCCCTGGACCGGGGGCGGGGTGGAGACCGAAATCGCGATCCGCGGCTTTCACTCGGTCGAGATGCTCCTGCGCGACACGGCCGCGACGGTCGAGCTACTGAATTTCATGGGCTACCGTGAGGCGGGCGCCGAGGGTGCCGTGACGCGCTACGAGATCGCCGGGGGCAACTTGGCCAACCGGATCGACATCCGTGTCGACCCGGCGGCCCCGCGCGCGCAGCAAGGCGCGGGCTCCGTGCATCACATCGCCTTCGCGGTCGAGGACCGCGCCGCGCAGGCCGAGGTCGCGGCGCGGCTGGCCGAGGCGGGCTGGCAGACCACGCCGCAGATCGACCGCGACTACTTCTACGCCATCTATTTCCGCAGCCCCGGCGGCGTGCTGTTCGAGGTGGCGACCAACGAGCCGGGCTTCGACCGGGACGAGGAGCGCGCCCATCTCGGCGAGGGGCTGAAGCTGCCCCGCCAGCACGAACACCTGCGCGCGCAGCTCGAGCGCCAGCTCGAGCCGCTCGGGGACGAGGCGTGATGCAGGCGGCCCGGCACGACGGCCGCGCGGGCGCGCCGCTGCTGCTCACCTTTCACGGCACCGGCGGCGACGAGCAGCAGTTCCACGGCTTCGGCATGGAGCTGCTGCCCGAGGCGCATGTCGTCTCGCCGCGCGGCGAGGTGAGCGAGGGCGGCGCGCTGCGGTTCTTCCGGCGCAAGGCCGAGGGCGTCTACGACATGCAGGATCTGGCGCAGCGGCGCGACGAGATGGCCCGCTTTGTCGCGGCGGAGATCACCCGCACCGGCGCCACGAGGGTGATCGGGCTGGGCTATTCCAACGGCGCCAACATCCTCGCCGCCACGGCGCTGGAGCACCCTGCCCTGTTCACCGACATGGCGCTGCTGCACCCGCTGATCCCCTGGACGCCCGCGCCGCAACCGGGCCTCGCCGGACGCCGGGTGCTGATCACGGCGGGTGAGCGCGATCCGATCTGTCCGGCGCCGCTCACCCGCGCCCTGGCCGACTATCTCGAGGCGCAGGGCGTCGCGCTGAGCCAGGCCTGGCATCCCGGCGGCCACGAGATCCGCCCAAGGGAGATCGAGGCGCTGCGCGGCTTTCTCGCCTAGAAGGGCGCGCGGGCGCTGAAGCGCACGCCTTTGCCGCCGTCGGGATGGCGGAATTGCAGCGTCTCGGAATGCAGCATCAGCCGCGGGTGGTCGTCGCGCGCCGGGCCCTCGGCATAGAACGGATCGCCCAGGATCGGGTGGCCGAGCGCCAGCATATGCACCCGCAGCTGGTGGCTGCGCCCGGTCTTGGGGCTGAGCCGCACCCGGCTTTCGGCGTCATTGGCGCGCACCACCCGCCAGTCGGTCACGGCCGGGCGGCCATTCTCGTGGTCGATCCTCTGGCGGGGCCGATTCGGCCAGTCCACGGCGATCGGCAGGTCGACCGTGCCTGTCGCCGGTTCGAGCCGTCCGGCCACCCGCGCCACATAAGTCTTGCGGGTCTGGCGCTTTTCGAATTGCAGACCGAGATGGCGCTGAGCATGCGGCGTCAGCGCAAAGACCATCACGCCCGAAGTGTCGCGATCGAGCCGATGCACCAGCAGCGCCGTGGGAAAGGCCTCCTGCACCCGGCTCAACAAGCAATCGGCCAGATGTGCCCCCTTGCCCGGCACCGAGAGCAGGCCCGAGGGCTTGTCGACGATCAGGATCTCATGGTCGTCATGAATGACCGAGAGCGGCGTCTGCGGCGGATCATAGGCGCTGCCGATATCGGGTTCGGGCGGGGTGTCAGGCGTCCGGGTCATCCGGCAGCGGTGCCAGCACCCAGACCACCGTGCAAGGGGTGTCGTGCGGATTGAGCCAGGAGAAGGCCTCTCCCCGGCTCCAGAAGCTGTCTCCGGCACCGAGGTGATGGTGACGATCGCCGATACGGATCTGGACGTCGCCCTTCACCACCAGCCCCATCATGATGTCGCCCTCGTGGCGCGGTCGCTCCGAGGCCGTGTGCGGCGCAAGCTCGCTGCTGTAGAAATGAATGCCCGCCATCATCGGCGTCAGCAGGTCGTCCATCGCGCCGCTGTTGTCGGCCGACAGGGCACGGCGCTGATCGGCACGCAGCACGGTATCCTCCGGAGCCAGAACCGCCCCGTCGCGCCGGAACAGCTGCGACAGCGGCAGCTCGAAGGCCTGAGCAAGGATCTTCAGATCCTCGTAATCCAGGCGCGACCGGCCCCGCTCCACCTGGCTGATCCAGCCGGTCGAGCGGTTGGTCAGCGCCGCGAGATCCGCGATCCGCAATCCCTTTGATTTGCGCAGGCGCCGGAGATCCGTTCCCAACCCGCTGCGCACTTCATCCATCACACTCATAAACACCTGCCCTTTCGTGCAGGGCCTTGTACCCCCTGGGGGTTTGTTAATCAAAATCTGCAACAACTCAGGCGGGAATTGCGGCCCGATGTTGCGAAAACACAGTCCTCAGCAGCGCCTCAAGCCGCTCCGCGCCTGCCGCGTCGAAGGCGTCCGGCTGATCGCTGTCGATGTCGAGCACCGCGAAGACCCGGCCTTCGACGTCGCGTAGGGGGATCACCAGCTCGGATCGGGTCGAGGAGGAGCAGGCGATGTGGCCGGGGAACGCCTCGACATCGGGCACGAGCAGGGTTTCGCCGGTCCGCGCCGCCGCGCCGCAGACGCCGCGCTCGAACGGGATCGTCAGGCAGCCATGCCCCCCTTGGTAGGGCCCGATCTTGAGCAGCCCCGGCGCGGTCACGCGGTAGAAGCCGGTCCAGTCGAACCGGTCATCGGCGTGGTGCAGCTCGCAAGCGATCGTCGCCATCAGCGCGATCTCGTCGGTCTCGCCCTCGGTCAGGGCGAGCACGCGGCCACGCAGTTCGTCGAAATCGAGGGTCATAACTGATGCTCCGGGTCGAATACCTGCCCAATGGGACAGGTCGTGGACCCGCCGCAACCCCACAAACCCGTACGCTATCGCACGTTCAGTTCAGATCGACCTGCAGCGGGTAATGCCCATCCTCGAACGGGCCGAAGAGATCGTCGAGATCGGGGTGGTCGACCGGCTCGCCGGAATAGTCGGCCACGAGGTTCTGCTCGCTGACATAGGCGACGTAGTAGCTCTGCGCGTTCTCGGCGAGGAGATGGTAGAAGGGCTGCTGCTTGGCCGGGCGGCTGTCCTCGGGGATCGCCAGGTACCATTCCTCGGTATTGGAGAAGATCGCGTCGACATCGAAGATCACGCCGCGGAACGGGTGCTTGCGATGGCGGACCACCTGACCCAACGAATATTTTGCGCGCGACTTCAGCATGGCAGACCGTCCTTTCCACCAGTATTACCCGCAAAGCCCCTCACAGGTCCATGCGGGGTGGTCAAGTAGGGGAGAAACAGTCCGTGAACCTGATTTCGACAGTGCTGGAGATCACCGCGCCCGTCTTCGCCTTGGCGCTGATCGGCTTCGGCTGGGTTCGCCTTGGACTGGAATACGACGTGCGCTTCGTCAGCCGGATGGCGATGACGATCTCGGTGCCCTGCCTGATCTTCGTGGCCCTGATGAAGACCGAGATCGACCCTTCGGCGCTGGCGACGCTGTCGCTCGCCGCAGGGGCGAGCTACGTGGCGCTGGCGCTGGCCTTCGCGGCGCTGCTGGCGGTGCTCAGGCTCGACCAGCCGACCTATCTGGCCCCGCTGATCTTCGGCAATACCGGCAATGTCGGGTTGCCGCTGGCCTATTTCGCCTTCGGCGAGGAGGGGCTGGGCTACGCGGTGGTAGTCTTCGCGGTGATGGCGATCGGCTCCTTCACCTTCGGCATCCGCATCGTCGCCGGGCGCGGCGCCATGGGACGGGTGCTGCGCGAGCCGCTGGTCTGGGCCACGCTGCTGGGCGCGCTGTTCCTGTGGCGCGGCTGGCGCACCCCCGACGTGGTGACCAACACGCTGGAGCTCGTGGGCCAGATGGCGATTCCCCTGATGCTGATCACGCTCGGCGTCGCGGTGGCCCGGCTGCGCCCCGGCACGCTGGCGCGCACCACTGCGCTTTCGGCCGCCAAGATCGCGCTCTGCGCCATGGTGGCCGCGGTGCTGGGGCTGTGGTTCGGCCTGCCGCCCACCGCCTTCGCGGTGCTGGTGGTGCAGATCTCGACCCCGGTGGCGGTGACCTCCTACCTGCTGGCCGAGAAGTACGGCTCGGACGCGCAGGCGGTGGCGGGGCTGGTGGTCACCTCGACCCTGCTGTCGGTGATCACCTTGCCGCTCATCCTGGCAATCGTGATCGCCTGAACCGCTCTGGGCTGTTTCGCGTTGCCCCGCGTTGGGCTAGGCTCGAAAAAAAAGACAAACGCTTGCGAGGGGCATATGAGCAGACTCTTTCGCGCCATGATTGTGTTGGCCGTCTTGGCCGGTTGCGGGCAGCGCGACTTCGCCGCGCCCCGCGAGCTGGACGACGCCTGCAGCATCGTGCGCCAGCATCCCGACTATCTCCGCGCTTTCAAGGCGACCGAACGCAAATGGGGCGTGCCGGTCCCGGTGCAGATGGCGATCATCTACCAAGAGAGCAAGTTTGTCGGCAACGCGCGGACGCCGTTCCAGTGGAAGCTCGGGGTGATTCCCGTCGGCCGGCAATCCTCAGCCTATGGCTACAGCCAGGCGCTCGACGGCACCTGGGAGGAATACATGGAGCAGGAGGGCGGCTTCCGGCACAAGCGCGACCGGATCGAGCACGCGACCAACTTCATGGGCTGGTACATGAACGGCACCCAGCGCGAACTGGGCATCCCGCTCTACGACACCCGCAACCAGTATCTGGCCTATCACGACGGGCGCGCGGGCTACCGGCGCGGGACCTGGAAGTCCAAGGGCTGGCTGATCAACGTCTCGGACTCGCTGGCCCGCCGCACCCTGCTCTACGACAGCCAGCTCAGGGCCTGCGGCAAGCGCTGAACCACGGATACGGGCGGCCTTCGGGCCGCCCTTTCCTTGTACGTCAGGCGGATGCAGTCCCTTCGGGGAGCTGTGCGACTCGGATCTCGAAGCCTACCCTGCGGCACGGGCCGAATTGCGGCCCGATCATGGGAGATACTCGACATGTTTCGATTCCCAGATCACCCGTGGCGCAACGGGGGCATCGCCCTTGTCTTCGCCCTGACCGGCTCCATGGCCTTCGCCATGGACGACATGGCAAAATCGATGGCGCCGGATATGCTGGAGTGGGGCGCTGGACCGCCCACCCTGCCCGAGGGTGCCGAGCTCGCCGTGCTGAGCGGCAACCCGATGGAGGCCGGCCCCTTCGTGGTGCGGCTGCGCTTTCCGGACGGCTTTGCGGTACCACCGCACACCCACCCCACCGCAGAGCACGTGACGGTGATATCCGGCACCCTGCTCTTCGCCCATGGCGAGGACCCCGCCACGGCCGAGCCGCAGCAGGTCGCGGCCGGCGGCTTCATCATGATCCCCCCAGACCACCCGCACCGGGCGACGGCCGAGGGCGAGACCGTGATCCAGATCAATGGCGAGGGGCCGTTCGCGGTAACCTATCTCGACCCTGCCAACGATCCGCGCGGCCAGACCAACTGACCATAACGAAAAGGGCCGCCGGTCGGACGACCGGCGGCCCCGAGAGGGCTCAGGCGTGGCCCGTCACCACTTCGACATCTCGGAGCGGATGTTGAACTTCGAATCCGAAATGCTGGCGCCCGGCCGCAAATCGTTGAGCACCACAGTAGTCTTCTGCCCGGCATCGTCGGTGACGATCCACTGCCGCAGCTCGACCGGATCGGCGGTGAACACCATCTGGATCGAGCCGTATTCCGGATGCGCCGGGTCCTGGGCGGTCACGGTGGTCTTGGTGCCGTCCGAGGTATGGCCGGTCACCATCCCGGCGCGGCCGAGATCGACGTTGCGCTCGAGGATGATGTTGAGCGGCGTCTGGTTCAGCGGGTAGCGCTCGGGCCCGGTGTTGGAGCGGGCGTCGAACACCGCCACCTGACCACCGCCGGCGATCATCATCGAGCGGTCGCCCTGATACTCGAAGCGGATCCGGCCGGGCCGCTTGATGTACATCGTGCCGGTCTGGATCGAGCCGTCGCCGTTGATCTGGGTAAAGCCCGAGCTCGCCGACTGGAGCTGGTTGAGGTAGTTCGAGATCTCGCCCAGCGAAAGCTGCCGGGCGAAGGCCGGGCCGGCGGCCACCGCCAGCGAAGCGGCGGCGAGCGAGGCGAGGAAGCTGCGTCGGATCATGGTCATGTCTCGCGTGGTCCTTGATGTCCTGCGCCCGAAGGGGCGCCTTGGCACTCGATATAGGGCCGGTCTGCCGAATTGTCCGCCGATAGGCGATATCGGGCCGGCCGCCAGCGGATGACGAGGGCAAGAAAAAGCCCCCCACCCGGCGGGGCAGGGGGCTTAAGCTTCTGATTTCATTGCGAACGACACCCCCTCACGGGATGCTCGCGCCGATGTCAGTGGACCTCCGGCACCAGCACTTCGCGCTTGCCGACATGGTTCGCGGCCGAGACCACCCCCTGGTCCTCCATCTGCTCCACCAGTCGCGCGGCCTTGTTGTAGCCGATCGCCAGCTTGCGCTGGATGTAGGAGGTGGAGCACTTGCGGTCCTTGGCGACGATCTGCACCGCCTGGTCGTAAAGCGCGTCCTCGCCGTCGGAGCCCGAGGTCGAGGAACCGCCACCCGCGAGGCCGAGCACCGCGTCGATGTCCGAGCTCTTCTCCTCGTCGGGGCCCTCGACCACGCCGCCGACATAGTCGGGCGGACCGAAGCCCTTGAGGTAGGTCACGATCTCCTCGACCTCCTCGTCCGAGCAGAACGGCCCGTGGACGCGGGTGATCTTGGAGCCGCCGGCCATGTAGAGCATGTCGCCCATGCCCAGAAGCTGCTCGGCCCCCTGTTCGCCGAGGATCGTGCGGCTGTCGATCTTGGAGGTGACCGAGAAGGAGATCCGGGTCGGGAAGTTGGCCTTGATGGTGCCGGTGATGACGTCGACCGAGGGGCGCTGCGTCGCCATGATCAGGTGGATCCCGCTGGCCCGCGCCATCTGCGCGAGGCGCTGGATGCAGGCTTCGATCTCCTTGCCCGCGACCATCATCAGGTCGGCCATCTCGTCGACGATGACGACGATGTAGGGCAGCAGTTCGGGCTGGAACTCGTCGGTCTCGAAGATCGGGTCGCCGGTCTCCTCGTCGAAGCCGGTCTGGACGGTGCGCGAGAAGGTCTCGCCCTTGGACAGCGCTTCCTTCACCCGGCCGTTGTAGCCGTCGATGTTGCGGACGCCCATCTTCGACATCTTGCGGTAGCGCTCCTCCATCTCGCCCACCACCCATTTTAGGGCGACCACCGCCTTCTTGGGATCGGTGACGACGGGCGAGAGCAGGTGCGGGATGCCGTCATAGACGCTGAGTTCCAGCATCTTGGGGTCGATCATGATCAACCGGCATTCCTCGGGCGTCAGCTTGTAGAGCAGCGACAGGATCATCGTGTTGATCGCCACCGACTTGCCTGAACCGGTGGTCCCCGCGATCAGCAGGTGCGGCATCTTGGCGAGGTTGGCGATCACCGGCTCGCCGCCGATATCCTTGCCGAGCGCGAGCGGCAGCTTCATCTGCTGGTCGGAATAGTCGCGCGCGCCGAGGATCTCGCGCAGCGCGACCATCTCGCGCTTGGCGTTGGGCAGTTCGATGCCGATCACCGAGCGGCCCGGCACGGTCGAAACCCGCGCCGAGAGTGCCGACATGGAGCGCGCGATGTCGTCGGCGAGGCCGATCACCCGGCTCGCCTTCAGGCCCGGCGCGGGCTCCAGCTCGTACATGGTGACCACGGGGCCGGGACGGACCGAGACGATCTCGCCCTTGACGCCGTAATCCTCGAGCACGCCCTCGAGCATGCGCGCGTTCTCCTCGAGCTGCGCGTCCGGCAGATGGTGCCGCTCGATGGCGGAGGGGTCCATCAGCAGGTCGAGCGGCGGATACTCGTATTCGGGCCAGCTCGGCTGCGCAGCCACGGGCTGGCTCGGCGCCGGTTGCGGCGCGGCGCGCGCGATCGGCGCCGCCGGCCCGGCGGGCATGGCGGGCGCGGCCGGACGCGGTGCCGGGCGCGACTCGCCAGCCGGTGCCACCGGTTCACGACGCGCGGTGAGCGGCGCGGGCTGCGGGCGCGCGGGTGCGGCGACCTGCGGGGTCACGGGGGCGGGTTCGGGCTCGGCTTCGCCATGGACGCCATGAGCGTCCCAGTCGGCCGCGGTCTCATCCGCCCAATCCGCCGTCGCATCGGCGACGTGGTCGCTCTGGGTCTCATCAGCCCAACCGGCTACTTCGCCGGCGCTCCAGTCGGTGTCCGACTCCCGGGTCTCTACCTCGGGTGCGTCCCAGCTCCGCATCTCGCGCGGCGCCACTTCGGGGGCCTGCATCTGCGGTGCCTGGGCTTCCGGCGTGGCGGCGCCGAGCGCGGGCGCGTGGCTCTCCGCCTCGACCGCTCCCGCGCTGCGGACCAGCGGCGGCTCGACTCGCGGTGCAGCGGCGGGCGCGGCCCGCGTGCCAAGCGCCTGACCGGCGATCGCCTGTCCCGCGGCGGCGAGACCGGCCCCGGCGGCGGCAAGACCGGCCCCGGCGACCGCGCGCGGCGTCTTGTTGATCATCAGCGGCTTGGGACCGCGGCCACGGGTGAGCGACGGCTCGATCCGGCCGTTCTGGAAGGGCGGCATGGTGTCGGGGCCGGTGCGCGCGCGGATCGCGTCCGAAATGCGCGACCGGATGCGGTCATCGACCCCGTCCGGCTCGGCCGGTGCAGCGGCGGCGGCGGTGAGCGGCGGCTCGACCGGGCCGGTGGTCGCGTCGCGCGGCTCGCTGCGGCGCAGGAGCTGCGGCATCCGCGACAGCAGGCCGCCCGAGGGCTCCTCGGAACGCGTCGGTCGCGGCGGCGCGGCGAGCGTGCCCGGCGGTGCCGGCGGCAGCCTGCGCGCGGGCGCGGCTGGCGTGTCCTCGGCTACGGTCTCGGCCAACTCCGGCTCGGGCCAACCATAGGCGTCATCGGGCTCCGGCATCGGCGGCGGCGGCGGGACGGGTGCTGCGGCGCGCGGCATCACCCGCGTGACCGCGGGCGGCATGCGCCGCGACGGCGTCTCGATCAGCGCCTCGTCATCCTCTTCGGCGGTATAGGCGGCCTCGTCCGGCTCACTGGCCGCAGCCGCCGGGGCGGAAACGGAGGCCATGCGCCGGGCGGCATGGGCGCGGACCACGGCGGCGACGCGCTGTGTTTGGCTCGGCTCGGGCACGGCGCGGGCGGCGGCCTCTTCCTCGGCGGCGAGGGCGGCGTCGCGGCGCATCTGCTCGCGGCGCTGCTCGATCTCGTCGCCGATCCGTGCGCGCATCACCTCGGCGGCGCGCATCGATACCGCGGCGCCGCGGCCCATCAGCCGCAGGCCCAGCGCATAGGCCAGCACCAGCCCGAGAAGCAGCAACCGCCACAGCCCCTGCGTCTCGTCGCGGGTGAAGCCGGTGACGAAGGCACCGGCGGCCAGCGTGCCCGCCCCCAGTAGCAACGCCAGCAGGTTCACCCCAAAGCCCGCGCCGAAGGGCAGGATGGTGAGCAGGAGCCCCAGCACCGTGTCGCCGAACAGCCCGCCCAGCCCGAAATTATGGCTCCAGCCATCCGGCGGGGTCAGCGTGGCGGCAAAGACGGCGGCCAGCGCGACGACGATCGGCGCGAACATCAACCGCGACATCGCCCGGTCCTCGCCCCGGTGCAGCGTCAACCGCACGCCCCAGGTCAGGAACACCAGCGGCAGCATCCAGGCGCCGCGGCCGACGATCATCACGATCGGCTGCGCCACCGAGGCACCGAAGCGCCCCAGCCAGTTCTGCACCGGCGCGTCCGAGGCGAGCATCCAGTTCGGATCATCGGGGCTGTAGGAGCCGATCATCATCGCGACCATCAGCCCCAGAGCGATCAGCACAAGTCCGAGCAGCTCCTTGCCGCGCTTTTCCAGCGCTGCCTGGGTGTTGCTGTCGAAGAGCGGTTCGCGCCCCCGCGTCTGATACGCCATTTCGCCTCGTCCTCTCAGTCGTAGAGACAGCCGCGGAGTGTCGCCAACCCGCGCTGCATCTCATCCGCCGGGGCCACCATGGCGACCCTGACATATCCCTTGCCGGGATTTTCTCCGTTTACCTCGCGCCCGAGATAGGCGCCGGGCAGCACCCGCACCCCCGTCTCGCGCCACAGCTTGAGCGCCGCCGTCTCGCCATCCCCGACCGGAAGCCAGAGGAAGAACCCGGCCTCGGGGGCGGCATAGCCGGGCACGCCCCCCAGCACCGCGTCGGCGATGTCGTATTTCGCGGCGTAGAGCGCGCGGTTCTCGACCACGTGTTCCTCGTCCGACCACGCCTTCGCGGCCACCGCCTGCAGCGGCAGCGGCAGCGGCGCGCCGGCATAGTTTCGCAGCTGACGCATCCGGCGAATCGATTCGGGGCCGCCGGCGGCGAAGCCTGCGCGCAGGCCGGGCAGGTTCGAGCGCTTGGAAAGCGAGTTGAACACCACCAGCCGCTCGGGATCGGCGCCCATGGCCTCGGCCACGGCGAGCGCGCCGGGCGGCGGCGTCTCGCGCCAGATCTCGGAATAGCACTCGTCGGCGAAGACCCGGAAATCATGCCGCTCGGCCAGTTCCAGCAGCCGCTTGAGATAGGCTTCCGAGGCCACCGCGCCCTGCGGATTCGAGGGCGAGCAGAGATAGAAGATCGCCGTGCGGTCGAGCGTCTCGGGCGCGATTGCGTCGAGATCGGGCAGGAAGCCGGTTTCGCCCGTGGCGGGCAGGTAGCGCGGCTCCGCTCCGACCGACAGCGCGGCCACGGCATAGACCTGGTAGAAGGGGTTCGGCATCAGCACCAGGGGCCGCTGCCCGCCCTTCGCCTCGGGGCACAGCGCCATGGCGGCGTTGTAGAGACCCTCGCGGGTGCCGTTGAGCGCCAGAAGCCGGTCCTGCGGCACCGCGATGCCGTAGCGCCGGGCGATCCAGCCCGAGATCGCGCCGAGCAGCATCTCCGACCCCTCGTTGACCGGATACTTGCCGAATCCCTGCGCCGCGGCGGCGATGGTCGGCCCGACCCAGTCGGGATAGGGGTGCTGCGGTTCGCCGATCGTCATCGCCAGCGGCGCGCCGCCCGGCTTATGCGAATCGAGCAGCGCCCGCAGACGCGGGAACGCGTATTCCGGTAGGTCCGAGAACCGTTCGGGAAAATCCATCGCTGCCTCATGATCGGGGGTCATGGCCCTGCCCCTCTTGCCACGAAACTACCCGTGCGGGCAGGACGATGTCCAGCTTTCGCCCCCGCAGCGCCGCGCTTGTGGCTTTCAGGCCAAGGCCGCCTCGACCGCCGCCGCCAGCCGCCACAGCCGCGCGTCCTGACCGGCCGCGCCATTGAGCAGAAGCCCGCAGCCCGGATCGCCCGCCGGCAGCGCCGCCGAGCACAGCCCCATAAGGTTGGCCAGACGGGTGTTGCGCAGCGTCTTGAGATTGGTGTCGCGGAACGCCTCGGCATCCTCGAGCAGCGGCGCCACCTTTGGCGGGGTGATCGCCACGCCGGGGCAGATCACCGCGTCGAACCCGGCCGTGGCCGCGGCATAGTCGCGGCGCAGCGCGTGGAGCCGGTCCCAGCCGGCGATCCAGTCAGCGGCCGACACGCCCTGCCCGGCCCGCACGCGGTCGAGAATCGGCGGGTAGAGCGCGGCCGTGTCCGCCTCGATCCGCTCGCGCCACCACGCCCAGGCCTCGGCGGTGTAGAGCGCGCCCGCCAGCGCGTAGGCCTCCTCCAGCGCCGGGTGCGAGCGCCGCACGATCTCGGCCCCCGCCGCGTCGAGCCGCGACAGCGCTGCGTCGAAGCTGCGCGAGACCATCGGGTCGAGCTCCTGCATGACGATCGTGTCGATCACCAGAAGCCGCGCGCCGTCGAGCCGCGCCCCGCGCAGGTCGGCCGACGGCCCGCCCATCGCGGCGAGGGCGAGGTTGGCGTCCTCGACGCTGCGCGCGAGGGGGCCGACCGTATCGAATCGACCGCAGAGCGGCACCGCGCCCTCGAGCGGTAGCGCGCCATGGGTGGGTTTCAGCCCGACCAGCCCATTCCATACCGATGGCACCCGGACCGAGCCGCCGGTATCCGATCCGATGGCGAGCGGCGCGAGGCCATGCGCCACCGAGGCCGCCGCCCCCGATGACGAGCCGCCCGGCGCCGCATCGGCGTCGAACAGGTTGGGCGGCGTCGCGGTGCGCGGATTGATCCCGAGGCCCGAGAAGGCGATCTCGGTCATGTGGGTCTTGCCGAGGCAGACCGTCCCGGCGGCGGTGGCGCGGGCCAGCACCTCGGCGTCGCGCGCCGGCACCCGGCCGGCCATCAGCCGCGTGCCGGCCTCGGTGCCGCAGCCGGCGCTGTCGAACAGGTCCTTCCAGCTCAGCGGCACGCCATCGAGCTGGCCGAGCCTGCGCCCGCCCTGCGCCCGCTCGCGCGCCGCCTCGGCCTCGGCCATGGCGCGCTCGGGCGTGGTGCGCGCATAGATCCGCGCACTGTCGGGATGGGCCGTGATCGCATCGAGAAAGACCTGCGCCAGCGCCACCGGGTCGATCTCGCCCGCCGCGATGCCGCGTCCGAGCGCCGCCGCGCCCATGCTCCGCCATTCGTCCATGAGATCCCCCTACGCGCCGCTCGGGCGACACGCTAACGGCGCGCGGGCGCATGGACAATCCCGGCCCCGGCCCCATAGTCAGCGGCATGAAGCACGACAGCGACATCCTCATCGCGGGCGGCGGGCTGAACGGCCCGGTGCTGGCGCTCGCCCTCGCCCGCGCCGGGCTTTCGGTGACCCTCGTCGACGCCGCCGGCCCAACGAAGGGCGACGCCTTCGACGGCCGCGCCTACGCCATCGCCGCCGGGTCGCGGCGGATGCTGGCCCGGCTCGGCCTGTGGGGCCGCTTGGCGCCGGACGCCCAGGAGATGACCGAGATCAAGGTCACCGACGGCCGCGCCGGCGAGGGCCCGGCGCCGTGGTGGCTGCATTTCGATTCGGCCGAGATCGAAGACGGCCCGATGGGCCACATGGTCGAGGACCGGCACCTGCGGGCGGCGCTGGCCAAGGCGCTGGCGGAGGCCGAGGGCGTGACGCTGCGTGCGCCGGCCCGGGTCGTCGCGCAGACGGTCGAGCCGGGCGGCGTCGAGGTCACGCTCGATGCGGGCGAGAAGCTGCGCGCGGCGCTGCTGGTGGGTTGCGACGGCCGGGCGAGCGGTACCGCCGCGCGGGCCGGGATTCGGCGGCAGGAACGCGGCTACGACCAGAGCGCGATCACCTGCGCGGTGGCGCATGAGCTGCCGCATCGCGGCGTGGCACACCAGTTCTTCATGCCGGGCGGGCCGCTGGCGATCCTGCCGCTGCGCGAGAACCGCTGCTCGATCGTCTGGAGCGAGCGCAGCGCGCGGGCCGAGACACTGGCGGCGCTGGACGACGCAGATTTCCTCGACGCATTGCGCCCCGCTTTCGGCGATTTCCTCGGCGAGATCCGGCTCGAGGGCGGGCGCGGGCTTTTCCCGCTCGGTCTCAGCCTCGCGGAGCGGTTCACCGCCGCCCGGCTAGCGCTGGTCGGCGACGCGGCGCACGGTCTGCACCCGGTGGCCGGCCAGGGGCTGAATGCCGGGCTGCGCGACGTCGCGGCGCTGGCCCAGGTGCTGAGCGAGGCGCGGCGGCGCGGCGAGGATCCGGGCGCCGGCCCGGTGCTCGACCGTTACGCCCGCTGGCGGCGCTTCGACGTGGCGACGCTGGCGCTGACGACCGACCTGACCACGCGGCTATTCTCGAACGACCGCCCCGGCCTGCGGTTGGCGCGCGATCTCGGCCTCGGCGCGATCAACGCCGTGGCCCCGCTTCGGCGGGCGATGATCCGCGAGGCGGCGGGGCTGACCGGCGATCTGCCGGAGCTGATGCGCTGAGAATCAGTCGAGCTGGCGCGCCTCGTCGGCGAGCATCACCGGGATGCCGCCCCGGATCGGGTAGGCAAGCCCGGCGGCGCGGCTGACAAGTTCCTGCCTGTCGGCGTCGTAGCTCAGCGGTGCCTGCGTCTGCGGACAGACCAGCGCTTCGAGCATGCGCCGGTCGAAGGCGGCGCGCCCGGCCCGCGGATCGGGCTCGCGATCGGGAATGGGATCGAGCGGCGGCACCGGATCCGGCGGGGTATCGGGGGGCAGGTTCGGGTCGTCGCTCATTGCATCCTCTCTTCACCGGATCCGCCATGCAGGGCGAATTCGATCAACGTCACCAGCGTCTCGCGCCGCAAGGGCAGCGTCGGTGCCTCGAGCAGCGCCTGCCGCTCCTCGCTGTCGAAGGGGCAGAGCATCGAGAGCGAGTTGATCAGCAACTCGTCCTCGGCCTCGCGCAGGCTGTCCCAATCGGTCGACAGCCCCCGCTCGTCGAAGAACCGCCCCAGCAGCGGCAGGAACGCCTCGCGCTCCAGACCGGGATCGGTCTCGACCGCGCCGCGATCACGCTCGAAGCCGGTCCAGTTCACCTCGCAGCGGCGATAGGGGGTGAAGCCGTCCACCTCCCGCGTCACCCTGAACCGCGAGATCCCCGACAGGGTGACCATGTAGCGCCCGTCCTCGGTCTCGGAGAAGGCGGTCAACCGTCCCGCGCAGCCGATCGCGTGCAGCCGGGTCTCGCCGGAGGGGATGTCATAGGGCTGGATCATCCCGATCAGCCGCTCCGGCGTCTTCATCACGTCCTCGATCATCGCGAGATAGCGCGGCTCGAAGATGTGCAGCGGCAGCCGGGCACGCGGCAAGAGCAGCGCGCCCGGAAGGGGAAAGACCGGAATCGTCTCGGGAAGGTCCGCGGCTGTGATCATGCCCGGCGACCTAGCGTGCCCCCCGCCTCAGGCAAATATCATCGAGGACAGGCGGCGCCGACCGGCGAGCGCGATGGGATCCTTGGCGGGCAGCGCCTCGAAGATGGTGAAGAGCTGGGTCTTGGCCGCCCCGTCGTTCCATTCGCGGTCGCGGCGGAAGATCTCCAGAAGCTGATCCACCGCCTCGGCGGTCTCCCCCTTGGCATGCAGCGCGGTGGCGAGGTCGTAGCGCGCCTGCAGGTCGCCCGGCTCGGCTTCGACGCGGGCGCGCAGCTCGGCCACCGGGCCGGCATTGCTGGCCTGGCGCGCCAGCGCGATCTGGGCATGGGCGGCGTCGAGCTCGGGCGCATGGGCGATCTCGGCGGGCGCGCCGTTGAGGATCGCCTCGGCCTGGTCGATCTGGTCGAGCGCGAGATGCGCACGCACGAGGCCTGCATAGGCCGGCGCGTTCTTGTCGTCCTCCTGCAGGATCGCGCCGAACACCTCTGCCGCGCCCACCGCGTCGCCCTCATCGAGCATGGCATCGGCCGCCGCGATCGCCTCGGACAGCCCGCCATCCTCCTCGCCGCCACCCAGCGCCACGAGCTTGTTCACGAATTTCTCGATCTCGGAGCCGGGCAGCGCGCCTTGGAAGCCATCGACCGGCTGGCCCTGCCAGAAGGCGTAGACGGTCGGGATCGACTGCACCTGCAGCTGGCCCGCATAGGCCTGGTTGCGGTCGACGTCGATCTTGACCATCCGCACCTTGCCGCCTGCCTTGGTCACCGCCGCTTCGAGCGCCGGGCCGAGCGTCTTGCACGGCCCGCACCAGGGCGCCCAGAAGTCGACGATCACGGGCACCGTCTTCGATGTCTCGACCACGTCCTGCATGAAGGTGGCGTCGGAGCCCTCGCGGATCAGGTCGTCCTTGTTGGGGGCGGCGGGGGCGCTGTCGTTGAGACCGAGCATTGAAAAGCTCCTGCTTGCATGCGTTGCGGCCCGGACGGGCCTCGTGTTCCGATGAGACTATATGTGGGCAGGGCGCGGATGCGCCAAGCCCTCACAGGTCGAAGCTGGCGAAGACCGGGGCGTGATCCGAGGGTTTCTCCCAGCCGCGCGCCGATTTCAGCACCCGGCTGCCATGCGCCGCACCCGCGATGTCCGAGGTCGCCCAGACATGGTCGAGCCTGCGGCCGCGATCGGCCGCCTCCCAGTCCTTGGCGCGGTAGGACCACCACGAGTAGAGCGGCCCCTCGGGGATGTCCTGCCGGGTGACGTCGACCCAAGACCCGCTGTCCTGCACCTGCGCGAGGTGCTCGACCTCGACCGGCGTGTGGCTGACGACCTTGAGCAGCTGCTTGTGGCTCCAGACGTCGTCCTCGCGCGGGGCGATGTTGAGATCGCCCACGAGGATCGCGCGCTCGGGCCGGTTGGCGTGGAAGTCGTCGCGCATATGGGTGAGGTAGTCGAGCTTCTGGCCGAACTTCTCGTTGATCTCGCGGTCCGGCTCGTCGCCGCCTGCGGGGACGTAGAAATTGTGGATCGTCACGCCGTTTTCCAGCCGCCCGCAGATGTGCCGGGCATGGCCGAGGCTCGCATGGTCATGCGCGCAGACCTCCTCGATCGGCAGGCGCGACAGGATCGCCACGCCGTTATAGCCCTTCTGGCCGCGCGCGATCATGTGGTCGTAGCCCAGCGCCTTGAACGCCTCGAGCGGGATCTTCTCGACCGGGCTCTTGCATTCCTGCAGGCACAGCACGTCCGGGCCCTCCTCCTGCAGGAGGCGGCTCACCAGGGTCTCGCGCAGGCGGACCGAGTTGATGTTCCAGGTGGCGAGGGTGAAGGGCATGCGAGGTCTCCGGCTGTCGGGCCGGGCCTGCCTAGCGGCTC
The DNA here is from genome assembly GCF_034371605.1 of Limimaricola variabilis. Classification (NCBI taxonomy): domain Bacteria; kingdom Pseudomonadati; phylum Pseudomonadota; class Alphaproteobacteria; order Rhodobacterales; family Paracoccaceae; genus Limimaricola; species Limimaricola variabilis. The sequence goes on along the minus strand of NZ_CP139691.1, from coordinate 2,432,392 downwards.
GGACGGCCGAGCGCCACCCGCCCCTCTCTCCCGGAGGTCAGGGCTCGATGGTGTAGCTGTCGGCCTTGCAGACATCGACCCGGCCCGGCACCACCGCCCCGTCGGCGAACATCATCAGCAGGTCGTAGAAGCACTCCGAGACGTTGCGGATGGTGACGTCGACGTTGCGGCCGGAGCCCAGCACGTAGTCACCGAGGAGATCGTCGCGCCAGAACTCGTCCGTCACCGGCGAGGCGAAGAACCGCACCAGATCGACCCCCGACCGGTTGCGCAGCCGCAGCGTCTCGGTCCCGGTCTCGGCCGCCACCGGCAGGGCCGGAAGCAGGATCGTCGTCATGGCGAGAATGGCGGCTTTCATGGTCGTCTCCTGTCCCGGTCACCTCCAGCCTACAGCCTTGATGTCCCGGACCCCAATGACTGAATGCCGAGCTTCACGCCGCCGCGACGCCGGACAAAGAAAAGCCGGGCCAATGGCCCGGCCAAGTCCAACAGGGAGGTATGTGGCTTAACCCAGCCACGGGGCTTCGGCAGGGTAACGCCGCGCCGAGGCCCCGGTTCCGCCGGTTCAGGCGACCAGCCGATATCCGCCCGATTCGGTCACCAGAAGCCGGGCGTTCGAGGGGTCGGGCTCGATCTTCTGGCGCAGCCGGTAGATGTGGGTTTCCAGCGTGTGCGTCGTCACCCCGGCATTGTAGCCCCAGACCTCGTGCAGCAGCACGTCGCGCGGCACCACCCCCTCGGAGGCGCGGTAGAGGAACTTGAGGATGTTGGTTTCCTTCTCGGTCAGCCGGATCTTGCGGTCATCCTCGGTGACCAGCAGCTTCTGCGCCGGGCGGAAGCTGTAGGGCCCGAGTTGGAACACCGCGTCCTCGGACTGCTCATGCGTCCGCAGCTGGGCCCTTATCCGGGCCAGCAGCACCGGGAACTTGAACGGCTTGGTGACGTAATCATTGGCACCCGCGTCGAGCCCCAGGATCGTGTCGCTGTCGCTGTCATGGCCGGTCAGCATCAGGATCGGGCATTTCACGCCCTGCTTGCGCATCACCCTACAGAGTTCGCGACCGTCGGTGTCGGGCAATCCGACATCGAGGATCACCAGATCGAACAGCCCCGCCTTGACCTGTGCCATGGCCTCCTGACCGTTGCCGGCCTCGAACACGTCGAAATCCTCGGTCATCACGAGCTGCTCGCTCAGCGCTTCGCGCAGGTCGTCCTCGTCATCCACCAACAGGATCTTTTTCACCTGTGCCATCGCCTCGTCTCCATGCCCGTTCAGCCAACATGTGTGTAACGAATACGTGTGGCTCAAGTTTCCTGCTGCTTTTGCTGCGGTTGTTTCACGCCGAGTTGTGGCCGGGCGGGGAAATGTTACATTCGCCTCCCGCGCCGGATGCTCCGGTCCCGCCAAGGATACGCCATGCCCTTCCGTCCCGATCCCGTCGAGCGCCGCGCCCGCGCGCTGGCCGATCTGCGGCTGGGGGTGCCGGTGGTGCTCGGACAGGGACAGGGCGCGCTGGTGCTGGCGGCCGAAACGGCGGGTCCGGAGCGGCTCGCGGAGCTGCGGGCGATGGGCGGCCAGCCGGTTCTGGCGATCACCGGGCGACGGGCCGAGACGCTGCGCGCGCGCGCTTATGACGGCGACGTCGCGCGGGTGGTGCTCCCCTCCGAGGTTGATTGCGGCTGGGTGCGGGCGGTGGCCGACCCGGCCGGCGATCTCGACCGGCCGATGAAAGGGCCGCTGGCGACGCTGCGCGAGGGGTCGGCCGAAACCCATCGCGCCGCCGTCGGGCTGGTCAAGGCGGCGCGGCTGCTGCCGGCGGCGCTGGTGCTGCCGCTCGACGACGCGGCGGGCTTCGCGGCCGCCCACGAGCTGACGCGGCTCGACCTGCCGCTGCCGCCCGCGATCACCCCGGCCTATGCGCCAGTCGCCGCCGCGCGGCTGCCGATGGAGGCGGCCGAGAAGGGCCGGTTGCACGTGTTCCGTCCCGGCGATGGCGGCGAGGAGCATTACGCGGTCGAGATCGGCAAGCCCGCCCGCGACGCGGCGCCGCTGGTGCGGCTGCACTCGGCCTGCTTCACCGGCGACGTGCTGGGCTCGCTCAAATGCGATTGCGGCCCGCAGCTGCATGCCGCGCTCGATCAGATGGGCGAGGCCGGTGAAGGGGTGCTGCTCTACCTCAACCAGGAGGGCCGCGGCATCGGCTTGGCCAACAAGATGCGGGCCTATTCGCTGCAGGACCAGGGCTTCGACACGGTCGAGGCGAACCACCGGCTGGGCTTCGAAGATGACGAGCGCGACTTCCGGATCGGCGCCGAGATCCTCAAGCGGCTCGGTTTCTCGCACATCCGCCTGCTGACCAACAATCCCAACAAGGTCGCCCGCATGAAGGAGGCCGGGATCGCGGTCGACGAGCGGGTGCCGCTCAAGGTCGGCCGTGGTTTGCACAACCACCATTACCTCGCCACCAAGGCGGCCAAGTCGGGACATCTGCTGTGATCCATTCTCCCGCCGATCTCGTCCTTACCCGCCGCGGGTTGCGGGTTCTGGGCCGCCATCTGCCCTGCTCGATCGGCCGGGGCGGCATCCGCACGAACAAGCGCGAGGGCGACGGCGCGACGCCGGTGGGAGAGCACCGGATCACCGGCATGTTCTACCGTCCCGACCGGCTGCCGGCGCCGCAGCCCTGGGCCGAGCCGATCCTGCCCGGCGATCTGTGGTCGGATGCCAGCGGCGAGGCGGCCTATAACAGCCATGTCCGCGCGCCCTACCCCGCCAGCCACGAAGTGCTACGCCGGGCCGATCCTCTCTACGACATCGTGTTGGTGACCGACTGGAACGAGAGGGGCGCGCCGGGCGCGGGCTCGGCCATCTTCCTGCACCAGCGCCGCCGGGCCGGTTTCCCGACCGAGGGCTGCGTGGCCTTTTCGCGCCCCGACCTGATCTGGCTCGCCCGCAACATCGCGCGCGGCGCGCGGCTGATCGTCAGGCGCTGATCCCCTTCACCATTCTCCAAATACGCATGGCGCAACATGTCGGCCGGCGCGACGCGACCCGCTAAAGACCCCTACGTATTTCTGACCCCGTGAAACGCCGCCTCGGCAGGTCAGCCGAGCGTGTCGGGCAGCGCCCTACCTCGGAGCGCCTCGGCCACCGGCAACGGCTTCTTGCCTTCGCGCTGGATCTCCAGCAGCTCGACCGCGCCGTCGCCGCAGGCCACGACGCCCTCGCCGATCACTGCGCCGGGTGCGCCTTCGCCCGGACCGGCGGCGGCGCGCAGGATCTTGAGCCGCTCGTCACCTGCCATGCACCACGCTCCGGGAAAGGGCGACAGCGCGTTGACCTGGCGCGCGACATGGGCCGCCGTGCGGGTCCAGTCGATCCGCGCCTCGGCCTTGTCGATCTTGGCGGCATAGGTGACGCCGTCCTCGGGCTGCGGCTCGGGCCGCAGATCCGCCAGCTCGCGCAGGGTGTCGACGATCATCCGCCCGCCCATCTTGGCGAGCCGATCATGCAGTTCGGCGGCGGTGTCGGTGGCGCCGATCGGCGTCGCCTCGTGCAGCAGGACGGGCCCGGTGTCGAGCCCTGCCTCCATCTGCATGATGCAGACGCCGGTCTCCGTGTCGCCTTCCATGATCGCCCGCTGGATCGGCGCGGCACCGCGCCAGCGCGGCAGCAGCGAGGCGTGGATGTTGAGGCAGCCCTGCCGGGGCGCGTCGAGGATCGGCTGCGGCAGGATGAGGCCATAGGCCACCACCACCGCCACGTCGGCCTCCAGCGCGGCGAAGTCGGCCTGCGCCTCGGCCCCCTTGAGCGAGACCGGGTGTCGCACCATGAGCCCCAGTTCCTCGGCGCGGGCCTGCACGGCGCTGGGCCGGGGCTTCTTGCCCCGCCCGGCGGGACGCGGCGGCTGGGTATAGACGCAGGCGATCTCGTGGCCCGCCCGCAGCAGCGCGTCGAGCGCATGGACCGAGAAATCCGGGGTGCCCATGAAGGTGACGCGCATCAGGAGAACTTTCTCGCCTTGGCGACCAGCCGGTCGCGCTTCAATCGGCTCAGCCGGTCGAAATACATCCGGCCTTCCAAGTGGTCGATCTGGTGCTGCAGCGAGGTCGCCCAGAGCCCGACGAAATCGCGCTCTTCGATCTCGCCCCCGGCATTGAGAAACCGGGCGGTCACGGCGCGGGGCCGCGAGATCACCGCCGAGACGCCGGGCAGGTTGGGCGAAGCTTCCTCGTGCTCGCGCAGCTGCACGCTCGCATGCAGGATCTCGGGGTTGGCCATGCGCACCGCCTGGCCGCGCCCCTCGGAGGCATCGACCACGGCGAGGCGCAGCGAGACGCCGATCTGCGGCGCGGCAAGGCCGACACCGGGCATCGCCTCCATGGCCTCGATCATCTCGTCCCAGATCGCGCGGATTTCGTCGGTGATCTCCGCGACCGGAGCGGCGGGCTTGCGCAGCGTGGCATGCGGCCAGCGCAGGAAGGGGCGGGTCATTCGGTCTCCTCCTCGTGGCGGTCGATGCACAATATGCCGTTCAGGTGGTCCAGCTCGTGCTGGATGCAGGTGGCCTCGACGCCGTCGAACGCGGCCTCGTGGCCGAGCCCGGTCAGATCCTGCCATTTCAGCCCGATCCGGGCCGGACGGCGGACGCGACAGGGTGTGTCGGGGATCGACAGGCACCCCTCCTCGCGCAGCACGGTCTCGTCCGAGGCATCAGTGATCTCGGGATTGACGAAGATCTTGGGCGCCGGGTCGCCCTCGCGCCAGTCGACATCGGTGACAAAGACCCTGAGCGGCAACCCGACCTGCGGCGCGGCGAGACCCCGCCCCGGCGCGTCATACATGGTCTCGATCATGTCGGCGGCGAGCCGCGACAGCGTCGCGTCGAACAGGGTCACCGGTTTCGCCTCGGCGCGCAGCACCGGCGCCGGATGCAGGACGATGTCGAGTACGGCCATCAGCCGCGTGCCCGCTCGCGCTTGAGCTTGACCATGCGGCGGGTGATCATCTGCCGCTTCATCGGCTTGAGGTAGTCGATGAAGAGCTTTCCATCGAGATGGTCGATCTCGTGCTGCACGCAGGTGGCCCAGAGCCCGTCGAACCGCTGGGAATGGGACTTCCCGTCGAGGCCCAGCCAGCGCACCTCGACCTCGGCCGGACGTTCGACATCGGCGAACTGCTCGGGGATCGACAGGCAGCCTTCCTCATAGACCGACCGCATCTCGGAGGCCCAGGTGACCTGCGGGTTGATCAGCACCATCGGCTGCGCGGTCTCCTCCTCCTTGGCGGCGTCCATGACCAGCAGGCGGCTGAGCCGGCCGATCTGCGGCGCGGCGAGGCCGATGCCTGGCGCGTCATACATGGTTTCGAGCATGTCGTCGGCGAGGCGACGGATCTCGTCGGTGATTTCGGGCACCGGCTCGGCCACGGTCTTGAGACGCGGGTCGGGGTGGATGAGGATGGGGCGCAATGTCATGGCGCCGATCTAGGGCCAAGCGGCGCGCATGGCAACATCGCGGCCCTTGCACGCCCGGCGCCGCCCGTGCAGCCTTCGCGCGACCGACAGGAGAACCCATGCGTCACGACCCCACCACCCCCGATTTCGACGAGATCATCGACCGGCGCGGCACCAACTGCTCCAAATGGGACCAGATGCAGGCGGTCTATGGCGTCAGTCCCGATGACGGCATCGCGATGTGGGTGGCGGACATGGACTTCCGGCCGCCCGCCTGCGTCCAGCGCGCGGTCGAGGAGATGGCGGCGCATGGCATCTACGGCTACGCCGCCTCGGATGCGGCGCAAAAGGAGGCGATCGGCTGGTGGATGGATCGCCGTCATGGCTGGCGGCCCGAGCCGGGCGACATCTTCACCACCCATGGCCTCGTCAACGCGACCGGCGTCTGCGTCGACGCCTTTACCGATCCGGGCGACGGGGTGGTGCTGTTCACCCCGGTCTACCACGCCTTCGCGCGGGTGATCCGCGCCGCCGGGCGGCAGGTGGTCGAATGCCCGCTGGCGCTGCAGGACGGGCGCTACCTGCCGGATTTCGAGGCCTGGGACGCGATGATGACTGGGCGCGAGAAGGTGATGATCCTGTGTTCGCCGCAGAATCCGGGCGGCCGGGTCTGGAGCCGGGCGGAGCTGGAGGGCTGGGCCGAGTTCGCGCGGCGCCACGATCTGATCCTCGTCTCCGACGAGATCCATTGCGACCTGACCATGCCCGGCGTCACCCATACCGCGATGACCCGGCTCGACGGCGTCGCGGACCGGCTGGTGATGCTCACCGCGACGACCAAAACCTTCAACATCGCCGGCGCCCATATCGGCAATGTCATCATCTCCGACCCGACCCTCAGGTCGCGCTTCGCCGCGCGGATGGGCGCGCTGGGCCTGTCGCCCAACAGCTTCGGCCTTGCCATGGCGACGGCGGCGATGTCGCCGGAGGGGGTCGAGTGGCTCGAGGCGCTGCGCAGCTATCTCGACGGCAACCGCCGCCTGTTCGAAGAGGGTGTGGCCGCGATCCCGGGCGTCCGGCCAATGCCGCTCGAGGCCACCTATCTCGAATGGGTGGATTTCTCGGGCACCGGCATGACCCGCGAGGAGGTGCTCGCCCGGATCGAGGGCGAGGCAAAGATCGCGGTGAACCATGGCACCAGCTTCGGGCTCGGCGGCGAAAGCTTCCAGCGGTTCAACATCGCCACGCCGCGCGCTCGGGTGGCCGAGGCCGTGTCGCGGCTGCAGGCCGCCTTCGCGGACCTTCAGTAGCGCCTCAGAGGCGGGGCAGCCGCAGCGCCGGCTCGGCTTCCTCGCGCTCGAAATCGACCGGGGGCTTCTCGGAGACGCGGCTGTGGCGCTTGAACTCGTAGACGCGCTCGCCCTCCTCGACCCGGCTGGTCATGACCAGACACTGGTAGAGATGACGCGGCCCGTCATAGAGATCGACGAAGCCGTGCAGGATCGGCGCGTCCTTGGCGGCCAGCGCGAAGCCGGTCTCCCACATGCGCAGAACCGGGTGAACCTCCTCGCCGTCATGCACGCATAGCCGGGCCGAGCGCCGCTGCGCGGCGCGGCGGGCCGCCTCCATGGCGTCCTGCAGGTCCTTGGTCAAAAAATCGGTCATCTCTTAATCCTCCACTGCTTCCATCCTGCGCAGCGGAGTGTGAAATTCAAGCGACGTTCTCCGAAAATTCTCCGTCAGGCCCGAACCCGGGGCCGCAACACATGCGGCTGGGCGGGATCGTAGAGCGCGCTGTCCGGAAAGCCCTGGTCGCCCCCCAGCCCCGGGCCGACGAGGATGAGCGCCGTGCGCGTCAGCTTGGCCTCGCGGACCTTGGCATGGATGTCCGACAACGTGCCGCGGATCACCTGCTGGTCGGGCCAGCTGGCGCGGTAGACCACCGCCACGGGGCAATCCGCGCCATAGAAGGGCGTGAGCCGCCGCTCGATGTCGCGAAGCGCCCGGATGCCCAGATGGATGGCCAGCGTGGTGCCGGTGGCGGCGAAGTTCTCGAGCGTCTCGCCTTTGGGCATCGAGGTCGATTTCATCGACATGCGGGTGAGCACGATCGATTGCGCCACCTCGGGGATGGTCAGCTCCTGGCCGAGCGCGGCGGCGGCGGCGGTATAGGCGGGCACGCCGGGGATGATCTGGTAGGGGATGCCGTCGGCCTTGAGCCTGCGGATCTGCTCGGCGATGGCACCGTAGAGCGAGGGGTCGCCGGAATGCACCCGGGCCACGTCCTCGCCCCGGTCATGCGCCGCCACGATCTCGGCATGGGTCTCGTCGAGCGTCATCGGCGCGGTGTCCATGACCCGCGCCCCCTCGGGCGCACCGGCCACGACCTCCTGCGGCACCAGCGAGCCGGCGTAGAGGCAGACCGGGCAGGCGGCGATCAGCCGCGCGGCCTTGAGAGTGAGAAGCTCCGGATCGCCCGGGCCGGCGCCGATGAAATAGACGGTCATGTCGCGGTGGTCCCTTTCAGATGTCCCCGGAGGGGCGTGGCGCGCGGCGTCGTCCGCCGCGACGCCGGTTCAGCGCGCGTCGATCTTCTTGGCGTAGCCGCGCGGCGTCACCATGCGCGGCCCCTCGCCCAGCTTCACCAGCTTCGACTGCGAGGAGCCGACCAGCACCACGGTCAGCATGTCGACCTCGTCGACCTGCAGCTCGTCGAGGCGGCGGTAGCGGATCTCCTCCTCGGGGCGGCCCAGCGACGAGGCGAGCAGCACCGGCGTGTCGGCCGGACGGTGCTGCAGCAGGATCTCCCGCGCCTCGGCCAGAAGCGTGCGGCGCCGCTTCGACACCGGGTTGTAGAAGGCGATGACGAAATCGCCCTGCGCCGCGGCATGCAGCCGCTTCACGATGTCCTCGCGCGGGGTCAGCAGGTCCGACAGCGAGATGGCGCAGAAGTCGTGGCCCAGCGGCGCACCGGCCCGCGACGCCGCCGCCTGCAGCGCCGAGACGCCGGGCGTGCAGGTGACCTCGATGCGGCGCGCGGCATCCGACACCCCGCCCTTGTCGGCATCGCGGCCCAGCAGTTCGAAGACCAGCGCGCCCATGGCGTAGATGCCCGCGTCGCCCGAGCAGATCAGCGCCACGTCGCGCCCCTCGGCCGCGCGCTCCAGCGCGTAGCGGCAGCGATCCTCCTCGCCGCCGAGCGGGAAGTCGGCGCGTGGCTTGCCAGCGGCCAGCGGTCCCAGCAGGTCGATATAGAGCCCGTAGCCCACAAGCTCCTCGGCCTCGGCGATCAGGCGGGAGGCCTCGGGGGTGCGCCAGCCGGACTGCCCCGGCCCGATCCCCACCACCGAAAGACGGCCACGCGGGCGGCCGCGCAGTTCGGTGACAGGCTGCGGCGCCAGCGCCAGCGCGCAGGTGGCGTTGGCGGTCTTGCGCTTGGTCACAGCGAGTGTGGCGTCGGCCCCGGCCTGGGCCAGAGCCGCGCCTTCGGAGACGCCATGGCAGCCGACCTCGGCAAAGACGACCTCGGACGGGGTGGCGAGGCGCGGCGCCTCGGCCTCGAGCTCGGCGGCGGTGAACAGGCGCAGCGGCACGCCGATTGCACGTGAAACATTCAGGATGGCGGGTTCGTCGGCCTTGAGGTCGATCGAGGCCACGGCCTGAACGGCCTCGGGCGCGATTCCGGCCTCGGCCAGCGTGTCCCGCACCAGCGCGGCCATTTCCTCCGGCGGGCAGTCGCGGGCGCAGCCCAGCCCCAGCACGGCACGTTGCGGCGCGAAATGCAGGTGCTCGGCGCCGAGCCCCTGCTGCGGGGCCTCGGAGACGGTGACCCTGAGCGCGTCGCCCTGCGGCAGCTCGGCCAGCCACGGCGCGTCGCCGGTGACGGTCGCGCCGCCGCCCGAGAGCAGCGACGCCATCGCGCCCTTGGCATCGGCGGGGTTCACGAGGCGGTAGCCGGCGGGCGGCTCGTCGAGCGCCACGCCCAGCGCGACATCGCCCGCGGTGGTGACGGCAGCGGTCCCTTCCAGCGCATCGGCGATGCGCTTCGCCAGCCGGTTCGCGCCGCGATGCCCCCCCAGCAGCGGCACGACCACGCGGCCATCATCGGAGACCGAGATCACCGGCGGCTCGGCGCGCTTGTCCGCGAGCATCGGCGCGACGGCGCGGATCAGGATGCCTGAGGCGCAGACACCGATCACGGCGTGGCCCGCGGCGAAGAGATCGCGCGCATGCTCGAGCGCGTCGGCAAAGAAGGCATCGGCCCACTCGACCCGCCCCTCGCGGCCATGCAACGGCGCGCCCAGCGCCTCGGCCACTTTGCGGGCCACGGTTTCACCGGAGCGCGACAGCGCCAGGACAACGGGGGTCACAGCCAAGGATCGGCTCCCTTCGTGAGGATGATCATCGAGAAATAGGGGGCGGTGTCGGGCGCCTCGGCGAGCGGGCGAACCACTTCGGCCTCCAGCGTGGCACGCTCGACATAGACCGCCTGATCGGTCAGGCCGAGATCCTCGATCACGGCCCGAACCTTGGGGAAATGGCGGCCCAGCTTCATGATCGCGACGCTCTCGGCGCCCTCGATCCGGGCCCGCAGCTCGGCCTCCGGCAGCGGCCCCGGCAGCACGGTCAGCCGCTCGTTGCGCGCGGCCAGGGGCTTGCGCGCGGCCGCGGCGGCGGCGGTGAGGGAGGTGACGCCGGGCACGATCTCGACCCGATGGCGATCCGCCAGCCGCGCGAAGAGATACATGAAGGAGCCGTAGAAGAACGGGTCGCCCTCGCAGAGGCAGACCACATCCTCGCCCGCCTCCAGGGCCTCGGCGATCCGCGCCGCGCCGGCGTCATAGGCCGCCTGCGCGGGGCCGCGCTCCACCGTCATCGGCACGTCCATGGCGATCTCGCGCGCGTTGGGCGCGATGAGCTCCGCCGCGATGGAGCGCGCAAAGCTCGCGCCCCCGGCCAGCGTCGGATAGGCGACGATGCGCGCGGCCTCGATCAACCGCGCGGCGCGCAGGGTGATCAGGTCGGGCGCGCCGGGGCCGAGGCCCACGCCATACAGCGTTCCGCTCATCGCTTGATCAGGCTCCACTGCGTCACCGGCATCGCGGGCTTCCAGCCGGTCAGCCGCCCGACCGGCGCGGCGCGGGCGACCGAGATCCGCACCAGCTCCCCGCCATGCGCGGCGTGCAGCGCGATCAGCGCGGCCTCGCTCTCCAGCGTCACGGCATTGGCCACCAGCCGTCCCAGCGGCCGCAGCGCCGCCCAGGCCGCCTCGAACACCTCGGCAGAGAGCCCGCCGCCGATGAAGATCGCGTCGGGCGCGGGCAGACCGTCGAGCGCTGCGGGCGCTTCACCCTCGATCAGCCGCAGCCGCGGCGTGCCCAGCGCCAGCGCATTGGCCGCCGCCATCGCCCGGCGGTCGGCGCGCGGCTCGATGCCGATGGCGTTGGCATAGCGCGCAGCCCGCATCCATTCGATCGCGACCGAGCCCGAGCCCGCGCCGATATCCCACAAAAGCGCGCCGCGCATCGGCATCAGCTTGGCCAGGGTCGCCGCGCGCAGCTCGCGCTTGGTCATCGTGCCGTCGGAAACGAAGAGACTGTCGTCGAGACCCGGCACGCGCGGGATCAGCGCGGCATCGGGGGCCGCCACGCAATCCACTGCCAGCGTGTTGAAGGGCGGCACCTCGTGGTTCCAGCTCTCGGCAAGTCCGTCGAAACGCGCCTCGTCCTCGCCCCCCATGTTGGCGAGCACGGTCATCGGGCTCTGGCCAAAGCCGCGCTCGGTCAGGAAGCGGGCGATCTGGCCCGGAGTCTCCGACCCGGTGGTCAGGATCAGCAGCCGCGCCTGCGGCTGGATGAAGGCGATCATCTGCTCGACGGGGCGGCCATGCACGGTCAGCGTCTCGACATCCGCCATGCTCCAGCCCATGCGCGCCGAAGCGAGTTGAAACGCCGAGAGCTGCGGGTGGTAGACGATCTCGGAGGCCGGGATGGACCGCCCGATCCGGGCGCCGACCGAGAACCACAGCGGATCGCCCGTGGCCAGCACCACGACGCGGCGACCCTTGAAGGATTTCAACCGGTCGATCAGCGCGTCGAAGGGGCTCGGCCAGGCGACGCGCTCGGCGCCGACCGCGCCCGCCAGCTCGTGATGCCGATCACCGCCGATGATGATCTCGGCCGCCTCGACCACGGCTCGGGTGGCAGGCATCAGCCCGTCCATGCCGTCCTCGCCGATACCGACGACGTGGAGCCAGGGCTCTTGGGCTGCGACCGCATTCATCCCCGTTCCTCCGATATGCCGTTGGCCAGCGCGTTCACCGCCGCCGAGGCCATGGCCGAGCCGCCCTTGCGGCCCCTGAGCGCCACGAAGTCGCAGCCGCGCGGGTCGGCCGCAAGCTCGGCCTTGGATTCCGCCGCGCCGACGAAGCCCACCGGAAAGCCGAGGATCAGCGCCGGCTTCGGCCAGCCCGCATCGAGCCGCTCCATGAGGTGGAACAGCGCGGTGGGCGCGTTGCCTATGGCGATCACGGCGCCCTCGATCCGGTCGCGCCACAGATCGACGGCGGCGGCCGAGCGGGTGGTGCCGAGCGCCTGTGCCATCCCCGGCACCGCCGGATCGTTGAGCGTCACGACCACCTCGGTATCCGGCAGGTGCCGCCGGATGATCCCCGCCGCCACCATTTCGCAATCGCACAGGATCGGCGCGCCCGCGGCCAGCGCCGCGCGCCCCGCCGCCATGGCATCCGGGGAAAAAGCCAGCCGGTCGGCGATCTCGACCATGCCGCAGGCGTGGATCAGCCGGATCACCATCGGCTGCAGTTCCTCGGGGAAGCGATCCAGCCGGGCCTCGGCGCGCACGGTGGCGAAGCTCTGGGCATAGATCTTTGCCGGGTCGGTCTCATAGGGGCGCATCAGGCCCTCCCTTCCGCCCGGCGCGAACCGGCGAATCTGCGTAGCTGAGGAATGGCGAGGTTCACTTGCGCGATTTCAGCACGCTGAGCGGGCCGAGCGGGTGGTCGGCCTGCGGATAGGGCGCGTGGTGATGATCGTGGTCGTAGTCATGCCCGTGGTGATGATGGTGATGCCCGTGCCCGTGATCATGGCTGTGTCCGTGATCGTGGTCATGGTCATGATCGTGCGGCAGCCCGTGCGCATGGGCATGGGCGTGGCGCGCCTCGGCGTCAAGCCGGCACATCCCGGTGCAGAAATCGGCGCAGAGCGCGCAATCCGCCACGTTGGAGCCCGGCGCGTTCGCCCCCTGCCCCTCGACATGGTGGTGATGGCTCTCCTGCACCGCGCCGACCTCGGCCTCGAAGCCCAGAACCTGGGTGCGGTACTTGCACATGCCGCAGGTCGGCGGCACGGCCTCTCCCGCGAGTTCGGTCACCCGCTCGGCGAAGGTGGCCAGCACCTCCTGATGATCGCCCAGATAGGGCGCCTTGACGAAATCCAGCTCGGGATGCGCCTCGGCCACCTGGTCGGTAAAGCCGTAGATGCGGTCGATCAGGATGCCGGAGAACAGGAAATAGGGGAACACCACCACGCGGCGGTAGCCAAGCCGCGCCACGTGCTCGAGGCAGGGCTCGACCAGCGGGAAGGTAACGCCGGAATAGCCGGTCTCGCACCAGCCGAAGCCCATCCCTTCCCACAGGAGCCGCGCCACCTTGGCGACGTTGCCGTTGGCGTCGGGGTCGGAGGCACCGCGCCCGATCACCACGAGGCAGGTCTCGTGCATCGGCACGTCGGAGGGGTTGGCGTCAAGCGCGCTCCGGATCCGGTCGGCGGCGGCGGCGATCATGCGCGGATCGACCCCCAGCTCGCGGCCATAGATGATCTCGATGCCGTGCTTGGCGGCATAGGTGTTGAGCACGGTCGGGATGTCGTTCTTGGCGTGCATTGCCGCGAACAGCATGCCCGGCACCGCGAGGATGCGGGTGCAGCCCTGTTCGCGCAGCCGGTCGAGCCCGTCGCGGATCACCGGGTTGGCGAATTCGAGATAGCCGTATTCGACCGGCCAGTCCGGCGGCAGCAGCGCGGGCAGCTTCTCGGCCAGCACCGCGAATTCGTCCACCGCCGACTGGCTGCGCGAGCCGTGGCCGCAGATCATCACGCCGGTCTTGGGGGCGTTCATGCCTTGGCCTCGTCACCCTGCTCGTCGGTGCCCTCGGCCTTCTCCTCGGAGCGCCCGCCCTTCAACGCACCCCACAGCCCGAGCGCAATGGCCAGCCCGATCGCCGCGCCGGCGACCCAGTGGTCGTGCCCGGCAAGGTCGGTCATGTGGCCCGGATGGGCCGCGGCCATCCCCGGCATGATGAGCGGGATCGTCGGCAGGAGGATGTGGCGCATCGCGGACCTCTCGATCTGGCAATGGCCGGCGCCCGCCGCGTGCATCGCGACGGGTCGAGGACGACGTGGCGCTCCGGTCCCCTGTCTGGGTCGACCCCCGCACCACCGACCGTTCCGGCCACTTTGGGCTTCGTCAGCCCCCTCCATAGCCGTGGCCGCGCCGGGGCGAAACCCCTCGATGCGTCACTTCATGACGAGCGGGCGACTTGGCGTCGACACCACCACGGCCGGTCGGGCCAGAGCGGTAAGCTCGATCTCGGGGAAATGCTCCCAGGCGAGGGGCGCCTTCCAGGGCGCGAACTTGCCGCCGCCGCTGCGGGTCACGAAGCCGCCGCCGCCGGTCTCGAGATGGAAGCTCATCCCGTGCACGCCGCTGACGACATAGGTGTCCTCGGCCATCGACAGCCGCCCGGCATGGCCGTTGACGCAGATCGCCTGCCCGCCCTGGCAGGGGATGAGGCGCCATGTCGCCATGTCGCCCTGCGGGTCGGGGGCGATGACCGACATCGGGCCCTTCTCGAAGGGCCGCTCGGCATATTCCGGCTCGAAGGGCTGGGGTTCGGGAAGCACCCGCACTGCCGCCACGGGCGGTGCCATCGGCGGCAACGCCGCCGATTCGAGCAACGGCATCACAAGCGGCTCGACCTCGCCGCAACCTGCCAGAAACAAGGCCAGCGCCGCGGCCCCCGTCTTCACACCCAGTCGCATCCTTTGGCTCCTCGTTCCCTGGCCACCACTTCACATAGACGTGAGGTAATCCCCGGCAAGCGTCAACGCCGGCCGAACAACCTCTCGATATCCGCCAACTTCAATTCGACATAGGTGGGACGGCCGTGGTTGCACTGGCCCGATCCCGGCGTCGCCTCCATCTCGCGCAACAGCGCGTTCATCTCCTCGGCCCGCATCCGGCGGCCCGAGCGCACCGAGCCATGGCACGCCACCCGGCTCAGGATCGCGTCGAGCCGCGCGGGCAGCGCGGTCGAGGCGTCGAGATCCTCCAGTTCGTCCAGGATGTCGCGCAGCAGCGCGGCCGCGTCGATCCGGCCCAGCAGCGCCGGCGTTTCGCGCACCGCGACCGTGCCGGGGCCGAAGCTTTCGATCACCAGACCCAGACCGGCGAGATCCTCGGCGGCCTCGAGCAGCCGCTCCGCCCCCGCCCCCAGCTCGACGATTTCCGGCACCAGCAGCGCTTGGGCGGCGACGCCGTTCTCCGCCATCTGCCGCTTCAACCGCTCATAGACCAGCCGCTCATGCGCGGCGTGCTGGTCCACCAGCACCATGCCGGTCTCGGTCTGGGCGACGATCCAGTTGCCATGCAACTGCGCCCGCGCCGCGCCGAGCGGCAGCGCCTCGGCGCCCGTCTCCGCCTCCGGCTCGACCCGCGCCGACGGGGCCTCGGTGCCGGGAAGCCGGCCCGGCATCGCGGGCGGCGCGGTCTCGAAGCCGAAGCTCGACTCCGCCATGCCCGGCGCCTGGCCCAGCCGCGCGACCTGCATCGCCCGGGCGGTGGGGCGCTCCATCTGGTAGATGCGCGGCGGCGGCGCGGCGCGGCCGGGGCGGTCCTCCTCGTCGATCAGCCCGCCGGCATCACCTGCCGGAGGCTTCGCAGACGCCGGACCGGGGCGCATCGCTTCCAACGTGCCCGCCGCAACCGTGGTCGAGGCACGGTGCCCCGCCCCCGACAGCACCGCGCGCAGGGTGGAGACGATCAGCCCGCGCACCGCCTGCGGGTCGCGGAACCGGACCTCGGATTTCGCCGGGTGGACGTTGACGTCGACCAGATGCGGTTCGCATTCGACGAACAGCGCGGCGGCCGGAAACCGGTCGCGCGACAGGAAGTCCATATAGGCCGCGCGCAGCGCCCCGGTCAGCTGCCGGTCGAGCACCGGCCGGCCGTTGACGAAGACGTGCTGGCTCACCCCGGCGCCGCGCGAATAGGTTGGCAGCGCCGCGAAGCCGGTGAGGTGCAGCCCGTCGCGCTCGCCATCCACCGGCAGCGCGTTGTCGCGGAACTCCTGCCCCATGATCGCGGCAAGACGGTTGCCGAGCGCTTCGACCGGATCGCCGCTTTCGGCATCGAGGCGCAGGATCTCGCGGTCGCGGCCATCGGTGGCGTCGCGCAGGATGAAGGCGACATGCGGCTCGGCCATGGCCAGCCGGCGCAGCACCTCGGCGAGGGCCTGCCCTTCGGCACGGTCGGTGCGCATGAATTTGAGCCGGGCCGGGGTGGCGTGAAACAGGTCGCGCAGCTCGACTACCGTGCCGCGTCCCAGCGCCGCCGGGGTCACCGGGCCGAGACGGCCGCCCTCGACCCGGATCGCCGCCGCCTCATGACCGGCGGCGCGCGAGGTCAGCACCAGCCGTCCGACCGCGCCGAGCGAGGCCAGCGCCTCGCCGCGAAACCCGAAGGAATGGATGGCCAGCAGGTCAGAGCCGTCGATCTTGGAAGTGGCGTGGCGCGCCAGCGCCAGCGGCAGCTCCTCGGGCGTCATGCCGCAGCCGTCATCGGCGACGCGGATCAGCCGCTTGCCGCCCGCCGCCACCGTCACCTCGATCCGGCGGGCGCCGGCGTCGAGCGCGTTCTCGACCAGCTCCTTGACCGCCGAGGCCGGACGCTCGACCACCTCGCCCGCGGCGATGCGGTTGATCGCCGCCTCGTCGAGCTGGCGGATCACGGGGCGCGGGGGCGTGGTGTCGTGCAGCGTCATGGCGCGAGCCTAGCACGGTCCCGCGCCGCCGCGCGAGGGGCGTTACTCCGCAGGCAGCAGCACCCGTGGCAACACCACCTCAGGCCCGGCCGCCGCGTCCTGCGCCAACCCCTCGGGCCGGCCCACTACCACGAAATGCAGCCGGTCTGGCTCGACCCGCTCCGCCGCCACCCGGTTGATCTCTTCGAGCGTCACCGCCTCGATCAGCGCGTTGCGCTCGGTGACGTATTCGGGCGGCAGCCCGGTCACCTGCATGCCGACGAGGATGTCGGCGATCGGCCCGTTGCCGTCGAAGCGCAGCGGGTACTCCCCGGTGAGGAAGGTCTTGGCGGCGTCGAGCTCCTCCTGAGTGACACCGTCGCGGGCGATGCGGTCCCATTCGGCGCGGATCACCTCGATCGCCTCTCCCACCCGGTCATTGGCCGAGGCCAGAGAGCCGACCCAGAACTCGGCATTCTCCAGCGGCACCAGATCGGTGCCGACGCCGTAGGTCAGGCCGCGCTTTTCGCGCACCTCGGTCATCAGCCGGCTCTCGAAGCCGCCCCCGCCGAGGATGTGGTTGAGCACATAGGCGGCGAAGAAATCCTCGTCATCGCGCTTGAGCCCCGGCTGGCCGAACATCGCCACCGACTGCGGCGAGGGGTAGTCGATCACCTCGATGCCGCCCTCGAGACCGAAATCGACATGTCCCGGCAACTCGGGCCCGCTTTCCGGCAGATCGCCCAGCAATTCGTCGAGCAGCTGGCCCAGCTCCTCGGGGGTGATGTCGCCCACTGCGCCGACATGCACGCCGTCGCGGGTCAGCGCCGCCTGGTGCGCCGCGACGAGATCCTCGCGGGTCAGCGCCGCCACGCTCTCGGGCGTGCCGTTGTCCGGTCGGCCATAGGGGTGGTCGCCGAAGGCGGCCTCGTAAAAGGCGCGACCGGCGATGCGGCGCGGGTTCTGCGCCTCCTGCGCGAGGATCGAAAGCACCTGCCCGCGCACCCGCTCGGTCGCCACCGGATCGAATCGCGGCTCGACCAGCGCGGCGCGCAGCAGATCGACCGCCGCCTCGCGGTTCTCGGTCAGCATCCGCGCCGAGACCGACAGGGTGTCGGCCCCGACATCGAAGGAAAAGCTCGCGGCCAGATCCTCGCGCGCGGCCTGGAAGGCCCGGGCGTCCATCTCGCCCGCCCCCTCCTCCAGAAGACCGGCCATCAGGTTGACGGCACCGAGCCTGTCGGGGTCGTCGAGCCCAGTGCCGCCCTCGAAGCGGATCTCCAGCGCGGTGAAGGGGATCGAGTGATCCTCGACCAGCCAGGCATCGATGCCGCCGGGCGAGGTGACCTCCTGGATCTCGATCTCCGCCCGCACGAGACCGGCGGTGCCGAGCGTCAGGGCAATGGCGAGGCTGAATGCGCGGATCATCGGGACGCCTCCTCTTCGGGGGTGACGGTCATGGTGACGCTGCGGTCGGGGTCGAACAGGGCGCGACCGGCCTCGACCACCTCCTCGGCGGCCACCGATTGCAGCAGTTCGGGCCACTCGGCGACATCCTCCACCGTCAGGCCCTGGCTCAGCGCGGCGCCGTAGCGGCGCGCCAGCCCCTCGACCGAATCGCGGGCATAGATCTCGGCGGCGCGCAGCCGGGTGCGGACCCGGTCCATCTGCTCTTCGGTCGGACCGGCCTCGAGGAAGGCCGCCAGCGCCGCGTCGAGCGCCTCCTCGGCCTCGTCGAGGCCCGTTCCGGGCTTTGGCAGAACCGACAGGGTGAAGGTCGTGTCGTCGAGCGACATGCCGTCATAGCCCGCGCCCGCGTTCAGCGCGATCTCGCGCTCGAACACCAGCTCCTCGGCCAGCACCGAGGTGAAGGAGGATCCGCCGAGGATCTCGGCCAGCACGGTGAGGGCCGCCGCCGCGCGCTGGTCCCCCGAATCGCGCTCGGGCGCGAGATAGCCGCGCAGCAGATAGGGCTGCGAGACGCGCGGATCCTCGTAGGAGAGCCGGCGCGCCGCACGCTGCGGCGGCTCCTGCGGGCGGGCGCGTTCGGGCAGGCCCTCCTCGGCGGGCAATGCGCCGTAATGCTCCTCGGCGAGCGCCAGCACCGCCGCGGGCTCCACGTCGCCGGCCACCACGAGAGTGGCGTTGCCCGGTGCGTAATAGGCGTCGTAGACGGCGCGCACCTCGTCATGCCCCAGCTCTTCGATCTCGTGCATCCAGCCGATCACCGGCGCGCCGTAGGGATGGTTGAGATACTGAGCCGCGTTCATCTGTTCGCGCGCCAGCGCGCCCGGATTGCTCTCGGTGCGCTGGTTGCGCTCCTCGACGATTACCTGCCGCTCGGTCTCGATATCGGCATCGGTGAGCCGCAGATCGTTCATCCGCTCGGCTTCCATCTCCATCATCAGCGGCAGCCGGTCGGCGGCGACGCGCTGGAAATAGGCGGTGTAGTCGGTCGAGGTGAAGGCGTTGTCGGAGCCGCCATTCGCGGCCACCGTCGCCGAGAACTCGCCCGCGGCGAGATCGTCGGTCGCCTTGAACAGGAGGTGTTCGAGGAAATGCGCGGCGCCAGAGGCGCCTTGCGGCTCGTCGGCCGAGCCGACCCGGTACCACAGCATCTGGGTGACGACCGGGGCGCGGTGATCCTCGATCACCACCAGCTCGAGCCCGTTGTCGAGGGTGTAGGTCGTCACCGCGTCACCCGCCGCGGGGGCGGCCTCCTGGGCCGCCGCGGGCAGCGCCAGGATGAGGGGGGCGGCCAGGGCCAGTCTGCGCAGCATGAAGTGCCTCCTTCGCTGCACACAACCTACGGCACAGCCCGGGCACCGCAAGCGTCGCCACGGCTTCGTGAGCCGGCGCGAGCGCTCAGAAGGGCGGCTGCAGCGCGGTCTGGGGCGTGCCGGTGCGCAGGGCGATCTCGGCGGGCGCCGGGTCGGCGCGGTTGGCCGCGCCGGGCGCCGGCGGCGGCAGGTCGAGCCGGGCCGGGATCTCGAGCGGGCGCTGCGGCACCACGGTGGTCGGATCCGGGCCCGCCGGGCCGTCGCCGCCCTTACCGCAGGCCGCGAGTGTCAGCGCGGTCAGCCCCGCGGCCAGTGCCAGTCGCATAAGTCGTCCCCGTCGATCTCGTCCGTTGTCCTGCCTAGCCCAGCTCGCGCGCCGGGTCACGGGCTCTTTGTGCCGCGCTTGCGCCGGCCGCCCCGCCCGGCTTGCGGGCCGGGGCTCTGGCCATCGGAGCGCTTGTCGCCGCCGAACAGCACCAGCCCCACCGCACCGGCGAAGATCGCGATGTCGGCGACGTTGAAGGCATAGGGGTTCTCGATGCCGCAGCAGCTGACATTGAGGAAATCCGCCACCGCGCCATAGAGCACCCGGTCGACCACGTTGCCCAGCGCGCCGCCGACCAGAAGCCCGGCCGAGATCCGCATCATCCGGCCGCCGCCCTCGCGGGCGATCCAGACCAGCACCGCGGCCGAGATCAGCAGCGCCAGCCCGACCAGGATCCAACGCATGTCGAACCCGGCGAAGAGCCCGAAATTGACGCCGCGATTCCACGCCATGCGGAAATCGAGAATGCCGGGAATCACGGTTATCTGCAGCCGCTCCATCAGCCCGAGCGCGTGCACCACCAGGTATTTCACCGCCTGATCGACGAGAAATACCCAGAAGCCTGTCCACAGCGTCAATCGCATCCTGCCCGCCTCAGTGCCGGAAATGCCGCATGCCGGTCAGCACCATCGCCAGACCCGCCTCGTCGGCCGCCGCAATCACCTCGTTGTCGCGCATCGAGCCGCCCGGCTGGATGACGGCGGTGACGCCGGCGCCGGCAGCCTCCATCAGCCCGTCGGCAAAGGGGAAGAACGCGTCGGAGGCCACGACCGAACCCTTGGCCGGGCTTTCGGAGAGGCCAAGCGCCTCGCCCATGCGGCCCGCCTTGGCCGCCGCGATCAGCGCGCTGTCGAGTCGGCTCATCTGGCCGGCGCCCACGCCGACGGTCTGGCCGCCCTTGGCATAGACGATCGCGTTCGACTTCACGTGCCGCGCCACGGTCCAGGCGAACATCAGGTCGTCGAGCTCCTGCGCCGAGGGCGCGCGCTTGGTCACCACCTTGAGGTCGTCGCGCGACACGAAGCCAGAATCATGGTCTTGCACCAGAAGGCCGCCCGCCACCTGCCGATAGGCGAGGCGGGGGCTGCGCGGATCGGGCAGCGCGTCGGTGACGAGCAGCCGCAGGTTCTTCTTGGCGGCAAAGACTGCGCGGGCGTCCTCATCGGCGCCGGGCGCGATCACCACCTCGGTGAAGATCTTGGCGATCTCTTCCGCGGTCGCCCCATCGAGCGGGCGGTTCAGCGCGACGATGCCGCCGAAAGCCGAGGTGCGGTCGCAATCGAAGGCCCGCGCATAGGCCTCCTTGAGCGAGCCGCCGGTGGCGACGCCGCAGGGGTTGGCATGCTTGATGATCGCGCAGGCGGGCGCGTCGCCGCCGAACTCGGCCACCAGCTCATAGGCCGCGTCGGTGTCGTTGATGTTGTTGTAGCTCAGTTCCTTGCCCTGGATCTGGGTCGCGGTGGCGACGCCGGGGCGCATCGAGCCATCGGTGTAGAAGGCCGCCTGCTGGTGCGGGTTCTCGCCGTAGCGCAGCGTCTGGGCAAGCGTGCCGGCGAATGCGCGGCGGCGCGGCGCGGTCTCGCCGATGGCGGAGGCCATCCAGGTCGAGACGGCGGCGTCATAGGCGGCGGTGCGGGCATAGGCGGTCTGGGCGAGCCGCTTGCGGAACGGCAGGTCGGTCTGGCCGTCATGGGTGTCGAGCTCGGCGAGCAGCGCCTCGTAATCCTCGACATCGGTGACCACGCAGACATCGGCGTGGTTCTTGGCGGCGGCGCGGATCATAGCCGGGCCGCCGATGTCGATGTTCTCGATGCAGTCGTCGTAATCGCCGCCCTTCGCGACCGTCTCCTCGAAGGGGTAGAGATTGACCACCAGCAGGTCGATCGCCGGAATGCCATGCTCCTGCATCGCCGCGACATGGCCCTCGTCCGAGCGCACCGCCAACAGGCCGCCATGGACCTTGGGGTGCAGCGTCTTGACCCGGCCATCCATCATCTCGGGGAAGCCGGTGACCTC
Organism: Limimaricola variabilis; assembly: GCF_034371605.1. Classification (NCBI taxonomy): domain Bacteria; kingdom Pseudomonadati; phylum Pseudomonadota; class Alphaproteobacteria; order Rhodobacterales; family Paracoccaceae; genus Limimaricola; species Limimaricola variabilis. The sequence goes on along the minus strand of NZ_CP139691.1, from coordinate 2,410,780 downwards.
GGCCGCGTCCCGAACCGGCAGGCCCGCCTCGCGCAGCGCCTTGGCGGAGCCGCCGGTGGAGAGCAGCTCGACGCCGCGGGCATCGAGCGCGCGGGCGAGGTCGATCAAGCCGGTCTTGTCGGAGACGGAGAGCAGCGCGCGGCGCAGCGGGGCAAGCGAGGTCATGGGTCGTCCTTCCTGGTCTGGTCCGCGCGACTCATGCCGGGGCGTCCTCCCCGCGCCACAGGTCGCGCGGGGCCGGCACGCCGTCGCCCATCCGAACGAGCGACCAGCGGACGAGCGTCGCATAGGCCATCGCGCGGCCGGATAAAACCACCTGTTGCGTCGGGACCGGGTCGGGATGGCTGTTTTCGAGATAGACCGAGGGCGCCAGAGACAGCCGCGCGCCGCCGTCATGCGACAGCTCCCACACCTCGCCCGAGCGCAGCGTCAGCCTTGCCGTGGTGCCGTGAGGGTCGCTCTCGGCCACGACGTCGGGATGGAGGTGAAAGCGGATCGCGAAGCCGACGCCCGGATGGCGGCCAGCCCGGCTCGCCGCCTCGAAGGCGCGCTCGTCGGGCGGGCCGAGCGTGGTCAGGAGATCCTCCCCCACCAGCACCGCGCCGCCCCGGTCGAGCGCGAGCCGCCGATCATGGGTCAGCCCGAACGCCTTGCGCCAGGCGTCATGGCTCGCCTCCATCCGCTGCAGCCGCTCGGCGTCGAAGCGATGCGTAAGCACCTCGCGCGGCCCGTCGCGCAGCGTCTCGCGGCCATCCGGGGCCTGATCGAGCCGGGCCGAGGAGCGGCCCTCGACGCACAGCGTCGAATGCGACGGCGTGGCGCGCCCGGCCCGGCGCCAATCCGGGCCGTGCCGCAGCCCGGAACCGCAATTGACGATGAGCGGGCGCCGCCCGACGGTCATCTCGAAGGCCAAGGTCGAGGCATGGGCCATGGTCGCCCCCGGCCCCTCCGGCGGCGCGGCGGCGTCGATGATCACGCTGCTGCGCCCCGAGGCGAGCCGGGCGAACCCCATCGGCAGCGGCGCCGCGGCGCCCCGTGGCGCCTGGGCCAACGCGCGCTCGACCCGGCCCGGCGCGCCGCGACCACCGCCATGAAACCGCGCCAGCCCGCCATCGACATGGCGCAGCCCGCGCAGCACCGGGGCGATGCGGGCGATCGCGTCGCGGTGTGGCGGCGTGACGTGCTGGCCCAGCAGCTCCGCAGATTCGATCAGCGCGCAGAACAGCTCGAGCAGCGCCTCGGGCGCCCGCGCGCCGATGCCGCCATCGGGTCCCACTGCCTCGGCCGCGGCCCGGCCCATGGCGGCGGCCCGGCGGGCGGGCTGGGCCGGTGCCCCGTCGAGCGCCGTCTCGGCCGCGATCAGCGCGGCGAGCACCTGCGGCCGTTCGGACGGCGCCGCCCCGGACCAATGCCGGGCCAGCCAGCGTGTCTGCCGCGACAGGCTGCGCAGGAAGAGGGCCCGCCGCTCCGGGCGCGGCGGCGTCTGGGTGAGCCAGGCGGCGTGCCCGACCCAGCGCGCGATCCGCGCCGACAGGATGTCCGGGCTCCAGCCCTCGCCCGGCCCCTCGTGCCGGCCGATCCACTCATCGATCCAGCGCCAGGCGAGATCGCGCGCCGCCGGGCCGCCCAGCGCGGCGAGGTCGTCGAGCCAGCCGAAACGGTGCATCGCCTCGGTATTCGGGCCGGGTGCCAGCATCAGGATCGAGCGTCCGCCCCGCGCCGCCTCGACCAGCGCGCGACCCCGCGCCGCCTCGCCGAGGCCCGGTGGCGGGCCGGGCCGGGCCAGCGCGGTCGGCACGGCCCGCGCATCGCGGCGACGCCAGAACCGCTCCAGCCCCAAGATCCGCCCCATCACCGTCATCCCGGTCCGCTCTCCCCCGACACCTGCGCGCGGGGCCATGCTAGGGCGAGGCGGGGCGGGATGTCACGCGGTCTGGGGCCGGCGCAGGCAGGCGATGAAGAATCCGTCCATGCCACCGCGATCGGCCCAGAAATCGGGTCTGAGTCGGAGCCCCTCGGGGCCGATCCAGTCCTCCGCGATGCCGGGCCGCGCCAGCGCCGCGCGGTCGTTCACCAAGCCGGGGTGCCGCGCCAGCGCCTCCTCGACCTGCACCTCGCCCTCGTCAGGCAGCAGCGAACAGGTGCAGAAGACCAGCCGTCCGCCCGGCGCGAGCAGGCCCAGCGCATGGTCAATCATCTCCGCCTGCAGCTCGATCAGCGCGCCGAACTCGGCCCCGTCCTTGGCGTGCGGCAGGTCGGGGTGGCGGCGGATCGTGCCGGTGGCCGAGCAGGGCGCGTCCAGAAGGATCGCGTCGAAGCCGCCCTCGTCGAACTCCAGCGCGTCGCCCTGCACGATGCGGGCCGACAGGCCGGTGCGGTCGAGATTCTCGTGCAACCGCCCAAGCCGCGCCTCCGACAGGTCGAGCGCGGTCACCTCGGCGCCGGCAGCGGCAAGCTGCATGGTCTTGCCGCCCGGCGCGGCGCACAGGTCGAGCACCCGCTCGCCGGGCCGGGCGTCGAGCACCCGCGCCGCCACGGCGGCGGCGGCGTCCTGCACCCACCAGTCACCGGACTCGAAGCCCGGCAGCGCGGAGACCTGCCCCGCCTCGTGCAGCCGCAGCGAGCCGGTCGGCAGCAGCTCGGCCCCGAGCCGTTCGGCCAGCGCCGCCGGATCGCCCTTGGCCGTCAGGTCGAGCGGCGGGGCCTCGGCCTGCACCGCCTCCATCGCCGCGACCGCGTCCCGCCCCCAGGCCGCGACCATCGGGCCGCGCAGCCAGTTCGGCAGCTTGGGTACCGGCAGCTTCGCCCAGGCCTGCGGGTCCTGGTCGCCGAGGCGGCGCAGCACCGCGTTGACGAGGCCCTTGTAGCTCTGGGTGCGTTTGCCGTGACCGATGATCTGCACCATGGCGTTGACCACGCCGTGCGGCGCCGCGCCTTCCATGATCTCCACCGCGCCGAGCCGCAGCGCGTTGCGCACCGCGAGCGGCGGCTGCTTGGCGAGGAACGGCTTGAGCGCCCGGTCGGCGCGCGGCAGCTGCCGCAGCGCCTGGGTGGCGAGGCGCTGGGCGCGGGCGCGATCGGGCGGCGACAGCCGCTCCAGCGCGCCGGCAGCGATGCTTTCGGACAGCAGCCGCTGGCTGCCGGTGGCCTGCCCGATCAGATGCAGCGCAGCGCGGCGCGCGGCGAGGCCGTCATCGGGGGCGGTGGCGCGTGCGTCGGTCATGGCGTGTCCGGGGGTTGTTGGAAACCGCACAGCACGTATATCCCGATCACCCGCCGCACAAGCATTACCCCGTGCGCTTGCGCACAAGCATTGCCCCGTGCGCCCGCGCAGAGGAGAGCCCCATGGCCGACGAAACTCAGACTCCAGCCACCGACCTGCCCCCCGCCGCGCAGCGCGCCCTGGCCGAGGCCCGCGCCCGTCGCGAGGCGCTGGACCGCGCCGCGCAGATGCCGACCGAACTGGGCGGCCGCGACGGCCCCGAGCCGGTACGCTACGGCGATTGGGAGAAGCAGGGCCTCGCCATCGACTTCTGAGGCTTCAGCGGGCGAGCCCAAGCACGTCGATCATGTCGTGCTGTCCCGGCGGCCGCCCCTGCCCCCACAGCGCCGCCCTGAGCGCGCCGCGCGCGAAGATCATCCGGTCGGTCGCCATGTGGCGCAGCACGATGCGTTCGCCCTGCCCTGCAAAGATCACGTCGTGCTCGCCGACGATGTCGCCGCCGCGAATCGCCGAGAAGCCGATATGACCCTCGGTTCGCGCGCCGGTGATGCCGTCGCGGCCGCGATCGGCCACCTCGGACAGCCGCACGCCGCGCCCCTCGGCCGCGGCCTCGCCCAGCATCAGCGCCGTGCCGGAGGGCGCATCGGCCTTGCGGTTGTGATGGGCCTCGACCACCTCGACATCCCAGCCCTCGTCCAGCGCCGCCGCGACCATCTTGGTCAGCCCGGTCAGCAGGTTCACCCCGAGGCTCATGTTGCCGGCCCGGATCTGCGTGCAGTGCCGCGCCGCCGGGACCAGCTTCTCGATCTGGGTCTCGGTGAAGCCGGTGGTGCCGATCACGTGCACCGCCCGGGCCTGCGCGGCCAGATGCGCGATCTCGAGCGTGGTCTCGGGCGTGGTGAAATCGATCACGCCCTGCGCCCGGGCCATCGCCTCGAGCGGATCGTCGGTGGCGATCACCCCCATTGCCGGGCCGCCCATGGCGTGGCCGACATCGCGGCCGACCCATTCGTGGCCCGAACGCACCACGGCGCCGGCGAGCCGCGCCTGCCCGCTGTCGCAGACCGCGTGCACGAGCATCCGGCCCATCCGGCCCGCCGCTCCCATGATCACGATTCCCGGTGCCGTCTCGGTCATAGGTCCGTCCTTTCCTGCGTTGTCCCTGTCTGGCGCGGGCCGCGCCCGCTTGGCAAGACCGGGTACCGCGACTAGATGGGGCGCATGAGCAAATCCCGTGCCTCCGAACCCCGTGGCCCCTCGCAGCGCCAGCTGCGCGTGGGCGAGCTGATCCGCCGCAGCCTGTCCGAGCTGCTGACCCGTGGCGACCTGCACGAGCCCGATCTCGCGGCGGTGTCGATCACCGTCGGCGAGGTGCGCGTGACCCCCGACCTCAAGCGCGCCACCTGCTTCGTGCTGCCCTTGGGCGGCGGCGACGAGCAGGGTGTGCTCGACGCGCTGAGGCGGGCCAAGCCCGAGATCCGTCACCAGCTGGCGCGCAGCATGAAGCTCAAGCACGCGCCGGACCTGAAGTTCGAGATCGACCGCAGCTTCGACCGCATGGACGAAACCCGCCGCCTGCTCTCGGACGAGAGGGTGCGCCGCGACGTGGCCGCCGTCGAAGCCCGCCGCGAGAGCGGGGACGGCGACGAGGACGACGCGTGAGGCTGCAGCTGGCGCTGGCCGGTCTCGGCCTCGCGGCAGGCTGCGCGCTGGCGCTGCCGGCGGGTGCGGCGGCCTGCGAGGATGTCGAGCATGCGGGCCTGTCCTACACGGTCTGCGAGGCCGATCCGGCGGCCGACGACCTGCGGCTGTTCCTGACGGATGAGAATGGCGGCCTCTATGGCAGCTTCCAAGCGATCGACCGCGAGGCTGGCGACCAGCGCCTCGTTTTCGCGATGAACGCCGGCATGTATCACCCCGACCGCCGCCCGGTCGGCCAGTATCTCGAGAATGGCGAAGAGGTGATGCGCCTCGTCACCAATCCGGGTCCGGGCAATTTCGGGATGCTGCCCAACGGGGTGTTCTGCATCGACGACGACAGCGCCCGGGTGATCGAGACCCTGCGCTACGAGGCCGAGGCGCCCGAATGCCTCTACGCCACGCAGTCGGGGCCGATGCTGGTGATCAACGGCGAGCTGCATCCGCGTTTCCTGCCCGACAGCACCTCGCGCAACATCCGCAACGGCGTCGGCACGACCGAGGCAGGCGACCGCGCGGTCTTCGTCATCGCCAACCAGCCGGTCACCTTCCACGAATTCGGCTCGTTCTTCCGCGACGCGCTGGAGCTGCCGCAGGCGCTCTATTTCGACGGCAATGTCAGCCGTCTGCACGCGCCCGGGCTGGGACGTTCGGATTTCGGCTTTGCCATGGGGCCGATCGTCGGCGTGCTGGCCCCCGTTGACGGCGCGCGCCCCGACGGCTAGGCCGCGCGCCTCGCATAACCGAAGGGGGGCCGACATGGCACGCAAGCGCAAGGGCCGCGACGTCTCGGGCTGGCTGGTGGTGGACAAGCCCGCGGGGCTCACCTCCACGGCCGTGGTCAACAAGGTGAAATGGGCCTTCGATGCCAAGAAGGCGGGTCATGCCGGCACGCTCGATCCCGAAGCCACAGGCGTGCTCGCCGTGGCGCTGGGCGAGGCGACCAAGACCGTGCCCTTCGTCACCGACGCGCTCAAGGCCTACGAGTTCACCGTGACCTTCGGCGCGGCGACGAACACCGACGACGCCGAGGGCGAGGTGACGGCCCGCTCCGACGCCCGCCCCTCCGACGCCGAAATCAAGGAGGCGCTGCACGGCTTCGTCGGCGACATCGAGCAGGTGCCGCCTGCCTTTTCGGCGGTGAAGGTCGACGGCCAGCGCGCCTATGCCAAGGCCCGCGCCGGCGAGGAGGTCGAACTGGCCGCCCGCCCGCTCTGGGTCGAGAGCCTGATCCTGCTGGAGCGGCCCGACGCGGATCACGCCAAGCTCGAGATGGTCTGCGGCAAGGGCGGCTACGTGCGCGCCATCGCGCGCGACCTGGGTGAGAAGCTCGGCTGCCTGGGCCATGTGCGCGAGCTGCGCCGGGTCTGGTCGGGGCCCTTCACCGCTGCCGAAGGCGTGACGCTGGAGCAGATCGAGGCCGAGGCGAAATCCGAGACGCTCGACCGCTTCCTGCGGCCCGTGGAGGACGGCCTCGCCGACCTGCCCCGCGTCATCTGCTCGGCCGAATCGGCCGCGCGGCTCCGGAACGGCAACCCGGCGCCGGTGGTCGCCTCGGGCCTCGATTACGGCGAAGAGGCCTGGGCCGCGCATGAGGGCCGCGCCGTGGCGGTGGGCCGGGTCATGGGGCCGGAACTGCACCCCTCCCGCGTCTTCGTGCTCTGAGACAGCGCGCGGCGCGGGTCTCAGAAGATCGCGCGCCGCACGAGGTTAAGCCCGGCGACTAGCAGCACCGCCAGCGTCACGCGGCGAAACACCTGCTGGTCGATCCGGTCATGCACCAGACCGCCCAGCATCATCCCCGCCACGGCGGGGACGATCATGAACAGCGAGAACGGCAGCGTCGCGGCGTTGAGCACCCCGGACTGGAGATGCGCGCCCGACAGCGCCAGCGCGCCAAGCCCATAGATCACGCCCTGCACCCTGATCGAATCGCCCTTGGGCGTGTCGATCGCGGTGAGATAGGCCACCGTCGGCGGCCCCCAGACCCCCGACACCCCGCCGACGAAGCCCGAAAAGCCGCCGATCAGCGCCTCGATTCCGTTGGTCTTCTCCGGGATCTTCGGCTTCCAGCCCGACAGCTGCAGCACCGCGAAGGCCGAGACCGGCGCGCCGATCAGCAAAAACAGCGCCTCGGCCGAGAGCACCCGCACCAGCTGCGCGCTGATCGCGAGCATCACGCCGCCGACGATCAGGTAGACCCGGAAGCGCTTGACCGTGGAGACCGCCGCGCGCCCGCCCTGCCGCAACGCCTGCATGCCGTTGGTCACCAGCGTCGGCGCGATCAGCGCGGCCAGCGCGAGCTCGGGCGGCAGGAACAGCGACATCGCCGAAATCATGATCATCGGCATGGCGAAGCCGACCATGCCTTTCACGATGCCGGCGCCGAAGCCCACGAGGACGGATAGCAGCAGCAGCTGCGGGGGCATCAGCTCGGCAAAGGGATACATGCGGCTCTCACGGATCTGCGGTCGTCGCAGTGGTGTCGGGAAAGCGTGGCATGGGCAAGGGGCCTCAGCCGGTCCGCTCGATCGCCTCGATCAGCCGCGCCCGCGCCGGCGGCAACGGCCGGTCGCCCGAACCGGGCAGCAGCCTGTGCTCGATGAACCAGCCGGTGGTGGCGAGCGCGGCGATGACGTCCGCCGCCGCCGCATCGCCCTCGCCGCGCAGCACCGGCGGCAGCGGCAGGAGCTTGGACGCCCATGCTCCCGCCCCCGCCCGGCTGACCGCGCGGCCGGATTTGGGGCTGACGAGATCCAGCCCCTCGGTCGCGCCGGTCACCGCACAGCGCGAGAGGTCGAGCGCGAATCCCATCTCCTCCAGGAGCGACAGCTCCCAACGCAGATAGGCCAGCGGCCAGATCTCGGTCTCGCCCAACAGGTCGAGAAGCGCCACGGTGCGATCATAGAGCGGCGGGTGCGGATCGCGCTCGGGCAGCACCGAGACCAGCAGCGCCGCCACCGCGTTGAGACCGGCCAGCGCCAGGCGATCGGCCATCACCCGGTCGGCGCGCGAGCGCACCGGCTCGAAGGTGAAGTTGCCCAGATGCTCGCCCAGCCGCGCGGTCCAGGTCAGGTCGAGCTGCGCGCCGGGCTGCAGGAGCGGCGCGATGCGCCGCGAGCCGCCGCCCCGCACCACCCCGGCATGCAGCCCATGGCCACGGGTCAGCACCTCGATGATGGCCGACCCCTCGCCATGGCGGCGGACGCGCAGCAGCGCCCCCTCCTCGCGCCAGGAGATCATCGGTTCAGGCCCGGGCGCGGCCCGGCTTGAACGGCGCCATGCCCTCGCGGGCCAGCTCGTCGGCGCGCTCGTTCTCGGGATGGCCGGCATGTCCCTTGACCCACTGCCAGGTCACGTCGTGCCGTGCCGCCGCCTCGTCGAGCCGGCGCCACAGATCCTCGTTCTTGACCGGCTTGCCGGCCGAGGTCCGCCAGCCCTTCCGCTTCCATCCCGCCATCCATTCGGTGATGCCCCCCTTCACATAGGCGCTGTCGGTCACGACGGTAAGCCGGGTGGGCTTGGCCAGCGCCTCGAGCGCCGAGATCGCGGCCATCAGCTCCATGCGGTTGTTGGTGGTCATCGCCTCGCCGCCCTTGAGCGTGCGCTCCTTGGTGACGGCCTCGCCCTCCTTGGCCTGGAGCAGCGCACCCCAGCCGCCGGGACCGGGATTGCCCGAGCAGGCGCCATCGGTGAAGGCGAAGATCTTGGCCATGGAAGCTCCGGAAATGAGAGGGGTCGGGGCGTTCCCTTTAGGCGAAGCTCCGCCGTCCGGCAACGTACGGGCGGGAACTCTCTCCGCCGGTCGCGCCGTTTCGCTTGGGTGACTTAACCGAACCCGGAGCCATTCCCATGTTCCACCATTCCTCCAAGCTTCAATACCAGGTCCGCGTCGACAAGCCCTCCCCGGCTTTCGCGAAGTATCTTCAGCAGGCGATCGGCGGCGTCGAGGGCGAGATCCGCGTCGCGATGCAGTACTTCTTCCAGGCGATGGGCGCGCGCGGCGACAGCAAATACCGCGACATGCTGATGATGACCGCCACCGAGGAGCTGAGCCATATCGAGTTCCTCGGCCACGCCGTGGCGCTCAACCTCGAAGGGGCGCCCGTGGAAGTGCAGGACGAGGCGGCGAAGGACCCGATCGTGCACGCGATCCTCGGCGGCATGAACCCGCGCCATATCCTGTCCTCGGGGCTTTCGGCGATGCCGGTGAACTCGAACGGCGTGCCCTTCGACATGAGCCATGTCTACGCCACCGGCAATCTCGGCGCCGACATGCTCGCCAACGCCACTGCCGAAGCCGGCGGACGGGTGCTCGCCTCGCGGCTCTACAACATGACCGACGATGCGGGCATGAAGGACATGCTCTCCTTCCTGATCGCGCGCGACACGATGCACCAGCAGCAGTGGCTCGCGGTGATCGAGGAGCTGGGCGGCATGCAGGCGCAGCTGCCGATCCCGAACTCCACCCCCCAGGAGCACGAGGCGACGGAGCACAGCTACTACTTCCTCAACACCTCGCTCGACGAGCCGACCCCGCAGGGCCGCTGGACCTCCGGCCCCTCGCTCGACGGGCGCGGCACCTTCTCGGCCAGGGACAAGCCCGAGCCGCTGGGCCAGAAGCCCGATCTCGGCAAGGCGAAACCGAAGAGCGGCACCCAGACCGAGCAGCAGTGAATCAGCCGGGCGGGTCTTCGGGGCCCGCCCGTCCCATCACCCCGCCGCGCGAGAGGCCCTGAGGGCGCGCGCCTTGGCTGGCGCGGGGCCATGCGTATTTGGGGAGTAGTGAAAGGGAAGCGCGTCCAGACCACCGGTAGCACCAGGCAGATCACGGTGAGCCAAGTGGGCAGCAGCCGCAGGCACTAGTCCAACGCGAGGCCGGGGACCCCCGTCATCAGCACGCCTCAAGCGAAGGGCAAAACCCCGACCAGCCCGAGGGCCAGCACTGGGCGCGGGATCACGCGGGCTCGCGCAGGATGCGTGGCACCTTGAACTCGACGTTCTCCTGCGCGGTTTCGACCAGTTTCACTGTGACGTCGTGGCGGGAACGGAAGGCGTCGATCACCTCCTGAACCAGCACCTCGGGCGCGCTCGCCCCCGCCGTCAGTCCGAGCGAGCGGATGCCCTCCAGCGCGCGCCAGTCGATATCGCCCGCGCGCTGCACCAGCTGCGCATAGCCGCAGCCCGCCTTGGCGGCGACCTCGACCAGCCGCTTGGAATTCGATGAGTTGGGCGCACCTACCACCAGCAGCGCGTCGCAATCGGGCGCCATCGCCTTGACCGCTTCCTGCCGGTTGGTGGTGGCGTAGCAGATATCCTCCTTGCCCGGCCCCTTGATCGCGGGAAACCGCACCTTCAGCGCCGCGACGATGCCCGCCGTGTCGTCGACCGACAGGGTGGTCTGGGTGACATAGGCCAGCCGCTCGGGATCGCGCACCGCGACGGTGGCGACATCGGCCTCAGTCTCGACCAGCAGCACCTCGCCCTCGGGGAGCTGGCCCATCGTGCCAATCGTCTCGGGATGCCCGGCATGCCCGATCATGATCATCTGCAGCCCTTCGGCCGAATGACGCGCGGCCTCGTTGTGAACCTTGGTGACCAACGGGCAGGTCGCGTCCACCGCGATCATCTCGCGCCGCGCAGCTTCGGCCGGAACAGCCTTGGCGACGCCATGCGCCGAAAAGATCACCGGACGGTCGTCGGGCGCCTCATCGAGCTCCTCGACGAACACCGCCCCCTTGGCACGCAGATCGTCGACGACATAGCGGTTGTGGACGATCTCGTGGCGCACATAGACCGGCGCGCCCCACTTCCCGAGCGCCATCTCGACGATCTTGATGGCGCGATCGACGCCGGCGCAGAATCCGCGCGGCGCGGCAAGATGGATCGTCAGCGGCGGCAGGGCGGTGTCGGTCATCGGGGGCCTCCAAGACAGCGGCCCTACAGCTAAGCCTTCGCGGCGCCGAGGTCCAGACGGGGGCCTAGTCCTCGCGCCCCGTCGCGCGCGGGGTTCGGCCGATCGCGTCCCGCAGATCGTCGAGCTCGATGAAGTCGTCGGCTTGGCGGCGCAGCTCGTCGGCGATCATCGGCGGGCTGGCGCGGATCGAGGAGACCACCGAAACCCGCACGCCGCGCCGCTGCAGCGCCTCGACCAGCGCCCGCAGGTCGCCGTCGCCGGAAAACAGCACGACGTGATCGATCCGATCCGCCAGCTCCAGCGCGTCGACCGTCAGCTCCACGTCGAGGTTGCCCTTGACCTTGCGCCGCCCCTGCGCGTCGGTGAACTCCCGCGCTGGCTTGGTGCGCATGGTAAAGCCGTTGTACTGGAGCCAGTCGACCAGAGGCCGGATCGGCGAATATTCGTCCCCGTCGAGAAGCGCGGTGTAGTAGCAGGCGCGGATCAGCCGGCCCCGGTTCATGAATTCCTGCCGCAGCAGCTTGTAGTCGATGTCGAAGCCAAGCGCCTTGCCGGTGGCGTGCAGGTTGGCGCCGTCGATGAACAGGGCGAGCCGTTCGTCGCGATAGAACATTGAAAAGGATCCCTCGTTACAGTATCGCCGGTTCGCTCGGGCGGCCCCCGCGGAGCTGGCGACGCCTCAGCTGCCCCCCATTCATTGGAAAAATCAAGGGCATGGCGCAAGATACCGTTATCGACAGGGGCGCGGGGCTGGCATTGATCGCGTTGGGCGCCAATGCCGAAGGGCCGCAGGGCGCACCCGCCGCCGGGCTGCGCGCCGCCATGGCCGAGATCGCGCGGCTTGGGCGCGCCGCCCGGTGCAGCCGGCTGTGGCGCAGCCCGGCCTTCCCGGCCGGGATCGGCCCGGATTTCGTCAACGCCGCGATGGCGCTCGACACCGATCTCGATGCCGCCGAGCTGCTCGCCCAGCTGCACGCGATCGAGGCGCGCTTCGGCCGGGTCCGGCAGGATCGCTGGGGACCGCGCAGCCTCGATCTCGATCTGCTGGCGCTGGACGAGGCGGTACGACCCGACCTCGCGGGCTGGGCGCGCTGGCGCGACCTCGCCCCCGCGGAGCAGGCGCGCGAGACGCCGCAGGAGCTGATCCTGCCGCATCCGCGGCTGCAGGATCGCGGCTTCGTGTTGCTGCCGCTGGCCGAGGTCGCGCCCGATTGGCGCCACCCGGTGACCGGGCTTTCCGTGACCTCGATGCGTGACGCGCTGCCGCCCGCGGCGGTCGAGGGGCTGGCCCCGCTCGGCTGAAGCCGCTTCCCGCCCTGCCCGCCTTGTGTTCCGGCGACGGGCGCTGTATGCGTGCCCTTTCGAGGCCGTGCCGCGCTGCCGTGCGTGCCGCCCAGCTTTGCCCACCCCCAGACGGGAGACGTCCGAATGGCCCGCGTGACAGTCGAAGATTGCGTTGACAAGGTTCCGAACCGCTTCGAGCTGGTGATGCTCGCCGCGCATCGCGCCCGCGAGATCGCCTCGGGCGCGCCGCTCACCGTCGCGCGCGACAACGACAAGAACCCGGTCGTGGCGCTGCGCGAGATCGCCGACGAGACCCAGCAGGCCGACGACCTGCGCGAGCGGATGATCGAGGCGCACCAGACCCAGATCGAGGTCGACGAGCCCGAGGCCGATTCGATGTCGCTCCTTATGAGCCAGGAGGCCGACAAGCCGGCCCAGGACGACATGAGCGAGGAGCGCCTGCTGCGTGAGCTGATGCAGGTGCAAAAGGAGGGCTGACCGCAGCCCGATCGAGGCCGGGGGACAGGACGCGCCAGATGACTTCCGCAGACGAGCTGATCGCTCTGGTCCGCAGCTACAACCCGGCCACCCGCGACACGCTGATCCGTGACGCCTATGCCTTCGGGCAGGAGATGCATGAGGGGCAGTTCCGCAAGTCGGGCGAGCCCTACTTCATGCATCCCGTCGCGGTGGCGGTGATTCTCGCCAAGCAGCAGATGGACGACGCCACGATCGTCACCGCGCTGCTGCACGACACGATCGAGGACACCCGCGCCTCCTTCTCGGATGTCGCGAAGCGCTTCGGCCGCGAGATCGCCGAACTGGTCGACGGCGTCACCAAGCTCACCAACCTGCAGCTCTCCTCGACCCGCACCAAGCAGGCCGAGAACTTCCGCAAGCTGTTCATGGCGACCTCGCGCGACCTGCGGGTGACGCTGGTGAAGCTCGCCGACCGGCTCCACAACATGCGCACGATCCGCTCGATGCGGCCCGAGAAGCAGGCCCAGAAGGCGCGCGAGACCATGGAGATCTACGCGCCGTTGGCAGGCCGGATGGGCATGCAGTGGATGCGTGAGGAGCTCGAGGACCTGTCGTTCCAAGTGCTCAACCCTGAGGCACGCAACTCGATCATCCGCCGCTTCATCATGCTCCAGAAGGAGGCCGGCGACGTCGTCGAGCGGATCACGGCCGACATGCGCGCCGAGCTCGACCGTGCCGGCATCAAGGCCGACCTCTTCGGCCGCGCCAAGAAGCCCTACTCGATCTGGCGCAAGATGCAGGAGAAGGATCAGGGCTTCTCGCGGCTGTCGGACATCTACGGCTTCCGCGTCATCACCGACAACGAGGCCGACGCCTACCGCGTGCTCGGCGTGATCCACCAGCGCTGGCGCGCCGTGCCGGGCCGGTTCAAGGATTACATCAGCCAGCCGAAATCCAACGGCTATCGCTCGATCCACACCACCGTGTCGGGCCGGGACGGCAAGCGGGTGGAGGTGCAGATCCGCACCCGCGAGATGCACGAGGTCGCCGAGACCGGCGTCGCCGCGCACTGGTCCTACCGCGACGGCCTGCGGGTCGAGAACCGCTTCGCGGTCGATCCGGCCCGTTGGATCGCGCAGCTGACCGAACGGCTCGAGACCGGCCATGACGACGAGGATTTTCTCGAGGCCGTGAAGCTCGAGATGTACCAGGACCAGGTGTTCTGCTTCACGCCCAAGGGCGAGGTCATCAAGCTGCCCCGCGGCGCTACGCCGATCGACTTCGCCTTCGCGATTCACACCCGGATCGGCTCCGCCTGCGTCGGCGCCAAGGTGGACGGGCTCCGGGTGCCGCTCTGGACCCGGCTCAAGAACGGCCAATCGGTCGAGATCATCACTGCCGACGGGCAGCGCCCGCAGGCGAGCTGGATCGAGATCGCGGTGACCGGTCGGGCCAAGGCCGCGATCCGCCGGAGCTTGCGCGAAGAGGACCGCGAACGCTTCGTCAAGCTCGGAACCGAGCTGGTGCGCGTCGCCTTCGAGAATGTCGGCCGCCGCGCCACCGACAAGGCGCTGCGCACCGCCGCCAAGACCTTGGGACTGGAAAGCGCGACCGAACTGCTGGCCCGGCTCGGCTCGGCCGACCTCACCACCCGCGAGGTCGTGCAGGCGCTCTATCCCGAGCTCGCCGCGCGCGGCGACACGCAGGAGGTGGCGCAGGAGCGCGCCGTGGCCGGCCTCGCCGCCGGGCAGAGCTTCCGCCGCGCGCCCTGCTGCCAACCCGTGCCGGGCGAGCGGATCGTCGGCATCACCTTCCGCGGTCAGGGCGTGGTGATCCACGCGATCGACTGCCCCGCGCTCGAGCATTACGAAGAGCAGCCCGAGCGCTGGCTCGACCTGCGCTGGCAGGACGGGACGCACGCCCCGGTCAATACGGTGACCCTCGACCTGACGGTGACCAACGACGCAGGCGTCCTGGGCCGGATCTGCACGCTGATCGGCGAGCAGTCGGCCAACATCTCGGACATGACCTTCCTCGACCGCAAGGCCGACTTCTACCGCATTCTGGTCGATGTCGACCTGCGCGACGCGGAGCACCTGCACCGGGTGATGACCGCGCTCGAGGCCGAGAGCCATGTCTCCTCGATCGAACGGCACCGCGATCCGTCGCGCGCCCTTCCTGCACCGCACGCCCCGGCGCCGGCCGGGGGCTGATCGGGGGCGCGGTGGTCTTCAAGCGGCGCGACAGGCGGTCGGTGGGCCGCGCGGTGGCCGAGACGCTCTATCCGCGCGGCGGCTGGCGCCGCGCTTTCGGCTATGTCCGCCACCGGCTGCAGCGGCTGCCCGACACCCCCGAGAAGATCGGCCGCGGCATCTTTGCCGGCGTGCTGGCGAGCTGGACGCCGTTCTACGGGCTGCATTTCATCATCGCCGTGATCTTCGCCAAGATCGGGCGGGGCAACATCCTCGCCTCGCTGCTGGGCACCTTCTTCGGCAACCCGCTGACCTATGTGCCGATCGGGGTGGTGGCGCTGCAGACCGGCCATTTCATCATGGGCCGGCCGCCGCATCGCGACATCGAGACCTCGCTGGTGGGCAAGTTCGCCGCTGCGGGCGAGGATCTGTGGCACAATTTCGGAGCGCTGTTCGGGCCGGACCGCGCCGATTGGCGCGGACTGACGCTGTTCTACCACGACGTCTTCCTGCCCTATCTCGTGGGCGGCATCCTGCCCGGGCTGATCTCGGCCTTTGCCTGCTACTGGCTGTTCGTGCCGGTGATCGCGGCCTACCAGAACCGCCGCCGCAAGAAGCTCCGGGCCAAGCTGCAGACATTGGGAAAAATTCCATCCGTCCCGGCTGACGACGGGCCCGGACCCGACTAGTCTGCGTCCAAAGGAGACGATGATGATGGAACTCAGGCTCGGCGTGAACATCGACCACGTGGCGACGGTGCGCAACGCGCGCGGCGGCGACACCCCCTCCCCCGTCCGGGCTGCCAAGCTCGCCGAGGAGGCCGGTGCCGACGGCATCACCGCGCATCTGCGCGAAGATCGCCGCCACATCTCCGACGCCGATATCGAGGCGCTGATGGCGGCGCTGAAGCTGCCGCTCAACTTCGAGATGGCCGCGACCGATGAGATGCAGGCGATCGCGCTGCGCCACCGCCCGCATGCCGTCTGCATCGTCCCCGAGCGGCGCGAGGAGCGCACTACCGAGGGCGGGCTCGAGGTCGCGAAGGACGAGAACCGTCTGGCGCATTTCATCGCGCCGCTGCGCGAAGCGGGCTGCCGTGTGTCGATCTTCATCGCCGCCGACCGCGCCCAGATCGACGCCGCGGCCCGGATCGGGGCACAGGTGGTGGAACTGCATACCGGCGCCTATTGCGAGGCGCATGCGGCGGGCGATCTGGCCGCCCGCGACGCCGAGCTGGCGCGGATCACCGAGATGGCGACCCATGCGCATGATCTCGGCCTCGAGGTGCATGCCGGGCATGGCCTGACCTATGACACGGTCGGGCCGATCGCCGGGCTGCCGGAAATGCGCGAGCTGAACATCGGCCATTTCCTGATCGGCGAGGCGATCTTCCGTGGGCTGTCCCCGGCGATCGCGGAGATGCGGCGCCGGATGGAGGCGGCGCGACGGGTGATGCGCTGAAACGGTTCCCGCCCCGCGCGATCACGATTGCAGCTCCGCGGGGCTAAAAACCCCTGTTCTGCAAAACCTTGCCGACCATCCGGCAGCTTCCTGCCGCCTTCTGGCGGGTCGCATCACTGCCCGCGAAAGTGGCAGGAACATGGGGCCGTCGCCGCCGTTCTGCCCTCCGAGACCGCCGGGGCCATTCACCCCCCTATCGCCCCGGCCGGTCAGAACCCTGGAGGAAAGGAACGACCATGTTCATGAAATCCAAGACCTTCGCCGCCACCGCCGCGCTCTCCATTGCCGCCTCGGGCGCCTTCGCCCAAGGCCAGGAGGGGCTGGTCAACGTGTCGGTCGACGACAACACCGTGCAGGTGCCTGTCAGCGTCGCCGCCAATGTCTGTGACCTCGACGTCAATGCGCTGGCCCGCCAGTTCGTGGGCTCCGATGACAGTGCCTGCGAGATCGATCAGGAAACCGCTGCTGCCAACGGCATCAATACCGACTCGAGCAATGGCAATGGAAACGGCAAACAGGACGGGCTGGTCAACCTCTCGGTCGACGGCAACACCATCCAGGTGCCGGTCGGCGTGGCCGCCAATGTCTGTGATGTCGACGCCAATGTGATCGCCCAGCAGGTCAAGGGCACCGACGACAGCGCATGCGAAATCGATCAGGAGACCGCGGCCGAGAACGGCCTCGACCGCTTCGGCGATATCGGCACGACCGGCGCCATTGCGGAAGACGCCCTCGACGACGCGGAGGATGCGGTCGACGACACCAGCGAGGCTGCCGACCGCGCGGCTGACGCGGCCGAAGACGAGATCGACGAGACCGAGGACGAGATCGACGAAGCCGAGGACGAGGCCGACGAGGCCGAAGACGAACTCGAGGAGGAGGCCGAGGACGAAACGGAGAACTGATCCGTCCGTCTCTCGTGAACTCGAGGAAGGCGCCCGGTTCTCCGGGCGCCTTTTTTCATGGCGAATCCGCCCGAAATTCGCCTCGAATCAGGATCGTTCCGAGGCGCCACGCGTTGTCACTCCAAGCGGCCCCCGAGGGGGCACCCACAAGTAACGGAGACACGACATGGCTGATCATCTCGACACCATCAAGAAGCTGCACACCCGCGTCATCGACAGCCGCGACGGCTACAAGCATTCGCGCGAGGAGGTGAAGGACGAGCGCGGCTTCGTCGGCTTCTTCGACCGCCGCATCGCCGAGCGCGAGCAGTTCCATACGGTGATCCACCGCCAGCTCGCGGCCGAGGGCGTCGAGGTGAGCGAGAGCGGCTCGACCGCCGCCGCCGCACATCGCGGTTGGCTGTCGCTCAAGGATTCGCTGACCGGCAATGACGAGGCGGTCTATGACGAGATCATCAACGGCGAAGAGCAGCTGTTGAAGCTCTATGACGACGCCATCGCCGCCACTTCGGGCAAGCCGGAATGGTCGTTCCTGGCCAGCCAGCGCGCCGACGTGGAGAAGGCGATCACCGAGGCGAAGAGCGAGAAGACCCGCCACGCGGCCTGATCGCCGATCCTTTGGTTCCTGATGCGCCGCCCTCCCCGAGGGCGGCGCTCTTTTGCGCGAGGGCCGCGGATTGCCCGGCCCCGTGGCATCGGCTAGGCAAGGTCGCATGATCCTTGGCATCGGCACCGACCTCGCGAATATCGACCGCATCGCCGGCGTCCTCGAGCGCCATGGCGACCGCTTCCGCAACCGCGTCTTCACGGATGTGGAGCAGGCCAAGGCCGAGCGCCGCCGCGACGTGGCCGGCACCTATGCCAAGCGCTGGGCCGCCAAGGAGGCCTGCTCCAAGGCGCTGGGCACCGGCCTCAGGATGGGCATCGCATGGAAGGACATGGCGGTGTCGAACCTGCGCACCGGCCAGCCGGTAATGGAGGTGACGGGCTGGGCGCGCGAGCGGCTCGACGCGATGACCCCGCCCGGACACGAGGCAATCATCCACGTGACGCTCACCGACGACCACCCCTGGGCGCAGGCCTTCGTGGTGATCGAAGCCCGGCCTCTCGCCGGGCACTGATGCGCGCGGTGCGCCGCTGGCGCATCGATGCCCCCGCCTGCTGCGGGCCCTGCCCTTTCTCGATGCCATGTCGACCGAGACGGCTCTGGCCTGAGCGCCCCGCTGCGCCGGGGCTGGCCTTGCGGTTTCGCGCGCGATAGATGGCGCGTCTGGCGGTTTCCTTGACTAATCCCCCCGCCCCCCGCATGTAGCCCCGAAACCCAAGGGACCAATCCGCATGGCCAGCAGATCCGACACCGAGAAGCAGGGCTTCGTCCACAGCGTCTGGGAAACCATCAAGACGGTGTTCTGGGCGCTGCTGATCGCGGGCATCTTCCGTACCCTGTTCTTCCAGCCGTTCTGGATCCCCTCGGGCTCGATGAAGGACACGCTGCTGATCGGCGACTTCCTCTTCGTCAACAAGATGGCCTACGGCTACTCCTACGCCTCCTGCCCCTCGGTGCGGCTGGCCTCGCTGGGCGTCGACATCTCGGCCGAGGATGTCTGCGGCTGGGCCAAGGGCGACAACGACCGGCTCTGGGGCGAATACCCCGAGCGCGGCGACGTGGTGGTGTTCCGCCACCCCGTCACCGGAGAGGATTTCATCAAGCGCGCCATCGGCCTGCCCGGCGACCGGATCCAGGTCCGCGACGGGCGGCTCTTCATCAATGACGAGGCGGTGGGCCTCGAACCCGCCGGCACCTTCACCGAGGTGATGGAACGGCAGGGGCCGCAGGGCTTGCTGCCGCGCTGCCGCAACGGCGCGGTCGGCATGGGGGCCACCTGCGAGAAGACCCGCTATACCGAGACGCTGCCCAACGGGCGCAGCCATGACGTCCTCGACATTACCACCCAGTCGTCGGACAATACCGGCGTTTACACCGTTCCCGAGGGGCATCTGTTCTTCATGGGCGACAACCGCGACAACTCGACCGACAGCCGGGTGCCGCAGAACGCGCGCGGCGTGGGCTTCGTGCCCTTCGAGGACCTCGTCGGCCGGGCCGACCGGATCATGTTCTCCTCGGCCGGGCGCTCGATGCTGGCCTTCTGGACCTGGCGCTCGGACCGCTTCTTCAAGGCGGTCGAGTGAAGCTTTCGGCCGAACTGCGCGCCTTCGCGACCCGGCTGGGGCACGAATTCTCGCGTCCCGAGCTGCTGTCGCGCGCCGTCACCCATGGCTCGATTTCCGGGCCGATGCGTGACGACAACCAGCGGCTGGAATTCCTCGGCGACCGGGTTCTGGGGCTGGTGATGGCCGAGGCGCTGCTCGAGGCCGACCGGAGCGCCACCGAGGGCCAGATCGCGCCGCGCTTCAACGCGCTGGTCCGCCGCGAGACCTGCGCCGAGGTGGCCCGCGAGATCGAGATCGGCACGGTGCTGCGGCTCGGGCGCTCTGAGATGAAGTCGGGCGGACGCCGCAAGGAGGCGCTCTTGGCCGACGCGATGGAGGCGGTGATCGCCGCCGTCTATCTCGATGCCGGCTTCGAGGCGGCGCGCGACGTGGTGCGCAGGCTCTGGGGCGAACGGATCAACCGGGTCGAGGAAGACGCGCGCGATCCCAAGACGGCGCTGCAGGAATGGGCGCAGGCGCGCGGCGAACCGCCGCCCGCCTATGCCGAGACCGGCCGCGAGGGACCGGACCATGCGCCGGTCTTTACCATCGAGGTCAGGCTGGCTTCCGGCGCCAGCGAGAACGCCACCGCCGGGTCGAAACGACAGGCGGAACAGGCGGCGGCAGCCGCGCTTTTGAAACGGGTGAGCGAATGAGCGACCAAGATCAGACGCCGGAAGGCGACGAGACCCCGGACGCCGCTCGGGGCCCCGAGGCGCTGCACGAGGATGGCCTGCCGGGCGCGCCGATCGGCGGCGACCAGGAGGGCGAGGCCGGTCCGACCCGCGCCGGCTATGTCGCGCTGATCGGCGAGCCCAATGCCGGGAAATCGACGCTGTTGAACCGCATGGTCGGCGCCAAGGTGTCGATCGTCACCCACAAGGTGCAGACCACCCGCGCCCGCATCCGCGGTGTCGCGATGGAGGATCGCGCCCAGATCGTCTTCGTCGACACGCCGGGCCTGTTCCGGCCGCGCCGCCGGCTCGACCGCGCGATGGTCGCCGCCGCCTGGAGCGGGGTGGCCGATGCCGACATGGTCGTGCTGCTGATCGAGGCCCATCGCGGCATCACCGACGGCGTGAAGGCGATCCTCGAGGCCCTGCCCGAACGGCTCGGTCGCAAGCCCGTCGCACTCGCGATCAACAAGATCGACAAGGTGAAGTCCGAGGTCCTGCTCAAGCTCGCGCAGGACTGCAACGACGCGCATCCCTTCGTGAAGACCTTCATGATCTCGGCCGAACGCGGCCATGGCGCCGCCGACCTCAAGGCGTGGCTGGGAAGTCAGATGCCCGAAAGCCCGTGGCTCTACCCCGAGGACCAGCTCGCCGATCTGCCGCTGCGGATGATCGCCGCCGAGATGACGCGCGAGAAGCTCACCCTCCGGCTGCACCAAGAGCTGCCCTACGAGCTGACGGTCGAAACCGAGAGCTGGCAAGAGCGCGACGACGGCTCGGCCCGCGTCGACCAGATGATCTACGTCGCCCGCGAGGGCCACAAGGGCATCGTACTGGGCAAGGGCGGCGAGACCATCAAGTCGGTCTCCAAGGCCGCGCGCGAGGAGCTGTCGGAGTTCCTCGGCCGCAAGGTGCACCTGTTCCTGCAGGTGAAGGTGCGCCCGAACTGGCTCGAGGAAAAGGAGCGCTACTCCGAGATGGGGCTCGATTTCCGCGACGGGAATGGCTGAGCCGCGGCTCGCCACCGGCATCTGGGTCTCGGCCTATCTCGCGCGGCTCCGGCTGCACGACATCCCCGCCTTCGTCACCGCCAAAGGCGACGAGACGGCAGGCGCGGTGCTGGTCAAATCCAACACGCTCGACGGTCAGGGGCGGCTGTTTCAGCGCAGCCTCGACCTGATGACCGGGGCGCGGGCCTGGATCACGCTGGCCGAGGGCGACGAGGCCGAGGTCGATGCCAGCGTCGAGCGGCAGCGGCGCTTCGACCCCGATCTGTGGGTGATCGAGGTCGAGGACCGGCAGGGCCGGACGCTTCTCGACGAGCCGGGGCTGGCCGATTAACTCCGGTCGGCCGCGCGCCAGCGATCGAGGATATGCCGCGCCACCATCAGGTCGAGATGCGCGCCACCGCCGTTCTTGAACAACGTGATCTCGTCCTCGCTCCCGCGCCGGAACAGCTTCGGCTCCGAGAACTCGGCCACCACATCCTCGCGCGCGATCGCACCTGCCTCGAGCGGGATCTTCAGCTCGCCGATATGGTCAAGCGTGGTGGCGCGCGCATCGACGAAGATCCGCGCCCGCTGCAACGCCCGGTCGTCGGCCTCGCGCATATGCGGGGTGAAGGCCCCGATCAGGTCGAGATGCGTGCCGGGGCGCAGCCAGTCGCCCCGCACCACTGGCGCTTTCGCCATGGTCGCGCAGGTAACGATGTCAGCCCGGCCCACGGCCCGCTCCAGATCCTCGGCGATCTCGATATCCGGGTGCTGCGCCTTGAGCCGCTCCGCCCCCTCGCGCGAGCGGTTCCAGACGGTGAAGCGCGCCTCGGGAAAGGCCGCGCCATAGGCCTCGCGCAGCGAGCCAGCGACGTTGCCCGCGCCGACGATCAGGATCTCGCGACTGTCGGGCCGGGCCAGTTTCATCGCGCCTAGCAGGCTGTCGGCGGCGGTCTTCCACTTGGTGACGAGGTGGAAGTCCACTACGGCCTCCAGCGTGCCGTCCTTGTCCGACAGCAGGTTCACCGCGCCGTTGATGCTCGGGCCCTGGTTGCCCGGAATGATCGTCGCGACCTTCACCGCGATGCCCAGCCCCTCGATCCACGCCGAGCGGTTCAGGAGCGTGTCCTCGCCACGGTAGAGGAATGTGTCGGTGACCTGCGCCGGCGGCAGGTCGTGCCCGGCCTCGATCGCGCGGGCCATGGCGATCCAGTCGAGCTTCGCTTCGGCCTCGAAGGGGACGATCTCGGTCATGCGGCCTCTGCCTCGCTGAGCAGACCCTCGGCCACCAGCCGTCCGGCCAGCCCCTCGGGTCCGGTGAAGTGGTGCACCTGCCAGCCGCGCGCTTGGGCGGCGGCGATGTTGTCGGCGCGGTCATCGGTGAACAGCAACCGCCCCGGCGCCACGCCGGTCTCGCGCTCCAGTGCGTGGTAGATCGGCGCATCGGGCTTGGCCATGCGCAGATGCCCCGACACGAACAGCGCGTCGAACTCGGCGAAGACGGGGTAGTGCGCGCGGGCGATCTCGAAGGTCTCGACCCCGAAATTCGACAGCGCGAAGACCGGCACGCCGCGCGCCTTCAGGGCCCGCAGCAGCCGGCCCGAACGCGGGATCTCCGGGCTCGCCATCTCGATCCAGCGGTCGTGCCAGAGCATGATCTCGGCGGCCCAATCGGGATGCGCCTCGGCCAAGGCAGCGACCTGCCCGTGGAAGTTCTCTCCCAGATCGACGCGCTCGTTCATGCCGTGCAGGTCGACCGTGGCGAACAGCTCGGCCCGCCGCGCTTCCCCGATCGCCGCGTCGTAGACCCGCTCGGGGTTCCACTCGATCAGCACGTTGCCGATGTCGAAGACCACCGCCTCGATGTTCATGCACCCGCCTCCCGCGCCGCCTTGCGCAGGGCCCGCTCCAGCGCGTCGAGAAACCGCGAGCGGTCCGCCTTGGTGAAGCCCTTGCCACCGCCCTGCCGGAA
This sequence comes from Limimaricola variabilis, assembly GCF_034371605.1. Classification (NCBI taxonomy): domain Bacteria; kingdom Pseudomonadati; phylum Pseudomonadota; class Alphaproteobacteria; order Rhodobacterales; family Paracoccaceae; genus Limimaricola; species Limimaricola variabilis. The sequence continues at coordinate 2,387,771 of NZ_CP139691.1, read as the reverse complement.
CGGATCGGCGGCGCGCAGATCGGCCATCAGGTCGCGGGTGGCCAGCACGTTGCCGATATTGGCCGCGGTCAGCGGCTCGCCATTGTGCTTGAGCACCTGCGCCCCCGCCTCGACGCATTTCGCGGCGAGCGGGATGTCGTTGGTGATCACCACGTCACCCGTCCTGGCGCGGTCGGCGATCCACATGTCGGCCACGTCCGGCCCCTCGGGGACGATCACCGTCTCGACATAGGGGTTCTGCGACGGGCGGAGCCCGCCATTCGAGACGATGGCCACCTTCACCTTGTGGCGCGTGCCCACCGTTTCGCACTCGGCTTTCACCGGGCAGGCATCGGCGTCGACATAGATCATGACCAGAGCGCCGCGGCGTGGAAGTCGACATGGTCCTCGATGAAGGAAGACACGAAATAGTAGCTGTGGTCGTAGCCGCGCTGGAGCCGCAGCGTGCCGGGCTGGCGCCGCTCGGCCATGGCGCGGGCGAAATGCTCGGTGCCGAGCTTGTCGCCGAACTGGTCGGCGGTGCCGGTGTCCACCAGAAGCGGCCCGTCGAAGCCGGTCTTGGTCATCAGCAGCGTCGCGTCGTGGCGCGCCCAGGCGGCCTCGTCCTCGCCGAGATAGGCGGTGAACTGGCGACGGCCCCATTCGCTCTGGGTCGGGTGGCAGATCGGCGCGAAGGCCGAGACCGAGCGATAGCGCCCCGGCAGCCGCATCGCCATGGTCAGCGCGCCGTGACCGCCCATCGAATGGCCGGTGATCGCCTGCCGCCCCTCGTCGATGGCAAACTGTCCCTCGAGCAGCGCGGGCAGCTCCTCGGCGACGTAGTCCCACATCTGGTAGTGCCGCGCCCAGGGGTCCTGGGTGGCGTTCAGGTAGAACCCCGCCCCCTGCCCCATGTCGAAGCCCTCGTCATCGGCCACGCCGGTGCCGCGCGGCGAGGTGTCGGGGAACACCAGCGCGATGCCCTGCTCGGCGGCCCAGCGCTGCGCGCCGGACTTCGTCATCGCGTTCTCATGGGTGCAGGTAAGGCCCGACAGGAACCACAGCACCGGCACCGGCCCCTCCTGCGCCTCGATGGGCAGGAACAGCCCGAAGGTCATCTCGGTGCCGGTGGCCTCGCTCTGGTGGCTGTAGACCCCCTGCACGCCGCCAAAGCAGGTGTTCTCGCTGATCGTCTTCATGTCGTCTCCGTATCCGCCGAGATCACGGTGAGGATCTCTTCGAGCGGTTTCTTGATCATGGCTGCCGCCGGAACGGTAGCGCCCTCGGCCGGGTGGCCCACCGCGAGGATCATCACCGGCTTCTCGGAGGCCGGGCGGTCGCACAGGTCGGTGAGGAATTTCATCGGGCTCGGCGTATGGGTGAGCGCCGAGAGCCCTGAAAGGTGCAGCGCACCGATCAGGAAACCGGTGGCGAGGCCCACGCTCTCGGGCACGTAGTAATGCTTGTAGCGCGTGCCATCCGCCCTGGTGCCCCAGCGCTGGGCGAAGACCACGATCAGCCAGGGCGCGACGTCGAGATGCGGCTTGGAGGCGCCGGTACCGATCGGTTCGAGCGCAGCGATCCATTCATCCGGCGCGCCGCCCTCGTAGAAGGCGCGCTCCTCCTCCTCGGCGGCGGCACGGATCTGCGCCTTGAGGCCCGGATCCGAGATCGCGACAAAATGCCAGGGTTGCTGGTTCGCGCCCGAAGGCGCGCGCCCGGCGGTCGCGATCGCCGCCTCGATCACCGCGCGCGGCACGGGGCGGTCGCTGAACTCGCGGATGGTGTGGCGCGTCGCCATGGCGTCGAAATGCGCACGCGCAGCCGCGAGGATGGCCTCGTCGGTCATCTCCGGTCGCTGCGGCAGCGGCGTGGCGCGGTACCCTGTCGTCTCGATGCTCATCCTGCCCTCCCCCTGCGAAGGGGCAGTCTCTCCAAAGCCATCGCCCGGCGCAACCCGGCTCAGCCGCCGCCGATCAGCACCCCCGCGGCAAAGACCAGCGCGCCGCCCAGCACCACCTGAAAGGCGGCCCGGAAGAAGGGCGTGTCCATGTAGCGGCTCTGGATCCAGGCGATTGCCCAGAGCTCGATGAAGACGACGACGATGGCGGTGATCGTGGCGGTCCAGAAATGCGGGATCAGGTAGGGCAACGCGTGGCCGAGCCCGCCCACCGTGGTCATGATCCCGGTGGCCAGCCCGCGCTTCACCGGCGAGCCGCGCCCCGAGAGTTGCCCGTCATCGGAGGCCGCCTCGGTGAATCCCATCGAGATGCCCGCGCCGACGCTGGCCGCGAGCCCCACGAGGAAAGTGGTGTGCGTGTCCTGCGTGGCGAAGGCGGTGGCGAAGATCGGCGCCAGCGTCGAGACCGAGCCGTCCATCAACCCCGCCAGCCCCGGCTGCACATAGGTCAGCACGAATTGGCGCCGCGCCGCGTGATCCTCCTCGACCCGCGCCGGCCCGGTCAGGTGCTCCTCCTCGAGCGCCCGCGCGGTGCTGCGATGCTCGGCCTCGGCGGCGGCGAGATCGCCCAAGAGCCGCCGCGTCGCCGCGTCCGAGGCGCGGGCAGCGGCACGGGCATAGAAGGTGCCCGCCTCGCGCTCCATCTCGGCGGCCTGTCCGCGGATCGCGTCGAGGCCGAGATTCTCGGTGAGCCAGACCGGGCGGCGGGTATGAAACCCCGCCACATGCTCGCGGCGCAGCAATGGAATCGTCTCGCCGAAGCGGGCGCGGTGCAGCTCGATCAGCTGTCGGCGATGCCCGTCCTCCTCCTCCGCCATGCCCTCGAACACCGCCGCCGAGGCCGGGAAGTCGCCGCGCAGCCGGTCCGCGTAGAGCCGGTAGATCCGCGCGTCGTCCTCCTCCGAGGAGATTGCCAAGGCCAGGATCTCCCGCTCGCTGAGATCGTCGAAGCGGCGGCGGGCGGTGAATCCGGGAATCATCGGATGGCTCCTTTTAGAACGATTCCAATCTACGGGACGTCGCGCCGCTGACAAGTCCGGCGACGCTGGCCGGGACCCGTCTGGCGGGCTATTGTCTCCGACAGCCTCAGGAGGACCGATGACCGCCCACGAACCCCGCATCCGCAAGGGCCGCAAGTACGACCAGGTGCTCGACGGCGCCCGAGAGGTGTTCATGGGCGCGGGCTTCGAGGGCGCCAGCGTCGACGACATCGCTCGGGTTGCGGGCGTGTCCAAGGCGACGCTCTACAGCTACTTTCCCGACAAGCGGCTGCTGTTTCTCGAGGTGATGCGCGTCGAATGCAGCGCCCAGGCCGGCACCGCGCTCTCCGCGATCGACACGACCCGGCCGGTGCGCGAGGTGCTGTGCGAGACGGCCGAGCGGATCATCGGCTTCTACACCTCGGAGTTCGGGCTGCGAATCTTCCGAATCTTCGTCGCCGAGAGCGCGCGCTTTCCCGATATCGGCCGCGCCTTCTACGAAACCGGGCCGCAAATGGGCCGGCGTTACCTGATCGGCTATTTCGAGCAGGCGATCGGACGCGGCGAGCTGCGCATCGACGATCTCGCGCTCGCCGCCGATCAGTTCTACGAGCTGTGCCGGGCCGATCTCTTCGCCCGGGCGATCTTCTGCGTCTCGGACGACTTCTCGCAGGCGGAGCGCGACCGCGTGGCCCAGGGCGCGGTCGACACCTTCCTCGCCCGCTACGGCGGTTAGTCCTTGCGCCGCACCTGCAGCTGGTTGCCCTGCTTGCGGGTCTCGAAGCGCTTGAGCTCCAGCACCAGCTCCGACAGCTTGCGCTTGCCATAGCTGCGCACGTCGAAATCGGGGTTGTCGGCGGTGATGTACTGGCCGATCGGCCCGAGCGGATACCACTCGTCGTCATCCTGCTCGATCTTGTCCATGGCGCGCAGGATCAGCGGCACCGCTTCGAGCGGCGACTTCTTCCCCGTCGGCGCGGCCGGCGCCTCGCCCGGCGCGGCGTCGGCCTTGGCGGCGACCGGCTCGTCCATGATGTTCTCGATCAGCACGAAGCGGTTGCAGACGTTGCGCAGCGATTCCGGTGCCTTGGCCTCACCAATGCCGATCACGTCGAGCCCCTGCTCGCGGATCCGGTTGGCGAGCGCGGTGAAGTCCGAATCCGACGACACCAGCACGAAGCCGTCGAAGCGGCCGGTGTGTAGGATGTCCATCGCATCGATCACGAGACCGATATCGGAGGCGTTCTTGCCCTTGGTGTTGGCGGTTTCCTGATGCGCGACCAGGCCCAGCGCGCGGACGTTGTCGGCCCAGCCGCGCAGCCGCTCGGCCGACCAGTCGCCATAGACCCGGCGCAGTGCCGGCTCGCCGAAACTGGTGATCTCCTTGAGGATCGGCTTGGCGAAGCGCGCCGGGATGTTGTCGGCGTCGATCAGCACGGCGTAGAGCGGACGGGTCTCGGGCATGTCGGGCCTCCTTCGGTGATTGTATCGGCCATCGCCCTCCTGTGGCCCATCGTCAAGTCGAAGCGATCGGCGAGATCCGAACGAAACATGAACATTTTGTTTGCGGGACTCGGGCAGGCGGGCGTAGCCTTTCCGCACGGTCCTTGGCGGATCGGCAAGGAGGAATGGATCATGAGTTTCATCGACGGATTTGTCGCCGCGGTTCCGAGCGACCGCAAGGACGACTACATCGCCTTTTCGCGCGAAAGCTGGATGCTGTTCAAGGAATTCGGCGCGCTGTCGATGCGCGAATGCTGGGGCAGCGACGTGCCGGATGGCGAGGTCACCTCGTTCCCGATGGCAGTGCAGAAGAAGCCGGAGGAGACAGTGGTCTTCTCGTGGATCGAATGGCCCGACAAGAGCAAGCGGGACGCCTGCATGGCCAGCATGGAAAACGATCCGCGATGGGAGGCGATGACCCCCGACAAGATGCCCTTCGACGGCAAGCGGATGATCTATGGGGGCTTCGAGCCGGTGTTCGAGAGCTGAGAATTCATTGGTGGCCGGCCCGAACCGGCCACCAATGCTGGCTCAGTAGACCACGACCGAGCGGATGCTTTCGCCCGCATGCATCAGGTCGAAGCCCTTGTTGATCTCGTCGAGCTTGAGCTGATGGGTGATCATCGGGTCGATCTCGATCTTCCCTTCCATGTACCAGTCGACGATCTTCGGCACGTCGGTGCGGCCGCGCGCGCCGCCGAAGGCGGTGCCCTTCCAGGTGCGGCCCGTGACCAGCTGGAACGGACGGGTCGAGATCTCGGCCCCGGCAGGCGCCACGCCGATCACCACCGAGACGCCCCAGCCGCGATGCGCCGACTCGAGCGCCTGGCGCATCACCGTGACGTTGCCGGTGCAGTCGAAGGTGTAGTCGGCCCCGCCGATCAGGTCGCCGCGCCGCTTGGTCATGTTGACCAGATGCGCGACGATGTCGCCGTCGATCTCCTTGGGATTGACGAAATGGGTCATGCCGAACCGCTCGCCCCAGGCCTTGCGGTCGTTGTTGATGTCGACGCCGATGATCATGTCGGCGCCCGCCAGCCTCAGCCCCTGGATCACGTTGAGGCCGATGCCGCCCAGGCCGAACACCACCGCCGTGGAGCCCACCTCGACCTGCGCCGTGTTGATCACCGCGCCGACGCCGGTGGTGACGCCGCAGCCGATGTAGCAGATCTTGTCGAAGGGCGCGTCCTCGCGCACCTTGGCGAGCGCGATCTCGGGCAGCACCGTGTGGTTGGCGAAGGTCGAGCAGCCCATGTAGTGCAGGATCGGCGTGCCGTCGGTCATCGAGAAGCGCGAGGTGCCGTCGGGCATGAGGCCTTGGCCCTGAGTGCCCCGGATCGAGGTGCACAGGTTGGTCTTCTGGCTCAGGCAGGACGGGCACTGGCGGCATTCGGGCGTGTAGAGCGGGATGACGTGATCGCCCTTCTTGAGCGAAGTCACGCCTTCGCCCACCTCGACCACCACGCCCGCGCCCTCATGGCCGAGGATCGCGGGAAACAGGCCCTCGGGATCGGCGCCCGAGAGGGTGAATTCGTCGGTGTGGCAGATGCCGGTGGCCTTGATCTCGACCATGACCTCGCCGGCCTTCGGGCCTTCGAGATTGACGTCCATGATCTCGAGCGGCTTGCCCGCCTCGAGGGCGACGGCGGCACGTGTGCGCATGGGATGACCTCCGTGATGGGACGCGCCGAGAGGCGGCGCGCCTTTGGCGCGAAGCGTCGCGGAAAGCGTGGGCAAGATCAATGGCGCAGCCCCTTGTGCAACGGCGCGCAGCGGGTCAGGCTCGGCCCATGCGATACCTGATCCTGCCCCTCCTGCTCGCCGCCTGCGCGCCATTGGCGCAGGCCCCCGTGCCCGCTCCGACCCCTGCCCCGGCAGATCCCGGGACATGCGGCGCCGATGCGCGTCAGCATCTGGTCGGCGCGCCCGTCACCGCGCTGGAGCGCGAGCTGATCCTCGGCCCGGTGCGGATCATCCGTCCCGGCGACGCGGTGACCATGGATTTCCGCCCCGACCGGATCAATTTCGAGATCGACGCGCTGGAGCGGATCGCGCGGGTCTATTGCGGCTGAAACGAGAGCGGCCCGGACGCGGATCAACCGCGCCCGGGCCGTATCGAGTTTGCGAGCAGGCGCCGCCCCGCCGCGGATCAGGTGGGGGCTGTTATCACCGCCTTGAGGCGATCGCCTGCCGCTGAACCCTTTGTGCCGGGCAAGCGCGGCGCGCATGCGGTGCACCGTGGCCACGGCGGGGGTGATTTCGCGGCATTCGCGTGGCGCCGCGCCACGTGATGCCCGCGAGGCTTGAAAAGCGCCGGCGCGCGCGTAACTCTGAAAGCATGACGCTGCAGCCGCCGACGCCGTTTCCCGGCCGCCTGCCTGAGCAGGTGGCCTTTCACCGGACCGAGCTGGGGCCGATCCTGTCGGTTTATGGCCGCATGGTCGCCGCCGGAGAGTGGCGCGACTACGCGATCTCCTCGCTGCGCGACATGGCGGTCTTCTCGGTGTTCCGCCGCACCGCCGAAACCCCGCTCTACCGCATCGAGAAACGCCCCCGCCTGCGCCATCGGCAGGGGCAGTTCGCGGTGCTCGGCCCCGACGGGCAGGTGCTGCGCCGGGGCGACGAGCTGGCGCAGGTGCTCAAGGTCTTCGACGCGCGCCGCTTCCGGGTGATCGACTGAAGGCTCAGAGCCTGCGGCGATGGGTCACCGGCCCGCCGCCCTGCGCCTCGATCCTGAGCGCGGCCTTGCGCGCATCCTCGTAGGTCACGGCCATGGCATGGCCGTTGGCGTGGATGATCGTCTCGGCATCCACCATCAGCGCCACGTGCCCCTTCCAGAACCACAGGTCGCCGCGCTGCGGCGGCTCGCCCTCGACATCGCGGCCCAGCGCCTGCTGCAGGTCGCTGTCGCCCGGGCAGGGCAGGCCGCAAGCCAGCAGCGCCGCCTGCACCAGCCCCGAGCAGTCGATCCCGAGCCGCGAATTGCCGCCCCAGAGATAGGGCGTGCCGAAGAACATCTGCGCGACCGTCACCGGGTCGGAAAAGGGTCGGTCGATCTCGCGCAGATGCTTCTTGGGGATGAAGCCCTCTGGCGTCTCGAACAGCTCGCGCCGCTCATGCAGCACGGTGATCCGGCTGCCGAAGCTCAGATGCGCGAGGTCGGGCGACTTGATGCTTTCCTCGGCATAGAGATGCGTCGCGGGCGTGGCGACGAGATGGGTCGCCGCGCGCGGCGCGTCCAGCGCGGCCGCGTCGACATAGCCGCAATAGCCGTCGCGCGCGGCGCGGATGAAGGCATGGCCCGCGCGCCGCTCGAACACCTCGACGGCCTCGCCCATCAGGAGCTGCCGGTCGCGTGCCCCCCCGGGCGCGGCCAGCAGGTCGAGAACCGGGCGCGCCACCCGCGCGCCCTCGCCCGGCACGTAGCGTTCGGCCGACACCCGCCCGGCCAGTTCCAGCGCGGCGACGCGGCCATTGGCCGGGGTCAGGCGGCGGTCCGGACCGCTCATCCCAGCCCCAGCAGTTCGGGCATCGCCTCGAACAGCGCCCGCGCGCCCATGCCGACGCCGCCCTTGGGCCGGGCCGGGGCGGGCTTGGGATTCCAGCCATAGATGTCGAAATGCGCGTAGCGGACGGGTTCGGCAAAGCGGCGCAGGAACAGCGCGGCGGTGATCGAGCCCGCCATGCCGCCCGAGGGCGCGTTGTCGAGATCGGCGATGCCCGGCTCGATCATGCTCTCATAGGGGGCGTGGAACGGCATCCGCCAGACCGGGTCGGCCACCCGCGCGGCGGCGCGGGCGATGGCCGCCGCGTCATCATCCGCATCGGTGTAGAACGGCGCGAGATCGGGTCCGACCGCGACCCGCGCCGCCCCGGTGAGCGTTGCCATGGAGATCATCAGGTCGGGCTCTTCCTCGGCCCCGAGCGCTAGTGCATCCGCCAGCACCAGCCGCCCTTCGGCATCGGTGTTGTTGACCTCGACCGACAGCCCCTTGCGGGAAGCGAGGATGTCGCCGGGGCGGAAGGCGTCGGCGGAGACCGAGTTTTCTACCGCCGGGATCAGCACGCGCAGCCGGATCTCCAGCCCCAGCGCCATGATCATCCGCGCCAGCCCGAGCACGGTGGCGGCGCCGCCCATGTCCTTCTTCATCAGCCCCATCGAGGCGCCCGGCTTGAGGTTGAGCCCGCCTGTATCGAAGCACACGCCCTTGCCGACCAGCGTCAGCGTCGGGCCTGCCTCGCCCCAGCGCATGTCGATCAGCCGGGGCGCCCGGTGCGGCGTGGCGGCGCGGCCTACGGCGTGGATCAGCGGCAGGTCGCGCGCGATCAGCTCCTCGGCCGGGGTGGTCTCAATGGTGGCGCCGAATTCGCCCGCCAGCGCCTCGGCGGCGGCCTGCAGCTCGGCCGGGCCCATGTCGGCGGCGGGGGTGTTGATCAGGTCACGGGTCAGCGCCTCGCCCGCCGCGATGGCGCGCAGGCGCTCGGCATCGATCCCGTCGGGCGCGACGAGCCGGGCCTTCGGCGCGGACTGCTTGGCATAGCGGTCGAAACGATAGCTCTCCAGCAGCCAGCCCAGCGCCGTCTCGCGGGCGAGATCGGGGGCCGTGGCGGGGTCGAGCGCATAGACCCCCTCGGGCAGCTTGGAGGCGGCACTCGCGGCGACGAAGCGGCCGCGGGCCCGGGCCCGGTCGTCGCCAAGGCCCACCAGCGCGCCCCACAGCCCGCCCGCCGCGTCGGGCAGCGCCAGCACCGCGCCGGCGCCGGCCTTGAAGCCCTGCGCCTCGGCCCAACGGCGCGCGCCCTCCGGCAGCCCGGAAAGCGTCGCGTCGAGATCCTCGGGCGTCACCAGCCGCAGCGGCAGCGCGTTCTCCCGGTCGGTGGCGAAATCCTGCATCGGCATGGCACGGCTCCTCAGTTCGATCGCCGGGAGACTGGCCCCCCGCCACCGCGACCGCAAGCCGGATCGCGCGTCAGCCAGCGCGCCCGAGCGCCGCCTGCGCCCCCGCGCCGCAGCGCCCGAGCCGCGCCACGGTGGCGCCGAGCGCGGCAGCGTCACCGCGCGCCGCGCAATCCTCGACGCTGGCGGCGACATGCGCCATCTCCGACAGGCCGAGCCGCGTCGCCAGCCGCCGCAGCCCGCGCGCGTCGGCCCGCAGCCGGGCAAAGGCGCAGGCGGCGAGGTTGCCCTCCAGCCGGACCAGCCGCGCCGCCAGCTCCTCGGCCGGGGCCGGGCGTCGTCGCACCGCCCCCAGCGCGGAGAGCAGCCGCACCCGCAGCACCGCCTCCGGCGGCGGTTCGGGCAGCGGCATCAGCGGGGCGAGCGCGTGCGGGATCGGGCGTGTGTCGGAACAGCTCATGAGCGGAGCCTAGGCCGCAATGGGTTTGGAAAGCGTTGCGGCCGCGACGAGATAATTCTCGAATTCACGTGCGTTTCCGCCTATCTGCCTCGAAGACGACGCATGGAGAACCCGATGACCCTCGCAAGCCCCCTGCCCGACTATCTCGTGAACCGCTATCACGGCTGGAAGGCCACGCGTTACGCCGAGAACCGCAGCTGGTACCAGAAGCTCGCCAGCGAGGGCCAGCACCCCCGCGCCATGGTGATCTCCTGCTGCGACAGCCGTGTGCATGTCACCTCGATCTTCGGCGCCGATCCGGGCGAATTCTTCCTGCACCGCAACATCGCCAACCTGGTGCCGCCCTACGCGCCCGACGGCAACCAGCACGGCACCTCGGCGGCGATCGAATACGCGGTGACCGCGCTCAAGGTGCCGCATCTGATCGTGATCGGCCATTCGAGCTGCGGCGGCGTGAAGGGCTGCTACGACATGTGCGAAGGCCACGCCCCCGCGCTCGAGGAGAAGACCAGCTTCGTCGGCCGCTGGATGGACCTGCTGCGGCCGGGCTATGCGCGGCTGCCCGAAGGCACCGACGAGGAGCGGGTCGCGGCGCTCGAAAAGCAGGGCGTGCTGATCTCGCTCGAGAACTTGCTGACCTTCCCCTATGTGAAGGAGGCGGTCGAGGAGGGTCGGCTGTCGCTGCACGGCCTGTGGACCGATATCGGCGCCGGCGGGCTCGAGTGCTACGACCCCGAGCGCGGCGGCTTCGTGCCGCTTTGAGCGCCGCGCCGCGTGGCCCGGAACACGGGCTGCGCGGCGAAGATCACCAGCATGATCCGCACCAGATGCAGGACCGAGACATAGGCGACGTCCTGCCCCATCGCCAGTGCCAGCAGGCTCATCTCGGTCAGCCCGCCCGGCGAATAACCCAGGAAGCTGAGCGACAGCGGCAGCCCGGTGATCGCCGTCAGCGCCGCGGCAGAGATCACCGCGACGGCGATCATCGCCACCGATGACAGCGCGCCGAGCGACAGGTCGCGGCCGATCTGCGCCGCGCTCACCCCGATGAAACGGCAGCCGATCACCGTGCCGATCACCACCTGCGCCACCACGATCAGCGCGCCGGGCGGGGCGACCGAGACCAACCCCACCAGATGCAGCACCCCGCTCAGGATCATCGGGCCGGTGACCTGCGGAGCCGGCAGCCGCAGCCATTTGCCCAGCGGCACCCCGGCCACGGCCGCGGCCCCCAGCAGCGCCCAGTCGAGGAGGCTCAGCGCCGCGGCCGGCGCGCCGCGCGCCACCTCGCCGGAATCGACGTCGAGCGCGGTGCCGTAGAACAGCACGACGAACAGGATGACGAGCAGCACCCGCGCGGCATGGGCCAGCGCGATGCGCTTTTCGTTGCCGCCCGCCGCGCCGCCGAGGATCAGCATGTCGTTGAGCCCGCCCGGCATCGCCGAGAAGAAGGCGGTGACCGGGTCGTAGCGCCCGACCCGGCGATAGACGGCATAGGAGACCAGCGCCGTCACCACCAGAAAGGGCGGCAGCAGGGCGAGGCTCGCGGCGTAGCGTCCGGCCGTGTCGAACATCTCGGGCCGCAGCGCCGAGCCGAGCATCACGCCGATCACCGGGATTACCAGAGGGCGCAGCCGGTCGGGCCCGCGAACCGGCAGCGCCAGCACCGCCGCCAGCGTGTTGCCGATCATCGGCCCCAGCATCCAGGGCAGCGGCATCCCCGACAGCGCGGCGAGCCAGCCCGACAGGGCGCCGATGGTCAGAGCGAAGACGGCGCGGCGCCCGGGCACGAGGCCGCGCAGATACATGACGACATCATCCATATTCGTCTGCTTAGCCCCGGCGCACGCAAAGGTGTAGGGGGGTCAGCCGCCCATCTGCCTTTGCCGCTCGGCATAGCGGGCGCGGTCCTCGTCGCTGCGCGCCTCGATGCAGCCGGGGCAGGAAATGCCCTCGACATAGGCCGGATCGCCCATCGCCTCGGGCGAGACCGGCATCCGGCAGGCCCGGCACAGCACGTGCGAGCCGGGCTCCAGCCCGTGGCCCACCGCCACGCGCTCGTCGAAGACGAAGCATTCGCCGCGCCACAGGCTCTGCTCCTGCGGGACCTCTTCGAGATATTTCAGCACGCCGCCCTTGAGGTGATAGACCTCGTCGATGCCTTGCGCCTTGAGGAACGAGGTCGACTTCTCGCAACGGATGCCCCCGGTGCAGAACATAGCGATGCGCTTGCCCGCCAGCTTGTCGGCATTGGCCGCCCACCAGTCGGGAAACTCGCGAAAGCTCGTGGTGCCCGGATCGACCGCGCCCTCGAAGCTGCCCACCGCCACCTCGTAGCCGTTGCGGGTGTCGATGGTGACGACGTCGGGAGCCGAGATCAGCGCGTTCCACTCGGCCGGCGCGACATGGGTGCCGACATGGCCCCGGGGATCGACGCCGGGCTGGCCCATGGTGACGATCTCGCGCTTGAGCCGGACCTTGAGGCGGCGGAAGGGGGCCGCCTCGGCGGCGCTCTCCTTCCAGTCGAGCCCTTCGAATCCCGGCCAGCCGTGCAGATGCGCGATCAGATCGAGGATCGCCTCGCGCTCGGGCGCGGCGACGGTGCCGTTGATTCCCTCCTGCGCGAGGATCAGCGTGCCGATGATGCCGCGCGCGGCGCAGAATTCGAGCAGCGCCTCGCGGCGCGCGGGCGCGTCCGGCAGGGCGGCGAAGTGATAGAGGGCGGCGACTGTGAACATGGCGCGAGGGCTTAGGCCCGCGCGCGGCGCGGCGCAAGGCCGCGCCGGTCACACCAGCCTGAGCCCCGGCTCCTCGACCATCTGCCCGACCAGCGCCGCCGGGTAGCCCGCCGCGTACAGCTCGGCCAGAAGCCGCTCCGCATCCGTGGCATCGACGGCGGCGAGCAGCCCGCCCGCGGTCTGCGGGTCGAACATCAGGTCGGTGCGGGCGCCGCCCGCCCCGATCACCACCGCGCCCGCCCCGGCCATGTTGTCGGCAAACAGAGTCGAGCGGGTCCCCGCCTCGGCCAGTTCCAGCGCGCCCTCCATCAGCGGCACCTCCGCGACGCGCAACTCGGCGCCGCAGCCCGAGGCCTCGCAGATCCCCGACAGGTGGCCCGCGAGGCCGAAGCCGGTCACGTCGGTCATCGCCTGCGCGCCGGCAAGGATCTCCGACGCCCGCCCCTGCGGCTGCACCATCGCCTCCCAGGCGCGGGCCACCACCGGGCCGGGGGCGCTGCGCGCCATCTCCGCGGCCATGATCGTGCCCGAGCCAATCGGCTTGGTCAGGATCAGCGCCGCGCCGGGACGCGCCCCGCCCAGCGTCACCGGATCGCGCTCGCAAAGCCCGGTGACGGTGAAGCCCACGGTCAGCTCGGAGCCCAGCGAGCTGTGCCCGCCCAGCAGATGCGCGCCGGCCGCGTCCAGCACCTCGCGCGCGGCGCGCATGATCTCGGCCATGGTTCGGCGCTGCATCTCGGCGCTCATGCGCGGCAGGATCAGGCTCACCGTCGCGGCCTGCGGGCGCGCCGCCATGGCCCAGATGTCGCCCAGCGCGTGGATCGCGGCGATCCGGGTCATCAGGTCGGGGTCCTCGACCATGGCGCGGAGATGGTCGGTCGAGATCACCTGCCGCGCGCCGCCCGTCACGATCAGCCCGGCATCGTCGCCGGGCAGCGCCACCACGTCCGCGCGCGATTGCGCGGGCAACCCGGCCAGCGCCTCGCGCAGCGCGCCGCGCCCGACCTTGGCGCCGCAGCCGCCGCACATCGGCTTGTCGCCCAGCGCCTCGCGCACGCCTTCGGCGACCGGGTCGGGCAGCCTGGCATTCCCCATCTCGGGCAGGTCCGACAGCTTCTCCATGAAGCGGCGGTCGATCCGGTCCTTCCAGAGCCAGAGCGCCGGGTGGGCCACGGCGCGGCCCCATTTCTCGGCCATCGCCGACTTGCCGCCCAGCGAGATCAGCTTGAGATAGTCCTTCTGCGGCCGATAGTCCCGCATCCGCCCGCCCGAGAGCGCGGCGCGCAGATTGTCGAACAGCACCGGCGCCTGCCGCACGGCGTAGACCCCGGCCTTGGGGCGCGGATCGAATTCCATATGGGCGCAGTCGCCGGTGGCAAAGACCTGCGGCGCGCTGCTCTGCAGGGTCGGGCCGATCTCGACGAAGCCCTCGGTCAGCACGAGGCCACTCTGCGCGAGCCAGCCCTGCGGCCGCGCCCCCGCCGCGCCGATGGTGAAGTCGGAAACCACCTCGCGCCCGTCATCGAGCGTCACGTAATCCGCCGCCACCCGCGCCACGCCCGCGCCCTCGATCACCTCGATGCCGAGCCGTTCCATGCGCTCCAGTACGAGGGCGCGGGCGCTGTCGGACACCGCACCCAGCACCCGGTCCTTCTCGATCAGCGTGACGCGCGCCTCGCGGTGCCGCAGCCCGTGGGCCGCGGCCATCACCAGCTCGGCCCCCGCGACGCCGCCACCGATCACCGCGACCCGGGCCGGGCCTTCGCCTGCGCGAAACGCCGCCCAGTCGCGCGCCAGACGGCCCAGCGGCTTGGCCGGGACGCCATGTTCGGCAAAGCCCGGCAGACCGGGCATCTCGCTGGTGACGCCGATATCGAGCGAGGCGGCGTCGAAGCCGATGCGCCGGTCACCCACCGTCACCTCTCCGGCCACGGGGTCGAGGTGGCTGGCCCGCCCGAGGATCAGCCGCGCCCCGGCAAAGCGCGCCAACCGCACGAGGTCGATCTGCGGCGTGGCGGCGTCGTAATGGCCCGCCACGAAGCCCGGCAGCATCCCCGAATAGGCGGTGAGCGGGCCGGGATCGATCAGCGTCAGCCGCACGCCGGGCAGCGGATTCATGCCCCAGCGCCGCAGCAGCAGCGCATGGGCGTGACCGCCGCCGATCAGCACGAGGTCGCGGGTCAGGGGAATGAGGGGCGTCATGGGTGGGGATCTATCGCCCTGCCCGGCCTTGCGCCAGACGGCTCACGGCACCAGCCAGCTGCCCTGCCAGCCCTCCTCGCGCTCGAAACGGGCGCGGCGGTGGGTTTCGCCCAGATGCAGCGCCTCGACACGCAGCACGCGGGCGCGCAGCACCGCGAAGCGGGCCGGGCGCGGGTTGGGATGCCAGGCGTCGTGGGCGGCGATCGGCGTGCCGGGCGGCGGCACCGCCCCGTAGCGGGCGCGGGCATCGTCGGGGACCTCCTCCCACAGCGCCTTCTCCTCCTCATGCGGCAGCCGCACGACATGGGCCCGCATCCTGACCTGCAGCGCGACCTCGGCGTCCCAGAACTGGATTGCGGCGCGCGGCGCGTCAGTGAGTTGCAGCACCTTGGCCGCGTCCGCGTCGGAATGGATATCGAGCGTCCATTCCCCGGGATCGAAACCGCGCAGCACCATCGAGCGGGCCGAGGGCCAGCCTTCGGCGTCCCGGGTCGCCAGCACCGGCAGCCGCGCGGCCGCGTCGCGGTCATGCAGCCCCGCCTCGATCCGTGTCCGCACCAGCTCCAGCAGCCCCGCCAGCGTCGTGATGTCACTCATATCCCGTCATCTCCAGATAACCCTGCCCCTGATGGCTCCCCGTCACCACGACCGGCCCCTCCCAATAGGGTGGGGTCAGCGCGTTCCAGGCTGCCGCGTTCAGCGCCTCGACTTCGATCTCGACGCCCTCCTCCGGCAGCCGCACCGCCCAGCGCACCGGCAGCTCGGCCGCGCCGAGCCGCGTCGTTTCCAGCGGTTCGGCCGCAAAAGAGCCGACATAGGGCGTCAGCCGCCCGTCCGGCGCGATCCAGCTCGCGTAAGTGTAGCCTTCATCTTCGCCTTCGCGAAGCCGGAAGCCCATCAGCTTGGCGCCGCCCTCGAAGGAGAGCGAAAACCAGTCCCAGCCGGTCTGCCGTTCCGACAGCGGCTGCGACGACCATTCGTGGTCGAACCAGGCGGAACCGGTCAGCTCGACCGCCCCTTCGGGCAAGGTCAGCGTGCCGGCAATGTCGAAGAAGGGCTGAGAGTAGTAGTAACTCGCCTGCCCCTCGGCAGATTTGACGGAGTAGCCCTCATCGCCGTGCAGCACGAGCGGGCCGCGCGCCTCAAGCCGCATGTCATAGGCGAAGTCCGGGCCGGAAGCGGCGAGGCTCAGCGCCTCGAAGCGCTTGCCCGCCATCCGCCAGTCGTCGATCCAAGCCTCGAAGGGCGTATCCGTCACCCCGGCCTGGCCGATGCCGCCGCGCGCCAGCCGCTCGGTAAAGAGGTGGGTGTCGGCGGTGGTGACGGCGGCGTGGCCGAGCCAGAGCTGCGGGCTCTCCCAGCCATCCCCTTCGCGCGGCGCCAGCGCCGAGCGGAACAGCGTCCACTGCAGCCCGTAGGGCATGCCGTCGGGATCGGTCAGGTTCGCGGTGAGGTACCACCATTCGATCCGGTAGGCGGGATGGGCGCCGTGATCGGCGGGAAAGGACAGCACCCTATCGGGTTCGGGCAGGGCGAACTCCCCGGCGGTCCCGCCGAGACCGGCGAAGCCCTGTGCCTGCGCCGTGGCCGGAAGCGCCAGCAGGAGGAGCCACCTAGCGTTCATGCGCGAAGACCCCCAGCAGCGCGGCGGGCGGGGTGCGGGCGAGCCGGATCGCCGGCCAGAGCGCGGCGAGCCCGGCGGCGAGCAGCGCGAAAAGCCCCAGCCGCGCGTAATCCCATGGGAAGGCGGTCATCGGCAGCCGCCAGCCGAAGGCCGCGACATTGACCACCGCCAGCAGCACCCAAGCCAGAGCCAGCCCCACGGGGAGCGCCACCACCGCCGTCAGCGCCGCCAGCAGCACCGCGCGCCCCATCTCCAGCGCCGCCAGCCGCCGCCGGGTCAGCCCCAACGCCCAGACCGGGGCGAGCTGCGGCAGCCGGAGCGCCGCGAGCGTGAGCAGCGACATCAGCATCGCGAAGCCCGCCACGGCGAGCGTCAGCACGTTGAGCGCCGCCGTCACCGCGAAGGTGCGCTCGAAGACCTGCATCGAGAAGCGCTTGACCGCCGCCTGATCAGTGATCGCCCCCTCGGGCAGGCCCATCCCGGTCAACGCGGCACGGATCTCGGGCACCTCCGCAGGATCGAGCCGCAGGCCGAAGCGGCGCGGCACGATCTCGGGGTGCAACCGCGCGAACAGCGCCTCGGTGACGATCACCTGTCCGAGCGGGTTGCCGTAATCGCCATGAATGCCCAGCACCGGCAGCGCCGTCTCGGGGCCGAGCCGGACCGGGTCGCCCAAGGACAGGCCGGCGCGGCGCGCGAGCTGTTCGCTGACCAGCACGCCCTCCCCGGCGGCGAGCCTTTCCCATGGCCGCTCGGCCGCGCGCAGCAGACGCCAATTTTCCGGATAGGTCGGATCGGGCCGGGCAAGGTTCAGCTCGGCCGGAATACCTTCGACCTCGATCTCGACCGAGGCCAGCGGCAGCACGGCGCGGATGCGTGGCGCGAGCAGCGCCTCGACCGCACGGGCCTGCACGTCTTCGGCGGTCTCGACATAAAGCTCTGGCGCGAGGCGCTGGTCGAGGAACTCGGCGAATGTCGCGCGGAAGGAGCCGACCATGGTCGAGACGCCGATATTGGCGGCCATGGCCAGCATCAGCGCCATCAGCGCCAGGGACAGGCCGGGAAGCTGCTGGCGCGTATCGGCCCAGAACCACTGCATCAGAGGCCCGTGCGCCAGCCGCGCGGCGAGTCCCAGCGCCGCGCCGAGCAGCAGTGGCAGCGCCAGCGCCGCACCGATCAGCCCAGCCCCCAGGAGCGCAAAGCCCGCGGCCAGCCCCTCTCCCCAGACTGCCAGCCCGGCTGCCAGAAGCAGGAGCGCCAGCGCCGCCGCGCCCTGCCCGCGCGCCATCCGCGCCTCGGCCATGGCCCAGGCCCGTCGCCCGCCGGCCGCCAGGAGCGGCATGGTGGCGATGCGCCATAGCGCCGCCCCCGCGGCCAATCCGGTGCCCAGCACGGCGATGCCCAGCCCCGACAGCCACCAGGCGGGGCGCAGTGCCAGCCCGCCCGCCACATCCGCGCCGTAGAGCCCGCGCAATGTCGCCGCCACGTCCGGCAACAGTCGCGCCGCCAGCAGCCAGCCCAGCCCGACGCCGATCACCCCCGCGACCAGCGCGAAAGCCAGAAGCTCCAGCAGCATCAGCGCCACGAGACGGCGCAGCGGCACGCCCAGCGCCCGCAGCGTGCGGATCACCGGACGACGCTGCTCGAAGGCGAGGCCCACCGCGCCGTGGACGATGAAGATGCCGACCGCGAAGCACAGGAGGCCGAAGGCGGTGAGGTTGAGGTGGAAGCTGTCGGTCAGCCGGCCGACCTCGGAGCCGGGCTGCGGCGGGCGCAAAACGAGATCCGGCGCGATCTCGGCCAGCTCGGGGCGCCCGATCGGCTGTTCCGGCGCCACCAGCAGCGCGTCGATGCCGTCGCGCTTCAGGAGCCGCAGCGCCAGCGAGATGTCGGTGAGCGCGGTGCCCGGCGCGACGTCGGGCGCGGGCACCGGCTCGGCGCCGGTTTCGGGCAACGCCGCCAGCACCTCGGCCCGGCCGAAGATCTGCCCCGCCCCGCCGAGAAAGGCGGAGATGTCGGCCTCCTCGGCCGCCGGGCCGATGCCGCCGGGGGCGGTCAGCGGCTCGATCCCCACCAGCCGGACCCCGCCCAGCCGGCCCTGCACCACCGGGCTGACCAGCCAGCCTTCACGGCGCAGCGCGACGTATTGCGCTTGCGTCACCTCCCCGCCCGTCGACGCCTCGATCCGGGCGAAGCGCCCCTCGCCCAACGTCGCGGCGGCGGCGTCGTAGCTGGCGCGGGCCTCGGCGTTGATCGCCTGCACCCCGGACCACAGCCCGGTGGCCAGCGCCAAGCCGGCGATCAGCGTGAAGAGCTGCAGCGGCGCGCGCCGCCAATGCGACAGCAACGCGTGGAACACCGCCCCGGTCACGCGATCCGCCCGGCATGGAGGTGCAGCCGCCGTCCCATCCGCGCTGCGTGGTGCTGCGAATGGGTGACCAGCAGCAGCGCCGCACCGGTTTCTGCCACCAGTTCCAGCATGGCGCCGAGCACCTCCTCGGCGGTCGCCTCGTCGAGATTGCCGGTCGGCTCGTCCGCCAGCACCATCGCCGGACGCGCCGCCAGCGTTCGGGCGATGGCGCAGCGCTGCTGCTGCCCGCCCGAGAGCTGTTCGGGATACTTGGCCAAGTGCGGCGCGAGGCCAAGCCGCTCGGCCAGCGCCGTGGCGCGGGCGGGCTCGTGCCGCCCCGCGATGCGGGCCTGAAAGGCGATGTTGTCGCCCACGGTGAGCGAGGGGATCAGGTTGAACTGCTGGAACACGACGCCGACCGTACCGCGCCGGAGCGCCGCGCGGCCGCTGTCGTCGAGGGCGGTCACCTCCGTCCCGGCGACCTCGATCCGGCCGCGATCGGGCCGGTCCAGCCCGCCCACCAGATGCAGCAGCGTCGACTTGCCAGAGCCGCTCTCGCCAGTGAGCGCGAGGCTCTCGCCCGCCGCCAGATCGAGATCGACGCCGCGCAGCACCGGCACCGGCCCCTCGGCCCCGGCAAAGCTCTTGTGAATGTCGCGCAGGCGCAGGAGCATGAGCGCCAAGCTAAGCCGATCCGGAGCCCCGGAAACAGCCGTCTTGCGCCGCCGAAAACGGGTAAAAGAAAATCTTGAAAACGCGGGAACCCGACTGCCGCGGCCGCGTTGAAACCACTATGCCCGCGAAACCGGGCATTCACGATCCGGGGACCGAACGCCTTGACCACCACCGACTCGACGTTGCGGACCCGCCTGAAGCGGGACCTGGCAGCGCGCCACGCCCGGCTCGACACGCTCTTCTCCCGCTTCGATCTCACCACCCGGCCGGGGCTGATGGGGTTTCTCTCCGCGCATCGCACCGCCTTTGCGGCGATACGCCCGGCACCGGGCGGGCTCATCGAGCCCGCGCTGCTGACCCGGATGATCGAGGCGATCGACGCCGATCTCGCCACGCTGGGCGCCGTGGTCCCGCCCCCGCTGCCGCCGCTTCAGCTGACGCAGCCCGAAGCGCAGGATTACGTGCTGCTTGGCTCGCGGCTGGGCAGTCAGCTGCTGCGCCGGCGCTGGGCGGCGGCGACGGACCCCGTGCTGCAAGACGCCGGGCGCTATCTGACGCTGCCGCCGCTCACCGGGCAGTGGCGGCGTTTTTGCGACGGCGCCGAAGCACTTGGCGGGTCGGGCACCGGGCCCGATGCCATCATCGCCGAGGCAGGCGCGCTGTTTGACCTCTTCGTGACCGCGGGTCATGCTGCGTGCAAGCCGCCCTGCCTCAGCCCCGAATGGACCACCTGAATGACCGCTTCCCCCGCTCCACATTCGGTGGATCTCAGCAATTGCGACCGTGAGCCGATCCAGTTCCTCGGCCATGTGCAACCCTATGGTTGCCTGCTCGCCGTTTCCACGGATTGGGCGGTGCAGCACGCCTCGGCCAATACCGGCGCCATGCTGGGGCTGGAGACCGCGCCGGTGGGCACGCAACTGGGCGAGCTGTTCCCGGGACAGGTGGTGCATGACCTGCGCGGCAGGGTTCAGATGCTGGGCCATGGCAGCGGTGCGGCGCGGATCTACGGGCTCGACCTCATGGGCGACGGCCGTGCCTTCGACGTCTCCGTGCATATGTCGCAGGACCTCTACGTTTTCGAGTTCGAACCCAAGGAGCAGTCAGCGGCGCGCGACGAGATGGCGCTGGTCCAGCCGCTGATCGCGCGGGTCCGCCGCCGCCCCGAGATCGACGTCATGGCGCGCGAGGCGGCGCGCGCCGTGCGGGCCATGACCGGCTTCGACCGGGTGATGATCTACCAGTTCCAGCGCGACGACAGCGGCCGGGTGATTGCCGAGGCGGCAGCGCCGGGCCTGACCCCGTTCCTCGGGCTGCGCTTTCCGGCCAGTGACATCCCCTCGCAGGCGCGCGCGCTCTATGTCCGCAACCCGATCCGGCTGATCCGCGACGTCGATGCGGAGCCGCAGCCGATCGAGCCGGCGCTGACCGGGGCGGGCCAGCCGCTCGACCTGTCGATGTCGGTCACCCGGGCCGTCTCCCCGATCCATCTCGAATATCTGCGCAACATGAACGTCGCGGCCTCGATGTCTGTGTCGATCCTGCGCGATGGCGAGCTGTGGGGGCTGATCGCCTGCCATCACGGCGCGCCGCATGCGGTGGATTACGAGAAGCGTTCGGCGGTGGAGCTGTTCACCCAGCTGCTCTCCTACGAGATCGCCGCCGTCGAGAACGCCGCCGAGCGGGCCAGCGTGGCGCGGGCGCGGGTGCTGCACGGCACCCTGCTGTCGCGGATGACCGACGGCGCGGCGATCGCCGACAATTTCGGCACCATCGCGCAGGAGATCGGCGAGGTGATCCCCTTCGACGGGATGGCGATCTGGATCAACGACCGTTTCCATGCGGTGGGCGCCACCCCCACCGAGGAGGAATTCACCGGTCTGCAGCGCCACCTCGCCCGCAGGCAGGCCCGGCAGGTGCATTCCAACGACCGTCTGGTCGACGAATACCCGCCCGCAGCGGCCTTTGCCGAGCGCGCCGCCGGCATGCTCGCGCTGCCGATCGGGCGGGGCCTGCGCGACTACATCGTGCTGTTCCGCCGCGAGCAGATCCAGGACGTGACCTGGGCGGGTGATCCGGCCAAGCCGGCGCAGCCCGGACCCAACGGGCTGCGGCTCACGCCGCGCAAGAGCTTCGAGGCCTGGACCGAGACCGTGCGCCAGCAAAGCGCGCCCTGGACCGACAGCGAGATCGCCGCCGCCGAGATCCTGCGCATCACCCTGCTCGAAGTGGTGCTCAAGATCGCCGACGACTCGATCGCCGAGCGCAAGCGCGCGCAGGAGCGTCAGGAACTGCTTATCGCCGAGCTGAACCACCGGGTGCGCAACATCCTCAACCTGGTCCGCAGCCTGGTGTCGCAAAGCCGCGCCGAGGCGAATTCGGTGGCCGAATACGGCCGCGTGCTCGACGGCCGGATCGACGCGCTGGCGCGGGCGCATGACCAGCTCACCACCGCCCAGAAGGACGGCGCCTCGCTGCGCGCGCTGATCGAGACCGAGATCGACGCCTTCGTCGCCGACCGCGCGACCCGGCTGCGGATCGAAGGCGCCGACGTGGCGCTGTCGACCGAGGCCTTTTCGACGCTGGCGCTGGTGGTGCACGAGCTGGTCACCAACGCCGCGAAATACGGGGCGCTGCGCGACGGGCATGGCCGGGTCGAGGTGCGGCTGCGGCGCGAGGCCGACGGGACGCTCGGGATCGAGTGGCGCGAACGCGGCGGCGCGCCGCTCCGCGCCTCCCAGGGCAGCGGTCGCGGCTTCGGCACCACGGTGATCGAACGCTCGGTGCCCTTCGAGCTGGGCGGCGAGGCCGAGCTGCGCTTCGCGCTGACCGGGGTCGAGGCGCGGTTCCGGATCCCGGCGCGCTTCGTCTCGGACGCGGCGCCGCGCGGCAAGGAGCAGGAGGCCGAGGATCTGGCCGGTGGCGCAGCCGACACGCCGCGCCTTTCGGGCCGGGCGCTGATCGTCGAGGACAACATGATCATCGCGATGGACGCCTCCGACATCCTGACCGAGCTGGGCTGCGAGGCGGTCGAGACCGCCAGCGGCGTCGGCGCGGCGCTGCGCCTGATCGAGGCGCAGCAGTTCGACATCGCGCTGCTCGACGTCAATCTTGGCCACGAGACCTCGGTGCCGGTGGCGGAGGTGCTGCGCGCGCGGGGCGTGCCCTTCCTGCTCGCCACCGGTTACGGCGCGACCGAGGACATCGCCGCCGCCTATCCCCCGGCCCCCACCATCAAGAAGCCCTTCACCAAGCGCAGCATGCGGCAGGGATTTTCGAAGCTTCTGGCGGAGTCCGCGGCATGATCGGCACTGGACGCCGCCTGCGCGGCGCGGCAGTCTGCGCCGGCAATCGGCAAAGGAGAGACGGCATGGCGGGATTCACGGCGCGCAAGGCGGCACTGGCGCTCATCGGGGCGGCGACGCTGGCAGGTTGCGAGGCCGCCTCGCTTGCGCCCACGCCGGTCGACCAGGAGGTGCCGATGGCCTTCCCGCAATGCCTGTCGCGGATCGAGGAGACGGCAGCGCGGATCGGCCAGGAGCCCGCCGTGCTGGCCGAGACCTCCGAGATCCGCATCGTCCGCTTCAACGACGAGGGCGAGATCGTCACCGTGAGCTGCGACGCGCTCGGCGGGCGGATGGTGGTGCAGACCCGCCCCGCCCCGGCGGCTGCCCCTGCCACGGCGATCTGAACCGGACGCGCCGATGCCGGAGAACCCCGACGCCTTCGAGATCCCGGCATGGGTCGACGACCGGCTGGTCCCGGTCGACAAGCTTGAGGTGCATCGGCGCGGTCTGCGCCACCCGGCGGTCAGCGTCTTCGTGATCTGGCAGGGCGAGACGCTGCTGCAGCAGCGCGCGGCGGCCAAGTACCACACCCCCGGGCTGTGGACCAACAGCTGCTGCACCCACCCGCTCTGGGGCGAGGCGCCCGAGGAATGCGCGCGTCGGCGGCTGGGCGAGGAGCTGGGATTGCACGACCTTCCGTTGCAACCGGCGGGCCAGATCGAATACCGCGCCGATGTCGGGGCTGGCCTGATCGAGCACGAGCTTGTCGAGGTCTTTGTCAGCCGCCCCACAGCCCGTCCCGAGCCGCGCCCCGATCCGGCCGAAGTGCAGGACACCGCCTGGATCGCGCCCGAGGCGCTGCGTGCCGATCTGGCGGCGCGACCCGGCCGCTACACCCCCTGGCTTGGGGTCTACATGCGGCAGCCGGGCCTACTGGGCTGACGCCCTATTGCTGTGCTTCGGCCGACTCGGCCGGGGCGAGGCCCTTCAGATAGGCATAGATATCGGCGGCATCCTTGGGATCGCGCACCCGGTAGGCCATCTTGCCGCGCGCCCGCCGGTCGTCGAGTTCGGCCCGCAGCCAGGCAGTCGGATCCATGACATAGGCCACGAAGCGCTCTTCGTTCCATTCGACGCCGCGCTCGCCCAGTGCGGTGATCGCGTCGCCGTAACGGAATCCCTCCACCGAACCCAGTTTCCGGCCTTCAAGGCCGTGCAGGTTGGGGCCGGTCCGGGCATTGCGCCCGGCGAGCACGCGGCCGTCCTCGTCGCGCACCACGTGACAGGCCACGCATTGCCGGCCGAACTGCAACTCGCCATTGGCGATATCCTGCGCCGCGACCGGTGCCGCACCGAGCCCCAGCCCGGCCAAGGCCAGCGCCGCGCCTCTAGACAGCAAATCCATCGAGATCTCCTTGAACCCGTAAGTGACCGTTGCCCCAGTCAGTCTAGCAGATACAGGCTCCGGCCGGGGCTTCCAATCCCCGGCGCGACACGGGATCGTGTCGTCACTCCGCACGCCCCTCCGTCGTCACCGCCCCCTGCCACAGACCCGGGTCGGCGGTCACGAAGCCGCATTCGTGCAAGGACAGCCGCGCGTCGCGGCCCAGAGCCGGGATCGCGTGGTCGAGCCCGCCGCGCAGCCGCGCGAAGCTGTGCCCCAGTGGCTCCAGCCGACCGCCATCGCTGGCGCGCAACCGCGCCGTCTCGAGGATGCGGGGCCGCGCGTCCGGCAGGGTGAGCCGGTTCAGCGGCACCACCATCCAGGCCGGGGTGAAGCCGAGGTCGAGATCCTCGCCCTGCACCGGCGCCTGCCCCTCGAGCGCGAAGCCCGCGCCCTCACGCGATATCCGGTAGGCCACCGGCGCCTGACCGCGCAGCCCGGTCACGTCGGCGCCGAGGCACCGCCAGTCGGAATCGCAGCGCAGCGCGTAGTCGAGCGCGACCTCCTCGCCCGCCTCGTCCCAGCGCGCGTGACCCATGATCAGCCAGCCCTCGTCGAGCCGGGCGAGACGGCAGCGATCGGTGCCGTCGCGGTCGAGCCTGTGCCAGATCACGCTGGCGACGGTGGTGCCGGTCATCACGGAAACCTCCTGCGGCGTTCGCCCGATGCTGGCACGGCCTCGGCCATCCTGTCCACGATTCTAGGCACTTGCCGGGCGGGCCCGGCCTGCCTAGCCTCCCGGTCATGACCCCGCCCTTCCGCCCCCGCGCGATCGGAGAAATCGCCATCCGCTGCGCCGATCCGGCACGCATGGCCCGCTTCTACGAGGAGGTGATCGGGCTGGAACGACTCTCCGGCGCGGATGATGACCCGATCATCTTTCTCAAGGTCGCCGAGGGCCATGCCGGCCATACCGCCGTGATCGCGCTGTTTGCCCATGACGCGGGCGGCGTCGCGGTGCCCGCGCCCGCAGGTACGCCCGAGACCGGCGCACGCTCCTCGCTGCATCATCTCGCGCTGTCGATGGACTACGCCGAGCAGGACAAGGTGGTGGCGTGGTACGAGCGGATCGGTCAGCCCTACCGGGTCCAGCATTTCGGCTGGATCGGCTGGCGCGGCGTGTTCACCACCGATCCCGAGGGCAACACGGTCGAGTTGGTGGCCTATGATTCCTCGGAGCTTTCCTCGAAGACCTGAAGAAAGGCCGCGCCGAACCGCTCGGCATGGCGTGGACCGAGCAGCCGCTCCATGTCGGCCATGTCGCGCGGCCGGGCGGCGGCCACGCGCGCCAGTTCCTTGGCCGAGCAGCTCATCGGCTTGTCATGGCCCTCCGGCCCGCGCAGCAGCTCCGCCTGTGTCGCCATCAGCCGGTCGTAGAGCGAGCCCGCGCCGCGCGTGGCAAGCTTGCGCCGGGCCGGGTGGATTTCCTCGACCGCACCGGTGATGACGGCGAGGAATTCGCGCCCGTAGCTTTCGAGCTTCTTGGCGCCCACGCCGCCGATCCGCGCCATTTCGTCGAGCGTGCCGGGCTTCTTCTCGGCCATCTCGATCAGCGTGCGGTCGGTGAAGATGATATAGGCGGGCAGGCTCGCCGCCTCGGCCAGCGCGCGCCGCTTGGCCTTGAGCGCCGACAGCAGCGGCGCGTCCTCCTCCGACACCATCTCGCGCACCTTGGGGCCGGAGCGGGCGGACTTGATCGTGTCCTTCCTCAGCGTGATGCTCTCCTCGCCGCGCAGGATTGGCCGCGCGGCTTCGGTCATCCGGAGCGCGCCGTGGCGTTCCGGATCGGGGCGCATCAGGTCGCGGCCCATGATCTGCCGGAAGATCGCCTGCCACTGCGCCTTGGAATGGCCCTTGCCGACACCGAAGGTCGGCAGGTCCTCGTGGCCGCGCTGCTTCACCTTGTCGGTGGCGTTGCCCATGACGATGTCGATCAGGTGCCCGGCGCCGAAGCTTTCGCCGGTGCGCAGCGCCGCGGAGAGGGCCATGCGCACCGGCTGCGTGGCGTCGAAGGTCTCGGGCGGCTTGTCGCACAGGTCGCAATGGCCGCAGGGCTCGCCCGGCGCCTCGCCGAAATAGGCGAGCAGCACCTTGCGGCGGCATTCCAGCGCCTCGGCGAGGCCGAGGAGCGCGTTGAGACGGCCGTGATCGGCGGCCCGACGCTCGGGCGGGGCGAGCCCCTCGTCGATCTGCTGGCGCCGGTAGCGGATGTCGTCGGGCCCATAGAGCGTCAGGGTCTCGGCGGGCGCGCCGTCCCGGCCGGCGCGGCCGATCTCCTGGTAATAGGCCTCGATGGATTTCGGCAGGTCGGCATGGGCGACCCAGCGAATGTCGGGCTTGTCGATGCCCATGCCGAAGGCGACGGTGGCCGCGACGATGAGACCGTCCTCGCGCTGGAACCGGGTCTCGGCGTCGCGCCGGTCCCCGGCCTCCATGCCGCCGTGATAGTGCAGCGCCGAATGCCCCGCCTCGCGCAGCGCGGCGGCCAGCGCCTCGGTCTTGGCGCGGGTGCCGCAATAGACGATGCCCGACTGCCCGCGCCGACGGTCGGCGAAGTCGAGGATCTGGCGGCGCGGCCCGTCCTTGACCGCGAAGGCGAGGTGGATGTTGGGCCGGTCGAAGCCGCGCAGGAAGGTCTCGGGCTGGCGGCCGTCGAACAGCTTGCGGGTGATCTCCTCACGGGTTTCGGCATCGGCGGTGGCGGTGAAGGCGGCAAGCGGCACGCCGAGCTGCCGCTTCAGATCGCCGATACGGAGGTAGTCCGGGCGGAAGTCGTGGCCCCACTGGCTAACGCAATGCGCCTCGTCGACCGCGATGAGCGAGGCGCCCGCGCGTTGCAGAAGCGGGACCGTGGCGCCGGAGGCCAGACGCTCGGGCGCGATGTAGAGAAGCTTGAGCCGTCCCTCGCGCAGGCTCTCGAGCACGGCATCGGTCTCTTCCGGCGTGTTGCCGGAGGTGAGCGCGCCCGCCTCGACACCGGCCTCCCGCAGACCGCGCACCTGGTCGCGCATCAACGCAATCAGCGGCGAGATCACCACCGTCACGCCATCGCGCATCAGCGCCGGCAGCTGGTAGCACAGCGACTTGCCGCCGCCGGTGGGCATGATCGCGAGCACGTCGTGCCCGGCCGCCACCGCCGCGACGATCTCCTCCTGCCCGGGGCGGAAGGCGTCGAAGCCGAAAACGTCGCGCAGGTGGCTCACCGGGCTCATCTGGATCGTGCCTCGTTGGGACGGCGGCCGGGCCCCATCCGGCCCGGCCCTTCGGTTACTTCTGGCTCATGGCGCGGCAGGCGCCGCGCCGGGCGGCACGATCAGTAGAAGGCGGCGACGTTGTTCCGCAGCACGATCTCGATGGCATAGATACCGACCAGCACGACCAGCGGCGCGAGGTCGAGCCCGCCCATCTGCGGCAGGATGCGGCGCACCGGGGCGTAGAGCGGCTCCAGCAGGCGGGTCAGACCGTCCCAGACCTGGGCCACGAAGGGCTGGCGCGGGTTCAGAACCTGGAAGCTGATCAGCCAGCTCATGATGAAATGCGCGAAGATGAAGAAGGTCGCGATGTCGAGGATCAACATCAGGATCTGGAAGAGCGAGGTCATGGCGGTCCGTCCGGGGCTTCTGGGGTCGCCAAGACAGGTAAGGAGCGAAGCCCGCGAGAGCAATCCCGAAGGGCCCCGACGCGACGATCGGTCCCCGCGTCACCCGTTGACCTTCGCGTCACCCTCGCGCAGCCTGCGCCGCGATCCTCGCCACGGAGTTTTCGATGTATCCCTTCGTCCGCATGTTCTGGCAGTTCTGGCGCCACAGGGGCGACGCCCCGCTGCCCATCACCGGCACGCATGAAAGCCGCCACGTCGTGATGCCGTGGGATCTCGACTTCTGGAACGAGCTGAACAACGGCCGGACGCTGACGCTGTTCGATCTGGGCCGGATGCCGCTGTCCAAGCGGATCGGCGTGATCGGCGCGCTGAGAAAGCAGGGCTGGGGCATGGCCGTGGCCGGCGTTTCGGTGCGCTACCGTCGCCGGGTGCAGGGCTTCGCGAGGCTGACCATGCGGTCGCGCGCGATCTGCTGGGACGACCGCTATGTCTATACCGAGCAGGGGATGTTCCGCGGCGATGGCGAATGCACCAGCCACGCGCTGGTGCGGCTGGCAATCACCGACCGCAAGCGCGGTGGCGTGGTCAACCCGGCGCGGCTGATGGAGGTGCTGGGCCAGGACCCGGCCTCGCCGCCGATGCCCGACTGGATCGCCGACTGGGTGCGCGCCGAGGCCGAGCGGCCTTGGCCCCCGATGGCGGATGCCAGCCCCGCGACCGACACTCTCGCCGCCTGAACGGCAGCGGGCGGGCGCCGGGCGCCCACCCGCTGGGTCGGACCGCTCAGCGGCCCTTCTTCTCTCCGAGCGAAAGCGGCTTGGCCGCGCCGGAATTCGCCGTGGCCAGCACCTTCGGCTTTTCCTGCTTGGGCTTCTTCGCTTCGCGGTTGCCGCGTTTGTTGTCGCCTTTTCCCATCACGATCTCACAGGCTGAAAGGACCGTCCGGCGACAGGCCGGACGGATCGTCCCGATGCAAATCAAGGTTGCCTGACGAAACGGTCAGGGCGGTGATCCTGGCAGGGCGCGCGGGCCCCTTTGGGACCGTGTCGCGCGCAAGTCGAATCTACGCCCGCGCCCGGCGCCCCGCAAGCGCGCTCATGCGCGCCGCCCTGCCTCGCGACGCGGCGTTCGGGCCGCGCTCGGCCACCGATGCGCCGCCGATGGCCTGCCGCGCTTGCCCCGGCCCCCGCCGCCCTGTCAGATCCGCCGCGACAGGTGCGAGGGGACCGGCATGGCGACGAAGAAGCGGATCTGGGGCTGGATGATCTTCGATCTGGCCCAGCAGCCCTACGCCACCCTGGGCCTGACCTTCATCTTCGGCCCCTATTTCGCCGCCATCGCCACCGCACGCTTTGCCCGCGAGGGAATGGGCGCGTCCGAGGCCGACGCGGCGGCGCAATCCCTGTGGGGCATGGGCCAGACCGTCGCCGGGCTGGTCATCGCCTTTACCGCACCGGTGCTGGGCGCGCTGGCCGATGCCTCGGGGCGGCGGATGCCCTGGATCGCCGGCTTTTCGGTGATCACCGTGCTCTGCGCGGCGGGGCTGTGGGTGCTGACCCCGGACGGGTCGATGCTGATCCCGGCGCTGGTGCTGTTCTTCGCGGGCTTCGTCGCCGCCGAATCGGCCACCAACGTCAACAACGCGCTGCTGCCCTCGCTGGCCACCGGGCCAATGATCGGCCGGATCTCGGGCTCCGGCGCGGCGCTGGGCTATTGGGGCGGGGTGGTGTCGCTGATCGTGATGCTGCTGTTTCTCGCCGAGAACGAGGCGGGGGTGACGCTCCTGGGCAAGCCGCCCGCCTTCGGCCTCGACGCGGAGGCGCGCGAGGGCACTCGCGCCGTCGGGCCGGTGATCGCGCTGTGGTACGCGGTGTTCATCATCCCCTTCTTCGCCTGGGTGCGCGACGCAGGTCCCAAGACGCGCGATCCGGTCGGCCTGCGCGCGGTGGCGGCACGGCTGCGCGAGACGCTGCGCGACGTGATCCACAGGCCCAGCCTGGCGGCGTTTCTCGGCGCGTCGATGCTCTACCGCGACGCGCTGGCGGCGGTCTATGCCTTCGGCGGGCTCTACGCGACGCTGGTGCTGGGCTGGTCGGTGATCCAGATCGGCGTCTTCGGCATCATCGGCGCGGTCTCGGCGGCGATCCTCACCTTTGCCGGAGGGTTGGCGGATGCGCGGCTCGGTCCCAAGCCGGTGATCCGAGCCGCGATCTGGATCCTGATCGCGGTCTGCCTGCTGGTCGTCTCGATGACCCGCGACAGCCTGTTCGGCATGGCCCTGCCCGCAGGCTCGACCCTGCCAGACCTGCTGTTCTACCTCTGCGGGGCGCTGATCGGCGGCGCTGGCGGGGCGCTCTACTCGGCCTCGCGCAGCCTGATGGTGCGCCATGCCGACCCGGCGCGGGCGACCGAAGCCTTCGGCCTGTTCGCGCTGTCGGGCCGGGCCACGGCCTTTCTCGCACCGATGTCAATCACGCTCGCCACATGGATGAGCGGATCGGTGCGCGCCGGGCTCGTGCCGGTGATCGTGCTGTTTGCTCTGGGGCTGTTTCTGCTAGGGTGGGTCAACAAGAACGGAGACCGAGCAGAATGATCCGCCCCCTCTTCGCCGCCCTGATGGGGATCGGCCTCCTCGCGGCTTGCGAGCGCGAGGCCCCCGCCCCGCGCGCGGTCGTATCGACCCACAACACCAGCGACACGCGCGTCGCCAAGCAGCTTTTCGGCCATGTCTCGACGGCCTCGTCGCAGCGCTCCGAATCGATCGGCTTCTACTCCAAGGGGTGCCAGGCGGGGGCCGCGCAGTTGCCCGAAACCGGGCCGACCTGGCAGGCGATGCGGCTGTCGCGCAACCGCAACTGGGCCCAGCCCGAGACCATCGACTTCATTCAGGATCTGTCGCGCAAGGCGGCCGCCCTGCCGGGCTGGAACGGCATCTATGTCGGCGACATGAGCCAGCCGCGCGGCGGCCCGATGCTGACCGGCCATGCCAGCCACCAGACCGGTATCGATGCCGACATCTGGCTGCGCCGGACCGACCGCCTGAACCTGTCGGTGGCCGAGCGCGAGGCGATCTCCTCGACCGACATGCAGGCCCGCGGCGGCGCCTATACCAACGCCAACTGGACGCCGCAGCACATGGCGCTGGTCAAGGCCGCGGCCTCGGACCCGCGCACCGCGCGGATCTTCATCTTCCCGGGCGCCAAGGTGGCGATGTGCGACGCCGAAACCGGCGACCGCGCCTGGCTCTCCAAGGTCCGGCCCTGGTACGGCCACAACACCCATTTCCACGTCCGGCTGAACTGCCTGCCGGGTGACCCGTCCTGCGAGCCGCAGGATCCGCCGCCGCCGGGCGACGGCTGCGCCGAGGCGCGCGAGTGGCAGGCCAACATCCTGAACCCCAAGCCCGCGCCGCCGGCCGATCCCGACGCCCCCGAGCCCAAGCCCAAGCGCGAGATCACCATGGCCGACCTGCCCGCCCAATGCGCGGCCGTGCTGGCGAGCGACTGATCCGATGAAAGCACTCGTACTCGCGGCCCTGCTCACCGGCGGGGCCCCCGACCAGCAGCGCGCCGACTACATCGGCAGCCATGTCTGGCCGACCACCGAACACCATTCCGGCGGCTTCTCGGCGATCGAGACCGACGGCACCGGCTTCGTCGCGCTGAGCGATCGCGCACGGATCTTCGACGGCCGCTTCGAACGCGACGCCGAAGGCCGCATCACCGGCATCGAGATCCTGCATGACGACCCGCTGCGCTCGGGAAGCGAGGGGATCATGACTGGCAGCCTCGCCGACAGCGAGGGGCTGGCGATCGGCCCGGACGGGCGGCGCTGGATCTCCTTCGAGGCGCGGGCGCGGGTGCGCTCGGAAACCGGCCAGGACGGGCCCGAGCTGCTGCCCCGGCCGCAGGCCTTCCGCGACATGCAGTTCAACAGCGCGCTCGAGGCGCTGGCGATCGACGAGGCGGGCGCGCTCTACACCATCCCCGAACGCTCCGGTCGACTCGACCGGCCCTTCCCGGTCTATCGCTGGAAGGACGGCGAATGGAGCGTGCCGTTCAGCCTGCCACGGCGCGGCGCCTATCTCGTCACCGGCGCGGATTTCGGCCCCGACGGCAAGCTCTACCTGCTGGAGCGCGATTTCGCGGGCGTCGGCTTTCGCAGCCGGGTGCGGCGTTTCGCACCCGACGGCACCAGCGAGGAGGTGCTTCTCGAGACCGGTCTGGGGGTGCACGACAACCTCGAGGGGATCTCTGTCTGGCGCGACGATCTGGGCCGGATTCGGCTCACCATGATCTCCGATGACAATTTCCGCTTTTTCCAACGCACCGAGATCGTCGAGTACGCGCTCGACGAATGAGCTGTCCGCGTTCGGCCACACTTCGCCTTCCGCCGCGTAATGTCACATAAATTTCTGTTTGACGATCGGCCGTCCCGTGCCAGCTTTGGATCAGGCGAAACCAACTGAAAGGAGGTGATCCAGTGTCGAGAAGGGTATTGGAGAAATGTGTCGGGACAGCTTGGGAGGCGCGCGGCTGAGGCAGCCCTCGTCCGCTCACCCCCCAGGTGGATCACGGTCTAACCGACCCACCTCCTGATCTTCGAAGGGTCGTCCCCCAT
The DNA here is from genome assembly GCF_034371605.1 of Limimaricola variabilis. NCBI lineage: Bacteria > Pseudomonadati > Pseudomonadota > Alphaproteobacteria > Rhodobacterales > Paracoccaceae > Limimaricola > Limimaricola variabilis. The sequence goes on along the minus strand of NZ_CP139691.1, from coordinate 2,355,451 downwards.
TCGCCGGGGACGGCCCTTTTTGTATGTCCGCGCAGGGCGGGCTATCTCGGAGGCGAGAGCTTTGGAGACAGGCATGCTGAGGATCGACGACCGCATCACCATCGAGGATTGGGAGCTGACCGAGCAGTTCACCCGCGCGTCCGGCCCCGGCGGCCAGAACGTCAACAAGGTGAGCACGGCGGTGGAGCTGCGCTTCGAGGCGGAGCGCTCGCCCAACCTGCCCGACCCGGTCAAGCGGCGGCTCAAGCGGCTGGCGGGGCGGCGCTGGACCAATGACGGCGCGGTGGTGATCTTCGTTCAGGACACCCGCCACCAGCCCCGCAACCGCGAGATCGCCCGCGAGCGCCTGGCCGAGCTGATCGCCAAGGCGACCGAGGTGCCGAAGCGCCGGATTCCGACCAAGCCGACCAAGGGAAGCGTCAGGCGGCGGCTGGAGGCGAAGAAGCAGCGCGGTGAGGTGAAGGCGCTGCGGCGCGACCCCTAGCTTCGGATCTTCCCATGGGCGCCGGGGCGATGCACTGGGCTCAGGCTGGCGCTCCCGGTTTTCGGCAGACCCTCAAAACACCCTGAACGTCTGCGTCGTCAGCGTCCGCTCGATCCCCTCGATGCCCATCAGGTGCTCGTTGAGATACATGCCGATATCCTCGCCCTCGGGGACGTAGATCTTCACCAGCAGGTCGAAGGCACCCGAGGTCGAATACAGCTCGGAATGGATCTCCTTGAGCGCGATGGCGTCGGCCACCTTGTAGGTGGTGCCGGGCTTGCAGCGGATCTGGACGAAAAGCGGGAGCGACATGGCGGACCTCAGACGGTGACGGGAATGGGGGATTGCGGGCCGACGTCGAAGACGCGCTTGTAGCGGGCGATCTCGTCCGCCGGGCCCATCGCCTTCTCGGGATTGTCGGAGAGCTTCACGGTGGGCCGCCCTTCGGCCGCCACCGCCTTGCAGACGAGGCTGAAGGGCGCCAGCGCGTCGCCGGCCAGCCCCTTGAAGTCGTTGGTCAGCATCGTGCCCCAGCCGAAGCTCACCTTCACCCGGTCCGAGAAGCGGGCATGCAGTTCGAGGATCTTCTCGGCGTCGAGCCCGTCGGAGAAGATCACCAGCTTCTCGCGCGGATCCTCGCCGCGGTCCTGCCACCAGCGGATCGCCGTCTCGGCCCCGGTCGCGGGATCGCCGCTGTCGATGCGGATGCCGGTCCAGCCGGCGAGCCAGTCGGGCGCGCGCTCGAGAAAACCTTCGGTGCCGTAGGTGTCGGGCAGGATGATGCGCAGGTTGCCCTCGTGCTCGTCATGCCAGTCGGCCAGCACCTTGTAGGGCGCCTCGGCCAGCTCTGCGTCGCTGTCGGCAAGCGCGGCATAGACCATCGGCAGCTCATGCGCGTTGGTGCCGATCGCCTCGAGATCGCGGTTCTTGGCGATCAGGCAGTTCGAGGTACCGGCAAAGCTCGACCCCATGCCTTCGAGCATGGCCTGCACGCACCAGTCCTGCCACAGGAAGGAATGGCGGCGGCGGGTGCCGAAATCGGCGATCCTGAGGCCTTGGGTGCCGCGCAGCCGCTCGACCTTTTCCCAGGTGCGGGTCATGGCGCGGGCATAGAGCACCTGCAGCTCGAACCGGCCCATGTCGTTGAGCACCGCGCGCGAGCGCAGCTCCATCAGCACCGCGAGCGCCGGGATCTCCCACAGCATCACCTCGGGCCAGGCGCCCTCGAAGGTCAGCTCGTACTGCCCGTCGCGTTTCTCGAGATGGTAGGGCGGCAGGCGCAGCCCCTCGAACCACTCCATGAAGTCGGGGCGGAACATCTGCCGCTTGCCGTAGAAGGTGTTGCCCCTGAGCCAGGTGCTTTCGCCCCGGGTGAGCGAGAGCGAGCGGATATGGTCAAGTTGCTCGCGCAGCTCGCCCTCGTCGATCAGCTCGGCGAGACGGATCGACTTGGTGCGGTTGATCAGGCTGAAGGTGACCTGCGTCGTCGGGTGGTTGCGAAACACCGACTGGCACATCAGCAGCTTGTAGAAATCGGTGTCGATGAGCGAGCGGACGATCGGGTCGATCTTCCACTTGTGGTTCCAGACGCGGGTCGCGATGTCCATCAGCCCAGCACCACGCCGGCGTCACCCATCGCCTGCCGCGCCGCGCCGAGGCTGCCGTCGAGGTCGATCCCGCGCGAGAGGCTCTCGATCACCGTGACCGCGTAGCCGAGCTTCGCCCCGTCGAGCGCCGAGTAGTTGACGCAGAAATCGGTGGCGAGACCGACCAGCGTGATCGCGGTGATGCCGCGCTCGGAGAGGTAGCCATGCAGGCCGGTCGGGGTGGCGCGGTCGTTCTCGAAGAAGGCCGAGTAGCTGTCGATCTCGCGGCGGAACCCCTTGCGGATGATCAGGTCGGCATCCGTGCGCAGGTCCGGGTGGAAGGCGGCACCCTGCGAGCCCTGAACGCAATGATCGGGCCAGAGCACCTGCGGGCCATAGGGCATCTCGGTCATCGTCATCGGCGCCGCATCGTCATGCTGGCTCGCGAAGGAGAGGTGGTCGGCCGGGTGCCAGTCCTGCGTCAGCACCACGGCGCGAAACTCGTCCATCAGCGCGTTGATGCCCGGAACGATCTCGTCGCCGCCCTGCACCGCGAGCGCGCCGCCGGGGCAGAAGTCGTTCTGCATGTCGATGACGATCAATGCCTCGTTGGCGGGGCGCATGGCTCTCTCCTCAGCTCTGTGCCACCGAGGTAAGCCCCTCGCCTGCCTGCGTCAAATGCCGCGCATGGCCGCTGCGATGGCATCGGCCGCCCGCTCGAGCCCGGCCGCGTCGAGCGTCTCGGCCTCGACCCGCGCCGCGAAGACCGGCGCGTGCGCCGCGCGAGAGCGGGCATAGGCGGGGTCGTAATGCTCGACCATCAGCGCGGCCGAAAGCTCGACCATGCGGCCCTCGGCCAGCAGCTTCTGCCAGCCATCGACCACCTCGTGACCGCGATGCGCGCGCAGCTGGTCAAGGAGATGCGACAGCCGCGCAGGGTCGGCGCTGACATCCTCGTATTGCCGCGCAAGGAACGCGGCGCGCGCCTCGATTGGCGCGGTGATCTCGATGCGCGGCGCACGGGTCATCAGCGCCCAGAGCGAGGGCGGCAGGGTGATCCGGCCGATCTTGGAGCTTTCGGCCTCCACCAGCACCGGCCGGGTGGGGTCGAGCCGGGCGAGGCCTTCGGCGAGCCGGCTCTCGAAGCCCTTCTGCGCCGGCTGCTCGTCGGGATCGCCGCCCAGCAGCGAGCCGCGATGATGGGCCAGCCCCTCGAGGTCGAGCACCTGCCCGCCGCGCGCCTCGACCAGCGGCAGCAGCGCCGTCTTGGCGGTGCCGGTAAAGCCGTCGAGCAGCACGAAACGATGCGGCAGCGGCGTTTCGTAGAGCGCGTCATGCACTAGGCGGCGCCAGGTCTGATAGCCGCCCTCGACGACCTCGGCGCGCCAGCCGATCTGGGTCAGGATCGAGGCGAAGGAGTTCGACCGCTGCCCGCCGCGCCAGCAATAGACCAGCGGCTTCCAGCGATACTCCCGGTCCGCCAGCGGCCCCGAGATATGCGCGGCGGCGTTCTTGGCGACCAGCGCCGCGCCGATCTTGCGCGCATCGAATGGCGAGACCTGCTTGTAGATCGTACCGACCTCGGCGCGCTCGGCGTTGGACAGCACCGGCAGGCTGATCGCGCCGGGGACGTGGTCCTCGGCGTATTCGGCAGGGCTGCGCACGTCGATCACGTCGTCGAAGCCGTGGTCGAGAAAGGCGGGAATGGTGTCGAAGCGGGTGCTCATGCGAGCCTCTCTACAGGGCCGGTGCCGGGCCGGGAAGCGGCGTCCCCGGCCGATGGGGCGGGATCTGCGTATTTGGAGAATGGTGAAGAGGGGGGCGCGCTTCTCGTTCGACGGTCCGCAGATATGTGGTGCGTTCGTCGGGGTCCGGAACGACAAAGGGGCCGCGGCATTCGCCGCGGCCCCCTGCCCCGTCCCTTGCGGGCGGATTATTCCTCGACGTCGAAGGTCAGCGCCTTGACCTGCTGGAACTTGCCAGTGTCGCGCAGCTTCTGCAGCACCTCTTCGGAGACCGCTTCGTCGGCATAGAGGATGGCGATCGCCTCGCCCGCGCGCTGGTTGCGGCCCAGGGTGAAGTTGGCGATGTTGACGCCGTTTTCGCCCATCATGGTGCCCAGCACGCCGATGATGCCCGGCACGTCCTGATTGGTGGTGTAGACCATGTGGCGGCCGATCTCGGCGTCGATGTTGATGCCCTTGATCTGGATGAAGCGCGGCTTGCCGTCCGAGAACACCGTGCCCGCGACCGAGCGCTCGCGCTTGTCGGTGACCACGGTTACCTTGACGTAGCCCTCGAAGGTGCCGGACTGGTCCTGCTTGGTGGTCGAGATCTGGATGCCGCGCTCCTTGGCGATCACCGGGGCGGAAACCATGTTCACGTCCGGGTTCACCTTGCGCATGATGCCCGCGACCAGCGCCGAGTTCAGCGCGGCGAGGTTCATCTCCGAGACCACACCGTCATAGAGGATGTTGATCGCCTTGACCGGCTCGTCGGTCATCTGGCCGATGAAGTTGCCGAGGTGGCCCGAAAGGCCGATCCACGGCCCCATGATCTTCGCCTCTTCGGCGGTGATCGAAGGCATGTTGATGGCGTTGGTGACGGCGCCGGTCAGCAGGTAGTCCGACATCTGCTCGGCCACCTGCAGGGCGACGTTTTCCTGCGCCTCGGTGGTGGCGGCGCCCAGATGCGGGGTGACCACGACGTTGGGCAGGTTGAACAGCGGCGAGTTGGTCGCGGGCTCCTCGGCGAAGACGTCGAAGGCGGCACCGGCGACGCGGCCCTCGGTGATCGCCTCGGCCAGCGCTGCCTCGTCGACGAGGCCGCCGCGGGCGCAGTTGACGATCCGCACGCCCGGCTTGAGCTTGGCGATGTTCTCCTTGGAGAGGATGTTGCGGGTCTGGTCGGTCAGCGGCACGTGCAGCGTGATGAAGTCTGCGCGCTTCAGCAGCTCGTCCAGCTCCAGCTTCTCGACGCCGATCTCGGTGGCACGCTCTTCCGACAGGAAGGGATCATAAGCCACGACCTTCATCTTCAGGCCATGCGCGCGGTCGATCACGATCGAGCCGATGTTGCCGGCGCCGATCACGCCCAGCGTCTTGCCGGTGACCTCGACGCCCATGAAGCGCGACTTCTCCCACTTGCCCGCATGGGTCGATGCGTTCGCCTCGGGGATCTGGCGCGCCACGGCCATCAGCATCGAGATCGCGTGCTCGGCGGTGGTGATCGAGTTGCCGAAGGGCGTGTTCATCACGATGATGCCCTTCTTCGACGCGGCCGGGATGTCGACGTTGTCGACACCGATGCCGGCGCGGCCGATGACCTTGAGGTTGGTGGCCTTCTCGATCAGCTTCTCGGTCGCCTTGGTGGCCGAGCGGATCGCGAGACCGTCGTAATTGCCGATGATCTCGGCGAGCTTTTCCTTGTCCTTGCCGAGCTTCGGCTGGAAATCGACCTCGATGCCGCGATCGCGGAAGATCTGCACGGCGGCGTCGGAGAGGGCGTCGGAAATGAGAACCTTGGGCATGGAATGCTCCTGTGGCGGTCGGACGGGAGGCGTCCGGGGATATGGGGGAGCGGGGCGCGCCGTCGCGCGCGCGCCCCGAAGGGGATCAGGCGGCTTCGGCCTGCGCCGCGATCTCGGCCTCGAAGGCCCAGTCGAGCCAAGGCATCAGCGCCTCGAGATCGGCGGTCTCGACCGTGGCGCCGCACCAGATGCGCAGGCCGGCCGGGGCGTCGCGATAGGCGCCAATGTCGAGGGCCACGCCCTCCTTCTCGAGCCGCTTGGCCACAGCCTTGGCAAAGGCGGTCCCGTCCTTGATGCGCTCATCGGTGAACTTCAGGCAGACCGAGGTGTTCGAGCGGGTGGCCGGGTCCTCGGCGAGGTTGGCGATCCAGGGACGCGCGTCGCAGAAATCCCAGATGACCTTGGCATTGGCGTCAGCGCGGGCCTTCAGCCCCTCCAGCCCGCCGACCTCGCGGCCCCAGGCCAGCGCGACGAGGTAATCCTCGACGCAGAGCATCGACGGCGTGTTGATCGTCTCGCCCTTGAAGATGCCCTCGATCAGCTTGCCGCCCTTGGTCATGCGGAAGATCTTCGGCAGCGGCCAGGCGGGGGTGTAGCTCTCCAGCCGCTCGACGGCGCGGGGGCTCAGGATCAGCATGCCATGCGCGGCCTCGCCGCCCATCACCTTCTGCCAGGAGAAGGTGGTGACGTCGAGCTTGTCCCAGGGCAGCTCCTGCGCGAAGGCGGCCGAGGTGGCGTCGCAGATGGTCAGGCCCGCGCGATCGGCCGGGATCGCATCGCCTGAGGCCACGCGCACACCGGAGGTGGTGCCGTTCCAAGTGAAGACGACGTCGGTGTCGTAGTCGATCGAGGCCATGTCGACGATCTGGCCGTAATCGGCGGTCTTCACCTCGGCGTCGATCTTCAGCTGCTTCACGACATCCGTGACCCAGCCCGCGCCGAAGCTTTCCCAGGCGACCATGGTGGCCTTGCGGGCGCCGAGCATCGACCACATCGCCATCTCGACGGCACCGGTGTCCGAGGCGGGCACGATGCCGATCCGGTAATCGGCGGGGATGCCGAGGAGCTCGCGCGTCTCTTCGATCGCGGCGGCGAGCTTAGACTTGCCGATGGCGGCGCGGTGCGAGCGGCCGAGCGGCGCGTCGGAGAGCTTGTCGAGGCTCCAATGGGGGGGTTTGGCGCAGGGGCCGGAGGAGAATCGCGGATTCGACGGACGAACGTCCGGAGTCGTGCTGACCATTGCTGGTATCCTTGCAGATAAGCGCCTCTCGTTGGGGAGAGGTGTCCCGTCGCCGCAGATACGCCCCCCGACGCGCTTTCACAACGGGGAAATTGCCGTTAAGGCACCGCCAAACGTCGCAAGCGGGCCATCCCGCGCCACTATCGGAAACTTTCCCCCATGTTCACCGCGCTCCTTCTCTCCGCCCCCGGTACCCAGCTCGATCCGATTCTCGCCGAGAACCTGCGCAGTGCCTGGGGCGGCAGCGCGCTCGACTGGCTGTCGCCGGGCGAGGCGGTGGAGTTCGGCCTCCCGTCGATGCCGGACAATCGGTGGGACGTCTGGGCCGATCTGCAGCAGGCGCGCGTCGATCTGGTGATCCAGCGGACCGAAGGCCGCCGCAAGAAGATGCTGCTCGCCGACATGGACAGCACGATGATCCAGCAGGAATGCATCGACGAGCTGGCCGCCGAGGCGGGCGTGGGCGAGCGCGTGGCCGAGATCACCCGGCGCGCGATGAATGGCGAGCTGGATTTCGAGGGCGCGCTGATCGAGCGCGTGGGCCTGCTCAAGGATCTCGACGAGGCGGTGATCGCCCGCGTGCTGTCGGAGCGGATCACCCACATGCCGGGTGGTCGCGAGCTCATCGCCACGATGAAGGCCAATGGCGGCCACGCGGCGCTGGTTTCGGGCGGTTTCACCGCCTTCACCGAGAACGTGGCCGAGGCGCTGGGCTTTCACGAGCATCGCGCCAACACGCTGCTGGCCGCGGGCGGCAAACTCACCGGCGAGGTGGCCCGCCCGATTCTCGGCCGGGAGGCCAAGGTGCAGGCGCTGCACGAGATCACCGCGCGGCTGGGAATCACCCCGGATGACGTCATCGCGGTGGGCGACGGCGCCAATGATCTCGGCATGCTCGGCCTCGCCGGGACCGGGGTGGCGCTGCACGCCAAGCCGGTGGTGGCCGAGCAATGCGAGGTCCGCGTGAATCACGGCGACCTGACGGCGCTGCTCTACATCCAAGGCTATCGCCGGGAAATGTTCGCCATTTGATCTTGCGCGACTCGGTTCGTGGCCCGACACTGACGCAGGGGCAGACCCGCCCCGCGTCACCTGGGAGGACGACATGACCGACAAGCGTTTCATGTATATCTACCACGGCAACGGGATGGGCCCGCCCGAGAGCGAAGAGGCGGGCCGCGAGGCGATGGCCCGCTGGCAGGGCTGGATGGACGGCATCCGCGACAACATCGTCGACGAGGGTGCCCCCGCCGGAAAATCGCACACCGTGAGCCAGAGCGGCGTGACCCATGACGGCGGTGCCAACCCCGTCTATGGCTACACGCTCGTCACCGCGCCCGACATCGACGCGGCGATCGCCATGGCCAAGGACTGCCCGATGGTCGCCGATGGCGGCAGCGTCGAGGTCTGCGAAGCGATCCAGATGTAAATCGGCCACCGTGGCGTTGCGCTGACGCCACGGTTCCGCCCGGCGGTTTTCGCCGGGCGCTTTGCGCGGATATCCGCGCAAAGACGTGAGCGCGCGGGGCTTTCACAAAGCCGGGGAATCTTGGTAAGCCTCTGGCCATCGAGTTGAACCCGCCCCTTCCAGTCGAAAAGGCGCCGGGGGCATCCAAGAGGCCAGACAGCTGGAGGCTGCTACATGATGTCACGACTTTTCCGCGCGTTCGGGTCCCTGACGGCAGGTGCGCTCATCGCCGCCGCCGCCACGAGCGCCGTCGCGCAGGAGGCGTCGAACCGCGTCGCCGCAGAGACCGACTGGAGCGTGTTTCAGGAAACCGATCCGGTCGAATGCTTTGGCGTCTCGGCCCCCAAGAGCCAGCTCAACACCAAGGACGGCCAGCCCGTCACCGTGAACCGCGGCGAGACGCTGCTCTTCGTGTTCTATCGCCCGGCGCAGGGCGTGAACGGCCAGGTGACCTTCACCGGCGGCTACCCCTTCGCGTCCGGCTCGACCGTGACGCTTGAAGTCGGCGGGCAGGACTTCCAGCTCTTCACCGAAGGCGATTGGGCCTGGCCCGCGACGCCGCAGGACGACGCGGCCATCGTCGCGGCGATGAAGCGCGGCGCCGAAGCCGTGCTCACCGGCGTGTCCGGCCGCGGCACCCAGACCAAGGACACCTTCTCGCTGCTGGGCTTCACCGCGGCCGTGGACGAGGCCGCCAAGCGCTGCACCAGCTGATCCACCGCCCTTCCGGGGCGGCCCCATGACATGAGAGCGGGTCCGGTTTTCCTTGATGACCGGGCCCGCTTTCCCATATGAGCCGGGCAGCCCCGGCCCCGAGGTACCCCCGATGACCGCCCCCGTCACACCGACCGCCCCCATCACCCAGGACGTCCACACCATCCCGCGCAAGGCGCCGGAAGGTCCGACCAACCTCGTCGGCCTGCGCCGCGAGGCGATGCGCGATGCGCTGATCGCGGCCGGCACGCCCGAGAAGCAGGCGAAGATGCGGGTGAACCAGATCTGGCAGTGGATCTACCACTGGGGCGTGCGCGATTTCGACGCGATGACCAATCTCGCAAAGCCGTATCGCGAGCTGCTGGCGCGCAACTTCGTCATCTCCTTGCCCGAGATCGTCTCCAAGCAGGTTTCCTCCGACGGCACCCGCAAGTATCTGGTCCGGATCGCCGGCGGCCACGAGGTCGAGACGGTCTACATCCCCGAAGAGGATCGCGGCACGCTGTGCATCTCCAGCCAGGTGGGCTGCACGCTGACCTGCTCGTTCTGCCATACCGGCACCCAGAAGCTGGTCCGCAACCTGACCCCGGCCGAGATCGTGGGCCAGGTGATGCTGGCGCGCGACGACCTCGGCGAGTGGCCGCAGCCGGGCGCGCCCAAGGACGAGACCCGGCTTCTGTCGAACATCGTGCTGATGGGCATGGGCGAGCCGCTCTACAATTTCGAGGGCGTGCGCGACGCGATGAAGATCGCCATGGATGGCGAGGGCATCGCCCTGTCGCGCCGTCGCATCACGCTGTCGACCAGCGGCGTCGTGCCCGAGATCGCGCGCACCGCCGAAGAGATCGGCTGCATGCTCGCCGTCAGCTTCCACGCCACCACCGACGAGGTGCGCGACAAGCTGGTGCCGATCAACAAGAAGTGGAACATCGAGAAGCTGCTCGAGGCGCTGAAATCCTATCCCAAGCTGTCGAACTCCGAGCGCATCACCTTCGAATACGTGATGCTCAAGGACGTGAACGACAGCGACGAGGATGCGCGCCGCCTGGTCAAGCTGATCGAGGGCATCCCGGCCAAGATCAACCTGATCCCCTTCAACGAATGGCCCGGCTCGCCCTACCAGCGCTCGTCGAACAATCGCATCCACGCCTTCGCCGACATCATCTACAAGGCGGGCTATGCAAGCCCGATCCGCACGCCGCGCGGCGAGGACATCATGGCCGCCTGCGGCCAGCTCAAATCCGCGACCGAGCGCGCCCGCAAGAGCCGCGCCGAGATCGCGGCCGAAGTACAGGGATAAGGTGCCGGACCAACCGGGCGCCATCAGGGGGAGAGAGCGGTGAAGATCAAGCTCAACGGGATCGAGTTCGAGGTCACGGCGGTGGAGCCCGCCCTGCGGGAGGCGATCCTCGGCGATCCGGTGATCGCCAAGGCGGTCTGGCGCGACGTCTATGCCTGGGACGCGGCCGCGCAGGAGGGCAAGAACACCGGCCCCGTGACCCAGAACGGCGCGATCCCGCTGGCCAACGGCCTCTCCTTCTTCGTGCCCAAGGGCGAGGGCGCCGAGAAGAACGAGAGCGCCTCGCGCACCTCCGGTGAGCGGTTCCTCAAGGCGCTGAACGTGAAGTCGACCATCGACGTGCTCAAGGCGATGGCGCGGCTTCTGGGCATGCCGCAGAAGATCCTGCCCAAGGAGTTCGACCCGCTCCGCCCGGTGGCCTCCTTCACGGTGAGGATGCATGTCGAGCACTCGGTGCTGCGGCTTCGCAACGCCAGCCGGAACCTGCAGGCCTATCTTCTGGTGCCCGGACAGATCGGCTTTCACCACGAGATCACGGCGATCCACGACCAGGCAGGCTACGACGCCCTGATCGCCGAGAAGCCCGAGCTGAAGACGCTGACGCCGCTCTTCCTGGTGCCCGCGCGCACCAAGGCCAACCGCGAGATGCGCGCCACCGCACTGATGGCGCAGACCCGCGACCTCGCGGAGCAGGCCAAGGGCAAATCCGTCGAGGAGCTGCCGGAAGCGCTGCGCATGCGGATCGGGCGCAACCAGGCCGAGCTGCGAATGCTGGCCCAGGCCGCGAACCAGGCGCGCCAGGGTCAGACCGGCGCCAAGCCCCGCGCCACCGCCTGAGGAACCGCCGCCCGTCTGGCCAGTTGGCCGTGCATCCCCGCAGCGGAGGCACGGCCATGAGCTATTCGACAGGTGACAGGGTGACGTGGAACTGGGCCAACGGCACCGGTAGCGGCAAGATCACCAAGGTCTACACGCGCAAGATCACCCGCACGATCAAGGGCTCCGAGATCACCCGCAACGCCAGCGAGGACGAGCCCGCCTACCTGATCGAGCAGGAGGATGGCGACGAGGTGCTCAAGAGCGGCTCCGAACTGTCCAAGGCCTGAGGGCGCGACGGGTCAAACCAGCCGGGCGCGCAAGCTCGGAAGGGTGAGGTGGAGCGGCGTGCCCCGCCCTCACCCTGCCGCGAAGGCGCCCCTTCGCGGTAGAGCGTTATTCCGCCCGGCCGGGGATATGCTCGCGCCGCTCGCCCGCATGGGTCCAGCTGCGCATCGCCTCAAAGGCCTCGTCGGCGGTTTCCACGAACTTGAACAGCTGCAGATCCTCCTCGGCGATGGTGCCGGCCTCGGCCAGCGCCTCCCAGTTCACGATCTTCTCCCAGAAAGCGCGGCCGAAGAGCAGGAAGGGCACGCGCTTCATCCGCCCGGTCTGGATCAGCGTCAGCGTCTCGAACAGCTCGTCGAGCGTGCCGAAGCCGCCGGGGAACACGCAGACCGCCTTGGCGCGCATCAGGAAATGCATCTTGCGGATCGCGAAGTAGTGGAAGTTGAACGCCAGCTCCGGCGTGACATAGGGGTTGGGCGCCTGCTCGTGCGGCAGCACGATGTTGAGCCCGACCGAGCGGCCGCCCGCCTCCTCCGCGCCGCGGTTGCCCGCCTCCATCACGCCCGGGCCGCCGCCCGTCACGATGACGTTCTCGCTGCCGCCGGTCTCCAGCGACCATTCGGTGACGCGCCGCGCGAAGAGCCGCGCCTCCTCGTAGAACGCCGAGAGGTCGGCCAGCGTCTGCGTGCGCGCCGTGTGCTTCTTGGCGGGCTCGGGAATACGCGCGCCGCCGAACAGCACCACGGTCGAATGCACCCCGGCCTCGTTCATCAGCAGCTCGGGCTTGAGCAGTTCGAGCTGCCAGCGGACCGGACGCAGGTCGTCGCGCAGCAGGAAATCCTCGTCGGTGAAGGCCAGCCGGTAGGAGGGAGAGGTGGTCTGCGGCGTCTGCGGGACCTGCCCTGCGGTGCGCTGGTCCTCCTGGCTGTCGCGCATCAGGTGTCGTCTGTCCTTGGTCATGCCGGTCCCTTACCCTAGGGCGCGTTGCGCCGATTACCGCATCCGGTCTATAGCCGCCCCCGAGCCGCATCACAAACCGGAGCCCATCCCATGGCCGATACCGACACCGCCCAGCTCGAAACCGCGATCGAGGCCGCCTGGGAGGCGCGCGACACGATTACCCCCGCCACGGGTGGCGAAACCCGCGAGGCGATCCTCGACACGCTGAACGCGCTCGACAGCGGCGCGCTGCGCGTCGCCGAAAAGCGCGGCAACGACTGGCACGTGAACCAATGGGCCAAGAAGGCGGTGCTGCTGGGCTTCCGCATCAAGGACATGGAGATGCAGGCCGGTGGCCCGCAGGGCGGCGGCTGGTGGGACAAGGTCGACAGCAAGTTCGCCGGCTGGGGCGAGAACCGCTGGCGCGCCGCGGGCTTCCGCGCGGTGCCCAACGCCGTGGTCCGCAAATCGGCCTATATCGCGCCCGGCGTGGTGCTGATGCCGTCCTTCGTCAATCTCGGCGCCTATGTCGATTCGGGCACGATGGTCGACACCTGGGCCACGGTCGGCTCCTGCGCCCAGATCGGGAAGAACGTGCACCTGTCGGGCGGCGTCGGCATCGGCGGCGTGCTCGAGCCGCTGCAGGCCGACCCGACCATCATCGAGGACAACTGCTTCATCGGCGCCCGTTCCGAGGTGGTCGAGGGCTGCATCGTGCGCGAGGGCTCGGTGCTCGGCATGGGTGTCTATATCGGCAAGTCGACCAAGATCTTCGACCGCGAGACCGGCGAAGTCACCTATGGCGAGATCCCGCCCTACTCGGTCGTGGTCTCGGGCTCGCTGCCCTCCAAGGGCGGCGTGAACCTCTACTGCGCCGTGATCGTCAAGAAGGTCGATGCCCAGACCCGCTCCAAGACCGGCATCAACGAGCTGCTGCGCGACTGAGCCGCGGCGCAACAACCATCGAAGAGAAGGGGCGCCACGGCGCCCCTTTTTGGTATCAATGGCACCGGATTCGCGAAACCGGCCCGATGGGCGGAACCCCGTTCCCGCCCATGCGCTTGGGCCGCCATGATCCAGAACCTGCCCCTTCCGCTTCTTCTGGTCGCCTTCGCCCTTGCTGCAGCGGCCGTCATCTTCTCCTCGATCCGGGCCACGCGGCTGGCCGACATCATCGCCGACCGGACCCGGATGGGTGAGGCGATGGCGGGCGGGATCATCCTCGGCGGCGCGACCTCGCTGGCCGGTGTGGTGGTCTCGGTCAACGCCGCGCTGAACGGCGACGCCTCCTTCGCCTTCTCGAACGCGGTGGGCGGAATCGCGGCGCAGACCCTGTTTCTCGCCATCGCCGACCTGATCTACCGGCGCGCCAATCTCGAACATGCCGCGGCCGAACCGGCCAACCTGTTCCAGGCGGTGATGCTGATGATCCTGCTCAGCCTGCCGCTCTGCGCCATCGCCGGGCCCGAGGTCGCCTATTTCGGCGTGCACCCCGTCTCGGTGGCGCTGTTTCTCACTTATCTCTACGGCGTGCGCGTCTCGGCCCGGGTTTCGGAGAAGCCGATGTGGCGGCCGGTGATGACCTCCGAGACCCGCACCGACGAGCCCGAGGATGACGACGAGGCGGGCCGCTCCGTCACCGGTCCGGCGCTGCGCTTCGCGGCTCTGGTCGCGGTGATGGGGTTGGGCGGCTTCGTGATCGCGCAGGTCGGCAGCACCTTCATCGAACGCTTCGGCCTGCGTTCGAGCCTCGTCGGCTCGCTGATCACCGCCGTCGTCACCTCGCTGCCCGAATTCGTCACCACCATCGTCGCGGTGCGGCGCGGCGCGCTGCAGCTCGCCGTGGGCGGCATCATCGGCGGCAACACCTTTGACACGCTGTTCCTGGTGATCTCTGACGTCAGCCTGCGCGAGGGCTCCCTCTACCACGCGGTCGGCACCACCGACCTCTACTGGCTGGGCACCGGCCTGCTGATGACTGGCATCCTGCTGGCCGGCCTGATCGCCCGGCAGCGCGAGGGCCCGGCCCGGATCGGCTTCGAAAGCGTCGCGATGCTCGCGGTTTATGGGATCGCGGCCACGATCGAAGTGCTGAACGGATAGGTTCGGAACGCAACCTCACCTTCGCGTGTTCAGAACATGAAGGACCGGGGGGACCGGTCGGATTACTGGAGTGCACGACATGAGCGGTGTGGGTTGGTTCACGGCCATCATCATCGGCGCGATCGCCGGCTGGCTGGCCGAGAAGTTCATGAAGGCCGATATGGGCCTGTTAATGAACATCATTCTCGGCATTCTCGGTGCGTTGCTATTCAACTGGCTGCTGGCCCTAGTTATGGGCGATGGACTCTCTGGCTTCTGGGGATCACTGATCGCGGGCTTCATCGGCGCCTGCATCCTGATCTTCCTGGCGCGGCTGGTGCGCGGCAAACGCGCCTGACGCTTTGAACGATGACGGCTTCGGACCCCGCGCCGGCAACGGCGCGGGGTCTTGCGTCCGGGGCGCTTGGGTGCCACCTGCAGGCCCAGCAGATGGAGGGCGCCATGGCCGAGAAGAAGGACAAGCCGAAGCGCGAGCAGCAGGTCTACACGCTGCTGGTCGAGGTCGGCCGCAAGAACGGTGACGGGCTGCCCGAGGGCGCGACCGGCGCCGCGCTGATGTGCTACGCCTCGGGCGTGGACGAGGCCGAGGCGGTGCGCGAGACCGTGGCCATCCTCAAGCAGGCCGATCTCGCGCCGCTCGACGTCACCGGCTACGGCACGCTCGACGAGCGCCTCGCCGAGGGCCACGACATCGACGAGGAGGAGCGCGCGCTGATGGGCCGCGCCCTCGAGGAGAACTCGGTGATCGTGGCGCAGATGACCCCTTTCTACGAGGACGCCAAGGGCGGCTCCGACACGGTGCACTGATCGCGTCCGAGCGGGCGAGATTGAAACCATGCCCGCCCCGCGCTACCCCTTCGCCAATCGAAGGAGTGACCGGATGCCCCAGACCATCGACCCCGCCGACCTGACCGCGCGGCTGATCCGCTGCCCCTCGGTCACGCCCGAGGAGGGCGGCGCTCTGGTGTTGCTGCAGCAGGAGCTGGAGGCGGCCGGGTTCGACTGCACCCGCGTCGATCGCGGCGATGTCGTCAACCTCTTCGCCCGCTGGGGTGAGAAGGGTGCAACCAAGACCTTCGGATTCAACGGTCACACCGACGTCGTCCCGGTGGGCAATCGCGACGACTGGTCGGTCGATCCCTTCGGTGCCGAGGAAAAGGATGGCCAGCTCTATGGCCGTGGCGCCTGCGACATGAAATCGGGCGTCGCGGCCTTCGTCGCTGCCGCCATCGACTTCGTCCGCGAGACGCCCCCCGAGGGCGCGGTGATCCTCGCCATTACCGGCGACGAGGAGGGCGAGGCCCGCGACGGCACGACCGCGCTGCTCGACTGGATGGACGATGCGGGCGAGCGGATGGATGTCTGCCTCGTGGGCGAGCCGACCTGCCCCGAGACCTTCGGCGAGATGATCAAGATCGGCCGGCGTGGCTCGCTCAACGCCTTTCTTACCGTCACCGGAGTGCAGGGCCATTCCGCCTATCCGCACCGCGCCAACAACCCGATCCCGGCGATGGCGCGGCTGGTCGACCACCTGTCGAGCCACGCGCTCGACCAGGGCACCGAGCATTTCGACGCCTCGACGCTGGCCGTGGTGACCATCGACACCGGCAACCCGGCCACCAACGTGATTCCGCGCCAGTGCCGCGCCACGCTCAACATCCGCTTCAACGACCTGCACAGCGGCACCAAGCTGACCGAATGGCTGCGCGCCGAGGCCGATTGGGTGGCCGAGGAGTTCGGCGTGGAGATAGGGCTCGAGGTGAAGGTCTCCGGCGAAGCCTTCCTGACCCCGCCGGGCCGGCTGTCGGAACTGGTGGCGGGCGCGGTCGAGGCCGAGACCGGGCTGCGCCCGGCGCTGTCGACCACCGGCGGCACGTCGGATGCGCGCTTCGTGAAGGCCCATTGCCCGGTGGTCGAGTTCGGCCTCGTCGGCCAGACCATGCATCAGGTCGACGAGCGGGTGGAGATCGCCCAGATCCAGCGGTTGAAATCGGTCTATGCCCGTATCCTCAAGGACTACTTCACGTGAAACACGAGATCACCGAGACCACCGACCTCACCCATTGCCACGCGCTGCGCCGCACCGTCTTCATCGAGGAGCAGAACGTCTCCGAAGCCGACGAGATGGACGGGCTCGACGCCGAGGCGATTCACCTGATCGCCACCTGCGACGGCAAGCCCGCCGGCACCGCGCGGCTGCTGATCCGGGGCGAAACCGGCAAGATCGGCCGCGTCGCGGTGCTGCGCGAGCATCGCGGCACCGGGCTTGGCGCCGCGATCATGCGCCAGGCCGAGGAGGCGCTGCGCTCGCGGCCCGGCGTCACCCGGCTCTACCTCTCGGCCCAGACCCAGGCCCTGCCCTTCTACGAGAAGCTCGGCTACACCGCCTATGGCCCCGAATACGACGATGCCGGCATCCCGCATCGCGACATGGAGAAGCGGCTCGACCACTGAGGCTTCGCCACGTGATCGCGTGACGACCCCCCATGTGCGTGCTACCTGCTGCGCATGAACAGATTGCCCTCCCGCGAGGAGATCCTGCAGTGGATCTCCGACAACCCGACCCAGACCGCCAAACGCGACATCGCCCGTGCCTTCGGCATCAAGGGCGCGGCGCGGATCGACCTCAAGCGCCTGCTGCGCGATCTCGAGGATGAGGGGCATCTCCAGAAGAAACGCCGGACCTATCGCGACCCGGACCGGCTGCCGCCCGTCTCGGTGCTCTCGGTGCTGCCGCCCGATCCGGATGGCGATCTCTGGGCGCGGCCGCTGGAGTGGCATGGCGAGGGCGCCGAACCGACCGTCCTGATCCTGCTCCGCGAGAGCGATGCGAGCCTGGGCGCGGGCGACCGCATCCTCGCCAAGCTCACCGCCACCCCGGGCGAGGATCAGGACTACACCGCGCGGCTGATCCGCAAGATCGGCACCAACCCGCTGCGCATCCTCGGCATCTTCAAGAAGAGCTCCGAGGGCGGGCACATCATGCCGATCGACAAGGGCGTCGACAAACAGTGGATCGTCCCCGCCGGGGCCGAGCACGGCGCCAAGGACGGCGAGCTCGTGGAGGCCGAGCAGTCGGGCCCCAAGGGCCGGCTCGGCCTGCCCAAGGCGCGCGTGACCTCGCGGCTCGGCGATCCCTCCGCCCCGCGCGCCGTCTCGCTGATCGCGATCCACCAGCACGGCATCCCCGACCATTTCCCCGACGCGGTGCTGGCCGAGACCGACAAGATGAAGCCCGCCGGACTCAAGGGCCGCGTGGATCTGCGCGAACTGCCGCTCGTCACCATCGACCCGTCGGATGCGCGCGATCATGACGACGCGGTGCTGGCCCAGCCCGACGACGCGCCCGACAACGAGGGCGGCCACGTCCTCTGGGTCGCCATTGCCGACGTCGCCCACTACGTCACGCCGGGATCCGAGCTCGACCGCGAGGCGCGCAAGCGCGGCAACTCCACCTATTTCCCGGACCGGGTGGTGCCGATGCTGCCCGACCGGCTCTCGGGGGATCTCTGCTCGCTGCACGAGGGCGTGCCGCGCGCGGTGATCGCGCTGCGCATCCGCATCGACGCCGAGGGCCATAAGCTCGACCACCGCTTCGAACGGGCGCTGATGCGCTCGGCCGCCTCGCTCTCCTACGAGGAGGCGCAGGAGGCCATCGACGGCCAGCCCAGCGACCGCGCCGCCACCCTGCTCAACACGGTGCTGCGCCCACTCTGGGCCGCCTATGCGGCGTTGGTGAAGGCCCGCGACCGGCGCCAGCCGCTGGAGCTCGACCTGCCCGAGCGGCGGATCGAGCTGAACGAGATGGGCCAGGTGACCTCGATCTCCTTCAAGGACCGGCTCGACGCGCACCGGCTGATCGAGGAATTCATGGTGCTGGCCAATGTCTGCGCCGCCGAGACGCTGATCGCCAAGCGCACGCCGCTGCTGTTCCGCGTCCACGAAGAGCCCAATCCCGACAAGCTCGACGCGCTGCGCGAGGTGGCCAAGGGGGCGGGGCTGGTGCTGGCCAAGGGGCAAGTGCTCAAGACCGCGCATCTCAACCGGCTGCTGGCCCAGGCCGAGGGCACCGAGACCGACGAGCTGATCAACCTCGCCACGCTGCGCTCGATGACCCAAGCCTATTACAACCCCGAGAATTTCGGGCATTTCGGCTTGGCGCTCGCCAATTACGCGCATTTCACCTCGCCGATCCGGCGCTACTCCGACCTGATCGTGCATCGCGGCCTGATCTCGGCCCATGGCTGGGGCAAGGATGGGCTCTCGCCGGTCGACATCGAACAGCTCGACGCCACCGCCAAGCAGATCTCGGACACCGAGCGCCGCTCGATGCTGGCCGAGCGCGACACCACCGACCGCTACCTCGCCGCCTTCATGTCCGACCGGATCGGCGCGGAGCTTCCCGGAAGGATCAGCGGCATCGCCCGCTTCGGTGTCTTCGTGAAGCTCGACGAGACCGGCGCCGACGCGCTGGTGCCGATCCGCTCGCTGGGCAACGAGTTCTTCCACTTCGACGCCGAGGACCAGACCCTGATGGGCTCGGACAGCGGCCGGGTGATCGCGCTGGGACAGCGCGTCACCGCGCGCCTCGTGGAGGCCGCGCCGATCTCCGGCGGGCTGATCGCGGAGCTGGTGGAGATCGACGGCGCGACCATGCCGCGCGGCCCTTCCCGCCGCTCCGGCAAACCGGCCAAGCGCAAGCTCGGCGCCGCCAAGAAGAAGGCGGCGGCCAAGGCCAAGAAGGAAAAGCGCAAGGTCACGCGCAAGCGCTGAGCCGGAACCACCCGTCCTTCCGCCGGTTCGCCCAGAGCTACCGGCGGAGGGCGACATGGCACGGCACGATATCGGCACGCTCGAGGATTTCGAGGAGGACCGCCCGATCAAGGGGATGGCGGGCGAGACCGCCATCCTGGTGATCCGGCGCGGGTCGGAGGTGACGGCGCTGGCCCATGCCTGCCCGCATTTCGGGCTGCCCCTCTCCAAGGGGCATCTGGAGGGCGACCGGCTGATCTGCCCGTTCCACCATGCCTGCTTCGACGTCTCGACCGGCCGGCAGACCCAACCGCCGGGCCATGGCGACCTGGCCCGCTACGCGGTCGCCATCGCGGATGGGCGGGTGACGGTGGAGATCCCCGAAGACACCGATCCGCATCCCGCCCCGGCGCATGTGCGGCGCGGCGCGGACAGCCGGCGCGTCGTCATCGCGGGCACCGGCGCCGCCGCCGATGCCTGCGCGCTGACCCTGCGCGAGGAGGGCTTCGAGGGCAGCATCGCGATGATCTCGCCCGAGGGACAACCGCCCTATGACCGCACCTTGCTCAGCAAGGCGGTGCTGGCCACGGGCGACCTGCCGCGTCATCTCACCCTGACGCCGCCGGAGGCGCTGGCCGCGCGCGACATCGACCTGATCGAGGGCCGGGTCGCGGCGATCGACGCGGCCCGGCACGAGATCCGTACCGAAACCGGCGCGGTCCATGGCTACGATTCGCTGTTGATCGCCACCGGCGGCACTGCCAACCGCCTCGACCTGCCCGGCAGCGATCTGGGCGGGCTGCACCACCTGCGTTCCCGCCAGGAGGGCGAGATGCTGGCCCGCGACGCCGGAACGGCGCGCCGGGCGGTCGTGGTCGGCGGCGGCTTCACCGGCATGGAGGCGGCGCTGAGCCTTGCCAAGCGCGGGCTCGAGGTCACCGTCGCGCTGCGCGAAGCGGTGCCGCTGGCCCGAGTCGTCGGCGAAGCGGTGGGCCGGGCGATCATGGCCGAGCACGAGGCCAAGGGCGTGCGCTTCGTCACCGGCGCGAAAGTTGCGGGGTTCGAGGGCGACGGCCGGGTCGCGTCGGTGCGGCTGGAGGACGGGACCCGGCTCGACGCCGATCTGGTTCTGCTCGCCATCGGGGTGCGGCCCGCCACCGATATCAAGGGGCTGTCGCCCGAGGATGATGGCGGGCTGGCCACCGGCCCTGACCTCGCCGTCGAGGGGCTGGAGGGGGTCTGGGCCGCGGGCGACGTCGCCCGCCTGCCAACCCCATGGGGCCGCACCCGGATCGAGCATTGGCGGCTCGCGCGCCAGCACGGCGCGCGCGCGGCGCGGGCCATGCTGGGACACGACACCGGCGCGCCGGACATCCCCTTCTTTTGGACCGCGCTGGGCCGGCAATACCGCTATCTCGGCCATGCCGAGGATTGGGACGAGATCCGCATCGACGGCGAGGCATCCGGCGATTTCGTCGCGCGCTTCATCCGGGACGGCCGGGTCATGGCGCTGCTCGGGGCGGGCCGCGACGCCGAGATCGCCCGCGCCCATGCCGAGATGGCGCGCGTCGGTGGGCCGCTACCGCTCTAGGCGATTTCCCGCCGCCCGGCGCCGCGCCCCTGTGGCGACTCACCTGCATCGCGGTAGTGCTGCCACAAACGAAAAGGAGCAGTCGGTGCGGAACTTGACGACATTTGGACGGGCGGGCCTTCTGGGTCTCGCACTCGCGGCGCTGGCCTCGTGCGGGGCGGTCTCCGGACCCCTCGACAGCTCGCTCCGCCCCCCCGCCCGCGCGGAAAAGATGGACGAGAACATGCGCCCCCGCCCCAATGCCGGTTTTTCGAACTGGGTCGCAGGCTACCGCCCGCGCGCGCTGTCGGCCGGCGTCTCCGGCGCCACCTTCGACCGCGCCTTCGCCTCCGCCGGCTACATCCCCGGCGTGATCGAGAAGGACCGCAACCAGGCCGAGTTCACCAAGACTCTGGGCGAGTACCTCTCCACCGCCGCCTCCGATACTCGTGTCGAGACCGGCCGGGCGATGCTGTCGCAATATTCGAGCCTGCTCTCAGAGATCGAGGCCCGCTACGGCGTCGACCGGCAGACCGTGCTCGCGGTCTGGGGCATGGAAAGCAATTTCGGCAAGCGGCGTGGCGACGTGCCCGTGGTCTCGGCGCTCGCGACCCTCGCCTATGAGGGCCGCAGGGGCCGCTTCTTCGAGCAGCAGCTCACCTCGGCGCTCAAGATCCTGCAGAACGGCGATGTCAGCCCCGAGAACATGAAGGGCAGCTGGGCCGGGGCGATGGGCCACACCCAGTTCATCCCCACCTCCTACGAGGCCTATGCCGCCGATTTCCGCGGCGACGGACGGCGCGACATCTGGTCGGACGACCCGACCGACGGTCTCGCCTCGACCGCGAAATACCTCTCCAGCTTCGGCTGGCGCCGGGGCCAGCCCTGGGGCGTCGAGGTGGTGCTGCCCGCGGGCTTCAACTACGGCCTTGCCGGCGGCACCAAGAAGAGCGCCGCCGAATGGCAGGCGCTGGGCGTGCAGGCGGCGACCGGCGGGCGGATCGGCGATTTCGGCGCGGCCGAAATCCTGGTGCCCGAGGGCGCGCAGGGCGCGGCCTTCATGACCTTCAAGAACTTCGACGTCATCAAGCGCTACAACGCCGCCGACGCCTATGCGATCGGCGTCGGTCATCTGGGCGACCGGATCGCCGGAGCCGGGCCGTTCCGCACGCCGATGGCCACCGGTCGGGCGCTGAACCGGGCCGAGCGTTCCGAGGTGCAGCGCCGCCTGACAGCGCTGGGCTTCGACACCGGCGGCGCCGACGGCATCATCGGCCCGAACACTACCGCCGCGATCCGCCGCTACCAGCAGGTCAACGGCCTGCCGGTCGACGGCTTCGCCTCGGAGTCGCTGCTCAAGCGGCTGCGCTGAACGCCGGGGTGGCGGTTCAGCCCGCCACCCTCGCAGGCCCCGGCTCCGGCCAGACCAGCCCCATGATCAGCATGTCGTCGGTCGTCCCGTCGAAGCGGCAGGCGGCGATCTTTCGTCCCTCATGGCGAAAGCCCATCCGCTCGTAGAGCGCGATGGCCGGGGTGTTGGAGCCGCGCACCTCCAACTCGACCCGCAGCATGCCTGCCGCCCGCGCCGCGCTCAGTGCGGCGCCCAGAAGCGCCCGCCCGATCCCGGCGCTACGATGCCCGGCCACGACCCCCATGCCGAGCACGCCGCAATGCGTCCGCAGCGGCGAGCGATGGCGGGTAATGTCGCACCAGCCCACGAGACGATCACCACCGCGGGCCACGACATGCGGGTTGCCCTCGCGCAGATTGGTTTCGACGAAGGCGCGCACCTGTTCGATCGGCGGCGCCTCGAAGGCCGCGAGGTAGAGCCTCTCCCGCGCCACGGAATCGAGCGCCGCGCGGAAATCCTCGACATCTTTCGGGGAGATCGGCTCGATCCGGACGGGCATCTCGCTCATGGGTCCGGCAGGCAATCCTCGCCGCGCATGCATGCGGCCAGCCTCTCGCGCATGGCGGCATCCGGCGCGCCCTGCACCTTGCCCGGGCAGGGTTCGAGATCGACGATCAGCTGCCCGTCCTCCTCGCGCGCGAAGACCAGCACCTCGTCGCCGGGGGACAGGCTGCCACACCAAGGCCCGGCGCAGGACGGTTGCAGGATCATCGGCGCCTCCACCGGCGTGTCGAAGCCGGTCGGCCCGAGCTGGCGACCGGCGAATTCGGCCGGCACCGGATTCGGGGTCGCGGTCACCGGCTGCGACAGATCCTGCATCGGCGGCAGCTTGTCCGCGTCGAAGGCGAAGCTGCCGACATAGGCGCGGTAGCTTTCGGGCGCGGCGTGGATCTCCGCGAAGCTGCGGATCGGGTCGGGCACGAGGCAGGACAGGGCGGTGGCGGGTTGCGCCACCGCCGCCAGAACAAGGCTCAGACCAGCGGCCCGAGCTGCTCCAGAACCTGTTCGTAGACGCGCCGCTTGAAGGGCACGATGGCCGAGACCAGCTCGGCGGGGTCGATCCATTTCCATGCGCTGAACTCCGGGTGCTCGGTGGAGATGTCGATGTCGGAATCCCGCCCCGTGAAGCGCATCAGCACCCATGTCTGGGCCTGGCCGCGATAGCGGCCACCCCAAATATGCGGCACCACGTCGGCGGGCAGATCATAACGCAGCGGCTCCTCGGTCTGGGCTACCATGATCACCTTGTCGGGCGTCACGCCGGTCTCCTCGCGCAGCTCGCGCAGCGCCGCCCCGGTCACGTCCTCGCCCGGGTCGATGCCGCCCTGCGGCATCTGCCAGGCATTCTGGTCGCGATCGATCCGCTGGCCGACGAAGACCTTGCCCTCGGCATTGACCAGCATGACGCCCACGCAGGGGCGGAACGGCAGCGCGGCGATGCTGGATGGCCTCACTGCGCCTCCTCCTCCTCCGCGGCCTCGGCCCGCTTCTCGGGATCGGGCAGCGAACGGGGACCGAGGGCGGAGAGGCCCTTGAGGATGTCGATCGCGTAGGCGAGCTGGTAGTCCTGCTCGCGCAGTTCCGCCGCCTTCTCGGCCCGCTCGCGGTCGGCCTCGAGCTGCTTGATCTCGTCCTCGGTCAGGCTGTCATTGTCGAGGCTGCCGCGCAGATCGGCCTCCGAACGCAGCGGACGCGGCGTCGTGTTCTCCTCCTCGGTCTCCGCGACGGGCTTGGGCCGGGGCTGCTCGACGATGATGTCGGGCGAGATGCCCAGCGCCTGGATCGAGCGACCCGACGGCGTGTAGTAGCGCGCCGTGGTCAGCCGCATCGCGCCCTCGCCCCGCAGCGGCATCACCGTCTGGACCGAGCCCTTGCCGAAGCTCTGGGTGCCGACGACGATGGCGCGGCGGTGGTCCTGCAGCGCGCCGGCGACGATCTCGGAGGCCGAGGCGGAGCCGCCATTGACCAGCACCACCATCGGCTTGCCGTCGATCAGGTCGCCCGGGGTGGCATTGTTGCGCTCGGACTGGATTACGTCGCGGCCACGAGTCGAGACGATCTCGCCCGCCTCGAGGAAGGCGTCGGAGACGTAGATCGCCTGGTTCAGCAGGCCGCCGGGGTTGTTGCGCAGGTCGAGCACCACGCCGTTGACATTGTCGAGCCCGCCCGCCTTCTCGATCTCCTCGGCCAGACCCTTCTTCAGGTCGGGATAGGTCTGGTCGTTGAAGGTGGTGACGCGGACCACGATGGTGTCGCCCTCGGTCCGGGCGCGCACGGCGTTGAGCTTGATCGTGTCGCGGATGATCGAGACGTCGAAGGGCTCTTCCTCGCCCTCGCGCACCACGGTGATGATGATCTCGGAGCCGACCGGCCCGCGCATCAGGTCGACCGCCTCGTCGAGGGTCAGACCGAGCACGCTTTCGCCATCGACGGCGGTGATGAAGTCACCGGCGAGGATGCCGGCGGCGTCGGCGGGAGTGCCGTCCATCGGCGAGACGACCTTGACGATCCCCTCCTCCTGCGTGACCTCGATCCCGAGGCCGCCGAACTCGCCGCGCGTCTGGGTGCGCATGTCGGCGGCGTCCTCGGGCGACAGGTAGGAGGAATGCGGGTCGAGCGATGTCAGCATGCCGTTGATCGCGGCCTCGATCAGCTCGCTCTCCTCGACTTCCTCGACATATTCGGCGCGGATCCGTTCGAAGATGTCTCCGAACAGGTCGAGTTGTTCGTAGACGCTGGCGTTGCGCTCGGCCTCCTGCGCGACGAGCGGCCCGGCCACCTGCGTCGTGACGACCAGCCCGAGCGCGGTTCCGCCCAGCGCGGCCAGTAGCAGTTTCCTCATGCGCGACCTTCCCTCTCGTTTCCGGCGCTGCGGCCGTTTCCGTCGTGCCCCCGGCAGATCAGCCGGACACGAACCACGTGGCGGGGTCGACCGGCGCGTCGCCCTCCCGCACTTCCAGATAAAGCGTTTCCGGGCGCGGCGCGCCACCGCCCTGCGCCGTTTCGGTCAAGATTTCGTGCGGGGCTGGCAGCTCTCCGCCCATCAGACCCACCGCCGCGCCCTCGGGCAGGATCTCTCCCGGGGTACCATAGACCTCCGCGAGCCCGGCCAGAATCACCAGAACCCCTGCCGCCGGCTCGAGGATCGCGACATTGCCGTAATCGAGCAGCTCACCGCGGAACCGCAGCGTCGCCGCGACCGGCGTGGTGACGAGGCTGCGCGGCGCGGTCGCGATCACGAGGCCGGGCCGGGTCACCCCGGCGGCGTCGGCCTGCCCGAAGCCACGCAGCACCTGTCCCTGCACCGGCAGCGGAATCGATCCCTTGCGATCGCTGGCATCCGGCGCGTTGGCCGATAGTTCGGCATCCACCGTCTGCGCCAGCCCGGAGGCAAAGGCGTCGAGCGTGTCGGTCGAGGCGATCAGCAGCGCCGTGGCGACCGGGTCCTCGGTGAAACGGCGCGGCAGGTCGGTGCGCTCAGAGATCGCCTCGGAGAGCGCGCTGCGCGCGGCCTGGGCCCCGGCAAGCCCCTCTTCCAGCGTGACGATCGCGCTTTGCTGCAGGGCCGCGAGATCGGCCGCCTCCTGCAGGTCGAGGCGCAGCTTCTCGGCCTCGGCCTGCAATGCCGGGGTGACCTCGGCGGCGATCAGACCGGCCCGCGCGGTGCCCAGCGGCCCCGCCGGGTGCAGCAGCAAGGCCGGCGCCGGGGCGCGCGACATCGCCTGCAGCGCGCCCAAAAGCGCCGCGATCTCCTCGCGCCGCGCGTCGAGTTCCACCGCGATGGCCCGCTCGCGGATCGCTGCGCGCCGCAGCCCGTCGCGCAGCGCCTCGAGACCGATCTCGTAGGCGCGCACCGTCTCGGTCAGCGCGGCCACCCGGTCGCGCGCCGCCTGCGCCGCGTCGAGCTGCTCGGAGGCCGCGGCGAGACGTGCGGCGGCCTCGCGCGCCGCGGTGGCGGTGTCCTGCGCGGCGGCCGGCGTGGCGAGCAGCGCCAGCGCGAGGGCGAGCGCCGACCTCATTCGATGAGGCTGCGCCCGGTCATCTCGGGCGGCAGGTCGAGGCCCATCAGGTCCAGCAGCGTCGGCGCCAGATCGGCCAGCCGCCCGTCGCGCAGCCGCGCACCCTCGGGCCCGCCGAACAGCGCCACCGGCACCGGGTTCAGCGTGTGCGAGGTGTGCGGCCCGCCGGTCTCGGGGTCGATCATCATCTCGCAATTACCGTGATCGGCGGTGACGATCATCGCGCCGCCCGCCTGCTCCAGCGCCTCGCAGACCCGCGCAAGACCCTGATCCACTGCCTCGCAGGCGCGGATCGCGGCGTCGAGATCGCCGGTATGGCCGACCATGTCGGGGTTGGCGAAGTTGGTGACGATCAGGTCGTAGCCCTGGCCGATCGCCTCGACGAACTTCTCGGTCACTTCGCCGGCCGACATCTCGGGTTGCATGTCATAGGTGGCGACGTTGGGCGATTTCGGCATGAAGCGGTCTTCGCCCGGCTCGGCCTCTTCCTTGCCGCCGTTGAGGAAGAAGGTGACATGCGGGTACTTCTCGGTCTCGGCGAGACGGAACTGCCGCAGCCCCTTGGACGCGACCCAAGCGCCCAGAGTGTTGGCGATGTCGCGCTTGGGAAACACGGTCTCGTACCAGGCGACATGCTTGTCGGAGTATTCGACCATGCCGAGCCGCGCGGCCAGCGCCGGGGCCTCGCCGCGATCCCAGCCATCGAACTCCGGATCGGCGATGGCGGCGAGGATCTCGCGCGCCCGGTCGGCCCGGAAGTTGAGGCAGAACAGCCCGTCCTGCGGCTGCATGCCGGCATAGTCGCCGATCACCGTGGCGGGGATGAACTCGTCGGTCTTGCCGGCATCCCAGGCCGCCTTCACCGCCGCGAGCGGATCCTCGGCGCGGTTGCCTTTGCCAGTCACGATGGCCTCGTAGGCGGTCTTCACCCGGTCCCAGCGGTTGTCGCGATCCATCGCGAAGTAGCGGCCGATCACGGTGGCGATCCGCGTGCCCTCGGGCAGCTTCTGCAGCAGGTCCTCGACATAGGCGTCGGCCGAGGAGGGCGCGACGTCGCGCCCGTCGGTGATGGCGTGGATCGTCACCGCGACATCACGGTCGCGCAGCGCCTTGGCCGACGCCACGATATGATCGAGATGGCCGTGCACGCCGCCATCCGAGACGACACCGAACAGATGCGCGGTGCCGCCCGAATCCTGCAGGGTATTGGCGAAATCGACGATCGCCTCGGCGTCGTGGAAGGAGCCATCCTCGACCGCGAGGTCGATCTGGCCGAGATCCATGGCGACCACCCGCCCGGCGCCGATATTGGTGTGACCGACCTCGGAGTTGCCCATCTGCCCGGAAGGCAGCCCGACATCCGGCCCATGCGTCACCAACGTGGCGTTCGGACCTTGCATGATCCGGTCGAAGGCGGGGGTCCGGGCCAATGCGGGCGCGTTGCCCTCGCGCGCCGCGCGCAGGCCCCAGCCGTCGAGGATGCACAGGACCACGGGTTTGGGTGTCGTCATCGGGGGGCCTCCTGCAATGGGTCGGGCAAGTCCTGAGCCAAAGCGCCCCGTTTGTCCACCGAGGGCCCCGGCTCAGACCCGGTGATAGGGCGCGCCCGCGAGGATCGAGGCGGCGCGGTAGAGCTGCTCGGTCAGCATCGCCCGAACCAGCATGTGCGGCCAGACCATCGGCCCGAAGGAGAGCATGGCGTCGGCGCGCGACCTGAGCGCCGGGTCGATCCCGTCGGCGCCGCCGATCACGAAGGCGACCTCGGAACGACCCTGGTCGCGCCAACCGGCCAGCATCTCGGCAAAATCGGGGGAGGTCATCTGGCGGCCGCGCTCGTCCATGGCGCAGATCACCGCGCCTTGCGGGATCGCGCGCTCCAGCAGCGCCGCCTCGGCGGCCATGCCGCCGCCCTTGCGGTCGTCGACCTCGGAGACGGCGAGCGGACCGAGGCCCAGCGCCCGCCCGGTCCGGTCGAACCGGGCAGTATAGTCATCAACCAGAGCGCGTTCGGGGCCGGCTTTCATCCGGCCCACCGCGCAGATCCTCACGCGCATCAGCGGAAGGCGTCGGCGGCCGCCCCCTGGGGCGCCCACATCTTCTCCAGCTGGTAGAACTCGCGCACCTCGGGCCGGAACACGTGAACGATCACGTCGCCGGTATCGATCAGCACCCAGTCGCCGGTCTCCTTGCCCTCGGTCTTCGAGAGCACGCCGAACTCCTGCTTGAGCTTGTCGGTGAGATGCTCGGCAATGGCCGCGACCTGGCGGGTCGAGCGGCCCGATGCGATCACCATGTAATCGCCCATCTCCGAGCGTCCGCGCAGATCGATCTGCACGATCTCTTCGGCCTTGTCGTCATCGAGGGAAGCGAGGATTGCTGCGAGCAGCGTTTCACTCGTCGCGGAGGGCGCCCCGGCCATCAGGCCCGCGCCCCGGGAAGCGGCTTGCGCCGCATGGGTGGAAAGGGACAGGTCATCATCCTCCGGTTTCACGCCGCCGACTTTGCCCCGGCGCCAGGCATGGTTTCAATGTAGCAAGGGGGGTGGCCGTTTTCAACGATCCCGCCCCTCTCGTCCGATCACTCGGCAGTGCGTTGCGCGACCTGCAAGGCGGAGCCATCGAGCACCCGAACCTCGCGCTGCGGAAAGGGAATCGAGATGCCCTCGGCCTTGAACGCGTCCCACAAGGCGAGGAACACGTCGCCGCGGATATTGGTGAGTCCCGCCGTCGCGTCGTCGATCCAGAAGCGCAACGTGTAATCCACGCTCGAATCGCCGAAGGCGGTGATATGGCAGACCGGCGCGGGCTTTTCCAGAACTCGTCCGCAGCCCGCCGCCGCGGCCACCGCCACCCGCCGCACGAGATGCGGATCGTCGCCATAGGAGGCGCCGAAGGCGATGTCGATCCGCACCGAGTTGTCGGAATGGGTCCAGTTGACCACCTGCGTGGTGATCAGGTCCTCGTTCGGGATCAGGTATTCCTTGCCGTCGCGGGTGACGACGCTGGCGTAGCGCGCGCCCAGCGTCGAGATCCAGCCGAAGGTCTCGCCCAGCGAGATCACGTCGCCGGGCTTGATCGACTTGTCGAGCAGGATGATCAGGCCCGAGACGAGGTTCGACACCACCTTCTGCAGGCCGAAGCCGAGACCCACGCCGATCGCGCCCGACAGCACCGCGAGACCGGTGAGGTCCACCCCCACCGCGCGCAGCCCGACAAAGACCGCGATGCCGTAGAACAGCAGCTGCGACAGCTTCACCGCCAGCACCTGCATAGAGGGGCTGATTTCGGCATTGCTCTCGATCCGGTGCGCCGAGGTCCGCGCCAGCAGCCGCGCCAGGAAGAAGGCGACGCCCAGCACCAGCGCCGCCTTGAGCACCAGGAGCACCGAGATCCGCAGATCGCCGGTCTGGATCGACAGGCTGTCGAGCAGCCGCGAGGTCTCCTCCGTCAGGTCGAGGATGCGCAGGGTGATCCAGCTCCAGGCGCCGTAGCGCACGATGCCGCGCAGGATCGGGTTGACGATCATCCGCGCCACCAGCGCCACGATCAGCCAGCCGGTGGCGAGGTTGGCCACGATCCTGAGCACCCCGGCCCCGCCGCCGGGGTCGATCTGCCGCACCACCGCCAGCGCGATCCACAGCAGCAGCACGAACAGCACCCCGCGCAGCCGCCGGTGCAGCGTCACCGCGTAGCGCATCCGCCAGCGCGGCCAGCCCGTGCGGTGCCGCATCCAGTCATGCAGCTTCGGCCCGAGCCAGGCCCGGCCCAGATGCGCCAGCACGAAGACGCCGAGCACGATCACCAGCTGCCAGGCGTTCCAGGGCTGCATCACGCCCTGCGCCACCCGCTCGGCATCCGCGAGCAGCCGGTCGCCCAGATCGGTCGCCGCCTGGGCGATCACCTCGGGCGCCTCCTCGGCCTGACGGGCCATCTCGACGGCGGCCGCCTCGGCTTCCTGCGCCGCGGTCCCGGCCACCTCGTCCACGCCCGTCTTCGGCTCCATCACCCATCCCCTGCCCGTTCGACTGTCCGCAGAATGTAGCGCCCCGCCCCCCCGGTCCAGCGGCTGCACAGGCTCTTGTGCCGCAGGGTCCGAAGGAGTATCTGGACGCCATGACACGGGTCTTCGACATGGATGATCGCGCGCGGCTGCCCTGGCGGTTCTTTGGCGCGACCTGCACGATCCTCGCGCGACTCTGACGCGGCGGGGCGCTTTCGCGCCCGCACGACCCCCGGCGCCAGCGCGCCCGTCACACATATCCAGCCGCAAGAGGACCACTCCATGACCGGCAAGACACTCTACGACAAGATCTGGGACGCCCACCTCGTCCAGCAGGATGCCGACGGCACCGGCCTGCTCTATATCGACCGTCACCTCGTGCACGAGGTGACCAGCCCGCAGGCCTTCGAGGGGCTGCGCATGGCTGGCCGCCAGGTGCGCACGCCCGAGAAGACCATCGCCGTGCCGGACCACAACGTCCCCACCACCGAGGGCCGCGACAAGGTCATCGAGAACGAGGACAGCAGGATCCAGGTCGAGGCGCTCGACAAGAACGCGCGCGAGTTCGGGATCAACTACTACCCGGTCTCCGATATCCGTCAGGGCATCGTCCACATCGTCGGCCCCGAACAGGGCTGGACCCTGCCCGGCATGACCGTGGTCTGCGGCGACAGCCACACCGCGACGCATGGCGCCTTCGGCGCGCTGGCGCATGGCATCGGCACCTCCGAGGTCGAGCACGTGCTCGCCACGCAGACGCTGATCCAGTCGAAGTCCAAGAACATGAAGGTGGAGATCACCGGCAAGCTCGCGCCGGGCGTCACCGCCAAGGACATCACCCTGTCGGTGATCGGCAAGACCGGTACCGCCGGCGGCACCGGCTATGTCATCGAGTATTGCGGCGAAGCGATCCGCGCGCTGTCGATGGAAGGTCGGATGACGGTCTGTAACATGGCGATCGAGGGCGGCGCCCGCGCCGGCCTGATCGCGCCCGACGAGACCACCTTCGAATACGTCAAGGGCCGGCCCCATGCGCCGAAGGGCGCGCAGTGGGAAGCGGCGATGGAGTGGTGGAAGACGCTCTATTCCGATGACGACGCGCATTGGGACAAGGTCGTCACCATCCGCGGCGAGGATATCGCCCCGGTCGTCACTTGGGGCACCTCGCCCGAGGACGTGCTGCCGATCACCGACGTCGTGCCGGATCCGGCCGCCTTCAAGGGTGGCAAGGTCGAGGCCGCGAAGCGCGCGCTCGACTACATGGGCCTCAAGGCTGGCACGCCGCTCAAGGAGATCAAGATCGACACGGTCTTCATCGGCTCCTGCACCAACGGCCGGATCGAGGATCTGCGCGCCGCGGCCGCGATCCTCAAGGGCAAGAAGATTAAGGACGGCATGCGCGCCATGGTCGTGCCCGGCTCGGGCCTCGTGCGCGCCCAGGCCGAGGAAGAAGGCCTGGCCGACATCTTCAAGGAGGCGGGCTTCGAATGGCGCCTTGCCGGCTGCTCGATGTGCCTGGCGATGAACCCCGACCAGCTGGCCCCCGGCGAGCGTTGCGCCGCGACCTCGAACCGCAACTTCGAGGGGCGCCAGGGCAAGGGCGGGCGCACCCACCTGATGAGCCCGGCGATGGCGGCGGCCGCCGCGATCACCGGACACCTGACCGACGTGCGGGAGATGATGTGATGGACAAGTTCGAAAGCTTCAGCGGCATCGCCGCGCCGATGCCGTTGGTCAACATCGACACGGACATGATCATCCCCAAGCAGTTCCTCAAGACCATCAAGCGGTCGGGGCTCGGGGTGAACCTGTTCGCCGAGATGCGCTACCTCGACGACGGCTCCGAGAACCCGGATTTCGTGCTCAACAACCCGGCCTACCGCAACGCCGAGATCATCGTTGCCGGCGACAATTTCGGCTGCGGCTCCTCGCGCGAGCACGCGCCTTGGGCGATTAAGGATTTCGGGATCAAATGCGTGATCTCGACCAGCTTCGCCGACATCTTCTTCAACAACTGCTTCAAGAACGGCATCCTGCCGATCACCCTCCCCGAGGAGCAGGTCGAGGTGCTGATGCGCGACGCCGAGAAGGGCGCCAATGCCCGGCTCGACATCGACCTCGAGAACCAGACCGTGACCACCTCGGAGGGCGAGAGCTTCCACTTCGACGTCGACCCCTTCCGCAAGCACTGCCTGCTCGAGGGGCTCGACGATATCGGCCTGACCATGGAGAAGGCCGCCGCGATCGACAGTTTTGAAAGCCAAGCCGCGCAGGCCCGTCCCTGGGTCTGATTAAGGCAGCACGCGCCGGCGCGGGCCGGCGATGATTCGGACAAGAATGGGGCGGCCCGCCGGGGTCGCCCCATTTTTCGTAGGGCCCAATCCAAAAGAATATGACGTAAAGTCATATATACCCACCGCTGGTAGGGCATCCCCCCACCGTCTCCCACAAGATATGGCCCGAATAAGGCATAGAATTGGGCGCACCCGTCCCATTATCGGACCAGTTCGGCTGCCTCCGCGTCGCAAAAGAGCCGCAGTTCGAGCGCTTCCTGAGTCTTGATCGTTGCGCCTGAACTCGGAAAGGGCCCAAATAGTGGCAGGATTGAGGCAAGCCGGCCTGCATGGGCCGCACATCGCCGATGAAGAGCCGCGGATTTCAATCGTGGCCGCTCGGCACAGGAATGGGCAGACTATGGTCACGCGACTGACAGGAGGACTCCTGCGCGCGGCGCTGATGATGTTGCTGATCGCGACACCATCGATGCTGTTGCAGACCGGCGCCTCGGGCACGCCCGAGATCGTCGCGCTGGTCGCGCTCGGCGCCGGCCTGTTCACAGCGGTGGAATATACCTCGGTCTCGCCCAGCCTGGTGGAGTTCCGGGACGCGCCGCCCTTCAACCGCATCCGCTTCGTCACCCTCGGCGCGGCGGTGTTCCTGCTGTCGCTGCTGGCACGCGACGCCAGCGAGCCCGCGACGATCACCGCGCTGGTCGCCGCTCTGACCGCGCCGCTGGGCCACCTGCTCGACATTCCCTATTCGCCGGTGCGGCTGCTGATGCTGACCCTGCCCGACGGCACGCCCGGCGCGCTCGCCGACCAAATCCGGGCCGGCGCGGCGCTGAGCTACCTGCTCTCGCTCGCCTCGATGGCGCTGTTCGCCGGGCTGCTGCGCTTCCGCGGCTGGCCGATGCGCTCGGGCAATTTCAACGTCTGGATCAACCTGCCGACCTTCGACCCGACCTCGGGGCCGGACGTGATCTGGCGGCTGCGCCGCGACGGTCAGGTGAACCTGGTGCTGGGCTTCCTGCTGCCCTTCGTGATCCCGGCGCTGCTCAGCCTCGGCATGCCGATGTTCGGCCAGCTCGACCTGTCCAACCCGCACACGATGATCTGGGCGCTGACCGGCTGGGCCTTCCTGCCCGCCAGCCTGCTGATGCGCGGCGTTGCGCTGCAGCGCGTCGCCGACATGATCGGCGCCCAGCGCGAGCGCGCCTCGGCCCGCGAGGCCGGTCTGATCCCGGCCTGATGCGCGGGGCGCGGCTCGGCGCCCTGCTCTCCACGCTTGCCCTCCCGCTCACGGCCGAACCGATCCGGATCGCCAGCTACGACCCCGAGCTGAGCCGCGACGGCCCCGGCCTGCTCCTGCGCGACCTGCAACGCGGCGAGGATCCGCAGATCGCCGCCATGGCCCGGATCATCGCCCATGCCGCCCCCGACATCCTGCTGCTCACGGGCGTCGACCGCGACGCGCAGGGCGCGACGCTCGACGCGCTCGCGGCCCGGCTGCAGGCGGAAGGCGCTCCCGAGTACTCGTATCGCCTCGCCCCGCCCTCCAATGCGGGGCTGGCCTCCGGGCTCGACCTCGACGGCGATGGCCGCACCGACGGGGCGCGCGATTCCCATGGCTACGGCCGCTTCACCGGCGACGGGGCCATGGCGCTGCTGTCGCGCTTCCCGCTGCGGCTGGAGCGCGACCTGACCGGGCTGCTCTGGCGCGACCTGCCGGGCGCGGAGCAGCCCGCAATCGAGGGCACACCGTTTCCCTCGGCCGAAGCGCAGGCAGCGCGGCGGCTGTCGAGCGCGGGACACTGGGTGGTGCGGGCCGAGACCCCGTCCGGGCCGCTCCGGCTGCTGGCCTTCGCCGCGACCCCGCCCGTCTTCGACGGGCCCGAGGATCTCAACGGGCTGCGCAACCGCGACGAGATCCGGCTGTGGCAGAGCCTCATGGACGGGGAACTCGGCCCCGCCCCCGCGCCGCCCTTCGTCATCCTGGGCCTTGCCAATCTCGACCCTGCCGACGGGGCGGGTCTCCGCGAGGCGATGCGCGCGCTGCTCGACGACCCGCGTCTCGTCGACCCGCTCCCCGGAAGCGAGGGCGGCCGCGCGGCGGCCGATCCCGCCCATGCGGGCGACCCCTCTCACGACACGGCCGACTGGGATGCCCCGCCGGACGGCCCCGGCAACCTGCGGGTCGATTACGTCCTGCCCTCGCGCGACGGGCTGGCCGTCATCGATGCTGGCGTGGTCTGGCCCGCCACCGGCCCGCTGGCCGAGGCCGCGGCGCGCGCCTCGGCGCATCGGCTGGTCTGGGTCGATCTCGAACTGGAGTGAGCGCGTGCGGCCGGGCGCGAACTTGACCCGAGGGCGACCACGGGCTACCGCATCGCCATTCCATTCGTTTCAACCCGGAGCGCCAAAGTGTCCAATCCTTCCCTTCTGATCCTCGCCGGCGACGGCATCGGTCCCGAAGTCATGAACGAGGTGAAGAAGATCATCGGCTGGTACGGCGAGAAGCGCGATCTCGCCTTCGACGTCGAGGAGGACCTCGTCGGCGGCGCGGCCTATGACGCGCATGGCACCCCGCTCACCGATGCCACCATGGAGCGTGCCCAGAACGCCGACGCCGTGCTGCTCGGCGCCGTGGGCGGCCCGAAATACGACACGCTCGACTTCTCCGTGAAGCCCGAGCGCGGCCTGCTGCGCCTGCGCAAGGAAATGGACCTGTTCTCGAACCTGCGCCCGGCGCAGTGCTTCGATGCGCTGGCCGATTTCTCCTCGCTCAAGCGCGACGTGGTTGCCGGCCTCGACATCATGATCGTGCGCGAGCTGACCTCGGGCGTCTATTTCGGCGAGCCGCGCGGCATCCACAAGGAAGGCAACGAGCGCGTCGGCATCAACACCCAGCGCTACACCGAGAGCGAGATCGCCCGCGTCGCGCGCTCCGCCTTCGAGCTGGCCCGCCGCCGGAACAACAAGGTCTGCTCGATGGAGAAGGCCAACGTCATGGAATCGGGCGTGCTCTGGCGCCAGGTGGTGACCGAGATCCACGAGGCCGAGTACCCGGATGTGGAACTGAGCCACATGTATGCCGATGCCGGCGCCATGCAGCTCTGCCGCTGGCCCAAGCAGTTCGACGTGATCGTCACCGACAACCTGTTCGGCGACCTGCTCTCGGACGCCGCGGCGATGCTGACCGGTAGCCTGGGCATGCTGCCCTCCGCGTCCCTGGGTGCGCCGATGGCCAATGGCCGCCCCAAGGCGCTCTACGAGCCGGTGCACGGCTCGGCTCCCGACATCGCGGGTCAGGGCAAGGCCAACCCGATCGCCTGCATCCTGTCGTTCGCCATGGCGCTGCGCTACAGCTTCGACAATGGCGACGAGGCGACCCGCCTCGAGCAGGCCGTCGAGAAGGTGCTGGCCGATGGCAAGCGCACCGCCGACCTGCTCGGCCCCGAGGGCGGCACGCCGATCTCCACGGCCGAGATGGGCGACGCCATCATCGCCGCGCTCGACGCCTCGATCTGACACTGGACATGCGGGCGGGGAAACCTGCCCGCATCCACCCTCCCCGGCTTGCATCGCGCGTGGGGCTCGGACAATGGTGGCGCTATCATCGCCATTTCGACCGGGAGAACGCGCATGGGTGACAATGCGAGAGGCGCGCTGCTGGCGCTTGCTTCCTTCGGCGTCTTTGCCACGCATGACGTGGTCATCAAGGTGCTGGGCAGCGGCTACTCGCCGGTGCAGCTGATCTTCTTCTCGGTAACGCTCGCCTTCCCTCTGGCGCTGGTGATGATCATCGGCGATCCCGAACCCGGCACCCTGCGTCCGCGCCACCCCTGGTGGGTCGCGCTGCGGACCGCCGCCGGTTTCCTGACCGCGACATCCGCCTTCTACGCCTTCTCGCAGCTGCCATTGGCGCAGGTCTACGCGCTGATCTTCGCGACGCCGCTGCTGATCACCGTGCTGGCCATCCCCGTGCTGGGTGAAACCGTCGGCATCCACCGCTGGGCGGCGGTCCTGGTGGGTCTCGCGGGGGTGCTGGTGGTGCTCAGGCCCGGCCAGACCGAGCTGTCGCTGGGCCATCTCGCGGCGCTCGGCGTGGCGATCGGCGGCTCCACCGCGTCGATCGTGGTGCGCAAGATCGGCCATGACGAGCGCCCCGTCGTGCTGCTGCTCTACCCGATGATCGCAAACTTCGTGCTGATGGGCGCGGCGCTGGCCTTCGTCTACAAGCCGATGCCGATCTCGGATTTCGGGCTGATGGCGCTGATCGCCGTGTTGGGCTGGATCGGCGGGCGGATCATGGTCGCGGCCTATTCCACCGGCGAAGCGGTCGTGGTCGCGCCGATGCAGTACAGCCAGATCATCTGGGCCACCGCCTATGGCGCGCTG
The DNA here is from genome assembly GCF_034371605.1 of Limimaricola variabilis. Lineage (NCBI taxonomy): Bacteria > Pseudomonadati > Pseudomonadota > Alphaproteobacteria > Rhodobacterales > Paracoccaceae > Limimaricola > Limimaricola variabilis. The sequence continues at coordinate 2,318,556 of NZ_CP139691.1, read as the reverse complement.
TTCTTCGACGAGCTGCCCGACGGGGCGACCATCCTCGGCACCGGAATCATCATCGCCTCCGGCATCTACATCGTGCTGCGCGAGGGCCGCGGCGGCAGGTCGGCGCACCGCCCCGTCTCGCAGACCCGGCTGCGCTGGGAGACCGGCAGCGCGCCGCGCGCCAGCGTGCTCAAGCGGTTCCTGCGGCCCGGACGGTTCCGCCAGGAATGATCGCCAGCCCCTCTTGCAAAGCGGCAAACAAGGCGTTAGGTCGGCGCCACGGTCGGAGTGTAGCGCAGCCTGGTAGCGCACCTGCTTCGGGAGCAGGGGGTCGGAGGTTCGAATCCTCTCACTCCGACCAGTTTTTCCCCACATGACAGCTTCGATGCGCAGCCGGGCGCTTTCCCTTCCGTCGCGAAACGTGTAGGGACCGCTCGAACTTTCAGGAGGCTCCAGAACATGGGCTACAAGGTCGTCGTCGTCGGCGCCACGGGCAACGTGGGTCGCGAAATGCTCAACATCCTGGACGAGCGCGCGTTTCCGATCGAGGAAATCGCCGTTCTCGCCAGCCGCCGCTCGCTCGGCACCGAGGTGAGCTTTGGCGACCGAACTTTGAAAACCCAGGACCTCGCCGCCTTCGACTTCACCGGCTGGGACATCGCGCTCTTCGCCGTGGGCTCCGAGGCCACCAAGGAATACGCCCCCAAGGCCGCCTCGCAGGGCTGCGTGGTGATCGACAACTCCTCGCTCTACCGGATGGACCCCGACGTCCCGCTGGTGGTGCCCGAGGTCAACGCCGACGCCGTGCTGGGCTACACCAAGAAGAACATCATCGCGAACCCGAACTGCTCGACCGCGCAGATGGTGGTGGCGCTCAAGCCGCTGCATGACCGCGCGAAGATCAAGCGGGTCGTCGTCTCGACCTACCAGTCGGTCTCCGGCACCGGCAAGGACGCGATCGACGAGCTGTGGAACCAGACCAAGGGCATGTACGTGCCCGGCCAGGAGGTCGCGCCTTCGGTCTATCCGCGCCAGATCGCCTTCAACGTGATCCCGCATATCGACGTCTTCATGGAAGACGGCGGGACCAAGGAAGAGTGGAAGATGATGGTCGAGACCAAGAAGATCCTCGACCCGTCGATCAAGCTCACCGCGACCTGCGTGCGGGTGCCGGTCTTCGTCGGTCACTCCGAGGCGATCAACATCGAGTTCGAGGAATTCCTCGACGAGGACGAGGCCCGCGACATCCTGCGCGAGGCGCCGGGCGTCATGGTGATCGACAAGCGCGAGCCCGGTGGCTACGTGACCCCGGTCGAATGCGTGGGCGACTTCGCCACCTTCATCAGCCGGATCCGCCAGGACTCGACCATCGAGAACGGCCTGAACCTGTGGTGCGTCTCCGACAACCTGCGCAAGGGCGCGGCGCTCAACGCGGTGCAGATCGCCGAAGTGCTCGGCCAGAAGGCCCTCAAGAAGGGGTAAGGCGCGCCCCGATGAGGCTCCGCCGGAGCCTCGTCAGCGCCGAACGGCCCCATGCAGACGCATGGGGCCGCCCATCACACGCACTGAACGGTCAGAGGCGAAACCACGTCGCGGAGGCGTTCTCCTTCCCTTCCGATCTCAACGATCGTGGGAACGGACATAATCCAACGACGAAATGCTGCCGTTGCGTGGGTGGATGGTCAGGGCGACCTCGCTGCCGTTTCGGTCGAAGGCGACGATCCTGCGGGCGTCGGTGTCGACCAGCCGCACATGGCGGTAGCCGTTCTCCTGCAACTGCGAGGCGACTCCCTCCAGATAGCCCGGCACGGCCGCATCCTGCGCCGCCGCGGCCCATGGCTGCACCAGCACGGCGAGCCCGAGGCCCGTCGCGAGAATTGCGATTCTCATAAAATTTCCAATCATCAAGCAAGAGCGCCCCGGCCCTGCACCACGGCATGGGGCACGGTCGTCATGACGCCGTTCATGGACTTCGGATGACGCGCCCCCGAGAGAAGTGACGCAGGGTAACACGCATCGTCATCGTGCCAGTGCGGGCCCTTCGATGCAATCGCACCACGATCCGGTGGCGGTGCGGATCGCCGATGGGACAGGGATGTGCAACGGGCAAGCCGATGCAATCGGACGGCATTTCCCGCGCCCGCAGAGTTCGAAGATCGACGTGTGCACCACTCGCACCGGGCGAAGTTTTCACCCGGTGAATGCAGCGGTGGAGAGACTAATCTACCCGCGGCTGCGAATCGCGCCCGGCTGCGCGCTGCCGACCGCTTCCTGCAGCGCCTCGATGATCATCCCCATGTCGCAGGGCTTCTCCAGCACCGGCGCGCCGATATTGGAGATGGTCTCGCCCAGCCGCTGCAGATCGCCCGAATGCAGGACGAAGGGCACGCCGCGCGCCCGCAGCGCCTCGACGATCGGCAGGCAGGTTTCCGAGCGGCCGAGGGTCACGTCGAGCAGCGCCACGTCGAGATCCTGCTCCAGCCGCTGCATCCCCTGGCGCAGGTTGCGGCCATAGACCACCTCGGCCCCCGCCTCCTCCAGCGTCTCGTTGATGTCCATGGCGATCAGCACCTCGTCCTCGACCACCAGGACGGTCAGGCCTGCGAGCGGGCGGTGGCCGGACCCCGGCCTGTTGATCTCGGTCATGACGTCCCTCACAGGCTGGTCGGAAAACTGATCTCGACCCGCAACCCTTCAGGGCGCCAGTCATGGCTGATCTCGCCGTCGCCCATGGCGAGCATGCGGCGGATGATGGTGGTGCCGACCCCTCGGCGCTCGGGCGGCCCCTCGGGTGCAGGCCCGCCGCTCTCGCGCCAGTCGAGCCGCAATCGCTCCTCGCCCTCGGCATCGGTCTCGCGCGCCCAGGCGAGCCGGACATGGCCCTCCGGCACCGAATAGGCGCCGTGCTTGACCGCGTTGATCGCCAGCTCGTGCAGTGTCAGCGCCAGCACCGAGACGATGTTGCTGTCGAGCGGGACCGCCCCACCCTCCAGCGTCAAACCCGCCTCGCCGCTCGGCGCATAGGGCAGCAGCAGGTCGCGGAACAGCGGGTGGGGATCGGTCGGGCCCTCGGTGAAGGACACCTCCAGCATCGCCTCGTGCGCGCGCCCCAGCGACCGGATCCGGGCATTGATCTTCTCGGCCAGCTCCTCGGCGTCGTCGAGCTTGCCGGTCATGGTGACGACCGACGAGATCACCGCGAACATGTTCTTCATGCGGTGGCTGATCTCGCGCTCCATCATCCGCGCATGTTTCTCGTCGGCACGGGCGGCATGGACGTCGGTCACGTCCCATTGCGACCCGAACAGATACCGCACCGAGCCGTCCTCGTTGTAGATCGGCCCCAGATGCAGCGCGTTCCAGAAGGCCGAGCCGTCCTTGCGGTAGTTGAGCAGCTCGACCACCACCACGTCTTCGTTGGCGATCGCCTGGCGCAGCTTGCGCACCTGCTCGGGATCGGTCCCCGGCCCCTGCAGGAAGCGGCAGTTCCGGCCGATGATCTCCTCTTCCTCATAGCCGGTCAGGTCGCGGAAGGCGCGATTGACGAAGACGAGCGGCTGGTCGGGCAGGTTCGGATCGGCGAGACAGATCGCCATGCGGGTCTGGGCCATCGCCTGCTCGAACAGCACCCCGGACTCGGAGTGGATCGGCATCCGCTGCGCCTGGTTGCGCGCCCGGTCGAATTCCTTGCCGTGCTCGTCCCGCGTGCTGCGATGTGCTTGGTCGCTCATGTCAAACCCATGCGTCTCGCCGGATCGCGGCCCGGCTCGTCATACGAGGGCAGAAGATAAGACAACGCTGGCGGCAGTCCAGCCTCCCCCACGCGGCCGTTACGTCGTGACCCTGGGTCAGCCCTGCTGACGTCGCGACGAATGATCCGACGGTTCCGCGCCGCCCAGCGCCTCGACCATCCGCTCGTAGAAGCGCGCATAGCCCTCGACCCGCTGCCATATCCCGGCGCAGCCATCGGGCAACTGTTCGAGGGTCGCGCCGATCTCGGCCCGGGCCCGCTCGAGGCTCGCGGCCTCGGCCGCCAGCATGCTCTCATAGGGATCGTCGGCGAGGCGAAAGAAGTCCTGCCGCTGGCCGGGCTTGCCGACCCGCTTGATCATGCCCCGATCCTCGAGCAGCCGGGTGGCCGAGCTGACGCTGCCGCGGCTGACGCCGAGCCGGGTGGCGAGATCGGCGAAGGAGACGGTTTCGCCGTCGAAGACCAGCAGCGCGAAGACCCGCCCCGCGATGCGCGGCAGACCCTTGGACTGCGCGATCAGGCCGACCTTCTCGATGAACTCGCTGCGGATCGCCGCGAGATCGTCGCCCGTCTTCGCGGTGTCGGTGTCGCTCATCACGGGCCCTCCTAGGCCTTGAAATTAGTCGCAAGGCCCGCGAGGGTCCATATAGCGCCGGGTGCCGCACATCGTATTTACAGATCGTTCAGTCAATACTGAAATCACTGGACGGATACCTGCCCGCTACCTATATGCGGCCTCGACGCGCGCAAGGGCCGCCCTTCGGCGCGGCTGCAGGAGAGCCTCCATGACCATCGAGACCGAGACCGCCCCCGCGCCGCTGCGCTTCGACGACGATGCCGGCAGCGGGCGGGCGAAATACGTCGCGGGCGGGCTCGTGCTGGCGCTGGTCGGCTGGATGGGCAGCGGCCTCGTGCTGCCGTCGGAACCCGCCCCCGAGGCAGCGGCCCCCGATCCCGTCCCGCGCCGCGTCGCGGTCGAGGTCCAGCCCTCCCGCGCCCGCGCCGTGGCGCAGGTCTTCGCCGCCGAAGGCCAGGCCCTGCCCGAGCGCGACACCCAAGTGCTCGCCGAGACCCGTGGCCAGATCGCCGAGGTGCCTGTGCGACGCGGCGACAGCGTTGTGGCGGGCGACGTCATCGCCCGGTTCGAGACCACCCGCAGCGCGGCCGATCTGACCCGGGCGGAGGAAGAGCGCACACGCGCCGCGCGCGAGCTTGAGAATGCCCGCACCCTGCTCGAGCGGGGCAGCGCCACGCAGGACCGCGTCACCGAGGCCCGCGCCGATCTGGCCGCCGCCGAGGCCGCCCTCGCCGCCGCGCAGGAGGCGATGGACGAAACCGTGGTGCGCGCGCCCTTCGACGGCCGGATCGAGGATCTCGAGGTCGAGGCGGGCGAATTCGTCACCGCCGGCGCCGCGATCGCCCGCGTGGTCGACGCCACCCCGCTCAGGATCGAGATCCAAGTCCCGCAGCAGCAGCTTTCCCAGATCACCTCCGGACTGGAGGCGGAGGTGGTCTTCATCACCGGCGACACCGCCCCCGGCGAGGTCCGCTTCGTCAGCCGCAGCGCCGATCCCCAGACCCGCACCTTCACCGCCGAGATCGAGGTCGCCAACCCCGAGGGCGCGATTCCGGCCGGGGTCAGCGCCCAGGTCCGCATCGCCACCGGCGAACGGACCGGGCATTTCGTCTCGCCGGCGATCCTGTCGCTCGACACCGACGGCACGCTCGGGGTCAAGACGGTGGACGACGCGGCGCGGGTGGTGTTCCAACCCGTCCAGATCATCCGTGCCCAGACCGACGGCGTCTGGCTTGCCGGGCTGCCCGACGAGGCGCGGATCATCACCGTGGGCCAGGGCTTCGTGAATGACGGCGAGCTGGTCGACCCGCGCGACCCGGCCGCCGACACGGACTCGGCCGAGGGCGCCGCCGCCGCGCAGGACGACGCGGCGCCGCGCGTGCTGGTCGAGGCGGCCCGATGAACCGTCTGATCGACGCCGCCTTCGGGCGCACCCGGACGGTGATGCTGGCACTGATCGCGATCCTCGGGGTCGGCGCCGTCTCCTACATGGCGATCCCCAAGGAAAGCTCGCCCGAGATCCCGATCCCGCTGGTCCATGTCTTCACCACGCTCGAGGGCATCGCCCCGCAGGACGCGGAACGGCTGCTGGTCGAGCCGATGGAGACCGAATTTGCGTCGCTCACCGGGCTGCGCAAGATGGAAGGCACGGCGCGCGAGGGCCACGGCGCGGTGATGCTGGAGTTCGAGCCCGGCTTCGACGCCGATCAGGCGCTCGACTCGGTGCGCGAGGCGGCCGATCGCGCCGCGAACGAGCTGCCCGAGGACGCGGCCGAGCCGGTGGTGACCGAGACCAACACCGCGCTGTTTCCGATCCTGACCGCGATCCTGTCGGGCCCGGTGCCCGAGCGCACGCTCAACGGCCTCGCCGAGGATCTGCAGGACCGGATCGAGGGGCTGGGCGGCGTGCTCGAGGTCGACCTCGCCGGCGCCCGCGACGAGCTGCTCGAGGTGCTGATCGACCCCACCGTCTTTGAGACCTACAACATCTCCTTCGAGGAGCTGATCGGCCAGATCAGCCGCAACAATCGGCTGATCGCCGCCGGCGCGATCGAGACCGGCGCCGGGCGCATCGTGCTCAAGGTGCCGGGGCTGATCGAGAACGTCGAGGACGTGATGGCGCTGCCGGTCAAGGTACGCGGCGACACGGTCGTCACCTTCGGCGACGTCGCCACGATCCGCCGCAGCTTTGCCGACCCCTCCGGTTTCGCCCGCATCGACGGCCAGCCGGCGCTGGCGCTCGAGATCAAGAAGCGGATCGGCGCCAACGTCATCGACACGGTCGAGGCGGTCAAGGCGGTGGTGGCCGAGGCCCAGGCCGACTGGCCCGACAGCGTCGACATCAACTACATGCAGGACGAGAGCGAGCAGGTGAAGACCATGCTCTCGGATCTCGAGGCCAACGTCATCGCCGCCGTCATCCTGGTGATGATCGTCATCGTCTGGGCGCTCGGCATCCGCTCCGCGCTGCTGGTCGGGCTGTCGATCCCGGGCGCCTTCCTCGCCGGCGTCGCGATGCTATGGGCGATGGGCTACACAATGAACCTCGTGGTGCTGTTCTCGCTGATCCTGGTGGTCGGCATGCTGGTCGACGGCGCCATCGTCACCACCGAGCTGGCCGACCGGCGGCTGCAGGAGGGGGCGAGCCCGAAGCAGGCCTATGCCGACGCGGCCAAGCGCATGGCTTGGCCAGTGATCGCCTCGACCGCCACCACCCTGTCGGTGTTCTTCCCGCTGCTGTTCTGGAGCGGCACGGTCGGCGAGTTCATGAAGTTCCTGCCGATCACCGTGCTGCTGACGCTGACCGCCTCGCTGTTCATGGCGCTGGTCTTCATCCCGGTGCTGGGCGGGCTGATCGGCCGCAGGCCGCCGCAATCGGCCATCGACAAGGCGGTGCTGCATGCCGCCGAGCGCGGCGACCCGCGCCGCCTGCCGGGCTTCACCGGTGCCTATGTGCGGCTCTTGGAGAGAGCGATCCTGCGCCCCGGCGCGACCCTGCTCTTCGCCGTGGCCTTCCTGCTCGCCGCCTTCGGCACCTATGGCCAGCTGGGCAACGGCGTCAGCTTCTTCCCCTCGGTCGAGCCGGATTTCATGCAGGTGCAGCTGCGCGCCCGCGACAACTTCTCGGTCTTCGAGCGCGACGCGCTGGTGCGCCGGGTCGAGGAGCGGCTGCTCGACGATCCCGAGATCGCCTCGGTCTATGCCCGCTCGAGCTCGGCCTCGGGCCTGGGCGACGAAGAGGTGATCGGCACGATCCAACTCGAGCTGACCGAATGGGACAGCCGCCGCACCGCCGAGACGATCGGCGCCGAAATCCGCGAGGAGATGGCCGATATCGCCGGGATCGAGGTGCAGGTGCAGACCGCCTCGAACGGCCCCTCCGCCGGCAAGCCGGTGCGGCTCGAACTGCGCGGCTCCGACCCGGAGGCGCAGACCGCGGCGGTGGCCACGATCCGCGAGGAGATGGAGCGGCTCGGCGGCTTCACCGATGTCACCGACACCCGCCCCCTGCCCGGCGTCGAATGGAGCATCCGCGTCAATCGCTCGGAAGCGGCCCGCTTCGGCGCCGACGTCTCGCTCCTCGGCCAGGCGGTGCAGCTTCTGACCCAGGGCATCACCGTGGCCGACTACCGCCCCGCCGATGCCGAGGGCTCGGTCGACATCCGCGTGCGCTTTCCCTCCGACGCGCGCACGCTCGAGGAGCTGCAGTCGCTGCGCGTGCCGACCAATGCCGGGCTGGTGCCGATCTCGAACTTCGTGACTTTCGAACCCAGCCCGCGCACCGGCATCATCCGCCGCATTGATCAGCGCCGGGTGCTGTCGATCGAGGCCAATGTCGCGCCGGGAGAGCTGGTCGACGAGCGGATCACCGCGCTGCGCGGAGCACTGGCCTCGGCCGAACTGCCCGACAGCGTGGAGTGGTCCTTCGGCGGCGAGGCGCAGGACCAGGCCGAGGCGATGATCTTCCTCCTCGGCGCCTTCGTCTCGGCGATCCTACTGATGTTCACGATCCTGCTGACCCAGTTCAACAGCGTCTGGCAGAGCCTCGTGGTGATGTCGGCGATCGTCTTCTCGGTCGCAGGGGTCCTGTTCGGCCTGATCGTCACCGGCCGCCCCTTTGGCGTCGTGATGGGCGGCATCGGGGTGATCGCGCTGGCGGGCATCGTGGTGAACAACAACATCGTGCTGATCGACACCTTCAACGACCTGCGCCGGTCCGGAATGAGCCCGCGCGAGGCGGCGCTGCGCAGCGGCGCGCAGCGTCTGCGACCGGTGCTGCTTACCTCGGTGACCACGGCGCTGGGGCTGATGCCGATGGTGATCGGCGCGAACCTCAACTTCTTCACCCGCGAGATCGTGCTCGGCGCGCCCTCGACCCAGTGGTGGACCGAGCTGTCGAGCGCGATCGCCGGCGGGCTGATCGTGGCGACGGTGCTGACGCTGGTGGTGACCCCCGCCATGCTGATGCTGGGACAGGGTCGGGCCATCCGCGCGGCCGCCGCACCCCCCGAGCCCGCCTCGGCCTGACCTGCCACAAACGATCCTGCCCCCGGACCGCTCCGGGAAGGACCGCGACATCGCGCCCACCCTGCCGTGATCGGCCGCCCCTTGCGAAGCCGGGGGCGGCCCGGCCATAGTCGCCGCGTGACACGGATTCTCGCCATCTGCCTGCTGATTTTGGGCCTGCTGTTGCCGCTCGCGCCGACCGGCTCGGAGGCAGCACAAGCCGGGCATGGCGAGATGGGCATGACCGACTGCGCCGAATGCGAGACCGGCGCACCGCTGGACCGCATGGGCTGCGGCGCCGCGGGCATGTGCCTTGCGCCTACGGCAATCACCACGGCCCGCGGGCCCGAGACAGCCTTTGCGCCGCGTGCCCGCGCCCTGCCGCGCTTTTCGGACGCCGTGACCTTGGCCGGCCTCCGCCCTGCCCCGATCCCGCGACCGCCACGTCACCCGTCCTGACGCCGTCCGGACCCGCAGGGTCCCGGGCGAATGCCGCCCTGCGCGGCCCCTATGCGACCAAGGACCATCCACATGCACCAGCGGGTTTCACCCGACGCGGCTTACGCGCCGGCGCTTCGGCGCCGGGTGGAGCGGCGCTGGCCCGCGTCGCAAATTGATCCCTCCAAGGAGACACTGATGAAGACCCTCAGGACCCTCACCACCGCGACCCTGTTCAGCCTCACCGCCCTGCCGGTGCTGGCCGAGACCATGACCCTCTACAAGGATCCCAATTGCGGCTGCTGCGCCGCCCATGCCGAGTATCTGCGTGAGAACGGCTTCGAGGTGGAGATCGTCGAGACCTACGACCTCGTCACCGTCAACAAGGAAGCGGGCGTGCCGCTCGGCCAGCAGGGCTGCCACACCGCCCTGATCGACGGCTACGCGGTGAGCGGTCACGTCCCCGCCGACATTCTGTCGCGCTTTCTCGAGGAAAAGCCAGAAGCGGTGGGCCTCAGCCTGCCCGGCATGCCGATGGGGGCGCCCGGCATGGGCGACGACCCCGAGGCCGAGCTCGACGTCGTGATGATCGGCACCGACGGCACCGTCACGCCTTGGCCGGCCGATTAACGAAAACGGGGCCCGGCGCCCTCATACGCCGGGCCCCGCCCTGTCGGCTTGCACTCAGCCGTGGTGGTCCATGCCATGTGCGTCGGGGCGGTAGGGATTGCCCGCCTTGGGGTAGAGGAACACCTTGGTGCCCACCGGCACCTTCTCGTAGAGCTCGATCATGTGCTCGTTGATCAGGCGCGCACAGCCGTTCGAGACCGCCCGACCGATGGTCGAGGGCGCGTTGGTGCCGTGGATCCGCAGATAGGTGTCGCGGCCGTTGACGAACAGGTAGAGTGCTCGCGCGCCGAGCGGGTTGTCGATGCCGCCGGGCATGCCTTCTTCGGCGTATTTCTCGTATTTCTCGGGCTCACGCTTGATCATCGCGGGCGTCGGCTTCCAGCTCGGCCATTCCTTCTTGGCGCCGACGACATAGCTGCCGGCATGGTAGAGATCGTTGCGGCCGATGCCCACGCTGTAGCGGATCGCCCGGCTTCCTGGCAGGGTCCAGTACAGCGCGAACTCGTCGGGCATGACGTGGATCTCGCCCGGAGTCAGCCCGGCGGCGACATCCACCTCGCGCGGCAAGAAGCGCTCGGGCAGCGCCTCGGCCCCGTGTGCCCGTAGCAGCCCCGGCAAGGCGAGCGCGCCCAGCCCGATCGCGCCTTTGAGGATATGCCGTCTGTCCATGATGGTCCTTTCGCTTGCATGGCTGTCCGGTCGTAGCAGGGTCGGCCTCAATCGCGGGCCCGTTCCAGAAGCGCGACCAGCTCACCGAACTTGGCGCGCTGCTCGTCCGGATCGCCCGATAGGATGGCCTTCTCCATGCAGTGATCGGCGTGATCCGCGATGATCAGCCGCTCCACTGCCCGGAGCGCGGAACGCACCGCCGCCGTCTGCATCAGCACATCGACGCAGTAGCGATCCGTCTCCACCATCTTGGTGATGCCGCGAAGCTGCCCTTCGAGCCGAGCCAGTCGTTTCAGAATGGCGGCCTTGTTCTTTTTTTCCTGCATTCCCGGTGCCTCCGTTGATGGAACCATAGGGGAGGCGAAGGGTTCCCGCTATACCCGGCGAGGGTATGCACAAAGGCTGCCCATGGTGGCGAGACCGGAGCCATCCGAGGCGCCAGGCGGTCGTCTCTCTCCGGGCCAAGGCCGTTCCGAGACGGCAGGGCGGTCACGAGTTTTCCGGGGACGATCCCCGCAGTCGAAAGGAGTTCCCATGTCCTACTGGCGTTTCGCCGCGATGATCGCGACCTCGACGGTGGTGATGTTCGGGCTGATGTACATCAACACCTACGCCTTCGAGCATGTCTTCTTCAGCGAAACCCGGACCTACATGGCGCTCCTGATGGGCGCGGTGATGGCGGTGATCATGCTCAGCTTCATGCTGTCGATGTATGCGAACAAGGCGATCAACATCGCGATCTATGCCGGCGCGGTCGTGGTCTTCGGCGTGACGCTCTGGCTGATCCGCAGCCAGGAGACGGTGGACGATACCAGCTACATGGCGGCGATGATCCCGCACCATTCGATCGCCATCATGACCTCCGAACGGGCGCAGATCGAGGACCCGCGCGTGCGCAAGCTCGCCGACGAGATCATCGCCGCCCAGCGCAAGGAGATCGGCGAGATGCGCTACCTGATCGAGGATATCGAGCAGAACGGCATCGCCACCGACCCGGCCCTGGGCGAACCGGAAGCCCCCGCCGAGGAAGGCAGCGTCGATGAGGCGCTGGGCGCGGCCGAGCTGGCAGGGATCGATCCCGCCGGTCTCAAGCCCGAGGAGATCGAGACCGTTCTGTCGTCCGGGGCCGCCTGCGAGTTCCGCCGCACCAATGCCGGCGAGCCGGTGCTGGCGATGGCAGGTGAGAGCGGTGCGATCAAGCTGTCGGGCACGCTGATCCAGCTCGCCGCCGACGCCCCCGTCGCGGTCGAGACGCTGGAGGATGGCGCGCGGCTCACCGCGCCGGGGACCGAGATCACGATCATGCCCGACCCCGAGGCCGATTGGACCGACACCGACGACAGCCTGCGCCGCGCCGAGGCCGACATGGTGTTCCATCTCGAGAAGGGCCTGACCGTCGGCTATCGCGGCTTCCTCGACTGCGCCGCCTGATCCCCGGACACTTAACATGCAAACGGCCGCCCCACCGGGGCGGCCGTCGTCGTTTCGGTGCCGAATACGCGGTTTCGGCCCGGTTCCGCAGGTCCCGTTCCGATGCCGGGCCTATCGCGGGCTGCGCTTGGCGAGGATGCGCTGCAGCGTCCGGCGATGCATGCCCAGACGGCGGGCGGTCTCGCTGACATTGCGGTCGCACAGCTCGTAGACCCGCTGGATATGCTCCCAGCGCACGCGGTCGGCGCTCATCGGGTTCTCGGGCGGCGGCGGCAGCGCGTCGCCCCGCGCCAAGAGCGCGTTGGTCACCTCGGTCGCATCGGCGGGCTTCGACAGGTAGTCGGTCGCGCCGATCTTCACGGCGGCCACGGCGGTGGCGATGGCGCCGTAACCGGTGAGCACCACGATCCGCGCCTCGGGCCGCGCCTCCCGCAGTGCCTCGACCACGTCGAGCCCGTTGCCATCCTCGAGCCGCAGGTCGACCACCGCGTAGGCCGGGGGCTGCTGGGTGGCGATGCGCCGCCCTTCCTCGACCGTGCCGGCCATGGTCACCGCGAAGCCGCGCTTCTCCATCGCCTTGCCGAGCCGCTTGAGAAAAGCCTCGTCGTCATCGACGAGGAGCAGGCTCGGATCGGGGCCGAGATCGATCGCCTCCGCGTTCATGGCCGGATCTCCTTGGTATCGTGTTGCGAAACTAGGCGCAGGCGCGGCCCGGTCAATCCGCGGCCTCGACGAGGCAGGCCGTGCGCTCCGCCACTTCCTCTGGCCCGTCATCGCGGTTGAAGAACTCGACCGTGCCCAGCCCCGGCAGCGCCAGATAAGTCATGGTCTGGTGGTTCATCAGGTAATAGTCCGGGTCCTCGTCCGCCTTGGCGTAATAGGTGGAATAGGCCTTGGCCGCCGCGGCGATCTGCGACTCGCTGCCCGACAGTCCGACCATCTCGGGATGCATGTTGGCGGCATAGTCGGCCATCACCTCGGGCGTGTCGCGGGCCGGATCGACCGTGATGAAGACCGGCTGCGCGTCGATGCCGTGATCCTCGGCGAGGATGTCGACCGCGGCGGCGTTGCGGGCGTTGTCGACCGGGCAGACATCCGGGCAGGAGGTGTAGCCGAAATAGATCAGGCTCGGCTCGGTAATGACATCCGCGTCGGTGACCTCGCGCCCGGCCCCGTCGAGCAGTGTGAACGGCCCGCCCAACCGGTCGAACCCACCCGCCACGTTGCTGGCCCGGCAGGCCGCCATCCGGTCCGCCGGGGCGAGTATCGTCGTGGCGATCAGCGCCCCCCCGGCGAGGGTGACGAGAATGCCGGCGGCGGCGAGGGCGACAGGGCGTTGCATCGTATCTCCTGTGGGACGGGGCGCCGCATTGATGCCTGTCCGCCCCCGCCCTATCAATGGGCGAGATTGACGCACGAGCCGGAGCCGCGCCTTGCCCCCAGCCGATACCGAGCTCGCGATGCTGCGCGATCTGGGCCGCCGCAACCGCGTCCGGCTCAAGACACAGATCCTGCTGCGCTGGATCGCGGTCGCCGGGCAGACCGCGGCGGCGCTGGTGGCGGCGACGGTCTATGGCCTCGTTTTTCCCAGCGGGCTCGTGGCGATCACCATCGGCGCGGCGGTGCTGGCCAACCTGCTCGCCGCCTTCCTGCTGCCGGCGACGCGCCGGCTGAGCGAGGGCGAGGCGGCGGCGATGCTGGTCTTCGACGTAGCGCAGCTCTCGGTGCTCCTGTGGCTCACCGGCGGGCTCGACAATCCCTTCGCGCTGCTGATGCTGGCGCCTGTCACGATCTCCGCCACCATGCTGCGGCTGCCCGGCGTGCTGCTGGTCAGCGGGCTGGCGTTGGTATCGGTGACGGTGCTGTGGCTGTGGAGCCGACCGGTACTGTCGCCGCAGATGGTGGCGCTGTCGCTGCCCGAGCTCCTGCGCTTCGGCTTCTGGCTGGCGCTGGCGATCGGCATCCTGTTCATCGCCCTCTACGTGCGACGGGTGACGCTCGAGATGCAGGCGATGGGCGACGCGCTGGCCGCGACCCAGCTGGCGCTCGCGCGCGAGCAGAAGCTCACCGATCTGGGCGGCGTGGTGGCGGCGGCGGCGCATGAGCTGGGCACGCCATTGGCCACCATCACCCTCACCGCCAGCGAGCTGGTCGACGATCTGGCCGATCGACCCGATGCGGCCGAGGACGCGGCGCTGATCCGGGCGCAGGCGATCCGCTGCCGCGACATCCTGCGCTCCATGGGCCGGGCCGGCAAGGAGGACACCCACCTGCGGCAGGCGCCGCTCGAAGCGGTGGTGCGCGAGGCAGCGGAGCCGCATCTGGCGCGCGGCCGGGACGTCGTCTTCGCGGTCGGCGCCGAGCCCGGCAGCGGCGCCGAGGCCGAGCTGCAGCCGCTGATCCACCGCCGCCCCGAGATCGTCCACGGGCTGCGCAACCTGATCCAGAACGCGGTCGATTTCGCCCGCGGCCGGGTCGAGATCGACCTGTCCTGGACCCCCGAGGCGGTGATGGTGACGATCGAGGATGACGGGCCGGGCTTCCCGCCGGGGCTGATCGGCCGGATCGGAGACCCCTTCATGCGCTCGCGCCGCAGGCCCGGCTATGAAGGGATGGGGCTGGGGCTGTTCATCGCCAAGACATTGCTCGAAAGGTCGGGTGCCCGGCTCAGCTTCGCCAATGGCGGCGACCGGCTGCGCGCCAGCGGCGACGCGGCGGGGGGCGCCATCGTGATGATCGCTTGGCCGCGCGAGATCATCGAGGCGACCGACGCCGGGACCGCGCCGAACCCGCATTTCCTGCCCTGAGCCGGCGCGGCTGGTTAACACACGGTTAAGACTTCGCACACAATCTAGGCGCGATTTCGCTCTGGTTGCATGCTCCATGACCTTGACCCCGCTCCTGCCCCTGCTGATCGTTATCTGCGTCTCGACCCTCGCGGCGGCGGCGATCGTGACGCTGCTGGCGCGGCTGGCCCCCGGCGGCCGGTCCCGCCCCGCCCCGGCGGAGCTGCGGTCGGTCTTTCTGTTCGACGGCGACTGCCTGATCGACGCCACCGCCCCGGCGCGGCGGCTGCTCGACCGGCTCGAGGGGCCGGGCACCGAGCGCGACCTGCTGGTATCGTTGCTCGATCACCGCTTTCCCGGTCTCGCGCGGCGGCTCGCGACGCTCGAGGGGGACGGGCGGCGGCGGATCGAGGCGCGCGGCGGCATCGGCTGGCTCGAGCTGGAGCATTGGGACGGGTTGCTGCGGCTCAGCCTCTGCCCGGGCGGGCCCTCCGCCCCCGATCAGACCCCGATCGACGCGATCGCCTTCGCAGCGCTCCAGGACGAGCTGGAGACCCTGCGCTGCATCGGCGAGGACGCGCCCCAGCTGATCTGGAAGATCGACGGCGAGGGTCGGCTGAGCTGGGCCAACCGCGCCTATCTGCGGCTCGCCGAGGCGCAGGCCGAAGCGATGCGGGCCGCTGGGGACGCGGGACAGGCACCTATTGAGAGGGCCGAGCACGGGTGCGGCTGGCCACCCGACCGGCTCTTCGAATTGGGCGAGTTCAAGCCTGCCGGGGCCGAGGGCGAGAGCTGCCGGGTCAGCCTGTCGCAGCCCGGACGGCCCGCCCGCCGCTGGTTCGAGGTCACCCGGCTGCATCGCGGCACCGAAACGGTGCATTTCGCGCTCGACGTGACCAAGGTCGTCGAGGCCGAGCAGGCCCGCCGCAAGTTCGTGCAGACCCTGACCAAGACCTTCGCGCAGCTCGCCATCGGCCTCGCCATCTTCGACCGCGACCGCAAGCTGGTGATGTTCAACCCCGCCTTCCACGACCTGACCGGTCTGCCGATCGCCTTTCTCAGCTCGCGCCCGCAGGTGCAGACCGTGCTCGACCGGCTGCGCGACCGCAGCATGCTGCCCGAGCCCAAGGATTACGCCAGCTGGCGCGAGCAGGTCGCAGCGCTCGAGGCGCAGGCCACGCGCGGCACCTATTGCGAGACGTGGTCCCTGCCCGGCGGCCAGACCTACCGCGTCACCGGCAGGCCGCATCCCGACGGCGCCGTCGCCTTCCTGTTCGAGGACATCAGCGCCGAGATTTCCCTGACCCGGCACTTCCGGGCCGAGATCGACACCGCCCGCGCCGTGCTCGACACACTGCCGGAGGCGATCGCGGTCTTCTCGGCGGGCGGCACCCGGCTGCTGCACAACGAGGCATACGAGGCCCTTTGGGGCGCGCCCGACCCCGGTCTGGCCGAGACCGGCATCACCGAGGAAGTCGCACGCTGGCAGCAGGGCCTCGCGCCGAGCCCGGCGCCGGGCCGTCTGCGCGACCTCGTCGGCGGCTTTGGCGAGCGCAGCGCCGGAACGGAACGGCTGCGCCGGGCCGATGGGCGCGGGCTCACCTGTCGTCACCTGCCGCTGCCGGGCGGCGCCATGCTGATCGGCTTTGCCGAGGATGCCGCCGAAGGCCCCCGCATTGCCACCGCCGAGACCGGGGCGCCCGGCCAGCACGATCCGGAAGCGCCGGTCCGCGCAAGGGGCCGCTGAGGGCCGTTTCGGCTTGCAGCACACGGCCCAGCGCCTAGGTTGCGGCCATGACGTTCCAGGCCGGTCCGATCCCCCTGCCCGACGAATCGCACAGCCACGCCCTCGCCGCGCGGCTGGCGCCATTGCTGCGTCCGGGCGACACGCTGCTGCTCTCCGGCCAGATCGGCGCCGGCAAGAGCTTCTTCGCGCGCGCGCTGATCCGTGCCCGCACCGGCAACCCCGACGAGGAAGTGCCCTCGCCCACCTTCACGCTGGTGCAAAGCTACGAGGCCCCCGGGGCCGAAATCTGGCATTGCGACCTCTACCGCCTCTCCGACCCGTTCGAGCTTGTCGAGCTTGGCCTCGAAGAGGCGATGGGCCGGGCCATCTGCCTGATCGAATGGCCCGACCGAATGGGCGACATGGCCCCGGCAGACGCGCTGTCGCTGGCCTTCGAGGCGCGCCCCGAGGGGCATCTGCTGACCGTTTCGGGGCCCGCTCCCTGGCGAGAGCGACTGGAGCCGCTCCTTGGCTGACATCGACGCCTTCCTCGCCCGGCACGGCTCCGGCAGCCATGCCCGCCTGCCGTTGGCCGGTGACGCCTCGGCGCGCCGCTACGAGCGGCTGGCCGTGCCCGGTGGCGACAGCCTGATCCTGATGATCTGTCCGCCGGAAGGCCGCGCCGCGCTCGACGCCTTCGTGGCCATCGCCGTGCACCTGACGGGGATCGGCCTTTGCGCGCCGCGCCTGCACGCGCTCGACCGCGAGGCCGGTCTCGCGGTTATCGAGGATCTGGGCGAGATCCAGGTGGCGGGCTGGGCCGAGGCGCATCCCCGTGACATCACCCCCTACGCGACCGCGATCGACGCGCTGGCCCGGCTGCAGGCGGCGGCCCCGCCTCCCGGGCTTGCCGCGCTGACCCCGTCGGTGGGGGCGGAGATGATCGCCCCCTTGGGCGAATGGTACGCGCCCGGCCTCGACCTCGGGGCGCTGCAATCGGCACTGCATGACACGCTTGAGCGGTACGCGCCATCCGCCTCGGTGCTGGCGCTCAGGGACTACCATGCCGAGAACCTGATCTGGCGGCCCGAACGTAGCGGGACCGACCGGATCGGTCTGCTGGATTTCCAGGACGCGCTGCTGGCCCCGCCCGAATACGATCTGGTCTCGCTGCTGCGCGATGCGCGGCGCGACGTCTCCGAGGATCTGCGCCATGCCATGATGCAGCGCTTCGCCGCTGCGACCGGGCGCGACCCGGAGGCGGTGGCCGCCGCCTGCGCCGCGCTGGGCGTGCAGCGCAATTTGCGCATCCTCGGCATCTTTGCCCGGCTCGCGCGGCGCGACGGCAAGACCCGCTATCTGGCGCTGATGCCGCGCGTCTGGCGCCAGATCCGCGCCGATCTCGACCATCCGGCGCTGGCCGGGCTCGCCCCTCTCGCCGCCGCCATCCCCGCCCCCGAGGAGACCGCCGCATGACCACCCAAGCGCCCGGCGCCATCATGATCTTCGCCGCCGGTCTCGGCCGTCGCATGGGCCCGCTCACGGCCCAGCGCCCCAAGCCGATGGTCGAGGTGGCGGGCCGGCCGCTGATCGACCACGCGCTCGAACTCACCGCGCCGCTGATGCCGCTTCGGCGGGTCGTCAACCTGCATCACCGGGGCGAGGTGCTGCGCGAGCATCTCGCGGATCGCGACGTGATCCTCTCGGACGAGACGGAGAAGCTCCTCGAGACCGGCGGCGGTCTCCGCAAGGCGCGGCCGCTGCTCGGCCCCGGCCCGGTCTACACGCTCAATTCCGACGCGATCTGGGCCGGGCCGAACCCGCTTCTGGCGCTGCGCAAGGCCTGGGATCCGTCCCGGATGGAGGCGCTGCTGCTGCTGCTCCCGCGCGAGAACGCGATGGCCCATTCCGGCGCCGGCGATTTCCTGATCGATGCCGAGGGGCGGCTCTCGCGCGGGCCCGGCCATGTCTATTCCGGGGCGCAGATCATCGTGCCGGACGGGCTCGACGCGATCCCCGAGGAGGCCTTCTCGCTCAACCTGCTGTGGAACGAGATCGCGGCCCGGGGCCGGCTCTACGGCGTGGTGCATGACGGGCGCTGGTGCGATGTCGGTCGCCCCGACTGCATCGAGATCGCCGAATCCATGCTGCAGGACGCCCATGCCGTCTGAGACCTTCCCCGACGCGGGGGCGGCGCATCTCTACGCCCTGCCCTGCGGCGTCGATTTTGCCGAAGGGCTTGTCGCCGGTCTGCGGGCCCGGTTCGGGGCGCAGGGACCCGAGGCGATGGCCCGGGTGACGGTCTATCTGGGCACCAACCGGATGCGGCGCAGGGTGCGCGAGGTGTTCGACACCGGTCCCGCCACGCTGCTGCCCCGGCTGCGGCTGATCACCGAGCTGGCGCTCGACCCGCTCGGGCCTGACCTGCCGCTGCCCGTGGCGCCACTTCGCCGCCGGCTGGAGTTGACGCAGCTGGTCTCGAGGCTGGTCGAAGCGCAGCCCGACCTTGCCCCGCGCGCGGCGGTCTACGATCTCGCCGACAGCCTCGCCGGGCTGATGGACGAGATGCAGGGCGAGGGCGTGACCCCCGACGATCTGTCGGCCCTCGACGTCAGCGACCTCTCTGGCCACTGGGCCCGATCGTTGCAATTCCTGCACATCGTCACCCATTGGTTCGGGCCGGATGCCGCCCCCGACCGCGAGGCCCGCCAGCGGATCTCGGTGGAGCGGCTGATCGAGGGCTGGGAGGCCACTCCCCCGACCGACCCGGTGATCGTCGCCGGATCCACCGGGTCGCGCGGCGCGACGGCGCTCCTGCTGCAGGCGGTGGCGCGTCAGGACAAGGGGGCGGTGGTGCTGCCCGGCGTCGACATGGACCAGCCGCAGGAGGTCTGGGAGCGGCTGGACGAGGCGCTGGCCGCCGAGGATCACCCGCAGTTCCGCTTCCGCCGCATTCTGCGGATGCTCGACATGGAGGCCGAGGAGCTGCGGCTGTGGCACGACACGCCCGCCCCCTCGCCCGCGCGCAACCGGCTGGTGTCGCTGTCGCTGCGCCCGGCGCCGGTGACCGACCAGTGGCGCGAGGAAGGGCCGGGCCTGGGCGATCTCGGCCCCGCGACCGAGGGCATGACCCTGCTCGAGGCGCCCTCGCCCCGCATGGAGGCCGAGACCATCGCGCTACGGATGCGCGCCGCCGTCGATGAGGGCAAGACCGTCGCCCTCGTCACCCCCGACCGGATGCTGACCCGGCAGGTCTCGGCCGCGCTCGACCGCTGGAACCTCGTGGCCGACGACAGCGCCGGCGTGCCGCTCCCGCTGACGCCCCCGGGCCGGTTCCTGCGGCTCGCCGGCGAGGTGATGGGCGAGCGCCCTGGCCCGGCGGCGATCCTGTCGCTGCTCAAGCATCCGCTGTGCCATTCGGGGCGCGAGCGCGGCCCGCACCTGCTGCGCACCCGCGAGCTGGAGCTCTGGCTCCGGCGCGAGGGGGCGGCCTATCCCGACGACGCGGTGCTGCGGCGCTGGGCGGAGAAGACCGGCGCGCGCGATCCCGGCCGGATGGGCTGGGCCGACTGGGTCTGCGAGGCGCTCGACCTGGTGCCGAACGGCGCGGAAAAACCGCTCTCCGAGCATCTCGCCTGCCATCTCAAGCTCGCCGAATGCCTCGCCGCCGGTCCGGGGATCGAAGGCGCCGGCGGGCTCTGGGACGAGGCGGCGGGCCGCGCCGCGCGGCAGGCCTGTGACGGTCTGGCCGAGCATGCCGAGGCGGCGGGCGCCATGCCGCTGCGCGATTACCGGTCGCTGTTTCTCGGGGTGATGCGCCGGGTCGAGGTGCGCAATCCCGATATCGGCCATCCGCAGGTGCTGATCCGCGGCACGCTCGAGGCGCGGGTGCAGGGCGCCGATCTCACCATCCTTGCCTCGATGAACGAGGGCTCCTGGCCCGAGGCGCCGCCGGCCGACCCGTGGCTCAACCGCCGGATGCGGGCCCAGGCCGGGCTGTTGCTGCCCGAGCGGCGGATCGGCCTCTCGGCGCATGACTACCAGCAGGCGGTCGCGGTGCGCGAGGTCTGGATCACCCGCTCGACCCGCTCCGCGGATAGCGAGACGGTGCCGTCGCGCTGGATCAACCGGCTGACCAACCTGCTCGACGGATTGCCGGAACAGGGCGGGCGTCAGGCGCTGGCGGCGATGCGCGCCCGCGGCGCGGACTGGCTGGCCCGGGCCACGGCGCTCTCGGTGCCCGAGGCGCGGGTGCCGCCCGCCCGTCGCCCTAGCCCGCGTCCACCGCTGGCGGCCCGGCCTGACAGGCTCTCGGTCACCGCGATCCGCACGCTGATCCGCGACCCCTACGCGATCTATGCCCGTCACGTGCTGCGTCTGCGCTGTCTCGATCCACTGACGCCGAGCCCGGATGCGGCGCTGCGCGGCACGGTGCTGCACAAGGTGTTCGAGGAGTTCCTCAAGGAAGGGCTCGCGCCGAGCGATCCGATCGCCAAGGCGCGGCTCCTCGCCGTGACCGAGCGGGTACTTGAGGCCGAATGCCCCTGGCCCACGGTGCGCAGGCTCTGGATCGCGCGGATCGCCCGGATCAGCGACTGGTTCCTGACCACCGAGGCGGCTCGACAGAAGCTGGCGACCCCGCGCCACTTCGAAATCGACGGCGCCGCCGCCATCGAGGATCTGAACTTCACCCTGACCGCGCAGGCCGACCGGATCGATGTCGGCGATGACGGCTTCAGGATCTACGACTACAAGACCGGCAGCCCGCCCACCGGGCCGCAGCAGAAGAACTTCGAGAAGCAACTCCTGCTCGAGGCGGCGATGGCCGAGCGCGGCGGTTTCGAGAAGGCCGGGCCGGGCCGGGTCGCGGGCGCGGCCTATATCGGCCTCGCCGGCAGTGGCCGGGTCGTGGAGGCGCCGCTCGACGAGATCCCGCCGGACATGGTCTGGGCCCAGCTGCGCGAGCTGATCGCCCGCTGGCAGGAGCGCGATCGCGGCTACTCGGCCCGGATGGCGCTGATGAGCGACAAGGACCGCAGCGACTACGACCACCTGTCGCGCTTCGGCGAATGGGATTTCTCGGCCGAGGCCGAGGGGGAGGAGGTCGGATGATCCGCGACGAGGCGACCGAACGGCAGGTCCGCGCCGCCGACCCGGCCAATTCCACTTGGCTCTCGGCCAATGCCGGGTCGGGCAAGACCCGCGTGCTCACCGACCGGGTGGCGCGGCTGCTGCTCGACGGCACCGACCCGCAGAACATCCTGTGCCTGACCTATACCAAGGCCGCCGCCTCCGAGATGCAGAACCGGCTGTTCCAGCGGCTCGGGCAATGGGCGATGATGGAGGACCGGGCCCTGCGCGAGGCGCTGGAGCGGCTCGGCACGCCGCAGGCGATCTCGCTGCGGGCCGCACGCACGCTTTTCGCCCGCGCGATCGAGACGCCGGGCGGGCTGCGCATCCAGACCATCCATTCCTTCTGCGCGGGGCTGCTGCGCCGCTTCCCGCTCGAAGCCGGGGTCAGCCCCCAATTCACCGAGATGGAGGACCGCGCCGCCCAGCTGCTGCGCGCCGAGGTGGTCGACGCGATGGCGGCCGGGCCCGAGCGGCCGCTGGTCGACGCGCTGGCGATGCTCGCCTCCGAGGGGGATTTCGACACGCTGCTGCGCGAGATCACCGCCCGGCGCGAGGCTTTTCTGGGCACGCCCGATCCGGCAGCGCTGGCGCGGCATTTCGACCTGCCCGCCGGGCTCACCACCGAGCGGTTCCACGACGTCGCGCTCGAACCGGAGGATTTCGACACGCTCGGTGCCCTGCGGGTGCTGCTGCGCCGGGGTACCTCGACCGATCTCAAGGCCGCCGACCGGCTCGGCAAGGTGGATCTCAAGGCCGCGCCTGATGCGGCGCTGTTCGACCTGCTCGAGAATCTGTTCCTGTTCGGTGCCTCGGCCAAGACGCCTTACGGCGCCAAGATCGGCAAGTTCCCGACCAAGGCGCTGCGCGAGAGCGAACCGGCGCTGATCGAGCGGCTCGACGACCTGATGGCGCGTGTTGAGGAGGGGCGCCAGACGCGGTTGGCGCTCGCCGCCTTCGACAAGACCCGCACCCTCGACGCCTTCGCCCGCGTCTTCGTCCCGGCCTATGAGCGGCGCAAGCTGCTGGGCGGTATGCTCGATTTCGACGATTTGATCGGCCGCGCCCGCAAGCTGCTGACCGATCCGGCGGTCGCGCAATGGGTGCTGTTCAGGCTCGATGGCGGCATCGACCACATCCTCGTCGACGAGGCGCAGGACACCTCTCCGGCGCAATGGGCGGTGATCGAGCGGCTGGCGCAGGAATTTGCGGCCGGGGAGGGCGCGCGCGCCGAGCACCGCCGCACCATCTTCGTCGTCGGCGACAAGAAGCAGTCGATCTATTCCTTCCAGGGCGCCGATCCCGAGGGCTTCGACGAGATGCAGCGCCATTTCGAGGAGCGGCTGGAGGCTGCGGGGCAGGGGCTCAACAGGCTCGATCTCGAATATTCCTTCCGCTCCTCCGAAGCGGTGCTGCGCGCGGTCGACGCCACCTTCGTCGGCCCGCATCGTGAGGGACTGGGTCAGGAGGTGCCGCACCGCGCCTTCAAATCCGCGATGCCGGGCCGGGTCGATCTCTGGCCGCCGGTTGAGCCGCCCGAGAAGGAAGAGGACGACACGCCCTGGACCGACCCGGTGGACCGGCCCGGCGCCACCGACCCCTCCGTTGTGCTGGCGCGACGCATCGCCGACGAGATCAAGCGCATGAAGGCCGAGGAGACGATCCCGGTCGAGCGCGGCCATTCCGGTGTCTATGACCGCCGCCCGGTGAGCGAGGGCGACGTGCTAATCCTGGTGCAGCGCCGCTCGGCGCTGTTTCACGAGATCATCCGCGCCTGCAAGGCAGCCGGGCTCGACGTGGCGGGGGCCGACCGGCTGCGCATCGGCGGCGAGCTGGCGGTCAAGGACATCGCTTCCTTCCTGCGCTTCCTCGCGCTGCCGGAGGACGATCTGTCGCTGGCCTGCGCGCTGCGTTCGCCGATACTGGGCTGGAGCGAGGCGGATCTCTACGACCTCGCCCAGGGCCGCCCCGCCCATCTGTGGCCGCGGCTGCGCGACGCCCGCGACCGATATCCCGACACCATGGCGGTGATCGACGACATGCGCCGCCAGGCCGACTTCCTGCGGCCCTACGATCTGATCAACCGGCTGCTGCTGCGCCATGACGGCCGCCGCAAGCTGCTGGCCCGGCTCGGCGCGGAAGCCGAGGACGGCATCGACGCGCTGCTGTCGCAAGCGCTCTCCTACGAGCAGACGCAGGTGCCGGGGTTGACCGGTTTCCTCGAATGGATGGAAACCGACGAGCTGGAGATCAAGCGGCAGGCGGAGTCCGCCGGCGACCGGCTCAGGGTGATGTCGGTGCATGGCGCCAAGGGTCTCGAGGCGCCGATCGTGATCCTGCCCGACACCGCCAAGCGCCGGGTGGACCTGCGCGACAAGCTCTACGAGGCCGAGGGCGCGCAGCTCTGGGCCGTGCCGGTGGCCGAGAGTCCCGAGCCGCTGCAGGCGCTGCGCGCCGAGCTGATCGACGCGCAGGAGCGCGAGCGGCGGCGGCTGCTCTACGTGGCGATGACCCGGGCCGAGAGCTGGCTGATCTGCTGCGCGGCGGGCGATGTGGGCGAGGGCGGCGACAGCTGGCACGCGACCATGTCCGAGGGGCTCGACCGGCTCGGCGCCGGGGCCGCGCCGATGCCCGGCGGGGAAGGGCGGCGCTACGCCCATCTCGACTGGGCCTGCGGCGAGCTGCTCGCGCCCCGCGCCCCCGTCGCGGCGCTGCCGGAGGCGCCCACCTACCCGGCGGTGGCCATGCCCGAGAGCGCGCCCGCCATCCTCACCCCCTCGGATCTCGGCGGCGCCAAGGTGATGCCCGGCGAGACCGAGCCCGAGCAGGGCGAGGCGGCGCGGGCGCGCGGCACCCTGATGCACCTGCTGCTCGAACATCTGCCCGCTCTGCCTGAGGCGCATCGCGCCGTGCAGGGACGCAGGCTCCTCGACAACGCCGAGGAAACGGTCGAATGCGACGATCCGGAGGCGATCCTGACGGATGCGCTGGGCCTCGTCGCTGCGCCGGGGCTGGAGGAGATCTTCGCCCCCGATGCGCTGGCAGAGGCCGCGATCACCGCCGATCTCGATGCGCTGGGCGGGCAGCGGCTGCACGGCGCCATCGACCGGCTGCTGATCGGCGAGGCGCGGGTTCTGGCGGTGGATTTCAAGACCAACCGGCTGGTGCCCGACTGTCCCGAGCAGGTCCCGGAGGGGATCCTGCGGCAAATGGGCGCCTATGCGGCGATGCTGGAGGCGCTCTGGCCGGACCGCCGGGTGGAGGTGGCGGCGCTGTGGACCCATGGCGCCAGGCTGATGCCCTTGCCACGCGATCTGGTCATGGCGGCCCTGCGCCGCGCCGCCCATTGACGCGCCCCACCCGCATCCTTACCTGACTGACCCAAGCCCAGACCAAGGAGAGCCCCGATGGCCACCGTTGCAGTCAATGACGCGAATTTCGACACCGAAGTGCGCCAGTCCGACATCCCCGTCGTGGTGGATTTCTGGGCCGAGTGGTGCGGCCCCTGCAAGACCATCGGCCCGGCTCTCGAGGAGCTGTCGGACGAGTATCAGGGCCGCGTGAAGATCGTGAAGGTCAACGTCGACGAGAACCCGAACTCGCCCGCCCAGCTCGGCGTGCGCGGCATCCCGGCGCTGTTCCTGTTCAAGGATGGCGAGATCGTCTCGAACCGTGCCGGCGCCGCCCCCAAGGCCGCGCTCAAGGGCTGGATCGACGAGTCGCTCTGATCCACCGGACATGACGACGATCAAGGCGCCTTCGGGCGCCTTTTTCGTGTCTGATCAGGCTCTGATCGGGGCCAAACTTGCCCTTCCCGGCCACGGCCCCCATATCGGCCCGGACGGCGAAGGAGGTCCCTCCTTCACCATTCGAAAAATACGCATGGTGCGCGGGCAGCCCCGCGCCCGACAGGAGGCAAGATGAGCGACGACTTCCCCGGCTGGCACGGCACCACGATCATCGGCGTGCGCAAGGGCGGCAAGGTGGTGATCGCGGGCGACGGCCAGGTGAGCCTCGGCCAGACCGTGATCAAGGGCACCGCGCGCAAGGTGCGCAGGCTCTCCCCCGGCAGCTACGAGGTCATCGCCGGCTTCGCCGGATCGACCGCCGACGCCTTTACCCTGCTGGAGCGGCTCGAGAAGAAACTCGAGGCGACGCCGGGCCAGCTGGCGCGCGCCAGCGTCGAGCTCGCCAAGGACTGGCGCACCGACAAGTACCTGCAGAAGCTCGAGGCGATGCTGATCGTCTCCGACGGCAAGGACCTGCTGGTCATCACCGGCGCCGGCGACGTGCTCGAACCGGAACATGACGTCACCGCGATCGGCTCGGGCGGCAACTTCGCCCTCGCCGCCGGACGCGCGCTCATGGACACCGATATGGATGCCGAGGCCATCGCGCGGCGCGCCATGGCGATCGCCTCCGATATCTGTGTCTACACCAATGGCAAGCTGACCGTGGAAACGCTCGAGGCCTGAGGCCTCGCGTTTTCCGTTCCCCAGACAAGGACAGTCCCATGACCGACCTGACCCCCCGCGAGATCGTCTCCGAGCTCGACCGCTTCATCATCGGCCAGAAGGAGGCCAAGCGCGCCGTCGCCGTCGCCCTGCGCTCGCGCTGGCGGCGTAAGCAGCTCGGCGCCGACCTGCGCGACGAGGTGTATCCCAAGAACATCCTGATGATCGGCCCCACCGGCGTCGGCAAGACCGAGATCTCGCGCCGCCTCGCCAAGCTGGCGCGCGCGCCCTTCCTCAAGGTCGAGGCCACGAAGTTCACCGAAGTCGGCTATGTCGGCCGCGACGTGGAACAGATCGTCCGCGATCTCGTCGATGCCGCGATCTTCCAGACCCGCGAGCAGATGCGCGAGGACGTGAAGGCCAAGGCACATGAAGCCGCGGAGAACCGCGTGATCTCGGCCATCGCCGGCACCGACGCCCGCGATCAGACCCGCGAGATGTTCCGCCGCAAGCTGAAGTCGGGCGAGCTCGACGGCACGATGATCGAGATCGAGGTGACCGACAGCTCGAACCCGATGCAGGGTCTCGACATCCCCGGACAGCCCGGCGGGATGATGAATCTGGGCGACCTGTTCGGCAAGGCGATGGGCGGCCGCAAGGTCAAGAAGCGCGTTACCGTGGCCGAGAGCTACGAGCTGCTGATCGCCGACGAGGCCGACAAGCTGCTCGATGACGAGACCGTGACCAAGGCCGCGGTCGAGAATGTCGAGCAGAACGGCATCGTGTTCCTCGACGAGATCGACAAGGTCTGCGCCAAGGCCGATGCGCGCGGCGCCGATGTCAGCCGCGAGGGCGTGCAGCGCGACCTGCTGCCGCTGATCGAGGGGACCACCGTTTCGACCAAGCACGGCCCGATCCGCACCGACCACATCCTGTTCATCGCGAGCGGCGCGTTCCACGTGGCCAAGCCCTCGGACCTGCTGCCCGAGCTTCAGGGCCGGCTGCCGATCCGGGTCGAGCTGCGCGCGCTGACCGAGGAGGATTTCGTCCGCATCCTGACCGAGACCGACAACGCCCTGACCCGCCAATACGCGGCGCTGATGGGCACCGAGGAGGTGACGGTCGAGTTCACGCCCGAGGGCATCGCGGCGCTGGCGCGGATCGCGGCCGAGGTGAACCGCTCGGTCGAGAATATCGGCGCGCGCAGGCTCTACACGGTGCTCGAACGGGTGTTCGAGGAGCTGAGCTTCACCGCGCCCGATCGTGCCGGCGAGACGATCAGCGTCGACGAGGCCTTCGTCGAGGCGCATCTGGGCGAGCTGTCGCGCTCGACCGACCTGTCGCGCTACGTGCTCTAGACCTCGCGCCAGACCCCCTTCGCCTTGGCGAAGCGTGCGGTCTGTATAATCTCGAAGCGGGGCCTCTCGCAGGCCCCGTATCGCTCCACCTTGATCCGCTCCGGCTCGATGTAGAGCAGGTTGAAGTTGTTGGTCTCCTCGCGCAGCCGCGATGACAGCCCGGTCCCCGCCTGCACCAGCAACACGCCCGGCGCCGCGGTCAGCGGTGCCACCGCGGCGTTGTGCAGATGCCCCGACAGCACCACGTCGGCGCCGCAACGGCCGAGACAGGCCACGGCGGCGCGGGCGCCCCGCATCAGCCGCTTCTCGACGCCCGGATCATGTTCGAGCGGATGGTGCATCATCGCCAGATGCGTCCGCCCGTCCGGCGCGCCCGCGAAAGCGTCGCAGACCCTGCGGATCGTGCGATTGCTGATCTTGCCCGATTGCCAGGCAAACCGGTTGACCGTGTTGACGCCCACCAGCGCCACCTCGTCATCGATGTATTCCGGCTCGAGATCCTCGGAGATCAGCATGCGGTACCGATGGAACGGTTTGATGAAGCGCAGCCAGGGATTGTCGATCGGCGTGTCGTGATTTCCCGGCACGATCAGCACCGGCATTTCCAGCCGTGAGACGAATTCGGCGGCCTGGACGAACTGGCTCTCACGGGCGCGCTGGGTGAGATCTCCGGAAAACGCCACGATATCGGGGGCAAGCCGGTTGATCGTCTCGATCAACGGCTCCAGCAGATCCTCGCGGGTGCGCCCGAAATGCAGGTCGGAGATATGCAGCACTCGCCTCATGCGGCGGTCTCGTTCGCGGTCTCGGGGACGATCACCTCGAAGGCGCCACGGATCATCTCGAACTCCAGCGGCGCCTCCATCACGAATTTCTCACCGTCGCAGGCTACGAGCTGGCGCTGGCGTTTCACGTGGATCGTCAGCCGGTCGGCGCAGATCAGCTCGAAATCCTCGCCCAACCGCATCTGCCGAACCGCGAGCCGCACCGCGTCCGACAACAGGCCCATCCGCCCCTCATCAGGCGCCACGAAGATCGAAAAGCCGCCATTGCGGATGCAGTCGACGCCTTGCAGACCGAAATGCTCGAGCTGGAAGGCCGACCGCGCGGCAAAGACCAGCGGCGTGCGGAACTTGCGCCGCTCGCCATCGACCTCGATCTCGACCTTGAGCGGCCGGCGGAAGCGCCAGAAGGTCTTGAGCACCGACCAATGCGCGGCGATGCGGCGGCGGCCCCAGCGGCGATAGACGGTCTCGCGCTCCTTGAGGATCGCCGGATAGACCCCGATGCTGGCGTTGTTGAGGAACAGTCGGCCGTTGACCGCGCCCAGATCGATCGGGCGGCGATGCCCGGCGGCGATCACCTGCGCCGCCGCTTCGGGATCCTCGGGGATGCCATAGCCGCGGGCGAAGAAGTTGAAGGTGCCGAGCGGCAGCACGCCCAGCGCGCAGCCCGAGCCGTTGAGCGCCGAGGCGACCGCCATGATGGTGCCGTCGCCCCCCGCCGCGACGACCACGTCGCAGCCGTCACGCACGGCCTGCCGCGCGGCGGTGTCGATGTCGCGCCCCTTGACGTGCCGCAGTTCGGCATCGGGGCCAAGCACGCGCATCGCCTGCTCGATGGCTTCGGCTTCCCGGCTGTTGCGCCCCGAGCGATCATTGCAGATCACGCGGATGCCGGCCCGGTCCGGGACGGGTCGGGCGATGATGGGTTCGGACATCCGGGGGCTCCTGAAAGGCTTCCCGGACAAACGCTTGGGCTTCGGTTCGGTTTCGCGCGGAACGCGTCAGCGTGGTTTGCGCAGATAGACGTAGTAGGCGCCCTCGCCGCCATGCCGGATATGCGCCGGAGCGATCTGCAGCACAGCCTGCCGCAATGGCGGCAGGTTGAGCCATTGCGGCACCTGGTGGCGCAGCACCCCGTGCCGCGCCGGCATCGGCGCCTCGTAATCGCGCGCGCGCCCCTTGCCGGTGATCACCAGCACCAGCCGCCGTCCCATCGCCTGGCTCGACAGGATGAAGGCGATCAGCTCGGGATGCGCCTCCGAGAGGGTCATGCCGTGCAGGTCGAGCCGCCCCTCGGGATGCAGCTTGCCGCGCTTCATCCGGCCATGGGCCTTGGCGTCCATCGCCACCGGCGCCGCACGCAGCCTCTCGCCCAGCCCTGGCAGAACATCGTCCGGGCGCTTGGGATCGGCCATCTGGCCGACGCGAAACCGGGGCAGGGGATCGTAGCGCGGCGCGGGGTCGGGTGTCTTCGGCGGTGCCTTGGGCTCGGGCGGCGCGGCGGGGGGTTTGCGCCGCTTGTGCATCGGCGCGGCCTGACGGGCGACGCTATCCCACAGGGCCCGTTCCTCGGGCGACAGATGGCGCGGCTTTCGAGACATCAGGCCGGGTCGGCCAGGGTCTGCGGCATCATGTCGAGGGCGCGCTGGATCGGCAGCAGCATCACCATCCGCCCGGTGTCACGGGTCCGGCCCGCGCGTTTGCCGGCCAGCCGGCCGGTGCCGAAGAAGATGTCGGCGCGCTGCGCCCCCTTGATCGCCGAGCCGGTGTCCTGCGCGACCATCAGGCGGCGGAACTCGTCCTCGCCCTCGGTCTCGATCCAGACCGGTGCGCCCAGCGGCACGAAAGCCGGATCGACCGCGATCGTCCTGAGCGGGGTGATCGAGCGGTTCATCGCGCCCAGCGGGCCGCGCTCGGCCGGGACCTCGTTCACCTCGCGAAAGAAGACGTAGGATCGGTTGGTCCACATCAGCTTCTTGCCGTCGACCGGGTTGCGGCGCACCCAGGATCGGATCACGTCGGCCGAAACCTGATGGGGCTCGTAGACGCCGCGCGACACCAGCTCCTGACCGATCGAGGAATAGGGCTGGCGGTTGGCCGCCCCGAAGCCCAACCGGATCACCTTGCCGCTGGGCAGCCGGACCCGACCCGAACCCTGGATCTGCAGGAAGAACAGCTCGATCGGATCGACATAGGCGATCTCGAGCCCGCGCCCCCTGAGCGCGCCGCCTTCCTCGATCTCCTGCCGGGTCAACCACGGCCCCTCGGGCGGCAGTTCGTCGGGGACGCGGTAGACCGGCGCGACGTAACGGCCATCGGGCACTTCGGAGCCGCGCAGTTCCGGCTCGTAATAGCCGGTGAACAGCGCCTCGCGACCGTCCTCGACCAGCACTGGCAGAAAGAACAATTCGAAGAAGCCCCGCGCATCCTCGGTCTCACGGGCCAGCCCGCACAGCGCCTGCCAGTCGCGGTCACGCAGGTCGCGGCAAGTTTCGAGAAAGGTCTCGAGCGCGGCGCGGTGATCGTCGGCCTTCCAGCCCCGGAGCTGGTCGAAGCTCAGCAGCTTGGGCGAGGCCGCCGCACTCAGCGGCAGGCCCAGAGCCAGCGCCAGTGCCGCGGCGAGACGGGTCATTCCCCGGTCGCCACCAGCTTCCAGTTGGGATCGTCGCTGCCCATCACCCGGCCGAAGGTCCAGACGTCGCGCTGGCGCTTGATCTCGGTGGTCGAGCCCTCGACCACCTCGCCGGCGGTGTTGCGCACCACATAGGTCAGCTCGCCGGTGAAGCGCACCGCGATCTCGCCCTCACGGGTGGCGGTGTCGAAGCTGGCGTCGCGGACCGCGATCTCGGACAGGCCGACAAAGGTCGCCTCGACCTTCAGCCCCTCGCGCTCGCGCGTCGCGATCACCTCGGCGAAGGCGTCGTGGACCTCCTGCGACAGGAAGGGCCGCACGCTTTCGAGATCGCCGTTCTCGAAGGCCATCAGGATCATCTCGTAGGCGGCGCGGGCCCCCTGCAGGAAGTCGTTGAGACCGAAGTCGGGATCCGCCGCCTTCATCGCGTGCAGCGCCCGGGCGGCATCGCTGCCCTCGGGAACGTGATCGGTGATGTCGCGGTCGGGACCGCCTTCGATCACTTCGAATTCCGGGCGCGGACGGCGCTTGTCGGTCTGCGCGGGCAAGGTCGGCTTCTCGAACCCTTCCCGCGTTCCCAGCACGCCGCGCAGACGCAGGATCAGGAAGATCGCGATGCCTGCGAGCACCAGAAGCTGGATGATGGGAGAGTTCATGCGGCGCCTCTTGTCAGCACGGGCCTCGCACCGGCCCCGTGTGGCACCTATGTAAGCCACGCAACAGTTCAAGTCCACCGACCCACCCGGCCCAGAACGTCGCGGGAGCGGGCGGACGCCAATCGAGTTCCGGGAGACCGCCCATGTGGCTCTTCATCGCCTTCCTCGCCGTGCCGCTGATCGAAATCGGCCTGTTCATCCAGGTCGGAGGGCTGATCGGCCTGTGGCCGACATTGCTGATCGTCGTGTTGACCGCGATCGCTGGCACTGCGCTGGTGCGCGGGCAGGGCATGCAGGCGATCGCGCGATTGAAACGCTCGATCAACGACTTCTCCGACCCCTCGCGGCCGCTGGCTGACGGGGCGATGATCCTGTTCGCCGGCGCGCTGCTGCTGACGCCCGGCTTCTTCACCGATGCCTGCGGCTTCGCGCTGCTGGTGCCGGCGGTGCGCAGCCGGGTGTTCCGGCTGCTCAAGGACAAGGTGAAGGTCACGCAGTTCCAGACCGGCGCGCCGCACCGTCCCGACCCGACCGCACCGCGCGATACCGTGATCGACGGTGATTTCCACGAGCTCGACGAAAGCCGTCGTCCCACCCACCGCTCGGGCTGGACCCGGCATTGAGGGGGGGCGCGGCGGCTGTTAGACATCTGTCCAACTGACATCGGAGGACAGCCATGACCGACACGCCCGACGCCCCCTCGACTCCCGAGGCCAATGGCCAGGCCGCGCAGCAGCAACCCAAGGTGACGCAGCGCGTCGTCGCGCAATACATCCGCGACATGTCCTTCGAGAACGCGCTGGCGCAGAAGGGCCTGACCGGCGACCTGCAGCCCGAGGTCTCGGTGCAGGTCAATCTCGACGCCCGCAAGCGCGGCGCCGAGGGCCAGTACGAGGTCATCACCAAGCTCAACATCACCTCGAAGGCCAAGGAGTCGGGCAACCCGCTCTTCCTGTTCGAGATCGAATATGCCGGCGTGTTCCAGATCTCCGGCGTGCCGGACGAGCAGCTGCACCCCTACCTGCTGATCGAATGCCCGCGCATCACCTTCCCCTATCTGCGTCGGATCGTCTCCGACGTGACCCGCGACGGGGGCTTCCCGCCGCTGAACCTCGAGCAGATCGACTTCTTGCAGCTCTATCGCAACGAGCTCCAGCGTCGCGCCCAAGCCCAGCAGGCGCAGCAGGCCGCCTCGGCCGAGCAGGGGCCGAGCGGCACCGCCTGATCGCTCAGCCGAATTTCGACCAGAGCGCGCCGTCGCCCAGACGACCGATGAACTCGGAATGGGCGGCGGCTTCCTCTTCGGTGAGCCGCGACGGCAGCGGGACGGGCCGCGGCCGCGGCCGCCAATCCCCCGCCGCATCGCCACCCGCCCGGCCTTGGGCCACGTCGAGCGCGAAATCGGGCTGCCGGCCGCCGATCAGCTCCAGATAGACCTCGGCCAGGATTTCGCTGTCGAGAAGCGCGCCGTGCAGGGTGCGCGACGAGTTGTCGATGCCGAAGCGGCGGCACAGCGCGTCCAGCGAGGCAGGCGAGCCGGGAAAGCGCTTGCGCGCGATCGCCAGCGTGTCGAGCGCCCGCTCCATCGGGATCTTGGGGAAGTTCACCCAGCCCAGCTCGGCGTTGAGGAATTTCATGTCGAAGGCGGCGTTGTGGATCACTAGCCGCGCATCGCCGATGAACTCCACGAAATCGCGGGCGATCTCCGCGAATTTCGGCTTGTCCCGCAGGAAATCATCCCCCAGCCCGTGCACCTCGAAGGCCGCCTGCGGCATCGAGCGTTCTGGATTGATGTACTGATGGTAAGTGCGGCCCGTCGGCATGTGATTGAGCAGCTCGACCGCGCCGATCTCGACGATGCGGTCGCCTTCGGCCGGCTCGAAGCCGGTAGTCTCGGTGTCGAGAACGATCTCACGCATCGCGCATTCCCTTCCTGATCCGGTCGATCACCTGTCGCACGGCGGCACGGGCGGCGTCGAGCGTCACGGTCTCGATCACGTAATCGGCGCGGGCGCGCTTTTCCATGTCGGGCATCTGCCGCGCGAGGATCGCGTCGAGCTGATCGTGGGTCATGCCCGGACGGGCGAGCACCCGCGCGGCCTGAACCTTGGCCGGGGCGCTGACCACCGCCACCGCATCCATCTCCGTTTCGCCGCCGGTCTCGTAAAGGAGCGGGATGTCGAAGACGACGATGTCGGAGGCCTGCCGTGCGGCGAAATCCTCGCGATCGGCGCGCACCAACGGATGCACGACCGTCTCGATCCGCGACAGCGCGCCCGGATCGGCGGCGATGATCTGCTTGAGCGCGTCGCGCGATACCGCGCCATCGACGATGGCCTCGGGAAACAGCGCCGCCATCGGTGCCACCGCCGCGCCGCCCGGCGCATAGAGCCGGTGCACGGCGGCATCGGCATCCCAGACCGGCAGACCCTCGTCGGCGAACATGGCGGCGGTGGTCGATTTGCCCATGCCGATCGACCCGGTGAGACCGAGCCGGAAGCTCATGCCAGGACCGCCGCGCGGGTGGCCTCCGTCACTTGGGGCGTCGCGCCGAACCAGCGCTCGAAACCCGGCACCGCCTGATGCAGCAGCATGCCGAGCCCGTCGACCGTGCGGCAGCCGCGCGCCCGCGCAGCGATGAGCATCGGCGTGTCGAGCGGCACGTAGACGATGTCGGTGACCAGCGCCGAAGCGGGCAGGGCGGAGAGGTCGAGATCGAAGGGATCGGCCCCCTTCATGCCCAGCGAAGTGGTGTTGACCACGGTGGCTGCACCGTCGAAGGCCTCGTTCGCGCGATCCCAATCGATCACCTCGATCTTCGGGCCGAAGGTCGCGGCCAGCGTCTCGGCCCGGGCCCGGGTGCGGTTGGCGAGCCGGATCGTCGGCACGCCCGCCTCAATCAGCGAATCCAGCACGGCCCGCGCCGCGCCGCCGGCCCCCAGCACCACCGCCGGACCGGCCCCGGGCTGCCAGTCGGGCGCGCCCTGCCGCAAATTCGCGACGAAGCCATGGCCATCGGTGTTGTCGGCGTGAATCCCGTCCTCGCCGAAGGTCAGCGTGTTGGCCGCCCCGATCCGCCGGGCGCGGTCGCTGACGCGATCGGCGATGGCCAGCGCGGCCTCCTTGTGCGGCAGGGTGACGTTGGCGCCGCGAAAACCCATCCGGGGCAGGGTGCGGATCACCTGTTCGAAATCCGCGGGTTCCACGTGCAGCGGCGCGTAATGCCCCTCGATCCCCATCTCGGACAGCCAATGCGCAA
This sequence comes from Limimaricola variabilis, assembly GCF_034371605.1. NCBI lineage: Bacteria > Pseudomonadati > Pseudomonadota > Alphaproteobacteria > Rhodobacterales > Paracoccaceae > Limimaricola > Limimaricola variabilis. The sequence goes on along the minus strand of NZ_CP139691.1, from coordinate 2,283,789 downwards.
AGAGGCGCGGCGATCGGGAGTGGGAGATCGGGGCACCGATGACGCCCGCCAGCGGAATGCGATGCGTGCTCATCTCTCGAGATCCCCTCTCAGCACCAGCCAGTTGATCAGCTCGACCAAGGGCAGGCCGAGCACGGTGAAATAGTCACCCATCACCCGCACGAAGAGCCGGACGCCCTCCTCCTCGAGCTTGTAGCCGCCGACCGAATGACGGATCGAATCCCAATTGCGCTCGACGTAACCCCGCAGCCAGTCCTCGGACAGCTTGGCCATGTCGAGGCGGACCACGCCGACATGGCGCCAGATCGGCTCGCCATCGCGACAGACCACCGCGGCGGAGAGCAGCTGGTGGGTGCGGCCGGAGAGACGGGTGAGCTGGTCGAGCGCTTCTTCCGGGGTCTTGGGCTTGGAAAAGACCTCGCCTCCCAGCGCCAACACCTGGTCGCAGCCCAGCACCAGCTGCCCCGGTCGGCGATGCGACACCTTGAGGGCTTTCATCTCCGCCAGCTTGTCTGCGAGATCGCGCGGCGGCGCTTCCTCGGCCAGAAGCGCGGTCTTGAGTGCGGCCTCGTCGATGCGGGGTTTCTCGACATCGAACGGGATCGCCGCGTTCCTGAGGAGGGTGGCGCGGATCTCGGATCCGGAGGCGAGAACGAGGTTCGGGGTCATGGCGGGCCTGTGGACGACTCGAGGGAGGAATCGGGATCGAATCATGAGGGCGACTCGGTGGAGAGTTGTGACGCCTCCCGCGACTCGGGACAAGCGGGGTGAGTCGCCGGTGCGACTCAGCGACTTATCCACGGGGGACGAGGACAAGCCCGTCGCTGGGGATCGTTGTGGGCAAATGACCGAGTCAAGAGCGCGACTCGGGCGGAAGATATGACAAGCTGAAAATTAATTTCGCTTCATTTCAGATACTTAACCGATGTAGCCGAGTCGTTCCAACCGCTTCGGATCGACCTTCAGCCTGTGGACGACTCTGAGGATATGCCGTCAATGAGCGCTTATCCACGGCCCTACTACCCTCTTCATCTTTTCTTTTATCCTTATTCATTTGAGAAGGAGCCGGTCCGAGAAAGGGATCGAGATGACCGACTTCGTCGCCAACGCCTATCCGTGGATAAAGACGGGACACATCCTGTCCTTCGTGGCCTGGATGGCCGGGATGTTCTATCTGCCGCGGCTCTTCGTGTATCACGCGGAGCGGGCGCAGAAGGGCTCGGAGCTCGATGAGACCTTCAAGGTCATGGAGTTGAAGCTGCTGAAGCTGATCATGACGCCGGCGATGATCTCGACCTGGATATTCGGGTTGCTGCTGATCTCGCTCGGCGTGGTCGACTGGTCCCAGCCCTGGCCCTGGATCAAGGCGGTGGCCGTTCTGGCGATGACCGGGATGCAGGGCTGGCTGTCGAAGCGGCGCAAGGAGTTCGCCGCCGGCACCAACAGCCGCAGCGGCAAGCAATATCGCATCGCCAACGAGGTGCCGACGCTCCTGCTCCTGGTGATCGTGGTGGCGGTGGTGGTCCGCCCGTTCTGAGGCACCGGCACGCCCGGCGTTGACGTGCGACTTATCCACGCCTAAGACTTCTCCCGCTTGCCCGTCCGGGCGAAGCGATTCCATTTTCACGACCGACAAGAGCGGCCCGCGGGCTGCCACAGGACCGTTTCCCATGTCCCAGGACCGCCTGAACCTCGCCGATCTCAAGGCGCAGAGCCCGAAGGATCTTCTCTCGCTGGCCGAAGAGCTGGAGATCGAGAACGCCTCGACGATGCGCAAGGGCGACATGATGTTCGCCATCCTCAAGGAGCGTGCCGAGGAGGACTGGGTCATCGGCGGCGATGGCGTGCTCGAGGTGCTGCAGGACGGCTTCGGCTTCTTGCGCAGCCCCGAGGCGAACTATCTTCCGGGTCCGGACGACATCTACGTCTCGCCCGACATGATCCGCCAGTTCTCGCTGCGCACCGGCGACACAGTCGAGGGCGTGATCCAGGAGCCGAACGAGAACGAGCGCTACTTCGCGCTAGTCAGCGTCGAAAAGATCAACTTCGAGGATCCCGAGCGCGCCCGTCACAAGGTCGCCTTCGACAACTTGACCCCGCTCTATCCCGATGAGCGGCTGAAGATGGAAGTCGAGGAAGAGGCCGCGACCAAGGATCGCTCGGCGCGGATCATCGATCTTGTCGCGCCGATCGGCAAAGGCCAGCGTTCGCTCATCGTGGCGCCGCCGCGTACCGGTAAGACGGTTCTGCTGCAGAACATCGCCCACTCGATCGAGAAGAATCATCCCGAGTGCTATCTCATCGTGCTGCTGATCGACGAGCGGCCCGAGGAAGTCACCGACATGCAGCGCTCGGTGAAGGGCGAGGTCGTCTCCTCGACCTTCGACGAGCCCGCTTCGCGTCACGTCGCGGTGTCGGAGATGGTCATCGAAAAGGCCAAGCGTCTCGTCGAGCACAAGCGCGACGTGGTCATCCTGCTCGACTCGATCACCCGTCTGGGCCGGGCCTTCAACACCACGGTACCGAGCTCGGGCAAGGTCCTCACCGGTGGTGTCGACGCCAACGCGCTGCAGCGCCCCAAGCGGTTCTTCGGTGCGGCGCGCAACATCGAGGAGGGTGGCTCGCTCACCATTATCGCCACCGCGCTGATCGACACCGGTTCGCGCATGGACGAGGTGATCTTCGAAGAGTTCAAGGGCACCGGTAACTCGGAGATCGTGCTCGACCGCAAGGTTGCGGACAAGCGCGTCTTCCCGGCGATGGACATCCTCAAGTCGGGCACCCGCAAGGAGGATCTGCTGGTCGAGAAGACCGATCTGCAGAAGACCTATGTGCTGCGCCGCATCCTCAACCCGATGGGCACCACGGATGCGATCGAGTTCCTGATCTCCAAGCTCAAGCAGACCAAGACCAACTCGGACTTCTTCGACTCGATGAACACCTGACGCGTCGCAAGCGGGGAGGGGATCGTGGAAACGATCTATGCCTTGGCGACGGCGCGCGGGCGCGCCGGCGTGGCCATCATCCGGATTTCGGGCCCCGCCGCGCATGCGTCGGGCGAGGCGATGGCGGGCGAGCTTCCCCGGCATGGGCGCGGGTTGCGTCGTCTGCGCGATGCGCAAGGTGATCTTCTCGATGAAGCGCTCGTCCTGACTTTCGACGAGCGGCGCAGCTTTACCGGCGAAGCCGTGGTGGAGTTGCATCTGCATGGCAGCAAGGCCGTGATCTCTGCGGTTCTAGACCGGCTGGGCGACCTACCAGACCTGCGGCCAGCCGAGGCGGGGGAGTTCACCCGTCGTGCCTTGGAGAACGGCCGCCTGGACCTGTCGCAGGTCGAGGGGCTGGCCGATCTCATCGATGCCGAGACCGAGGCCCAACGCCGCCAAGCCATGCGGACCATGTCGGGTGCTTTGGGCCAGCGCGCCGAGGTTTGGAAACGCGATCTTCTGCGCGCGATGGCGCTGCTCGAGGCGGTGATCGACTTCGCCGACGAAGATGTGCCGGTCGACGTCACTCCGGAGGTCGAGATGCTTCTCGATCGTAGCGCTGACGCGATGCGGCGGGAGATGGACGGCGTGGCCGCGGCAGAGCGTATCCGCGATGGCTTCGAAGTAGCCATCATCGGCGCGCCCAACATGGGAAAATCGACACTTCTCAATCACTTGGCCGGTCGCGACGCCGCGATTATCTCGGATGTGCCTGGGACTACGCGCGACGTGATCGAGGTGCGCATGGATCTGCGCGGCCTGCCGGTGACGTTGCTCGACACCGCCGGTCTTCGCGAATCCGTGGATCAAGTGGAAGCTATCGGCATCGGGCGGGCTCGCGAACGCGCCGCGGCTGCGGATATCCGGCTGCATCTCGTCAGTCCGGAGGATTTCGATACTGCGCTGGCCGGACCTGACGATCTGGTGCGGGTCGCGCGCTCGGATCTCCATGACGCCGATCCCCGCGGCATTTCCGGTCTGACGGGGCAGGGCGTTCCGGATTTGCTCGATGAGCTTGCGGATCGTCTGGAGGCGCGTAGCGCGTCGGCAGGGGTCGCCATTCGGGAGCGTCATCGCGTCGCTTTGCGCGAGGGTTTGGCCTATATTGCGCGCTGCCGTGAACTCCTTCCCTCTGGCGGGATTGCGCATGATCTTGCCGCTGAGGAACTGCGTCTGGCGGTGCGTGCCCTTGACAGCCTCGTCGGTCGGGTCGATGTGGAACACGTCTTGGGCGAGATCTTTTCGAGCTTCTGTATCGGGAAATGAAGGGCTGTTTCACGTGAAACATGACCACTATGATGTCATCGTCGTCGGCGGCGGGCACGCCGGTGTAGAAGCCGCGGCGATCGCCGCCCGCATGGGCGCGAAAGTTGCGCTCGTGACCATGAAGCTCTCCACCATCGGCGCGATGTCCTGCAACCCGGCCATCGGCGGCCTCGGCAAGGGCCACCTCGTTCGCGAGGTCGACGCCCTCGATGGTTTGATGGGCCGGGTCGCCGACGCCGCTGGTATCCAGTTCCGCCTGCTCAATCGGCGCAAGGGTCCTGCCGTTCAAGGCCCGCGGCTTCAAGCAGACCGCGTGATCTTCCGTGATCGGATGCAGGCCGAGCTCCGTTCCGTCAACGGTCTTGACCTCGTCGAAGGCGAAGTGGCCGACCTCATCGAGGAAGGCGGCCGGATCACCGGGGTCATCCTGGGCGAGGGTCAGAAGCTTTCTGCCAACGGTGTTATCTTGACCACCGGCACTTTCCTCCGCGGCGTACTGCACTTCGGCGGGGAAACCCGACCCGGCGGCCGGATGGGAGATAATGCGTCGACCCGTCTGGCGGATCGGATGGACTCCTTCGGCCTGACCATGGGGCGTCTCAAAACCGGTACGCCGGCCCGGCTCGATGGCAAGACGATCGACTGGGAACGACTCGAAAGCCAGCCAGGCGACGATGATCCGGTCATGTTGTCGTTCCTGAACACCGCGCCCAAAGCGCGGCAGATCGCTTGTGCTATCACCCATACCAATGCCAAGGCGCATGATATCATTCGCGAGAACCTCTCGCGGTCGGCGATGTATAGTGGAAATATCAGTGGCACTGGCCCGCGTTATTGCCCCTCGATCGAGGACAAGGTGGTCCGTTTCGCCGACAAGGAAAGCCACCAGGTCTTCCTGGAGCCGGAAGGGCTGACCACGGACACGGTCTATCCCAATGGTATCTCGACCTCGCTGCCGGTCGAGGTTCAGAACGACTTCATCCGGTCGATGAAGGGCCTTGAGCAAGTCCGGATCGAGCAGCCCGGCTATGCGATCGAGTACGACTACGTCGACCCGCGCGCATTGACCCGTAATCTCGAACTGCGCGATGTGCCTGGACTTTATCTGGCTGGCCAGATCAATGGCACGACCGGATACGAAGAGGCGGCTGCCCAAGGCTGCGTTGCTGGTCGCGCCGCCGCTGCTGCCGCTCTCGGTTTCGAGGCGCCGGAATTCAGCCGTTCGACCTCCTATATTGGCGTGATGGTCGACGACCTGATCACGCGGGGCGTGACCGAGCCTTACCGCATGTTCACCTCGCGCGCCGAATTTCGCCTGTCGCTTCGCGCGGACAACGCTGACCAGCGCCTGACATCGCAAGGCCGCGAAATTGGCTGTGTCGGCGATGAGCGTTGGCAGGCATTCAGCGAGAAGACGGAGCGCCTCGAAGCGGGCCGGATCACGCTTTCGCAGTCTAAATACCCGGTTTCGGCTCTGATCGAGGCGGGTGCGAACCTCAATCCTGACCGACCTGCCAAGACCGGGCTAGAAGCTCTATCCCTTCCGGAAGTCGACTTTGCAGTGTTGGCGGAACTTGATCCTTCTCTTCAGGAAATCGACCCTCGGATCGGGGAGCAGATCAAGCGCGAGGCGACATATAGCGCATATCTCGATCGTCAGGAGCGCGACGCGCAGACGATCGCGAAGGACGAGGCGCGACGTCTTCCCCATGATCTCGACTACGGAACGATCCCCGGTCTGTCGTCGGAACTCCGGTCCAAACTCGAGCGGCACCGTCCGGCCTCTGTTGGCGAGGCAGCACGAATCGAAGGCATGACGGCTGCTGGCCTGCTGCTTCTTATCAACACCAGCCGCCGGATCGCGGCCTGATGTCTACCGCCGAATGGGTTGTGGACGGAACGCATGTTTCACGTGAAACAGCTGACCGTCTGCGCACCTATTGCGAGCTCATTCGCAAGTGGTCCCCCAAGATCAACTTGGTGTCCCGGCGAGACCTAGACGAGCTCGAAACTCGCCATATCGCTGACTCTCTGCAACTTTCTGTCTTTCTGGACCCCGCAATCGAAACTTGGGCTGATCTGGGGTCGGGCGGCGGCTTTCCCGGCATCGTCTTGGCGATCTGCGGCCTTGAGAAATCGCCGGCCACACGCTTTCATTTGGTGGAAAGCGACGCCCGGAAGGCCGCGTTCCTGCGTACGGCTATTCGAGAACTGAAGCTCAATGCCCAAGTTCACGACCAGCGCATAGAGAACACCCCGCCCTTAAAGGCGGAAAGGGTCAGCGCCAGGGCGCTCGCATCGCTGGACAACCTCCTCGACCTCTCTTCGCGCCACCTGACCGCGGGGGGCCTCTGCGTGTTCCCGAAGGGACAATCCCATGCCGAAGAGATCGAAACTGCGTGTAAACGCTGGAATTTCGACGTCGAGACGCATAGCAGTGCGACCGATCCAAACGCGCGTATCCTAGTCGTGAGCAACCTCTCCCATGTCTGAGACCTGCCGCATCATCGCTCTCGCCAATCAGAAGGGTGGGGTGGGCAAGACCACGACGGCCATCAATCTCGGCGCCGCACTCGCGAGCAAAGGCAAAAGGGTCCTGCTGGTCGACATGGATCCGCAGGGCAACGCCTCGACCGGTCTCGGCCTCGCAGCCGGACAGCGCCGCTCTTCGACCTATGACCTCCTGATCGGTTCGGATCCGGCAAGCGAGGGTATCCATCTCACCGGCGTCGAAGGCCTGGACATCATTCCAGCGACGACCGATCTTAGTTCGGCCGATGTTGAGCTCATGTCGACGAATGGTCGCAGCCGCGTCCTCAAGCGCAGACTCGAAGAGCTGCTCGCGGACAGGGGGGATTACGACTACCTCCTGATCGATTGTCCTCCCGCGCTCAACCTGTTGACCATCAACGCCATGGTTGCGGCCGGATCGCTTCTGGTGCCATTGCAGAGCGAGTTCTTCGCGCTCGAAGGCTTGTCCCAGTTGATGCTGACCCTCCGGGAAGTGCGGGGCTCCGCCAATGGCGATCTCCGTATCGAAGGGATCGTCCTGACCATGTATGACCGTCGCAACAATCTCTCCCAGCAGGTCGAGGCCGATGCGCGCCAGACGCTGGGCGAACTGGTGTTCAAGACGGTGATCCCGCGCAATGTCCGCCTCAGCGAAGCCCCCTCGCATGCCATGCCGGTGATCGAATACGATCCGACCTGTGCCGGGGCCCGGGCCTATCTGGATCTGGCCGACGAAGTCATCGAGCGAGAGAAATGAGGGTGCCCATGGCGGAAAAGCAGAAATCTCGCGGTCTGGGACGTGGTTTGTCCGCTCTCATGGCCGATGTCAGCCAGGATCAGACGACGGCAGAGCAGGCGAGGCGCCCAGACATGATGGTTCCGATCGAAAAGATCCGTCCCAATCCGGATCAGCCCCGACGCCACTTTGATGATACGGCGCTCGAAGAGCTTGCAGCATCGATCCGCGAGAAGGGTGTCATCCAGCCCCTGATCGTGCGCCGCGACCCTTCCCGAGAAGGGCATTTCGAAATCGTCGCCGGTGAACGCCGTTGGCGCGCCTCGCAGATCGCAAAGCTGCACGAGCTGCCCGTGCTCATCCGCGAATACAGCGACACTGAAGTCCTCGAAGTCGCGATCATCGAAAACATCCAGCGCGCCGATCTGAACGCGATCGACGAGGCGGCCGGCTACAAGCAGCTGATGGATCGTTTCGGCCACACGCAGGAGCAGCTGGCGAGCGCTCTGGGCAAGAGCCGCAGCCATATCGCGAACCTGATGCGGCTCCTGTCGCTACCCGAAGACGTGCAGGAAATGCTGACCGCCGGTCAACTCACCGCCGGGCACGCCCGTACTCTCGTCGGCAATGAGCAGGCGTCGAGCCTTGCGCGGCAGATCATGCTTAAGGGCATGTCGGTTCGCGACGCCGAGGCGCTGGTGCGCAAGCCCGGCAAGACGCCGAACACCAAGGCGCCGCGCAAATCCGGCAAGGATGCGGACACGTTGCAGATCGAGAGCGAGCTTTCCGCGACGCTCAAAATGCCGGTCAGCATTGATCATGACGCGCAGGGCGAAAGCGGTCGCGTGACCCTGCGCTACCGCGATCTCGAACAGCTCGACGATCTGCTGCGGTTGTTGTCCGGCAATTGAAGCTCAGGCGAGAAGTTCGCGCAGCACAGCATTGAGGATCGGACGGCCGGTCGAGGTAGCGATCAGCCGGTCGTCGCTCCGCTCCAGAAAGCCGAGACGCTCCATCTCGACCACCCGGCGTTCGAATTCGCCGGGGTCAGGGGCAAGGTGGAAGGGCAGGGCGATCCCCTCTGCCAGCCGCAATCCCATCATCACGCGCTCCTCGAACGCTTCGACAGAGTTCAGCGCCTCGCGCGGCAGTTCACCGGGTTTGTCACTTTCGACCTCGACGAGCCAAGCGCCGGGCGCCTTGGGGGCCTCGGTCGCCCATCTGCGATCAACGAGCCCGAGCCGCCCATGCGCGCCGGGACCGATGCCCGCCCAATCTCCGGACCGCCAATAGACGAGGTTGTGCCGGCTTTCGGCGCCTGGGACCGCATGGTTGGAAACCTCATAGGCCGGCAAACCGGCCTCGGCGGTGATCGCCTGTGTAATCTCGTACATCTCGGCAGCACGATCTTCGTCCGGAAGCCCGCGCAAACCACCGCGTGCCAGCCGATCCCCAAAGGCGGTGCCGTCTTCGACCGTGAGTTGGTAGAGCGACAGGTGGTCCGCGCAGAGCTCCATCGCGCGGCGCAGCTCCTGCTCCCATTGCTGCGGGGTCTGATCCTGACGTGCATAGATCAGATCGAAGCTCACCCGGTCGAACGCGGCACGCGCCACATCGAAGGCGCGGAGCCCCTCGGCCACGTCGTGCAATCGACCCAGCCGCTTCAGATCGCCATCGTTGAGTGCCTGCATCCCCATCGAGACCCGGTTCACCCCCGCGGCCCGGTAGCCGGCAAAGCGGTCGGCCTCGATCGAGGTCGGGTTCGCCTCAAGCGTCACCTCGATATCGTTACGCAGGCGCCAGCGCCGACTGATACGGTCGAGAATGGCCGCGACGATCTTCGGCTCCATCAGGCTTGGCGTGCCGCCCCCGAAAAAGATCGAACCGAGAATGCGATCGTCGGTCTCCTCTGCCAGTCGGTCGATCTCACGCAGGAAGGCCTCGCCCCAGCGATCCTGATCGATCCGTGCGGCTACATGGCTGTTGAAATCGCAATAGGGGCACTTGGCCTGGCAAAACGGCCAATGCAGGTAGAGGCCGAAGCCTCCACGCTGCCAGTTTTCGACACTATCGTCCAAGACAGAGCCGTAGTTTCTCGACGGCGCGGGCACGATGGCTCAGGCCGTTCTTGGTTTCGGGATCCATCTCCGCAAAGGTCTGCTCGTGTCCTTCGGGGACGAAGATCGGGTCATAGCCATGGCCCTTCTTACCGCGCATCGGCCAGACCAGATGCCCTTCGACATGACCGTCGAACACCTCTTCGTGCCCATCCGGCCATGCGAGGACGAGAGTGCAGCGGAACCGCGCGCCATGCGGCGCCGGCTTGCCGGTCTCCTGCAGCTCGCGCTGGACGCGCTCCATGGCGATATCGAAATCGCGGCCCGATCCGGTCTCGGCCCAGTCCGCCGTATGCACGCCGGGGCGACCGTCGAGGTCGTGGACCTCGAGCCCGCTGTCATCCGCCAACGCGGGCAGACCCGTCGCCGCCACGGCGGCCCGCGCCTTGATCCGCGCGTTGCCGACGAAGGTGTCCTCCGTCTCCTCCGGCTCCGGCAGACCGTGATCGCCATTGCCCGTCACCGTCACGCCATAGGGCGTCAGCAGGGCCCGGAATTCCTCGAGCTTGCCCGCGTTGTGCGTGGCGATCACCAGAGAGGTCTCGGTAAAGCGCCGCATCAGCTCGTGGCCTCCAGCTGCGCCCGCGCCAGCGCCGCACAGCCCAGTTCGGCCAGTTCGATCAACTGCGTCATCTGCGCGCGCGAGAAGGTCGATCCCTCCGCGGACATCTGCACTTCGATCATCTGATCGCCCATCATCACGAAGTTGCCATCGACGCCGGCCTCGCTGTCCTCGGGATAGTCGAGGTCGAGCACGGGCTGACCGGCATAGAGACCGCAGCTCACCGCCGAGACCGGGGTGCCCAGTGGGTCGGTCTTGACCAGACCAGCCTTCATCAGTTTCTGGATTGCCAGCTTCATCGCCACCCAGCCGCCGGTGATCGAGGCACAGCGCGTGCCGCCATCGGCCTGGATCACGTCGCAGTCGATGGTGATCTGACGCTCGCCCAGGGCGTGGAAGTCGACACCGGCACGCAGCGAACGGCCGATCAGCCGCTGGATTTCCTGCGTGCGTCCGGACTGCTTGTCCTTGGCCTCGCGGCGCATCCGGCTGTTGGTGGCGCGCGGCAGCATGCCGTATTCCGCCGTCACCCAACCCTGGCCGGAGTTGCGCCGGAACGGCGGCACCCGCTCCTCGACCGTGGCGGTGCAGATCACATGGGTGTCACCCATGTGGATCAGGCAGGAGCCTTCGGCATGGCGGTTGAAACCCGTCTCGATCTCGATCGGGCGCAGCGCGTCGGGGGTCCGGCCGGAGGGGCGCATGTTGTCATCCTTTGCTGTGTCGGGCTTGCGCATACGCCTCTATGCCCTCAAATCCAAGGCCGGGCCCCGCATTGACCTCTTGGTGGGCCCCCCGCTAATGTGCCCTGCCTTTCGCCGAGGACAGCGACCGCGATGTCAGACAGATCGCCACGTATCGAAGACATGAACGACCGTTCCCGCGAGGTGTTTCGCCGCGTGGTGGAAGGGTATCTTGAAACCGGCGCCCCCGTCGGTTCTCGGACGCTGACTCGTCACATGAGCGAGAAGGTCTCGGCCGCGACGATCCGCAACACGATGCAGGATCTCGAGCACATGGGCCTGCTCGGCAGCCCCCATGTCAGCGCCGGCCGGATCCCGACCCAGAGCGGGCTGAGGATGTTCGTCGACGGCCTGCTCGAGGTTGGCGATCTCGACGGCGAGGACCGTCGTCGCATCGATCAGTCGATGGCCGAGGCCGACGGCGATGTGGCGACGCTGCTCGACCGGGTCGGGCACGCGCTTTCCGGTCTGACCCATGGCGCTTCGCTGGTGCTGACGCCCAAGCACGAGGCGCCGATCCGGCATGTGGAGTTCGTCTCGCTCTCGCCCGAACGGGCGCTGGTGGTGCTGGTCTTTGCCGACGGCCATGTCGAGAACCGCATCTTCACTCCGCCGGCCGGGCAGACCCCGTCCTCGATGCGCGAGGCGGCGAACTTCCTCAACGCGATCGCCGGCGGTCACACGCTGCGCGAACTGGCCGGTGTGATCTCGCGGGAGATCGCCGCACGACGGCAGGAGATCGACCGGCTGGCGGCCGACCTCGTCGAATCCGGCCTCGCAACCTGGGTCGATCCGGGCGAGCAGGGTGAGCGGTTGATCGTACGCGGCCGGGGCAATCTGCTGGGAGGGGACGCCGCCGAGGCCGATCTCGAACGCATCCGGTCCCTGTTCGACGATCTCGAGCGCAAGCGCGACATCGCGCAGTTCCTCGACCTAGCCGAGGAGGGCGACGGGGTGCGGATATTCATCGGCTCCGAGAACAAGCTTTTCTCACTTTCGGGTTCCTCTCTGGTCGTTTCTCCTTATATGAACGCCGACCGTAAGATCATCGGCGCGGTGGGGGTGATCGGGCCCACGCGGCTCAATTACGGGCGCATCGTGCCCATCGTGGACTACACAGCACAGCTGGTCGGGCGTCTCGTCTCCGACCGCTCCTGAAGGGAAAGAAGCACATGGCAGAACAGGACGAACCGCGCAGCCTCGACGAGCTGGCCGCAGAGGTCGACGAGAACGGCGAAGCGCCTTCCGAGAAGACCAGCGCCGAGGCCGCCGAGGGCTCGGACGACCTCGAGATTCTCAAGCGCGAACGCGACGAGATTCGCGATCGGTTCATCCGGGCGCTGGCCGATGCCGAGAACACGCGCAAGCGGGCCGAACGCGACCGCCGCGAGGCCGAGAATTACGGCGGCTCCAAGCTGGCCCGCGATCTGCTCCCGGTGCATGACAACCTGCGCCGCGCGCTCGACGCGATCGCCGAGGACCAGCGCGAGGCGCAAAAGGCGCTGATCGAGGGGATCGAGCTGACGATGCGCGAGCTTCTGAGCGTCTTCAAGAAGCACGGCATCCACCCGATCGACCCGCAGGTCGGCGACAAGTTCGACCCGCAAATGCACCAGGCGATGTTCGAAGCGCCGGTGCCCGGCACCAAGGCGGGCGAGATCATCCAGGTCGCGGCGCAGGGCTTCATGCTGCACGACCGCCTGCTGCGCCCGGCGCAGGTCGGCGTGTCCTCGATGAAGGAAGGCTGAGGCCAACCGGTCCGGACCTCCATCCAATTCGAAACGGAAAGGCGCGGCCACCGGGGCCGCGCCTTTCTCATGTCAGCAGTCCGGGTGGCTCAGTGGCCCGGTTCCTGCGGCAACAGCCCGCGCAGCTCATAAACCAGATCCAGTGCCTCGCGCGGCGACAGGTCGTCCGGGCGCAGCGTCCTGAGCCGTTCCTCGACCGCCGAGGCGGGCGTTGCCGCTGCCGCTGGCGCTGCGGCCGCAAACAGCGGCAGGTCGTCGATCAGTGCCTTCGGCTTGGCCCCGGACCCGGCCTCGCCGCTTTCCAGCGCGGCGAGCACGACCCGTGCCCGTTCCACCACCGAGGCGGGCAGGCCCGCCAGCCGCGCCACCTGCACGCCGTAGCTGCGATCGGCGGTGCCGCGCCGCACCTCGTGCAGGAAGATCACCTCGCCGCGCCATTCGCGGACCGCCATGGTCGCCGTCGCCACACCTTCGAGCCGTTCGGCCAGCTGCGTCATCTCGTGATAATGGGTCGCGAAGATGCCGCGACAGCGGTTGATCCCCTGCAGATGCTCCAGCACCGCCCAGGCGATCGACAGCCCGTCATAGGTCGCAGTGCCGCGACCGATCTCGTCGAGGATCACCAGCGCCCGGTCGTCGGCCTGGTTCAGGATCGCCGCCGTTTCGACCATCTCGACCATGAAGGTCGAACGCCCGCGCGCCAGATCGTCGGAGGCCCCGACGCGGCTGAACACCTGGCTGACGATGCCGATATGCGCCGAAGCCGCCGGCACGAAGCTGCCGATCTGCGCCAGCACCGCGATCAGCGCGTTCTGCCGCAGGAAGGTCGACTTACCGGCCATGTTCGGGCCGGTCAGCAGCCACAGCGGCGCGTCGCCCAGGTCGCAGTCATTGCCGACGAAGCTTTCACCCGCCTTGCGCAGGGCTTGCTCCACCACTGGGTGACGCCCTGATTCCACGTGAAACGCGCGGCTGTCGTCGAGCCGCGGGCGGCACCAGTCGGCGCCGCGGGCCAGATCCGCCAGACCGGCGGCGAAATCGATCTCCGACAGCGCCCGTGCCAGCTGCCCGAGCGGGCCCGAAGCGGCCAGAATGGTCTCTCTCAACCGGGAATAGACCCGCTTTTCCAACTCCAGCGCCTGACCGCCGGCGTTCAGGATCCGGGTTTCGATCTCGTTGAGCTCCACGGTGGTGAAGCGCACCTGGTTCGCCGTGGTCTGGCGGTGGATGAACCGCTCCGAGAGCGGCGGCGCCAGCATCTTCGCGGCATGGGTAGCGGTGGTCTCGATGAAGTAGCCCAGCACGTTGTTGTGCTTGATTTTCAAGCTCTGGATACCGGTTTCGGCGGCGTAGTCTGCCTGCATCCCGGCGATCACGCCACGCCCCTCGTCGCGCAGCCGCCGCGCCTCGTCGAGCTCGGCATCATAGCCCGCCGCCACGAAGCCGCCATCGCGCGCCAGCAGCGGAGGCTCGGCCACGAGCGCCGCGTCGAGCAGTTCGTGCAGCCTCTCCTGACCGCCCAGCTGCCCGATCGCCTCGGCAAGGGGCTGGGGCAGGACCCGCCCTTCGGCCAGCGCGGCGATGCGCGATGCGACGTCGAGAGTGGCGCGGATCGCCGCCATGTCGCGCGGGCCGCCGCGCTCGAGCGCGAGCCGCGACAGCGCCCGGTCGAGGTCATGCGCGCCGCGCAGCAGCCCGCGCAGATCGCCGCGCAGCCCGTCATCTTCGACCAGATGCGCCACCGCCGCCTGCCGGTCGCGGATCGTGTCGAGCTTGCAGGAGGGCGAGGCGACCCGCCGCTCCAGAAGCCGCGCGCCGCCGGCGGTGACGGTGCGGTCGATGGCGTGCAGCAGCGAGCCCTCGCGCCCGCCATGCATCGCATGGGTCAGCTCCAGCGAGCGGCGCGTTGCCGCATCGATCCGCATCGCTGACATCCGCGCTTCCTGACTCGGCGGTCGCAGCAAGGGCAGGCGGCCCTTCTGGGTCAGGTCGAGATACTCGACCAAGGCCGCCATCGCCGCGATCTCGGCCCGCGAGAAGGCGCCGAAGGCGTCGAGCGAGGCGACCTGCCACAGATCGGTCAGCCGCCGTGTGCCGCCCGCAACGTCGAAGGCACCGCGATGGATCGGCGTGACCGCCAGATCGAAGCCCGAGGTGATCTCCGACAGCTCGTTCTCCGCGCTCTCCTCGACCAGGAGCTCGCGTGGGGTCAGCCGCGCCAGTTCCGGGCCCAGCGCCAGCCGGTCGCAGCCCAGAACCGAAATCGCCCCGGTGGAGATGTCGACCCAGGCCAGCGCGCAATCGCCCCTGAGATCGGCGAAGGCGGCAAGGAAGTTGTGCCGCCGCGCGTCGAGCAGGCTCTCTTCGGTGAGCGTGCCCGGCGTGACCAGACGCACCACGTCGCGTTTCACCACCGATTTCGAGCCGCGCTTCTTGGCCTCGGCCGGATCCTCGAGCTGCTCGGCGATGGCGACGCGGAAGCCCTTGCGGATCAGCGTCAGCAGGTAGCTCTCGGCGGCATGGACCGGCACGCCGCACATCGCGATGTCCTCGCCCATATGCTTGCCGCGCTTGGTCAGCGCGATGTCGAGCGCCTCGGCCGCCGCGACCGCGTCGTCGAAGAACATTTCGTAGAAATCGCCCATCCGGTAGAACAGCAGCGCGTCCGCATGCGCCGCCTTGATCTCCAGATACTGCGCCATCATCGGCGTGACGGTGCCTGCCTGCATGTTCATGCCTGTCCCCCGGAATGCGACCCGCGCGAGACTATCTTTGACCGGGCCGACGCGAAACCCTGCCCGGAGGGGTGACGCTGGGGCGTTGCGCCGCGCCGCAGCATCCCGCTATGGCTTGGGCCAAGGCAGGAGGGACGAAAATGGCCAAACCCCGTTTCACGCGCGAGGACGCGCTGAATTTCCATGAGGCGCCGCAGCCCGGAAAGTGGGAGGTGACGGCCACCGTCCCGATGACCACCCAGCGCGACCTGAGCCTCGCCTACAGCCCCGGCGTGGCGATCCCCTGCGAGGTGATCGCAGAGCACCCCGAGACCGCCTACGACTACACCAACAAGGGCAATCTCGTCGCGGTGATCTCGAACGGCACCGCCGTGCTCGGTCTCGGCAATCTCGGCGCGCTGGCCTCCAAGCCGGTGATGGAAGGCAAGTCGGTGCTGTTCAAGCGCTTCGCCGACGTGAACTCGATCGACATCGAGCTCGACACCGAGGACCCGGACGCCTTCTGCAACGCGGTGCGGCTGATGGGGCCGTCCTTCGGGGGCATCAACCTCGAGGACATCAAGGCGCCCGAATGCTTCATCATCGAGCAGCGCCTTAAGGAGGAGATGGACATCCCCGTCTTCCACGACGACCAGCACGGCACCGCCGTCATCTGCGCCGCCGGGCTGCTCAACGCGCTGCACCTGTCGGGCAAGAAGATCGAGGATGTGCGCATCGTGCTGAACGGCGCAGGCGCGGCGGGTATCGCCTGTCTCGAGCTGCTCAAGTCGATGGGGGCCAAGCACGACAACTGCATCATGTGCGACACCAAGGGCGTGATCTGGAAGGGGCGCGCCGAGGGCATGAACCAGTGGAAATCGGCCCATGCTGCCGACACCCCGCTCAGGACGCTGGAGCAGGCGATGGACGGGGCCGACGTTTTCTTGGGCGTTTCGGCCAAGGGCGCGGTGACGCAGGCGATGGTCAAGTCGATGGCGCCGAACCCGGTGATCTTCGCCATGGCCAACCCCGATCCCGAGATCACGCCCGAGGAGGCGCATGAGGTGCGCGAGGACGCGATCGTGGCGACGGGCCGGTCGGACTACCCCAACCAGGTCAACAACGTGCTGGGCTTCCCCTACCTGTTCCGCGGCGCGCTCGACATCCATGCCCGGGCGATCAACGACGCGATGAAGATCGCCTGCGCCGAGGCGCTGGCCGAACTGGCGCGCGAGGAGGTGCCCGACGAGGTGGCGCTGGCCTATGGCCAGAAGCTCAGCTTCGGGCGCGACTACATCATCCCGACACCCTTCGATCCGAGACTGATCCACCGGATTCCGCCCGCCGTCGCCCGCGCCGGCATGAAGACCGGCGTGGCCCGGCGGGAAATCGAGGACATGGATCATTACGAGCAGGCGCTGAAGGGCCGGATGGACCCGACCGCCAGCGTGTTGCGTGGGCTCAACGCCCGGGCGCGGGCGGCGCAGGCCACCATGATCTTTGCCGAGGGCGACGACCCGCGGGTGCTACGCGCGGCGGTGCAGTATCAGCGTTCGGGCTTCGGCAAGGCTCTGGTGGTGGGGCGCAGCGACGATGTGGCCGAAAAGCTCGCCGCCGAGGGCATGGCCGATGCGGCGGCCGAGCTGGAGGTGGTCAACGCCGCCAACACGCCGCATCTCGATACCTACAAGGCGTTCCTCTACGAACGGCTGCAGCGCAAGGGCCACGACCAGCACGACATCCATCGCCTCGCCGGGCGCGACCGGCACGTCTTCGCCTCGCTGATGCTGGCGCATGGCCATGGCGACGGCATGATCACCGGCGCCACCCGCAAATCGGCGCATGTGATGGAGCTGGTGAACCACGTCTTCGACGCGGGCCCGCATGACGGCGCGGTCGGTGTCTCGGTGGTGATGCATAACGGCCGGATCGTGCTGATCGCCGACACGCTGGTGCATGAATGGCCCGACGAGGAGGATCTCGCCGACATCGCGACCCAAGGCGCGCAGGTGGCGCGCGAGCTGGGGCTCGAGCCGCGCGTGGCCTTCGTCAGCTTCTCGACCTTCGGCTACCCGGTTTCCGAACGCGCGACCAAGATGCATGCCGCCGCAGGCGTTCTTGATGGGCGCAATGTCGATTTCGAATACGAGGGCGAGATGGCCGTCGACGTGGCGCTGAACCCCAAGGGGCAGGAGAACTATCCCTTCTCGCGTCTCACCGGACCGGCCAACGTGCTGGTGGTTCCGGCACGACACTCGGCGTCGATCAGCGTGAAACTGATGCAGGAGATGGCCGGCGCCACGGTGATTGGACCGATCCTGTCGGGCGTCGACAAGCCGATCCAGATCTGTTCGACGATCTCGACCGTCAACGACATCGTCAACATGGCGGTGATGGCCGCCTGCAAGGCGCGCCGGGCATGACGATCTGGAATCTCGGCTCGATCAATGCCGACCATGTCTATGCGGTGCCGCATATTCCGACCCCAGGCGAGACTCTGGCGGCCACCGGGCTGAGCCGGGGCCTGGGCGGCAAGGGGGCCAACATGTCGGTCGCCGCCGCCCGCGCCGGTGCCCGGGTCGCGCATCTGGGCGCGGTGGGCGAGGATGGCGGCTGGATGGTCGAGCGGCTCGAAGCCTACGGCGTCGACTGCGCCCATGTGCAGCGGCGCGGGGGCCCTTCGGGTCATGCCATCATCACCGTCGATGCAAAGGGCGAGAACGCGATCACGCTCTGGCCCGGCGCCAACCGCGACATCGAGCCCGAGGCCGTGAAACAGGCCCTGCAGGGCGCCGCGCCGGGGGATCTCTTCGTCACCCAGAACGAGACGGCGCTGCAGCCCGAGGCGGCGGCGCAGGCCCGCGCCAAGGGCCTCACAGTGGCCTATGCCGCCGCGCCCTTCGATGCCGAGGCCGTGCGCGCGGTGCGGCCGCATCTCGACCTTCTCGTGCTCAACGAGATCGAGGCGCGGCAGCTGGAGCAGGCGCTGGACGCCTCGATCGAAAGCCTCGGCATCGCGCATGTCGTGGTGACGCTGGGCGCGCGGGGCTGCGACTGGATCAAGGCGGGGTCCGAGACGCGCCATCATGTCGACGCCCCCCGCGTCGAGGCGGTCGACACCACCGGGGCGGGCGACACCTTCACCGGCTACCTGCTGGCGGGGCTGTCGCAGGGGCTCGCGATGGAGGCGGCGCTGAACCGCGCCACCCGCGCTGCCGCTCTCAAGGTCGGACGCCCCGGCGCCGCCGACGCGATCCCCACGGCCGAGGAGGTGGAGCGGGCGGTCTTCTAGACCCTGTCGCGGCACGACCATGCAGGATTTCGTCTTCTCCGAGCCTTCGGCGCTGCTTGCAGGCTGCGTCGCGGTGGTGCTGGTCGGGCTGTCCAAGGGGGGGCTGGGCGGCGCGCTGGCGCTTCTGGGCGTGCCGATCATGGCGCTGACGATCCCGCCGGTGCAGGCGGCGGGCATCCTGCTGCCGATCCTTCTGGTGATGGACGCGATCAGTCTCTGGGCCTGGCGCGGACAGTACCACGCTCCCACGCTCAAGCGGATGCTGCCCGGCGCGGTGGTGGGGATCGGCATCGGCTGGCTGACCGCCGCGTTGGTCTCGGACGCGATGGTGCGGTTGATCGTCGGCGTCGTGGCGCTCGCCTTCGCGGCGCGCTGGCTGTTCTCGAGCCAGGCCAGCCGGGCCGAACCCCGAACTGGCAGCGTGACCCGCGCCTCGGTCTGGGCGACGCTGGCGGGCTATACCAGCTTCGTGGCCCATGCCGGCGGCCCGCCGTTTCAGGTCTATACCATGCCACTCAGGCTCGATCCGCGGGTCTATACCGGCACGAGCGTGATCTTCTTCGCCGTGGTCAACGCGATCAAGCTGGTACCCTATGCTGCGCTGGGCCAGTTCGACGCTGCCAACCTGATGGCCGCCGCCTCGCTGGTGCCGATCGCCATCATCTCGACCCTGGCGGGGGCCTGGGTGGTGCGCAGGATGCGGGCCGAGATCTTCTATCCGCTGATGTACGGCATGGTGGTGCTGGTTGGCCTCAGGTTGTGCTGGGACGGGCTCACGACGCTGCTCTAGGCCGCGAGAGGCTTTGACAGTGTCGTTCGGCGAGATGCATCCTGCGCCGGCAGCGATCACCGAAGGGGCAGCAGCCCATGCAGTTCTCCGTCCATTTCGACCGCCCGCCGGACGGCCCGCCGGGCCGCGGGCCCGTGACCGTGGGCTGGTGCCTGAACGAGACCAAGGGCGGGATCATCTATGCCCCGCCGGAACGGGTACGCTCGGTCGATCTCGACCGGCGGCACGCGAAATCCGCCTCGCGCTGCCCGGCGGTGATCAATCTCGAAAGCCGCCATTTCCTGATCCGCTGCCCCTTCGACATCCATGTCGGCTTCGACCGTGACGAGAAGGGCCGGCCGGTGCTGCGCAACCTGAACGGCGCGGCCAGCACGATCCGGGGCAACAAGCTCGGCGAGAAGCTCCACATGGTGAGCGAGGCCGAGTGGCGCCATCCCGGCGTGCCGACCCTGCAGTTGCTGCTGCCCTACCTGTTCTTGTGCGACGAGCCCGTCTACATGAGCCAGGTCGCGCCCTTCATGCATTACAGCCGCACGCCCCTGCCGGGCACGATCTTCGGCGGGCGCTTCCCGATCAATGTCTGGCCGCGCCCGCTGATGTGGGCCTTCGAATGGCACGAGCCGGAAAAGCCGCTGAAGATCTCGCGCGGCGATCCGTTGTTCTATGCCGCGTTCGAGACCCTGCCGCAGGATCGCGGCATCGCCATGGTCGAGGCGCAGCGCACGCCGGAACTGCTCGAATATCTCGACCTGATCTCGGGCGCGGTGAACTACGTCAACCAGACCTTCTCGCTCTTCGAGGCGGCCGAGGCGCGCCGACCGGAGCGGCTGGTGACGCCGGTGGCGCGGCGCGGCGGGCCCGGAACCGCGTGACCGGCATGACCCCGCGCGAGAAGATCGTCGCGCTGCATCGCGCAGGCGATCTCGCGGCGGCGGTGCCGCTCTATGGCGACTGGCTCGCACGGAATCCCGGGGATGCCGGGATGTGGAGCAATCTCGGCGCGGCGCTGCGCAAGTCCGGGCGGCTCGAACAGGCGCTGCGCGCGCATCGCCGGGCACAGGCTCTGGCCGGGCCGCGGGATGCGCAGGTGCTCGCCAACCTCGCCAACGTGCTGGCCGATCTGGGCGAGAACAGGGAGGCGATCGCGCTGCGCCGCCGCCTGCTCGAGCTGCAGGGGCCGGACCCGATGACCGAGGCGATGATCGGCAAGGCGCTGCGCGCCGACGGTCGCGCCCCGGCGGCGGTCGACTGGCTGCGCGGTGCCCTGACGCGCCATCCCGGCCATGTCGAAATCCGCCTGCAGCTGGCATTGGCGATGCTGGCCGCGGGCCGCTGGGCCGAGGGGTTCGACGCCTTCGGCATGCGCTGGGAGAGCGGCGAGCTGACGCCGCGCCGGATGACGATGCCGAAATGGGACGGCGCGCCGCTCGACGGTCGCAGCATGCTGGTCATGCCCGAACAGGGGTTCGGCGACAGCATTGCCTTCGCCCGCTTCCTGCCGGTGGCGCGCGATCTCGGGGCCTCCCGGGTGATCCTCGCCGCCCGGCCGCCGCTGCTGCGGCTGCTGCAGGCGGCGCAGGGCGCCGATCTGGTCTGTCCCGAGGCCGAGGCCCGGGGCGATCTGTGGTGCGACCTGATGGACCTGCCCGCCCATGGCTTCGCGCGCGACGCCGCCGTGCCGCCGCCGGCCCGGCTCGCGGTGCCCGAGGACAGCCGCGCCCGGGCCCGCGCCGTCACCGCGCCATATCGCGATAGGCTGCGCGTCGGCGTGGTCTGGAGCGGCTCGCCGAGCTTTCGGGCCAATGCCGCCCGCTCCTTCTCGCATGAGCGGTTCCTGCCGCTCGCCGACATTCCGGGCGTGCAGCTCTTCTCGCTCTACAAGGGGCCGGCGCTGGCGCCGTACCGGGCCGATGGTAGCGCCGCCTTCATCATCGACGCCTGCGGGTCCGACCGCGACTTCGCCGATTGCGCGGCGATGATGGAGGAGATGGACCTGATCGTGACCTCCGACACCGTCACCGCCCATCTCGCCGGATCGCTGGGCCGGCCGGTCTGGACCCTGCTGCATTGGGATGCCTTCTGGCTCTGGGGGCGCGGCTCGGAACGCACGGCTTGGTACCCCTCGATGCGGCTGGTCCGGCAGACCCGGCCGCATGACTGGAGCGACGTGTTCGAGACGGTGGCGCGCGATCTGGCGGCGCTGGCCGGGGAGAAGCGGCGGTGAAGCAGGTCATGGTGCCGGTCCCGCCCGGCGAGCTGATCGACAAGCTGACGATCCTCGAGATCAAGCTGGCGCGGATCATCGACCCCGACAAGCGGGCCAACGTCGCGCGCGAACACGCGCTGCTCGAGGCGGCGCGCGAGGAGGCCGTTCCGGAGAGCGAGGGGCTCGACCATCTGCGCGGCGAACTGGCGGCGATCAATCTCGAATTATGGGAGATCGAGGACGAGATCCGCGCCTGCGAGGCGCGGCGCGACTTCTCGGAGCGGTTCATCGCATTGGCCCGCGCCGTCTACCGCACCAATGACCGCCGCGCGGCGGTCAAGCGACGGATCAACCTGCTTCTGGGCTCCGATCTGGTGGAGGAGAAGTCCTATGTCGACCCGGATGGAGACGGGCACTAGGGCGGCCTATACGCGGGCTTAACCCGTCCTGGCGCATGCTGCGGCCTCTCGATCGAGCCGCGCGGAGCCCGCAATGAGCGCCCAGAACGTCCCCGTCATCATCAAGCGCAAGAAGGTCGTCGCGGGCGGCGGCCATCACGGCGGCGCCTGGAAGGTCGCCTATGCCGATTTCGTCACGGCGATGATGGCCTTCTTCATGCTGATGTGGCTGCTCAACGCCACCACGGAACAGCAGCGCAAGGGGCTCGCCGACTACTTTGCGCCGACCATCGCGATCAGCCGGACCTCGGGCGGCGGCGCCGAGGTGCTGGCCGGCGACACGCTGCACCAGAGCGACGCGCTCAGCGAATCCGGCACCGGCGCCAATGTCGGCCTGCGCGGCGCGGTGCCGCCCGACCGCACCCCGCCACGGGTGCGACCGGGCGAGGGCGCGGCCGCGACCGAGGTGGCGGCGCTGCGCGAAATCGAAGAGCTGCTGCTCGGCCGCGGCGGCGAGAGCCTAGTCGCACGCAAGGCTCTGCGCCACGTCGTCACCCGGCTCACCGATGAAGGGCTGGTGATCGAGATCTTCGCCCGGCCCGGCGCGCCGATCTTCGATCCGGGAGAGACCGATCCGCTGCCGGTCACCCGCGCGCTGCTGGGTCTCGTGGCGCAGGTCGCGGGCTTGGTCGACAACCCCGTGGCGCTGGCCGCGCATCTGGCCGCGCGGCCCGTGGTGCTGGCCGACAACCCGGTCTGGAGCCTCTCGGCGGGACGGGCCTTGGCGGCGCGCGACACGCTCGAGGCGGCGGGTCTCGCGCCCGCGCGGATTGCCCGCGTCACCGGTCTTGGCGACCGCAGCCCGGCGCCAGAGGGCGCCGCCGCGCCGCGCAGCGAACGGATCGAGATCACGCTTCTGCGGCGCCATTAGCCCGGTCTTAAGCCTGATGCCCTAGCCCTGTCCCCAGCAAGCGATCGAACGGAAAGGTCCCGCATGACGATCTCCTCCTCCCTCAGCGCCGGCGTGTCAGGTCTCGCGGCCAACGCGCACCGGCTGGCGACGATCTCGGACAACATCGCCAACTCGGCCACCTATGGCTATCGCCGCGCGGTGACCGATTTCCATTCCCTGGTGCTGGGCAACGAGTCCGGGCGCTATGTCGCGGGCGGGGTCTCCACCACCTCGCAGCGGCTCATCGACGAGAGCGGTGCGCTCTCCTCGACCGCCAACCCGACCGATCTCGCGGTGCGCGGACGCGGCTTCCTGCCGGTCTCCTCTTCGGCCATGGCCGGGGATCGCGGCACCGAGGATTTCCGCCTGACCACCACCGGATCGTTCCGCGCTGACGAGGATGGCTATCTGCGCACCCCCGACGGACAGACCCTGCTGGGCTGGCCGGCCGAGCTCGACGGCACGATCGGCACCTATCCGCGCGATACCGCAGGCGGGCTTCAACCGGTGCGCGTCCCCGCGGGCGAGCTGTCGGGCATGGCCACGACCGAGGTCACGCTCGCCGTCAACCTCCCCGCCACCGAGACGCAGGACGGCTCGGAGGGTTTCCCCGAGGAGCTGACGGTCGAGTATTACGACAATCTCGGCACCACGCAGAAGCTGAGCCTGATGTTCACCCCGACCGTGCCGGCGCCGGGCGGTGCGCCGACCAACGAATGGACGCTGGAGATCACGGATGGCGCCTCGGCCGGGGCGGTGGTCGGTGAATACACGCTGGTCTTCGACGACAGCCGTGGCGCCGGCGGCACTTTGTCGAGCATGACCGTGGCCACCGGCGGCCCCTTCGACCCCGAGACCGGCACCTTCACCATCGACGTGGCCGGCGGCCCGATCGAGATTGATGTCGGCCTGCCCGGAGTCTCGGGTGGTCTGTCGCAGCTCGCCGGGGTCTTCGCGCCGCTCTCGGTCGGGCGCGATGGCGCAGCCACCGGTAACCTGACCTCGGTCGAAGTCGATCCCGGCGGCTATGTCCACGCTTATTACGACAATGGCGCGAGCCGCCGCATCTACCAGGTGCCGCTGGTCGACGTCGCTAACCCCAACGGGCTCGAGACCCATGACGGCCAGTCCTATTCGCTGACCCGCGAAAGCGGCGAGATGCTGTTGTGGAACGCCGGTGACGGTCCGACCGGCGACATCGTCGGCTTCGCGCGCGAAGAATCGACGGTCGACGTCGCCTCCGAGCTCACCCAGCTGATCCAGACGCAGCGCGCCTATTCGTCGAACGCCAAGGTGATTCAGACGGTCGAATTGTCCTTGGCCGAAGAGACCGATTTGCCGGTCGAGATCTCGGTCTGGGTCTTGGACAGGTCGGAATTGATTCCCTTGAGGGTCTGAAGCGCGACCATCGCGCCGTTGTTGGTCAGAATGCTGGACATGGGTTGTACGGTCCTAAAGCTCGGCGGCCGTCGCGCGCCGGGTTTCGATCAAGGCCCCGCATAGGGGCTGCTGACAGCCGTTCTGACTTCGCGGTCCGGGACGATGCGCCCCGCCGCCTGGGGGTGTCCCCGGTTTCGGGAGACGAGGTCGTTGTCGCAGGAGACGCTTAAGCCCGGCCTAACGTCCGGGCGGCGAGATAGGGCGGATTCCAGTCGAATTTCTCAGGCCTTGCGGCTGAGCGCCGGGTTGGCGGCGGGCGGTGCCGGGCGGCTCCGGCCGTCTTGCCCGTAGGTGGCAAAGCCACCGGCCGCCGCGCGCAGCGCCTCGGCCCGCTCGCGCCCCTCGCGCGCGGCCTCGAACAGCCTGGCCTGCCGCGCGAGGGCACCGTCCAGCTCGACGAGGGCGCGTGCCTCTGCCGGATCGTGCGGTTCCGCCGACAACTCCTCGAGCAGTGCCTGCTTGGGCGCGATCAGCGCACCCAGGGCCGCGACGTCGCCGGTGAGCAGCGCGTCGCGCTCCTGCGCCAGCAGCCGGGCAAGGCGGGTGGCGGCGCTCATCGGGCGCGCGCCGACAGCTCGACATAGAGTTGGTCGGCGAGGCCGATTCCCCCCGCCGCGACCATTCTCTCCGCCTGCGCCTCGAACAGGAACGAACGGAACTGGGCCTCGCTCGCGCCCTCGCCGAAGCCGCCCTGTGGCGTGCCGGGATCGGACAGGCGAAGCAACTCGGAAAGAAACCCGGCTTCGAGCTGCCTGGCGGCCGTCATCAGCGGGTCCGGCTTCGCCGGGTTGAGGGGACGGGCATGGACATGGCCCGTAATGAGAGAGGCGATCATGCGCGGAACTCCTTGCGATCCGCCGGTGATGATCCTGCCGCGTGGTAAATATTCGGTAAGCCTTTCGTGGGCAGGATGGGCGGACGCCGCCGCGCTGAAAGGACCGCGCATGTTCGACCCCCTGCCGACCGGACCGCGACTGCCCGCGCCCTCCAAGGTCCCCGCGGCCGAACCCACTCCGGTGCGGGCGGCGGGGTTCGCCGGGTTCCTGACGGCATTGGAGGGCACGGTGCGGACGCCCCCCGCACTTCCGGATGCAGCCAAGCAGGCCGGGATGAACGAGGCGGGGGATGTCGTGTCGGAAGACCTGCCTGAGGCGGTGTCAGTGGATGAGTCCGCGATGCATGAGCGCCGGCCGGCAAAGCGCCAAGCGAAGGCGGAACAGGTGATGCCGTCCTTTCCGCAGGGATCGGTAGTGAAAAATCCCACCTCTCCCATGCCGGGCGGCAGAGAGGCCGGGGGGGCAGAAAAATCTCCTCCTCTTCCTCTGACGAAGCTTGATGGCGCACCGAATCTCACCGGGGAGGTGGTCATGATGGAGGGCACGGCTCCGCAAGTGGTGTGTCGTGATAAGATGACTCGAGACGTGGCCATTACGGGCGAGGCACTCAGTACCGATCACCCCGACCCTGCTGTTCGGAGGGGCGCACGGGGCCTGTCGCAGCTCGACGCTTATGAAGGCGCACTCGTGCCAACGCGCCCAGAGCCAAGACCCGCGATAGAGGAAACGATTGCTCCGGCGCTAGTAGCCGCTCTTGGTCCTGAAGCTAAAACTTGGGCATCGGACGATGTTGAAATCCCGGCGCGCGCGGCGGTGTCACCGCCTGCCGATAAAGGCACGGGGTATGAGCCGGGGTGGGATCGTTTGGTAGCCAAGGCTTCGAGCCTCGAAACACCACCTGTCCAACCGCTTCCCAGTGCCATGGGGGTTGCATCACGCGCGGACTGGTCCCATCCCAGTGAGGCGATCCTGGATATGGCGGGACGGAGGCAGAGCGCAGCGCGCAGGGCGGATGAGCCCGTTCCCGTTAAGCAGGCCGCAGCCGTCACACTGACCAAGTATGCTCAGGACGCTCCTCCAGTGCCCCATGCAGCCCCAGTAAGTGACGAATCTTGGGGCATGGAGGCCTCCGTCGTATCTATCGCCGATCCCGTCGTGTCAGGAGTCGGCGAGGAGGGTGCCGATCCGTCACCTCGTGACGTCGGTTTCGACCCGCTCCCCCGCGTGGAGGGTGCAATGCCTCTCGCAGCGACCAGAACACCAACAGAAGGTGCAGAGAAGTCGATTCAGGGCGTCGATGCTCCATCCAGCCCTGAGGCGCGGCCGGTAGCTCCAGTCGAGGATCAGGGCCTGTTGCCTTCTATCCCGGCAACAACCTTGGCCGCTGGCTCAAGCGAGAACCCGGCAAGGCAAAATGATCAGATGCTGTCCGCATCCCCTCGAAGCGGAATCAGCGAGTCCAGTGATTGGCCCGCCCGGCTGGTACAGCTCATGCGGTTTAATTCGGTCGCCATTGGCGCGCAGCCATCGGGGAATGCTGTGACGGCCGTATTGAAGCGCGAGGCACCGAGGACAATGATCCCCATATCAGGGACAAGAAACGAGGCTTCTATTTCCTCAGAGAGGCTGACGCCTTCGTCCGGCGCAGCGGAGCGGCCGGGCTTCGTGCTGGGCGCTTTACGAGCAGAGCCGGTCGTGACGACGGACCCTGTCGGAGCGATGCAGGTGAAGTCGGAAGGCACACTGACCGCGCGGTCGGACCGGATCGGTGAAACGGCGGTTCCGCCTGTGACTGATGCCGAACCTTCGGAAGCGCCGCCATTTGAGGAGCCGTTCACGCGCGTGCGTCTTACGCCCTCGGAAGCACGCGAGGGACGCGGGGTCCTGCAAAACAGTGCTGAGGGGCCGTCCGTCCGGACGAGCCCAGCCCCCGCATCGAGGGGCGACTGGCATGCACTGCCGTCTTCGGGAGTATCCGAGCCACTTCGCGTCGATGGCGCTCCAAACGAAGTAACGCCACCCATGCCGCCGGAGCGTCCCTTCGGTATGGCTCCGACCGAGATGCGACAGGCCGAGGCACCGTCCGCGCAGCGGCCATTGCCACAGCAGCTCGCCGCTGCCGTCACCGGCGCGGCGGATGGGCGGGTCGAGATCCGGCTCGATCCCGAGGAGCTTGGCCGGGTCGTGCTCCAGATGCAGAGCGATGGCGACCGGATCAGCCTGACCATCACGACAGAGCGCGCGGAAACCTCCGACCTGCTGCGCCGCCACCTGCAGGAGCTGGCGCAGGAGTTCCGGGCGCTGGGCTACCGCTCGATTGATCTCGGCTTCGGCGGTGGAGATGGCGCGCGCAGTGGCGCGGGTCAGGGGCAGGCGACCCCTGCGGCCCTTCCGATGGATGCATCCGACGAAGTGCCACCGCAGTCTGTTTCCGAGCCAGCGCCTGGAAAGGCCGGGCTCGATCTACGTCTCTAGGAGCATCGCATGAGCCTGATTTCCGACGCCGTCGCCGGGGCCATCCAGCCTGCGGCGCATACCAGCAGCCCGGCCAGCACGGCCACCGCCTCCGATTTCGACATGTTCCTCAAGATGCTGACCGCGCAAATCCGCAATCAGGATCCGCTCGAACCGATGGAATCGGCCGATTATGCGGTGCAGCTCGCCACCTTTTCCGGAGTCGAGCAGCAGGTGAAAACCAACGATCTGCTTTCCGCCCTTGCCACGGGTTCGGGCGCGGGCGGGTTGGCCGACATTGCGGGCTGGGTCGGGCGCGAGGCGCGTGCACCGATGCCAGCCTGGTTCGACGGTGCGCCGGTGCCGCTCGGCTTCGAGACGCGGCCGGGCGCCGAGGCGGGCGAGATCGTGGTATCCGACGCGCAGGATGTCGAGGTGGCCCGCCATGTCGTGTCTGCCGGGGCGCAGGACCTCGACTGGGCCGGGACCACCGCCGAGGGGCGGCCGCTGCCGTCCGGTGCCTATCGCTTCGAGATCGTGAGCCTGGCAGCGGGGGAGGAGATCGGTCGCGACACGATCGAAACCTATGGCCGGGTGCGCGAGGTGCGGCTGGGCCCCGACGGACCGGTTCTGGTGGCCGAAGCGGGCGTAGAGGTCCCCGTCTCGGCGGTCACCGCGCTGCGCGAGGCCGGCTAGACCAGCGAGGCGATCCAGCCCGCCGTCGCCGTCAGCGCGGCGCCGATGGTCAGCCAGGCCAGAGGCGGCAAGTCGCGGCGGCGCGGCTCGGGCTCGGGGTGGCTCTGGCGCACCAGCGCGGCTTCGGCCAGCGCCGGCAGGCGCGGCCCGAAGCGCGACAGCACCTGGATCGTGCGGCCGAGATCCCGGGCGACGGCCTTGGGGCCGATGCTCTCGCGGATGTAGTCCTCGACCACCGGGCGGGAGGCCTCCCAGATGTTGATATGCGGGTCGAGCGTGCGCGCCACGCCCTCGACCACCACCATGGTACGCTGCAGCAGGATCAACTCGGTGCGGGTCTCCATGCCGAAGCGCTCGGTCACCTCGAACAGGTAGTTGAGCAGTCGCGCCATCGAGATGCGTGAGGCGTCCATGCCGAAGATCGGCTCGCCTACCGCGCGCAGGGCAGAGGCGAAGGCGTCGACGTCGCGGTCGGCCGGCACGTAGCCTGCCTCGAAATGGACCTCGGCGACGCGGCGGTAATCCTTGCGGATGAAGCCGAAGATGATCTCGGCATAGACGCGACGAGTGTATTCGTCGATCCGGCCCATGATCCCGAAATCGAGCGCGATCAGCGTGCCGTCGGGGCCAACCTTGAGATTGCCCTGATGCATGTCACCATGAAAGAAACCGTCGCGCAGCGCATGGGCGAGGAAGAGCTGCAGCACGCGGGCGGCGAGACGCTTGCGGTCGTGCCCGGCGGCGTCGATCTCGGCCACCTCGGCGGCGCCGATCCCCTCGACCCAGCTCATCGTCATCACCCGCCGGCCCGAGAGGTGCCAGCGCAGCGCGGGTACGGCGAAACCCTCGTCCTTGGCGGTGTTGGCGGCGAACTCGGCCGCGGCGGAAGCTTCGAGCCGAAGGTCCAGCTCGCCCAGCACCACGCTTTCGAAATGGGCGATCACCTCGACCGGGCGCAGCCGCCGCGAGGCAGGCGAGAGCCGCTCGATCATCCGGGCGGCGAAGTAGAAGGCTTCGATGTCGCGCCGGAAGGCGCGCTCGATGCCGGGGCGCAGCACCTTCACCGCCACCGTCTCGCCGGTCTCGGCCAGCCGCGCGCGGTGCACCTGCGCGATCGAGGCGGCGGCGACCGGCTCCGAGAACTCGGAGAACATGGCATCGACCGGTTGGCCCAGCTCGACCGCTACGGCGCGCTTGGCCTGAGCCGTGGGGAAGGGCGGCAGGCTGTCCTGCAGCACCCGCAGCTGCATCGCCAGCTCCTCGCCCACCACGTCGGGGCGGGTCGAGAGGATCTGGCCGAACTTGATATAGGCCGGGCCCAGCGCGGTGATGGCGCGGGTCGCGGGCGGCATGCCGGCGTCGCCCTCGTAGCCCATCCAGCGGAACGGCGCGGCGAAGAGACGGACCGCCAGCCGCACCGCACGCGGTGCCTCGACCGCGTCGAGCACGACGGCCATCGCCCCGGTGCGCTCGAAGGTGGCGCCGGTGCGGATCAGCCGAATGAGGTTGTGCGGGCCCCTCAGAGCTTCCACCCCGAATGCAGGCAGGCGATGCCCATGCTCAGGTTGCGGTACTTCGCCTGCTCGAACCCGGCCGCCTCGACCATGCCGAGGAAGGTCTCCTGGTCGGGGAAGCGGCGGATCGACTCGACCAGATACTGGTAGCTGTCGCGGTCATTGGCGATCAGCTGGCCCATCGCCGGGATGACGTTGAAGCTGTAGAGATCGTAGGCCCGCTGCATCAGGTCGTTGGGGATCTGGCTGAACTCCAGCACCATCAGCCGGCCGCCGGGGCGCAGCACGCGGTAGGCTTCGTCGAGCGCCTTCTGCGGCCGCGTCACGTTCCGGATGCCGAAGCTGATCGTGTAGACGTCGAAGCTGTTGTCGGGGAAGGGCAGCGCCATCGCGTCGCCCACCACCCAGTCGAGGCTGTCCTCCAGCCGCTCGGCCTCGGCCCGCTTGCGGCCCTCGACCAACATCGGCTCGGTCAGGTCGCAGACCGTAGCGTGGCCGCGACCGGCGCGGGCGAGGAAGCGGAACGACACGTCGCCGGTGCCGCCGGCGACGTCGAGGAGCTTCTGGCCCGGCCGCGGCGCCAGCCAGTCCATCATCGCGTCCTTCCACAGCCGGTGGATGCCGACGCTCATCACGTCGTTCATCACATCGTAGCGCGAGGCGACGGAGGTGAACACGCCGCGCACGCGGCCTGCCTTCTCTTCCTCGCGCACCGTCTGGTAGCCGAAATGCGTGGTCTGCTCGTCGTTCAAGGGTCTTGTCCCGTGCCGGTGGCGTGCCTTGATAGGGCTCAGTGGCGGCATATAGGCCGCGGCAGCCGAAAGAAAGAAGCGATGCCCGAATTGCCCGAGGTGGAGACGGTTCGTCGCGGGTTGGCACCCGCGATGGAAGGGGCGGTGATCGAGACCGCCCATGTCAACCGGCCCGACCTGCGCTGGCCGTTCCCCGAACGCATGGCCGAACGGCTCACGGGACGGCGGGTGGAGCGGCTGCGGCGGCGCTCGAAATACATCCTCGCGGATCTCGAGGGCGACGAGACGCTGATCGTGCATCTGGGCATGTCGGGGCGGATGACCGTCTCGGGCGTCCGGCTCGGGCGGTTCCACGTGGATCACCCGGCGCCGGCCAAGCATGACCACGTGGTGCTGGAGATGGCGGGCGGCGCCCGCGTCACCTTCAACGATCCGCGCCGCTTCGGGGCGATGGATCTCGCGCCGACCGCCACGCTCGAGCAGCACCGGCTGCTGCGCGGCATCGGGCCGGAGCCCTTGGGCAACACCTTCGACGAGACCTACCTGACCGAGCGGCTCGCCGGGCGGGCGGTGCCGGTCAAGGCGGCGCTGCTCGACCAGAAGATCGTCGCCGGGCTGGGCAACATCTATGTCTGCGAGGTGCTGCACCGGGCCGGGATCGACCCGCGGCGCAAGGCGGGCCGGATCGCGCCCGCGCGGGTCGCGACGCTGGTGCCGCTGATCCGCGAGGTGCTCGAGGAGGCGATCGCCTCGGGTGGCTCCTCGCTCAAGGATTACCGGCAGGCGGACGGGGCGATGGGCTATTTCCAGCACGGATTCCGGGTCTACGACCGCGCGGGCGAGGGCTGCGCGACGGAAGGTTGCGACGGCACGGTGGAGCGGATCGTGCAGTCGGGGCGTTCCACCTTCCTGTGCCGGCACTGCCAGAGGTGACTTGAACACCGCGGCGGGGCGCGGCACGGTTCTTAGAACCTGCTCCGGAGACCCCGCATGGCCTACAGCACCATCCTCGTCGAAACCGAGGACGACATCGCCACCATCACGCTCAACCGCCCCGACGCGATGAACGCGATCAACTCGACGCTGCTGCACGAGCTGGTGACCGCGCTCGAGGAGGCAGATCGCTCCGACAAGGTGCGCTGCATCGTGCTGACCGGGTCGGACAAGGCCTTTGCCGCCGGTGCCGACGTCGCCGAGATGGCGCAGATGGGCTTCGTGGAGATGTATCGCAAGGCGCTATACGCGGGCGACATGGCGCGACTCGCCCGCATCCGCAAACCGGTGATCGCCGCGGTGGCGGGCTATGCGCTGGGCGGCGGCTGCGAGCTGGCGATGGCCTGCGACTTCATCATCGCCGCCGACAACGCCAAGTTCGGCCAGCCGGAGGTCAATCTCGGGATCATGGCCGGGATGGGCGGCAGCCAGCGGCTGACTCGTGCGGTGGGCAAGCCCAAGGCGATGGACATGCATCTGACGGGCCGCTTCATGTCGGCCGAGGAGGCCGAGCGCTCCGGGCTCGTCAGCCGGGTCGTGCCGGCGCGCCAGCTCGAGCAGGAGGCGCGGGCGGCCGCCACCAAGATCGCCGAGAAGGGCCAGGTCGCGGTGCTTGCGATCAAGGAGGCGGTCAACCGCAGCCAGGAGGTCGGCCTGTCCGAGGGGCTGGCCTATGAGCGGCGGCTGTTCGAGGCGCTTTTCGCCACCGAGGACCAGTCCGAGGGCATGGCCGCGTTCCGCGAGAAGCGCGAGCCGCAGTACCGCGATCGCTGAGCCGGCCGGAAAAGGCGCGCGACAGGTTGACTAGCCGTCGAGTCGGCCTTAGAGACGCGGCTTCAGAACAATCACCCCGCAAGTGGATTCTCGACACATGGCCAACACGCCCCAGTCCAAGAAGCGCGCTCGCCAGAACGAGCGCCGCTACGCGATCAACAAGATGCGCCGTTCGCGCATCCGCACCTTCCTGCGCAAGGTCGAAGAGGCGATCGCCTCCGGCAACCCTGACGCTGCCAAGACCGCCCTGCGCGAAGCCCAGCCGGAGCTGATGCGCGGCGTCACCAAAGGCGTGGTGCACAAGAACACCGCCGCTCGCAAGATCTCGCGCCTGTCGTCGCGCGTGAAGGCGATCGCCGCCTGATCTCGCCCAAAGGCGAAGAATATCAAAGGGGTGCCCCGAAAGGGGCACCCCTTTTTCGTGTTCGGATTCGGCCCCAAGCGCGGCGCTCGAATCCGTGCCGTTGCGGCAGAATCGACCCCATTTCCGTCATGCCACTGTCAAGCTGCACCCTTAGCATGGCCGGGCGCCCCGAAGCCGCTGTGGCCCCCTGACACGGCATTTGGCGCCGGGCCTTAGGATTCAGGGGCCCCGGCAAATGGCCGCGGATTCGATTCAGCGGAGTCCGTCGTCAAGCGCGTTGTTCGGTTGATGACGTCCGAACGCAGGCGCTAACTTGCCCCTGCGATTCACATCGTTCCTGGGGGAACATGGGCGAGTCGGCACCACGGTGGTCCGAAGGCCAGCTGCACGGCCGAATGATCGGAACCGCGACGGGGTGCCAGCTCTCATGAGCGTGACGGGCGCACGGCCTTGGCCGTGCCATTCGCCGTCCCGCGCTTGTCTGCATTGCGGCCGCCATCTCGGCGGACGTCACTGCCGTCATGTACCGATCCCGGGCCGAACTGCATGAGCGGGTCGGCGGCTTGTCCGTCCCCGTTCGGGTCCGGAGGTTAGGTCAGTCCGGTGCGGAACAGCGTCGGCGCATGCGCGCCGGCGGCCGCACGAGCTGTGCCCTGATGTGGATGGCGAGCCGGGCGCGGCGGGCGCGACCGGGTGACGATGAAGGCAGGTCGGGGACAGGTCATGACGAACGACAATTGGGCGCAGGTCAGCGAAGAGCTCAAGCAGGCGGTGGGCGCCAACAACCACACCACCTGGATCGCGCCGCTGCGCTTCGAAGGGCTGGTCGACGGCGTGGCCCGCTTCCACGTGCCGACCACCTTCCACGGCAACTACGTCCTGCAGAATTTCGGCGACCAGATCCTGACCCAGCTCGCCCGGGCCGGCATCACCGTGCAGCGCCTGATCTTCGCCCAGTCGGCCAACGCCTCCGCCGCGCCCCGCCCCGCGGCGCCGCAGCCCGCCGCCCCGGCGCTGGCCGCGGCCGATGACGAGGACGCCACCCCCTCGGCCACGCTCGACCCGCGCTTCACCTTCGACCGCTTCGTCGTCGGCAAGCCCAACGAGATGGCGCATGCCGCCGCGCGCCGCATCGCCGAGGGCGGCTCGCTCGGCTTCAACCCGCTGTTCCTCTATGGCGGCGTGGGCCTGGGCAAGACCCACCTGATGCACGCCATCGGTCACGAGCTGAAGGCCAACCAGCCGCATCTCAAGGTCGTGCTCACCTCCGCCGAGCAGTTCATGTACCGCTTCATCACCGCGCTGCGCGACAAGCGCATGATGGATTTCAAGCAGCTCTACCGCTCGGTCGACGTGCTCATGGTCGACGACATCCAGTTCCTCGGTGGCAAGGATTCCACCCAGGAGGAGTTCTTTCACACCTTCAACGCGCTGATCGACGCCGGAAAGCGGATCATCATCTCGGCCGACCGTGCGCCGGGCGCGATGAAGGATGTCGAGGAGCGGATCACCTCGCGCATGGGGTCGGGCCTCGTGGTCGATCTCTTCCCGACCGATTTCGAACTGCGCGTCGGCATCCTGCAGGCCAAGGCCGACTATTACCGCGCCCAGTATCCCGGCATCGTGGTCCAGCCCGGCGTGTTCGAGTTCCTCGCTCAGCGGATCTCCAACAACGTCCGCGTGCTCGAAGGCGCGCTGACCCGGCTGTTTGCCTTCGCCTCGCTGGTCGGGCGCGAGATCTCGCTCGAGATGACGCAGGATTGCCTGGCCGACATCCTGCGCGCCAGCGACCGCAAGATCACCGTCGAGGAAATCCAGCGCCGGGTCTCGGAGCATTACAACATCCGCCTGTCGGACATGATCGGACCGAAGCGGCTGCGCAGCTATGCCCGGCCGCGCCAGGTGGCGATGTACCTGTCCAAGAAGCTGACCTCGCGCTCGCTGCCCGAGATCGGCCGCCGCTTCGGCGGGCGCGACCACACCACCGTCATGCACGGGGTGCGCAAGATCGAGGAGCTGAAGGCCACCGACAGCCAGATCGCCGACGATCTCGAACTGCTGCGGCGCGCGCTCGAGGAGTGACGCGAGGCGGGCTTCGCGATGCCGCCGAAAGGGCTTGAGAACGGGTGGAAAACAGGTAGTTTTCCAGTCCCGGCCAAGGCCTGCGGCAACTAGCGGAGCGAAGCACATGAAATTCTCGATCGAACGCGGCGTTCTGCTCAAGGCCGTGGCCCAGGCCCAGTCGGTGGTCGAGCGGCGCAACACCATCCCGATCCTCGCCAACGTGCTGATCGAGGCCGAGGGCGACACGGTGCGCTTCCGTGCGACCGATCTCGACATCGAGGTGGTCGACCGCGCCCCTGCCACGGTCGAGCGCGACGGCGCGATCACCGTCGCCGCCGTGCTGCTCAACGAGATCGTCCGCAAGCTGCCCGACGGGGCGCTGGTGACGCTCACCGATCAGGGCGCCTCCGGGCGGCTGTCGATCGAGGCGGGGCGCTCGAACTTCCAGCTGGCGACGCTTCCGCGCGAGGATTTCCCGGTGATGGCCTCGGCCGAATACGCCGCGAGCTTCACCGCCCCCGCGCCGGTGCTGCGCCGGCTCTTCGACAAGGCCAAGTTCGCGATCTCCACCGAGGAGACGCGTTACTACCTCAACGGCGTCTACATGCATGTGGCCGAGGGCGAGAAGGGCCGGGTGCTGCGCTGCGTCGCCACCGACGGGCACCGCCTCGCCCGGATCGACGCCGACCTGCCCGAAGGGGCCGAGACGATGGCCGGGGTGATCGTGCCGCGCAAGACCGTCAACGAGCTGCGCAAGCTGCTCGATGACGACGAGGCGCAGATCGAGGTGTCGGTCAGCGAGACCAAGGTGCGCTTCGCCACCCCGAACATCACCCTGACCTCGAAGGTGATCGACGGCACCTTCCCGGATTACAGCCGGGTGATTCCGCAAAACAACTCCAAGCGCCTCGAGGTCGACGCGGCCGAGTTCGCCAAGGCGGTGGACCGGGTCGCCACCGTCAGCTCCGAGCGTTCGCGCGCGGTCAAGCTGTCGCTCGAAGAGGATCGGCTGGTGCTCTCGGTCAACGCGCCCGATTCCGGCGCCGCCGAGGAAGAGCTGGCCGTGGCCTATGGCGACGAGCGGCTCGAGATCGGCTTCAACGCGAAATACCTTCAGGAGATCGCCAACCAGGTGGATCGCGAGAACGCGGTGTTCCTGTTCAACTCCTCCGGCGATCCGACCCTGATGCGCGAGGGCGACGACACCAGCGCGGTCTATGTCGTCATGCCGATGCGCGTGTGACGCCTGCGGGACCTGCGCCTGTCGGAAACGGTGAGGGCGAGGGCCGCGCATGAGGGCGGCCGTCACCGAGTTGGAGCTGTCGCATTTCCGCTCGCACAAGCGGGCGCGGCTGGCGCTTGACGGCCGGCCGGTCGCGATCTTCGGCCCCAACGGCGCCGGGAAGACCAACCTGATCGAGGCGGTGTCGCTGCTGTCGCCCGGGCGCGGCATGCGCCGCGCCGGCGCCGAGGAGATCGCCCGCCGGCCCGAGCGGCTGGGCTGGAAGGTCCGGGCCGAGGTCGAGGCCGAGGGCGCGCCGCACGAGATCGAGACCCGCGCCGAGGCGGGCCAGAGCCGGGGCGTCCGGATCGACGACAAGGCGGTGCCGCAGGTGGCGCTGGCGCGGGTGCTGCGGGTGCTGTGGCTGGTGCCCTCGATGGACCGGCTCTGGATCGAGGCCGCCGAGGGGCGGCGCCGCTTTCTCGACCGCGCCGCACTGAGCTTCGATCCCGGCCATGCCGAACAGGTGCTCGATTACGAAAAGGCGATGCGCGAACGCAACCGGCTCCTCAAGGACGGGGTGCGCGACGCGCATTGGTACGGCGCGCTCGAAGGGCGCATGGCGCGGGCCGGCGCGGTGATCGCGGCCACCCGCCGCGCCGCGATCGACCGGCTGATGGCGGCGCAAGACCGGGCCGAGACCGCCTTTCCCGCCGCGGATCTGGCGCTCGGCTATCCCGACGAGACGCCCGAGGCCGAGGAGGAGCTGCGCGCGGCCTTCGCCGGGATGCGCGGCCGCGACATGGCGGCAGGCCGCACGCTGATCGGGCCGCATCGCGCCGATCTCGACGCGCTGTGGCGCGCCAAAGGGGTGGCGGCGCGCGACGCCTCCACCGGCGAACAGAAGGCGCTGCTGATCTCGCTCATCCTCGCCAATGCCCGGGCGCTGGCCGCCGAGGGGGGCGCGCCGCCGGTGCTGCTCCTGGACGAGGTCGCGGCGCATCTGGACACGCGCCGCCGCGCGGCGCTCTATGACGAGATCTGCGCGCTGGGGCTGCAGGCCTTCATGACCGGCACCGAGCCGGGGCTGTTCGAGGCGCTGGGCGACCGCGCGCAACGGATCGAGGTGACCGAGACGGCCGGCGTCTCGCAGGTCAGGGAGGCGACATGACACCGCAACGCGTGACCCTCATCACCCTCGGCGTGACCGACATGGACCGGTCGAAGGCCTTCTATGCCGCGCTGGGCTGGGTGCCGCATGCCTCCAGCCAGCCTTCCGTGACCTTCTACCAGATGCACGGGCTCGTGCTCGGGCTGTTCGGCCTTTCGGATCTTGCCGCGGATCAGGGCCGGCCGGGCGCACGCCTCGGGACCGGAGCCGCGACGCTGGCGCAGAACTTCGAGGATCGGGCGGCGGTGGATGCCGCGTGGCAGGCCGCTCTCGATGCCGGGGCAGGGCCGCTCAAGGCACCGGAGGAAGTGTTCTGGGGCGGCTATTCCGGCTACTACGCCGATCCCGACGGCCATGTTTGGGAGATCGCCCATAACCCGTTCTGGTCTCTGGCCGAGGATGGCTCGCTGACGCTGCCCGAGGCGCCGTGACCCTCGGCTTCCCGGATCTCGCGCTCTACGCGGGCGCGCTTCTGGTGCTGTTCCTGACGCCGGGACCGGTCTGGGTCGCGCTCACCGCGCGTGCGCTGTCTGGCGGGTTTCACGCCGCATGGCCGCTGGCGCTCGGCGTGGTGGTGGGCGACGTGGCGTGGCCGCTGCTGGCGATCCTCGGGGTGAACTGGGTGTTGTCGGTCTATGGCGGCTTTCTCGAGGCGCTGCGCTGGGTCGCGGCGGCGATGTTCGTGACCATGGGGGTGATGCTGTGGCGGCATGCGGGCGCCTCCATCTCCACCGACAGCCGGCTGACCCGTCCCGGCATGTGGGCGGGCTTCATGGCCGGCCTGGCGGTCATCCTCGGCAACCCCAAGGCCATCCTGTTCTACATGGGAATGCTGCCGGGCTTCTTCGATCTCTCGGCGCTGGGCGGGCTCGACATCGCCGCGATCTGCGCGGTCTCCTTTGCCGTGCCGCTTCTGGGCAACCTCGTGCTTGCCGCGTCGATCGACCGCGCGCGGGCGATTCTGACCTCGCCCGAGGCGCTGCGCCGGACCAATCACGCGGCGGCGGCGATGCTGGTCGGCGTGGGGCTGCTCATCCCCCTCCTGTAGCGCAAAATATGGGGGAAAACCGTGACATCCCCCACCAGTATTCGTATATTCCGCCGGTAACGTCCCGAGGATTTCCCCCATGGCTGAACCCGCTCTGCAACCCAACGCCTACGGCGCCGATTCCATCAAGGTTCTCAAGGGCCTGGATGCGGTCCGCAAGCGTCCGGGCATGTATATCGGTGACACCGATGACGGCTCGGGCCTGCACCACATGGTCTACGAGGTGGTCGATAACGGCATCGACGAGGCGCTGGCCGGCCACGCCGACTTCGTGCAGGTCAAGATCCATGCCGACAACTCGGTCAGCGTGCGCGACAACGGTCGCGGCATTCCCACCGATCTGCACCGCGAGGAGGGCGTCTCGGCGGCCGAGGTCATCATGACCCAGCTCCATGCCGGCGGTAAGTTCGACCAGAACTCCTACAAGGTGTCCGGCGGCCTGCACGGCGTCGGCGTCTCGGTCGTGAACGCGCTGTCGGACTGGCTGGAGCTGCGGATCTGGCGCGACGGCAAAGAGCACGTCGCCCGGTTCGAGCGCGGCGAGACCGTGAAGCATCTCGAGGTGGTGGGCGAGACCGACCAGACCGGCACCGAGGTCCGCTTCCTTGCCTCGACCACGACCTTCTCGAACCTCGAATACGACTTTGCCACCCTTGAAAAGCGCCTGCGCGAACTGGCCTTCCTGAACTCCGGCGTGCGCATCATCCTCGAGGATGACCGCCCGGCGCAGCCACTGCATTCCGAGCTGTACTACGAGGGCGGCGTGCGCGAATTCGTGAAGTATCTCGACCGCTCCAAGCATGCCGTGATGCCCGAGCCGATCTGGATCGAGGGCGAGAAGGACGGCATCGGCGTCGAGGTGGCGATGTGGTGGAACGACACCTACCACGAGACCGTGCTGCCCTTTACCAACAACATCCCGCAGCGCGACGGGGGCACCCACATGGCGGGCTTCCGCGGCGCGCTGACCCGGACCATCAACAACTACGCGCAGTCCTCGGGCATCGCCAAGAAGGAGAAGGTTTCCTTCACCGGTGACGACGCCCGCGAGGGGCTGACCTGCGTGCTGTCGGTCAAGGTGCCGGACCCCAAGTTCTCCTCCCAGACCAAGGACAAGCTGGTCTCGTCGGAGGTGCGCCCGGCGGTCGAGAACCTCGTAGGCGAGAAGCTCGCCGAGTGGTTCGAGGAAAACCCCAACCTCGCCAAGCAGATCGTCGGCAAGATCATCGAGGCCGCTCTCGCCCGCGAGGCCGCGCGCAAGGCGCGCGAGCTGACCCGCCGCAAGACCGCGATGGACGTGAACTTCCTCGCCGGCAAGCTCAAGGATTGCTCCGAGAAGGACCCGTCGAAGACCGAGGTGTTCCTCGTCGAGGGTGACTCGGCGGGCGGTTCGGCCCAGACCGGCCGCGACCGCGGCACCCAGGCGATCCTGCCGCTCAAGGGCAAGATCCTCAACGTCGAGCGCGCGCGCTTCGACCGGATGCTGGGAAGCCAGGAGATCGGCAACCTCGTGATGGCGCTCGGCACCGGCATCGGCCGCGACGAGTTCGACATCAAGAAGCTGCGCTACCACAAGATCGTCATCATGACCGACGCCGACGTCGACGGCGCGCATATCCGGACGCTCCTGCTGACCTTCTTCTTCCGGCAGATGCCGGAGCTGATCGAGGGCGGGCATCTCTACATCGCGCAGCCGCCGCTCTACAAGGTGACGCGCGGCAAGTCCGAGGTCTATCTCAAGGACCAGGCGGCGATGGACGAGTACCTGATCCACCAGGGCACCGACGGCACCGCCCTGCGGCTCGGCACCGGCGAGGAGATCACCGGCAACGACCTGCGCCGCGTGGTCGAGGAGGCGCGTCAGCTGCGCCGTGTGCTCGACGCCTTCCCGACCCATTACCCGCGCCACATCCTCGAACAGGCGGCGATCTCCGGCGCCTTCGTGCCCGGCGCGGTCGATGCCGACCTTCAGGGCGTGGCCGACAAGGTCGCCAAGCGGCTCGACCTGATCGCGCTGGAATACGAGCGTGGCTGGCACGGCCGGATCACCCAGGATCACGGCATCCGGCTCGCTCGCATCCTGCGCGGGGTCGAGGAGGTGCGCACGCTGGACGGCCCGATGCTCCGCTCGGGCGAGGCGCGCAAGACCGGCAGCTTCACCAAGTCGCTGCAGGAGATCTACGACCTGCCCGCGACGCTGGTGCGCAAGGACCGGACGCAGCTGATCCACGGCCCGCTCGATCTCCTTGCCGCGATCCTCGAGGAGGGCCAGCGCGGCCTGACGCTGCAGCGCTACAAGGGTCTGGGCGAGATGAACCCCGACCAGCTCTGGGAGACGACTCTGGATCCCGAGGCGCGGACCCTGTTGCAGGTGAAGATCGAGGATTCGACCGAGGCCGACGACCTGTTCACCAAGCTGATGGGCGACGTGGTCGAGCCGCGCCGCGAGTTCATCCAGCAGAACGCCCTCAACGTCGAGCATCTCGACTTCTGATCGACGATCCGCAGTGCGGCGGCGGGCTGGAGACAGCTTGCCGACCGCGTCGCGGGCCTCTCCATGAACCGATGCATTCCAGCGTGTCGCGTTCCGAAGTCTCTCACAGGGGGCGGTCGAGCGGTCGCCACGAAAGCGGGTCCACCAAAAAGCGAAACCCCGAGAACCGGTCAGGTTCTCGGGGTTTCGTGCTTTGAGGTGGTGCCGCTGAAGGGACTCGAACC
Organism: Limimaricola variabilis; assembly: GCF_034371605.1. Lineage (NCBI taxonomy): Bacteria > Pseudomonadati > Pseudomonadota > Alphaproteobacteria > Rhodobacterales > Paracoccaceae > Limimaricola > Limimaricola variabilis. Next base: position 2,242,721 of record NZ_CP139691.1, on the reverse strand, counting down.
CCCGACCCCATCATTACGAATGACGTGCTCTACCAGCTGAGCTACAGCGGCGCCCGGGCGCCTCTTAGCACCCGCGCGCCGGGGGGAAAAGGGCTATTTTCGCTCTTCCGCGAGGGCCTCTCCCTCTGTTTTCTCGGGCGTGGTCGCGGCCGTCTCGGGGGCGACGATCTCGGCCTCTTCGGGGCCGGACGAGGCCGGCGTCGCGGTCTGGGCGGGCAGGGGCGAGGCGGTGGATCCAGCCTCGCGCACCGCCGGGACCGTGCCTTCGCCATTGGTGCGCCCGGCACCGCCGACGATCAGCGGCAGCATCTCGGTGCCGCGCGGCAGGTTCGGCTCGCCCTCTTCCGGACGGGTCCAAGCCAGCGTGTCGAAGGCATGGCAGTTCGAGCAGACGGGGTCCCAATGCGGGTGCAGGTGGTGGCAGTTCTCGCAGACCCATTGCGGGCCGCGGGGCGCGGTCAGCGCCCGTGCCAGCCAGCCGCGCACCACCGCGTCGTCGGCACCGCGGCCGCGTTCGATCGCCGCCATCAGCGTCAGCACCCGGGCAGTGGGGTCGGTCTCGACCAGATCGCCCAGGGCGCGCCGCGCCTCGTTGAAGCGCTCGGCCGCGATCATCAGCTCCGCCTCGAGCATCCGCGTCTCAGGGTGGTCGGGGCGCGACTGGATCAGCACCGAGAAGCGGTCCAGCCGAGCCTGCGGGTTCTCCTCGGGGGCGATCTCGGCAAAGACCTGCGCCAGATCGGGATGGGGCTCGGCCTCCCAGGCCTTGCGGATCACCCGCGTCGCGTAGCGGCTGTTGCCGACCGCAAGATAGCTGCGGGCCGCCATCACGGCCGCCGGGATCAGGTCGGGCGAGAGCCGGTTGGCCTCGATCGCCTTCTCGCGCGCCTCGATGCTCAGGCTCTCATCCATCACGTCGCGGGCTTCCGACAGCGCGAGAACCGCGTCGCGGCGCTTGGCGACGTTGCGGGGCAGGCTGCCCGAGCGGCGCTTGGCGTCGAGCGTGGCGCGCGCCCCGGTCCAGTCATGCGCCTCGGCCTGCAGCCGCAGCAGCGTGTCCTGCGTCTCGGTGTGGCGCGGCTTGAGCTCGAAGGCCTTCTTGGCGAGCTTCATCGCGGTGTCGGTGTCGCCCTCGGCGAGGCGCTGCCGCATCAGGCCGCGGATGCCGACGAAGCGGGTGCGGTCGATCTGCACCAGCTCGCGATAAGCGCCCTCGGCTGTGCGGCGGTCGCCGGCCAGCTCGGCGCCCTGCGCCACGAGGATCGAGGTCAGGTCGGGACGGCGCAGGTAGCGCTCGGCCCGGCGGCCCTTGGCCATCGCGGTCTCGCCCTCGCCGGAGGCCAGCGCGATCATGCCGTCGGCCAGCGCCTTGTAGCCGCGCCGCTCGCGCGAGCGTGAGAACCAACGGCTGACGGCGGTGTCGTCGCCGTTGATGAAGCGCAGCAGCGCCAGCAGGAAGCCGAGCGCCTTGAACAGCAGCCAGCCGAGCAGGGCCAGCAGCGCGATGGCGAGCACCAGCTGCAACGGGCCGAGCGTGACCTCGTAGCCGGCCATGGCGATCTCGGCCCCGCCGGCCACGTCGGTGAGCCGCGCGGCACCCCAGGTGAGACCGGCGACGACGGCGACGAAGACCAGGATCTTGATCAGGGACAGGAGCATGTGCGGCGCCTCAATTCTCGGTCAGGGATTGCGACAGGGTGTCGGCGGCGGCGAGCGCCTCGGCGCGGGTCCGGGCCGGTGCGAGCCATTCGGCCAGCGGCTCTTGCACCGGGTCGGGCAGGGCCTCGATCTCGGCGATCGCCTCGTCGAGACGACCGTCGCGCAGCGCGGCCTCGGCGCGCGACAGCACGGCATCGGTGGTCGTGCCCTCCTGCGGCGCGGTGGAGCGGAGCTGCAGCGTGTCGCGGAAGAAACCGGCGACGCGGCCGCCCTCCTCGCCGGACAGCCCTTCGCGCCGCGCGGTCGCGAGCGAGAGCCGGGCCGGCTCGGGGAAGGCTTCGATCAGCTCGGAGCGGCTGGCCACGCCTTCCTCGGCCGGCGCGGCGAGTGCCTCGGGGATCTCGGCGGGCGAGGTTGCCTGAAGCTCCTCGAGCAGGGCGGTGTAGGGCTCGCCGGTCTCGAGCGCGGCCTCGATCTCGGCCAGGGTGGCACGGGCCCGGACGCGGGCGGCGACCGCCGCGGCCTCGGCCTCGATCTCCTCGGCGGTGCGGCCGACGCTGGCCACTTCCTGCGCGGCCTCTTCGGCCATGCGGGCGATCTCCTGCGCCTGCCGCTCCAGATCGGCGCGCAGCGCATCGACCTCGGCCTGCCAGCGCGCGACGGCCTCGCGCGCCAAGGTGCCGTCGGGACCGGCGGAGGCCTCGGCCTCGGTCAGGCGGGTTTCGAGGGTATCGAGCCGTTCGGATAGCTCGGCCTGGCCGGCGTCGAGACGCGAGCCGAGATCGGACAGGTTGGTTTCGGTCTCGGCCCGTAGCCCTTCGATCCCGTTGGAAAGCGGGGCGATCTCGCCCTCGAGCGCACCCAGCCGGGTTTCGAGCGCGGCGGTGCGGTCGCTGTTGTCGAACCAGATCCAGCCGATGCCGAGACCCAGCGCCGCGGCGATCAACCCGCCCAGCATTCCGGCGCCGAAGCCACGGCCGGTCGCGCCGGATCCGCCGCTTGCGGCAGGCGCGGTGGAGGGGGGCGTCGTCGAAGCGGTCGAAGCGGTCGAAGCGGTCGAGGAGGCGGGCTTCGCCTCCGGCTTGGCATCGGCGTCCGCACGGGGCGCGCGGGTCACGGCCGGCATCGCGCCGGCGGCGGAGGCCGGTGCGGGGCGGGCCGTGGTGCCGAGATCGACCCCGGCGCTGGCGCCGCGCTTCGCCGATTTCGGCGCCTCTTCCGAAGCGTCCTTGCCGGCGGCGGTCGAGGCCGCTGTGCCGGTTTCGGCGGTCTTGCCGGACTCGGCCTTCGCATCGGTACCGGCCGTGGTCGCACGCGATCCGGTTTCCGGGGTGACGGGGCTGGTCTCGGTCGGAGCCGCGTTCGACTCCGGTGTCTTCGGCGCGTCGGAGGGGGTGGTCATCTTGTCGTCGGGACGCGGCTGCGCCGCCTCGCGGGGGGGAGATGCCGGGGTCTGGGGCTTTTTCGCGCCATCCCTTCCGCCGGGGGTGCCTGTCGTCCTACGTGCCAAAACCTGTCCCTTCCGTCCCCGTGCGCGGCAGATTTTCCCTGCCGCGGCTGCATTTGCCGACCCTAGCCCGGCCCGTCGCGCGCCTCAAGCGCCCCCCGAGCGGCGGGTCGTGGAACCGAACGCCGCATGGGCGGCAAGGGTTGCGTCGATCATCGCCGGGCCGTCCGGCCGTGCCGCCAGTGTCACCCCCTCGACACGGCCGGCGAGCGGCGCGGCCGCGGCAGGGCTGATCGCCACCGCGTGGAGCGGTGCAATGGATGGCAGCTGCGCCGCGAGCAGCGCTGCGCTGCGCGGCGAGAAGACCGGCGCCACCACCGGCGCACGCCCCACCAGCGCCGCTTGGCCCGCGGCGGGCAGGGGCTGCGCTGATTGCGCATAGACCACCGCTTCGGCGCAGTCGCGCCCGGCGCGGCGCAGCCGCTCCGCGACGTCGCCGCGCTGGTGGTCGCCGCGCAGATGCAGGAGCGGCCCGGCGTCGGGCGCGTCGAGGATCGCGGCGATCAGCGCCTCGGCGTCGCCGCCCCCCTCGCGCGGGTGCAGCCCCGCCGCCTGCGCCGCCTGCGCGGTGCGGGGCCCGACGCACCATGCGGGCAGGCCCATCAGCCCCATCCGCACCGCCCCGGCCGCACCGCGCTCCGAGGTCAGGATCAGCATGGCGGGCGTCGTGTCGGGCGGTGGCGGCGTCACCTCGTCGATGCGCAGCAGGGGCGCGATCACGGCCACCAAGTGCCGCCCCGCCGCGACTTCCAGTTCGGCCAGAAAGCGCCGCGCCGCCGCCTCGGGGCGGGTGAGCAGCAGGATCGGTTCCGGCATCGTCCCCCCTTCGCGGCATTGTTCGGACCCCCGGGGGATGCTAGCTGCGACAGGCGCAGGCGCAAGCGGGGCGGACATGGCCACACTCACCATTCTCGGCATTGAATCGAGCTGCGACGACAGCGCGGCGGCGGTGGTGCGCGGCGGGCCGGACCGGGCCGAAGTGCTGGCCTCGGTGGTGCGCGGCCAGGCGGATCTGCATGCCGATTTCGGCGGCGTCGTGCCCGAGATCGCGGCCCGCGCCCATGCCGAGGTGCTCGATCACTGCGTCGAGGCGGCGCTGGAGGAGGCCGGTCTTTCGCTGCCCCAGGTCGACGGCATCGCGGTGACCGCCGGGCCGGGCCTGATCGGCGGCGTGCTGTCCGGGGTGATGCTGGCCAAGGGGCTGGCGGCGGCCACCGGGCTGCCGCTGATCGGCGTCAACCACCTTGCGGGGCACGCGCTGACGCCGCGTCTGACCGACGGGCTCGCATTTCCCTACCTGATGCTGCTGGTCTCGGGCGGGCATTGCCAGTTCCTCGTGGTCGAGGGCGAAGATGCATTCCGTCGTCTCGGCGGCACGATCGACGACGCCCCCGGCGAGGCCTTCGACAAGACCGCGCGGCTTCTAGGCCTGCCGCAGCCCGGCGGCCCGGCGGTCGAGGCCGAGGCGTGGCATGGCGATGCGGGGCGGATTCCGCTGCCGCGCCCGCTGCTCGACCGGCCGGGCTGCGACATGTCCTTCTCCGGGCTCAAGACGGCGCTGCTGCGGGCCCGCGACGCCGAAATGGCCGGGCGGGGCGGCCTGACCCGCGCCGCGCGCGCCGATCTGGCGGCGGCTTTTCAAAAGGCGGTGGTCGAGATCCTGCACGAGAAGACGCGGCGCGCGCTCGAGATCTATCTCGACCGCGCGCCGGGGCGCCCGGCCTTTGCCGTGGCGGGGGGCGTCGCCGCGAACGGGCCGATCCGTGCGGCGTTGCAGGGGCTCTGCGCCGAACGCGGCGTGGCGTTCTCGGCGCCGCCGCTTGGCCTGTGTACCGACAACGCGGCGATGATCGCCTTTGCCGGGCTGGGGCGGCTGGCCGCGGGCGCGACCGACGGGCTGGACCTCGCGGCGCGGCCGCGCTGGCCGCTCGATGCGGGCGCGGCACCGATGATCGGATCGGGCAGGAAGGGGGCCAAGGCATGAGGATCGGGATCGCGGGAGCGGGGGCGTTCGGCGCGGCGCTGGCGGTGGCGCTGGCACGGACGGGCCGCGAGGTAACGCTCTGGGCGCGCGACGCAGCGGCGGTGGAAAAGGCGCGCGAGAACCGCCGGGTCGAACGGCTGCCCGAGATCGATCTGCCGGCGAGCATCGACATTGTCTCGGATCTCGATGCGCTCCTGCCTTGTGACACGATCCTGCTGGCGCTGCCGGCGCAGGCGACGCGCGGCTTCGTCACCGCCCATGCCGAGGCGCTGGCGGGCAAGGTGCTGGTGGCCTGCGCCAAGGGCATCGACCTTACGCGCCTCACCGGCCAGACAGCGATCATCGCCGAGGCGGTGCCCAGCGCCACCCCGGCGCTGCTGACCGGGCCGAGCTTTGCCGCCGACATCGCGCGCGGCCTGCCGACCGCGTTGACGCTGGCCTGCGCTGACGAGGGTTGCGGCGCGGCGCTGCAGGCGGCGCTGTCGACGCCCGGCCTCAGGCTCTATCGCACCGCGGATGTCATCGGGGCGGAGCTTGGCGGCGCACTCAAGAACGTCATCGCCATCGCCTGCGGTGCCTGCATCGGTGCGGGGTTCGGCGACAGCGCGCGCGCCGCTCTGATGACCCGCGGCTTTGCCGAGATGCAGCGCCTCGCCGCCTCGCTCGGGGCACGGCCCGAGACGCTGATGGGGCTGTCCGGTTTCGGCGATCTGGTGCTGACCTGCTCGTCCGAGCTGTCGCGCAACTACCGCTACGGGCTGGCGCTGGGCCGGGGCGAGAGCTTCGACACCGGCACCACGGTAGAGGGGGCGGCCACCGCGCGGGCGGTCACCGACCTGGCCGCCGCGCGTGGCCTGGACCTGCCGATCTCGGCCGTGACCGCGCGCATGGTCGCGCATGACCTCACCCCCCATCAGGCGCTCGACGCGCTGATCAACAGACCGCTCAAGGAGGAAAGCGAATGAGCTTCGCCGTCATCACCCGCGACAAGCCCGGTGCGCTGCAGATCCGCCGCGACACCCGCGAGGCGCATCTCGAATACATCGAATCCACCGGCGTGGTGGCCATGGCCGGGCCGTTCCTCGACGCCGAGGGCAACATGGACGGCTCGCTGGTGATCCTCGAGGTCGAGGACCGGGCCGCAGCCGAGGCCTGGGCCGAGAACGACCCCTATGCCCGCGCCGGCCTGTTTGAGAGCGTCGAGATCCGCGCCTGGAAGAAGGTGATCGGCTGATGCGCTACTGGCTGTTCAAGTCCGAGCCCAATGTCTGGTCCTGGGACGACCAGGTCGCCAAGGGCGATCAGGGCGAGGAATGGGACGGGATCCGCAATTACCAGGCCCGCAACTTCATGCGCGAGATGCAGATCGGCGATCGCGGGCTGTTCTACCATTCAAACATCGGCAAGGAGGCCGTGGGCGTGGTCGAGGTTTGCGCCATGGTGCATCCCGACAGCTCGACCGACGATCCGCGCTGGGAATGCGTTGACATCCGCGCGCTCTATCCCCTTGGGCGCGCGGTGCGGCTCGACGAGATCAAGGCCGAGCCGCGGCTGGCGGAGATGGTACTGGTCAACAACTCGCGACTTTCCGTGCAGCCGGTTTCCGAGGATGAGTGGCGCGTGATCCACGAACTGGCGGGATCGCTGGCCGAGGCATAGCGCGGGGCCGCCATCCGGGGCATTCTGGGCAAAACCGGAGGGACCACGGATGACGTTACTCTCGATCCTGCTGGCGGCGCTGGCATCCTTCGCGCTCGGCGCGGCCTGGTACATGGCGCTGGCCAAGCCCTGGATGGCGGCCTCCGGCGTCAAGCTCGGCGAGGATGGCAAGCCGCTCAACAGCGGCTCGCCGACGCCCTATCTCGTCTCCTTCGTCGCGATGCTGATCATCGCCACGGCGATGCGCTATTTCTTCGGGCTGGCGGGGATTGATACCGGGATCGGCGGGCTGATCGGCGGTCTCGGCATCGGGGCGCTGTTCATCGCGCCGTGGATCACGCTCAACACCGGCTATTCCGATCGGCCATGGTCGCTGGCGGTGATCGATGGCGGCTACGCGGCGCTGGGCTGCGCGGCGATGGGCCTCGTGCTCGGGCTGTTCTGAGGACGGGTATACGGGGGGCGGCACGCTGGCCAGCACCCCCGTTCTCACCCGCGGACTCCCACCCGGCGGATCACTGAAACTGGGGTCTGGCCCTCCTGGCCGACACCGGAAGGCATAGGCCCGAGGGCGATTCGAGGCAAGAATTCCATGCCTCTAACTCGGTGCGAAACCACGCGATTTCCTCAAGGAACCGTCAAGTTCCGTTGCGGTTGACCCCCTGTATCACGGGAGGCTGCCGCATGACATTCACTGCCCAGATCGGCGCTGCGATCGTGGCCCTGATCTTCGCCTCGGTGCATCTGTTCAGCCCCAAGCTGGTGTTCCTCGACCGCACGCCGCGCAGCATCTGGCTCTCGGCGGCGGGCGGGGTGTCGGTGGCCTATGTCTTCGTCCACCTGCTGCCCGAGATGTCCGAGTTCGGCGAGATGGTCGCGGGCGAAGAGGCGGGGCATGGGGGCCTCGCCGGGATGGGGGTCTGGCTGCTGGCGCTGACCGGTCTGGTGGTGTTCTACGCGCTGGAACGCATGGCGCGGCGGCGGGCCGGCAACCGGGACGGCACGGAGTCGCCCGCCGGGGCCTTCTGGCTGCATCTGGGTGGCTTCGGGGTCTACAACTTCCTCGTCGGATACCTGCTCGAGGAGCAGCTGCGCGAGGAGGGCTTCGGCGGCATGATGCTCTATGCCGTGGCGCTGGGGCTGCATTTCGTGGTCAACGACCGCGCGCTCTATGCCCATCACGGGCGGCAATACCTGCATGAAGGGCGCTGGCTGCTCGCAGCAGCGGTGCTGGCGGGCTGGCTTGCGAGCCTCGTGTTCGAGATCCCCGAGGCCTGGATCGGCGGCGGTTTCGGCTTCCTGGCCGGCTCGGTCGTGCTCAACGTCATCAAGGAAGAGCTGCCCGAGGAGCGTGAGAGCCGACTCTGGGCCTTCGCGCTGGGCGCGGCGCTCTACGCCGCGCTGCTCGTGATGGCGTGAGGGGCGGGCCGGCGGGCGGCCCGAGGCCGGTCAGTAGCGGTAATGCTCGGGCTTGAACGGCCCGTCGACCGTCACGCCGATATAGTCGGCCTGCTCCTTGCGCAGCTCGGTCAGCTTGGCGCCGATCCGGCCCAGATGCAGCCGCGCGACCTTCTCGTCGAGCGCCTTGGGCAGGATGTGCACGCCGGGCGCATAGGCCTCGGCGCGGGTCCAGAGCTCGATCTGCGCCAGCACCTGGTTGGTGAAGGAAGCCGACATCACGAAGGACGGGTGCCCGGTGGCGTTGCCGAGGTTCAGGAGCCGGCCCTCGGAGAGCAGGATGATCCTGTTGCCCGAGGGCATCTCGATCATGTCCACCTGGTCCTTGATCCGGGTCCATTTGTGGTTGCGCAGGCTCGCGACCTGAATCTCGTTGTCGAAATGGCCGATATTGCCGACGATCGCCATGTTCTTCATCTCGCGCATATGCTCGATGCGGATCACGTCGCGGTTGCCGGTGGTGGTGACGAAGATGTCGGCTGTGGCGACCTCGTCCTCGAGCAGTGTCACCTCGAAGCCGTCCATCGCCGCCTGCAGCGCGCAGATCGGGTCGACCTCGGTGACCTTCACCCGCGCCCCGGCGCCGCGCAGGCTCGCGGCCGAGCCCTTGCCGACATCGCCATAGCCGCAGACCACGGCGACCTTGCCGGCCATCATCGTATCGGTGGCGCGGCGGATGCCGTCGACGAGGCTCTCCTTGCAGCCATACTTGTTGTCGAACTTGGACTTGGTGACGCTGTCGTTGACGTTGATCGCCGGGAAGGGCAGACGGCCCTTCCTGTGCAGCTCGTAGAGCCGGTGGACGCCGGTGGTGGTCTCCTCGGAGACGCCGCGGATCGCCTCGCGGGTCCGGGTGAACCAGCCGGGGCTGAGCTCCATCCGCTTGCGGATCTGGGCGAAGACCACTTCCTCTTCCTCGGAGGTCGGGACGCCGAGCACGTCCTCGCCCGCCTCGGCCCGCGCGCCCAGCAGCACGTAGAGCGTGGCGTCGCCGCCATCGTCGAGGATCATGTTGGCGCCTTCCTCGAACTGGAAGGACCGGTCGAGATAATCCCAATGCTCCTCGAGGCTCTGGCCCTTCACCGCGAAGACGGGGATGTCCTGCGCCGCGATTGCCGCCGCCGCGTGGTCTTGGGTCGAGAAGATGTTGCACGAGGCCCAGCGGACATCGGCGCCGAGCGCCACCAGCGTCTCGATCAGCACGGCGGTCTGGATCGTCATGTGCAGCGAGCCGGTGATCCGGGCGCCGGTCAGCGGTTTCGCGGCGCCGTATTCCTCGCGCAGCGCCATCAGGCCCGGCATCTCGGTCTCGGCGATCTCGATCTCCTTGCGACCCCAGTCGGCCAGCGCGATGTCCTTGACGATGTGATCCTGAGCCATCGGAGCCTCCTCTGGGCGAGTTCGGGGAACTGACAAGCCAGTTAACACTACGTAAAGGGGCTGACAATTGCGGCGCCGCGCCGCGACATGCTAGGGCCGGGCGGGGTCAAAGGGGGAACGGCATGGCGAAGGCACGGGCGTGGCAGCGGATGCTGTCGGGGCGCAGGCTCGACCTGCTCGACCCGACGCCGATGGATGTCGAGATCGACGACATCGCCCACGGGTTGGCCTTCGTCGCGCGCTGGAACGGACAGACCCGGGGCGACCACGCCTATTCGGTGGCCGAGCATTCGCTGCTGGTCGAGGAGATCTTCGGGCACTGCCATCCCGCCGCCGGGGCGCGTGACCGTCTGGCGGCGCTGCTGCACGACGCGCCCGAATACGTGATCGGTGACATGATCTCGCCGGTGAAGGCGGCGGTGGGGCCGGGCTACGGCGCGCTCGACGCGCGGCTCACCGCGGCGATCCACCTGCGTTTCGGCCTGCCCGCCAGCCTGCCGCTCGAACTCAAGCGCCGGATCAAGCGCGCCGACAAGATCTCGGCCTGGCTGGAAGCGGTGCGGATCGCGGGGTTCTCGGAGGCCGAGGCCGATCGGCTGTTCGGGCGGCTCGACCGCGATCTCGCGACGCGGTTCGAGATCCGGCTGCGGCCGCCGCGCGAGACCCGCGCGGCCTTCGTCGCACGTCATCAGAGCCTGCTCGCCGCGCTTTAAAGCCTCAATTCGCGAACGGGGCCTGCGCGCCCCACAGCTCCCTCACCCGCGCGTCGCGGCCGCAGCCCCCGCGATAGCGCTTGTAGGCTTCGGACTTGGGCACGAAGAGCCCGACCGAGCTTACCGAAAGCCGCTCCGAGGATTTGTAGTAATCCTGATGATAGGCATCCGCCGGGTAGAAGCGTGCGGCGCCGAGGATCGGTGTGACGATCTGGCGGCCCAGTGCCTGCTGCGCGGCCTGCTTGGCGGCCTCGGCCGCCTGGCGGTCACCGGCATCGGCGAAGATCGCGGTGCGGTAGGAGGGGCCTCGGTCGCAGAACTGCCCGCCGGCATCGGTCGGGTCGATCGAGCGGAAGAACAGGTCGTAGAGCTGCCGGGCGGTGACCTTGGAGGGGTCGTAGGTGATCTCGACCGCCTCGTAATGGCCGGTCCCGCCGCCGGTCACCTGTTCGTAGGTGGGGTTGGCCGTGGCGCCGCCGGCAAAGCCGGACACCGCCTCGATCACGCCGCCGACCTTCTCGAAATCGGCCTCGACGCACCAGAAACAGCCGCCCGCGACGGTGATCGTCTCGGTCGATTGGGCCTGCGCCACGGGCGCGAGAAGCGCGACGATGGCGGCAATGGCGAAAGGCATACGGGGCATGGGGTCATCTCCCTCTCTCCTCACGCAATTGTGCGCCACGCGGAAAAGGGAGCAAGACAAGGCTGCGTGATCCGGCCGTGACCGAAGCTGCAGGAGGGGGCGGCGCCGAACCCGAAGGCCCGGCGCCGAGGTCGTCACTTCACCCGGCGGTTGCGAGCGGCCAGCAACTTGAGACGCAGCGCGTTGAGCTGGATGAAGCCCTTGGCGTCGACCTGGTCGTAGGCGCCGGCGTCCTCTTCGAAGGTCACATGCGCCTCGGAGTAGAGGCTGTGATCGGACCAGCGGGCGATGGTGCGGGCGGCACCCTTGTAAAGCTTCAGCCGGACGGTGCCGGTGACGTGCTCCTGACTCTTGTCGATCAGCGCCTGCAGCATCTCGCGCTCGGGCGAGAACCAGAAGCCGTTGTAGATCAGCTCGGCGTAGCGCGGCATGATCGAATCCTTGAGGTGACCCGCGCCGGAATCGAGCGTGATTTGCTCGATGCCGCGATGGGCTTCCAGAAGGATCGTGCCGCCCGGCGTCTCGTAGATGCCGCGCGACTTCATGCCGACGAAGCGGTTCTCGACGAGGTCGAGACGGCCGATGCCGTGCTTGCCGCCCAGCTCATTGAGCTTGGTGAGGATCGTGGCCGGGCTCATCGCCTCGCCGTTGATCGACACGGCGTCGCCCTTCTCGAAACCGATCTCGACGATCTCGGGCTGGTCCGGCGCGTCCTCGGGGTTCACCGTGCGCTGGTAGACGTAGTCGGGCGCGTCCTGCGCCGGGTCTTCCAGAACCTTGCCCTCGGAGGAGGTGTGCAGGAGGTTGGCGTCAACCGAGAACGGCGCCTCGCCGCGCTTGTCCTTGGCGATCGGGATCTGGTGCTGTTCGGCGAACTCGATCAGCTTGGTGCGCGAGGTCAGGTCCCACTCGCGCCACGGCGCGATGACCTTGATCTCGGGGTTGAGCGCGTAGGCGGCCAGCTCGAAGCGGACCTGGTCGTTGCCCTTGCCGGTGGCGCCATGGGCCACGGCGTCGGCGCCCTCGGCCTCGGCGATCTCGACGAGGCGCTTGGAGATCAGCGGCCGGGCGATCGAGGTGCCGAGCAGGTAGAGCCCTTCATAGAGCGCGTTGGCGCGGAACATCGGGAAGACGAAGTCGCGCACGAACTCCTCGCGCAGATCCTCGATGTGGATCGAGGTGGCGCCCATCATCTCGGCCTTCTTGCGCGCGGGCTCCAGCTCCTCACCCTGGCCCAGATCGGCGGTGAAGGTCACCACCTCGCAGCCATATTCGGTCTGCAGCCATTTCAGGATGATCGAGGTGTCGAGACCGCCGGAATAGGCGAGGACGACCTTCTTCGGGGCGGGCTGGGCGGCCATGGGCAATTCTCCGTATGGGCGTTCAGGGGCGTGCGTTAAAGGCTTTCGGCCCTTGGGGCAAGCGCGCCTCGCGGGCGCGAGCGCGGCAGCCGCCCTTCGGCGAAGGCATGCGCAAAGGCGCGGTCGCCCGCATTGCCCAGCCGCGGCGCAGCCTCGGCCAGCGACATCCACAAGGCGCGGTGGCCCGGCTCGGAAGGCGGGCCATGGGGCCGCACCGGGCGGGCGGTATAGATATGGCATAGCTTCTCGCCCCAGATGCCGTAATCGGGCATCCAGACGAAGCGGCGGAAGGCGCCGAGCCGGCGCGGCGCGCCGATCCGCCAGCCGGTCTCCTCGAACACCTCGCGGTGCAGCGCCTGCAGCGGGCTTTCGCCGGGATCGATGCCGCCGCCGGGCAGCTGGATATCCGCCGGGTCGTCGATCTTGCAGGTGAGCAGCAGGTCGCCGCCGCGTTCGAGAATCGCGTAGACTCCGGGGCGGTGGCGGTAGCTCTGGCCGCGCCGCACCTGTTCGCCATGGCGCCGGATCATCCCTTTTTGTCTCCCGACAAGCTTCCTATATGGTCGCGGTATGCCCATCCCCGACACGCAAGGAAACCCCATGAGCCTCGGCGCCCGCATTGCCTGGGACGATACCGTCCTGCCCTTCCAGCTCGACCGTTCGGACATCCGCGGCCGCGTGGCGCGTCTCGACGGCGTGCTCGACAAGGTGCTCGAGCAGCACGACTACCCCAAGCAGATCGAGGCGCTGGTCGCCGAGATGGCGCTGCTGACCGCCCTGATCGGCCAGACCGTGAAGCTGCGCTGGAAGCTGTCGCTGCAGGTGCGCGGCGACGGGCCGGCCCGTCTGATCGCGACCGACTACTATGCCCCCGAGCATGAGGGCGCGCCCGCTCGCATCCGGGCCTGGGCCAGCTTCGACGAAAGCCGGCTCGGCGAGACCGCCGAGCCCTATTCGCTGATCGGCAAGGGGTATTTCGCGATCCTGATCGACCAGGGCCAAGGCAACACGCCCTATCAGGGGATCACCCCGATCACCGGCGAGTCGCTGGCCGCCTGCGCCGAGACCTATTTCGCGCAGTCCGAGCAGCTGCCGACCCGGTTCTCGCTCAGCTTCGGCCGGTCGACCGAGCCGGGCCGCGACGAGAGCTGGCGCGCCGGCGGCGTGATGCTGCAGAAGATGCCCAAGGCCTCGCCCTTCGCCGCGAAGGCCGAGGGCGGCTCGGGCGAGGAGGGGCTGCTCGAGGCGACCGACATCCTCGACGAGAACGAGGGTGAGAACTGGAGCCGCGCCAACATCCTGCTCGATACGGTCGAGGAGATGGAGTTGATCGGGCCGAGCGTGGCGCCTACGGACCTGTTGCTGCGGCTGTTCCACGAGGAAGAGCCGCGCGTCTTCGACCCGCAGCCGGTGCAGTTCGGCTGCACCTGCTCGGAGGCCAAGGTGCGTCAGAGCCTGTCGATCTATTCGGCCAAGGACATCGCGCACATGACGACCGAGGAAGGCATCGTCACCGCCGATTGCCAGTTCTGCGGCGCGCATTACGAGTTCGCGCCCCAGACGCTCGGCTTCGAGGCGACCGAGGGGCCGGACGCCAAGCCTGCCGATGAGAGCGGCGCGACCGCCGGCAAGGCCGCCGGTGGACGGGGCTGACCTCAACATCGAGGCGCGGCTCCGGGCCGCGCTGGCCCGACGGGGCGACGCCTCGTCGGATTACGACATTGACCCCGGCCTGCCCCAGCCCACCGGGCGGACATTGCGGCAGGCCGGGGTGCTGGTCGCGGCGCATCTCGGCGGCGACGGTGACGGGCCACGGCTGTGGCTGACCAAGCGGTCGGCCCGGCTGCGGCATCATCCCGGCCAGATCGCCTTTCCGGGCGGCAAGGTCGATCGGGGCGATGACGGCCCGGTCGGGGCCGCGCTGCGCGAGGCGCATGAGGAGATCGGCCTCGACCCGGATCGGGTCGAGATCCTCGGCACGCTGCCCGCACACGAGACGGTCACGGGGTTTTCGGTGACGCCGGTGGTGGGGTTGCTGCGCGGCCCGTTCGCGCCGGTGCCCGAGGCGGGCGAGGTGGCCGAGGCGTTTTGCGTGCCTTTGGCGCATGTGACCGACCCGACGCGCTTCCGGATCGAGGGGCGGCGTTGGCAGGGGCGGCGGCGGCACTACTATGTCGTGCCTTGGGGCCCCTATTACATCTGGGGGGCCACCGCGCGCATGCTGCGCAGCCTGGCCGAAAGGATGAACCGATGAGCAAGCGGATCGAGGCGGAGTGGCTGTCGAGCGAGGCGGCCCGCGCCGTCACGGAGATGCTGGAGGCGGGCGGTCACGCCGCCTGGTTCGTCGGCGGCTGCGTGCGCAACGCGCTGATCGGGGCGCCGGTCTCGGATATCGACCTGACCACCGATGCGCGGCCCGAACGGGTGGTGGAGCTGGCCCGCGCGGCGGGGCTCAAGCCGGTGCCGACCGGGATCGAGCACGGCACGATCACCGTGGTCGCGCATGGCACGCCGATCGAGGTCACGACCTTTCGCCGCGACGTGGAAACCGACGGGCGCCGCGCCACCGTGGCCTTCTCCGACGATATCGCCGAGGACGCCGCCCGGCGCGATTTCACCATGAACGCGCTTTATGCCGATGCGCGCGGCCATGTGGCCGACCCGCTGGGATCGGGGCTTGCCGATCTCGCGGCGCGGCGGCTGCGCTTCATCGGCGACGCGCATGACCGGATTCGCGAGGATTACCTGCGGATCCTGCGCTTCTTCCGCTTTCATGCCTGGTACGGCGACCCGCAGGGGGGCATCGACCCCGACGGCCTCGCCGCCTGCGCCGAGCTTGCCGAGGGCATTTCCGGCCTCTCGCGCGAGCGGGTAGGCGGCGAGATGCTGCGGCTGATGGCGGCGCCCGACCCGGCGCCCGCGGTCGCGTCGATGGCGATCTCCGGCGTGCTGATGCGAGTGCTACCGGGCGGTGCCTCGGATCCGCTCTCGGTGCTGGTGCATGTCGAGGAGGAGGCCGGGCTCGCGCCGGATCCGATCCGCCGGCTGGCGCTTGTGGGTGGCGAAGCGGCGGCGGAGCGGCTGCGGCTCAGCCGGGCACAGGCGCGCACGCTGCAATCCCTGCAGGAGGCGCTGGGCGCGGGCTGGGGTCCGGGCGAACTGGGCTACCGGCTGGGCCGGGAGCGGGGACTCGACGTGCTGGCGATGAACGCCGCGCTGTCGGGCCGCGAGATCGACCCCGTTTCACGGGAAACCATGGAGGCCGGGGCGGGCGCGGCGCTGCCGGTGAAGCCCGCCGACTTGATGCCGGATTACACCGGCCCGGCGCTGGGAGAGAAGCTGCGCGAGATCGAGGCCCGCTGGATCGCCTCGGGCTTCGCGTTGGAACGGGCCGAACTTCTCCCTTAGGTTGCTTGCGTCTCGAGGGGCACGCGTTTCCCTTTCGGCTGATCCGGATTATATGCCGGTGACACGTAGTCGAGACATCCATGTTCCGTTTCTTTGAAAACCTCGTGGACCCTTACGGTCCCTACGAGCAGACCGACCGTCCGCCGACCCGGCTCTGGCCGTTCCTCAGGGATTACGCGCGCCCCTTCGCGCGGGTGTTCTGGGTCACGGGGATCCTGTCGGTCGTGGTCGCGGTGGTGGAGATCTGGCTGCTGTCCTACATGGGCCGCCTGGTCGACATGCTCGGCAGCGGCGAAGCCGGCGAGGTGCTGGCCCGGCACGGGACCGAGCTTTTGGCGGTGGCCGCCTTCATCCTGCTGCTGCGCCCGGCGCTGCAGGCGGCGCATGTGCTGCTTCTGAACAATGCGATCCTGCCCAATTTCGGCACGCAGCTGCGTTGGCGCGCGCATCGCCACGTGCTGCGCCAGTCGGTCGGCTGGTTCGAGAACGACTTCGCCGGCCGGATCGCGAACCGGATCATGCAGACGCCGCCCGCCGCCGGCGAGGTGGTGTTCCAGATCTTCGACGCGATTACCTTCGCGCTGGCCTATGTCGTCGGTGCGGCGGTGCTGCTGTGGGACGCCGATCCGCGTCTGTTGCTGCCGCTCTTGGGCTGGTTCGCGCTCTATGCGGCGCTGATGCGCTGGACCGTGCGCCGGATCGGCCCGGCTTCGGAGGCCTCCTCCAACGCCCGCAGCGCGGTGACCGGCCGGGTGGTCGACACCTATACCAACATCCACTCGGTCAAGATGTTCGCCCACCACGACCGCGAGATCGAGGGCGCCAGGCAGGTGATCGAGGAGGCCCGTGCCACCTTCCAGCGGGAGATGCGGCTCTACACGATCATGGACGTGGCGCTGTCGGTGCTGAACGGCCTGCTGATCGTCGGCGTGGTCGGCTGGGGCATCTGGCTCTGGGCCGGCGGCTTTGCCAGCGTCGGTGTCGTCGCCGCGGCCACGGCGCTGTGCCTGCGGCTCAACGCGATGACCGGCTGGATCATGTGGGCGGTGACCAACTTCTTCCAGAACCTCGGCGTTGTCTCCGAGGGCATGCGCACCATCGCCCAGCCGATCACGCTCACCGACGATGCGCGCGCCGGCCAGCTGACGGTCACGCGCGGCGAGATCGCGCTGACCGGGCTCAACCATCGCTACGGGCAGGATGCGGGCGGGGTCGGGCCGCTCGATCTGGTGATCCCGGCCGGGCAGAAGGTCGGACTGGTCGGGGCCTCGGGCGCCGGCAAGTCGACGCTGGTGAAGCTGCTGCTGCGGTTCTACGACGCGGAGCAGGGGCGGATCGAGATCGACGGGCAGGATATCTCCGCCGTGACGCAGGACAGCCTGCGCCAGGCCATCGGCATGGTGCAGCAGGACAGCGCGCTGCTGCACCGCTCGGTGCGCGACAACATCCTCTATGGCCGTCCCGGCGCCAGCGAGGCCGAGATGATCGCCGCCGCGAGGCAGGCCGAGGCGCATGACTTCATCGAAAGCCTCGTCGATGGCGAGGGACGGCAAGGCTACGACGCTCAGGTCGGCGAGCGCGGCGTCAAGCTTTCGGGCGGGCAGCGGCAGCGCATCGCACTGGCGCGGGTGATCCTCAAGGACGCGCCGATCCTGGTGCTCGACGAGGCCACCTCGGCGCTGGATTCGGAGGTCGAGGCAGCGATCCAGAAGACCCTCTACGAGATGATGGAGGGCAAGACCGTGATCGCCATCGCGCATAGGCTCTCGACCATCGCCCGGATGGATAGGGTGCTGGTGATGGAAGATGGCCGGGTCGTCGAGGACGGCACCCATGACGAGCTGCTGGCGCGCGGCGGCATCTATGCGCGCTTCTGGGCCCGGCAGTCCGGCGGCTTTCTCGGGCTCGACGCGGCCGAGGCGGCGGAATGAAGAATTTGATCGCTCCGTTCCGGGCCGCCGAGGGGCCGCCGCCGGGCACGTTGCTGCGCTTCCTGCGCTGGGCGCTGTCGGGCAGCTTCCTCGTCACCGGGGTGAGCGCGCTGGTCTCGGTCGCGGCCGGGGTGCTCGAGGTGCTCTCGGCGCTGATCCTGGGCTGGGTGATCGACGCCGCACTGGCCGGAGAGGCAGAGGGCTTCTTCGCCGGCAACGCGGCCCTGTTGCTGGGGGTGGCGGCCTTCTTCGTGCTGCTGCGCCCGGTGGTGCTGGGCGTGTCGGGCCTGCTGCAGAGCGTGGTGCTGTCGCCCTCGATCTACACGCTGGTCCTGTCGCGGCTGCACCGGCACACGCTGGGCCAGGCGGTCAGCTTCTTCGACAACGACTTCGCCGGGCGCATCGCGCAAAAGCAGATGCAGGCGGCGCGGGCCACCACCGATCTCACCGTCGACACGATCCAGACCGTGTTCTTCGCGCTGGCCTCGCTGGTCGGCTCGGTGCTGCTGTTGCTGACCATCGACACGCTGACGGCGGCGCTGCTGGCGCTCTGGCTGGTCGGCTACATCGCCCTGATCAGGCTCTACATGCCGAAGATCCGCGCCACCTCGACGGCGCGGGCGGCGGCGCGGGCCATGGTGACGGGGCAGGTGGTCGACACCATCACCAACATCAAGACGGTCAAGCTCTTCGGACATTCCGACCACGAAGACCGCGCCGCGATCGACGCGATGCACCAGTTCCGCGAGCGCAGCCTGGGCTTCGGCAAGGTCTCGGCGGGCTTCCGGTTCTGGCTGATGGCGCTGGCCGGGGTGCTGCCGGTCCTCGTCACCGGGGCGACCCTGTGGTTCTGGAGCCGCGGCGCGGCCAGCGCCGGCGACATCGCCGCGGCGGGGGCGGTTTCGCTCCGGCTGGCGCAGATGACCGGCTGGGTCAGCTTCACGCTGATGACGATCTATTCCAACCTGGGCGAGATCGAGGACGCGATCCATACCCTGTCGCCCGCGCATGGGCTGACCGACCGCACTGGCGCGGCCGCGCTCGACGTGCGCGCGGGCGCGGTGCGCTTCGAGGATGTCCGCTTCACCTATGGCGGCGGTGCGGGCGGGCTGCGGGGCGTCACGCTCGACATCCGCCCCGGCGAGAAGATCGGTGTGGTCGGCGCCTCGGGGGCGGGCAAGTCGACCTTGGTGGCAGCGCTGCTCAGGCTCTACGATGTGGAACAGGGCCGCATCCTGATCGACAGGCAGGACATCGCCCATGTCACGCAGGAGAGCCTGCGCCGCCGGATCGGCATGGTCACGCAGGACACGGCGATGTTCAATCGCTCGGCCCGCGACAACATCCGCTACGGCCACCCCGATGCCGGGCAGGAGGCGGTGGAACGCGCGGCCCGGCGTGCCGAGGCGCATGGCTTCATCGCCGATCTCGCCGATCCCAAGGGGCGGCGCGGCTACGACGCCCATCTGGGCGAGCGGGGCGTCAAGCTGTCGGGCGGCCAGCGCCAGCGGATCGCCATCGCCCGGGCCCTGCTCAAGGACGCCCCGATCCTGGTGCTCGACGAGGCGACCTCGGCGCTCGACTCGGAGGTCGAGGCGCAGATCCAGACCGCGCTGGAGCAGGCGATGGCCGGCAAGACGGTGATCGCCATCGCGCACCGGCTTTCGACCATTGCGCGGATGGACCGGATCGTGGTCATGGAGGGCGGCCGCATCGTCGAGGAAGGCACCCATGACGCCCTGCTCGAACGCGGCGGGGTCTATGCGCGTTACTGGGCCCGCCAATCGGGCGGGTTCCTCGGGCAGGAGGCCGCCGAATAGAAGAGGACGCCATGACCGAGACCCTGCCGCCGAAGACCCCGCAGCCCGATCCCGCCCCCCGCGGCGAGGTGACGATCGAGACGGTGACGCATCACGGCATGGGACGGCTGGCGGACGGCACGCTGGTGCCACGCGTTCTGCCGGGCGAGGTGGTGACGCTAACCGGGGAAGGGGCGAAGATCGTCACCCCGTCGCCGGAGCGCGTCTCCCCGCCCTGCCGCCACTTCAAGGCCTGCGGCGGTTGCGCGATGCAGCACGCCTCCGACGGATTCGTGGCGGAATGGAAGGCGGGCATCGTGCGCGCCGCGCTGCGGGCGCAGGGCATCGAGGGCGAGATCGCCCGCGTGCTGACCTCTCCGCCCGACAGCCGCCGCCGCGCCCGCCTCGCCGGTCGGCGCACCAAGAAGGGGGCGCTGGTCGGGTTTCACGCCCGCGCCTCGGACACGGTGGTCGAGGTGCCGGGCTGCCGGCTGATGCTGCCGGCGCTCACCGCGTTGATCCCGGCGCTGGAGCGGATCGCCGCGCTCGCGGCCTCGCGCAAGGGCGAGGCGGGCCTGACCGTCACCGACAGCACGGCCGGGCCGGATCTGCATATCGACACCGACAAGCCGCTGACCGAGGAGCTGCGGATCACGCTGCCGGAGATCGCCCGCGAGGCCGGTCTGTCGCGGCTAGTCTGGGGCGACGAGATCGTGGCCGAGCTGGAGCCGCCGGTGCAGCAGATGGGCCGGGCCCGCGTCGTGCCGCCGCCCGGCGCCTTCCTGCAGGCCACGGCGCATGGCGAGGCGGCGCTGCGCGACACGGTGCGCGAAGCCGTCGGCGACGCGGCGCGGATCGTCGATCTCTTCGCCGGCTGCGGCACCTTCACCCTGCCGCTGGCCGAGACGGCCGAGGTTCACGCCGTCGAGGGCGAGGCCGCGATGCTCGCCGCGCTCGATCGGGGCTGGCGGGGTGTGCCGGGCCTCAAGCGGGTGACCACGGAGGCGCGCGACCTGTTCCGGCGACCGCTGCTTGCCGATGAGCTGGGGCGATTCGACGCCGCCGTGATCGACCCGCCGCGTGCCGGGGCACAGGCCCAGATCGCCGAACTGGCCGCCTCTCAAATCGGCGTGATCGCGATGGTGTCCTGTAACCCGGCAAGCTTCGCACGGGACGCAAAAACGCTTATTAATCAAGGGTATGAGGTGGGGCCGATCACTGTGGTCGACCAATTCCGCTGGTCCCCGCATGTGGAGTTGGCGACACGATTCACCCGAAGCTAATCATGCTGCCCGATGCTCGCCCCTAGGCGGCATTTCCCAAATCCGCTAGCTTCGCGCCAAACGGCACAGACCGGGACAGTGGGCAGTATGACCATCGACAGACGCAAGTTTCTCCTCGCCGCACCGGCGCTTCTGGCGGCGTGCTCAGGGCGCCAGCTCCTGAGCTACAACGGCCCCAAGGTCACCTCGATCATGGCCTTCAAGCAGCAGCGCAAGATGTACCTGCTGCATGGCAACAAGGCCCTGAAATCCTACCCCTTCCAACTCGGCTTCACGCCGGTGGGCCACAAGCAGTTCGAGGGCGACGGCAAGACGCCCGAGGGAACCTACATCATCGATCGGCGCAACCCGAACAGCTCCTATCACCTGTCGGTCGGCATCTCCTATCCGAACGACCGCGACCGTGCCTTCGCCGAGGCGCATGGCAAGCGGCCCGGTGGCGACATCTTCATCCACGGCACGCCGTCGGACGTGCTCGGCAAGAAGGATTGGACCGCCGGCTGCATCGCCGTGACCAATGAGGAGGTCGAGGAGATCTACGCGATGGTGGGCGACTACACCCCGGTCTTCGTCAAGGCCTGAGCCGGTCACCGGCACCATGACCCGGACATGCGAAGGGGCGCCGCGGCGCCCCTTTTTCGTGCCTGATATGCAATACCGTCAGGCCGCGAGCACCATGGTCCACCAGATCTTGCCCGCGGGCTCCTGGAACCAGGCAAGACCCATGCGCTGGGCAGCCGGATCGAGGATGACGTCGCGGGTCGCGGCCTCTTCCATCCAGGCGGCCAGCGTCTCGAGCTCGGTCTCGTAGGTCTCGGAGATCGTCTCGCCGATGAGCCGCCCCATGTAGCCCACGCGCCGCAGCCGGTCGACCGGCGAGGAGCCGTCGGAGCCGAAATGCCAGGGCCGGTTCTGGATGCTCATGTCGCGCGAATGGGTCGCGGCCGCGGCGTTGAGCTGCGCGTCGAGCGTCAGCTGGGACAGCCCGCGCGCCCGGCGCAGCGTGTTGACGCCGTCGAGCATCCGGTACGGGATCTGCGCCTCGTCCTCGGGCGTGATGCGGTAGACCTGCGGCAACGGCAGCCCGTCCGGACCGATCCGGCCCTGGGGCGCGCGGGCGCAGGCCGTGAGGCCAGTTAAGAGAAAACCGAGAATCAGCGCGCGTCGCTGCATGTGTCACCTTTCGGGTCCGAACCGCGCCTGATTAGCGGCAGTGGAGCGACAGATCAAACGGGATCGGCGGGGCTTCGCCGCGGTGACGTTTGAGTGAATTGCGCCTCACGAGATCGCGATCTAGTGCTGAGGCGTCACGACATTCCCTTTTGGAGATTCGCATGGGCCACGCCCCGAAAGCGTTGAACCGCCGTCACTTCGTCGCCGCCTCTGCCGCCTTCGGCGCGGCCGCGCTCGCCAGCCCGGCGCTGGCGCTGTCCGGCTCGACCGAGATCGAGAGCGACATCTCGTGCTCGGTGAGCCGCAACGTCTCGAGCTTCCGCACGCTCGACTGGCGGCCCTACTTCGCGGATCTGCGCAACGGCGCGATCCTGTGCGACACCCAGAGCCGCGCGCTGCATTTCTGGAGCGAGGATCAGAGCGTCTACAAGCTCTACCCGACCTCGGTGCCGCTGACCCCCGACTTGACCCGTCTGGGCCGGACCGAGATCATCAAGAAGGTCGAGGGCCCCGACTGGCGCCCGACGCCCGAGATGCGCCAGCGCAACCCGGAATGGCCGGAATACATCCCTGCCGGTCCCGACAGCCCGCTCGGCACCCATGCGATGTGGCTGACCTGGCAGTATTACCGGATCCACGGCACCCACGACACGCGCAAGATCGGCCGCCGGTCGTCGAATGGCTGCATCGGTCTCTACAACGAGCACATCGCCGAGCTTTTCTCGCTCTCGACCCTCGGCACGCAGGTCATGCTGATCTGAGATCGCGCCGCATCGATCGACAAAAGGGGGCCTCCCGGCCCCCTTTTTCGTGTCAGAGCCAGCCCGACAGGTTCTCGCGGATCACCCGCTCCAGCATGTCGACATGCTCGGCATGGTCGTTGAGGCAGGGGATGTAGGTGAAGGTCTCGCCACCGGCATGCTCGAAGCTCTCGCGGATCTCCTCGTTGATCTCCTCGAGCGTCTCGATGCAGTCGGCCGAGAAGGCCGGGGCGCAGATCGACAGCTTGCGCACGCCCTCGTCCTTGGCCAGCCGGGCCACCTCCTCGACGGTATAGGGCTTGAGCCATTCCTCGCGGCCGAAGACCGACTGGAAGGTGGTGACCACCCGCGTGTTCTCCCAGCCCAGCGCCTCGCGCAGCAGCCGCGTCGTCTTCTGGCACTGGCAGTGATACGGGTCGCCTTCGAGCAGGTAGCGCTTGGGCAGCCCGTGATAGGAGCAGACCAGCACCTCGGGGCGGTTCTCGGGGTCGGGATGGGCGCGACGCACCGAGTTGGCGAGCGCCTGGATGTAATCGGGCCGGTCGAAATAGGGATCGACCACCCGCGCCGTCGGCTGCCATTTCTCGCGGCCCAGCGCCTTGAAGAACGCGTCATTGGCAGTCGCCGAGGTGGCGCCCGCATATTGCGGGTAGAGCGGAAAGAACAGGATCTTGCGGCAGCCGTTCTCCACCATCTTGCGCACCACCGAGGCGGTCGAGGGATTGCCGTAGCGCATGCAGAACTCAACCTGCACCGCATTGCCGTGCTGCGCGGCGAAACGCTGGCGCAGCGCCTCGGTCTGGGCGCGGGTGATGGTCCGGAGCGGGCTTTCGTTCATCTCCTCGTTCCAGATCGAGCGATAGGCCGCGCCGGATTTCTGGGGTCGGGTCGACAGGATGATGCCCTGCAGGATCGGTTGCCAGATCATGGGGTTGGTATCGACCACCCGGCGGTCGGAGAGGAACTCCGACAGGTAGCGCCGCATCGAGCGGTAATCGGTGCCGTCGGGCGTGCCGAGATTCGCGACGAGAATGCCGACGCGGGATGTCGGCAGCGCCGGATGCTCGGCGGGGGCGTGGGTCGGGCGGGTCGCGTCGAGCATCATCTGTCCTCAGGGCTGCGTTTGGTTAGGCATGTTTGCACAGAAAAGTAGCCGTTGGGCGACCCGGTCAATCGGCGTTTTCGTCGCGGGCGCGTCTGAGCGCCTCTTCGAGGCTGTGGCTGGCCGATCCCGGGCGCAACGGTTGCGGCTGGTCGGCCGAGGGCGCCCAGCCGGTCAGGGTGATGACCTCGAAGCGCGCACCGATCCGCCCGTCGGGGCGGCCCGCGCTTTCGGCGAGAAGCCGTGCGGCCTCGGCCAGCACGGCCCGTCGCGTAAAGCGGCGAAGCCGACCGGCCATGGCGTTGGTCTCGCCCATGGCGCGCAGATCGCGCATCAGGTGGAACGGGGTCTCGTAGCTGACGTCGTAGGGCGTGGCGTCGGCCACCGGCAGTGCCAGCCCGGCACGCTGCAGCAGCGCGCCGAGATCGCGGATCTCGCCCATCGGCGCGACCCGGGGCGACAGCCCGCCGCTGACGGCGGTTTCGGCGGCGGTGAGCACGGCGCGCAACTCGCCCAAGGTGTCGCCGCCGAACAGCGTGACGATCAGCAACCCGTCGGGCTGCAGCGCACGGGCGCATTGGATCAGTTGTCCGACCGGGTCCTCGGCCCAGTGCAGCGCCAGCGCGTGGACCACCAGGTCATGCGCGCCGGGGGCCAGATCGAGCGTCGGCGTGTCGGGCACGATCCGCGCCGCCGGCATCCGCGCGGCCCATAATTCGGGCCAGGGGGTGACCACCGCCGGGTCGTGAAAGCTGCGGTTAACCTCGGCGAGCCTATCCTCGACGTCATCCGCCGCCGCCTCCTGCAGGAACAGCGCCGGGGCGCGACGCGCGCGGGCGCGGCGGCTTTCGAGGGCGGGGCGGTCGAACAGGGCGGGGCGCTGGGTAGTGGACATGGGGTCGAAATAGAGACTGAACATGGGAATGCAAAGCGTGCTGAGGGCGATCTACCCGCCCGCCTGCCTGTCCTGCGGCGAAATGACCGAGGCGGATTTCGCGCTGTGCGGCGCCTGCTGGCGCGACACGCCTTTCCTGGGTGACACGCTGTGCACGCTCTGCGCCCGGCCGCTGCCGGGCGAAGTCGAGCCGGGGCTGCGCTGCGACGCCTGCCTCGCCGCGCCGCCGCCATGGACGGCCGGGCGCGCGGTGCTGCGCTATGCGGGAGGCGGCCGAAGGCTGGCCCTGGCGCTCAAGCATGGCGACCGCACCGATCTCGCCCGGCCGCTGGGCGACTGGATGGCGGGGGCGGCGGTGGATCTGGTCGGACCGGATACGTTGGTGGTGCCGGTGCCGCTGCATCGCGGAAGGCTCTGGACCCGGCGGTACAACCAGTCGGCGCTGCTGGCGGCACGGATCGCGTGGCGGCTGGGCCTCGCGAGTTGTCCCGACGCGCTGTGGCGGCGCCGTGCGACCACGAGCCTCGCGGGCGATGCCGAAACCCGCCGCGCGACGCTCGATGGCGCGATCGTGCCGCATCCGCGCCGGGGCGCGCGGATGGCGGGGCGCCCGGTGCTGATCGTCGACGACGTGCTGACCTCCGGGGCGACGCTTTCGGCCTGCGCGCGGGCGGCGCGGAGCGCGGCGGCAAGCGAGATCCGCGTGATCGCACTGGCCCGCGCCGCTCCGGATGCCTAGATCATGGGAAACCCCTTTGTTTTCCGGAGAACCCGAATGGCCGAGACGACCCCCCAGATCGAGATCTACACCTCGCCGACCTGCGGCTACTGCCACGCCGCCAAACGCCTGCTGGCCCAGAAGGGCGTCAGCTATACCGAGATCAACGTGGTGGCCCAGCCCGAGCGTCGGGCCGAGATGATGCAGCGCGCCAATGGCGGTCGCACCGTGCCGCAGATCTTCATCGGCGGCACCCATGTCGGCGGCTATGACGACATGGCGCTTCTGGATCGTCGCGGCGGGCTCGACCCGATGCTCGGCAAGTGACCCGCGCCGCGCTCCTGCAGCTCACCGCCTCGGACGATCCCGCGCAGAACGTCGAGACGCTGCGCGGGATGGTCCGGGAAGCGGTGGCGCAGGACGCGGAGCTGGTCTGCACGCCGGAGGTTTCCAACTGCGTCTCGGCCAGCCGGTCGCGGCAGATCGAGGTGCTTCGGCGCGAGGCCGAGGACCCGATGCTGGCCGCGATGCGCGACGAGGCGGCGCGGGCGGGTATCTGGCTGTCGCTCGGCTCGATCGCGGTGAAGACCGAAGACCCGGATGGCCGCTTCGCCAACCGCTCCTTTCTGATCGAACCGGGTGGCGGCATCGCCGCGCGCTACGACAAGATCCACATGTTCGACGTCGAGGTGAGCGCGACCGAGACCTATCGCGAATCGGCGGGCTACCGTCCCGGTGACCGCGCCGTGCTGGCCGAGACCCCGCTGGGGCGGATCGGGCTCAGCATCTGCTACGACGTCCGGTTTCCGCATCTCTACCGCCGCCTCGCCCAGGCGGGGGCCGAGATCATGCTGGTGCCCAGCGCATTTTCCCCCGTCACCGGTGCCGCCCATTGGGAGACGCTGCTGCGGGCGCGGGCCATCGAGACCGGCTGCTACGTGCTTGCCGCGGCGCAGACCGGGCGCCACGCGGCACACGAAGGGCGGGCGCGTGAGACTTGGGGTCACAGCCTCGCCGTCGACCCCTGGGGCGCGGTGATTGCGGATTCCGGAACGGCACCCGGCGTCGCGATCGTTGATTTGGACATGGCCGAAGTGGCACAAGCGAGACGGCGCGTGCCCTCGCTCGCGCATGACCGCCCCTATGATGGCCCCGAATGAACCAGCCCGTCGACAATCTCGCCATCACGCTGTTCAGCGAGATCCTCGCCGTCGACCAACTGGCGCGCAACACCATGTCGCGGGTGCTGCCCAAGGGCATGGAGCTGTCGCATTTCTCGGTGCTGAACCATCTCGCCTTTTCGGGCACCGAGCGGACGCCGGCGCAGCTGGCCAAGACCTTTCACCTGACGCGCGGCGCGATGACCAACACGCTGGGCAAGCTCGAATGGGCGGGCTGGGTGCATATCCGCCCCGACTGGGACGATGCGCGCCGCAAGATGGTGGCGATCAGCCCGGCCGGGCTCGAGGCGCGCAACGCCGCCGTCGCCGCGATCACGCCGATCGTCGCCGAGGTGGTCGAGCGGGTCGGGGCCGAGCGCGCTCGCGCCGCGCTGCCGGTGCTGCGCGAGCTGCGGCTTCGGCTGTCGGATGTCGAATAGGCCCCGCGGTCTTTCGGGATTTCGGCGTCAGAGGGTCACCCGCTCGGGCCGCAGGCTGGCGGTGACGTAGTTCACCGACAGGTCACGCTCCGACAGCGACCAGCTCCAGCTGATCGGGTTGAACACCATGCCGCGCCGGTCCACCGGCGTCAGCCCGGCGCGCCGCAGCAGTTCGTAGAGCTCGTCGGGGGTGATGAACTTGTTCCAGTCATGCGTGCCCTTGGGCAGCCAGCGCATCACCCATTCGGCGCCGATGATTGCCATGCCGAAGCTCTTGGCGTTGCGGTTGAGGGTCGAGCAGATATGCAGCCCGCCGGGCTTTAGCAGGTCGTGGCAGGCGGTGAGGTAGTCGACCGGCGAGGCGACATGCTCGACCACCTCCATGTTGAGCACTACGTCGAACTGCTCGCCTGCTTCGGCCATCGCCTCGGCGGTGGTGTGGCGGTAATCGATCTCGAGACCCGATTGCTCGGCATGCAGCCGCGCCACCGGGATGTTGCGCTCCGCGGCGTCGGCGCCGACCACCGTCGCCCCCAGCCGCGCCATCGGCTCGCACAGGAGGCCGCCGCCGCAGCCGATGTCGAGGATGCGCAAGCCCTCGAAGGGTTTCTTCGCCGAGAGGTCGCGGTCGAACTGGGCCGCGATCTGGTCGGTGATGTAGCCTAGCCGGCAGGGGTTGAGCATGTGCAGCGGCTTGAACTTGCCGCCCTCGTCCCACCATTCGGCGGCCATCGCCTCGAACTTGGCGACCTCGGCGGGGTCGATGCTGGAGCGGGCGGTCTCGGGCTGCGGCATGATCTTGTCCTTCCTGGTCGTGGGCGGGTGACGGCTCCGCGCTTGTGCCTATATAGGTCGGGCATGGACAAGGTCTCAGGTCACCGCCGCGCGCTCGCGCATCTCTATCCTCCCATCGAGCCGTTCGATCAGCGCATGGTCGACATGGGCGATGGGCACCGGGTCTATGTCGAGCAATGCGGCAACCCGACGGGCCGGCCGGTGGTGGTGGTGCATGGCGGGCCGGGGGGCGGGTGCAGCCCGGCGATGCGGCGCTACTTCGACCCCGAGATCTGGCGGATCGTGCTGTTCGACCAGCGCGGCTGCGGCCGCTCGCGGCCGCATGCCAGCGTCGAGGCCAACACCACATGGCACCTGGTCGCGGACATGGAGCGGATTCGCGAGCTGCTCGGGATCGGGCGCTGGGCGCTGTTCGGCGGCAGCTGGGGAGCGACGCTGGCGCTGGTCTATGCCCAGACCCACCCCGAACGCGCCGCGGCGCTGATGCTGCGCGGCGTGTTCCTGATGACCGAGGCCGAGCTGCAATGGTTCTATGGCGGCGGCGCCGGCCAGTTCTGGCCCGAGCTGTGGGAGCGCTTCGTCGCGCCGATCCCCGTAGAGGAGCGTGGCGACATGATCGCCGCCTATCACCGGCGGCTGTTCTCAGGCGATGGCGGGGTGGAGCTGCGCCACGCCCGGCTCTGGGCTGGCTGGGAGAACGCGCTGGCCTCGATCGACAATGACGGGCCGCTGGGCGATGGCCCGGCCGAATATGCCCGCGCCTTCGCCCGGCTCGAGAACCATTACTTTCACAATCGCGGCTTCCTCATGCCGGGGCAGGGGATCCTCGATCGGATGGACCGGATCGCGCGGATCCCGGGCCTGATCGTGCAAGGGCGCTATGACATGATCTGCCCGCCCGCCGGGGCGCACCGACTGGCGGCGCTCTGGCCCGCGGCGCGGCTCAGGATGATCCCGCGCGCCGGCCACGCCCTGTCCGAGCCGGGCATCGCCGCCGAACTGGTGCGCGCCACCGATGCGCTGGGCCGCGGCAATGAGGGGCCGGTCTTCGGCCGCGCGACGTGAGGTCAAGGCCGCAAGGCTTTACAGCTACCCCCACATCGCTAACCTAAAGGCAATCAAGAGGGTGCGGAAATGCACCGTGCTGGCCCGTTCGGGCCACAGGGGGGTCTCGGGCGGTTTGGGGAGCGTGATCAGGATCGTGTTGCAGCGTCTGGGCTTCGGCCTGCTAACGCTGTTGATCGTCTCGATGGTGATCTTCGGCGCGGTGAACCTGCTTCCGGGCGATTTCGCGCAAGCCGTGCTGGGCCAATCGGCCACGCCAGAGGCGGTGGCGGCGATCCGCACCCAGCTCGGTCTCGATCAGCCGCTGCCGATCCGCTACGTCGCCTGGCTGCGGGACGCGGCGCGCGGTGATCTGGGGGTGAGCTTCGCGCAGGCCAACTTCGCCAGCTTCACCGGACGGGTCGATCCCTCGGCCACGGTGCTGGCGCAGATCGCGCCGCGTTTCGCCAACACCATGTTCCTCGCCGGGGTCACCGCCGTGATCGCCGTGCCGCTGGCGGTGGGGCTGGGCATCCTCGCGGCGCTGTGGCGCGACACCGCCTTCGACAAGGGCGCCAACATCGCCACGCTGTCCTCGATCTCGAGCCCGGAATTCTTTCTCGCCTACATCCTGATCCTGCTTCTGGCGGTGGTGAACCCGGTGCTGCCGTCGCTGTCCAACATCTTTCCCGGCATGAGCTTCGGCGAGCGGCTGGAACGGACGCTGCTGCCGGCGCTGACACTGACGCTGGTGGTGACGGCGCACATGATGCGCATGACCCGCGCCGCGATCCTCAACCTGATGGCGCAGCCCTATATCGAGATGGCACGCCTCAAGGGGATGCGCCCCTTCCGGGTGATCTGGCGCCACGCGCTGCCCAATGCGCTGGCGCCGATCGTCAACGTGGTCGCGCTCAACCTCGCCTATCTGGTCACCGGCGTCGTCGTGGTCGAGGTGGTCTTCGTCTATCCCGGCATCGGCCAGCTCTTCGTCGACAGCGTGAAGCTGCGTGACATTCCGGTGGTGCAGGCCTGCTGCCTGATCTTCGCCGCGGCCTACATCCTGCTGAACCTCACCGCCGACATCCTGTCGATCGTCTCGAACCCGCGGCTGAGGCACCCGAAATGACCGTCTGGTTCTGGATCGTGGCCGTGCTGGCGGCGCTCTTGGGCCTGGGTTGGGCCGGGCGGGCACTGGGACGGCTGAGCGGGCGGCGGCGGTTCCGCGACATGTCGCTTGCCGAGGCCTTCGGCTGGGCGCTGGCGCTCGCGGCACTGCTCGGGGCGGCCTGGCTCTGGACCCGGCCCGGCGCGGTCTATTTCCGCTGGGCACTGATCGGCTTTGCGATCTCTGCCGTGGCGGCCTTCGTCTTCCGCCTGCTCGGCCGCCATCTCGGGCCCGAGCGGTTGAGAAAGCAGTTCCGCAAGATGCCGCTGACGGCGGCCTTCGGTATTCTGGTGATCATCATCTACGCCGTCGTCGCGATCTTTGCGGGCTGGATCGCGCCGCATGGGCAGGAGGCGGTGCTGGGCGCAGCCAACGTGGTGCCCGGCGGCGATCCGGCGATGGGCGGCGACCCGGCCTTTCCGCTCGGCACCGACCGGATCGGCCGCGACATCCTCTCGCGCCTGATCTACGGCGCTCAGAACACGGTCGGCCTCGCCTTCGCGACGACGCTGCTGGCCTTCTTCCTCGGCGGCGCGCTGGGGCTTCTGGCAGCGGTGGTAGGCGGCTGGCTCGACCAGCTTCTGAGCCGCGGCGTCGACGTGCTGATGGCGATCCCCTCGCTCATCTTCGCGCTGCTGCTCCTGACCATCGCCAGCGTCTGGGCCGAGGGGGCGCGCGGCTGGCTCACTTTCTACATGGTGGTGATCATCGCGGTGATCGATTCGACCCGGGTGTTCCGGCTGGCCCGCTCGGTCGGCATCGGCATCGTGGTGATGGATTACGTCGAGGCGGCGAAGCTGCGCGGCGAAGGCATGGGCCATCTGGTGTTCCGCGAGATCCTGCCCAATGCCATGGCGCCGCTGCTCGCGGAGTTCGGGCTCAGGTTCTGCTTCGTGTTCCTGACCATCGCCTCGCTGTCCTTCCTCGGGGTCGGCATCCAGCCGCCGCTGGCCGATTGGGGCACCATGGTCCGCGACCTCGCGCAGTTCATCAATTTCGCGGCCTTCGCGCCGATGGTGGCGCTGGCGCCGCTGCTGCCGGCGCTGGCGATCGCGCTGCTGACGGTGGGGGTGAACTTCGTCGTCGACTGGATGCTGCACCGCGCCTCGGGGCTGAAATCGTGACGCCGCTGCTGGAAATCCGCGACCTGTGGATCGAGGGGCGCTCGGACGAGGAGTGGCACCCGATCGTCGAGGGGGTCGACCTGACGCTGGGCCGGGGCGAGGTGCTGGGGCTGATCGGCGAATCCGGGGCGGGCAAGTCGACGCTCGGTCTCGCCGCGATGGGCTATGCGCGCGACGGGGTGCGGATCTCCGGCGGTTCGGTGCGGTTCGACGGGATGGACCTGCTCCGCGCGTCGACCGAGCAGAAACGCAGCCTGATGGGGCGCCGCATCGCCTATGTCGCGCAATCGGCGGCGGCGAGCTTCAACCCCGCCCACAAGCTGATCGACCAGCATGTCGAGGCGCCGGTGCGGCACGGCATCCGCGACCGGGGGGAGAGCGTCGCCGACGCGGTCGAACTCTACGAGAAGCTGCGCCTGCCCGATCCCGACCGGATCGGATTTCGCTACCCGCACCAGGTCTCGGGCGGCCAGCTGCAGCGGATGATGACCGCGATGGCGATGTCCTGCCGCCCCGACCTGATCATCTTCGACGAGCCGACCACCGCGCTCGACGTGACGACGCAGATCGAGGTTCTGGCGGCGATCCGCGACATCGTCGACCAGTTCGGCACCTCGGCGATCTACATCACCCACGACCTTGCGGTGGTGGCCCAGATGGCCGACCGCATCAAGGTGCTGCTCTCCGGCCGCGAGGTCGAGACCGCGCCGACGCGGGAGATGCTCACCCATCCCCGCGAGGAATACACCAAGTCGCTCTGGGCGGTGCGCGGCTTTCACCGGCCCGAGAAGCCCGCCCCTGCGTCCGGCGACACGCCGATCCTCTCGGTCGAGGGCGTCACCGCCGCCTATGGCCGGCAGACCGTGCTCGAGGAGATCTCCTTCGATATCCATCCCGGGCGCACCGTCGCCGTGGTGGGCGAGAGCGGATCAGGCAAGTCGACGACCGCGCGAGTGATCACCGGGTTGCTGCCGCCCCGTTCCGGCACGGTGCGCTTCGAGGGCGAGGCGCTGCCCGCCGGCTACCGGCAGCGCGGCAAGGACCAGCTGCGGCAGATCCAGATGATCTACCAGATGGCCGACACGGCGCTGAACCCGCGCCAGAGCGTGGCGCAGATCATCGGCCGGCCGGTGCGGTTCTATCGCGGGCTCCGGGGGCGCGCCCTGCGCGCCCGCGTCGACGAGCTGATGGAACAGATCGAGCTCGATCCCGCCACCTTCCGCGACCGGCTTCCGGGCGAGCTGTCGGGCGGGCAGAAGCAGCGCGTCGGCATCGCCCGCGCGCTCGCCGCCGAGCCGCGGCTAATCATCTGCGACGAGGTCACCAGCGCGCTCGACCAGATCGTGGCCGAGGGCATCCTGCGGCTCTTGGCACGGCTGCAGGACGAGCTGGGGTTGAGCTACATGTTCATCACCCACGACCTCGCCACGGTGAAGGCGATCGCCGACGAGGTGGTGGTGATGCAGTCGGGCCGGGTGATCGAGCAGGGCGCGAAGACCGCGATGTTCACGCCGCCGCACCACCCCTACACCGACCTGCTGCTCTCTTCGGTGCCCGAGATGGACCCCGACTGGCTCGACCGGCTGCTGGCCGAACGCGGAGTTGAGGGGCTCGGCGAGGCGGCCACTGATAGGATGTAAGCGAATCGGTCCGAGAAGGCCGAAGAAAAACAAGAGGGAGAACCACATGCTGCCACAGATCAGCCGCCGAGGATTGCTCCGGTCCGGCGCTGCCGCGGGCCTTCTGTCCGTCACCGGCCTGCCGCTGCGCGCGCAGTCGCGCGGGGGCACGCTCAAGCTCGGGCTTGCTGGCGCCAACACCTCCGACAGCTGGGACGGGCGCACCCATTCCGACACCTACATGATCGTCACCGCCCATGGCGCGGTGTTCGACTGCCTGACCGAGATCGCCGCCAATGGCGAGCTGGTGGGCGAGCTGGCCGAGAGCTGGGAATCGACGCCCGACGCCAAGACCTGGACCTTCGACCTGCGGCAGGGCGTGACCTTCCACAACGGCCAGCCCTTCACCGCCGACGACGTGATCGCCTCGCTGAAACTGCATCTCGACGAGGATGCGAAATCCGCCGCGCGCCCGATCGTCGCGCCGATCACCGAGATGAAGAAGCTCGGCGAGCATCAGGTGCAGTTCACGCTCGAGGCTGGCAATGCCGACTTCCCGTTCCTGATGTCGGATTACCACCTGCTGATGTACCCGCATCAGAACGTCGAGGAAGCGATCGCCAAGGGCATCGGCACCGGTCTCTACAAGGTCGAGAGCTTCGATCCGGGCGTGCGCACGCTGCTCTCCCGCGTCGACGGCCATTACAAGGACGGCAAGGCAGGCTGGTTCGACCAGATCGAGGTGATCGCGATCAATGACGGCTCGGCGCGGATGACGGCGCTGATGACGGGTCAGGTCGACGCCGTGAACAATGTCGAGTTCCAGGTCGAGCCGCTCCTGAAGGCCAACCCGCAGCTCGCGCTCAACGAGGTGACGGGCAACCAGCACTACACCTTCCCGATGCTCACCGACCTCTCGCCGATGGACAACCTCAAGGTCCGGCAGGCGCTCAAGCACGCGGTGCGGCGCGAGGAGATGGTCGAGAAGATCCTGCTCGGCCACGGCGCGGTCGCCAACGACCACCCGATCGGCCCGGCGAACCAGTATTACTTCGCCGATCTCGAGCAGAACGAGTACGACCCCGAGAAGTCGAAATCGCTCCTGAAGGAAGCCGGTCTCGACGGGCTGAGCATCGACCTCTCGGTCTCCGAGGCCGCCTTCTCCGGGGCGATCGACGCGGGCCTGCTGTATCAGGCCAGCGCCAAGGATTGCGGCATCGACATCAACGTCGTGCAGGAGCCGGCCGATGGCTACTGGTCCAACGTCTGGATCAAGAAGCCCTGGTGCGCCTCCTACTGGTCGGGTCGGGTCACCGAGGACTGGATGTTCACGCTGGGCTACGAGAGCGGAGCGGCGTGGAACGACACCCATTGGGACGACCAGCGCTTCCAGACCCTGCTGAAGGACGCGCGCGCCGAGCTCGACAGCGACAAGCGCCGCGAGATGTATCACGAGATGCAACGCCTGTGCTCCAAGGAGGGCGCGACGGCGATCCCGATGTATGCGAACTTCGTCGACGGCTACAACACCAAGCTCGGCCATCCCGACGTGGTGGGCAACGTCTTCGATCTCGACAGCAACCGCATCTGCGAACGGTGGTGGATGGCCTGACGCCATCGCACCGCTGGCGCGCCGTCCCCGGGGAGGGGGCGGCGCGCCGCGCGCCTGCTCCCAGGCCGTAACCGGAATCGAAACCTACGCCTCGAGCCCTGCGCTGAACCGCACCTCACCCTCGGGCGGGCCGCCTCTGAAGGCCAGCCACATGACGTTGCGCGCCGGGGTATCGCGATAGGTGACCGCCCCGTCCGCGACAAAGCCGAAGCGTCCGTAATAGAGCGCGCTGCCCGTCAGCACGCAGCCCCGCGCACCGGCCGTCTCGATCTTTTCCAAGCCTTGCCTGATCAGGCTCGATCCTATGCCGCTCCGCTGCCGGCGCGGCCGCACGGAGACCGGTCCGATCCCGAACCAGCCCTCGCGCTCGGACCCGACTTTGGCGGGGGAGAACGCGACATGCCCGACGATCTCGCCGGCCTCGACCGCGACCAGAGACAGGGTCAGATCGCCATCGCGGCGCAGCATGTCCAGCGCCTCCGCCTCCGTGCCGTCGCTGAAGCGCATCGGCGCGAAGGCCTCGCGGGTCAGCTCGCGGACCGCATCCACGTCTTCTGGTTCTTCGGGTCGAACGCGCATGGCCGAGGATAGGCGGAAATCCCGCAACCATGACAGCTCTTTCCCCGTAGCAAGGTGACGGCGCTCTGCCCGGCGTGCGGGGGGCCGCGCAGGAACCGACACCCGGCGGCGGCGTTGGCTGCGTGACACATGATCTTTCGTCAGGAACGAGGACTACGATGCCCGAGAATTTCGCTGGAGAGCTGACCCAGGACGTCCGTACCCAGATGGTGGACCTGCTGAACAAGAACCTTGTCAACATGCTCGCCCTGACGCTGGCGGTGAAGCAGGCGCACTGGAACCTCAAGGGGCCGGGCTTCATCGGGGTGCACGAGCTGCTCGACCAGGCCGCCGACCGGCTGCGCGAGGGCGCCGACCTGATGGCCGAACGCGCCGTGATCCTCGGCGGCTTCGCCCGCGGTACCCTCGAGGTCGCCGCCGAGAAGTCGCAGATGGACGCCTACCCGGTCGAGGTCAGCGACATCAAGAAGCACGTCGAGGAGCTGAAGTCGCGCTACATGTTCGTCGGCGGCGAGGTCCGCAAGGCGATGGAAGAGGCGGGCGATGCCGGCGACGAGGACACCGCCGACCTGTTCACCGAGGTGAGCCGCACGCTCGACAAGGACGCCTGGTTCATCGGTGCCAACGCCTGACCGGCGCCGGTCCGACCCCGGACCCACCCAAGAAACGCGCCGCCTTCGCGGCGCGTTTTTTCATGCGCCGCGATTGACCCCGCCGCGCGGCGGGTGGAGGCTCGGTCCAGTACCGGAGGACAGGGCATGACGGATCTCGAACTCTATGGCCACCCGGACTCGGGCCATGCCTGCAAGGTGGCGTTGGCGCTGACCCTCGCCGGTCTGCCCTGGCGCGCCACCCGCATCGACATCTGGGCCCCGCCCGACACCCGCCCGGCGGCCTTTCTCGCCGCAAGCTCTGCCGCCGAGGTGCCGGTGCTGATGATCGACGGCGTGGCGCATGCCCAGTCCGGCGCGATCCTGATCGAGCTCGCGACCCGCTTCCGCTGCCTCGGCGGCGAGAGCCCGGCCGGGCTCCGGCGCGGCCGCGAGGTGATCTTGTGGGAGGCGAACCGCATCGGCATGTGCCTGCCGCAGCTCAAGGAGGCGCGGCGGCTGGGCGGGGCGCATTTCGACCCTGCGGTGGTCGACTGGCTGGAGGGACGCTTCGCCGTCGACCGGGCGCGCTTCGACCGGATGCTGGGCGGGGCCGACTTCCTGCACGGCGCGGCGCCGGGGATCGGCGACTGCGCGGTCTGGGGCTACGCGCAGTGGCTGACGGAGGCCGGCGTCACCCCCAGCCCGGTGATGGCGGGCTGGCTCGAGCGGATGCGCGCGCTGCCGGCGGCGCGCACACCCGAGGCCTTCTTTCCGGCCGACTGAAAAGGGGCCGCGAACACCGGCCTTGCAGACTCGGGCGCTGCCGCCTATATCCCCCTTCAACAGCGGTGCGTCG
Source organism: Limimaricola variabilis (assembly GCF_034371605.1). Taxonomy (NCBI): domain Bacteria; kingdom Pseudomonadati; phylum Pseudomonadota; class Alphaproteobacteria; order Rhodobacterales; family Paracoccaceae; genus Limimaricola; species Limimaricola variabilis. The sequence goes on along the minus strand of NZ_CP139691.1, from coordinate 2,206,297 downwards.
GTCGCGAGATCGGCGCTCCACCGGGAAAGATCGACGGGCCGCTGGCCCGTTTTTTTGTGCTTGGAGGACCCCATGTCCGACCTCATCGCCAAGGCCGCGATCGACCGCCGCGTCCAGGAGATCATCGAGCCCGTCATCACCGACATGGGCTTCGAGCTGGTGCGCGTGCGTCTGATGTCGGGCAAGTCCACGACGCTGCAGATCATGGCGCAGAAGCCCGACGGCACGATCGAGGTCGACGATTGCGGCCGGATCTCGACCGCCGTCTCGGCGGTGCTCGACGTCGAGGACCCGATTCTCGACGCCTACACGCTCGAGGTTTCCTCGCCCGGTATCGACCGGCCCCTGACCCGGCTCAAGGATTTCGACCAGTGGCAGGGTTTCGAGGCCAAGATCGAGACCGAGGAGCTGATCGACGGCCGCCGCCGCTTCAAGGGCGAGCTGGCCGGCATCGAGGGCGACGAGGTGCTGATCGAGATCGAGGAAGGCACGATCGGGCTGAAATTCGAATGGCTGTCGGACGCCAAGCTGGTGCTGACCGACGAGCTCATTCGCGAGGTGCTGCGCTCGCGCAAGGATGCGGGGCAGATCGACGAGACCCAATTCGACGATGTTGAAACCATCATTGATGGTGATGAGGAGAACGACTGATGGCCATCACGTCCGCAAACCAGCTGGAGCTTCTGCAGACCGCCGAGGCGGTGGCGCGCGAGAAGATGATCGACCCGGGCCTCGTCGTCGAGGCGATGGAGGAGAGCCTCGCCCGCGCTGCCAAGAGCCGCTACGGCGCCGAGATGGACATTCGGGTCAATATCGACCGCAAGACCGGCCGCGCCCGCTTTACCCGCGTGCGCACCGTGGTCGCCGATGACGAGCTGGAGAACTACCAGGCGGAGCTGACCGTCGATCAGGCCAAGCAGTATCTCGACGATCCCAAGATCGGCGATGTCTACGAGGAAGAGGTGCCGCCGGTCGAGCTGGGCCGCATCGCCGCGCAATCGGCCAAGCAGGTGATCCTGCAGAAGGTCCGCGAAGCCGAGCGCGATCGCCAGTACGAAGAGTTCAAGGACCGCGCCGGCACGATCATCAACGCCACCGTCAAGCGCGAGGAATACGGCAACATCGTCGTCGAACTTCCCGGCGCCGGCGAAGCCGTGCTGCGTCGCAACGAGAAGATCGGCCGCGAGGCCTATCGCCCCGGCGACCGGATCCGCTGCTATGTCAAGGACGTGCGCCGCGAGGTTCGCGGCCCGCAGATCTTCCTGTCGCGCACCGCGCCGGAGTTCATGGCCGAACTGTTCAAGATGGAAGTGCCCGAGATCTACGAGGGCATCATCGAGATCAAGGCCGTGGCCCGCGACCCAGGGAGCCGCGCCAAGATCGCCGTGATCTCCTACGACAACTCGATCGACCCGGTCGGCGCCTGCGTCGGCATGCGCGGCTCGCGCGTGCAGGCCGTGGTCGGCGAGCTTCAGGGCGAGAAGATCGACATCATCCCGTGGAACGAGGACATGCCGACCTTCCTCGTCAACGCGCTGCAGCCGGCCGAGGTGTCGAAGGTGGTGTTCGACGAGGAAGCCGAGCGCATCGAGGTCGTCGTCCCCGAGGAGCAGCTCTCGCTCGCCATCGGCCGGCGCGGCCAGAACGTGCGTCTGGCCAGCCAGCTCACCGGTCTCGACATCGACATCCTGACCGAAGAGCAGGAGAGCAAGCGCCGTCAGGCCGAGTTCGAGACCCGCACCAAGCTGTTCATGGACACGCTCGATCTCGACGAGTTCTTCGCGCAACTTCTCGTCTCCGAGGGGTTCACAAATCTCGAAGAGGTCGCATATGTCGATCAGGACGAGCTTCTGGTGATCGACGGTGTCGACGAGGACACCGCCGGCGAGCTTCAGGCGCGTGCCCGCGACTACCTCGACGCGCAGAACAAGGCGGCGCTGGAGCGCGCCCGTGAACTGGGTGCCGAGGAGAGCCTGATCGGCTTCCCGGGGCTGAGCCCGCAGATGGTCGAGGCGCTGGCCAAGGACGGCGTCAAGACGCTCGAGGATTTCGCCACCTGTGCCGACTGGGAACTGGCCGGCGGCTGGACCGTGCAGAACGGCGAGCGCATCAAGGATGACGGCGTGCTCGAGCCCTTCGATGTCAGCCTCGAGGAGGCGCAGGAGCTGGTGATGACGGCGCGTGTCGCGCTGGGCTGGGTCGACCCCGAGGAACTGGCCGCCGACGAGGCCGCCCGGGCCGAAGCCGAGAACGAAGAAGAGGCCTGAGGCATAGATGGGTCGTGGTGGAATGAAGGCGGAGCGGGCCGACGGGCCGGAACGGAAATGCATCGTCACCGGTGACGTGCAGCCGAAATCCGGGCTGATCCGCTTCGTGATCGGCCCCGACGGCCAGGTGGTGCCCGACATTCTCGGCAAGCTGCCGGGACGGGGCCTTTACGTCACCTCCGAACGGGAGGTGATAGAGAAGGCGAAGCGCGGGCAGTTCGCCCGCGCCGCCAAGGCGCCGGTCACGGTGCCGGACGGGCTGGCCTCCGAGGTGGAGCGTCAGCAGGCGCGGCGGGTGATCGATCTGATCGCGCTGGCGCGCAAGGCGGGGCTCGCCATCGCGGGCTTCGAAAAGGTGAAATCGGCCCTCGCCAACGACCAGGTGCGGGTACTGCTGCAGGCCTCGGACGGATCCGTGCGCGGCAAGACCAAGCTATGGACCCCCACGGGGGCGCGATATTACGGCTGCCTGACCTCGAACGAGCTGGGTTTGGCCTTTGGCCGTCAAAGTGTGATACACGGCGCGCTCGCCGCTGGCGGACTCAGCGATCGTGTTGTAGAGGAGGCCGCGAAACTGCGCGGTCTACGAGAGAGCAACGGCGGCGATACGGCCTCCGGGAAGGATATGTAAATCTGATGAGCGATACCGACGGCAAGAAACCTCTTGGTCTGCGCGGGTCCCGTCCGGGGAACGTCAAGCAGAGCTTTAGTCATGGCCGGACCAAGAACGTCGTGGTCGAGACGAAACGCAAGCGCGTCGTGGTGCCCAAGCCCGGTGCCGCCTCCGGCGCTTCGGCGGCCGGCGGCGTGAAGGGCGATCCCTCGAAGCGGCCTGCCGGAATCAGTGAGGCCGAACTCGAGCGCCGGATGCGCGCTCTGGCGCTGGCCCGTGCCCGCGAGGCCGAAGAGGCCGAGAAGCGCGCCGCCGAAGAGGCTGCCCGCGCCGAGGAGCGCGAGCGTCGCCGCGCCGAGATCGAGGCCAAGGAACGCGAGGACCGCGAGCGCGAAGAGGCGCTCAAGGCCAAGGCCGAGGCCGAGGAGCGTGCCAAGCGCGAGGCCGAGGAGGCCGCGCGTCGTGCCGCCCAGCCGGCGCCGCAGCAGCAACAACCCGCGCAGCAGCCGGTGCCCGGCGAAGCCGCCGGCGGCCCGCGCCCCGGTTCCGGCCCGCGCAAGACCGGCGATCGCGACCGCGATGCCCGCGCCGACAAGAAGGCCAAGCCGGCCGGCAAGGGCGACAACCGTCGCTCGGGCAAGCTGACGCTGAACCAGGCGCTTTCGGGCGAAGGTGGCCGTCAGCGCTCCATGGCGCAGATGAAGCGCAAGCAGGAGCGTGCCCGCCAGAAGGCGATGGGCGGTCATGTCGAGCGCGAGAAGGTGACGCGCGACGTGCAGCTGCCCGAGGTGATCACCGTGGGGGAGCTGGCCAACCGCATGGCCGAGCGCGTCGCCGACGTGGTCAAGTCGCTGATGAACAACGGCATCATGGCGACCCAGAACCAGTCGATCGACGCCGACACCGCCGAGCTGATCATCGAGGAGTTTGGCCACCGCGTGCAGCGCGTCTCGGACGCCGACGTGGAGCAGGTGATCGAGCAGGTCGAGGACAAGCCCGCGGATCTCAAGGACCGCGCGCCGATCATCACCGTCATGGGTCACGTCGACCACGGCAAGACTTCGCTGCTCGACGCGATCCGCAAGACCAAGGTCGTCTCGGGCGAGGCCGGTGGCATCACCCAGCATATCGGTGCCTACCAGGTCGACGCCGCCAACGGCACGCGCCTGACCTTCCTCGACACGCCCGGCCACGCGGCCTTCACCTCGATGCGGGCCCGTGGCGCGCAGGTGACGGACATCGTGGTGCTGGTGGTTGCGGCGGATGACGCCGTGATGCCGCAGACGGTCGAGGCGATCAACCACGCCAAGGCCGCCAAGGTGCCGATGATCGTGGCGATCAACAAGGTCGACAAGCACGACGCCAACCCCGACAAGGTGCGCACCTCGCTGCTCCAGCACGAGGTGATCGTCGAGAAGATGTCGGGCGACGTGCAGGACGTCGAGGTTTCGGCCATCACCGGCAAGGGTCTCGACGAGCTGCTCGAGGCGATTGCGCTGCAGTCCGAGATCCTCGAACTGAAGGCCAACCCGAACCGTCCGGCGCAGGGCGCCGTGATCGAGGCGCAGCTCGACGTGGGCCGTGGCCCGGTCGCGACCGTCCTCGTTCAGAACGGCACGCTCAAGCGCGGCGACATCTTCGTCGTGGGCGAGCAGTGGGGCAAGGTCCGCGCGCTCGTGGACGACAAGGGCGATCGCGTCGAGGAGGCCGGTCCCTCGGTCCCCGTCGAGGTGCTGGGTCTCAATGGCACGCCCGAGGCGGGCGACGTGCTCAACGTCGTCGAGACCGAGGCGCAGGCTCGCGAGATCGCGGAATACCGTGCCAACGCCGCCAAGGAGAAGCGCGCCGCCGCCGGTGCCGCGACCACGCTGGAACAGCTCATGGCGAAGGCCAAGGAAGACAAGAACGTCTCCGAGCTGCCGATTGTGGTGAAGTCCGACGTGCAGGGTTCGGCCGAGGCCATCGTCCAGGCGATGGAGAAGATCGGCAACGACGAGGTCCGGGTCCGGGTGCTGCATTCGGGCGTCGGCGCGATCACCGAGAGCGACATCGGCCTCGCCGAAGCTTCGGGTGCGCCGGTCTTCGGCTTCAACGTCCGGGCCAACGCGCCCGCGCGTCAGGCCGCGAACCAGAAGGGCGTCGAGATCCGCTACTACAGCGTGATCTACGACCTCGTGGACGACGTGAAGCAGGCGGCCTCGGGCCTTCTGTCGAACGAGATCCGCGAGAAGTTCATCGGCTATGCCAACATCAAGGAGGTCTTCAAGGTCTCCAACGTGGGCAAGGTCGCGGGCTGCCTCGTCACCGAGGGCGTGGCACGCCGCTCCGCCGGTGTCCGCCTGCTGCGCGACAACGTGGTGATCCACGAGGGCACGCTGAAGACGCTCAAGCGCTTCAAGGACGAGGTCGCAGAGGTCCAGTCGGGCCAGGAATGCGGCATGGCCTTCGAGAACTACGAGGACATCCGCCCCGGCGATGTCATCGAGATCTTCGAGCGGGAGTCGGTCGAGCGCACGCTCTGATCACTCGCCGAAACGAGATTGCAGGGGGCGGCCTTCGGGCCGCCCCTTTTGCGTCCAAGGTCGTGCTTGACGACCGGGGAGGGGCCGGCGATCCATTGGCCATGCGGCGCGTGATGATCATCGGCCAGCCGGGTTCCGGAAAGTCGACGCTGGCGCGTCGGATGGGGGCGATCACCCACCTGCCCGTGGAGCATATCGACTGGGTGCATTGGGCGCCGGGCTGGACCGAGCGCACGCGGGACGAAAAGGACCGGCTCTGCGCCGAGATCCACGCCAAGCCCGAATGGATCTTCGAGGGCGGCCATTCCAGCACCTGGAGCGAGCGGCTGGCGCGCGCGGACACGGTGATCTGGCTCGATCTGCCGCTCTGGATCCGGCTGCCCCGGCTGCTGTGGCGCACCCTGCGCCATTGGGGTCGGACCCGGCCCGACATGCCGCCGGGCTGCCCGGAGCGCTTCGACCGGGAGTTCTTTCGCTGGGTCTGGCGCACGCGCGCCTCGATGCGGCGGCGGCTGAACTGGTTCTATGCCCAGATCCCCGAAGGCAAGAACCGGCATCACCTGCGCTCCGGCCGCGAGGTCGAGGCCTATCTGCGCGCGATCACGGCGGCCATGGCACGCGGCGATCTGGGCCTGCCGCACCGATGAGGCACACGAAAAAAGGGACGGCCAGCGCCGTCCCCTTCGCGTGGGCTACGTGGAAAAAGGTTACGCGAAAGGGGCCATCAGGCGACTTGCGGCGCCGCGTTGGCAGGACGGCCTTCGTAGAGACGCTCGCCGACCCGCACCAGCATGCGGCCATTGGCGAGTTGCTTGACGAGCAGGCCCTGCACCGAGATGCAGCTTCCGATCAGGATTGTTTGCAGCATGGTCAACTCCAGCGGTGATGCACTGGTTCCATCATAAGGCGTTTTCGTTACGAAAAACACCGGCGTGACGGATTTTTGACCGCATTTGGCCCCAATCGGCGGGTTCTGACGCAGGGTTCGGGCGACCGATCCTCAGAGCCAGTCCCGCAGGACGGGAATCAACGGGAGGTCGGCGGGCGGCATCGGGTACTCGCGCAGCCGGTTCGGCCGCACCCATTCCAGCGCCTGATTCTCCCGCCCCCTGACCACGCCCTGCCAGCGGCGGCAGGCGAAAAGCGGCATCAGCAGGTGAAAGCTCTCATAGGCGTGGCTGGCAAAGGTCAGGGGCGCGAGACAGCTCTCCTGCGTGTCGATGCCGAGCTCCTCGTGCAGCTCGCGGATCAGCGCCGCCTCCGGCGTCTCGCCCGGTTCGACCTTGCCGCCGGGAAACTCCCACAGCCCGGCCATCGACTTGCCCTCGGGGCGCTGCGCGAGCAGCACCCTTCCATCGGCGTCGATCAGCGCGACGGCAGAGACGAGGACGATCTTCACGAGCGGTAGTCGGCGTTGATCTCGATGTAGCGATGCGTGAGGTCGCAGGTCCAGGCCACGGCCGTGCCCTGGCCCAGCCCGAGATCGACGTCGATCACGATCTCCTGCCCCTTCATGTAGGCAGCGGCCTTCTCCTCGCTGTAGGACGGGCTGACCCAGCCCTTCTCGGCCACGAGAATGTCGCCGAAGCGGATCGAGAGCCGGTCGCGATCGGCCTCGGCCCCGGACTTGCCCACCGCCATGACGACGCGGCCCCAGTTGGGGTCCTCGCCGGCGATCGCGGTCTTGACCAGCGGCGAGTTGGCGGTGGCCATGGCGACCTTGCGGGCATCGGCGTCGGAGGCAGCCCCGGAGACGCGGATCTCGACGAACTTGGTCGCGCCTTCGCCGTCGCGGACGACCTGATGCGCGAGGTCGAGCATCACCCGCTCCAGCGCCTCGGCGAAGCCGGCATTGCCCGTGGCATCCGCACCCGAGGCACCGGTCGCGGCCATCAGCAGCGTGTCCGAGGTCGAGGTGTCGCTGTCGACGGTGATGCAGTTGAAGGTCCGGTCGGTGATCTGGCGCAGCAGGGCCTGCAGCGCCGGCTGTTCGAATTTCGCGTCGGTGAAGATGTAGACCAGCATGGTCGCCATGTCGGGCGCGATCATGCCCGATCCCTTGGCGATGCCGGCGATCTTCACGCTCTTCCCGTCGATCTCGACCGTCTCGGTCGCCCCCTTGGGAAAGGTGTCGGTGGTCATGATGGCGCGGGCCGCGCCTTCGATGCCCGCGGGCTCCAGCGCGGCGTTCAGCGCGTCGAGCTTCGTCACGATCCGCTCATGCGGCAGCGGCTCGCCGATCACGCCGGTGGAGGAGGTGAAGACCCGGGAGGCGTCGATGCCGGTGGCCGCGGCCACGGCGGTGCAGATCTCGGCCACCGAGCGTTCGCCGGCCTGACCGGTGAAGGCGTTGGAGTTTCCCGAATTGACGAGGAAGGCGGCGCGGGACGTGTCCGCGCCGATCTTCGCTTCGCAGTCGCGGACCGGGGCAGAGCGCGTGGAGGAGCGCGTGAACACCCCCGCCACCGCCGAGCCCTCGGCCAGCTCCGCGAGCATCACGTCGGTCCGGTTCGCGTATCGCACGCCGGCGGCCACGGAGGCGAAACGCACGCCCGCGATCTCGGGCAGGGCGGGGAAGCTGGCGGGTGCCAGCGGCGAGACCGGACCGGCCATGATCAGTTGCCCTCTTCGAGCAAGTCGAGATTGGTCAGCACGGAGGGGTCGAAGGCGCCCTCCTCGGGACGGGTGACCTCGGCTTCGGCCTCGAGCTCCTCGAGCCGGGCCTCGATCTTCTGCTGCTGGATCTGGCTGGCGAGATCCTCGCGCACCTCGTCGAGCGTCGGCGGCTCCTGGGTGCGGGTGTCGTCGAGCCGGATCACGTGGAAGCCGAACTGCGTCTCGACCGGCGTTTCGGTGGTCTCGCCCTTCTCGAGCGCGGCCACGGCGTCCTGGAACGGCTGCACCATCATGCCGTCGGCGAACCAGCCGAGGCTGCCGCCCTGCGCGCCCGAACCGGGATCGGTCGAGACTTCCTTGGCGATCTCGGCGAACTCCTCGCCCGCCTCGAGCCGCTCGAGCACGGCCTGCGCCTCTTCCTCGGTCTCCACGAGGATGTGGCTGGCGTTGTACTCGTTGGTGGCCTCGGCGTCGGCGAAGGCTTCGTCATAGGCGGCCTGGAGCTCCTCGTCGGAGACCTCCTCGCCCATCATCTCGGTGATCGCCTCGCCGGCGAGCAGCGAGCGGCGCTGGTTGGCGAGGGCCAGTTCGACCCGGGCGGGGACGCCTTCGACCGTGTCGGCCAGCACCTGCTGCTGCACCAGCTGGTCGAGGATGCCCTGGAACAGGGTCTCGGGCGGAAGCTGCTGGTATTGCTGCGGCAGCTGGCTGCGGGTGATGATCATTTCGCCCAGCGTGATCTCGGTGCCGTTGACGGTGGCGACGACGTCCGAGGCCTGCTGCGCGGCGGCCATGGTGGACAGGCCGGCCATCAGGGCGGCGGCGGGCAACGTGCGGATCATGCGGTTTCCTTCCCTCAGCCGCGCGGGGAACGCGTCCCGGGCGCGACGTTGACACTCGGTCTCCCGCTCCTTACATCGCCGGATGGGCTGGCAAAGGGCGGCACTTGCGCCCTATCTATGCCCCACATGCGGGGGCGACAAGCGACCTCCTTGCAGATCAAGTCACGACGGCAGGAGACAATCGCCAATGCTGGGTATCGGATCGCTGGCCAAGAAGGTCTTCGGCACGCCGAACGACCGCAAGATCAAGTCCACGCGACCGCTGATCGAAAAGATCAACGCGCTCGAGCCCGAGTTCCAGGCGCTGGACGACGCGGGCCTCAAGGCCAAGACCGCCGAGTTCAAGGAGCGGATCGAAAACGGCGAGAGCCTCGATCACCTGCTGCCGGAGGCCTTCGCCAACTGCCGCGAGGCGGCGCGCCGCGCGCTCGGCCTGCGGGCCTTCGACACGCAGCTGATGGGCGGGATCTTCCTGCATCAGGGCAACATCGCCGAGATGAAGACCGGCGAGGGCAAGACCCTGGTCGCGACCTTCCCGGCCTATCTCAACGGCCTGTCGGGCAAGGGCGTGCACGTCGTCACCGTGAACGACTACCTTGCCAAGCGCGACGCCGAATGGATGAGCAAGGTCTACGGCGCGCTCGGCCTGACCACCGGCGTGGTCTATCCGCAGCAGCCCGAGTCCGAGAAGAAGGGCGCCTACGCCGCCGACGTCACTTATGCGACGAACAACGAGCTGGGCTTCGACTACCTGCGCGACAACATGAAGTCCGAGCTGTCGCAGATGAACCAGCGCGGCCATAACTTCGCGATCGTCGATGAGACCGACTCGATCCTGATCGACGAGGCGCGCACGCCGCTAATCATCTCCGGCCCGAGCCAGGACCGCTCCGAGCTCTACCGCCAGATCGACCGGGTGATCCCCGACCTGACCGAGGAGCACTACACCCTCGACGAGAAGACCCGCTCGGTCACCTATACCGACGAGGGCAACGAGTTCCTCGAGGCGCGGCTGCAGGCGCTCGGCATCCTGCCCGAGGGGCAGACGCTCTACGATCCCGAGAGCACGACCATCGTGCACCACGTCAACCAGGGCCTGCGCGCGCACAAGCTGTTCCAGCGCGACAAGGACTACATCATCCGCGACGGCCAGGCCGTGCTGATCGACGAGTTCACCGGCCGGATGATGCATGGTCGCCGGCTGTCGGACGGTCTGCACCAGGCGATCGAGGCCAAGGAAGATCTCGACATCCAGCCCGAGAACGTGACGCTGGCCTCGGTGACCTTCCAGAACTACTTCCGCCTCTACGACAAGCTGGCCGGCATGACCGGCACGGCGCTGACCGAGGCCGACGAATTCTACGAGATCTACCGTCTCGGCGTGGTCGAGGTGCCGACCAACCGCCCGATCCAGCGGATCGACGAGCACGACCAGGTCTACCGCACCGCCCGCGAGAAATTCGATGGCGTGGTCAAGGCGATCAAGGAGGCGCATGAAAAGCGCCAACCGATCCTGGTCGGCACGACTTCGATCGAGAAATCGGAATTCCTGTCCAAGCTGCTCGAGAAGGAAGGCATCAAGCACAACGTGCTCAACGCCCGCCAGCACGAGCAGGAGGCGCAGATCATCGCCGATGCCGGCAAGCTCGGCGCGGTGACCATCGCCACCAACATGGCCGGCCGCGGCACCGACATCCAGCTCGGCGGCAATGTCGAGCTGAAGGTGATCGAGGCGCTGGCCGCCGATCCGGAGGCGCATCCCGACGAGATCCGCGCCCGGATCGAGGCCGAGCATGCCGACGAGAAGAAGGCGGTGCTGGAAGCCGGCGGTCTCTTCGTGCTCGCCACCGAGCGGCACGAGAGCCGGCGCATCGACAACCAGCTGCGCGGCCGTTCGGGCCGGCAGGGTGACCCGGGGCGGTCGTCCTTCTTCCTGTCGCTCGAAGACGACCTGATGCGGATCTTCGGCTCCGAGCGCCTCGAGAAGGTGCTGTCGGGTCTGGGCATGAAGGAAGGTGAGGCGATCGTGCACCCTTGGGTGAACAAGTCGCTCGAGCGCGCGCAGGCCAAGGTCGAGGGGCGCAACTTCGACATCCGCAAGCAGCTGCTGAAATATGACGACGTGATGAACGAGCAGCGCAAGGTGATCTTCTCCCAGCGCCGCGAGATCATGGAGGCCAAGGATCTCTCCGAGATCGTCGCCGACATGCGTCACCAGGTGATCGAGGACATGGTCGCCACCCATATCCCGCAGCGTGCCTATGCCGATCAGTGGGACGCCGAGGGGCTCTATGCCAAGGCGATCCAGACGCTCGGCGTCGACGTGCCGGTGGTGAAATGGGCCGACGAGGAAGGGGTCGACGACGCGGTGATCCGCGAGCGGCTCGAAGAGGCCTCCGACAAGCTGATGGCCGAGAAGGCCGAGGCCTTCGGCCCCGAGACCATGCGCAGCATCGAGAAGCAGGTGCTGCTGCAGACCATCGACGGCAAGTGGCGCGAGCACCTGCTGATGCTCGAGCATCTGCGCTCGGTGGTGGGTTTCCGCGGCTATGCGCAGCGCGACCCGCTCAACGAGTACAAGACCGAGGCCTTCCAGCTGTTCGAGGGTCTGCTCGACGGGCTGCGGGCCGAGGTCACCGAGAAGCTGGCCCAGGTCCGTCCGATCACCAAGGAAGAGCAGCAGGCGATGCTGCAGCGCGCAATGCAGGCGCAGGCGGCCCGGGCGCAGGCCACGGGCGGTGCGGCGGGTGCAGGTGCCGCTGCCGCCGGTACTGGTGCAGCGGCGGCGGGTGCCGGCGCGGCCACTGGTGCCCCGGCGCAGCCGGCACCGCGGCGCGAAGCCCCGGAAATGGCCGGGGCAGGGGCCGAGGCCGCGCCCGCCCGGTCGGCGGCGGATTTCGACGAAAACGACCCGGCGAGCTGGGGCAATCCGTCCCGCAACGAACCCTGCCCCTGCGGCTCGGGCGAGAAGTTCAAGCACTGCCACGGCAAGCTCTGAGACCCGACCAGATCCGGGCATCTGCCGCAAAGATGCCCGGATGACACCCTCATGCGGCCGGTTTGCGGTCGCGCTGGGGCCTTGTCGCCGGCCTAGTCTCGACCCGTCCCAACAGAGGAGCGGGTCATGGCCGTCTTGAGATTTCTCGCTACCGCCGCCGGTTGCGCCGCCGCTGCCTTCGCGATCGGCCAGTTCATGGAGAACGGCGTTTCGCGCGCCCAAGCCACGCCGGTCGACCTCCCCGAGACCTTTCCCGAAGCGCCGGTGCTGGTCGCCGCCCGGGTCGAGGCCCCGCCGGTCCCGAACATCGTCTTCGACCGCCCCCAAGCACCGCGCGATCCGGCCCGGCTGGCCGGGATCGCGGCGCCGCGCGTGGCGCGCGATTGCGGCCTCTCGCTTTCGGCCGAACCACGCCCGGGCGCCATGGCGCTGCTGCAGGTTGCCGCGCCCTGCGCCCGCGACGCGCGGCTGACGCTGCGCCATCAAGGGCTGACCGTGACGCTGCTCACCGATGACGAGGGCCGGGCCAAGACGCTGTTCCCGGCGCTCGCCAAGCGGGCGGTGTTCATGGCGGAGGCCAACGGCGCGTCGGCCGTCGCCGCCGCGGATATCGCCGACCTCGCCGAATGGCGACGGGTCGCGCTGCAGTCGGACGGCGGCGAGGGGCTGTCGCTCCATGCCCTGGCGCCCGGCGCGCGACATGGCGGCGAGGGCCATCTGAGCCGCGACATGCCGGCCAGCGCCAGCGGCGCGGCGGTGATCGTGCTGGGCGATCCGGCGGCCCCGCTGCCGCGGCTGGTCGAGATCTACAGCGCCCCGACCGGGGAGCGCGCCGCCGTCAGCGTCGAGATCGAGGTGACCGAGGCCAATTGCGGCCGCCCGGTCGCGGCCGAGCTGCTGCAAAGCGGTGATCGCGGACCCGCCGGCACCGGCATCGAACTCATCCTGCCGGGCTGCGACGCGGTGGGCGAGCTTCTCGTCTTGCAAAATCCGGAGCCGGGGATGACAGTCGCGTCGAGATGACGCGTCACGCCCCCGCTGCCCTTTCCCTCGTCCCGATCCTGCGTCGCGCGGCCCTATGGGCCGCGCTGTGCATGTCGGCCACCGGCCTCGCCGCGCAGCCGGACGACCGCGAGGTGACGCTGACCTCGCGCAGCGGCTCCCTGACCATCACCGGAAGCCTCTTGGGTTTTGACGGACGGTTTCTGCGGATCGCCTCCGAGCATGGTGAATTGACGCTGCCCCTGGCAGGGGTGGACTGCACGGGCGCTGCTTGTCCCGATCCGGAAAGCTGGGTGCCCGCGCTGCGGCTCTCGGGCGCGGCCCGGCTGGGTGATCTGGTGTTGCCGGCGCTGATCGACGGATATGCGCGGGCGCGGGGCCTCGTGCTCGAGACCGCGCCGGGCGACGCCAGCCACGCGCATTACAGCCTCGTGTCGCCCGAGGGCGGCAAGCCGCTGCTGCAGGTGTCGTTCCGGCTCACCTCCACCGAGGATGGCTTTGCCGACCTGCTCGCCGACGAGGCCGATCTCGCCATGGCCGAGCGGCTGCTCGATGCCGGGGAGCTGACGCTGGCGCGCGACGCAGGGCTCGGCCGGCTCGACGCGCCGGGACGGCTGCAGCTGATCGGGCTCGACGCGCTGGTGCCGGTGGTGGCGCCGGGGCGGCGGATCGCGGCGCTGTCGCTGTCGCAGCTGTCACGGCTCTTTGCCGGAGAGATCACCGACTGGTCGCGGCTCGAGGCGAAGGCGGGGCCGGTGACGCTGCATCTGGGACCCGAGACCAGCGGCCAGACGCAGGGGTTCGAGGCCTTGGTGCTGGCGCGCGCGGGCAGGACGCTGTCGGAGGCGGTGATCCGGCACCCGGACGCGGAGGCGCTCGCCGAGGCGGTCGCGGCCGATCCGGGGGCGATCGGCATGCTGCCCTTCGGCCGGACCGGCGCGACCCAGCCGCTCGCCCTGACCGGGCCGTGCGGGCTGCGCGGCGCGGCGCGGGCCGAAACGGTTGCCACGGGGGATTACCCGCTGACCCTGCCGCTGGTGCTCTACCGTCCGATGCGGCGCCTGCCGGACGCGGCCGAGGCATTCCTGGGCTGGATCGCCACTGCCGAGGCCCAGCTGGTGCTGCGCCGAGCCGGGGTAACGGGTCTCGCGCCGATCCCCATTTCGATCACCGCGCAGGGGGACCGGATTGCCGGCGCCGTGCTGTCGGCGGGAGAGGATACCGGGCTCGAGGAGCTGCAGCGCATGTTGCGGGTGCTGCGTCCGCGAGAGCGGCTGTCGACGACCTTCCGCTTCGAGACGGGGGAGACCGCGCTCGACGCGGTGTCGCGCTCGCGCGTCGTGCAGCTGGCGCAGTCGATCCGGGACGGTCGCCACAACGGCGAGTCGCTGCTGCTCGCCGGGTTCTCGGACGGGCAGGGCGGGCCGATCGCCAATCACGACCTGTCGCTCGAGCGGGCCGAGGCGGTGCGCGCCGCGGTGCTGTCGCTGCTGGGGGGCACGCTGCCGCCGGGGGTGGAGCTGGAGGTCGCGGCCTTCGGCGAGGCGCTTCCCATGGGCTGCGACGACAGCGAGACTGGGCGCGGGATCAATCGCCGGGTCGAACTCTGGGTGGCGCCGCTGCGCTAGATCAGCCCTTCGGCGCGAAAGCTGGTCTCGCGTGATTTGCCGATGACCAGATGGTCGTGCAGCATGATGTCGAGCGCCGCCGCCGCCGCCTCGATCCGCGCGGTCATGGCGATGTCGGCCTCGGAGGGGGTGGGGTCGCCGGAAGGGTGATTGTGCACGAGGATCAGCGCCGAGGCGTTGAGCTCCAGCGCCCGCTTCACCACCTCGCGCGGATAGACCGGGACGTGGTCGACCGTGCCGCGCGCCTGCGCCTCGTCGGCGATCAGCACGTTGCGCCGGTCGAGGAACAGCACGCGGAACATCTCGGTGTCGCGATGCGCCATCACCGTGCGGCAATAGTCGAGCAGCGGCTCCCAACCCGACAGAACCGGGCGCGCGATGACCCGCGCCCGCGCCATGCGATGCGCCACCGCCTCGACAACCTTGAGCGCGCCGACCACCGCCGGCCCCGCCCCCTCGATCTCGGACAGGCGGGGGATTGGCGCGGCGAGCACCCGGTTGAGATCGCCGAAGGCGTCGATCAGCCGCCGGGCGAGCGGCTTCATGTCCTGCCGCGGCACGGCGAGAAAGAGCAGCAGTTCCAGGAGCTCGTAGTCGGGCATGGCCTCGGCCCCGCCGGCGAGGAACCTCTCGCGCAGGCGGCGGCGGTGATCGGCCATGTAGGACGGCACGCGGCCCTCGGGCAGGGGCGCTACCTCGGCCACCTCGTCGGAGTCGAAGGGCAGCGGGCGTTCGGCGAATGACGGCACCATGCCCGCGACTGTCTCGCGGGCATGGTTAACGCGAGCTTAACCTCAGCCCTTCATCGAGTCCCAGAACCCCTTCACCGCCGAGAAGAAGTTCGAGCTTTGCGGGTTGTTCTTCTCGCCGAGCTCGTCGAACTCGCGTAGCAGCTCGCGCTGGCGCGCGGTCAGGTTGACCGGCGTCTCGACGGCGAGCTCGATGAACATGTCGCCGCGCTGGCCGCCGCGCAGGGCGGGCATGCCCTTACCGCGCAGGCGCATCTGCCGGCCCGACTGGCTGCCCTCAGGGATCTTTACCCGGCTCTTGCCGCCATCGATGGTCGGCACCTCAATGTCGCCACCGAGCGCCGCCGCTGCCATAGAGACCGGCACCCGGCAGTAGAGATCGGTGCCGTCGCGCTTGAACAGCTGGTGCTCGGCCACGTCGATGAAGATGTAGAGGTCGCCCGAAGGCCCACCCCTAAGCCCGGCCTCGCCCTCGCCGGCGAGGCGAATGCGGGTGCCGGTCTCGACGCCCGCCGGGATGTTGACCGAGAGCGACTTCTCCTTCTCGACCCGTCCGGCGCCCTGGCAGGCACGGCAGGGATCCTTGATGATCTGGCCGATGCCGTTGCAGGTCGGGCAGGTCCGCTCGACGGTGAAGAAGCCCTGCTGGGCGCGCACCTTGCCCATGCCCGAACAGGTCGGGCAGGTGGCGGGCTCGGAGCCGTCGGAGGCGCCGGAGCCGTGGCATTTGCCGCAGGTGACCGAGGTCGGCACGGTCACGGTCTTCTGCAGACCGGAGAAGGCGTCCTCGAGATTGATGCGCAGGTTGTAGCGCAGATCGTTGCCGCGCGCGGCGCGCGAGCGGCCTTGGCCGGCGCCACCGCGCTGGCCCATGAAGTCGCCGAACAGGTCGTCGAACACGTCCGAGAAGGCCGAGGCGAAATCGCCCTGGCCCCTGAAGCCGCCTGCCCCGCCGCCGGGCCGCCCGCCCATGCCGCCTTCGAAGGCGGCGTGACCGTAGCGGTCATAGGCGGCCTTCTTGTCGGCATCCTTGAGAACGTCATAGGCCTCGTTGGCGGCCTTGAACTGCTCCTCGGCATTGGGGTTGTCGGAATTGCGGTCGGGATGCAGCTCCTTGGCCTTGCGGCGATAGGCCTTCTTGATCTCGTCGGCGGACGCGCCCTTCGAGACCCCGAGCGTTTCGTAGTAGTCGCGTTTTGCCATGGGATCATCCATCTATCGAACGGGAAAGGGCCGACCCGGTCCCGGGCCGGCCCCTCGGACTGGGAGCTCGGGGACCGCTCAGCGGCCCCGCTTGTCGTCGTCCAGATCCTCGAAGTCGGCGTCGACGATGCCGTCGTCATCAGCGTCCCGCGACTTGGTGTCCGCCTCGGCGGGCTCCTCCTCGCCGGCTTCTTCCTGGCTGGCCTTGTAGATCGCCTCGCCCAGCTTCATCGCCGCTTCGGAGACGTTCTGGATGCCGGCACGGATCTTGTCGGGGTTGTCACCCTCGAGCTCGTCCTTGAGCGCGGCCAGCGCCAGCTCGATCGCCTCGATGGTCGAGGGATCGACCTTGTCGGCGTGCTCTTCCATCGACTTCTCGGTCGAGTGGATGAGGCTCTCGGCCTGGTTCTTGGCCTCGACGAGGTCGCGCCGCTTCTTGTCGGCGTCGGCGTTCTCCTCGGCCTCGCGGACCATCTTCTCGATGTCCTCGTCGGTGAGACCGCCCGAGGCCTGGATGGTGATCTTCTGCTCCTTGCCGGTGCCCTTGTCCTTGGCCGACACCGAGACGATGCCGTTGGCGTCGATGTCGAAGGTCACCTCGATCTGCGGCATGCCGCGCGGGGCGGGCGGGATGTTCTCGAGGTTGAACTGGCCGAGCATCTTGTTGTCGGCCGCCATCTCGCGCTCACCCTGGAAGACCCGGATCGTCACCGCGTTCTGGTTGTCCTCGGCGGTCGAGAAGATCTGGCTCTTCTTGGTCGGGATGGTGGTGTTGCGGTCAATCAGACGGGTGAACACGCCACCCAGCGTCTCGATGCCAAGCGACAGCGGCGTCACGTCGAGCAGCACCACGTCCTTGACGTCGCCCTGCAGCACGCCGGCCTGGATCGCCGCGCCCAGCGCCACGACCTCGTCGGGGTTGACGCCCTTGTGCGGCTCCTTGCCAAAGAACTTGGTCACTTCCTCGATCACCTTGGGCATGCGGGTCATGCCGCCGACGAGAACCACCTCGTCGATCTCGGAGGTCGAGATGCCGGCATCCTTGAGCGCCGCCTGGCAGGGCTTCATCGAAGCCTTGATCAGGTCGCCCACGAGGCTTTCCAGCTTGGCGCGGGTCAGCTTCATGACCATGTGCAGCGGCGTGCCGGTCTTGCCGTCCATCGAGATGAAGGGCTGGTTGATCTCGGTCTGCTGGCTCGAGGAGAGCTCGATCTTGGCCTTTTCGGCCGCCTCCTTGAGACGCTGCAGCGCCATCTTGTCCTGGGTCAGGTCGACGCCATGCTCCTTTTTGAACTCCTCGGCGAGGTAGTTCACGATGCGCATGTCGAAGTCTTCGCCACCGAGGAAGGTGTCGCCGTTGGTCGACTTCACCTCGAACAGGCCGTCGTCGATCTCGAGGATGGTCACGTCGAAGGTGCCGCCGCCGAGGTCATAGACGGCGATGGTCTTCGAGTCCTTCTTGTCGAGACCGTAGGCCAGCGCCGCGGCGGTCGGCTCGTTGATGATGCGCAGCACCTCGAGACCGGCGATCTTGCCGGCGTCCTTGGTGGCCTGACGCTGGGCGTCGTTGAAGTAGGCGGGAACCGTGATGACGGCCTGCGTCACCTCCTCGCCGAGATAGGACTCGGCGGTCTCCTTCATCTTCTGCAAGGTGAAGGCGGAGATCTGCGAGGGCGAATACTTCTCGCCCTTCACCTCGACCCAGGCGTCGCCATTGCCGCCGTCCACGATGCTGTAGGGGACGAGCTTGCGGTCCTTCTCGACCGCGGCGTCGGACATGCGGCGACCGATCAGGCGCTTGACCGCGTGGATGGTGTTGGACGGGTTGGTGACGGCCTGCCGCTTGGCGGGCTGGCCGACCAGACGCTCGTCATCGGTGAAGGCGACGATCGACGGGGTGGTGCGGGCGCCTTCCGAGTTCTCGATCACACGGGGCTGCGAGCCGTCCATGATCGCGACGCAGGAGTTGGTGGTCCCGAGGTCGATGCCGATTACTTTAGCCATGTTCAAAACCCTCTAGCTCTAGGCGGTTTTCCGGTTCGGACCCGTTGAGGCATCCGCCCCGGACAGGAATGTAGCGGCGGAGAAGCCCCGCCGCGGATCACTGGGCTATATAGGGAGGGCGTTTTCGGGCTGCAACTGGCAGAGGCGGTCGCGATGCGCCATTTTGCCGCGAGACGGGAACCGGAGGGGCGCGATGGCAACCCAAGAGATCGATCTGCGGGGCGTGCGGGTCCTGCCGGGCCTGCTCGGGCCGGAAGCACAGGTCGCGATGCTGGCCGATCTGCGCGAGGTGGCGCGCGCCGCGCCGGTGATGCAGCCGGTGACGCGGCGCGGTCCGATGAGCGTGCGGATGACCTCGGCCGGGCGGCTGGGCTGGGTCGCCGACCGACGGGGCTACCGCTACGAGCCCGTCCACCCCGAGACCGGCCAGCCCTGGCCCGCGATCCCCGACAGCGTGCTGGCTGTCTGGCGGGCGGTGTCGGGGGTGGAGGCCGATCCAGACAGCTGCCTCGTCAACCTCTACCGCGAGGGTGCGAAGATGGGCATGCATCAGGACCGCGACGAGGGTGATTTCTCCTACCCGGTGGTGTCGATCAGCCTCGGCGACGAGGCCCTGTTTCGGGTCGGATCGGTCGAGCGCGGCGGCAAGACCGCCTCGATCTGGCTGCGCTCGGGCGACGTGGCGGTGATGGGCGGCGCGGCGCGGCTGGTGCATCACGGCATCGACCGGGTGCGCGACGGGTCCTCGACGCTGATCGACGGCGGCGGCCGGATCAACGTGACGCTGCGGGTGGTGCGCTAGCGAGGCTCCGCCAGGCTGCCTGTTGCGTTTGGATGTCAGCGCGCGAGCGAGCAGCAGCCGGTGAGGAGCGTGGTCTGCGGGCCCGCCCCGACCAGCAGCGCCTCGAAACCGTAGCGGCGCGACGACATGCCGTCCGAGCAGCTCTGGTTGAGCAGCGACAGGCTCCAGATCGTGTCCTGCGCCCGCAGCGCCGCCGCGAAGCGGCCGCGATGGCCGGCGCTGCCCACGAGGGCGGGGGCGGGCGCCTCGAACAGCTCGCCTTCGGTCGTGTCCAGCCGCCAGCTCTCGCCGGTCTCCAGCCGCCAGAACGGCTCGGTCCCGAAACATGCTGCGAGAGGCGGTATTGCCCCGTCCCATTGTCCCGGTCGCCGGTCGAGAAAGCTCAGGCTCACCCAGCCCGTGCCTTCGCCCGCATTGACCCGGCCCCAGCCACCGTCGCGCGACATCTCGATCACCTCGATGCCACGTGCGTCATGGGCGAGATGGCCGATCACCTTATGCCCGGCGCCGGGACCGGCGCGGATGTTGAGCTGGTCGTCGGCGGCCACCCGCGCCACGTCGAACAGCGCGGGCCAGGCATCCTGCGTGGCGAGCGCCGGCGCGGCCCAGAGCAGCAGCGCCAGCGCCAGCCCCCTCACCGCCCGGCGCTCCAGCTCGCCGAGGCGCGCTTGCGGGTGAAGAACTCGGCCATCATGCCGATCGCCATCAGCGCCAGCCCGACCCAGAGCGGGTAGAGCGCCGAGGTGAAATGCGGCGTGTAGTTGAGAAAGATGTCGCCCCGGGCCTGATCGATGGCGTGAAACAGCGGGTTCCAGTCGAACAGGGCGAGCATGTAGCCCGGCAGCGTGTTTGCCACGAACATCTTGCCCGACGCGATCATGTTGACCCGCGAGTAGATCGACACGCCGAGCTGGGTGAACTCGGGCAGCCAGGGCTTGATCGCCATGAAGATCATGCCGACGCCGACGCCCGAGAACCACGACACCAGCAGCATCCCCATCGCGCCCACCGGGTCCTCGATCACCACCGGCGTCACCAGCACGTGGTAGAAGAACAGCACCACCAGGAGCGACAGCACCTGGATGTAGAGCGAGCCCAGTGCGGCAGCGGAGATGGTCACGGCGGTGTTGAGCGGCGCATGCTTCATCATCGAGGAGGCCGGGCCGTCGGCCTTCACCACCGCCGCCACCGCCTTGGTGTGGGTGAGAAACAGGAAGATGCCGGACATCAGGTAGAGCAGGAAGTCGCCCCTGAGCCCCGCGCCGCGGGCGCCGATCAGCGCGAACATCATGTAGAAGGCCAGCACAAAGATCACCGTCTGGGCGATGTTCATCGCAAGCCCGGCCAGGGCATTGCGGTGACTCTTGCGGATCTCCCGCACGGTCGAGTGGTAGATCAGCTCGGCCAGGCCGGCGGCGTGGCGGCCGGCGCCGCGGGAGCGTTCGCGTTCGAACATCTGGCCTCGTTCCTGCGGTCGCGGGGGGCGACGATTTTCTTGCCGATCCCCCGGCGGAATACCATAAGGAGATCGCCCCGACCCATCAACATTGCATGAAGCGGATGGCGATTTCGGGGCGCGACTAGGTGAAAGGACGATTGGGCTGATGGATTTCGACAGGCTGACGCGGGTGATGCGCACTCTTGCCATCGAGGCGGGCGAGAAGATCATGGAGATCTATGACGGTCCCGATTTCGAGGTGCGCGCCAAGGGCGACGACAGCCCCGTCACCGCCGCCGACGAGGCCGCCGACGCGCTGATCTCCGCAGGGCTGCGCGCGGCATTCCCGGATCTGCCGCTCGTCACCGAGGAGCAGGCCGACAGCCACGGGCAGGAGGTGAGCACCTTCCTGATCGTCGACCCGCTCGACGGCACCAAGGAATTCGTTCAGCGGCGCGGCGACTTCACCGTCAACATCGCGCTGGTCGAGGATGGCCAGCCGACCCGGGGCGTCGTCTACGCCCCCGCCAAGCAGCGCCTGTTCTACACCGAGGCCTCGGGCGCCTCGGTCGAGGAGCAGGGACCGTTCGACGCCGATACCCCCGGCACCACCAAGCCGATCAAGGTCGCGACCCCCGGCGCCGCGCTGCGTGTCGTCGCCTCCAAGAGCCACCGCGACGCCGCGACCGACGACTATATCGGCAAGTACGAGGTCGCCGACATGAAGAGCGCGGGCTCCTCGCTCAAGTTCTGTCTCGTCGCGACCGGCGAGGCCGATCTCTATCCGCGGCTGGGGCGCACCATGGAGTGGGACACGGCGGCCGGTCATGCGGTGCTCGCCGGTGCCGGTGGTGAGGTCGTGCGCTTCGACGATCACAGCCCGCTCGGCTATGGCAAGCCGGGCTTCGAAAACCCGTTCTTCATCGCCCTGGCCCCGGGCATCGAACTGGCGAAACCCTGATGTCGCTGCTCATCGTCATCCCCGCCCGCTACGCATCGACCCGCTACCCGGGCAAGCCGCTGGTCGAACTCAAGGGTGCCACCGGCGAGGCGCGCAGCCTGATCCGCCGCTCCTGGGAGGCGGCGCAACAGGTGTCGGGCAACCCCCGCGTCGTGGTCGCGACCGATGACGACCGGATCCGCAGCCATGCCGAAGGATTCGGCGCCAAGGTGGTGATGACCTCCGAGGCCTGCCGCAATGGCACCGAGCGCTGCGCCGAGGCCTTCGACACGCTGGGCGGCGGTTTCGATCTGGTGGTCAACCTGCAGGGCGATGCGCCGCTGACCCCGCCCTGGTTCGTCGAACGGCTGGTCGAGGATCTGCGCGACCACCCGGTCGCCGAGGTGGCGACGCCGGTGCTGCGCGCCGACGCCGCGGCGTTGGCCGGGTTCCGCGAGGACCGGCGCGAGGGTCGGGTCGGAGGCACCACGGCGGTGTTCGGCGTCGACAACACCGCGCTCTACTTCTCCAAGGAAGTGATTCCCTACACCGGCCGCGACGACTACGCCGCCGATGAGGCGACGCCGGTGTTCCACCATGTCGGCGTCTATGCCTACCGGCCCTCGGCGCTCGCCGCCTATGGTCGCTGGCCACAGGGGCCCTTGGAGACGCTCGAAGGGCTGGAGCAGCTGCGTTTTCTCGAGCGGCGCGTGCCGGTGCTCTGCGTCGAGGTCGAGGCACGCGGGCGGCAGTTCTGGGAGCTGAACAACCCGCAGGACGTGCCGCGGATCGAGGCGATGCTCAAAGAGATGCAGGTGGCGTGACGCCCGCGCGCGTCAGCGTGGTGATCGTCAGCCGCGGCCGTCCCGCCGCGCTGGGCCTGTGTCTCACCGCGCTGGCGCAGAATCGCCACCCGGCCTTCGAGGTGATCGTCGTCACCGATGCCGAAGGCGAGGCGGCGCTCGCGGCTTGGGCCGGACGGATCCGGCTGCGGCGCTGCGACGAGGCCAATATCAGTCTCGCCCGCAACATCGGCATCGAGGCGGCGGCGGGCGAGGTGGTGGCCTTTCTCGACGACGATGCGCTGCCCGAGCCCGGCTGGCTTGCCGCGCTGACGGCGCCCTTCGCCGACGAGGATGTCGTGGCGGCGGGCGGCTATGTGCGCGGGCCTGGCCATCTGGGCTGGCAATGGCGGGCGCGGGCGGCCTTTGCCGATGGCAGCACCCGTGACCTGATTCTCGACAATGACGAGACCGTGGTGCTGCGCGGCCGGCTCGGGCGCGGCATCAAGACCGAAGGCACCAACATGGCGGTGCGGCGCGGCCTGCTGGCGGCGATGGGCGGGTTCGACCCGGCCTATCGCTTCTATCTCGACGAGACCGACCTGAACCTGCGGCTGGCCGCGCAGGGCGCGCGCACCGCGATCGTGCCCGGGGCGATCGTGAATCACGGCTATCTCGAAAGCCCGCGCCGGCGTCGCGACCGGGTGCCGCGCGACCTGTTCGAGATCGGCGCCAGCCTCGCGGTGTTCCTGCGCCGCCATGCCGTTCGTCTCGATGGCAATGCCCGGCTGTCGGCGGAGCGCGCGGCGCAGCGGCGGCGCCTGCTGCATCACATGCAGTGGGGCCGGATCGCGCCGGGTGATGTGGCCGGGCTGCTCGAGGGGTTCGACGCCGGAGTGTCGGAGGGGCGGCTGCGGCCGCTGGCCCGGCTGGCCCCCCTCGACGAGCCGCCGCCGCCCTTTGCGGCGCTGCATGACGTGCCGCCCGAAGGGCCCGCGACATGGCTTTCGGCCCGGCCCTGGGAGGCGCGCGCGAGACTGGCCGAGGCGGCCGCCTTCGCCGCCGAGGGCCATGTCACGACGCTTCTGGTGCTGTGGCCCGATGCCCGTCGGCACACGCTCCGCTTCGACCGGCGCGGCGTCTGGGTCCAGTCGGGGGGGCAGTTCGGGCCATCGCTGCCGGACGATCCGCCGTTCCACCGCTGGCGTTTCGACGAGCGCGTCGCGCATGAGATGGCGCGACAGCAGGCGATCCGCGATCCAGAGGGCGCGAACTCCGTTCGGTATGAAACCGACTTGGAACCCATGAAACCGTCATGGTAGTCCGGTGTTGTATGTTAGAAAGGTGTCGGCAGACATCGTGAACCGTTTTCCCCCGCCTCCGCTCTCCCGGAGTCGCGACCCAAAGGATCCAGACAGATGAAGCAACGTGTGACCAAGGCCGTCTTTCCCGTCGCAGGACTTGGAACGCGCTTTCTCCCCGCCACCAAGTCGGTGCCGAAGGAGATCATGACGCTGGTGGATCAGCCGTTGATCCAATACGCGATCGACGAGGCACGCGCCGCCGGGATCGAGGAGTTCATCTTCGTCACTGCGCGCGGCAAGTCGGCGCTCGAGGATTACTTCGACCATTCGCCCGAACTCGAGGCGCGGCTTGCCGAGGATGGCAAGGACAAGCTCCTCGAAGTGCTGAAATCCACCTACATGCCCTCGGGCGCGATCGCCTATATCCGCCAGCACCAGGCGCTGGGCCTCGGTCACGCCGTGTGGTGCGCCCGCAACCTGATCGGCGAGGAGCCCTTCGCGGTGATCCTGCCCGACGACGTCATCGCCGCCGAGAAGCCCTGCCTGCAGCAGATGGTCGAGGCGCATCGCGAGACCGGCGGCTGCATGGTCGCGGCCATGGAAGTGCCGAACGAGCGCACCTCCTCCTACGGCGTGCTCGACGTGGAGCCGGGTTCGGGCAATGCGATGAAGGTGCGTGGCATGGTCGAGAAGCCCAAGCCCGCCGACGCGCCCTCGAACCTCGCGGTGATCGGTCGCTACATCCTGTCGCCCGAGGTGATGAAGCATCTCGATTCGGGCGAGAAGGGCGCCGGCGGAGAGATCCAGCTCACCGATGCCATCGCCAAGGAGATCGAGGGGCCGCGCGGGGTCTATGGCTACCGCTTCGCGGGCGAGCGTTACGATTGCGGCTCCAAGGCCGGCTTCCTGCAGGCAACCGTGGCCTTCGGCCTCGCGCGCGAGGAACTGCGCGACGAGTTCAGCCAGTATCTCCAGGAGATGATGGCGTTCCGCAGCGCTGCCCAGTAAGGGTTTGCCCCCCACGGCGCTGGTCCTCGACCTGACGCGGCTGGCCAGTCGGGCCGGCCGCACCCGGACCGGCGTCGACCGGGTCGAGCGGGCCTGGCTCGAAGCCTGCCTCGCAGATCCGCGCCCGGTCTTCGGGCTGCTGCGCACGCCCATCGGGTTCGCGCTGCTCGACCGAAGCGGCATGGCGCGTTTCGCAACCGCATCCGACATCGACGACTGGGGTGCGCCGGGCGCGGTGGCCGGGCTGTTTCGCCGGCTCGATCCACCGCGCCGCGCGGCGCAGGGACATGTCCGCCGCCTTGCGCTCGCGCGCAGCAGCCGGCCCGGTCTGGGTCGTATGCTGCTGCGACACCTGCCTTCGGGCGCCCTTTACCTCAATACCGGGCATGCCGATCTCGACGCCGCGGTGATGCAGGCGATGCGCGGCGCGGACGCCCGTATCGCGGTCCTGATTCACGACACCATCCCCCTCGACCTGCCCTGGGCCGCGGGGCCGGGCACGGTGCGGCGCTTTGCCGAACGGCTGTCGGTGACGGCCCGCCATGCCGACCGGGTGATCGCCACGGCCCGGGCGACGGCCGCCGATATCGAGGGGCATCTGCGGCGGCTGGGCCGGGTGCCCGAGTTGGTCGTGGCCCCGCTCGGCGTCACGCCCGCTTCTCCCGACCGCACCGCGCTGCCGCCGGATCTCGATTTGTCGCGCCCCTACATGCTGACGTTGGGCACGATCGAGCCGCGCAAGAACCACGCGCTGCTGCTCGATGTCTGGGAGCGGCTGGGTCCGGAGGCCCCTCAGCTGCTGATCTGCGGCGCCCGCGGTTGGAACAACGCGGCGGTGTTCGAGCGGCTCGACCGCGGCGTGCCGCGTGTCACCGAACTGGCGGGGCTGTCCGACGGGGCCATCGCGGCACTTATCGAGGACGCACGTGCCCTGCTATTCCCCTCGCTGGCCGAGGGGTACGGGCTGCCGCCGCTCGAGGCGCTGAGCCTTGGCTGCCCGGTGGTGTGTAGCGATCTCGCCATCGCTCGCGAACTGATGGGCGGGCGTGCCGTTTACTGCGCCCCCACCGATCGCTACCAGTGGGAACAGGCGGTTCGGGCGCTGGCGTTGCCCGGCGCCGCGCGGCCGCCGCGCCTTTCCCCGCCCGGCTGGGAGGCGCATGTCGCCCGGGCACTGGCCGGGCTCTGATCGGCGGAAAGGGAGCTGCGCGTGAAGGCCTGGCAGGCATACCGGCTGAGACTGCAGCGCAGACGCTGGCGGCTCCGGGCGCTTCGCAAGCGGCGCGAACTGACGACGGTGGTCGATCGCACCCGCGCGATCCGACCGGCCGACATCCTGATCTTCACCACCCTGCGCAACGAGAACGTGCGGCTGCCGCATTTCCTCGACTATTACCGCCGGATGGGCGTCGGGCATTTCCTGATGGTCGACAATGGCAGCAACGATGGCGGCGCTGAATATCTCGCCGCGCAGGAGGACGTGTCGCTGTGGCGCAGCGACGCCAGCTACAAGCGCGCCCGCTTCGGGGTCGACTGGCTGAACTGGCTGGCGCGGCGGCATGGCCATGGCCATTGGTGCCTGACCGTCGATCCCGACGAGCTGCTGGTCTACCCGTTCTGCGACACGCGGCCGCTAAAGGCGCTGACCGACTGGCTCGACGCCTCCTCGATCCGCAGTTTCGGGGCGATGCTGCTCGATCTCTATCCCAAGGGGACGATCGGCGCGCAGCCCTATGAGCGGGGCGGCGATCCGCTCGAGATCGCCTGCTGGTTCGATCCGGGCAATTACAGCCTGTCGCGCAATGAGACGTTCGGCAATCTGTGGATCCAGGGCGGACCGCGGGCGCGGATGTTCTTCGCGCAGGAGCCGTGGCGCGCCCCGGCGCTCAACAAGATCCCGCTGGTGAAGTGGGACCGCCGCTACGCCTATGTCAGCTCGACCCACATGCTGCTGCCGCGCGGGCTCAACCTCGTCTATGACGAGTGGGGCGGTGAGAAGACCAGCGGCCTCCTTTTGCACACCAAGTTTCTCGACGGTTTCGGGGCCAAGGCCCGCGAGGAGCTGCAGCGGCGTCAACATTACGCCGCAAGCGCCGAGTACAAGGCCTATGCCGCCGGTCTGGAGGCGGACCCGGAACTGTGGTGCCGATGGAGCGAGAAATACATCAACTGGCGCCAGCTCGAGGAGCTGGGGCTGATGTCGCGGGGCAACTGGACGTGAGCTTCGGGGTGGTGATCCTGGTGCACACCGCGCTGGGACGCGCGGCGCAGGTGATCCGGCACTGGGCACGGTCGGGCTGCCCGGTGGCGGTGCATGTCGACGCCGCCATGAAACCCGCCCGCTACGCGCGCTTTCGCGCCCAGTTCGACGACCTCTCCGACCGGGTCCTGTTCTGCGAGCGGCATCGCTGCGAATGGGGCGGCTGGGGCATCGTCGCGGCGACCCAATCGGGCGCGGCGCTAATGCTGGAGCGGTTTCCAGATCTGGGGCACGTCTATCTCGCTTCGGGCGCCTGCGTGCCGTTGCGCCCGGTGGCCGAGCTCGACGCCTATCTGCGCGACCGGCCCGGCACCGATTTCATCGAGAGCGCCCGGGTGGCGCATGTGCCGTGGACGGTGGGCGGCCTCTCGGAGGAGCGATTCACCCTGCGCTTTCCGTTCTCGTGGAAGCGGCAGCGCTGGCTGTTCGACCGCTACGTCGCGTTGCAACGGCGGCTGGGGGTGCGGCGGCGGCTGCCCGAGGGGCTGGAGCCGCATATCGGCTCGCAATGGTGGTGCCTGAGCGCGGCCACGCTGCGGGCGATCCTGTCGGACCCGCAGCGCCCGGCGCTCGATCGCTACTTCCGGCGGGTCTGGATCCCGGATGAGAGCTATTTCCAGAGCCTCGCGCGGCGCTGGTCGGGACGGATCGAGAGCCGGTCGCTGACCATGTGCAAGTTCGACTTCCAGGGCAAACCGCACCTGTTCTACGACGACCACCTGCCGCTGCTGCGCCGCTCGGACTGCTTCGTGGCGCGCAAGATCTGGCCCCGGGCCGAGGCGATCTATGCGCAGATGGAGGCGGGCGGGCACCCGGCCGGCGCGGCCGAGCCGGCGCCGGCACGGATCGATAGGGTCTTCGCCGAGGCGACCGAGCGGCGGGTGCGCGGCCGGGCCGGGCTCTACATGCAAAGCCGCCTGCCGCATGAGGGATGGGAGAACGGCTTCACCGCCGCGCCTTACGGCGTGCTGGAGGGGTTCGCCGAGCTCTACGAGGGTTTCGGAGCGTGGTTCGCCAAGGCCAGCGGCGCCACGGTGCATGGCCATGTCTTCGCGCCCGAGGGCGCCGAGTTCGAGGATGGCGCGTCGATCTGGCGCGGCGCCCTCGCGGCGGCGCCCGAGCTGCGCGACCACAACGCGCAGCGCTTTCTCACCAACCTGATCTGGAACGGCCGGGCAGGGCGGCAGGTGTTCCAGTTCGGCCCGCGCGACAGCCAGTTCGTGAGCTGGGACATCGCGAAGGATCCCAACGCCCGGATCGGCGTGATCTCGGGGGCCTGGGCGGTGCCGCTCTTCGCCTCGGGCCTGCCGGTGGCGCGGCTCAAGGACGAGGCGGCACGGCTGCAACGGGTCGAGGCCGATCACCTAGAGGCGCTGCGCTCGCCCCATGCCAAGGCCCGGGTGCGGGTCTGGACGCTGGCCGAGTTCCTCGAGACACCGGACGAGGCGCTGGCGCGGATCCTCGCCGATATCGCGCCCGGTCGCACCGGGCCTCTGCCCGCGCCTCCCGCGCTGCGCCCGCTCGAAGGCTTTGGCCGGTTCCTGCAGGAAATGCGCAACCAGGGCATGCACCCCTACCTGACCGGCGACGTCCCGGCCGAGCCGCCGGCGCCACGCCAGCCGGCCCCCAGACCCTATATCGTGAGGCCGCATGGCTGAGTTCGACAGTTTCGTGGTGCTGGCCGAGATGCGGACCGGCTCCAACTTCCTCGAAGCCAACCTCAATGCGCTCGACGGGGTGCGTTGCCACGGCGAGGCGTTCAACCCGCATTTCATCGGTACGCCGAAGGATGCGCCGATCCTCGGCACCGACCGCGCGGCGCGCGATGCCGATCCATTGGCGCTGCTGGCGCGGCTGCGGGCAGCGCCGGGGCTCAACGGTTTCCGCTATTTCGGCGATCACGATCCGCGCATCTTCGACGCGCTGATGGCCGAGCCCCGCATCGCCAAGATCGTGCTGACCCGCAACCCGCTCGACAGCTATGTGAGCCACCGAATCGCCACCGCCACCGGGCAGTGGAAGCTGACCGATCCGCGCCACGCCAAGGCGGCGCTGGTGCGCTTCGAGCCGGAAGGTTTCGCCGCGCATCTGCAGCGTCTGCGCGAGACCCAGGGCCGCATCCGGGCGGCGCTGCAGCGCGGCGGGCAGACGGCGTTCCACCTCGGCTACGAGGATCTGCAGGAGGTCGAGATCCTCAACGGCCTTGCTGCCTGGCTGGGGGTCGAGGCGCGGCTCGAAGGGCTCGATCGCAGCCTCAAGAAGCAGAACCCCGGCAGCGTCACCGACAAGGTGGAGAACCCCGAGGAGATGCGCGAGGCGCTGGCGGGAGTCGACCGGTTCGACCTCGACCGGACGCCCGAGTTCGAGCCGCGCCGGGGACCGATGGTGCCGCGCTACTTTGCCGCGGCGCGCCGCGGGTTGCTCTGCATGCCGCTGAAATCGGGGCCGGAGGCGGCGCTTGCGGACTGGCTTGCGGCGATCGACGGCGCGCCGGTGCGCACGGGCTTCACGCAAAAGACGCTGCGCGACTGGCAGCGCGGCCATCCCGGCCACCGCAGCTTCACGGTGCTGCGCCACCCGGTGGCCCGCGCCCATGCGGCCTTCTGCGAGCGGATCCTGGCACGCGGACCGGGCAGCTTCGCCGAGATCCGCGAGACGCTGCGGCGGCAGTTCGCACTGGAGATCGACCCGGCCGCCGAGGGGCCGGATCCGGACCCGGCGCGGCACCGCGCGGGGTTTCTTGCCTTTCTGGGCTTCCTGAAGGCCAATCTGGGCGGGCAGACCGCGATCCGGGCCGATGCCGCATGGGCCAGTCAGGGCGCGCTCCTGCAGGGAATCGCCGGTTTCGACAGCCCCGATGCGGTGCTGCGCGAGGCGGATCTGGCGCGCGACCTGCCTTGGATCGCCGCACAGGCCGGCTGCGAGGCGCCGCGCTGGGCAGGGGGTTCTGACCCGTGGCAGGCGGCACTGGCCGCGATCTACGATGCCGAGATCGAACGCGCGGCGCGCGCGGTCTATGGCCGCGATTACAGCCGGTTCGGCTTCGAGGACTGGCAGCCGCTGGAGGGCTGAGGCCGCTCAGGCGGCCTGCGTGGCGGGGCCTTCGGTCAGGATCGCGTGCAGCGTGCCGATCTCGGCATTGGCGCGCAGTTTCTGGCAGGTGGCGGCGTCGCGCAGGGTGCGGGACACCAGCGCCAGCGCCTTGAGGTGCTCGACGCCGCTGCCGCCGGGCGCCAGCAGGCAGAACACCAGATCGACGGGCTGGCGGTCAACCGCGTCGAAGTCCAAGGGCTTTTCCAGCCGGATGAACAGGCCGCGCACCCGCTCGACACCTTCGAGCCGGGCATGCGGCAGGGCCACGCCGTGGCCCACGCCGGTGGGGCCCAGCGCCTCGCGTTCGAGCAGCGCCTCGACCACGCGGCCCGGCGGCAGGTCGTAGCAGCTCTCAGCGAGGTCCCCGAGATCCTGGAACAGGCGTTTCTTGGAGCTGGTGGAGGCCAGCAACTTCACGCCCTCGACGGGAAGGATCTCGGAAATCTGCATAGGGAGTCCCCTGTCTGCGAGGCGGGCTCGGAGAGCCAGGTTCGTGGTCCCTCCTAGCCGATGTTACGCGGGTCGATCCACCCGAAATTGCCGTCGTCGCGGCGATAGACCACGTTGATCCCGCTATGCTTCTCATTGCGGAAGACCAGCACCGGCGCATCCGCCAGCTCCAGCTGCATCACCGCTTCGCCGACCGACAGCTCCGGGATCTTCGATTCCATCTCGGCCACGATCATCGGCGCGAGGCCGTCCTGCTCGGATTCGTCCGAATCCCCGCCGGCGGCGAGGATATAGGAGCCCGCGAGAGATTGTTCAACCGGGTTCGCACGCGCCTTGTGGTGGTCCTTGAGGCGGCGCTTGTAGCGCCTGAGTTGCTTGTCCATCTTTTCGCAGCAGGCCTCGAAGGCGGCGTAGATCTCTGTGGCGCGGCCGGTGGCCTGGGCGTTGAGGCCGGTCGAGAGGTGCACCACGGTCTCGCAGACATGCTCATGGCCCGAGCGCGAGAACACCACGTTGGCGTCCGTCGGCCGACCCGCATACTTGGCGACCGTGGCACCGAGCTCGGTCTGCACGTGAGTCTGCAGCGCCTCGCCGATCTCGATCTGCTTGCCGGTGATCTGGTAGCGCATGGAGGTCTCCTTCAAGGGCGCGGCACAATGGCGGCGCGCGCCCGGGGCGCGCCGATGCCAAGGGCCGGCGGGGGGGTGGGGATGAGTGGACCCGGCTTGCCGCAGGGCCGGTCCGGCCCGTCGTGTCGGAGCCATAACGGCCTGTGGACAAGTGCGGTGGGTCTGCGTCATCGAGTCCCATCTCGCCCGATCGGCCCCCGGCTTGTCAACGCTGCCGTTGCAGCGGAGATCAGCCGATCCGGAAGCCCTGACCAAGATAGACCCGGCGCACGTTCTCGTCGCGGATCACTTCTTCAGTGGTGCCCGACATCAGCACGTGGCCGTCATGCAGGATATAGGCGCGATCGACGATGCCGAGGGTCTCGCGCACGTTGTGATCGGTGATCAGCACGCCCAGCCCGCGGGTCTTCAGCGCCGCCACGAGGTCGCGGATCTCGCCCACGGCGATCGGATCGACCCCGGCGAAGGGCTCGTCGAGCAGCACATAGCGCGGGTTGGCGGCGAGGCAGCGGGCGATCTCGACGCGGCGTCGTTCGCCGCCCGACAGGGCCAGTGCCGGGGCGCGGCGCAGATGGCCGATCGAGAAATCCGAGAGCAGTTCCTCGAGCCGCTCGCGGCGGGAGGTGCGGTCGCGCTCGGCGATCTCCAGCACCGCGAGGATGTTGTCCTCGACGTTGAGGCCGCGAAACACCGACATCTCCTGCGGCAGGTAGCCGATGCCGAGCCGGGCGCGGCGATACATCGGCAGCAGCGTCGCGTCGCGGCCCTCGATCGTTACCTGTCCGCCCTCTGGCGTGACCAGCCCGGCGATCGAGTAGAAGCAGGTGGTCTTGCCCGAGCCGTTGGGGCCCAAGAGCGCCACCACCTCGCCGCGGTCGAGATGCAGCGACACGTCGCGGATCACCGGACGCTTGCGATACGACTTGCGCAGGCCGGTGACCTGCAGGCCGCCGCTGCCGGGGGTCAGTTCAAGGGCGGGGCGGGAGGTCACTGCGCCGGCTCGATGACGCTGCGCACGCCGCCGGTCAGCTCGGCGGTGCCGGCAGCGAGGTCGATCGACATGTTCTGCGAGGACAGCGCCGTGCGGCCCTGCGTCAGCAGCACGTCGCCGGTCAGCAGCAGCGTGCCGCCGGCGATGTCGTAGACCGCGCTCTGGGCCTCGGCGGCCTCGGTGGCGGTGACGAAGGTCACGCCGCCCTCGGCCTCGAGCCGGGCGATATCGCCCGTGGCCTCGTCATAGATGACCTCGACCGTGGCGGCGGAGATCTTCATCTCGCCCTGACCGATGCGGACATCGCCCACGAAGGTGGCGCGGCCGGTGGCCTGATCGACCGAGAGGCTCTCGGCGGTGATCTCGACCGGCGCGTCGGGGTCGGCGTCGAGCCCGCCAAGGGCCATTTGGGTCTGGGCCGCGGCGAGGCCGGGCAGGAACAGGGCGATCGTCAGCAGCGTGGCGGTCAGGCGGGTCATCGGTTCTCTCCTCGGCTCGCCGGATCATATAGCAGCCGGACGCCGCCGGAGAACACCATGTGCGGAACACCGCCCTCGGGCAGGGTGGTGCGCATCTCGGCGGCGGTCAGCTCGCCGAACGGCGCGGTCACCACGATCTCGCCTGTCGAGACCAGCCCGCCGGTGGCGAGATCGGCCTCCATCGTCGGGGTCTCGACGCTGTAGCCGCGGCTGTCGAGGATCGAGACGCCGCCATCGAGCCGCAGTTGCGCGCGGCTCGGCTCGACCTCGCCGCGCGCGGCGCTGAGATCGACCCGCGCGGTGCCGGGGCCCTCGATGCTGCCGCGCGGTGCGACCACGATGTAGACACCGTCGGCGCCGGCACGGGGCCGTACGGTATCGGCCTCTACCGCGATCGCCGCGCCGCTTTCGGTGCTGCCGGCGAATCGCGGCGCGCTGACCCGCTGTTCGGCGGCGATCGCCTCGATCTCGGCGAAGGGGATCTCGCCGGGCCGGGTGGGGCTACGGGCGATCAGGAACAGGGTCGAGAGCAGGATCAGCCCGACCAGCGGCAGCAGCACCTTGGCGCGGCCGATGAAACGCGAATAGGCGTTGTCGCGGGCATGCATTCAGGCAACGCCGGCCCGCAGGCAGTCATGGATGTGCAGGATTCCCAAGGGACGCCGCGCGGCGTCCTCATCATCCACGACGAAGAGGCAGGTGATCTTGCGCTCGTTCATCTGCGCGAGCGCCTCGGCGGCGAGCGCGTCGGGGCGGATGGTGCGCGGCGCAGGCGTCATCACCTCGTCCGCGATGTGGTCGAGCAGCCCGTCCATGTGCCGCCTCAGATCGCCGTCGGTGACGATTCCCACAAGCCCGCCCGACGCGTCGGTCACGCCGACCACGCCGAAACCCGCACCGGTGATCGCCAGCAGCGTCTCGGCCATCGGCGTGTCGCGCGCGACCAGCGGCAGTTCGTCGGCGCCATGCATCAGATCACGCACCCGCGCCAGCCGGGCGCCGAGCTTGCCACCGGGATGAAAGGCGCGGAAATCGGCCGCGGTGAAGCCGCGCCCGCGCATCAGCGCGATGGCCAGCGCGTCGCCCAGCGCCAGCGTCATGGTGGTCGAGGTGGTCGGCACCACGCCGATGCCGCAGGCCTCGGGCAGGGCGGGCAGCGTGATCGCGATGTCGGCCTGGGTCATCAGGGTGCTCTGGGGCCGGGCCGCGACGCCGATCAGCGGGATGCCGAATCGCCGGGTATGAGCGACGAGATCGGCGAGCTCGGGCGTCTCGCCCGAATTCGACAGCACCAGCACCACGTCGCCCTTGGAGATCATGCCGAGATCGCCATGGCTGGCCTCTGCAGGATGCACGAAGGAGGCGGGCGTGCCGGTCGAGGCAAAGGTGGCCGCGATCTTGCGGGCGACATGGCCGGACTTGCCCATGCCCGAGACGATTACCCGGCCGGGCGCGGCCCGGATCGCCTCGAGCGCCTGCGCAAAGCCGCCATCGAGCCCGCGTGCCAGTGCGGCGAGGCCCGCAGCCTCGTCGCCGATCACTTGGCGTGCGACCGTGAGGTCGTCGGAGCGTTGTGCCTCGTCGGTCATGTCAGTGCGAGAAGATGTCGGCATCAGCCCATCCCGCCAGATCGAGCGCCGCGCGCGTGGGCAGGAAGTCGAAGCAGGCCTGCGCCAGTTCGACGCGACCTTCGCGCGCGAGCCGGGCATCGAGCGCGTCGCGCAGCCGATGCAGGTACAGCACGTCCGAGGCGGCGTAGTCGAGCTGCGCCGAACTCAGCTCCTCGGCCCCCCAATCGGATTGCTGCTGCTGCTTGGAAATGTCGACGCCGACGAGTTCCTGCAGCAGGTATTTGAGGCCGTGCCGATCAGTGTAGGTGCGGATGAGCTTCGAGGCGATCTTGGTGCAGTAGACCGGGCGCGCGGTGGCGCCGAAGGCGTACAGCATCGCGGCGATGTCGAACCGGCCGAAATGGAACAGCTTGAGCACCTGCGGGTCTTCGAGCATCCGGACCAGATTCGGTGCCGCGTTCTGGCCGGGGCGGACCTGGATCATGTGGCAGTCGCCGTCGCCCGCCGACATCTGCACGAGGCAGAGCCGATCGCGCACCGGGTTGAGACCCATGGTTTCGCAATCGATGGCAACGACAGGGCCGAGATCGAGCCCGTCCGGTAGATCGTCTTGATATAGGTGGTTCGCCACGAGACCCTCGCTTTCATGCGGGAGGGATGGTGCCCAGGAGAGGACTCGAACCTCCACGTCCTTTCGGACACTGGCACCTGAAGCCAGCGCGTCTACCAATTCCACCACCTGGGCAGGTCGTGTGAGGGGCGATCTACGGAATGGCGCGGGGGGTGTCAACGGGCCTTCGCGGGTTTTTTGCGCTGCCGCGGCGGAAGCCCGTCGAGCCGCCCTGCGGCGCCCCTTGCCGTCGCCTTTAGTGGGCCTCCGGATCGGCGCTTGTCCGCATCCGCCCCGGCGGGTAAACCGCGAGGCATCAAATTACCTCAATCAGGGCGGGGCCGATGACCGGACTTGTGACCATCTACGGCGGATCGGGCTTCCTCGGGCGCTATATCACGCGTCGGATGGCGCAGCAGGGCTGGCGCGTGCGCGTGGCCTGCCGCCGTCCCGAAGAGGCGCTCTTCGTGCGCACCTACGGCGTGGTGGGGCAGGTCGAGCCGGTGCTGTGCAACATCCGCGACGACAACAGCGTGCGCGCGGCGCTGACCGGGGCCGAGGTGGTGATCAACTGCGTGGGCGTGCTGGCCGAGCAGGGGCGCAACACCTTCCAGGCCGTGCAGGCCGAGGGTCCGGAGCGGATCGC
This sequence comes from Limimaricola variabilis, assembly GCF_034371605.1. NCBI lineage: Bacteria > Pseudomonadati > Pseudomonadota > Alphaproteobacteria > Rhodobacterales > Paracoccaceae > Limimaricola > Limimaricola variabilis. The sequence continues at coordinate 2,170,850 of NZ_CP139691.1, read as the reverse complement.
CCGGCTCGCCGCCGAGGCGGGCGTGGCGCGCATGGTGCATGTCTCGGCGATCGGCGCCGATGCCGAGTCCGAGAGCGGCTACTCCCGCTCCAAGGCCGAGGGCGAGGCGGGCGTGCTGCGGCACATGCCGCAGGCGGTGATCCTGCGCCCCTCCGTCCTGTTCGGTGCCGAGGACGGGTTCTTCAACCGCTTCGCCGCCATGGCGCAGTTCTCGCCGGTGGTCCCGCTGGTCGGGGCTGACACCCGGTTCCAGCCGGTGCATGTCGACGACGTGGCCCATGCCGCCGAGATCGCGGCCGAGGGCCGCGCCGCGCCGGGCGTCTACGAGCTGGGCGGGCCGGACGTGCACAGCTTCCGCGAACTCATCACCCAGATGCTGCACATCATCCGGCGTCGCCGGATCGTGCTCGGCCTGCCCTTCGGAATCGGCCGGCTGATGGCCAGCGTCGGCCGGGTGGTGCAGATGCTCAGCCTCGGTCTGGTACGCGCGCCGATCACCGTTGATCAGGTCGCCGATCTGCGTCGCGACAATATCGTGAGCACACGTGCAAAGGGATTCGCCGATCTCGGCATCAACCCGCGCGCGATGGAGGCGGTGCTGCCGGACTATTTGTGGCGGTTCCGCCCCTCGGGGCAGTATCTGGCCATCAAGGAATCGGCGCGGAACCTGCGCCACCACTAACGGACGGACATCGCCATGACTGGAGAGACGATTCTCCTGCCTCTCCTGCTCGGTCTGCTGGAGGGCCTGACCGAGTTCATCCCGGTCTCCTCGACCGGTCACCTGCTGATCGCCGGGCATTTCCTCGGCTTCGAGAGCGCCGGGCGCACCTTCGAGGTGGTGATCCAGCTCGGCGCGGTGCTGGCGCTGCTGACGCTCTATTTCACCCAGCTCTGGGGGGTGCTGCGCGCCGCGCCGCACGACCCGGCCGCGCGCCGCTTCGTGGCGGCGGTGCTGATCGCCTTTCTTCCGGCGGCAGTGATCGGCGTGCTGGCGCATGACCTGATCAAGACGGTGCTGTTCGAAACCCCGGCGCTGATCGCCGTGATGCTGGTGCTGGGCGGGGTGGTGCTGCTCTTCGCCGACCGCATGGCCCCGACGCCGCGCTACGAGGATGCGACGCAGCTGCCGATCAAGACCGCGCTGGCGATCGGGATGTTTCAGGTGCTGGCGATGGTGCCTGGCGTGTCGCGCTCGGGCGCGACCATCGTCGGCGGGCTGTCGATGGGGGTCGGCAAGCGCGCAGCAGCCGAGTTCTCGTTCTTCCTGTCGATGCCGACCATGGCCGGGGCGGTGGCCTACGACCTGTTCAAGAACCGCGACGTGCTCGATCTCACCGCGATCCACGAGATCGCCATCGGCTTTGCCATGGCCTTCGTGGCGGGGGTGGTCGTGGTGAAATGGCTGCTCGGCTACGTCTCGCGGCATGGATACGCGTTGTTCGGCTGGTGGCGAATCATCATCGGCCTGCTGACTCTGGCCGGTCTTTTCATGGTCTGAGAGGGTTATGGGTCAGCACGGTTTACTAATTATTTGCATGAGCTAGCCATTCGGCTAAGGAACTCGACCGCTTAAGCGGCAAATAAGTCAGTCGTGCTGCCTTTTCATCGCGGCAAGCTTCGGATATGCCCTCGGCGAGCCCAGCCAGAGGGAGACGAGCCATGGCCGAAAACAAGATGCTGAAATTCGTGTCGGTGCCGCGCGACATGCCGGAGAAGCGTCTGGCCACTGCCCGGCGCGAGGACTTCCGCGAGATCTACGCCGAGTTCGCCCGCGACAAGGCGGCCGAGCAGTCGAGCCGCTGCAGCCAGTGCGGCGTGCCCTACTGCCAGACGCATTGCCCGCTGCACAACAACATCCCCGACTGGCTGCGCCTGACCGCCCAGGGCCGTCTGCAGGAAGCCTACGAGGTCTCCCAGGCGACCAACACCTTCCCCGAGATCTGTGGCCGTATCTGCCCGCAGGACCGGCTCTGCGAGGGCAACTGCGTGATCGAGCAGTCGGGCCATGGCACGGTCACCATCGGCTCGGTCGAGAAATTCATCACCGACACCGCCTGGGACGAGGGCTGGGTCCAGCCGATCCGCCCCGCGCGCGAGCGTCCCGAGAGCGTCGGCATCATCGGCGCGGGCCCCGGCGGTCTGGCTGCCGCCGACTACCTGCGCCGCGCCGGCGTGCAGGTCACGGTCTATGACCGCTACGATCGGGTCGGCGGGCTGATGACCTATGGCATCCCGGGCTTCAAGCTCGAGAAGGAGGTCGTGGATCGCCGCACCAAGCAGTTCGAGGAGTCGGGCGTCGAGTTCGTGCTGAACTGCAAGGTCGGCGAGGACATCTCCTTCGACGCCATCCGCGGCAAGCACGACGCCGTGCTGATCGCCACCGGCGTCTACAAGTCGCGTGACCTGCCCGACAGCGACCATAACGGCGTGGTCCGCGCCATCGACTACCTCACCGCCTCGAACCGCAAGAACTTCGGCGACGATGTGCCGGAATACGACAGTGGCGAGCTGAACGCGGCCGGCAAGAAGGTCGTGGTGATCGGCGGTGGCGACACCGCCATGGACTGCGTGCGCACCGCGATCCGTCAGGGCGCGGAAAGCGTGAAGTGCCTCTATCGCCGCGACCGGGCCAACATGCCGGGGAGTCAGCGCGAGGTCGCCAATGCCGAGGAAGAGGGCGTCGAGCTGGTCTGGCTGTCGGCCCCTAAGGGCTTCGAATGCGACGCGCAGGGCGTCAGGGGCGTCCATGTCCACAGGATGCGCCTCGGCACGCCCGACGCCACCGGCCGTCGCATGCCCGAGAAGATCGAGGGCGCGGATTACCTCGAAGAGGCCGATCTGGTGATCAAGGCGCTCGGCTTCGAGCCCGAGGACCTGCCGACGCTTTGGGGTGTCGAAGGTCTCGAAGTGACCCGCTGGGGCACCGTGCGGGCCGAGTTCGGCACCGGCGCCACCTCGCTCGACGGCGTCTTCGCCGTGGGCGACATCGTGCGCGGTGCCTCGCTCGTGGTCTGGGCGATCCGCGACGGGCGTGACAGCGCTTCGGCGATCGTCGAGTATCTCGACCAGTCGGCCAGCGCCGGCGTCGCCGAGTGATGCGGGCGGCGGGCCGCGCGCCCGCCCCCTTCGTGTCCCTCGTGCTCCGGCCCATGGGCCGGCGCGTTCCGACCCGGTCATTTACGTCCCGATCACGGAGACTGCCATGAAGACGCCTATCGCCCTCCTGCTCTGCGCGCTGCCCGTCGCGGCCGGCGCGCAGGCGCCGCGTCAGGTGACGCTGCCCGAGGGTTGCACCGCCGAGATGACCGTGCAGACGGCGAGCTGCACCGTCTCGCATCATTTCACCTGCGAGGGTGATCCGGAGGGCTGGCGCCGCCGGGTCGATCTCGACCTCGAAGGGGTGAGCTATTTCGGCGCGATCGACGGCGAGACCCAGTGGGTCGAAAGCGTCTATCCGCGCGCCAACCGCGCCGAGCGGCTCGGGCCCGACCCGGCCGACCCGGCCTCCTTCTCCGAGCTGGTCGAGACCGGCGCCGATTCCTTCGACTTCACGACGCTGTCGGACGAGGTGGGCGAGACCCGCTATGTCGGTTTCGACAGCCTTACCGGCGAGACCGTCACCATCGACGGCGTCGAGCTGGACCGCACCGAGTACGAGGTGCGGGCCATCAGCCCCGACGGCGAGGAAATGTGGCGCAGCGCCGGCTACGAGTTCATCGACCGCGCCCGCCGGATCTTCCTCTCCGGCGAAAGCGAAGTGACCGGCCCGGAGGGCTCGTTCAGCTCCGACGACCGGCCGGTCGAATTCATCTTCCCGGACGAGCCGGGCTTCCTCTCGTCCCATCCCAAACACGGCTGCGGCGCCACCATGTCGAAGGCCCCCGCATCCCCCGCCAAGGAGACCGCCCATGACCAACTTTGATGCCGCCTGGGTCGCCGCCGAAGAGGCCAAGCGCAAGTTCATGGCCGAGAACGGCCTCTACCGCGAGGATGACGAGCACGCCTCCTGCGGCGTCGGCCTCGTCGTCGCGATCGACGGCAAGCCGCAGCGCGCCGTGGTCGAGAAGGGCATCGCGGCGCTCAAGGCGGTCTGGCACCGCGGCGCGGTCGACGCCGACGGCAAGACCGGCGACGGCGCCGGCATCCACGTGCAGATCCCGCGCGCCTTCTTCGAGGACCAGATCCGCCGCACCGGCCACGAGCCGATGGCCGATCGCCGCATCGCGGTGGGCCAGGTCTTCCTGCCGCGCAACGATTTCGGCGCGCAGGAGACCTGCCGGACCATCGTCGAGACCGAGGTGCTCCGCATGGGGCACTACATCTATGGCTGGCGCCACGTGCCGGTCGACATCACCTGCCTCGGCGAGAAGGCCAACGCCACCCGTCCCGAGATCGAGCAGATCCTGATCCGCTGCGAGAAGGACATCGACGAGGAGCAGTTCGAGCGCGAACTCTACATCATCCGCCGCCGGATCGAGCGCGCCGCCACCGCGGCCGGCGTGCGCGAGCTCTACCTCGCCTCGCTGTCCTGCCGCTCGGTGATCTACAAGGGCATGATGCTGGCCGAGCAGGTGGCGGTGTTCTACCCCGACCTGATGGACCCGCGCTTCGAGAGCGCCTTCGCGCTCTACCACCAGCGCTATTCCACCAACACCTTCCCGCAGTGGTGGCTGGCCCAGCCCTTCCGCATGCTTGCCCATAACGGCGAGATCAACACGCTGAAGGGCAACATCAACTGGATGAAGAGCCACGAGATCCGCATGGCCTCTTCGACCTTCGGAGAGATGGCCGAGGACATCAAGCCGATCGTGCCGCAGGGCTCGTCGGACTCGGCCGCGCTCGACTCGGTGTTCGAGGTGCTGGTCCGCGCCGGGCGCAACGCGCCGATGGCCAAGACCATGCTGGTGCCCGAGGCCTGGTCCAAGAGCCAGGTCGAGATGCCCCAGGCCTGGCAGGACATGTATTCCTACTGCAACGCGGTGATGGAGCCCTGGGACGGTCCCGCGGCGCTCGCCATGACCGACGGCCGCTGGGTCTGCGCCGGTCTCGACCGCAACGGCCTGCGCCCGATGCGCTATGTCGTCACCGGCGACGGGCTTCTCGTCGCGGGCTCCGAGGCCGGCATGGTGCCGGTCGACGAAGCCAGCGTCGTCGAGAAGGGCGCGCTCGGGCCGGGCCAGCTGATCGCGGTCGACATGACCGAGGGCCGGCTGTTCCACGACAGCGAGATGAAGGACAAGCTCGCCGCCTCGCAACCCTTCAGCGAGTGGATCGAGAAGGTCGTGAACCTCAACGACATCCTGCGCGACGTGCCCGAGGAGCCGCTCTTCGAGGGCCACGAGCTGCGCAAGCGCCAGATCGCGGCCGGCTACTCGATCGAGGAGCTGGAGCAGGTGCTCGCGCCGATGGCCGAGGACGGCAAGGAAATGATCGCCTCGATGGGCGACGACACCCCCTCCGCCGTGCTCTCGACCAAGTACCGGCCACTGTCGCACTTCTTCCGGCAGAACTTCAGTCAGGTCACCAACCCGCCGATCGACAGCTTGCGCGAAAGCCGGGTGATGTCGCTCAAGACCCGTTTCGGCAACCTCAAGAACGTGCTCGACGAAAGCTCCTCCCAGGCCGAGATCCTGGTGCTGGAGAGCCCGTTCATCGCCAATGCCGAGTTCGACACCATGGTCGAGCAGTTCGGCGACCAGGTGGCCTTCATCGACTGCACCTTCCCGGCGGGCGGCGCGCCTGACGGGCTGCGCGCGGGCCTCGAGCGGATCCGCGCCGAGGCAGAGGACGCGGTGCGTTCGGGCGCCGGGCACATCGTGCTCACCGACCAGCACCAGGACGAGGACAAGGTGGCGATGCCGATGATCCTCGCCACCTCCGCCGTGCACAGCTGGCTGACCCGCAAGGGTCTGCGCACCTTCTGCTCGGTCAACGTCCGCTCGGCCGAATGCATCGACCCGCATTACTTCGCGGTGCTGATCTCCTCGGGCGCGACCACGGTGAACGCCTATCTCGCGCAGGACAGCCTCGCCGATCGCCTCAACCGCGGCCTGCTCGAGGGCACGCTCACCGACATCATGCGCCGCTACCGCGACGCGGTCGATGCGGGCCTTCTGAAGATCATGGCCAAGATGGGCATCTCGGTGATCTCCTCCTATCGCGGCGGCCTCAACTTCGAGGCCGTGGGCCTGTCGCGCGCCATGTGCGCCGAGTACTTCCCCGGCATGCACAGCCGCATCTCGGGCATCGGCCTGACCGGCATCCAGAAGAAGCTCGAGGAGGTGCACGCCAAGGGCTGGACCAAGCCGGGCGCCGATCTCGGCACGCTGCCGATCGGCGGCTTCTACAAGTCGCGCCGCTCGGGCGAGAAGCACGCCTGGGAAGCCACCACCATGCACATGATGCAGGCCGCCTGCGACCGCGCCTCCTTCGAGTTGTGGAAGCAATACGCCGCGACCATGCAGGCCAACCCGCCGATCCACCTGCGCGACCTGTTGGCGATCAAGCCGATCGGCGAGGCGATCCCGATCGAGCAGGTCGAGAGCATCACCTCGATCCGCAAGCGCTTCGTCACGCCGGGCATGTCGCTGGGCGCGCTGAGCCCCGAGGCGCACAAGACGCTCAACGTCGCGATGAACCGGATCGGCGCCAAGTCCGACTCGGGCGAGGGCGGCGAGGATCCGGCGCATTTCCTGCCCGAGGCCAACGGCGACAACCCGTCGGCCAAGATCAAGCAGGTGGCGTCGGGCCGCTTCGGCGTCACCGCCGAATATCTCGGCGCCTGCGAGGAGCTGGAGATCAAGGTGGCGCAGGGCGCCAAGCCCGGCGAGGGCGGCCAGCTTCCGGGGATGAAGGTCACCAAGCTGATCGCGCGGCTGCGGCATTCGACGGAAGGGGTCACGCTGATCTCGCCGCCGCCGCACCACGACATCTACTCGATCGAAGACCTCGCGCAGCTGATCTACGATCTCAAGCAGATCAACCCGCGCGCCAAGGTGACGGTGAAGCTGGTGTCGTCGTCGGGCGTCGGCACGATCGCCGCCGGCGTGGCCAAGGCCAAGGCCGACGTGATCCTGATCTCGGGCCATAATGGCGGCACCGGTGCCTCGCCGGCGACCTCGATCAAGTATGCCGGCCTGCCCTGGGAAATGGGTCTCACCGAGGCGCACCAGGTGCTGTCGATGAACAACCTGCGCGACCGGGTGACGCTCAGGACCGATGGCGGGCTGCGGACCGGCCGCGACATCGTCATGGCGGCGATGATGGGGGCCGAGGAATACGGCATCGGCACCGCCGCGCTGATCGCCATGGGCTGCATCATGGTGCGCCAGTGCCAGTCCAACACCTGCCCGGTGGGGGTCTGCACCCAAGACGAGGCGCTGCGTCAGAAGTTCACCGGCAACGCCGACAAGGTGGTGAACCTGATCACCTTCTATGCCCAGGAAGTCCGCGAGATCCTGGCCTCGATCGGCGCGCGTTCGCTCGACGACGTGATCGGCCGGGCCGACCTGCTGACGCAGGTCAGCCGTGGCTCGGCGCATCTCGACGATCTCGACCTCAACCCGCTGCTGATCACCGTGGATGGCACCAACCGCATCCGCTACGACCGCAACAAGCCGCGCAACGAGGTGCTCGACACGCTCGACGCCGAGATCGTCAAGGATGCCCGCCGCTTCCTCGAGGATGGCGAGAAGATGCAGCTGCAATACGCGGTGCAGAACACGCACCGCACCATCGGCACCCGGACCTCGGCGCATATCGTCGAGAATTTCGGGATGCGGAACCAGCTGCAGCCCGACCATTTGACCGTCAAGCTCACCGGCTCGGCGGGCCAGTCGCTCGGCGCCTTCGCGGCCCCCGGCCTGAAGCTCGAGGTTTCGGGCGACGCCAACGACTATGTCGGCAAGGGTCTCTCGGGCGGCACCATCGTGGTGCGCCCGGCGATGGCGAGCCCACTGGTGGCCTCGGAGAACACGATCATCGGCAACACCGTGCTCTACGGGGCGACGGCGGGCTACCTCTTCGCCGCCGGCCGCGCCGGCGAGCGTTTCGCGGTGCGCAACTCCGGCGCGCATGTGGTGATCGAGGGCTGCGGCACCAATGGCTGCGAATACATGACCGGCGGGGTCGCGGTGATCCTCGGCTCGATCGGCGCGAACTTCGGCGCCGGCATGACCGGCGGCATGGCCTATCTCTACGATCCCGAGGGGCTGGCCGAGCCGCTGATGAACACCGAGACGCTCGTCACCTGCGGCGTCACGGTCGAGCATTGGGAAAACCAGCTCAAGGGTCTGATCGAGCGCCACCAGCTCGAGACCGGCAGCCGCAAGGCGGCCGAGATCCTGCAGCACTGGGACAGCGAGAAGCACAACTTCCTGCAGGTCTGCCCCAAGGAGATGCTGCGCCACATCCCGCACCCGCTCACGGTCGAGAAGGTGGCCCTGCCGGCCGAGTGACGGCCAAGGCGAGATCGAAAACGGGGGCCGGCGCGGCGACGCGCCGGCCCCGCGCCGTTTTGGGGCAGGGGAACTTGGCGCGGTCTGGCGCGTAATCCCTGCGCCGCGCTGCAGCGCGCGCCCGCAATGGAGCCGGCCCATGACCCAGACACCGCCCCCCGCCTACCGACAGCATCCTCCCGCGCGACGCCGCCCGATCCGCGCGCTGGCCGGGCTCGCCGCGACCGCGCTGGCCGTGTCGGCCTATGCCAACCATCGCGCCGCCCTGCAGGCCGAGCGCGACAACCCGCCGCGTGGGCGGTTCCTCGATCTGCACGGCGTGCGGCTGCATTACCTCGACCGCGGCGACGGGCCGGTGCTGGTGCTGCTGCACGGCAATGGCAGCATGATCGAGGACTTCGTGGGCAGCGGCCTCGTGGCGCTGGCGGCACGGACGCATCGCGTCATCGTCTTCGACCGGCCCGGCTTTGGCCACAGCACCCGGCCGCGTGGCCGGGTCTGGAGCGCCGCCGCGCAGGCGGATCTGCTGCACGCGGCGCTGCGCCATCTCGGCGTGGCGCGGGCCACCGTGCTGGGCCATTCCTGGGGCTGCGCGGTGGCGGTGGCGCTGGCGCGACGCGACCCGGGCATGGTCGGGGCGCTGGTGCTGGCCGCCGGCTACCACTATCCGACGGCGCGGCCCGAGGTGATCGGCCTCTCTGCCCCGGCGGTCCCGGTGCTGGGCGACGCGCTGCGCTATACCATCTCCCCGACGCTGGCCCGGCTGATCTGGCCCCGGCTGATCCGCCGGATCTTCGCCCCCGCGCCGGTGGCGCCCGGTTTCGCCGCGTTCCCGCGTGAGATGGCGCTGCGCCCCTCGCAGCTGCGCGCCAGCGGCGCCGAGACCGCGATGATGATCCCGCAGGCCGCCGCCGCGCGTCACGGCTACCGCGAGCTGCATATGCCGGTGGAGATCATCGCCGGGGCGGATGACCGGGTGGTCGATTCCGAGTCGCAATCGGCGCGGCTGCACCGCGAGATCGAACAGAGCGGCTACACCGTGCTGCCGGGGGTGGGGCACATGGTCCACCAGACCGCGCCCGAGGCGGTGATGGCCGCGATCGAGCGGGCGGAAGGGCGCGCGGGCGCCGCGCGACCGGCTTGACCCGACCCCGACGCGCAGGGTCTATGGCGGCATGTCCAAGCCCGTGAACACATCGAAAACAGGGTCGGCACGCCGCCGCAGGCGCAAGGCCTCCGACACGCCGTCGAAGCCGGGCCGCCGGATCGCCCGGCTGCTGCTCTGGGCCGGGGCCGCTCTGGTCGGCGTCGCGGGGGCGCTGATCCTGCTGTTCTCGACCATGAACCCGCCGACCACGCCCTACATGCTCTCCGAGCGGGCCCGGCTGGGCGGGATCGCGCATGACTGGGTGCCGATGGAAGAGATTGCGCCGGTCATGGCCCGCGCTGCCGTCGCGGCGGAGGATGCGAATTTCTGCCTGCATTGGGGCCTCGACCTCAAGGCGATCCGGACCGCCATGGCGGCGGGCGGCAATCGCGGCGCCTCCACCATCAGCCAGCAGGTCGTCAAGAACGTGTTCCTCTGGCAGGGACGCAGCTGGCTGCGCAAGGCGCTCGAGGCCGGGCTGACCCCGCCCGTCGAGGCGGTCTGGACCAAGCGGCGCATCCTCGAGACCTATCTCAACGTCGCGGAGTTCGACGAGGGCGTGTTCGGTATCGGTCGCGCGGCGCCGCATTACTTCGGTGTCTCGGCGGCGCAGCTCTCCGACGTTCAGGCCGCCCGTCTCGCTGCGATCCTGCCCGATCCCAAGCGACGCTCGGCTGCCGATCCTTCCGATTTCGTGCGCCGGCGGGCCGCCGCCATCCTCGACGGCGCTGCAACGATCCGGCGCGACGGGCGCGACGACTGCTTCGAGTGACGCGCGCGGGATTGAAGCGGCGCCGCGCTTGCGGCAGATAGGGGGGCATGCAGAACAGCCGTCCCGCCGCACACCGCCTGTACCACTTCCCGCTCTCACCTTTCTCGCGGAAGGTGAGGCTCTCGCTCGCCGAGAAACGCATCGAGGTGGAGCTCGTCGAGGAGCGCTACTGGGAGCAGGACCCCGAATTCATGCGCCGCAACCCGGCCGGCAAGGTTCCGGTGCTCAAGCTCGGCAACCGGATGATGTCGGAAAGCACGGCGATCTGCGAATATCTCGAAGAGGTGCAGCCCGATCCGCCGCTGCTGCCGCAATCGGTCGAGGCCCGCTACGAGGTACGCCGTCTCGTCGGCTGGTTCGACGACAAGTTCAACCGCGAGGTGACCTCGAAGCTGCTCGGAGAGCGGGTCTTCAAGAAGGTCATGGGCGGTGGCTATCCCGACAGCACCAACGTCAAGGCCGGGGCGCGGGCGATCAAGTATCACCTCGACTACATGGCCTGGCTCCTGGATCAGCGCCGCTGGCTCGCGGGCAACGAGCTCAGCCTCGCCGATTTCGCCGCCGCGGCGCATCTGTCCTGCCTCGACTACATCTCGGACGTGGACTGGAACCGCTCCGAGACGGTCAAGGACTGGTACGCCAAGATCAAGTCGCGCCCGGCCTTCCGCTCGCTGCTGGCCGACCAGCTGCCGGGCTTTCCGCAGCCCTCGCATTACGCGGATCTCGATTTCTGAGGCCGGGCTTGGGGCCGGGGCCCCGAAGGCATAGCTGATGAGCATGGATGAGCAGGCGCTCAAGGACCGGCTGCGCGAGGCCGCGCTCGGCGAGGGATTCGCCGAGATGGGAATCTGCCGCCCCGACGCCATCCCCGAGGCTGCCGCGCGGCTCGCCACCTATGTGGGCGAGGGGCGGCACGGACAGATGGGCTGGATGGAGGAGCGCATGGGCTGGCGTGGCGACCCGGCCGCGCTCTGGCCCGAGGCACGCTCGGTCATCATGCTGGCCGAGGCCTACACGCCGCGACACGACCCGCTCGAGGTGCTGGAGCATCCTGAACGGGCGGCGATCAGCGTCTATGCCCATGGCCGCGACTACCATGACCTCGTCAAGAAACGGCTGAAACGGGTCGGACGCTGGCTTCTGGAGCAGTGTCCCGACGAGCAGATCAAGGTCTTCGTCGACACCGCGCCGGTGATGGAAAAGCCGCTGGCGCAGGCCGCTGGTCTCGGCTGGCAGGGCAAGCACACCAACCTTCTGGGCCGGACGGTCGGCAACTGGGTGTTTCTCGGCGCGATTTTTACCACGGTGGAGCTGCCGGTGGATGCGCCTGCGGCGGAGAAATGCGGCTCCTGCACGCGTTGCCTCGACATCTGCCCGACCAACGCCTTCCCGGCGCCGTTCCAGCTCGATGCGCGGCGCTGCATCTCCTACCTCACCATCGAGCACAAGGGACCGGTGCCCGAGGAATTCCGCGAGGCCCTGGGCAACCGGATCTATGGCTGCGACGACTGCCTCGCGGTCTGCCCGTGGAACAAGTTCGCGCAGGAAGCGACCGAGATGCGCTATTTCGGCAAGGTCGACGCGCCGCCGCTGGCCGACCTCGCGAAGCTCGACGATACTGCGTTTCGGGAGATGTTCTCGGGCAGTCCGATCAAGCGGATCGGCCGCGACCGTTTCCTGCGCAACGTCGCCTATGCCATCGGAAATTCCGGCGACCCAAGGCTGTTGCCTGTCGCCCGCGACCTCGCCGCCGAGCCGGATCCGACCCTGGCCGAGGCCGGTCAATGGGCCGTGAGGCGGCTGGAAGGGCAGGGGGAGGCGGCTAGCTCGGTGTCCTGACAAGCCCGAGGAGACCGACATGAAGACCACTTCGCCCTTCGTCGTCGCGGCGATCGCCGCCGTGATACCCGGCCTCGCCCTGGCCCAGAGCGACAATGGCAACGCCAGGCAGCCGGTCGACCGCGGCCCGGCCAACGCCGATTACCAGCCCGCCTTCCCCGAACAGGCCCGCGCGCCCAAGCTGGAGGCGACCGAGGTCGCCATCGAGACCTTCGCCGAGGGGCTGGAGCGCCCATGGGGCATCGCGCCGCTGCCCGGCGGCGGCTATCTCGTCACCGAGCGGCCCGGCCGGCTGCGCCACGTCTCGCCCGAGGGCGAGGTGCACGGCCCGATTTCCGGCCTGCCCGAGATCGACGCGCGCAAGCAGGGCGGTCTCCTCGACGTGACGCTGAGCCCCGACTTCGCCGCCGACCGCATGGTCTATTTCACCTATGCCAAGCCGGTCGATGGCGGCGTCGCCACCGCGGCCGCGCGCGGCACGCTTTCGGATGACATGACCGCGCTGGAGAACGTCGAGGACATCTTCGTCCAAGGCCCGCCCTCGGATGCACCGATGCATTACGGCTCGCGCATCACCTTCGACGGCGAGGGCCACGTCTTCATCACCACGGGCGAGCATTTCACCGACAAGAACCGCCAGCTCGCGCAGGAGCTCGACAACACCTATGGCAAGGTGGTGCGGCTCAACCCCGACGGCACTGTGCCCGAGGACAATCCCTTCGTCGGGCAGGAGGGCGAGGACGCGATCTGGTCCTATGGTCACCGCAACATCCAAGGCGCGGCGATCCAGCCCGCGACCGGCGACTACTGGACCATCGAGCATGGCCCCGCCGGCGGTGACGAGCTGAACCGACCAACGCCGGGTGCCAATTACGGCTGGCCCAAGGTGAGCTACGGCATCCGCTATGACGGCGACTCGGTGGGCATCGGCGAGCCACGTGCCGAGGGCATCGAGGAGCCGGTCTATTACTGGGACCCGGTAATTGCGCCGGGCGGCATGGCCTTCTACGAGGGCAACGCCTTCGAGGGTTGGGCGGGCGATCTGGTCATCGCCTCGCTCAACCCAGGCGAGGTGGTGCGCCTCGATATCGACGAGGAGGGCCGCGTCGTGGGCGAGGAGGCGCTTGCGGGCGGCAATGGCCGGGTGCGCGACGTGGAGATCGCGGAGGATGGCAGCGTGCTCTTCCTGATCGACAGCGAGGCCGGCGCGATCCTGCGCATGTCACCCAAGGGTTGAGTTCAGCGCCCCCGGCGGCGAATGGCCGGTGTCGGGGCGCCTCTCGAAAGATGCAGACCGAATCGGCCCGATCGGATAGGGTGCAAACCCACGATATCCCCAGAGGAGGAGATTTCGATGACCAAGCACGTGATCGACAGGCCCAAGGATCGCAGCGCGATCCGCGCGCGTGAATATGCCCGGATCGAGCATGAGGAGGCGCCGCACCGCGCCGTGCGGCGGGTGCATGCCCGCAGCCTCGGCGCACGTGGCGCGGCCCGGTTGCGCCAGTTCCTACGCATCGAGCGCGGTCACGAGGTCTGAGGACACCCATCCGGGGTGACGCATCCCGGACAAAACGCGCATCGGCGGGCCAGATCGCCCGCCGGTCGCTTGCTCCCAGGGTTGAGCGGTCTAGGGTCGCGGTGAAAGGATCACCCCATGACCCCTCCTGCCAGCCCGGTCACCGCGCCGCCGCAACAGCCCATGCGTGGCATCCTGTTCAAGGTTGCCTCGGTCTGCGTGTTTGTCGCCATGGCAGCGATCATCAAGGCGACCTCCGACGCGGTGCCGCCCGGCGAGGCCGTGTTCTTCCGATCCTTCTTCGCATTGCCGGTGATCATCGTCTGGCTGCTCTGGCGCGGCGAGCTGCGCCACGGCTTGGAGACGCCCAACCCGATGGGCCATCTGTGGCGCGGTCTCGTCGGTACCGCCGCCATGGGGCTGGGCTTCACCGCGCTGGGCTTGCTGCCCTTCCCCGAAGTGACCGCGATCGGCTATGCCGCGCCGCTGATGGTGGTGATCCTCGCCGCGATGTTCCTCGGCGAGGAAGTGCGCCTGTTCCGGCTTTCGGCAGTGGGAGCCGGGCTCGTCGGCGTGCTCATCGTCATGTCGCCGCGTCTGTCGGTGACCTCCGATCCGTTGAGTCTCGCCGAGACGCTGGGCGCGGTGGTGGCGCTGGGCGGCGCGCTCTGCGCCGCGCTGGCGCAGGTCTTCGTGCGCAAGCTCACCCGCAGCGAGGGCACGGCGGCGATCGTGTTCTGGTTCTCGATGACGGCGAGCGTGCTGGCGCTGCTGACGCTGCCCTTCGGCTGGGTGCTGCCCGCGCCGGGCACATTCGCGCTGCTGGTGCTGGCCGGGCTGCTCGGCGGGGTCGGACAGATCTTCCTGACGTCGAGCTATCGCTATGCCGACGCCTCGCTGATCGCGCCGTTCGAATACGCCTCGATGCTGCTGGCGCTGGGGGTCGGCTATGCGGTGTTCGACGAGGTGCCGACATGGACGATGCTGGCGGGCGCGGCGATCATCGTCAGCGCCGGCATCGCCATCATCTGGCGCGAACACCGGCTGGGGATCGAGCGCGGCCGCGGCCGCCGGGCGATGAGCCCGAACGGGTAGATCGGCGATGACCGCGATGGACGGCATGGAGTGGATCGCGGGCGCGCTCGGCCTCGTCGCCTTGTTTGTGCTGATGAACCTAGTGGGCTTCTTCTCCATGGCGAGTGACAAGCGGCGTGCCGAGCGCGGGCTGTGGCGCTGGCCCGAACGGCGTCTGTTGCGGATCGCCTTTTGGGGCGGCAGCCTCGGCACCCTGCTGGCGCAGCGCCACCTGCGCCACAAGACGCGCAAGCAGCCTTTCGCGCGGCACCTGAAGGTGATCCTCTGGACTCATGCCGTCCTCGTGCTGGCGCTCACCGTGGGGCTCGCGAGCCAGGCGCCGATGCGCCTCAAGACCAAGCAGGCGCTTGGTGCCGTCGCCATGGCGGTGGCGGGGATGGGGGCAGGGGTGGCCGAGGCTTGGCACGATGCGGAGCCGTCCGCGTCCGAACCCGCACCGGGCAAAACGGTCAAGATCAACCGCGGCCTGTGAGCGCAACGAAAAGGGGCGGCGCCTTGCGGCACCGCCCCTCCGTGTTCTGGCATTGAGTCTGGCTCAGGCGCGCACGAGCTTCTCGTAGCTCTCGGCGACGTCGCGGGTCAGCGCGCCGACCTCGAAATTGTAGTCGCCGATCTGGCCGACCGGCGTCACCTCGGCGGCGGTGCCGGTGAGCCAGCACTGCTCGAAGCTCTCGAGCTCCTCGGGCATGATGTGCCGCTCATGCACAGTGATGCCCTTTTCCTTGAGCATCGCGATGACGGTCTGACGGGTGATGCCGTTGAGGAAGCAATCGGCGAGCGGCGTGTGCACCTCGCCATCCTTGACGAAGAACATGTTGGCGCCGGTGGCCTCGGCCACGTAGCCGCGATAGTCGAACATCATCGCGTCCGAGCAGCCCTTGGCCTCGGCGGCGTGCTTGGACATGGTGCAGATCATGTAGAGACCCGCCGCCTTGGCCTGCGAGGGCGCGGTCTCGGGCGAGGGGCGCTTCCACTTGGCGATGTCGAGCTTGGCGCCCTTCATCTTGGCGTCGCCGTAATAGCTGCCCCATTCCCACGCGGCGATCGCCATGCGGACGGGGTTGCGCAAGCTCGCCACGCCCATGTCGGGGCCGGCGCCGCGCCAGGCCAGCGCGCGCACATAGGCGTCGGACCAGCCATTGGCCTCGAGCACCGCGTATTTCGCCGCCTCGATTTCCTCGACCGCGTAGGGGATCTCGAAATCCAGGAGCTCGGCCGATTTCCGCAGGCGGTGCGAATGCTCGACGCCCTTGAAGATCTTGCCGTTATAGGCGCGCTCGCCCTCGAACACCGAAGAGGCGTAATGCAGCGCGTGGGTCAGGATGTGCACCCGGGCATCGCGCCATTCCACCAGCTGGCCGTCGAGCCAGATCTTTCCGTCGCGATCGTCGTAGCCGCCGGCCATGGCGTGCCTCCCTGTCAACTTATCCCGCGCTGTTCCGGACGTTGCGACCGAAAA
This sequence comes from Limimaricola variabilis, assembly GCF_034371605.1. Classification (NCBI taxonomy): domain Bacteria; kingdom Pseudomonadati; phylum Pseudomonadota; class Alphaproteobacteria; order Rhodobacterales; family Paracoccaceae; genus Limimaricola; species Limimaricola variabilis. The sequence continues at coordinate 2,154,560 of NZ_CP139691.1, read as the reverse complement.
TTGCGCCCTATGGGGCAGATCGCTACCGCTTCGCCCTTGGAATGTCAACAAGGCTGACGTATTGTGACCCGAAGACGGCGACCGAAGGGATCACGACGCATGGCCGAGGGACCGGCACCGCAGGGCGGGTCGAGCCTGCTCTTCCTGACGGATGAGCAGCTGAGGAAAGGCATAGAGGCGATGTTTTTCGCTTATCGCGGCTTTACCTCCGACCCCGATCGCATCCTTGAGGGGCGCGAGATGGGGCGTGCCCATCACCGTGCGATCCATTTCATTCATCGCTCCCCGGGGACCACGGTGTCAAACCTGATGGCACTCTTGGGTGTCACCAAGCAGTCCTTGAACCGGGTGCTGCGGGCGCTGATCGCCGAAGGGCTGGTCGAGGCGCGGGTGGGCCGTCGGGATCGCCGCGAACGGCATCTCTACCTGACCGAGGCCGGCGCCGCGCTGGAGCGCGAGCTGTCGGACGCCCAGCGCGAGCGGATGCGGGCTGCCTACCGGATGGCCGGCCCGGTGGCCGTGGCCGGGTTTCGGCAGGTGCTCGAGGCAATGATGGACGAGGAGAGCCGCCGCCACTACGAGGCGCTGGCCGGAAAGGGCGGCTGATGAGCGAACTGGCGCACCTCCTGGTCGTGGATGACGACGTCCGTCTCCGCGGTCTGTTGCAGAAATTCCTGATCCGGCACGGCTATCTCGTCACCGGGGCGCGCGATGCGGGCCATGCGCGGCGGCTGCTCGAAGGGCTGGAATTCGACCTCATCGTGCTCGACGTGATGATGCCCGGCGAGGACGGCATTTCCCTGTGCCGGTCCCTGCGCGAGAGTCTGCCGGTGCCGATCCTGCTGCTCACCGCGCGCGGCGAGACCGAGGACCGGATCACCGGGCTCGAAGCGGGGGCCGACGATTACCTCGCCAAGCCCTTCGATCCCAAGGAGCTGCTGCTCAGGATCAACGCCGTGCTGCGCCGCCAGCCGATCCCCGAACCGGCCGAGCGACCGGCGACGCTCGACCTCGGCGCGGTGCGCTACGACGTGGCGCGTGGCGAGATGTGGGAGGGCGAGACGCGGATCCGCCTGACCGCGACCGAATCGCAGCTGATGCGGATCTTTGCCGCCCGGCCCGGCGAGGCGGTGACCCGCGCCCAGTTGGTGGAGGAGTTGGGCCGTGGCGACGGCCAAAGCCAGGAACGCGCGGTCGACGTGCAGATCACCCGGCTGCGGCGCAAGTTCGAGGCCGACCCGCGCCAGCCCCGCTACCTGCAGACGGTGCGCGGCGAAGGCTACATGCTGGCGCCCGACTGACCCGATCCACCACTCCGGGGCAGGGCGGCCCGGCCACGCCATTCGTCGGGTCCCCGGCGGCCCCCGCGCCGCACGCGCGACGGTGATCGGGACGCGCTTGCGCCCGTCCGCGTTCTGCGATTGCCTGCGGGGATGACCACAGCGCTTCTCACCCATCACGACGGCTTCGACCACGATACGCCGCCCGGTCACCCCGAGCAGGTGGCGCGGCTCGACGCGGTGTTGAGCGCCCTCGAGACCATGGACCTGCTGCGCATCAAGGCGCCGCTTGCCGCCGAGGCGGACCTGCTGCGGGTGCACCCGAAATCCTATCTCGACGATCTGCGCGCCGACACGCCCGAGCATGGCCGTCGTCAGATCGACGCCGACACGTGGCTCTCGCCCGGCAGCCTCGGCGCGGCCTGGCGCGCGGCGGGGGCTGCCATCCAGGCGGTCGATCTCGTGCTGACGGGCGAGGCGGCCAACGCCTTCTGCGCGATGCGCCCGCCCGGCCATCATGCCGAAACCGAGACCGCGATGGGGTTCTGCCTGTTGGGCAACGTCGCGGCGGCGGCGAAGCACGCGCTCGATCATCACGGGCTGAGCCGCGTGGCGATCATTGATTTCGACGTGCATCACGGCAATGGCACACAAGACCTCGTGGAGGACGACCCGCGCATCCTGTTCTGCTCGACCCACGAGATGCCGCTCTACCCGGGCACCGGCGATCCATCGGACACCGGGCCGCATGACACGGTGGTCAACGTGGCGCTGCGCGCGGGCTGCGACGGGGCGGGGATGCTGGCAGCACTGGAGGAGAAGGTGTTCCCGCGCGTCGTGGCGCACCGGCCCGGGCTGATCCTCGTCTCGGCCGGGTTCGACGCGCATCGCGACGATCCGCTAGCCGGGCTGATGCTCGAGGCCGAGGATTTCGCAAAGGTCACGGCGCGGATCTGCGATCTGGCGGCGGATCTGTGCTCGGGGCGCGTGGTCTCCGCTCTCGAAGGCGGTTATGACCTCGGGGCGCTGGCGGACTGCGCTGCCGCGCATGTCTCAATCTTGGAGGAACGCGGACGATGAGCGACAGACCCGTCGAGGAGATGAGCTTCGAGGAGGCGATCCGGGAGCTGGAGCAGGTGGTGGGCCAGCTTGAGCGCGGCGATGTCGCCCTCGACCAGTCCATCGCGCTCTACCAGCGCGGCGACGCGCTCAAGAAGCGCTGCGAGAAGCAGCTTGCCGAGGCCGAGGAAAAGGTGGCCCGGATCACCCAGGGACCCGACGGCCAGGCCCAGGGCACCGCGCCGCTCGATGGCTGAGGCGTTCCGCGCGGCGCTGGCGGCGGCAGCGCGCGAGACCCAGGACGTGCTGCGCGAGCGGCTCGCCACGCATGACCTGCCGGTGGCCCGGGCGATGGAGCACGCGGTGACGGGCGGCAAGGGGCTGCGGGGTTTCCTCGTTCTCGAGGGGGCGCGGCTGCACGATGTGGCACGCGAGGCGGCACGGCTTCCGGCCGCCGGGATCGAGGCGCTGCACGCCTACAGCCTCGTGCATGACGACCTGCCGGCGATGGATGACGACGATCTGCGACGTGGCCAGCCCACCGTGCATGTCGCCTGGGACGAGGCGACCGCGATCCTCGCCGGCGATGCGCTGCAGAGCCTCGCATTCGAGCTTTGCGCCGACCCGCTGGTCGGCCCGCACCGCGCCGATCTGTGCCTCGCGCTGGCGCGGGCAGGCGGCATCGCGGGCATGGTCGGCGGGCAGGCCCGCGACATCATGGCCGAGACCAGCGAGACGCCGCTCAACCTCGCGCGGATCACTGAGCTGCAGCAGGGCAAGACCGGCGCGCTGATCCGCTGGTCGGCCGAGGCCGGTGCGGTGATGGCGGGTGCCGATGCCGGGCCGCTCGGTCGCTATGCCCAGGCGCTGGGCCTTGCCTTCCAGATCGCCGACGACATCCTTGATGTGGAGGGCGACGCCGCCAAGATGGGCAAGGCCGCCCGCAAGGATGCGGCCGCCGGCAAGGCGACCTTCGTGTCGCTGCTTGGCCTCGATGCGGCCAAGGCCCGCGCGGCGGAGTTGGTGGAGGCGGCCTGTGACGCGCTGTCGCCCTATGGTGCCGCGGCCGGAACCTTGCGCGAGACAGCACGCTTCGTTATCGCGCGCGAGAGCTGAGAGAGGGGCCGTCATGTCCGAGACCACGCCGAACCGCCCCATCACCCCGATCCTCGACCGGGTGAAGATCCCTGCCGACATGAAGCGGCTGAGCGATTCCGAGCTGCGCCGCCTTGCCGACGAGCTGCGCGCCGAGACGATCTCGGCGGTCAGCGAGACCGGCGGTCATCTGGGCGCGGGGCTTGGCGTGGTCGAGCTGACCGTGGCGCTGCATGCGGTGTTCGACACGCCGCGCGACCGGCTGATCTGGGACGTGAGCCACCAGTCCTATCCCCACAAGATCCTGACCGGACGGCGCGATCGGATCCGCACGCTGCGCCAGAAGGACGGGCTGTCGGGCTTCACCAAGCGCTCGGAATCTCCCTACGATCCGTTCGGCACCGCGCATAGCTCGACCTCGATCTCGGCGGCGCTGGGCATGGCCGTGGCGCGCGATCTCGGCGGGCGCGGGCTCGAGGGCGAGAGCGTCGGCGACTGCATCGCGGTGATCGGCGATGGCGCGATGAGCGCGGGCATGGCCTATGAGGCGATGAACAATGCCGGCCATCTGGGCAAGCGGTTGATCGTCATCCTCAACGACAACGAGATGTCGATCGCGCCCCCGGTGGGCGCGATGTCCTCCTATCTCTCGCGGCTCTATGCCGGCGCGCCGTTCCAAGAGTTCAAGGCGCTGGCCAAGGGCGCGGTGAGCTTTCTGCCGCCGCCGTTCCAGGAGGGCGCAAAGCGGGCCAAGGACGTGTTCAAGCACATGACCGTCGGCGGCACGCTGTTCGAGGAGCTGGGCTTCTCCTATATCGGCCCCATCGACGGGCACGACATGGATCAGCTGCTGTCGGTGCTGCGGCTGGTGCACAGCCGCGCCGGCGGGCCGGTGCTGATCCATGCCATCACCCAGAAGGGCAAGGGCTACGGCCCCGCCGAGGCCGCCTCAGACAAGGGTCATGCGACGGCGAAGTTCGACGTCGTCTCGGGCACGCAGGCCAAAGCCAAGAGCAATGCGCCATCCTACACCTCGGTGTTTTCGGACAGCCTCGTCAAACTGGCGGAGAAGGACGACAAGATCGTCGCCGTCACCGCGGCCATGCCCGACGGCACGGGGCTCGCGCGGTTCATGGATCGTTACGCGAGCCGCTGCTTCGATGTCGGCATCGCCGAACAGCATGCCGTGACCTTCGCCGCAGGTCTCGCGGCTGGCGGCATGAAGCCGTTCTGCGCGATCTATTCGACCTTCCTGCAGCGCGGCTACGACCAGGTGGTGCATGACGTCGCGATCCAGCGTCTGCCGGTACGCTTCGCGATCGATCGCGCCGGGCTCGTCGGCGCGGACGGCGCAACCCATGCCGGCAGCTTCGATATCGGCTTCATGGCGAACCTGCCGGGCATGGTGGTGATGGCCGCTGCCGACGAGGCGGAGCTTACCCGGATGGTCGCCACCGCCGCCGCGCATGATGAAGGCCCGATCGCCTTCCGCTTCCCGCGGGGTGAGGGCGTCGGGGTGGAGATCCCGGCTGAGGCGGAGCCGCTGGAGATCGGCAAGGGCCGGATCGTGCAGGAGGGAAGCCGGGTTGCGATCCTGTCCTTCGGCACCCGGCTGTCGGAAGTGGTCAAGGCCGCCGAGGCGCTCTCGGCACGCGGCATCACCCCCACCATTGCCGATGCGCGTTTCGCCAAGCCGCTGGACCGCGAGATGATCCTGCAGCTCGCCGAGGATCACGAGGCGCTGATCACCATCGAGGAAGGGGCGGTCGGTGGCTTCGGCAGCCACGTCGCGCAGCTTCTCTCCAACGAGGGTGTGTTCGATGCCGGGCTGAAGTTCCGCTCCATGGTGCTGCCCGACATCTTCATCGATCAGGCCAGCCCGGCCGACATGTACGAGATCGCCGGACTTTCGGCGCGGCACATCGAGGAGAAGGTGCTCTCGGTGCTGGGCGTCGAGGTGATCGGCAAGCGCGCCTGAGACGCGCTCAGCCTTCTTCCTTCAGCAGCGCGGCCAGTCCCGAACGGTAATCGGGATGGATCAGCGTCACGCCGAGCTCGTCCTTGATCCGGTCGTTCCGGACCTTCTTCGACTCGGCGTAGAAGCTGCGCGCCATCGGCGTCATCTCGGCTTCCTCGAACGGCACTTCGGGCGGCACCGGCAGGCCGAGCAACTCTGCAGCATGGGCGATGACATCCTGCGGCGGGGCGGGGTCATCGTCGCACAGGTTATAGATCGCGCCGGGGTTCGGGCGGTCGATAGAGGCCTTCAGCACCTGCGCGATGTCATCAACATGGATGCGGCTGAAGACCTGTCCCTGCTTCACGATGCGCCGCGCCGTGCCCTGTCGCACCTTTTCGAACGGGCCGCGTCCGGGGCCGTAGATGCCCGCGAGGCGAAAGATGTGCAACGGCAAGCCGGGGGCCGCTTGCCACGCCGCCTCGGCCTCGACCCGCGCCTGCCCGCGCCGGGTCGCCGGGCGCAGCTCGCTTGTCTCGTCGACCCAATCGCCGTCTCGGTCGCCATAGACGCCGGTGGTCGAGAGATAGCCGACCCATTCGAAGCGCTCGGCGCGCGCGGCGATGGCGTCGCGCCACTCGCGCAGCACCGGGTCGCCATCGGCGTCGGGCGCGGCGGAGATCAACAGATGCGTCGCGGCGTCGAGCGCCTGCGTCAGGTCGGAGCCGGGCCAGATCGTGGGCTCGACCCCTTCGGCGCGCAACGCATCGGCCTTCTCGACCGAACGGGTGGTGCCGATGACGCGCCAGTCATCGGGCAGGAGGCGGGCGAGGGCACGGGCGGAATAGCCGTGGCCGAAGGAGAGAAGCGTCTTCATCGGGTTTATGTGCCCGATGCCGGGCTAGCGGTCCAGCAGCGCGAGGGTCCGTTCGTCAGGACCGTCATAGAAGGCGTCGAGGATTTCGGCGAAGACGGGGTCGGCGCCGGGCTGTGCGGCGAAGAGCGTGGCGGAGCTTCTGAGCTTCAACGCGTCGATGCCCCCGAGGATCTCCTCGGGCGCGTGGCCACGATGCGCGAGCATGGCGCGCGAGATTTCAACCAGCCGGGGCCCGAGGGACGGGTGGGCCAGATAGGCCCGCGCCTCTGCCGCATCCGCGATGCCGTAATGCTGTGCCATCGGCGAATGGCCGAGCCCTTTGAGCTGCGGCCAGATGTACCACATCCAGTGGCTGCGCTTGCGGCCGGCTTCGATCTCGGACAGCGCGGTGGCGTAGCTGCCTTTCTGGGCCTCGACGAAGCGCTCGAGGCTCATGACAGCAGCCTCAGCAGCGCGCGTTCGGCTTGCCGCAGGCCGGCGGTTTCGGGCAGGTCCTCTAACAGCGCCATGCGCTCTTCGGCATCCGCCTCGTGCAGCGCGATGACCTTGGGGTGGATGTAACTGTTGCGGGCGATGGTCGGCGTGTTGTGCAGCCGTTCGGCGGCGGCCTCGCTCATGCCCTTGATGGTCAGCTCCTCTTCGCGGATCGCGCAGGCCAGTGCCGCCTCGGAGCCCGCCCAAGTGCGGAAGGTCTTGGCAGTGATGTGGTCCGATCCGGTGATTTCGGCGAGCCGCTCGTTGACCTGCCCGGAGGAGACCGCGCGCGGCGTCCCGTCCTCGTCGATCCAGCCGATCAGCTCCTTGCCCGGCAGGTCGTGCAGCTGCTCCAGCACCTTCATCAGAGACTTGTCCTTGAGCTTGCGGTTCACCTTCTTGTTGCCCTTGGCGGTGTAGCGCAGCCGCATTTCGCCGCCATCGAGCCGGATATGCCGGCCCGTCAGGGTGGTCGCGCCGTAGGTCCGGTTTTCGGTCGCGTATTCGGGATTGCCGACCCGGATCGACACCCGGTCGATCAGCGCCAGCACGGCGGCGATGGCGAAGTCCAACTCGCCCGCTTCGCCCGACAGGTCGCGGCGGATACGGCGGCGGATGGCGGGCAGGGCCTCACCGAATTCGGCGAGGTGGTCGAACTTGTGCGCTTCGCGCCAGGCCCGCCAGTCCGGGTGGTAGCGATACTGCTTGCGTTCGCGCGTGTCGTGCCCGGTGGCCTGCAGGTGGCCATGCGGCTTGGGGCAGATCCAGACCTTCTCATAGGCGGGCGGGACGGCCAGTGCTTCGATGCGCTTGCGCTCGGGGCCGCGCTCGATGGTGGTGCCGTCGGGGGCCGTGTAGCTAAAGCCACGCCCGCAGCGGCGGCGCGCGATGCCAGGCTCTGAATCGGGATAATAGACGAGCTGGGCGGGGGGTGGCATGGGCTAGGTCTCCTCGGGCGCGCAACGCCAATTGCGCGCAGCCCGTTCCCGGCAGGGCGATCACACTCCCGCGCGCCCCACGGCCCGCGTTCCTCAAATACCCATCCTAAGCGGCCGCGGTCGGCGGTCGGGCGGAGCCTCCCGCGCCAGCGGTTCGGCGGGGTTGCGGCGGATCGCGGCTTGGTATGAAATCCACAGATGGAACATCCGATCAGATCTTGGGCCGAGCTTGCCCCCCGTCTCGTCGCCGTGGCCGCGGGCCGCGAGGCCGCCGATCTCGTGATCCGCGGCGGCCGTCTCGTCAACGTGCAGAGCCGCGAGATCCTCGATGGCTGGGAGGTGGCGGTCGCCGGCGGCCGCTTCGCCTATGTCGGTCCCGATGCGAGCCATTGCATCGGCGAGGGCACCGAGGTGGTGGACGCCGCCGACCGCTTCCTGATCCCTGGCCTGATCGACGCGCATATGCATATCGAGAGTGGCATGCTGACGCCTGCGGAATTCGCCGCCGCCGTGATCCCGCACGGCACCACGACGATGTTCACCGATCCGCACGAGATCGCCAACGTGCTGGGCCTCGATGGTGTTCGGATGATGCATGACGAGGCGCTGATGCAGCCCGTCAACATCTTCACCCAGATGCCCAGCTGCGCGCCCTCGGCACCGGGGCTGGAGACGACGGGCCACGAGATCAGCCCCGAGGATGTGGCCGAGGCGATGTCTTGGCCCGGCATCGTGGGCTTGGGCGAGATGATGAACTACCCGGGCGTGGTCGCGGGCGACCCCAAGATGCTCGCAGAGATCGCCGCCACTATGCGCGCTGGCAAGACGGTGGGCGGTCATTACGCGAGCCCGGACCGGGGCGTGCCGTTCCACGCCTATGTCGCGGGCGGCCCGGCCGACGATCACGAGGGCACGCGCGAGCAGGACGCGATCGACCGGGTGCGGCAGGGCATGCGCTCGATGCTGCGGCTGGGCTCGGCCTGGTACGACGTGGAGAGCCAGATCACGGCGGTCACCGAGAGGGGCCTCGACCCGCGCAACTTCGTGCTGTGCACCGATGACTGCCATTCCGGCACGCTGGTCAATGACGGCCACATGGACCGGGTGGTACGCCACGCCATCGAATGCGGCTGCAACCCGGTGGTGGCGCTGCAGATGGCGACGATCAACTCGGCCACGCATTTCGGCATGGAGCGCGAGTTGGGGAGCATCGCGCCCGGGCGCCGCGCCGACGTCATCCTGACCTCGGACCTCGCCACCCTGCCGATCGAGACGGTCTTCGCGCGCGGCGTGCTCGTGGCCGAAGATGGTGACCTGCGTGTTACATGCCCGCATTACGACTGGCCCGAAAGCGCACGGCAGACCGTGCATCTGGGCCGGGAGCTGATCGCGGATGATTTCAGACTGTCGGCGCCCGAGGGGGCCGAAACGGTGCGGGCGCGGGTGATCGGCGTGGTCGAGAACCAGGCCCCGACCCGCGCGCTGGTCCGCGAACTGCCGGTCGAGGACGGCGCGGTGATGCCCGCCGGGCTGGTGGCGCGGATCGCGCTGGTCGAGCGCCATCGCGGCACTGGCGGGGTCGTGAACGGCTTCGTCGAGGGCTTCGGCTACGAGGGACGAATGGCGATCGCCTCCACCGTCGCGCATGACAGCCACCACATGATCGTCGTCGGCACCGATGCCGAGATGATGGCCCGGGCCGCGAACCGGCTGGGCGAGGTCGGCGGCGGCGTCACGGTCTGGCGCGACGGCGCCGAACAGGCGCTGGTGCGGCTGCCGATCGCGGGGCTGATGTCGGACGCCCCGGCGCGTGACGTCGCGGCCTCGGCCGATGGCATGGTCGCGGCGATGCGCGACGCTGGCTGCACCCTCAACAATGCCTACATGCAGCATTCGCTGCTCGCGCTCGTGGTGATACCCGAGCTGCGCATATCGGATCTCGGGCTGGTGGACGTCACCCGCTTCGAGATTACGACACCATTCGAGGGACAGGACTGAACGAGATGGAGAAGACGCTGAAGATCGAAACGCCGCAAATCCCCGCCGCCGAGGCCTTTACCGATCCCGAGGCGGCGCTCGCCCGCCTCAAGGAGATCTACCAGGCCGCCACGCGGTTCCTGTGCGAGAAATTCACCGAGACGCTGAAGGGCGGCGTGCCGGAAACGCGCTACCGCGCCTTTTATCCCGAGATCCGCTTTTCCACTGCGACCTTCGCCCAGGCCGACAGCCGATTGAGCTTCGGCCATGTCGCCGAGCCGGGCACCTATTCCACCACGGTGACGCGGCCCGAATTGTTCGGGAATTACCTCAAGCAGCAGATGCGCCTGCTGATTGAGAACCACGGCGTGCCGGTGGTGATCGGCGCCTCCGAGACGCCGATGCCGGTGCATTTCGCGGTGGCCAACGATTCCTCCGTGACGGTGCCGCAGGACGGCGCAATGGATTTCCACCTGCGCGACGTGTTCGACGTGCCGGATCTCTCGACCACCCATGACGACATCGTCAACGGCAACGGCTTCACCTATCCCGACGGGGCACGCCCGCTGGCCCCCTTCACGGCGCAGCGCATCGACTATTCACTGGCCCGGCTCGCGCACTACACCGCGACCGATCCCCAGCATTTCCAGAACCACGTGCTGTTCACCAACTACCAGTTCTATGTTGAGGAATTCGAGGCCTACGCCCGCCACGTGCTGGCCGATCCCGACAGCGGCTACGAGGCCTTCGTCGGCCCCGGCAACCAGCGGATCACCGACCCGGAAGGGGTGATGCACATCCCCGCCAAGATGCCGCAGATGCCGACCTATCACCTGACCCGCGCGAACGGGCAGGGGATCACGCTGGTCAATATCGGCGTCGGCCCGTCGAACGCCAAGACCGCGACCGACCACATCGCCGTGCTGCGTCCGCATGCCTGGCTGATGGTCGGCCACTGCGCCGGTCTGCGCAACAGCCAGAGGCTGGGCGATTTCGTGCTGGCGCATGGCTATCTGCGCGAGGACCACGTGCTCGACGACGACCTGCCGGTCTGGGTGCCGATCCCGGCGCTGGCCGAGATCCAGATCGCGCTCGAGGATGCTGTGGCGCAGGTCACCGCGCTCGAGGGCTACGATCTCAAGCGGATCATGCGCACTGGCACCGTGGCGACCATCGACAACCGCAACTGGGAGCTGCGCGACCAGTCCGGTCCGGTGCAGCGCCTCAGCCAGTCACGCGCCGTGGCGCTCGACATGGAAAGCGCCACCATCGCGGCCAACGGCTTTCGCTTCCGGGTGCCCTACGGCACCCTGCTGTGCGTCTCCGACAAGCCGCTGCATGGCGAGTTGAAGCTGCCCGGCATGGCCTCGGATTTCTACAAGACGCAGGTCGCGCGCCACCTGATGATCGGGATCCGGGCGATGGAACGGCTGCGCGAGATGCCGCTCGAACGCATCCATAGCCGCAAACTGCGTAGCTTCGAAGAGACGGCCTTCCTCTGAAACCTGCCGATACCGCAAGGAAACAGCGGTTTTTGCTTGCAATGACGTTTGTTTCATTGTGGGTCTAGGCAACACGCCGCCCCAGAGCGGTGCAAGGACAAGCCCCGAGCGGGCTGTGGCAAGGAGACCTCGAATGGCCAAACCGATGACCAAGGCGCAGCTCGTCAGCGCCATCGCCGACGAGACCGGCGGCGACAAGAAGACCGCCGGCGCCCATCTGGACGCGCTGGTCGCCATCATCACCCGCGAAGTTTCGCAGGGCGGCGCCGTGACCCTGCCGAATGTCGGCAAGATCTACTGCCGCGAGCGCCCCGAGCGCATGGTCCGCAACCCGGCCACCGGCGAGCAGATCAAGAAAGACGCCGACAAGGTGGTCAAGATGACCATCGCCAAGGCGCTCAAGGACAGCGTCAACGAAGAGTGACGCGCTGCCGGCCGCGCTTGCGGTCCGGAGGAATTCGAGAAAGGGTCGCCCCCGGGGCGGCCCTTTTTCGTTTGTTCAGGAGATGTGTCGATGGATGTGAGGTCACTGGGTCTGGGCTTGGCATTCGCCCTGATGTGGTCCTCGGCCTTCACCTCGGCGCGAGTGATCGTGGCCCATGCGCCGCCGCTGACGGCGCTGACCGCGCGTTTTCTCGCTTCGGGGGTGGTCGCCATCGGCATCGCGCTGGCGCTGCGCCAGACCGCGCGGCTCAGCCGGAGCCAGTGGCGCGGGGTGGTGGTGTTCGGCCTGTGCCAGAACGCGCTCTATCTCGGCCTCAACTTCGTGGCGATGCAGTCGATCGGTGCTTCGGTCGCCTCGATCATCGCCTCGACCATGCCGCTTCTGGTGGCGCTGATCGGTTGGGTCCTGCTGCGCGACCGGCTGCCGCGGCTGGCCGCGATCGGTCTCGTCGCGGGCTTCGGAGGCGTCGCGATCATCATGGGCGGACGCATGGCGGGCGGTCTCGACCTCTTTGCCGTGGGGCTGTGCGTGGTCGCGGCGCTGGCGCTGGCGGCGGCGACGCTGGCGGTGCGTGGTGCTGCGGCGGGCGGCAACCTGATGATGGTGGTCGGGCTGCAGATGCTGGTCGGCGCGGCGGCGCTGCTGCCGCCGGCGGTGCTGCTCGAGAGCTGGCAGGTCGACTGGAACTGGGCGTTGGTGGTGGCCTTCGCCTACACCGTGCTGGTGCCCGGCGTGCTGGCGACGCTGGTCTGGTTCGTGCTGGTCGGCCGGATCGGCGCGGTCAAGGCGGCGACCTTCCATTTCCTCAACCCGGTCTTCGGCGTGCTGATCGCCGCCCTCCTGCTCGGCGAGGCGCTGGGCGCGCTGGATGCGCTGGGCGTGGCAGTGGTGGCGGCAGGGATCCTCGCGGTGCAGACGGCGCGCCGCGCCTCGGCCAAAACCGGCGCATCGGCGCCGGCGGCGGAACAGCCGGGCCAAGCTGTCGGTTTTATCCCCGAGACAGCACAGGAGGACGTCATGTTCGACTATAGCGACAGCCATTCCACGATCTCGTCGGATCGCGTGAACGGCACCGAGGTCTACGGCGCCGGTGGCGAGAAGATCGGCCATATCGACCACCTCGTGATCGACAAGAAATCCGGCAAGATCACCTATGCGGTAATGGGGTTCGGCGGCTTCCTCGGCATGGGCGAGGAGCATCACCCGATTCCCTGGGCCAAGCTGGAATACGACACCGCCCTCGGCGGCTACCGCACCGACATCACCGAGAGCCAGCTCCAGGGGGCGCCGGAGCGGCCCGAGCGCTGGTACGAGGACCGGCGTTGGGAAGAGGCGACCTACGCCCATTACGGCGCGCCCTATTACTGGATCTGAGCCGCGAGAGCGCGCAAGAAAGAAGGCCGCCGGGGGGAGTGCCCCGGCGGCCTTTCTTCGTCGCTGAGCGGTAGCCTCAACCGATGCGGCCGCGATGGCCCCCGGTCTGGCCCCGGTCGAGCAGATAGTGATCGAGCAGCACGCAGGCCATCATCGCCTCGGCCACCGGTACGGCGCGAATGCCGACGCAGGGGTCGTGGCGGCCCTTGGTGATGACTTCGGTCGGGCTGCCGTCCAGCTTGATCGACTTGCGCGGGCTCAGGATCGAAGAGGTGGGCTTTACCGCAAAGCGCACCACCACGTCCTGCCCCGAGCTGATCCCGCCGAGGATGCCGCCCGCATGGTTGGAGCCGTATTCGGGGCCGTTTTCGCCCATGAAGATCTCGTCGGCATTGTCGCGCCCGGTCAGCGCCGCCGCCGCCATGCCCTCGCCGATCTCGACCCCCTTCACGGCGTTGATCGACATCATCGCCGCCGCCAGGTCGGTGTCGAGCTTGCCATAGACCGGCGCCCCGAGCCCGGCGGGCACGCCGGAGGCCACCACCTCGATCATCGCGCCGACCGAATTGTGGTCCTTGCGCAGCGCGTCGAGATAGTCGGCCCATTCGCCCGCCGCCTGCGCGTCGGGGCACCAGAAATCGTTGCGGGCGATCTCCTCCATGTCGATCTTCGCGCGGTCGATCTTCTTCTCGCCCATCTGCACCATGTAGCCGGTGATTTTCAGGCCCGGCAATGCAGCCTTGAGCGCGGCCCGCGCCACGCCGCCCGCTGCCACCCGCGCGGCGGTCTCGCGCGCGCTCGACCGCCCGCCGCCGCGATAGTCGCGCAGCCCGTATTTCAGGTGATAGGCGATGTCGGCATGGCCGGGGCGGAAGGTCTCGGCGATGTCGCCGTAATCCTTGGAGCGCTGGTCGGTGTTGCGGATCATCAGCTGGATCGGCGTGCCGGTGGCGCGGCCGTCGAACACGCCCGACAGGATCTCCACCGCGTCGGGCTCGCGCCGCTGCGTGGTGTGCTTGTTCTGGCCGGGGCGGCGCTTGTCGAGCCAGACCTGCAGGTCCTCCTCGCGGATCTCCACCCCCGGCGGGCAGCCATCGACCGTGGCGCCAAGCGCGGGCCCGTGGCTTTCGCCCCATGTGGTGACGCGGAACAGGTGGCCGAAGCTGTTGAGGGACATGCGCGCTCTCCTTGATCGCGCCGGTCTTAGCGCGGGCGGACGGCTGGGGAAAGGCCACGGGGCTTGCGCGCCGCGCCCGATGCCCTAATGTCCGCCCCACCTCGGGGGGCCACTGGCTGAGATGCGCATCGCGCGGACCCGTTGAACCTGAACCGGATCACACCGGCGGAGGGAAGGTGACGGGACATCGCTCCGCCTTTGCTCTGCCCGCATCGGAGGATGACCATGCACCATCGCCTGATCGCGGGTCTCGCCCTCGCGCTCGTCGCCTCGCCGGCGGTCGCGCAGGACCGGACCCTTACCGTCTACGCACCCGACTACTTCGCCTCCGAATGGGGCCCCGGCCCCGCCATCAAGGAGGCCTTCGAGGCCGAGTGCGACTGCACGATCGACTACCAGACCGGCGACCTGCTGCCGCGGCTCAAGCTCGAGGGCGCGCGCGCCGAGGCCGACGTGGCCATCGGATTTGATTCGACCGAGATGAAGCAGGCCCGCGAGACCGGGCTCTTCGCGCCGCACGGCGTCGACACCGGCGCGCTGACCCTGCCGATCGACTGGGATGACGAGGTCTTCCTGCCCTTCGACTGGTCCTACCTCGCCTTCGTCTACGACAACGAGGCGCTCGAGAAGGTGCCCGGCAGCTTCGAGGAGCTGGTCGCGGCCTCCGACGATCTGCGCATCGCGATCCAGGATCCGCGCAGCTCGGTTTCGGGCCTGTCGCTGGCGCTCTGGGCCGAAGAGGTGTTCGGTGACGAGGTCGAGGCCAAGTGGGCGAAGCTCGCGCCCAAGATCACCACGGTGACGCCGGGCTGGTCCGAGGCCTACGGTCTCTTCACCGAGGGCGAGGTCGACATGGTGCTGTCCTACACCACCTCGCCCGCCTACCACGCGATCGCCGAGGAGGACGACACCGTATCGGCGGCGATCTTCGAGGAAGGTCACTACATGACCATCGAGCTGGCCGCCCGTCTCGCCGGCAGCGAAGAGCCCGAGCTGGCCAAGCAGTTCATGCAGTTCGTGGTCAGCCCCGAGTTCCAGTCGCTGATCCCGACCTCGAACTGGTCCTACCCCTCGGCGCTGCCGCAGGCCGAATGGCCGGAAGGCTTCCAGGCGATCGCCATGCCCGAAAAGGCGATCTGGCTGCCCGAGGACGAAGCCGACGCCAAGCGCGACGCAGCGATCGAGGCATGGCGGCAGGGGCTGTCGCAATAACGCGCGGCATGCGTTGGCCTGGCGGCATCGCCGCCGGGCTGGTGATCGCGCTGACGCTGGGAACGCTCGGGGCGGTAGCTTGGCGAGCGGGATTCGCGCTGCGTCTCGGCCCCGCCGACTTGGCCGCGATCCGGTTCACGGTCTGGCAGGCGGCGCTCTCGGCGGCCCTGTCGGTGATGCTCGCCGTGCCGGTGGCGCGAGCGCTGGCGCGACGGCGCTTCTTCGGGCGCGCGGCGCTGGTCACGCTTCTCGGCGCGCCCTTCATCCTGCCGGTGATCGTCGCGGTGATCGGCCTGATCGGCGTGTTCGGACGCGGCGGGCTTCTCAACGACGCGCTGGCGCTGTTCGGGCTGGGCCCGGTCTCGGTCTATGGATGGCACGGCGTGGTGCTGGCGCATGTGTTCTTCAACCTGCCGCTGGCGGTCCGGCTGATCCTGCAGGGCTGGCTGGCGATCCCGGCGGAGCGTTTCCGCCTCGCCGCCTCGCTCGGCGCGCCGGTCGGACGGCTGCTCGAATGGCCGATGCTGCGCGCCGTGGCGCCGGGGGCCTTTGCTGTCATCTTTCTGATCTGCCTGACCAGCTTCGCCGTGGCGCTGACGCTGGGCGGCGGACCGCGGGCGACGACGGTCGAGTTGGCGATCTACCAGGCGGTGCGATTCGATTTCGATCTCGGCCGCGCAGCGATGCTCGCGGTGGTGCAGTTCGGGCTTTGCGGCGCGGCGGCATTGGCCCTGCGGGCGGCGGGCGCGCCCGAAACACTGGGCGCCGGGCTCGACCGGGTGGTGGAACGCCACGAACCGGGCGGGCGGTTGATCGACACGCTCGCGGTGGCGCTCGCGGCGCTGTTCCTGATAGCCCCTCTGGCGATGATCGTGGGGCGTGGGCTGCCGGGGCTGCTCGAGCTGCCCACTGGCCTCTGGGCGGCAGCGGCGCGATCGGTCGCCGTGGCACTGGGGGCCACCGCGCTCACCCTGGTGATGGCGCTGGCCCTCGCGCTGCGGGGCGGAGCGCTGGCCCGGCTGTCCATGTTGCTGCCGCTCGCTGCGTCGGGCCTCGTGATGGGGACCGGGCTGTTCGTGGTCCTGCACCCGGTGGTCGCACCGCGCGACGTGGCGCTGGTCGTGACCATGCTGGTCAACGCGGTGATGGCGCTGCCCTTCGCGGCGCGGGTCCTCGCGCCCGCCGTGGCGCAGGCCGAGGCCGGGCATGGCCGGCTCGCCGACAGCCTTGGCCTGCACGGGCTGTCGCGACTGCGCTGGCTGATCCTGCCGCGCATCCGCCGGCCCCTGGGCTTTGCCGCCGGGCTCACCGCGGCGCTCTCGATGGGCGATCTCGGCGTGATCGCGCTTTTCGCGGGGGATGGGCAGGCAACCTTGCCGTTGTTGATGGTACGGCTGATGTCGGCCTACCGGATGGAGCAGGCGGCTGGCGTCGCGCTGGTCCTGCTGGCGATCAGCCTCGCGCTGTTCTGGACGTTCGACAGGGGAGGGCGCGTCGATGCTGCGGCTTGAGGGGCTGGAAATCCGGCAGGGAGATTTCGCGCTGTCTGCCGATTGGGCGCTGGGCGACGGCTCGATCTGCGCCGTGATGGGCCCGTCGGGCGGCGGCAAGTCGACGCTGCTCGCGGTGATCGCGGGCTTCCTGGCGCCACAGGCGGGGCGAGTGTCATGGGACGGGCGCGACCTGACCGGGCTTGCTCCCGCAGAACGGCCGATCTCGATCCTGTTTCAGGACAACAACCTGTTTCCGCACCTGACCGTCGAGCGGAACCTCGCGCTGGGCCTGGACCCGCGGGGGCGGCTCGACGCGGCGCGCCGCACGGAGATCGCCCGCGTGTTGGAGCGCGTCGGTCTCGCCGGGCTGGGCGAGCGCCGTCCCGCCGCCCTGTCCGGCGGGCAGCAGAGCCGCGCTGCGCTGGCGCGGGTGCTGCTGATGGACCGCCCGCTGGTGCTGCTCGACGAGCCCTTCGCCGCGCTGGGGCCGGGGCTGCGGATGGAGATGCTCGACCTCGCGCGCGAGGTTCTGGCGGGGGAGGGGCGGACGCTGCTGATGGTTAGCCACGCGCCCGAGGACGCCGCGCGCATCGCAAGCGACATCGTCCTGGTCGATGCCGGGCGTGCCGCGCCACCCGCTGCTGCAGGGCCGCTGCTGGCCGACCCGCCGCCGGCGCTCCGGGCCTATCTGGGTCGTTGAAGCCGCGCCTCGAGCGACCGTCGCGCCGGTCGAAGCGGGCCGACATGCGTATTTGGAGAATGGTGAAGCAAGGGTGGTGCCCCCATAGCTTGTCGTCTTCGGGTTTGATCAAATGCGCCAAAGAAGAAGGGGCGCTCCGATGGAGCGCCCCTTCTTGCCGTCATTGCCTGGCGATCACTCGTCGCGCGGGCCGTACTTGGCGCGGTGCCAGATCCGCTTGTTGGTGAGGTAGAGCAGAACCGCGAGCAGGCCGAGGAACAGCACGCCGGTGAAGCCGGCCTGCTTGCGCGCCATCATCTTGGGCTCGGCGGCCCACATCAGGAAGGCGGTCACGTCCTTCGATTCCTCGACGACCGAGGCCTCGTGGCCGTCCTCGTAGACCACGTCGTCCCCCAGAAGCGGCGGCGGCATGGCGATCCACGAGCCGGGCGCCATGTGGTGGCCTTCCTCGTCGATGCAGCTCTCCGGGAAACCGCCGGAACCGAAGGCGACGTTGTAGTAACCCGGGAAGTCCTCGGGAGCGCAGGCGGGCGCTTCCTCGTAGCCGGTCAGCAGCGAGGCGATGTACTCCGGACCGCCCATGCCCTTGAAGAGCTGGTTCAGACCCGAGCCGTAGGGGCCGTGGAAACCCGCGCGCGACTTGGCCATCAGCGACAGGTCGGGCGCCTCGGGCAGGGCGCTCTTGCCGAACTTGTCGGCCGGGATCGCCGGGCGGAAGTCGTCGAGCTCCTCGTCGAAGGTCTCGAACTGCGCGGCATAGGCGCGGACCTGATCCTCGGGCAGGCCGGGGCCGCCCTCGTCATGCAGGTTGCGGTAGGAGACGTATTGCAGCCCGTGACAGGCGGCGCAGACCTCAGTGTAGACCTGCAGGCCGCGCTGCAGCTGCATCTGGTCGAAGGCCCCGAAGGGACCCTCGTAGGGGAAGTCGTAATCCGTGATCTCGACTTCGGAGGCTGCCATGGCATTGCCGGCGAGGCCCAGCGCCGCGACGGCGGCTAGCGTGACGGTTCTCAGCATCTGTCTTGCCTCTCTCACTCGGCCGGCTTGACGGCTGTGTGGGTGCCGCCGGTCTTGGGGTCGTAATGCGCGTTGAAGTCGTCTTCGATCGTCGCCGGGATCGGCAGCGGCTTCTCGATGACGCCGAGCAGCGGCAGGATCACCAGGAAGTAGCCGAACCAGTAGGCGGCGCCGATCAGCGAGATGTAGGGATAGATCCCCTCGGCCGGCATCGCGCCGCCCCACATCAGCACGAAGAAGTCGACGACGAGCAGCGCGAACCACCACTTGAACATCGGGCGATACCGGCCCGAGCGCACCGACGAGGTGTCGAGCCAGGGGGCCAGCGCCATCACCGCGATCGCACCGAACATCGCCAGCACGCCGAAGAACTTGGCGTCGATGATGCCGAAGCTGACCCAGTCGGCGAACATCACGACCCAGACGTCGGCGGTGAAGGCACGCAGGATCGCGTAGAAGGGCAGGAAGTACCATTCCGGGACGATATGCGCGGGCGTCGCCAGCGGGTTCGCCTCGATGTAGTTGTCGGGGTGGCCCAGATAGTTCGGCATGAAGCCGACGATGGCGAAGAACACCATCAGCACGATCGCGAGCGCGAAGAGGTCCTTCATGACGAAGTAGGGCCAGAAGGGCAGGGTGTCGCGCTTGGCCTCTTCCTTCGACGTGCGGCGCACCTCGACCCCGGTGGGGTTGTTGTTGCCGGTCGAGTGGAAGGCCCAGATGTGCACGATGGTCAGGCCCGCCAGGATGAAGGGCATCAGGTAGTGCAGCGAGAAGAAGCGGTTCAGCGCGGGCTGGCCCACGGCCGAGGCGCCCAGCAGCCAGGTCTGGATCGCTTCGCCGACGAAGGGCACGGCGCCGAACAGGCCGGTGATCACGGCGGTGCCGTGGAACGACATCTGGCCCCAGGGCAGCACGTAGCCCATGAAGGCGGTGCCCATCATCAGCAGGTACATCAGGATGCCGATGATCCAGGTCACCTCGCGCGGCGACTTGTAGTTGCCGTAGTAGAGGCTGCGGAAGATGTGCGCATAGACCGCCACGAAGAACAGCGAGGCGCCGTTGGCGTGCAGGTAGCGCAGCATGAAGCCGCCATTCACGTCCCGCATGATGTGCTCGACGCTGGCGAAGGCCAGATCGACATGCGGCGTGTAGTGCATCACCAGCACGATGCCGGTGATGATCTGCAGCGCCAGCGTGAAGGTCAGGACGATGCCCCAGATCCACATCCAGTTGAGGTTCTTCGGCGTCGGGATCATCAGCGTGTCGTAGAGCAGGCCGAGGATCGGCAGGCGGTTGTTGAGCCAGCGCTCACCGCCCGTCTTGGGTTCGTAGTGATCGTGCGGAATACCGGACATCAGAGGTCTCCTCAGCCGAGCTTGATGGTCGTCTCGTCGACGAATTCGGCGACGGGAATGGGCAGGTTGCGCGGCGCGGGACCTTTGCGGATGCGTCCGGCGGTGTCGTAGTGCGAGCCGTGGCAGGGGCAGAACCAGCCACCGAAATCGCCCTGCTCGCCCAGCGGCACGCAGCCCAGATGGGTGCAGACGCCCATCTGCACGAGCCAGGTGCCGGTCTCGTCGAGGGAGCGGTTCTCGTCGGTGGCGGGGGCGGCGCCGGCCAGGTTCTCGTTCTGGGCGACCGGGTCGGGCAGCGAGGCCACGTCGACCTCACGCGCGGCGGCGATCTCTTCCTCGGTGCGGGCGCGGATGAAGACCGGCTTGCCCTGCCACAGCACGGTGAGCTGGGTGCCCGGCTGCACGCCGGAGACGTCGACCCGGATCGAGGCCAGCGCCAGAACGTCGGCCGAGGGGTTCATCTGGTTGACCAGCGGCCAGACCGCGGCGCCGGCCACGACGGCCCCCGCCCCGGCGGTGGCATAGTAGAGAAAATCGCGGCGGGTGCCCTGATGATCGTCTGCGTGTGACACGGGGGGTGATCTCCGGTATGGCTGGGGCGGCGTCGCCCGGACGGCAAAAGACCGCGGGCCGTGGCCCGCTTGGCGTTTTGGCGCTGTTTAGCCATCAATCCCGCGCCCGTCCAGCGGACAATACCGCGCAGCCGGAGGCACCTAGTCCCCGTCCGACGACGCGACAAGGGGGCGGCAGCCGGCGTGACGTTGCGGGAATGCGACAGCGTGAAACACAAATGCGGGAAGGGCGATCTTTCCCCGCGCGAGGGCGTAAATCCGGTGATAATGGCTCACGACCTGCGCGATCTGCCCCGCGCAACCGCCGCCCGAAGCCGTCTGCCACCGCCTGTCCGAAAGCTGCCCGAAATGCTCCGTTTCGCCGTCCCGTTGCTCCTGACCCTCTCCTCCGTCCCGGCTCTCGCAGAGGTCGAGCTGAGCTTCTATGGCGGGGTGCAGGGAGCGCCGCATTCGAACGTGACCGTCGACCGGCCCGACACCGCCGCGGATCGCGACTTCACCGCCGGATGGGAGGGCAATTCCTTCGACGCGCCGCCCTATTACGGTCTGCGCGCGACCTGGTGGCGCACCGACAAGCTGGGCTTCGGCGTCGATTTCAACCATGCCAAGGTCTATGCCGACGACGAGACCCGTTCCGAGCAGGGAATCGACCGGCTGGAGTTCACCGACGGGATCAACATCCTGACGCTGAACGCCTATCGCCGCTTTCCCGATGCCGCTTACGGCGTGACGCCCTATGTCGGCGGCGGGCTGGGCATCTCCGCGCCGCGGGTCGAGTATGATGACGGGCTGGGGCGCACCGACGAATACCAGGTCACCGGTCCCGCCGTGGCGTTGATGGCCGGGGCGAGCTACGAGCTGACCGACCGGGTGTCGATGTTCGGCGAGTACAAGGGCACCTATTCGCAGAACGAGGCCGATCTGGTCGGTGGCGGCACGCTCGAGTCCGACATCGTCACCAACGCTCTGAACCTCGGCGTCAGCTTCAACTTCTGAGACGTCAGGACGGCGGCGCCGTCGCGATCATGCTGTCGCGGGCGGCGAAGCGTTCCGCCCATGCGGCGAGCTGCGGCCGGGGCTTCCGCCAGTCGCGCGCCCCGTGGCGCAGGTCGAGATAGCCCAGCGCGCAGGCGAGCGCGATCTGCCCCATGTCGATCTGCCCCTCCAGATGGCTGATCCAGCGCGCCTCGACCGCGTCCAGGGCGCGCTCCACTTTGCGCCACTGCCCTTCGACCCAGCGCGCCGAGCGCTCGTGTTCGGGCCGCACGCGGTTTTCCAGCACCATGGCCAGCGCCGCGTCCATGATCCCGTCCGCTGTCGCCTCGAGCGTCAGCACCTCCCAGATCCGCCGCTCGGGATAAAGCCGACCGCCGGCATGGGCATCGAGGTAGCGGGTGATCACTCGGCTGTCATAGAGCGCAGGGCCGTCGTCGCGGATCAGGGCCGGGATCTTGCCGAGCGGATTGGCGTGGATCACATCGACCGGATCGCCCAGCGGATCGGTCGCGGCGGCGATTTCCGTCACCTGTCCCGCCTGACCGGTCTCGTGCAGCACGACGCGCACCTTGCGGGCGAAGGGGGAGGCGGGGGAGGTGAGAAGTTTCATGTGGAACGCTCCGGTTGCGCCCGCAGTCAAGCAGCGGCGCCCTCGGCGCGCAAGGGATTGCGTCGCGGGGCAGCAGACGCGGGGGCACAGGCTTCGGCCGTCGCGACAGGCGTGCCCGCTTCACAGTTCGGACGCCACGTCCCTCAGGGTCAGGCTTTTCGGCGTCAGGCCGAACCCGGGGTGCGGCTCACGCCGTCAGGCGCGCGCCGCTCACACCAGTGATCAGGGCCTCGACGATTCGGCCCTCGGGCCGGTCGTCGCCGAAATCCACCTCGGCGAAATGCTCGGTCCGGCCCATGCGCGGGCTTTCCATCAGGATGCGATGGGTTCGGCCGACCTGTGCCGCGAGATGCGCCTGCGCGACCCGCTCCCCGGCCGCCCGCAGCCGGGCCGCGCGCGCCTTGATGTCGCGCCCGTTCACCTGCGGCATCCGCGCGGCGGGGGTGCCGGGGCGTGGCGAGTAGGGGAAGACATGGAGCCAGGTCAGGTCGCATTCCTCAACCAGCTTCATCGAGTTCTCGAAGGCGGCCTCGGTCTCGGTCGGGAAGCCGGCGATGATGTCGGCGCCGAAGGTCATGTCGGGGCGGAGCCGCCGCGCATCCTCGCAGAACCGGATCGCGTCGTCCCGCAGGTGGCGGCGCTTCATCCGCTTGAGGATCAGATCGTCGCCATGCTGCAGCGACAGGTGCAGGTGCGGCATCAGCCGCGGCTCGGTGGCGATCGCCTGCATCAGGTTCTCGTCCACCTCGATCGAATCGATCGAGGAAATACGTAGCCGCGGCAGGTCCGGCACCAGCTTGAGGATGCGCATCACCAGATCGCCCAAGCGTGGAGTGGCGGGCAGATCGGCGCCCCAGGAGGTCAGATCGACGCCGGTCAGCACCACCTCCTCGTAGCCACGATCCACGAGCCGCCGGATCTGCTCGACCACGACGCCCGCGGGCACCGAGCGCGAATTGCCCCGGCCATAGGGGATGATGCAGAAGGTGCAGCGGTGGTCGCAGCCGTTCTGGACCTGCACATAGGCGCGCGAACGGCTGCCGAAGCCGTCGATCAGGTGCCCGGCGGTCTCGGTCACGGACATGATGTCGTCGACCTGCACCGGCTCGGTGGCGCCGATCAGGTCGGGCGCCATGCCCTTCCAGGTCTCGGGCTGCATCTTCTCGGTGTTGCCAATGACAAGATCGACCTCCTCCATGTCCGAGAATCGCTTGGGATCGGTCTGCGCGGCGCAGCCGGTGACGATGATCTTCGCGGTGGGATTCTCGCGCCGCAGGCGGCGGATTTCCTGCCCGGCCTTGCGCACGGCCTCGGCGGTGACGGCGCAGGTGTTGACCACGACCGCGTCCTCGACGCCCGCGCGCGCGGCGAGATCTTTCATCGCCTCGGTCTCGTAGGCGTTGAGCCGGCAGCCCATGGTGGCGAAGATCGGTGCCTTGCGGTCCATCAGAGCCTCCAGACCCCGTCGAAGACATGCGCGGTGGGGCCGGTCATCCAGACCCCGTCCTCGCGCCAGTCGATATGAAGCGTGCCGCCATCGAGATCGATGGTGACAGCGCGAGATGTAAGGCCGCGACGCGCGGCGGCGACCGCCACGGCGCAGGAGGAGGAGCCCGAGGCCAGCGTCAGCCCGGCGCCACGCTCCCAGACCCGCATGCGGATGCGGTCGGGTCCGGTGATCTGCGCGACTTGCACGTTGGTCCGCTCCGGGTAGAGCGGGTGATGCTCATGCGCGGGGCCGAAGCTGTCGAGATCGACCGCCTCGGCATCGGCGACGAAGAAGCTGCAATGCGGGTTGCCCATGCCGGTTGCGGTAGGGGCGCCATCGATCGGCAGCTCAAGCGTGTCCATCTCGCGCGCGAGCGGAATCTCGTGCCAGTCGAGCTGCGGCTGGCCCATGTTCACCGCGACCATGCCATTCTCAACGACGCGCGCCGACAGGCGACCGCGCGCGGTGGTGATCTCGAGGGCGTCGCGCCCGCTGCGGACCATCTCCCAGGCGGCGATGCAGCGCGTGGCGTTGCCGCAGGCGGCCGAGGTCGAGCCGTCGGAATTCCAGAACACCAGGTGCAGGTCCGCGCCCTCGGCCGCGTGGATCGTGGCGAGCTGATCGAAGCCCACGCCGCGATGCCGGTCGGCGATGGCGCGGGCGAGTTCGGGCGTCATCGCGGGGATGTCGCGGCGCGCGTCGATGACGACGAAATCATTGCCGAGGCCGTGCATCTTCATGAACGGCAGGCCGGGAGGGGGGCTGATGTCCTGCATGGCGGGCCGCATAGCAAAGCCCGTGAAGTTAATCCAGAAAAAGCGTAATTTTCCGGTTGACCCCCCCCGGCACTCCCCTTAGAGAGCCCCCCAGTGGGCCGTTAGCTCAGTTGGTAGAGCAACTGACTTTTAATCAGTGGGTCGCAGGTTCGAATCCTGCACGGCTCACCACTGATCACTCCAGGATCATCGATCGCGGACGGGGCGGGAGCGCATGCCTACCCCTGCCGCGGCTTCGCGTGCCGCGGGTACGACGGCGCCGCTTTTCAATTTCTGAAGATCAACGTCACTTCCGTGCCCTTCGGGCCGCTTTCGATGCGTGGTGTGCCACCGAGCTGGGTGGCGAAGGCTTGGACCAGCTTCTGGCCGATGCCGCTCTCGGGGCGCTGCATCGGGTCGAGCCCGCGCCCGTCATCACGCACCTCCAGCCGCCAGTTCTCGGCGTCCACGGGCGCCAGCGTCACAACCACCGTGCCGTGCCCCTCGGGGAAGGCGTATTTCAGGCTGTTGGTCACCAGCTCGTTCACGATCAACCCCAGCGGTACCGCGATCCTCGTCGAGAGCCGCACCGGCGAGATTCGCGCCTCGAGCTTGATCGGCTCGCTACCGATCGACTGGGCGAGCCCGGCGACGATCTGTTCGAGGTAGTCACGAGAGCAGACGCTGTCGATCGAGCCGGAGGCGTTCAGGCGGCCATACAGGCTCGCTACGGCCTGCACCCGTGAACGGATCCGGCTCAGCGCCTCGCGCCCCTCGCCATCGGCTCGAGCGCGTGATTCCATCGAGATGATCGCGGATATGGTCGACAGGCTGTTCATCACCCTGTGGTTCAGCTCTGTCAGCAGCTGCTGGGCTTCGGTCAGCGCCGCCTCGCGTTCGGCCTCGATGCGCTTGGTCTCTGTGATGTCGCGGAACTGGATCGCGAAGCGGCCCCGCGGCTCCATCGGCGCGGCATAGACGTCGAAATAGCGGCCCATCGCCAAGGAGCCCTGCTGGAAGCGGCGGGATTCGCCGTTCAGGGCGATCCGGCCATAGGTCTCGATCCAGAAGGGTTCGAGGTCGGGCACCATCTCGAGCGCGGTGCGCCCCTTGGCGCCGTGCAGCCCGGTCATCTCCTCGAACCGGGCGTTCATCTGCAGGAACCTGTAATCGGTGGGCCGGCCGGCCCCGTCGGTGAGCATCTCGCAGATGCAAAATCCGTCATCCAGAAAATCGATAAAGGTATCGATATCCTGCGGCGTCAGCCGCAGCGGCATCTTGGTCACAACCGACATTCCCTCGTCCCCAGGGCCAGCCCTGACCCGGGTGGCCTGTGGATAACAGGCTATGCCGAATCCGCCTTGATGCGAAGCAAAGATGTCCGATTTGCCGGTCTTGTCCGGCTCCGTACCTACCCGAAGGAGATCAGCGGCGCCTGAGGGTCTCGCCTCGCGCGATCAGCGGGGTCAGTTCAACGCGCTCGGCGCCGCCCTCGGCCGGGTTGGCACAGCGCGCGGCGATGATCCGCGCCGCCTCGCGGCCGATCTCGCGGCGGCAGGCGTCCATGGTGGCGAGCTGGCGCGGCAGACCATCCAGCAGCTCGACCCCGTTGAAACCGGCGAGCCCGATCTGACCGGGGATGTCGATTCCCTGATCGAGCAGGTAGAGCAGCCCGCCCGCGCCGATCATGTCGTTCGAGAAATAGAGGAAATCGAGATCCGGGGTACGCTTGAGCAGCGCCTCGGTCATTTCCCGGCCCTTCTTGAGCGCCGAGCCGCCGGAGTAGAATTCCTGGTCGGCGATCTCGACACCCGCACGGGCGAGGTGGCGGGTGAAGCCCTCGAAGCGTTTGCGCGCCCGGTGGTCGGCCGGCATCTTGGTGCCCAGAAAGCCGATCCGGCGATAGCCCTCGCGCAGGATCGCCTCGGCCATCTCGCGGCCCGCACGGCGATGGCTGATGCCGACGCAGGCGTCGATCGGGGCGCCGTCGGTGTCCATGATCTCGACGACCGGGATCTCGGCCCGGGTCAGCATCATCCGGCTCGCCTCGGTGTGCTCCAGCCCGGCGATGATCACCCCAGAGGGCCGCCAGGACAGCATCTCGAACAGCACCTTCTCCTCGGTATCCGGCAGGTAATCGGTCACCCCGACCACCGGCTGCAGCCCGGTGCCGGCCAGCGTCTCCGAGATGCCCGACAGCACCTCCGGAAAGACCATGTTGCCCAGGCTCGGGATGATCACCGCGACCAGATTGACCCGGCTCGAGGCCAACGACCCGGCGATCCGGTTCGGCACGTAGCCCAGCTTCTTGGCCGCGGCGCGGACCTTTTCGCGGGTGGCCTCGCTGACGTCGCCCTTGTTGCGCAGCACCCGGCTCACCGTCATCTCGCTGACTCCAGAGGCCTCGGAGACGTCGCGGAGGGTAAGGGGGCGGCGGGGCGGGATGGTCATGAAGCAGTTCCGGTAGGGCAGGGCTGGCGCAAGCTATAGGACGCGGCGCGCGGCTTGTCCAAGCGGCGGCGCGCCGTTGACGGGCGGACCAAAGCCGGGCATGGAAGAGGCCGCGTGGCCCCGTGGCTCAACTGGATAGAGCAATCCCCTCCTAAGGGATAGGTTGCAGGTTCGAGTCCTGCCGGGGTCACCATCTCACCCGATCGCGCTGGAACCCTTTGTGCGGGTCCGCACAGAATCTCACCGGATACTGGAACTTGTTCCGGCGCAGAAGTAGCAAATGGCTACGGGCGCGACGAACTCCGGGACGACGCCCGCCAAAGCCACGGCTGCGGCCGCGGAGCGGCCCAGGACGAGAAGGCATTGATGAAGCTCGACGACAACGGGACCTCCCGGGATGGTAACCTGCTGCTGACCCGGATGGCGGTGGAATGGGCCGAGCCACTGGCGCGGCATCTCGTGCCGGTCGACCTGCCCCAGGGAATGGTGATCGAGGAGCCGGACGAGCCCGTCGAGCATGTCTACTTCCCGACCAGTGGCGTGATCTCGATCGTCGCGATGAGCCGCGAGCGCAGCGCACAGATCGAGGCCGGGCTGATCGGTCGCGAGGGCATGTCGGGCTCGATGCTGGTGCTCGGCACCGACCGGGCGCCGCACCAGACCACCGTGCAGATCGGTGGCAGCGGCTTCCGCCTCGAGGCCGAGCGGTTGCGGGCGGCGCTGTCGCATGAGCCGCTGCGCGAGCGGCTGCTGCACTACTGCCATGCGCTGTCGGTCCAGACCGCGCATACCGCGCTGGCCAACGCCAAGCTCAAGCTCGACGCCCGTCTCGCCCGTTGGCTGCTGATGTGCCAGGATCGGACCGGCACCGACGAAGTGCCGCTGACCCATGATTTCCTGTCGGTGATGCTGGGCGTGCGCCGCGCCGGGGTCACCGTGTCGCTGCACATCCTCGAGGGGCAGGGGCTGGTGCGGGCGACGCGCGGCCTGATCCGGATCCTCGACCGCGAAGGGCTCGAGGAGATGGTCGGCGGCTGCTACGGCGTGCCGGAGGCGGAATATGCCCGGCTGATCGGCGGCTGAAGCGCCGGTCAGTTCATCCGGATCACCGATTTGTCGATCGACAGCACATAGCCGCGCTTGGCGATGTTGCGCACCAGGAGTTCGCTGACCAGCTGATTGCCGAGGCTGTCGCGCAGACGCTTGATCCGGGTCGCGCCCGCCGCCTCGTCGCAGTCGGCCTCCGAACGGCCCGAGATCACCGCCTCGATCTGTGCGCCAGACAGCACCTCGTCATCCATCCGCGCCTCGGCCAGCACCGACAGCGTTTCGATCGCCGCGGGCGTCAGCTTGAACTCGAAATCGTTGAGATGCACGGCGTTCTGGTCGCGCGCGATGACTAGGGAGTTGACCTCGATCCCCTTGCGCTCGATGCGGCCCATGCGGCGGTTGAGCTGGATCAGCATCAACAGGAAGGTCACGGCCGCCACCAGCATCGCCAGCGCGAAGGTCAGCAGCACGAAGATCACGAAGCGATAGCTCGACAGCGTCTCCGAAAAGGCGGTGCCGGACTGTGCGAGGATCTCCAGAAGCTTGATCTCGGCCTGCGCGGTCAGGTCGTCATTCTCGACGAAGAGCTGCTCGACCCGGGCGTTGAAGGCGTTGGCATCCGGCAGATTGACGAAAAGCAGGATCGCCGCGCCGACAAGCAGAGCGGCGATCGCGGCCAATCCCGCCATCACGATCCGGTTGCCCGCCTGTCGCGCCTCAGTAGCGGAGGTAGTAATCGCCTGCACTGTCCCGCCTTTTCTCCAGTCCATCTTCGCCGAACAGGCTCACGATGGACAGGAGCGTCCAGCCATCCGAGCCGAGCCGCGGGCGCAGCTCGTCCGCGGCGGCATCGGGTTGGTCGCATGGCGGGGAGATTTCGGCAACGCCGTAATGCAGCCTGAGCGGATCGTCGCGCTTGGCTTTATAGTCGGCGTAACAGGCCGCCTGCGCCGATACGGCGGAGAAGGCCAGGAGGGTCAGGGTGAGGGCGATGGTTTTCATGGTCTCACAATGCGTTCGGGGCAGCCGCTATTCAATAACGCCCCCGCGAGGAGGCGACGTTATTGCCTGACGCCGCGCTTGCCCCAATTTTGCAGCCAAGACCTGTCCAACCCGGCCCCGCACGATCGGCCGGCCGCAGGGTATCCGCTCCATCGGGAGCCGCATGACTGACGGAGATCCCCCATGGCACGACGCCTCATCGCCGCGACCCTTTCGCTGTCCCTTGCGCTGACCGGCGTGAGCGCCGCGCCCGCACGCGCCCAGAGCGACGAGAACATGGGCCGGCTGATCGGCAGCCTGGTGGCGATCGGCGTGATCGGCGCGGCCGCCAAGAAGGAGCGCGACAAGGAACGCGAAAAGGCGGCCAAGGAGCGGGAGAAGGCTGCGAAGAAAGCCGCCAAGGAAGACCGCAAGGCCGCCAAGAAAGCTGCGAAGGCCCGCAACAAGGCGCGCGAAGAAGCCCGGGAAGAGCGGCACGAGGCAGAAGAAGAGCGCCGCGAGGCTCTCGAAGAGGCAAGAGAAGAGCGGCGCGAAGCTCTCGAAGAGGCTGCCGAAGCCGCGCGCGAAGGCGGGACCGACGCCCGCACCCGCGCCGCGCTGGGCGCGCTGAGCGCGATCGTGGCGGGGCAGGGTGCCGAGGCCGGTGTCGCCGCGCTCGCCCGCGAATTCGGGCTCGATCTGGGTGATCCGCAGGCCGAGGCCCGCGCCCAGGCAGAAGCGCAGGCGCAGGCCGAAGCCCGTGCCGCCGCCGAGAAAGAAGCGCGTCGCGCCGAAATCGAGCGGCAGGCCGAGGCCGCGCGCCGTGCCGAGATTGAGCGCGCCGCTGAGGCCCAGCGTCAGGCGGCTGCGCAGACCGCACCCCGCGCGTCGACCGCCGAGCAGCTACCGCCGATCCCGCGTTCGGAGGTGACGCCCGACCTGCTGCGTGACTGGCAGCCCTCGGCGAGCTCCGCCGCCACGCCCATGCCGCAGACCACCACCCCGGTGGCCACCGGCGAGATCCCCTTCGCCTGCCTGCGCCGCGCGCAGACCGGCTTCGAGGCCGCCTCGGTGGTCGATGGCGACTGCCTCGACGACTACCCGGTGCTGGCCCGCAGCCTGCCGCTCGACTGCGCCGTCACCGGTCGCGACGGCGAGAGAATCACATCCGGCTACGACACGCAGTGCCTGCGCGGTCGCGGCTACCGAGTTGCCGTCCGGTAAAACGGTCGTGCAGTGATGCGGCTCTTGCCCCAGTTGCCGCATCGCCCCCGGGGGCGGGGATCAACCCCGCCCCCCATTTCTTTCCGGCGGCCTCGCGTCCAGCCTTGGGCGGTTTCCCGATGAAGCCTGCGCCCCGCGTCTTGATCGGCCGCCCGGGCTGCGCCACAAGCCCTGCATGCCTCCCGATTACACCTTCGAAACCCTCGCCCATGCGCGCGGCCTTGCCCGGATCTGCGGCGTCGACGAGGTCGGGCGCGGCCCGTTGGCCGGGCCGGTCACGGCGGCGGCGGTGATCCTCGATCCCGATCGCATCCCCGAAGGCCTCGACGATTCGAAGCGGCTCACGGCGCGGCGCCGCATGGCGCTGGCCGAAGAGCTGCATGTCGTGGCCGAGGTGTCGGTCGCGCATGCCAGCGTCGATGAGATCGAAACCCACAACATCCTGCGTGCCGCGCAGTTGGCGATGGTCCGCGCCATCGCCGGGCTGCAGGCCCCGCCCTGTCATGTGCTTGTGGATGGCAACATGGTCCCGCGCGGCCTCAACCATCCCTGCGAGACGCTGGTGGGCGGCGATGCGCGGTCGCTGTCGATCGCCGCTGCCTCTATCGTCGCCAAGGTGGCGCGTGACGCGATCATGGCGCAGTTGGCCCGTGAGCATCCGGGTTACGGTTGGGAAACCAATGCGGGCTATGGAACGGCCCAGCACAAGGCTGCCCTACTGGATCTGGGGGTTACGCCCCACCATAGGCGAAGCTTCAAGCCTATCCACAACATCTTGTATCAAGGCGCAATCGCAACTGACTGATTCGAAAAAGTTTTTGACACCGACTCACCTCTGAATCATATTTATCCACAACCACGAAGCGGGCCACCGCCGCGGATCAGAGGCGTTTTCCATGACCACCAAGACGACGAGCCGGGGGGCGGCCAGCCTCCCCCTGAACACTATTCTGTCGGGCGACTGCGTGGCGCAGATGAAAAAGCTGCCGGACGAGAGCGTTGACCTGGTCTTTGCCGACCCGCCCTACAACCTCCAGCTCAAGGGCGAGCTGATGCGCCCTGACAATTCCCGCGTCGACGCGGTGGATGACGAGTGGGACAGCTTCGCCAGCTTCAAGACCTATGACACCTTCACCCGCGCCTGGCTGAAGCAGGCGCGCCGCATCCTCAAGCCGCATGGCGCGATCTGGGTGATCGGCAGCTATCACAACGTGTTCCGCCTCGGCGCCGAGCTGCAGAACCAGGGGTTCTGGATTCTCAACGACGTGGTCTGGCGCAAGTCGAACCCGATGCCGAACTTCCGCGGCAAGCGGCTGACCAACGCGCATGAGACGCTGATCTGGGCCTCGAAGTCCGAGGGCGCGAAATAC
Source organism: Limimaricola variabilis (assembly GCF_034371605.1). Lineage (NCBI taxonomy): Bacteria > Pseudomonadati > Pseudomonadota > Alphaproteobacteria > Rhodobacterales > Paracoccaceae > Limimaricola > Limimaricola variabilis. The sequence goes on along the minus strand of NZ_CP139691.1, from coordinate 2,123,127 downwards.
ACCTTCAACTACGAGGCGCTGAAGGCGCTGAACGAGGGCGTGCAGATGCGCTCTGACTGGGTGCTGCCGATCTGCACCGGGCACGAGCGGCTCAAGGACGAGAACGGCCAGAAGGCGCATCCGACGCAGAAACCCGAATCGCTGCTGCACCGGGTGATTCTGGGGACCACCAACCCCGGCGACGTGATTCTCGACCCGTTCTTCGGTACCGGCACCACCGGCGCCGTGGCCAAGGCGATGGGCCGTGACTTCATCGGCATCGAGCGCGAGGCCGATTACCGCCGCGTCGCCGAGGCCCGGATCGCGCAGGTGCGGGCCTATGATTCGGACGCGTTGCAGGTCTCGACCTCCAAACGTGCTGAGCCGCGCGTCGCCTTCGGCGTTCTGGTCGAGCGCGGCATGCTGCGGCCCGGCGAGGTGCTGCACAGCCTGAACGGCCGCCACAAGGCGCGGGTGCGCGCCGACGGCACGCTGGTCTGCTCCGAGGCCAAGGGCTCGATCCACCAGGTCGGTGCCCAGCTCGAAGGCGCGCCGTCCTGCAATGGCTGGACCTACTGGCACTTCAAGCGCGACGGCGCGACCGTGCCGATCGACCTCTTGCGCCAGCAGGTGCGGGCGGAGATGGCCGGCGACTAGGCGCCGCGCGGCAGTGGTAGCTCGCCCCGCTTGTAGGGGCCCCAATCCGTGACCTCAGGATAGAAGCGCCTGCGCCAGGCGCGCACGCGTGGATTCATCATCCGCCGCCAGACGGGCGGAATCAGCGCCGCCACCCCCATGATCGGGTAGCCCTGCGGCAGCTGCGGCGCCTCGTCCTCGGGGTAGGTCTGCAGCAGCGGATAGCGACGGTCGGGCTTGTAGTGATGGTCCGAATGGCGTTGCAGGTTGATCAGCAGCCGGTTCGAGGCACGGTGCTCGGCGTTCCAGGAGTGGCGCGGCTGCACGTGGTCGTAGCGCCCCCCTCCGAGATGCTTTCGCGTCAGCCCGTAATGCTCGATGTAATTCACCAGCTCCAGCTGCCAGATCGCGACGAAGGCCTGCAACGCGAACAGCGCTAGTCCCTCGATGCCGCCCAAGACCAGCGCCAGCCCCAACATCCCCGCTTGTAGCGCGGCGTAGCGCCAGAACGGGTTCTTGCGGCTGCGCATCGTCAGCCCCTTGCGCGCCAGAAGCCGGGCCTCGGCCCGCCAGGCGTCGCGCGGCATCCGCCACAGCACCCGAAAGAAGTGCCGGTGGAAGCCCTCGTTGTAGCGCGCAGTGACCACGTCGGCCGGGGTGCCGACATGGAGGTGATGGACGCGCAGGTGATGCGAGCGGAAGGGCGACCAGAGCACCATCGCGAGCAGGATGTCCCCAAACCAGCGTTCGACTCGGTCGCGCTGGTGCAGCAGCTCATGCGCATAGACGATGCCGACCGCGCCCGAGATCACCCCCTGGCCGACGAAGAGACCGATCTTCTCCCAGCCGCCGAGATGGCCGGCGCGGATGGCATAGGCGATGAGGCCGAAGGTCATCGCCGCCTGCGCAGGCACCCAGATCATGGTCAGCAGCCGGTGCCAGAACAGCGCTGCATCAGGCGTCTCGGGGTCGGGGTTCGTGGTGTCGAGCCCGCCGACGAGGTCGAGGATGTCGAACAGAAGCCACGCAAAGGCGGGCAACAGCAGCACCCACCAGCCGCCCCAGAGCGCCGCGAGGGCCGCCAGCGGCAGCGTCAGCAGCGACACCCAATAGGGGAGCGCTGCTAGGAGAGAGGCGCGAGCGGCGGGGAGCGTGGTCATGCGCGGCAGCCTAGCCGGAGGCCCCCGGCCGCTCAACGTCGAGATGCGGGGCAGCGACCTCGTGCACCTTGCGCATCACGGTCGGCAGGGCGGTTGGATCAAAGCGGTCGGCGGCGAGGAAATGGCCCCGCTCGGGATTGGCGGGCGGCAGCTCGGCCACCATCACGGTGAGCGTCAGCGCGAAATGGGTGAAGACGTGCCGCGCCTCGCCCGCTGGGCGCCATTCGGCGCGAAGCGGCGGGGTGGGTTCGGGCGTTTCGCCCCATTCCGATCCGGGAAAGCCCAGCATCCCGCCGAGCAGCCCCTTGTCGGGACGCGTTTCAACCAGCCATGCGCCGTCGGCGCGTCGCCCGACATAGGCATAGCCGGTCCGCTGCGGCTTGGGCTTCTTCGGCGCCTTGACGGGCCGGTCGTCCTGCGTGCCGCGCTGGCGCGCGAGGCAGGGCGCGCGCAGCGGACAGATGCCGCAGGCCGGGTTGCGGGGCGTGCAGATCGTCGCGCCGAGATCCATCACCGCCTGCGCGTGATCGCCGGGGCGGTCGCGCGGTGTCAGCCGGGCGGCATGGTCGGTGAGTTCGGGCTTGGCCGCCGGCAGCGGTGTCGAGACGTCGAAGAGCCGGGACATGACCCGCTCCACATTGCCGTCGACCACCGTTTCGGGCCGGTCGAAGGCGATCGCGGCGATCGCGGCGGCTGTGTAGGGGCCGATGCCGGGCAGCGCGATCAGCGCGTCGTGGGTGTCGGGGAATCGCCCGCCGTGATCGGCCATCACGGCCCGGGCGCATTTGAGCAGGTTGCGGGCGCGAGCGTAATATCCGAGCCCCGCCCATTCGGCCATGACATCGGCGTCCTCGGCGGCGGCGAGATCGGCCACGCTCGGCCAGAGCGAGGTGAATCGCTCGTGATACTTCCGCACCGCCGCCACGGTGGTCTGCTGCAGCATCACCTCGGAGAGCCAGACGCGGTAGGGATCGGGGCGGATGCCGGCGGCCTTTTCCGCCGGGCCGGTGCGCCACGGCATGAGGCGGGCATGTCGGTCGTACCACGCCAGCAGCGCGGCGGTCATTTCGGTCTCCTGCACGTCGTCCCCTCTGGTCCGGCCCCCGTCCCATCTAGTAGGGTGGGCGCTGTCATGAAACAGCGACGCCACTCCACCACACGCGGTTTTGCGCAGGCCTCTGGCCTGCTGCAGTCGCGCATCCGCTCGGCCTCCGAGGCGCGGGGATTCGCGGTGACGCGGCTGTTGACCCACTGGGCCGAGATCGTCGGCGCCGATACCGCCCGGATCGCCCGGCCGGTGAAGATCGGCTATGGCCGCGACGGGCTCGGCGCGACGCTGACGCTGCTCACCACCGGCGCCCATGCCCCGATGCTGTCGATGCAGGCCGAATCGATCCGCGAGCGGGTCAACGCCTGCTACGGCTACCGCGCGATCTCCAAGGTGCGGATCACCCAGACCGCGCCGACCGGCTTTGCCGAGGGGCAAGCGGAGTTCGCCCCCGCGCCGCAAGCCGCGCCCGTCGCCCCCGATCCCGAGGTGAAGGCGCGCGCCGCGCGCACCGCCGAGGGCGTGGGGGACACGGAATTGCGACTTGCGCTCGAGGCCTTGGCTGCCAATGTCCTGTCCAAACGACGGAACTGACAGGAACACGCCATGAAACTCGCAAGCTCCACCATCGCCCTGACCGCCGCGCTGGGCTGGATGGCGCTCGCCGCGCCGCTGACCGCCCAGGAGGCCGCCGAGGCGGAAGCCGGGACCGCGGTCGAGACCGAGGCGCAGAGCACCACTGAAATGGAAGCCGAGGCGGAAGCGGAAGCCGCCGAGACCGAAGCCGAGTCGGAGAGCGAAGCAGAGGCTGAAACCGAGGCCGATGTAGACACCGCCGAGGAGGCAGGTACCGAAGCCGAAGCCGAAGCCGAAGCCGAAGCCGAAGCCGAAGCCGAAGCCGAAGCCGAAGCCGAAGCCGAAGCCGAGACTGCGACCGACGCCGACGCGGCGCCCGCCGAGGAAGGCATCATCGAGATGGTGCAAGGCGCCGAGGACGCGCCGGTCACGGTGATGGAATACGCCTCCTTCACCTGCCCGCACTGCCAGAACTGGCACGAGACCAGCTATCCGCAACTGCAGGACTACATCGAGGACGGGCGCGTGCGCTTCGTCTACCGCGAGGTCTATTTCGACCGGCCCGGCCTGTGGGCCTCGATGATCGCGCGCTGCGGCGGTGAAGAGAAGTTCTTCGGCATCGCCGACCTGCTCTACGAGCAGCAGCGCGACTGGGCGGCGGGCGGCGACCCGGCGGCGATCGCGGCCAAGCTGCGCGAACTGGGTCTGTCGGCCGGGCTCGACGAGGCCCAGCTCGAAGCCTGCATGACCGATGGCGAGCAGGCTCAGGCGCTGGTGGACTGGTACGAGGCGAATGCCGAGGCCGACGAGATCAGCGCCACGCCGACCTTCCTGATCAATGGCGAAAAGCACGCCAACATGGCCTGGGAAGACATGGCCGAGATCATCGACGGTCTTATCGAGGAGTAAGCCCAATCCGGTCCAGCGCGGCATCGAGCGGGGCGGGATCGCCCCATTCGAGCCGGACCGGCAGGGTCAGTACCTTGGAACGGAAGGACGCGGGCAGACGCACCGCGTCCTTTTCCGTTGTCACCAGCTGCGCCGGCAGGGCGCGTGCCTCCTGCTCCAGCCGCGCCATCAGCGCCGGTGTCAGCGGCTGATGGTCGCCGAGGGCCTCGGCCCGCCGCAAATCGGCACCAAGCCCCCGCAAGGTGGCAAAGAACTTCTCCGGGTGGCCGATGCCGGCAAAGGCCAGCACCGGCATCCGCTCCCAGACCATGCCCGTCATCAGCGGCGCGAGCCTGCCGGTGAGATGGGGCAGGTCCCCCAAGGCGCGTCCCCACTGCTGGGCGAAACGCGCCTGACCCGCCGCGCCGCCGATCGACAGCACCATGTCGGCCCGCGCCAGGCCGGTGGCGACCGGCTCGCGCAGGGGCCCGGCCGGGATCACGCGGCCATTGCCGAAACCGCGCACCGCATCGACCACCACGATCGACAGATCCTTGGTCAGCGCGGGATTCTGGAACCCGTCATCGAGAATGATCGCCTCGGCGCCCGCCGCAACAGCCGCCCGCGCGCCGGCGGCGCGGTCGCGCGCCACCCAGACCGGGCCGAACGCCGCGAGCAGCAAGGGCTCGTCGCCGACATCGGCCGCCGTATGGCGCCGCTCCTCGACCTGCACAGGGCCTTCGAGCCGGCCGCCATGGCCCCGGCTCACCACATGCGCCGCGATGCCGCGCGCGGCCAGCTTCTGCATCAGCGCGATGGCGGTCGGGGTCTTGCCGGTACCTCCGGCGTTGAGATTGCCGACGCAGATCACAGGGACCGGCGCGCGCCAGCCGGGGCGGGCGACGCGCCGCGCGGTGGCTGTGGCGTAGAGCGCGGCCAGCGGCGCCAGCGCGCGGGCGCGCGGGCCGGGGCGGGCGGGGTCGCCGTCCCAGAAGGCGGGCGCTCTCACGACCGCTCCAGCACGTGGTGAATCAGGTCGATGGTACGGTTAGTCGCCTCCGCGCCCTCGGTGGCCACCTCCCAGGCGGATTTCGCCAGCATCGCGGCGCGATCGGGGGCCAGCAGCGCCTCGACCGCCTGGCCGAGATCGGCGGCGCCGCGCACCGCCCGGCACGCCCCGGCGGCGGCGAGGCGGGCAAAGGCAGGGCCATGCGCCGCGGTCTGCGGCCCGTGCAGCACCGCCGAGCCGAGCGCGGCGGGCTCCATCGGGTCGCGGCTGGCACCGCCCGAGAGCGTGCCGCCGAGCAGAGTGATCGGCGCTAGCCGGTACCACAGCCCGATCTCGCCCGGCCCGTCGGCGACGTAGATCTCGGTCGCCTCGTCCGGCTCCTCGCCCTCCAGCCGCTCGGCCACCACGAAGCCCATCTGGCGCAACTGCGCCGCCATCGGCTGGGCCGCCGCATCCTGGGCGGGGGCCAGAATCATCAGCAGCCGATGCGCGCGCTTGCTCGCCTGCCGCTGGGCGGCGGCGAGGGCGTCGAGCTCGGCCTCCACTGCGCCCGCGACCAGCCAGACCGGGCGCGACCCGATCGCCCGGGCGAGGTCGTCACGGTCGCGGTCGTGGCAGGTGGGCAGGGGGCGCGTGGCGTCGAGCCGGCCGGCGATCTCGATGCGGGCGGGCTCGACGCCGATCCGCCGCAGCCGCGCCGCGGCAGTGCCATTGGCCGCCAGGAGCCGCTCGAAGCCCTGAAAGGCGGCGCGGCGCGCGCCGGGGCGCCAGCCACCACCCGCCAGTGCGACGTTCTCCGCCTCGGCATCGACCATGATCGCGGGCAGCCCCGCCCGGCCGGTCTCGGCGAGCACCGATGGCTGCACCGGACCGCGCATCCAGACCAGCATGTCGGGCTTCCAGCGCGTCAGGAAATCCTGCGTCGCCGCGCGGCTGTCGGACAGGGGGGGCCATTGCAGCAGGTTGCGCGGCGCACCGCGCAGCCGCGCCGGGGCGGTCAGGAGAAGCGTGAGCGGATCGCGCTCCTCCTCCAGCCGCCGCGCCAATGCCGCCACGGCGGGGCTGCGCGCGGGGTCCGGGCAATGCACCCAGACCAGCGCCCCCGGTGGCCGCTTGGCGGGATCGGCGGGCGGCTGTCTCAGTTGCCGAGTTCCTCGGTCGGCGATGCGGCCTTCTCCTCGTCGCGCAGCCGGTGAATATGCGCGATGAAGTAGCGCATATGCGCGTTGTCGACGGTGCGCTGCGCCTCGGATTTCCAGGCCGCATAGGCGCTGGCATAGTCGGGATACATGCCGACGATATGGATGTCGTCGGTGTCGCGGAACACGTTCTTGGACGGGTCAACGAGCTCGCCGCCGAAGACGAGATGCAGGCGCTGGGTCATGGGATATCCTCAGGTTTGGCTCAGGGGCGCAAATTACGCCTCGACCGCACGGGGTCAAGCGGCGGCGGGGTCGAGCAGCCCGAGCAGCATCGGATGCAGCGCGCCGCCGGCCAACACTCCGTCGGATTGCGGGTGCGGCTTGTTGAAGGTGAGTGCCGCCCCGCGCCGGTCGGTGGCGATGCCGCCCGCCTCGGTCAGGATCAGGCTGCCGGCGGCGATGTCCCACTCCCAGGTCGGCCGGATCGTCAGCATCGCGTCGAAGCGGGCTTCGGCCAGCAGGCACAGCCGCCAGGCCAGCGCCGAGCGGAAGGCGCGGCGCAGCGGCGGGACCTCGCCCCCGGACCAATGCTCGGGGCTCATCGCCAGACGCGGCCCAAGCAGCGTCGCGCAGGCCGGGTCGGTTTCCCCGCTGGCGCGGATCGGCGCACCGTTGAGCCGGGCGCCGCCGCCCGCGGTCGCGGTGTAGAGCAGGTTGCGCTGCGGCAGCAGCACGCAGGCGGCCGTGATCCGGCCCTGTTCGGCGACGGCGAGCGAATGCGCCCAGTCGCGGCTGCCCTCGAGATAGGCGCGGGTGCCGTCGATCGGATCGACGATGAAGATCCGCTCGGCCGCGAGCCGCTCGGGCGCGTCGGCCGTCTCCTCCGACAGCCAGCCATAGGCAGGCCGGGCCGCGCCGAGCCGCTCGCGCAGCATCGCATCGACGGCGAGATCGGCCTCGCAGACCGGCCCACCATCGTTCGGCTTGTCCCAGACCTCCGGCGCGCGAAAGGCGCAGGCGATCTCCGCGGCCGCGCGCGCTGCCTCGACCAGCAGCGCGAGGTCGCCGCTGTGATCAGTCGCCGGCAAGGGTCATTCCATCGACCAGAAGCGACGGCACGATGCGGCTCAGATGCTGGCGGGCGTCGTTCGCCGGCACGAGGCTGCGCAGCATGTCGCGCAGATTGCCCGCGATGGTGCATTCGTTGACCGGGTGCATGATCTCGCCCTTTTCGACCCAGAACCCCGAGGCGCCGCGCGAGTAGTCGCCGGTGTTGGGGTTGATGGTCGAGCCGATCAGCGAGGTGACCAGAAGCCCGGTGCCCATCTGGGCGATGAGATCGTCGCGGGTCGCGGAGCCTTCGGTCAGGCGGACATTGGTGACGGCGGGCGAGGGCGGGGAGGTGGTGCCGCGCGCCGCGTTGGCGGTACTTTCGAGCCCGAGCTTCCGCGCCGTGGCGAGATCGAGGACCCAACCGGTCAGCACGCCTTCCTCGACCAGCATGCGCGTGGCCGTCGGCAGCCCCTCGCCGTCGAACAGCCGGGAGCCGGAGGCGCGCGGACGATGCGGCTCCTCGATCAGCGACAGCGCCTCGGGCAGCACCAGATCGCCTTCGTGGCCCAAGAGCCAGCTCGATCCGCGCGCGATCGCGGCGCCGTTCATCGCCGAGAGCAGATGCCCGATCAGCGATGACGAGATTCGTTCGTCGAACAGCACGGGGTATTTGCCGGTGCGGGGGCGGCGCGGGTTCTGCCGTGCCGCGGCGCGCTCGCCCGCCAGCCGGCCGATCTCCTCGGGGCTGCGCAGTTCGGACTGGAAGATCCGGCTGTCGCCGTCCCAGTCGCGCTCCATCCCGGTGCCGGTCCCGGAGACCGCCACGCAGGAGATCGCCCGGTCCGACCGCGCGTAGCCGCCGGAAAAGCCGTTGCTCGCGGCGAGGTGGATGCGCCGCCGCCCATAGCCGGCGCTGGCGCCCTGCACCTGCGTGACGCCGTCGACGCCCCGCGCCGCGGCTTCGGCCCGGCGGGCATCCTCCTCGAGCCCGGCAGGATCCGGCTCGGGCGCAGGGTCGTACATCTCGAGGCGCGACGAATCGGTGTCATGGGCGAGCTGCGACGGGTCGGCGAGACCGGCATGCGGATCTTCCGGCGCTTCGCGTGCCATCGCCACCGCGCGCTGGGCCATGGTCTCGATCGTGGCGTCGCGCGCATCCGAGGAGGACACCACCGCCTGCCGGCGCCCGATCAGCACGCGCAATCCGATGTCGATGCCCTCGGAACGCTCGGCCTGCTCCAGCCGCCCTTCGCGCACGTCGATCGACAGCGCCGTGCCGTCGACCGCGACCGCGTCGGCAGCCTCGGCCCCGGCGCGGCGTGCCGCCTCGAGCATCTGGGCGGTCAGATCGGCGAGCTGGAGGGTCATGGCGGGTCCTTTCGGTCTGTCGCCCGACCATCTAGCGCGCCGGCGGCGGGCGGGAAAGCGCGGCTTATTTCAACCGCTGGCCATTGGCCATGACATGGCCCTCCGGCGTGACCTCGATGGTCGAGCCGAGCTCGTCGCGACCCAGCGGCGTGGTGAACAGCCCCAGCATCATCCGCGTGCTCATCAGCTGCTCGGCCGGTAGCGCGCCCAGCTTGGCCAGGTTCTCGATCAGCGTGTTGAGCCCGGTGGCCTTCAGCTCCAGCTTGCCCTCCGGCCGGGGAAAGCCTGGAAAGGTCTCCAGGTCCGAGTTGTCGAACACGAATGCGCCATCGCCGAGGATCTCGGCCCCGGCGAGCCGCAGCACCAGCCGTTCCAGCGTCAGGCGCTCGATCTCGGGCGCGGCCTCGGCCATCGCCGCCTCTTCGCCCACCGCTTCGGCGGTTTCGGGGTCGGTGAGATCCTGCGGCAGCGTCGCGGCGCCGGTGAACTCGGCGATCAGCGAGGCGGGGCTGCGCGGCAGCACGGCCTGCGGATCGAACAGCCGCCAGACCGGCTCGCCCACGGTCAGACCGTCGAGGGTCAGCCGGGCCGAGAAATCCTGCGGCGCCGCCTGGGCGGCCAGCGGCGCGTCGACGCCGAAGCCGTATTCGGTGACGCCGATCTCGATCGGCAGGGGCAGCGGGCTTTCGGTCAGCCGCAGCTCCAGCCCCCGAGTCGAGGAATCATAGGTCGCGCGGGACCGGTCGAGGGCCAGTGCCACCGTGCTGCCCGCCGTGCGGGCGGTGCCGGAGGCGCGGCCTTGCGGGCCATCACCCGAGAATTCGACCAGCGCCGGACCCGTGGCGTAGTCGAAGTCGAGGACGAAATCCTCGGGCAGCGCTTCGGATTCCTCCATGCCCTCGGGCAGGGCCAGCACGCCGGAGAGGGCGACATCGGCCACCGCCGCGTCGATCGCGACGGTGCCGCCCTCCTCGGTGTCGGCGCCGTCCAGCGACAGCGACAGGTTGCCGGCGACGAGATCGTATTCGGTGCGCCGCAGCCCGTCCGGGGCCGTGGTCGCGAGATAGCTGCCGACGGGCGCATCGAGCGTCAGCACCGCCTCGGCGGGCACGACCTCGCCATTTTCGGTCAGCCGCTCAAGCTCCAGCGCGTAGCGGGTCGCGGCATAATCGTAGCGCATCGCCTCGGGCGCGCCGCTTACCGTCACCTCGAGCCCTTCTTGCCGGACCGCCAGGTCGATCGCCGCCTCGACGCCCTCCTCGTCGGTGCCGGTGATCTCGATCGGGTAGGATTCGGGCAGCGTCACCTCGACCGTGCCATCGCCGGCTTCGGTGAAGGTGATCTCGGGCAGCCGCACGACCAGCTCGCCATCCTCGCCCTGCATGGTCAGCACCAGATCGGTCACGGTCAGCGTGTCGCCCGCGCGGTTCTCGGCGCCGGTCTCGATCCGGGTCTCCCCAAGCCGGGCCGCGCCTTCCTGCCAGTCCTGCCAGACCTGTTCGGCGGTGACCTGGGCCTGCGCCGCGGGCGCCAGCACGAGCAGCGCACCGATTGCTGTGGTTTTCGACAATCCGGCCATGCCCGGGCCCTCCTCGCATTCCTGTCGCGGGCCATGCCCGCCCTGCCGGACCTCCGGCGTGCTGGACCGCAGACTAGGCCGCCGCTAGGCTGGACGAAAGGCGAAAGCGGGGGGAGATCACGATGCAGGGAAAGACGGTTCTGATCACCGGCGCGAGCCGCGGCATCGGCGCGGCGGCGGCGCGCGAGTTCGCCCGCGCCGGGGCCCGTGTCGCGCTACTGGCCCGCAGCGCCGAGGCGCTGTCGGACATCGCCAAGGAGTTGGGCGAGTCCGCGCTCGCCATTCCCTGCGACGTCAGCCGCTACTGGGAGATGGAGGCGGCGGTCGAGGCCTGCGTCAAGGCGTTCGGCCGACTCGACGTGATGGTCAACAATGCCGGCGCGATCGAACCGATCGGCGCGATGGGCGATCTCGACCCCGAGGCCTGGGGCAAGGTGATCGACATCAACCTCAAGGGTGTCTTCAACGGCATGCGCGCGGCGCTGCCGGTGATGCTCGAGCAGGGCGGCGGCACCATCATCACCGTTTCCTCGGGCGCAGCGCACAACGCCGTCGAGGGCTGGTCGGCCTATTGCGCCTCCAAGGCCGGGGCGGCGATGCTGACCCGCTCGCTCGACCTCGAATACCGTGGCCGGGGCATCCGCGCGATGGGGCTGTCGCCCGGCACCGTCGCCACCCAGATGCAGCGCGAGATCAAGGCTTCGGGCATCAACGCGGTGAGCCGGCTCGACTGGTCGGTCCACATTCCGCCCGAATGGCCCGCCAAGGCGCTGGTCTGGATGTGCTCGGACCGGGCCAAGGACCAGATGGGCCAGGAAGTGTCGCTGCGCGACGAGGGCATCCGGCGGCGGATCGGTCTGGCCTGATCGCTCAGTCGCGGACGCGGCGGCGGCCCGGTACCTTGGAAGAGAAGCCGGGTGGTCGTTTCGACACCCAAGCCACGAACTTCTCCAGCCGTGGATGCGCGCGCAGCGCCTCCGGCGTGTTGTAGTCGCGCGCCAGCTCGGTCTCGCTCAGCGTGGCGTGGATTTCCTTGTGGCAGATATGGTGTAGCAGCACCTGCGGCCCGTGTGTGCCGCCCCTGAGCTTCGGGACCAGATGATGCGAGCTTTGCGGCACGCCGGGCGGGATCGGTCGCAGGCACAGCGCGCAGACCGGATCCTCGCGCGGGGTCGCGACGGACAGGGCCTCGGTCTGGCGTTTCTCGCGACGGCTTGGCATGGGGAAAAGATGGAGCGCGGGCGGCGCTCCGGCAAGCGCGGCCCGGGGCCGCAGGGCAGGCGCGGCAGGTGGCCGCAGGGGGCATGATGGCACGGGCGGTGGTGATCGGTGGCGGACCGGCGGGACTGATGGCCGCCGAGACCCTGGCCTCTGCAGGGCTCGAGGTCACCGTCGCGGAAAAGATGCCGACCATGGGGCGAAAGCTGCTGATGGCCGGCAAATCCGGGCTCAACCTGACCAAGGTCGAGCCGCAGGTTGAATTCGACGCGGCCTATGGAGCGATGCCGCCGGCGCTGCGCACCGCGCTAGGCGCGTTCGGCCCGGACGAGCTGCAGAGCTGGGCCCGGGAGTTGGGCCAAGAAGTCTTTACCGGCTCCTCGGGGCGGGTGTTCCCGACTGTCATGAAGGCTTCACCACTGCTACGGGCCTGGCTTGCCAAACTAGAGGAGCGTGGCGTTTCACTGCGCCCCCGCTGGCGCTTTGCCGGCTGGGACGGGGCGGCGGTGCTGTTCGACACGCCGCAGGGGCGCCAAGCCGTGACACCGGATGCCACGGTGCTGGCGATGGGCGGGGCGAGCTGGTCGCGGCTCGGCTCGGACGGGGCTTGGGCTGCGCTGTTGCCCGAGGCCGTCGCACCGTTCCAGCCGGCCAATATGGGATTCGAGATCGACTGGTCGGCGCATATGCGCCCGCATTTCGGCGCGGCGATCAAGCCGGTTGCGCTGGTCGCCGGGGCACGGCGGGTGCGGGGCGAATTCGTGATTTCGGCGCGCGGGCTGGAGGGCGGCGGCATCTACGCGGTCTCGGCCGAGCTGCGCGACGGCGCCGGGCTGGCGCTCGACCTCGCCCCTGATCTCGAAGGGGAGACAGTGGAGCGCCGCCTGGCCCGCCCGCGCGGCAAGGCCAGCCTCTCCAATCATCTTCGCAAAACGCTCGGCTTCGATCCGGCGCGGCTGGCGCTGCTGCAGGAATTCGCCCTGCCGCTGCCGGCCGCGCCCGGGCCCCTGGCGGCACTGATCAAGGCCCTGCCGGTACCGCTCGGCCCACCGCGACCGATCGACGAGGCGATCTCGACTGCCGGGGGGCTGCGTTTCGACGCGCTCGACGGGTTGATGCTGCGTGAGCGGCCCGGGGTCTTCGCCGCGGGCGAGATGCTCGATTGGGAGGCGCCTACCGGTGGCTATTTGCTGACCGCCTGTCTCGCCACCGGCCGTCTCGCGGGACGCGAGGCAGCAGCTTGGGCGGTGCGCCGCCACTGATCGCGGCTCGCTTTCATTTGCGTGATTGCCCGGCTAGGGTGCGGCAAGCGAGCAGGGAGTGCAGCACGACATGACGATCCGAGCGATGCGCCGGGGCGGGGCAGCGAGTCTTCTGGCCCTTCTGGCGGCGGGGGCGGTGAGCGCCCAAACCGTTTCCGACCGGGGGCTGAGCTACACGCTCTACGGTACGCCGGGCCTGATCGAGACGCCCTCGGCGCTCAGCGCCAAGGACGGCCAGATCGCCGCCACCGTCGGTGCCTTCGACGGCCAGACCCGTACCACCTTCACCTTCCAGCTGCTGCCGAACCTCTCGGGCAGCTTCCGCTATACCCGGATCGAGGACTACACGCTTCCGGGCCAATCGGTACGCGACGAGACCTATTTCGATCGCAGCTTCGACCTGCGCTACCGCTTCAACGACGAGACGGCGACCATGCCCGCGGTCGCGATCGGCCTGCAGGACTTTCTCGGCACCGGCGCCTATGGCGCGGAGTACCTCGTCGCGACCAAGACCTTCGGCGACGCTCTGCGGGTTTCGGCCGGCCTCGGCTGGGGGCGGCTCGGCTCGCATGGCGGTTTCGACAACCCGCTGGGCGTGCTTTCCTCGGATTTCGACACCCGGCCGGGCCTCGATTTCGGCGAGGGCGGCACCTTTGCCCTGGACCAGCTCTTCCGGGGCGACGCGGCGCTGTTTGGCGGCGTGGAATACGCGCCTTCGGAGACCCTCACCCTCAAGGTCGAGTACTCCTCCGACGCCTATGATCGCGAGAGCGAGCTGGGGCTGATCGAGCGCGATTCGCCGCTCAATTTCGGCGCCGTCTACCGGCCGCTGCCGGGCGTGCAGCTGGGCGCGTCGTGGCTCTACGGCTCGGAACTGGCGCTGACCGGAACCTTCCTGATCGATCCGACCGAGCGGCCTTATGGTCCCGGGCTCGACCCCGCGCCGGTGCCGGTGCGGATCCGCGACGCCGATGCTCGCGCGGCGCAAAGCTGGGACCGGACGGCGATTCCCGAGGCGACGATCGGCGCGGCGCTGCAGCAGGCGCTGGCTGCCGAGGGCGTGGAGCTGTCCTCGATCCAGCTGTCGGACCGTGCGGTGCGGCTGCGCTATACCAACACCCGCTACCGCTCCGAGGCGCAGGCGATGGGGCGGATCGCCCGGATGCTGAGCCTCGGCCTGCCGGCCTCGATCGAGCAGTTCACGCTGGAGCCGATGCAGCGCGGCGTGCCGCTCTCAGCGGTGACGCTGTCGCGCTCGGACATCGAGAACTTCGCGGACGTCGCCGGCGGCACGGCAGCTTTGGCGCAACGGCGCGTGCTCGACGACGCGGGCTCGGCGGCGGGTCTCGCCGAACTGCCGCGAATCGATGACCGCTTTTCCTGGGGGATCGCGCCCTATGGCCGGATCACCGTCTTCGACAGCGACGCGCCGTTCCAGCTCGAACTCGGCGCGCAGTTGACGGCCAGTTACGAGATCACCGACAGCCTCGTCGCATCGGGCACGTTCCGCCAGCAGCTCTACACCAACCGCGAGGACCCCGAGCTGGTCGTGGCCGAAGAGGGCGAGCCGCACCCGGTGCGCCGCAACGCCGCGCTCTACGCCAAGGAGGGCACGACCGGCATCCGCGACCTGACGCTGGCGCATTACGGTCGACTGGCGCCGGACGTCTACACCCGGGCGACGCTGGGCTATCTCGAGGAGATGTATGGTGGTGCCTCGACCGAGGTGCTGTGGAAGCCCGCCGATAGCCGGCTCGGCCTCGGCGCCGAGGTGAACTACGCCAAGCAGCGCGACTTCGATCTCGGCCTCGGCTTCCAGGACTACGACGTCGTCACCGGTCATGCCTCGGCCTATTACGATTTCGACAATCGCTTCTACGGCCAGGTCGATGTCGGTCGCTACCTCGCAGGCGACTGGGGCGCGACCTTCATCCTCGACCGCGAGTTCGAGAACGGCTGGAGCGTCGGTGGCTATTTCACCCTGACGGATCTGCCCTTCGAGGCCTTTGGTGAAGGCTCCTTCGACAAGGGCATCCGGGTGTCGATCCCGCTCGACTACGTGGTGGGGCAGCCGACCCGGCGCGAAGCGTCGAGCACGCTGGCCTCGCTGCAACGCGACGGCGGCGCGCGCCTGCGGGTCGACGGGCGGCTCTACGAGGTGGTCCGCGACGGCCATCTGAACGATCTCGACGATGGCTGGGGACGGTTCTGGAAATGACGATGCGGATCAGGTTGACGGGCGCGCTGACGGCGCTGGCTCTCTTGGCGGGCTGTGGCGGCGGGGCCGGACTCGGCGCAGCGTTGCAGGGCGGTCTGGCGTCGCTGACCGGGACTGGGGGCGCTGCGGCGTCCGCGGCCGCTGCCCCGGCCGGGACCGCGGCCGATCCGGCGACGCTGCGGCGGGTCGAGCTCGCGACGATCGGTATCGTCGGCACGGCGCAGCAGCTCACCGCCAGCGGCGGGCGCGAGACCTTCGCCGGACCCGAAGGCTTCACCTACACGCTGCATGACGGGATGCTGGTTTCGACCCGGGGTCTTAGCCACGATCTGATGGCCGCCGACACCCGCCAGAGCCGCGCCGCGCTGCGCGCCGGCGGGGGCGAGGCGCTGCGCGTGCACGAGACGCTCGACGGGCTGGACAGAATCGTTCGCAGCGAATTCGCCTGCACGATCACCGCAAGAGGGGCGGAGACGATCGAGATCGGAAACCGGCGGAAAGAGGCCCGCCGCTTCGACGAAAACTGCCGTGGCGAGGGCGTGATCTTCGACAATCGCTACTGGATCGACGGCTCCGGACGCATCGTTTCGTCGCGTCAGTTCGTCAACCTGAGTGTTGCATATTTGCGCAGCAGCGACCTTTAGTTTCGTTTTTCGGGGGGTGGACTCTGGTCATCCAGCTTGTGTGATACACCTATCTTGGCTATAGCCGACTTAACGCTTTGTTATCAACTGGAGTAGAGACATGCGCCTCACCAAGACCCTCGTCGCCGCCGCCCTCGCCGGCACCGTGACCGCCTCCTCGGCTTTCGCCGGTGGTCTGGCCGTCGAGATCGTCGAGCCCCCGGTCGTCGTCGTCGAGCCGGAAGCTCCGGCTCCCCGCGGCTCGCTGGCTGGCCCGCTCGGCTTCCTGCTGCCGCTGGCCGCCGTCGGCGCGCTGGTTGCTCTGGCCGCTTCGGACGACTCCTGATTTCAGGACCTTCCGGCCCTCGGGTCGGATGGCTGGAACGGCGGGCCTTCGGGTCCGCCGTTTCGCGTTTCAGGGCATGGAATACGGGGCGAGACCGGTCTCGTCGCGCCGTGCCGCAGCTTAGCGGCGGGCCATCATTGCCAACCGGATCAGCGCCCGCTCGACCAATGCCTGCGCCGGCGCGCGGCTTGCCGAGCGCAACTGCAGATCGGTCTCGATCAGCAGCATCACCGCCCGTTCGAGCCGGTCACGGCCCCAGCCGGAGGCCTGCCGCGCCATGGCATCGCGGCGCGGGCCCCAGACCGGGGGTCTGAGGCGGGCGATCCCTTGGCCCGGACCCCCCGGATCGCAGGCCACGACATGCAGCTGTCGAAAGTGCCGCAGCGCCATGATGCACAGGGACACCGGCGTGGTGCCCTGGGCATAGAGGCGCCGCAGCAGCGCCGCGATCTGCGGAGCGCGGCCCTCCGCCACCACCGCGAGCAGCGCGTCGGCATCCGCCTCGGTCGAGCGCGGGGCGACCGAGGCGACGTCGGCCGCGGTGGTCGCGCTCTCGTCGCCATGCTTGTAGAGGCCGAGCTTCTCGATCACCTGCCGAAACGCGCCAGGATCGAGCGCGCGCGACAATTCGGTCAGCAGCGCCCGCCCGTCGGCATCGGGCTCGGGCACCTCCGCCGCGGCAAGCATCGCGGCGATCTCCTCGGGCCCGGGTGGATCGTCGTAAAGACCGATCGACACGGCGAGGGGCTGGGCCTCGAACAGCTTGCGCAGGGCCGACTTGGCAGGCAGCTGCGCGGCGGTGGCCAGGATCTGCGCGTCGCCCGGACGCCAGTCCTTCAGCGCGGCGTCGAAGAGCGGTGCCAGGCCGTCGGTTGCGCCCTCGACGAAGACCACGCGAGGGCCAGGGAAGAACCCCTGCGCCTTGACCGCGTCGATCAACGCCGCGCCGTCGCGGCGCAGATCGGCGGCCGGCAGGCGGGTCAGCCGCATCTCCGCCTCGGCCTGCGGTCCGGCGAGACCGGCGATCACCTCGGCCCGGCGCTGCGCCACGCGCATCGCGTCGTCGCCCCAGATCAGCGCGCCCGCCACCTTGGGGTCGGGCTTGCGGAAGAAGGCGGCCGCGTCGCGCGTCGAGAGCTTCATGGCCGCGCGGGGACCGCCAGCAGGCGGGTCACGATCTGGTCCGCCAGCAGCACCGCCAACCGCTCGCGAGCGTCGCGCTCGGCCGCCTCGGAGGCCACCGTGCCGAGCGTCGTCGAGTAGCTGGCGATGTCTTCGACCGTGCCCTCGGCGAGCGCGTCACCGCCCGCGACCGGGCGCAACGCGTAAAGCGCCGCCCCGAGCAGCCGGTAGCGCAGCACCGCGCCATCCGCGCTGATCGCGGCCTGCTCGGTCTCCTCGGTCACGTCGATGTCGAGCAGGTAGCGCGGGCGTTCGGCCGGCCCCAACCGGTCCAGCAGCCGGGCCCGCAGCAGGTAGCCGGGGAAGGTCGCCGGGGTCTCGACCGCCATGGTGCCGCGCAGCGGCGCCGCGCCGCCCGGCCCATAGGCCGGGGTGAAGCCGCAGCCGCCGAGCGCCAGCGCGCCCAGCAGCCAGGCCCGGCGGGAGGACTCAGACGACCACATTGACGATCCGGCCGGGAACCACGATCAGCTTCTTCGGGCTGCCGCCATCGAGCGCGCGGGTCACCGCCTCGTCCGCCAGCACCAGCGCCTCGATCTCCGCCTTGGGCATCGCCTTGGGCACCGAAATCTCGGAACGGCGCTTGCCGTTGATCTGGATCGGCATGGTCACGCTGTCCTCGACGAGGAAGCGCTCCTCGGCCACCGGCCAAGGCGCCGCGGCGACGAAGCCTTCGCCACCCAGACGCGCCCAGATCTCCTCGGCGAGATGCGGCGTCATCGGCGACATCAGCTGCGCGAGGATGCGCGCGGCGGTGCGGCGCGTCTCGGCAGAAGCGGTCGATTTCGACAGCACCGAGGTGAAGGCATAGAGCTTCGCGATCGCGGCGTTGAAGCCGAAGCTCTCGAGCCCGAGCGTGACGTCGCGGATCGTGCGGTGCAGCTGGCGCAGCAGCTCCTCGTCGGCGGCGGCATCACCTTCCGTGGCATCGGCGATCTCGTCGGCGATGCGCCAGACCCGGGCGAGGTGCTTGTGCGCGGCCTCGGCGCCCGAGGCGGTCCACTCCACGTCGCGCTCGGGCGGGCTGTCGGACAGCACGAACCAGCGCGCGGTGTCCGCCCCGTACTGCGCGAGGATCGCGTCCGGATCGACCACGTTCTTCTTGGACTTCGACATCTTGGCCGAGGGGATGATCTCGACCTTCTCGCCGGTGTCCTTGAGCGCGCCGTTCTCGACGCTCTCGGGCAGGTGGTAGACTGGGCGGCCATTGGCGTCACGGGTCTGGTAGATCTCGTGCGTCACCATGCCTTGGGTGAAGAGCGCGTTGAACGGCTCGATCGCTTTTTCGGGCAGGTGGCCGGTCGCATGCATCGCCCGGGCGAAGAAGCGCGAATAGAGCAGGTGCAGGATCGCGTGCTCGATGCCACCGATATACTGGTCGACATTCATCCAGTACTCGGCTTCGGCCATGTCGGTCGGCGTCTCGGCGCGGGGGCTGGTGAAGCGCGCGAAATACCACGAGGAATCGACGAAGGTGTCCATCGTGTCGGTCTCGCGGCGCGCATCCTTGCCGCAGCGCGGACAAGGGGTGTTGCGCCAGCTGGCATGCCGGTCGAGCGGGTTGCCCGGCACGTCGAAGGAGACATCGTCGGGCAGGCGGACCGGCAGGTTCTCCTTCTTCTCGGGCACCGCACCGCAATCGTCGCAATGCACGATCGGGATCGGGCAGCCCCAGTAGCGCTGGCGGCTCAGGCCCCAGTCGCGCAGCCGGAAGCGGGTGACGCCGCGGCCGACGCCGTGCTCCTCGCAAAACGCGATGGCGGCGTCGATCGCCTCTTCGCCGGTCTGCTCGGTCGCGCCGGCAAAGCCCTTGATGTAGATCACCGGCTCGGTCTTGGGCGGCACATAGGCCGGCCCGCCATCCTCGGCGAGCGGCTGGCCGTCATCCTTGGCAGGTGCGAAGGTCGAGATCACCGGCAGGTCGTATTTGCGCGCGAAGTCGAGGTCGCGCTGGTCGTGGCCGGGGCAACCGAAGATCGCGCCGGTGCCGTAATCCATCAGCACGAAGTTGGCGATCCACACGGGCAGGTCGCGGCCCTGGTCGAAGGGATGGCGCACCTTCAGCCCGGTGTCGAAGCCCAGCTTCTCGCCGGTCTCCAAGGCCTCCTCGGTGGTGCCGCCCTTGCGCGCCTCGGCGCAGAACTCGGCCACCTCGGCGCGCTCCTTCTCGAGCGCCCGCGCCAGCGGGTGGTCGGGCGAAATGCCGATGAAGCTCGCGCCCAGAAGCGTGTCGGGGCGGGTGGTGTAGACCTCGATCCGGTCATGACCATGCACGGCCTCGGTCAGGCCGAACGCCATCTCGAGCCCGCGCGAGCGGCCGATCCAGTTGGCCTGCATCAGCTTGACCTTGGCCGGCCAGTCGTCGAGCCCGTCAAGCGCCGCCAGCAGCTCGTCGCTGTAGTCGGAGATCCGGAAGAACCACTGGGTCAGCTCGCGCCGCTCGACCTCGGCGCCCGAGCGCCAGCCCTTGCCGTCGATCACCTGCTCGTTGGCGAGGACGGTCATGTCGACCGGGTCCCAGTTCACCACCGCGTTCTTGCGGTAGACCAGACCCTTTTCCAGCATGTCGATGAACAGCGCCTGCTGCTGGCCGTAATATTCCGGGTCGCAGGTCGCGAATTCGCGGCTCCAGTCGATCGACAGGCCCAGCGGCTTCATCTGCGCGCGCATGTCGGCGATGTTGTTGTAAGTCCATTCCTTGGGATGGCCGCCCGACGCCATGGCGGCGTTCTCGGCCGGCATGCCGAAGGCGTCCCAACCCATCGGGTGCAGCACGTTGTGCCCCGTGGCCAGCTTGTGGCGCGCGATCACGTCGCCCATCGTGTAATTGCGCACATGGCCCATGTGGATCCGCCCCGACGGGTAGGGGAACATCTCCAGCACGTAGTATTTCGGGCGATCGGCGCTGCGCCGCGCGGTGAAGAGGCCGGCCTCGTCCCAGGCGGCCTGCCATTTGGCTTCGATCTCGGCGGCGGTGTAGCGCGACATGTCGGTGTCCTCGGATGGTCGTTCGGGGCGTCTCGGCCCGGTCGCGGTGATACTGCACATCGTCGTCCTGTGCCACACCCGCGCGCCCGCGAAAGCGTCTCTCGAAAATGCGAAGGGCGGCTCCAATGGAGCCGCCCTTGCCTGAAGTCGTGATCCAGGTGGATCAGAACTCGAAGTTCACCTCGACGGTGGTGCCTTCCTGGTACTCGGGATCGCCGATCTCGTCCTCGGAGTCGTTGTCGTCGTCCTTCGCGTAGGAGACGAGCAGCGAAGCGCCTTCGGCCAGTTCGTAGGTGGTGGCGACGTAGTAGTCGTCGCCGTGGTCGGTCAGACCGGCGTAGGCCATCAGGCCCATGCCGAAGTCGAAGCCGGCCTCGACGGCGAAGTCGGTGTCGCCCTGGACGTCTTCGTAGGCGGTGGTCACGGTCAGAGCGCCCGAGACGTAGTCAACGGCGACGCCGTAGCTGTCCTGGCCTTCGGACTCGGAGACGTAGAAGCCGCCGACGGTGACCGGGCCGATCGGGTAGGCGGCCTCGATGCCGGTCGAGTCTTCTTCGGTCGACAGGTTGCGGGCGTAGGCCACGTCGACGTCAGCGCCGGCGAAAGCGGTGCCGACCGAGATGCCGAAGATTTCGTCGCCGTTGAAGTCGCCGCTGGCTTCTTCGATGAAGTCACGCTCTTCGGCCTGGTAGGCGGTCGAGAACTGGAACGCACCGAATTCGCCGGCCGCGCCGAACGAGTACTGGTCCAGCGTGTCGTCGTCGCCCTCGATGTTGCCATCGGTGGTGTCGTCGACGAGCGCCGACATCGACAGGTCGAGGCCGTAGGCGGTCACATCACCACGCAGCACGGTCTCGCCATCGGTCTCGGAGAAGCCGTCCTGAGCCATTTCCGACACGCCGTCCCAGCGCAGGTCAGCAGCCTGGTCGGTGTCGCCGAAGTAGAGGCCGGCGGTCTCGGAGGTCAGCGACAGCACGAAGCCGTCAGCGAAGAGCGGCTCGTCGGACAGCTCGTTGTCGACGAGGTCGGTGGTGACGGTGGCAGCGGCGACCAGGCCGTTGTCGAGCTCTTGGGTCAGCGTGATGCCGAGCTCGGCGTCCCAGTAGAAGCCCTTGTCGTCGTCAGCTTCGCTGACGGCGTCGGTGTCGTTGTAGCCCAGAGCGGCTTCGCCCGAGAAGGTGACTTCAGCGGCGGCGGCGCCGGCAAAGGCCACGATCGAGGCCGAGGCGAGCAGGATGCGTTTCATGAATTTCCCTCGTGTTTGCATTCCCGAGAATGCCAGTCCAGCCAGCATTGGCGTTTTCATTGCGCGGAGGGGCGTTCACACTCAAGGAGTTTGGCCCCAAGTCGAGGCCCCGCCAGAAAATTGATGCATCGGGGTCACACAGATGGCAGGGGAACCCCGGACCCCTGCAGGAGATGCCCATGTCGCTCGACACGATCCGCCGCCGCATCGCCGAAACCGCTCGTGAAGCGGGACGCGACCCGGCCGATGTCACCCTCGTCGCCGTCTCCAAGATGCAGCCTGAGTCGCACGTTCTACCGGTGCTTGAGGCCGGTCAGCGGGTCTTCGGCGAGAACCGGGTGCAGGAGGCGCAGAAACGCTGGGGCGCATTGGCACCGCGTTTCCCGGGCGTCGAGATCCATATCATCGGGCCGTTGCAGACCAACAAGGCGCGCGCAGCCATGGAGATTGCCACCGCCATCCATTCGCTCGACCGGCCCAAGCTGGCGGAGACGCTAGCGCGGCTGGCGCAGGAGCGCGGTGCCTGTCCGGACCTCTTTGTGCAGGTCAACACCGGCGAGGAGCCGCAGAAGGCCGGGGTGCTGCCGGCCGAGGCGGATGGTTTCGTGGCGCGGTGCCGCGATCTCGACCTGCCGGTGGTCGGGCTGATGTGCATTCCGCCCGCCGAGGAAGATCCGGCGCCGCATTTCGACATGCTGCGCGAGATGGCCGCGCGCAACGGGTTGGGGGGGCTGTCGATGGGAATGAGCGGCGATTTCGAGGCCGCCATCGCGCGCGGCGCCACCCATGTGCGGGTGGGCTCCGCGATCTTCGGCGCGCGCGACTAGAGCGGCGTCAGGCGGGGGCGGCGATCGGGGGGCGGCGCTCGCGGATCGGCAGATGCACGATTGCCGAGAGCGCGCCGACGCCGACGCCGACCCACCAGACCGCCTCGTAATTGCCGTAGATGTCGTACATCCGGCCGCCCAACCAAACGCCCATGAAGCTGCCGAGCTGGTGGCTGAAGAACACGATGCCGTAGAGCGTGCCCATGTAGCGCAGCCCGTAGAGATGGGCGACCAGCCCGCTCGTCAGCGGCACGGTGGCGAGCCACAGGCTGCCCATCACGCCCGAGAAGATCAGCACAGTCGCGGGCGTCATCGGCGTCAGGATGAACCACGCCGCCGTCAACGTCCGGCCGGTATAGATTCCGGCCAGCAGGTATTTCCGGCTGTAGCGCTTGCCGGCCCAGCCCGCCGCGATCGTGCCGGCGATGTTGGCAAGCCCGATCAGCGAGATCGCCACCGCGCCCAGGCCTGCGGTCGTCGTGATGCCCAGCGAGGCCAGCACGCCACCTGCAGCGATCGGCGCGCAGATCTCGGTCACGAAGGCCGGGAAATGCGCGGTGATGAAGGCGAGCTGGTAGCCGCAGGAGAAAAAGCCCAGAAAAATCAGGGCGTAGGAGGGGTCGCGCACGGCGCGCCCCAGCACCCGAGCCATGCTTTCCTGCAGCTCGGCGGTGGAGGCGGGTGCCGGAGAGCGCATCATCGGCAAGGTCAGCAGCGTCGCGAGGATCAGCCCGGCGAAGACGATGAACACCGACTGCCAGCTCATGTAGCCCAGCAGGATCTCGGCCATCGGCGCGCCAAAGACCTGTCCCGCCGAACCCGCCGCCGTCGCCACCGCCAGCGCCATCGAGCGATTGTCGTCCGAGGCGGCGCGGCCCACCACGGCGAGGATCACCCCAAAGCCGGTGCCGGCGATGCCGAATCCCACGAGGATCTCCAGCAGCTGGTGCTGGATCGGCAGGGTCGCACCGGCCGACAGGATCAGCCCCGTCGCATAGGCCAGCGCCCCCAGCACGATCGCCTTTCGGTCGCCGACCTTCTCGGCCATCGCCGCGAAAAGCGGCTGGCCGATGCCCCAGGCGAGGTTCTGAATCGCGATGGCGAGGCTGAACTCGGCGCGCGGCCAGCCGAACTCCTCGGCGATGGGAATCTGGAACACGCCAAAGCTCGCACGGATGGCGAAGCCCGCCATCACGATGAGGCAACCGGCGATCAGGACGGGGGTGAAGAGGGGCTGGCGGGTCATGCGCGATCTAGGCCGCCGCTGCGCGTTGCTGTCAATCCATGCCGTGCGCATGTAGCGGCCGGTTGGCTCGATATTCAAAGGGGCCCGTTCCCGTCAGAGAGCGGGCGCCGCGTCCCACAGGTAGAGCAGGTCGATAATCCTTGCCTCTCCGATCCGTTCGGGGCGGCGCTCGGCCAGACGCGCGCCCGTTGTCTCGTAGAATCGGCAGGCACGGTCGTTCCCGCCCAGCACCATCGCCGAGAGCGGGCCGGGGGCGGGACCGAGGGCCGCGGCGAAGAGCGCGCGTCCGAGTCCGCACCCCTGCGCCGCGCGGGTGAGGTAGAGGGCGTAAAGCTCCTCCTTGAAGCCGCGCGCCGCCAGCGCCGCCTCGCGCTGCGGGCCCAGCTGGGCAAACCCCGTACCGGGCGCGATCACGATGCGGCTGGTCCCTCGGGCGATCTGCTGCCCCCATTGGCGCAGACGCATGTTGCGGTCGAAGCGGGCGATTTCCTCGGCGGGCACGAGGCCGGGATAGGTTTCGGCCCAGCAGGTCACGTGCAGATCGGCCAGTTTGGGTACGTCGTCGGGCAGGGCAGGTCGAATTTCCATGGCCCGACCCTGCGGATCGTGCCGTGGCTTTGCAATGCGCGAGGCTGCGGCTATGTCGCCTCACCATGAGCATCGAAGAAGCCTATCGTGCGCGCATCGAGCAGGGCGCGCTGAAACCGGATCCGGCGCAGGAGGCGGTGCTGCCCGCGCTCGACCGTGTGGCGCGCGATCTCGCGCGGCAACCCGAGCCGCAGCGCGGCGGCTGGTTCCGCAAGCCGAAAGCGCCCGAGCCGGTGAAGGGCCTCTACCTCTGGGGCGGGGTGGGGCGCGGCAAGTCGATGCTGATGGATCTGCTGTTCGACGAGATCGACCTGCCCAAGGCGCGCTGGCATTTCCACGCCTTCATGCAGCGGGTGCATGCCGACATGAACAAGGCCCGCGCGCGCGGGGTCGACGACGCCATTGCTCCGGTGGCCGAGGGGCTGGCAGGCGAGCTGCGCTTCCTCGCCTTCGACGAGATGCAGATCACCGACATCACCGACGCGATGATCGTGGGGCGGCTGTTCGAGAAGCTGTTCGAGCAGGGCGTCACCATCGTCACCACTTCGAACCGGGTGCCTGACGATCTCTACAAGGACGGGCTGAACCGGCAGCTCTTTTTGCCGTTCATCGAGACGCTGAAGGCGCGGATGGAAGTGCTGGAGCTGGCAAGCGCGACCGATCACCGTCAGGGGCGGCTCAAGGGATCGGAAAGCTGGATCATGCCCAATGATTCGGGCGCGCGCGCCAAGCTCGACGCGATCTGGGCGGACCTCACCGGCGGGGCGGGGGGGGAGCCGCTGGTCCTGCGCGTCTCGGGGCGTGACGTGACGGTGCCGGAATACCGCAACGGAATCGCCCGCGCCGGTTTCCACGAGCTGTGCGGCCGCCCGCTGGGGGCGGCAGACTACCTCGCGCTGGCCGGGGCGGTGAAGATTCTGATGATCGACGGCATCCCGCGCCTGTCGCGTTCCAACTTCAACGAGGCGCGACGCTTCGTGACGCTGATCGACGCGCTCTACGAGGCCAAGACCCGGCTCGTCGCCTCCGCCTCCGCCGCGCCGGCCTATCTCTATGTCGAGGGCGAGGGCAGCTTCGAGTTCGAGCGGACGGCGAGTCGTCTCGAGGAGATGCAGGCCGAGGGCTGGGGACGAAGCTGAGCGGGAAACAGGCGCTTGGCCCGAAATAAAAGGGGGGCCGTTTCCCCGGACCCCCCTTTGGACTGTCGCCTGCCCACCTACCGAAGTCGCGGTCTTGCTGCCGCCTTGGTCGTGTCGTCCCCCTGTTGCCAAGCATTCCGCTAGGGGCCCCTCCGGTCAACCACGGCGCGAAGTTTCGTGACGTCATAAACCGACGGTTACGAGGTCGCTTTCGCCCCTCGGGCGATGCGCAGGTACCTGCGAGCCTTGTCAGGCAGGCGCTGGCGGCGTGCGGAGGGGGTGCCTCCCGGACAGCATCGGCGCGCCGTCGCAAGCGGGTGTGACGGGCGTGGTTCCGGCGTAGAGCGGCGTCTCCCAGGGAATCGTCGATTCGGTGACGAATCGGCCATCTACGCAGACATCCTGCCCACCATTGCCAGCGTTGAAGCCGAATCCCGGCGCGCCGCAGTCATCGACCGCCCCGCCGGCGTTCCAGGCCTGGAACACGCCGATGCCGGTCATCGGGAATCGCATGGCGATCGGATCGAAGCTCAGCAGCCACGAGGTGTCCGGGCCGAGCGCCTCGAGACTCCAGTGGCCGAGCCGCTCGCCATGCCGCCAGCCGGTGATCTCGAAGGCGGTGATGTCGTCCTGCGTCACCAGCGCGGCGTCGCGCAGCGCATCGGGAAAGCGCATCAGCCCAGTCATGCTGTAGCCCGCCGCGCCGCGCCAGCAGAACTGCAGCTCGACCGCCTGCGCCGGAGCGGCTGCCAGCGCCGCGAAGAGCGCCGGCCAGAGTCTCATCCGTTTTCGCGCAGAACGTGGCCCGCGAGGTAGAGCGAGCCGCAGATCAGGATGCGGGGCCGGGTGCCGTCGCGGGTGATCGCTTCCACGGCCGCCGCGACGTCGGAAGCCTCCTCCACCGCTGTGAAACCAGCGGAGCGTGCCGCCCGCGCGGTCTCGGCGGCCGGAATGGTGTTCGCCTCTCCGGGGATCGAGACGGCGCTCAGGCTTTGCGCCACGCCTGCAAGCGGCCGCAGGTAGCCCGCGATATCCTTGGTGTTGAGCATGCCGCAGATCAGGTGCACGGGCCGGTCCGGCATCGCCGCCAAGGTCCGGGCCAAAGCTTCGCCCGCCGCCGGGTTGTGCCCGCCATCGAGCCAGAGCTCGGCCTCACCCGCCAGATCGACCAACGGGCCATGCCGCAGCCTCTGCATCCGGGCCGGCCATTCGGCGCGCGTCAGCGCGGCCTCCGCCGCCGCGTCGTCCCGGCCCAACGCGCGGAGCGCGGCGATCGCGGTGCCGGCGTTGACGATCTGGTGAGGTCCCATCAGCCGCGGCAGCGGCAGGTCCAGCAGGCCGCGCTCGTCCTGATAGATCAGCCGCCCGGCCTCGGTGGTGACGTGCCAGTGCTGGCCATGCGCCATCAGCGGCACGCCGAGCCGCGCGGCGCGCGCCTCGATCACCTCGAGCGCCGCCTCGTGCTGAGGGGCGACCACGCAGGGCACCCCACGCTTGAGGATGCCGGCCTTCTCGCCCGCGATCTCCGGCAGCGTCTCGCCCAGATATTGCTGGTGGTCTAGGTCGATCGGCGTGATCACCGTGAGCGCCGGGCGCTCGACCACGTTGGTGGCGTCGAGACGGCCGCCGAGGCCGGTCTCCAGCAAGGTCCACTCGGCCGGCGTCTCGGCAAAGGCCAACAGCGCCGCTGCGGTGGTGATCTCGAAATAGGTGATCGGGTCGGGGCCGTTGGCGGCATGGGTCCGGTCGAGCAGCGCGGTCAGCGCCTCTTCGGAAATCAGCGTGCCCGCCAGCCGGATGCGCTCGTGGAAACGCGCCAGATGCGGCGAGGTATAGGCGTGGACCCTGTCGCCCGAAGCCTCGAGCCCGGCCCGGATCATCGCCTGGGTCGAGCCCTTGCCGTTGGTGCCCGCGAGATGGATGACCGATGGCAGCCGCCGCTCCGGGTGATCCAGCGCCGCGAGAAGCCGCCACACCCGGTCGAGGGTCAAATCAATGACCTTGGGGTGCAGCGTCATCATCCGCGCGAGGATCGCGTCGGAGCCGGCCCCGGCGCTCATTTCTTGGGCGTCTCCGCCTTGGGCGCGGCAGGGGCGGGCTGGGCGGCCGGGGTCTCGGCCTTCTCACCCTTGGTGGCCACGGCCTCCTTGGCCGCCGCCGGCTCCGGCGTCGCGGGGGCGGGCAGGTCGCCCATCACCGCGGGCTCCATCCCCATCAGCATGCGGGTGATGCCGATCAGCTCGTCGCGCAGCTTGCCGCGCGGCGTCACGCGGTCGAGCATGCCGTGGTCGAGCAGGTACTCCGCACGCTGGAATCCCTCGGGAAGCTTTTCGCGGATCGTCTGCTCGATCACCCGTGGACCGGCGAAGCAGATCAGCGCGTTCGGCTCGGCGATCTGCACGTCACCCAGCATCGCGTAGGAGGCGGTGACGCCGCCCGTGGTGGGATGGGTCAGCACCACGATATAGGGCAGGCCGGCCTCTTTCAGCATCTCGACCGCGACCGTCGTCCGCGGCATCTGCATCAGCGACAGGATCCCCTCCTGCATCCGCGCGCCACCGGCGGCGGAGAACAGCACCAGCGGGCACTTCAGCTTCACCGCTCGCTCGGCCGCCGCGATGATCGCGTTGCCGACATACATGCCCATGGAGCCGGCCATGAAGGAGAAGTCCTGCCCGGCGGCGACGATCTTGGTGCGACCGATCTCGCCCTCGGCTACCAGCATCGCCTCCTTCTCGGAGGTCTTGCGGCGGGCTTCCTTGATCCGGTCGACGTATTTCTTCTGGTCGCGGAAGTTGAGCGGATCGGCGATCGGCTCGGGCACCTTGACCTCGGAGAACACGCCGCCGTCGAACAGCGCCTTGAAACGCTCGCGCGGGGTGATCGCCATGTGGTGCCCGCAATTGGTGCAGACGTTGAGATTGTCGGCCAACTCGCGGTGGAACAGCATCGTCCCGCATTCGTCGCACTTGGTCCACAGGTTCTCGGGCACCTCGCGGCGCGAGAAGATCGAGTTGATCCGCGGACGGACGTAGTTGGAAATCCAGTTCATCTTGCTGCTCCGGGCGCGTCGGGTCGGTGTCGGGGATACGCCCCGGCGCGGCGGATTGCAATTCGGACCGAGGGGCCGGCTGTCTCCACCTTGGGCGCGAATGGCGCAGGCCTAGGTCGCGAGCCGCCTTGCCGTCGGGAGAGGGGGCGACTATCCCTTGCCCCCAGCCAACTCCGGGAAGGGACAGCCCCATGCAGAACGCCCGTTTCGACAAGACGAAACTGCCCAGCCGCCACGTGACCGAAGGGCCCGAGCGCGCGCCGCACCGGAGCTACTTCTATGCCATGGGCATCTCCGAGGAGGAGATCCACCAGCCTTGGGTCGGCGTCGCCACCTGCTGGAACGAGGCCGCCCCCTGCAACATCGCCCTCAACCGACAGGCGCAGTCGGTGAAGATGGGCGTGAAGAAGGCCGGCGGCACGCCGCGCGAATTCACCACCATTACCGTCACCGACGGCATCGCCATGGGCCATGAGGGCATGCGCTCCTCGCTCGCCTCGCGCGACGCGATCGCCGACACGGTCGAGCTGACCATGCGCGGCCATTGCTACGACGCGCTGGTGGGCCTCGCGGGCTGCGACAAGTCGCTGCCGGGCATGATGATGGCGATGGTCCGCCTGAACGTGCCGTCGGTGTTCATCTATGGCGGGTCGATCCTGCCGGGCAAGCTCAACGGCAAGGACGTCGTGGTCCAGGACGTGTTCGAGGCCGTGGGTCAGCACGCGGCCGGCAACATGACCGACGCCGAACTGGCGATCCTCGAGCGCGTGGCCTGTCCCTCGGCTGGCGCCTGTGGCGGCCAGTACACCGCCAACACCATGGCCTGCGTCTCGGAGGCGATCGGCCTCGCGCTGCTCAACTCCTCTGGTGCGCCGGCGCCCTATGAGAGCCGCGACCAGTATGGCGATTTCTCCGGCCAGGCGGTGATGCATCTGATCGAGAAGAACATCCGCGCGCGCGACATCGTCACCCAACAGAGCCTCGAGAACGCGGCGCGGGTCGTTGCCTGCACCGGCGGTTCGACCAATGCCGGCCTGCACCTGCCGGCCATCGCGCATGAGGCCGGGATCGATTTCGACTTGCTCGATATCTGCGACATCTTCCGCGACACGCCCTATTTCGTGAACCTGCGTCCGGGCGGCGAATACGTTGCCAAGGACCTGCACGAGGCTGGCGGCGTGCCGGTGGTGATGAAGGAACTGCGCAAGGCCAAGCTTCTCCACGAGGACTGCATCACCGCTTCGGGCCGCTCGCTGGGCGAAGAGCTCGACCGGATCGACCGCGAGGCGGACGGCCGTGTGATCCACACCGTGGCGAAGCCGATCACGCCCACCGGCGGCGTGGTGGGCCTCAAGGGCAACCTCGCCCCCGACGGCGCGATCGTGAAGGTCGCGGGCATGGCCGCTGAGGACCAGGTCTTCACCGGCCCGGCGCGCGTCTTTGAATGTGAAGAGGAGGCCTTCGAGGCGGTGCGCAAGCGCGAATACGCCGAGGGCGACGTGATCGTCATCCGCAACGAAGGCCCCGCAGGCGGCCCCGGCATGCGCGAGATGCTCTCGACCACCGCCGCACTCTCGGGGCAGGGCATGGGCAAGAAGGTCGCGCTGATCACCGACGGCCGCTTCTCGGGCGCGACGCGCGGCTTCTGTGTGGGCCATGTCGGCCCCGAAGCTGCGCATGGCGGGCCGATCGCGCTCCTGAAGACCGGCGACATGATCACCATCGACGCCATCAAGGGCGAGATCTCGGTCGACCTGTCGGATGCCGAGCTGGCCGAGCGCAAGGGCGCGTGGAAAGGCCCGCGCACCAACGACTACACCGCCGGCGCGCTGTGGAAATACGCGCAGCTTGTGGGCTCGGCCCGCAAGGGCGCAGTGACCCATCCCGGTGCCGAGGGCGAAAGCCACGTCTACATGGACCAGTGACGGGGCAGGGCGGATGCGTCTGATCGGGCGCCGCCGCCCGACCCCAGAGGCTGCGGCGTCGAGCCTCTCGACGCCGCGCCTGCCCGGCGCCGACCGGGCCTGGCGTCCGGCTCCTTGGGTCGATGGTGGCCTGCCCGCCTCGCCCGGCAATGGCGCCGATCTCGCCGAGGGCGTGCGGCTGTTCCATGACGCCGCCTCCGGCGCGGTCACGCTGTCCTCCGGCCCCGCTCACGCGGAACGGCCGCATCCGCTGGAGCTGCGTCAAGAGGGCTTCGATGGCGGGTTTCTGAGCCTCGCCATCGCCTTGCCGCAGCCCTTCATCGAGGGGCTGGACCGGCACCACCTGCTCGGGATCGATGTCGATTTCGGTGCGGCCGGCCTGCCGCGCGCCTTTGCCCGGCTCAACCTGCGACAGGGGCCGAATCTCGAGAAGATGCTGCGCGGCCTGCCCGAGACCGGGCCCACCGGCACCGAGTTCGACCTCTGGGCACTCGAAACCGATCCCGGCCGCGTCGAGGCGGGATGGATCGACCTGATCTTCGAGGCGCCGCTGCCCTCGGTGATCGCGATCAATGACCTCGTGATCGCCCGGAGGTTCCGGGCGCAGTTCTGACGTGGCGCGGTCGCTCCAGGCTGACGTCGCGTCGGGGGTGACGTGCGCGTCAAGTCTGGACAATCTGGCCGCCGAGAAGGAGGCCCGAATGTCCCGATACCCGCAGCTTCTGTCGCCGATCACGCTCGGCCCCGTGACCCTGCCCAATCGGGTCCTGATGGGCTCGATGCATACCGGGCTGGAGGAGACCGGCGATTGGGACCGGGTCGCCGCCTTTTATGCCGCACGCGCCCGCGGCGGGGCGGGGATGATCGTGACGGGGGGCATGGCGCCGAACCGCGAAGGCGGGGTCTATCCCGGCGCGGCAGGGCTGTTCACCGAGGATGACATCGCCAATCACGCCCGCGTCACGCGCGCGGTGCATGCCGAAGGCGGGCGCATCGCGATGCAGATTCTGCATGCTGGACGCTACGCCTATTCCAAGCACTGCGTCGCGCCGTCGACGATCCGCGCGCCGATCAGCGCCTTCACTCCTACCGCGCTCGACGAGGAGGGCATCGAGAAGCAGATTGCTGATATCGCCACCGCCGCCGCGCGGTCCGTGGAGGCAGGTTATGATGGCGTTGAGGTGATGGGGTCGGAGGGGTATTTCCTCAACCAGTTCCTCGCGCCGCGCACCAATCGCCGCGAGGATCGCTGGGGCGGCAGCCTGGAGAACCGGATGCGCCTGCCGGTCGAGGTGGTGCGCCGCGTCCGTGCCGCGCTGGGCCCCGAACGGCTGTTGATCTACCGCATTTCGCTCATCGATCTGGTGCCCGAGGGGCAGGACTGGTCCGAGGTCGTGGCGCTCGCACGGGCGGTGACCGAGGCCGGGGCCGACGTGCTCAACACCGGGATCGGCTGGCACGAGGCGCGGGTGCCGACCATCGTGACCTCGGTACCACGCGCCGCCTTCGCGGACCTGACCGCGCGGTTGCGCCCCGAGGTATCGGTGCCGGTGATCGCCTCGAACCGGATCAATACCCCCGAGATGGGCGAGCGCATCCTCGCTTCGGGGCAGGCCGACATGATCTCCATGGCGCGGCCCTTCCTCGCCGACCCGGATTTCGTGGCCAAGGCGGCGCGGGGGGAGGCGGCGCGGATCGCGCCCTGCATCGCCTGCAACCAGGCCTGCCTCGACCACACCTTCTCGGGCAAGCTGACGAGCTGCCTCGTCAACCCGCGCGCCTGCCACGAAACCGAATTGGTGCTGGCCCCGACGGAGAGCCCGCGCCGCGTCGCGGTGGTTGGCGCCGGTCCCGCCGGCCTCGCCACGGCGCTGGCGGCGGCGGAGCGTGGCCACGCGGTGACCTTGTTCGAGGCATCGGAGCGGATCGGCGGCCAGCTTCACTACGCCGCCGCGATTCCGGGCAAGGAGGAGTTTCGCGGCCTGCTCGACTGGTTCGAGGCCGAGGTTGCGGCCAGCGCGGTCGAGCTGCGGCTGGGGCAGGCGCCCGAGGCGGAGGATCTCGCGGGCTTCGACGCGGTGGTGATCGCCACCGGCGTCCGGCCGCGCGATCCCGGCATCCCGGGGCAGGAGGGGCCGAACGTGATCTCCTATGCCGATCTGCTCTCGGGCCGTGCCCAGGCAGGTCCGCGCGTCGCGGTGGTCGGGGCGGGCGGCATCGGCTTCGACGTGGCCGAGTATCTCGTGACCGGCGACAGCAGCACGCTGGACACCGCTGCCTGGCGCGCCGAATGGGGCGTCACCACGCCGTGGGAAGCGCGCGGCGGGCTGGCCCCCGACGGGCCGCGCCCCGAGCCTGCGATCCGTCGGATCACGCTGTTGCAGCGCAAGGCCGAGAAGCTGGGTAAGCGGCTCGGTAAGACGACCGGCTGGGTGCACCGGGCCGGGCTGCAGATGCGCGCGGTCGAGATGCTCGGCGGGGTGACCTATGACCGGATCGATGCGCAGGGGCTGCACGTCACGACGCCCGAGGGGCCGCGGCTGATCGAGGCCGATACCGTCGTGCTCTGCGCCGGACAGGAAAGCGTGCGCGGCCCGGCCGACGCGCTGGCCGCGCGCGGGGTGGAGACGCATGTGATCGGCGGCGCCGAGGTCGCGGCCGAGCTTGATGCAAAGCGCGCGATCGATCAGGGCACGCGTTTGGCGGCGCGGCTCTAGCTGTTTCCGCAGGCGCATCGGTCCGTGGCAAACCGCTTTATTGTCAGGCGCCTGACCCAATCATGCCCGAATCCGGCGTCACACAGAAGCTCGGATCAATGATGAGCGTGGAGGGCGGGCATGGACCGGCTGACAGAGATGGAAGCCTTTGCCACGGTGGTGGACCAAGGCGGGTTCACCGACGCGGCCCGCAAGATGGGGATCTCCAAATCCGCCGTGTCCAAGCACGTGTCCTCGCTCGAGGCGCGGTTGGGGGCGCGGCTGCTCAACCGCACCACCCGGCGCGTCAGCCCGACGGAGATCGGCCTGGCCTATTACGATCGGGCGCGGCGCGTGCTCAACGATGCGGGCGAGGCCGACGCGCTCGTCACCTCGATGCAATCGGCCCCTTCGGGGCTGCTCCGGATCTCGGTCGCCACGGATTTCGGCGTCAATCATCTGAGCCCGGTGCTCGGTGATTTCCTGCAGGAATTCCCCGACATCACCGTCAACATGGTGCTCAACAACCGCTTCGTGGAGCTGATCTCCGAAGGTTTCGACATGGCGGTGCGGATCGGCGAGCTGGAGGACAGCACGCTGCGCGCCCGCAAGTTGACCGAAACCACCAAGAAGATGATCGCGGCGCCGGGCTACTTCCAGAAATACGGCCGGCCCCAGCGGATCGACGATCTCAACGAGCACAAGCTGCTGCACTACTCCAACGCCGCCAACGGCGCGGTGTGGAAGCTGACTGCGCCCTCGGGCGAAAAGCGGCAGGTCCGCACCGCCGGCTGGCTCACCGTCAATGACGGGCAGTCGCTGCTCAACGCCTGTATCGGCGGGCTGGGCATCGCCTACCTGCCGTCCTTCCTCTATGCCGACGCGCTCAGGAAAGGGCTGGTGGAGGAGGCGATCCCGAACCTCCCGGCCGAGACGCAGGGCATCTACGCGGTCTATCCGCCGGGCCGCTTCACCCAGCCCAAGGTGCGCGCCTTCATCGATTTCCTGGTTCAGGCCTTCGCCGAGAAGGGCCCGGATCACTGGTAGCCGCGAAAGCGGCGCCTGCCCGCCGCTTTCGACACTCGCGGCCCCCTTCGGGGGGCCGTCTTTTCTCATCCGTGGCCGATCGCCTCGGCCCCCTGGCAGGCATGCGCCGCGCATTCCATCTCGAGCGTGACATGGCCGATGCCGAAGCGCTCGCTCAGCGAGCGCTTGATCCGCGACTTGATCGCGTCGGCCTCGGACCAGCGCCCCTCATGCACCGCGACATGGGCGTCGAGCGCGGGTTCGTTCTCCTGCATCTGCCACAGATGAACGTGATGGACCGAGGCGACGCCCTCGACCTCGCGCAGATGGCCGAGCACGGCGCGGGTATCGAGATCCGGCGGCGCACCGAGCATCAGGATCCGGATCACCCCGCCGATCTGCGCCAACGACATCCACAGGATGTAGCCGGCGATGCCGAGCGTCACCACCGGGTCCACCCATGCCCAGCCGAAGACCAGCACCGCGACGCCCGCGACGATCACCGCGACCGAGCCCAGCGCATCGGCGAGATTGTGCAGGAAGGCCGCCCGGATGTTCACGCTGTCCTTCGACATCGAATAGGTCAGCGCCGCCGTCACGAGATCGACGACCAGCGCCAGCCCCGCGATCCAGACCATGATCCAGCCCGCCACCGGCTCGGGCGCAAAAAGCCGCGCGATCGCCTCGTAGCCGAGATAGAGCCCGATCAGGATCAGCGTGGTGTAATTGACCAGCGCCGCCACCACCTCGGCCCGGCCATAGCCGAAGGTCATTTCCGCATCCGCCGGCCGGCGCGCGATCTTGCGGGCGGCGAAGGCGATGATGAGCGACATCGCGTCGGACAGGTTGTGCAGCGCGTCCGCGATCAGCGCGAGGCTGCCAGAGACGAGGCCTCCGACGATCTGTGCCAGCGTCAGCGCGAGATTGACCGCGATCGCCCCCGCGACCCGGCGGTCGCCCGATTCCAGATCGACATGATGATGGCCATGCCCGTGGCCGTGACCGTGCCCGTGATGATGCAATGCCATGACGTCTCCGTTCAGCCTCTTGCGCGACGGTAATGATAAGAGGTGATCTCCGCGAATCCGAGTTGTTCGTAGAGCGCGCGCGCCGGGGTGTTGGCCTGCGTCACCGCCAGCGCGAGCATGTGCGCCCCTGCCTCTCGCGCCCAGCCCGCCGCCATCCCCATCAGCGCCCGGCCGGTCCCACGCCGCCGCGCTTGCGGTGCCACCTCGA
Organism: Limimaricola variabilis; assembly: GCF_034371605.1. Classification (NCBI taxonomy): domain Bacteria; kingdom Pseudomonadati; phylum Pseudomonadota; class Alphaproteobacteria; order Rhodobacterales; family Paracoccaceae; genus Limimaricola; species Limimaricola variabilis. The sequence continues at coordinate 2,087,871 of NZ_CP139691.1, read as the reverse complement.
GCGCGTGCAGCATTGCCGTGCCGGCATGTACCGCCACGAAGGCGCAGCCATCCGCGAGGCGCAGCACCGCCTTGGGAGAGGGCGCGCGTTCCATCACCGCCAGCCGTTCGGGGCCGATCCCGCCTGACGCCCAGAGCGCCCGCTGCGCGGGGTCGGGCGGCCAGCTTGTCGCGTGCAAGCAGCTTGCCAGCATCGCGAGCGGCGCGGCGAGGATCAGCGTCGGGTCCATCACCTCGTAGCCGCGTGCCGCCAGCTCCGCGTCCAGCGCCTCCTCGCCTCGGCGCAGCATGAACAGCGGTGCCCGGCCTTCCGCGCGCATCGCGGTTTCGGCGGCGGTGATGTCGCCCGGGCACCACGGCGCCTCGAACGTCGCCGCCGAGACCCGGCTGCCACCGCCGGCCCCGTCGCGCAGCCGGGCCGGACCGAGGTCGCGGGTTGCAGCTGCGGGCCATGTGGCGGCGAGCGCCGCATAGGCGGCGCCGGGCGTCATGCCGGAAATTGCGCGGAAAGCTCCACCAGCGCGGCTTCGACCTCCGCGCCGTCGGCGCCGCGCACCACGATGTTGGTGCCGGACACGCCGTTCTCGGTGAAGGGATAGGAGCCGATGGCGAGGCCGGGATGCGCGGCCGCCAGCGCGGAAAGCGCCTCGGCCACGTCGCCTTCGCCGCGCTCGATCCGCAGGCTCTGCGACAGGACCGGCTTGCCGCCGGGGATGCGCGGCAGGAGCCCCGCCAGCATTGCCTCGAAGATCCGCGGCACGCCGGCCATGACATGCACGTTCTCGAGGCTGAAGCCCGGCGCGGCGCTGACCGGGTTGTCGATCAGCGTGGCGCCTTCGGGGATTCGCGCCATCCGCAGCCGCGCGGCGTTCAGCTCGACCCCGCGCGCCTCGTAATGCGCGGCGAGGATGGCGCGCGCGTCGTCACGCACCCCCGCCTCGAGACCGAAGGCGGCGGCGACGGCAGGGGCGGTGATGTCGTCATGGGTCGGCCCGATCCCGCCCGAGGTGAACAGGTGGTCATGCGCGGTCGAAAGCGCCCGCACCGCCCCGACGATGGCGTCGTGATCGTCGGCCACCACCCGCGCCTCGCGCAGGTCGATGCCGCGCAGCGTCAACTCCTTGGCAAGGTGGTTCAGGTTGCTGTCGCGGGTGCGGCCGGAGAGGATCTCGTCCCCGATGACGAGCATGGCGGCGGTGGGGTTGGTCATGCGGCACTCCTTGGCTGGCTCAAGGTATAGGGCGCGGCGGGGCCCATTTCCACGCAGGCGGGTGGATTCCGCGGTCGATAGGCCCTATTTCATGGGCGACAGAGCAAAGGGGACGACATTGGACGAGACCGTAGCCGACGAACGCAAGGGCCGCCTCACGCGTGACGGCATCCGAATCCACGATCTCGCGGATTTCGCGGGGATGAACCGTGCCGGCCGGCTGGCCGCGACGATCCTCGACGATATCGCCGAGCACGTGGTGCCGGGCCAGCGGACCTCGGAGATCGACCGCCTCATCACCGACCTGATCGAGCAGGCCGGAGCCAAGAGCGCGACGATCGGCTACAAGGGCTACCAGCACGCCAGCTGCATCTCGGTCAACCACGTGGTGTGCCACGGCATTCCCGGCGACAAGAAGCTCAAGGACGGCGACATCCTCAATGTCGACGTCACCGTCATCGTCGATGGCTGGTACGGCGATACCAGCCGGATGTACGTGGCCGGCAAGCTCGGCCGCAAGGCGGAGCGGTTGATCCAGGTCACCCATGACGCGCTGATGCGCGGCATCGACGCGGCGAAGCCGGGCAACACCTTCGGCGACATCGGCCACGCGATCCAGAGCTATGTCGAAGAGAATCGCATGTCGGTGGTGCGCGACTTCTGCGGCCACGGGCTGGGCCGGGTGTTCCACGCGCCGCCCAACGTGCTGCATTACGGCCGCCCCGGCACCGGGCCGGTGCTGGAGGAGGGGATGTTCTTCACCATCGAGCCGATGGTGAATCTGGGCCGCCCCGAGACCAAGGTGCTGGGCGACGACTGGACCGCCGTGACCCGCGACAAGTCGCTCTCGGCGCAGTTCGAGCATTCGATCGGCATTACCGCGCAGGGCAACGAGATCTTCACCCTGTCGCCCGCCGACCGGTTTCATCCCACCTGGGATATCTGAGACCGCTCCAGCAGCGTGACATGGGTGTCGCCGTAGCGACGCGTGTCGAGGGGGTCGAACCCCTCGGGCGCGGGCTGCGGCGCGCTCTCTTCCCAGACGATCAGCGCGCCCGGCGCGATCCATCCCTGCGCCAGCGCCGAAGCCAGCGCCCGTTCGCCCAGACCCTTGCCATAGGGCGGGTCGAGAAAGACGAGGCTGGCGGGCTCCGTCGCGGCGGGCAGGCGGGTTGCGTCGCATTTCAGATGCGTCACCCGGTCGGCCACGCGCATCTTCGCGATGTTCTCGCGGATCAGCCGACCGGCCACCCGCCCGTCATCGACCGCCGTGACCCGCGCCGCGCCGCGCGACAGCGCCTCGAGCCCGAGCGCGCCGGTGCCCGCGAAGAGGTCGAGCACATGTGCCCCTTCGATCGGGTCGCCGTAGCGGCCGCCCATCAGCGCGCTGAACAGGCTCTCGCGCACCCGGTCGGCGGTCGGGCGCAGATGCGCGCCCGCGTCGCCCTTGCCCAGGGCCGCGAGCGCGATCCCGCGATGGCTGCCGGCGATGATCCTCATTTCAGCAACGACTTGAGTTCGGTGGCGGGATCGGTCGCATGCGCGGGATCGGGCGATTTGCCCCCCTCGATCAGGCGCTTGCCGACCATGTAGGCGCGGCTGTCGTTCATCGCGTCCACGGCGATGAGCTTGTCGCCCCGATAATACCAGTGCGACGCCTGCGCGTGCGTCTCGCCGGGGCGGACATGCACCGCGTCCCAGCCGGCGTTCAGCCCGGCGATCTGCAGCTTCACGTCGTACTGGTCGGACCAGAACCACGGGCGGGGCCGATACTCGACCCCGCGTCCGATGATGTTGAGCGCCGCCGTCTCGGCCATGTCGATGGCGTTGCCGACGCTCTCCAGCCGGATCCGCATGTCGCCCCACAACAGCGAGGCGCAGTCGCCGGCGGCCCAGACGTTCTCGTCCGAGGTCCGGCAGTGGATGTCGCAGCGGATGCCGTTCTCGATGGCGAGGCCCGCGGGCTCGGCCAGCGCCGTGCCCGGCGCCACGCCGACGCCGACGATGGCGAAGTCGCAGGCGATCTCGGTGCCGTCCGACAGCCGGGCCCCGGTCACGCGGTCCTCGCCCAGCAGCCGGTCGAGGCCGCAGCCCTCGCAGATCTCGACCCCGTGGCTGGCATGCAGGTCGCGGAAATAGGCAGCCGTTTCCGGCGCGGCGACCCGCGCCAGGATGCGCGCGGCCTGTTCGATCACCGTGACCTTCAGCCCGCGCTTGGCAGCCACTGCCGCGGCCTCGAGGCCGATATAGCCGCCACCGACCACGAGCAGCCGGCGTCCTTCCACCAGCTCAGGCGCCAGCGCGTCGGCATCGGCGAGATCGCGCATCGTGTAGACCCCGGCGAGATCGCCTCCGACCTCGGCGGGCAGGCGGCGCGGATGGGCGCCGGTGCACAGTGCCAGCCGGTCGTAGCCGAGCGTCTCGCCATCCGAGAGCGTCACCTCGTGCGCAGCGAGATCGAGACCGGTGGCCGTGGCGCCGAGCCGCAGGTCGATGCCGTGCTCGCCATACCAAGCCTGCGGCCGCAGGAAGAGCCGCTCCTTGTCCATCTGCCCCAGCAGATAGGCCTTGGAGAGGGGCGGGCGCTGGTAGGGAGGCGCGGTTTCGGCGCCGACCAGGGTGATCCGCCCGTCGAAACCTTCGGCGCGCAGCTTGCCCACGAGGGAGGAGCCCGCCTGGCCGGCTCCGATCACGACGACATGGGACATGGGCGCGCTCCTTCTTCCGCTGACCCGCGGCAACCTATATCGCTGAACCCCGACCGCAATCGCGAAAGGGAAGAGGGCGATGACGATCGGTGTGGGCGACAGGCTGCCGGGGGCGAATCTGATGCGGATGGGGGCCGAGGGCCCCGAGAAGGTGGCGCTGGAGGAAATCCTCGCGGGGCGCCGCGTGGTGATCTTCGGCTTGCCGGGCGCCTATACGGGGCTGTGCTCGACCGCCCATGTGCCGAGCTTCATCCGCTCGATGGAGGCGCTGCGCGCCAAGGGCGTGGACGAGGTGCTCTGCATCGCGGTCAACGATCCCTTCGTGATGAGGGCTTGGGGCGAGACCACCGGCGCGGCGGAGGCGGGAATCACCCTGTTGGGCGATCCGGGCTGCGAGTGGGTCTCGGCGATCGGGATGGAGTTCTCCAACCCCGACCGCGGATTCATCCGCCGCTGCAAGCGTTTCGCGCTGATGGCCGAGGACGGGGTGGTCAAGGTCTGGCATCCCGAGGAAGGGACCGGCACCTGCGATATTTCGGGCGGTGAAAGCATGGTCGAGGCGCTCTGAGCCCGATGCGAAAGGGGGGCGCGCGGCCCCCCTTTCATCGATCCGATACTGTGCCTGTCGCGGCGTGGCGCCCCTCTCATTCGGCGGCGTGGCGTGCCTCGTCCCCGTCCTCGTCCGCGAGCTTGTTGGCGTAGAGCGTCCGGGTCGGGAAGGGGATCTCGATTCCGGCCTCGTCCAGCGCTTCCTTGACCCTGCGGGTGCAGTCGGTCTGGAAGCCCCAGGCATCGGAGTTCGCACACCAGACGCGGACCGTGAAATCGACCGAGAAATCGCCAAGATTGCTCACCTGGATGAAGGGCTCGGGGTCCTTCATGGCGCGCGGGTCGGCCATGATCGTGTCCATGATGACCTTCTCGGCCTGGGCGAGGTTGGAGCCGTAGGAGACGCCGAACACCCATTGCACGCGCCGCGTCGGGTTGGCCGAGTAGCTGACGATGGTGTTGCCCCAGACCTGGCTGTTGGGGACGATGATCTGCAGGTTCTGCAAATCCGCCAGCTCGATGTAGTTGAGCGAGATCGACTTCACCGTGCCCATCTGGCCATTGATGACGACGAAGTCACCGAGCTTGAAGGGCCGGAACAGCACGATCATCACGCCCGCCGCGACGTTCGACAGCGTGCCCTGCAGCGCGAGGCCGACGGCGAGACCGGCGGCACCGATGACGGCCACGACCGAGGTGGTCCGGACGCCCAGCGTGTTGAGCACGATCAGCGCCGAGAAGCCCACCACCGCGTACCAGACGATGTTGGACAGGAAGTCGAACAGCGTCTGGTCGAGCTTGGAATGACGCGAGGCCAGCCCCTTGATCCGGCGCGACAGCCAGCCGGCGATGACGAAGCCGGTGGTGAGCACGAAGAGCGCGCTCAGCGCCCCGCCCAGGATCGCGGTGAGGAATTCGAGCGTGAGCAGGCTGCCCACCGTGGTGCCAGACCACAGCTCGGTGTTGAGAAAATCTTGCATCAGGTCTCCGCCAGCTTGTCCATCTTCGACGCGAGCTTCGCATCCAGCTCGGTCAGGCCGTCCGCATCATGGGTGGTGAGCGTGACGGTCACGGTGCGGTAGCTGTTGGACCATTCGGGATGATGATTCAACTTCTCGGCCCAGAGAGCGCAGCGAGTCATGAAGCCGAAAGCTTCAACAAAGCTTGAGAATCGGAACGTCTTGGTCACCGCGTCGCGGTCGGGCTCGGCCTGCCAGCCGGCGGCCTTGAGGGTCTTGCGCCCCGCCTCGTCGAGCCTCTCGGTCATTCCTGGTCCTCCATGCGTGTGCGCCGGAACGGCCCGTAGCCGGTCAGCACCTCGATCTCCTCGTCCACCGCGGCCCGCTCGGCCTCGAGATAGCGCGCCACCGCATCGCGAAAGCCCGCATCCGCGATCCAGTGCAGCGACTGCGTCGCCACCGGCAGGTATCCGCGCGCCAGCTTGTGCTCGCCCTGCGCGCCCGCCTCGACGCGGGGCAGCCCATGCGCGAGCGCCCAATCGATGGCGCGATAGTAGCATAGCTCGAAATGCAGAAAGGGGTGATGATCGAGCGCGCCCCAGTAGCGGCCGAAGAGCGTGTCGCGCCCGATCAGGTTCAGCGCGCCGGCCACGGGCCGGTCCTCGTCCGAGGCCAGGATCAGCAGCATGTCATCGCGCAGGGTCTCGTGCGCGATCTCGAAGAAGGCGCGGGTAAGGTAGGGCGATCCCCATTTGCGGCGCCCGGTATCCTGATAGAACGCCCAGACCGCGTCCCAGTGATGCGGCTTCAGATCGTCACCGGTCAGGTACTCTATGGTCAGCCCAGCCGCCTGCGCGCCCTCGCGTTCCTTGCGGATGGTCTTGCGCTTGCGCGAGCTGAGCGCGGCGAGAAAGCCCGCGAAATCGCCATAGCCCTCGTCGATCCAGTGGAACTGCTGCCCGGTGCGGCGCATCAGCCCCATCGCCTCGCCCGCCTCGGCTTCGGCTTCGGTGCAGAAAGTGGTATGCAGGGAGGAGATCTCGTTGTTCGACGCCAGCTGCACCGCGCCCTGCACCAGCGCCGCCATGCCGTCCGCCTCGAAGCCGGGGCGGGTCAGGAACCGCCGCCCCGTCACCGGCGTGAAGGGCACGGCGATCTGCAGCTTGGGATAGTAGCGCCCGCCGGCGCGCTCATAGGCGTCGGCCCAGGCATGATCGAAGACGTATTCTCCCTGGCTGTGCCCCTTGGCATAGAGCGGGGCGCAGGCGATCAGCTCGCCATCCCGCCGGGCCGCGAGGTAATGCGGCTGCCAGCCCGTGCCCGGCCCGACCGAGCCGCTCTGTTCGAGCGCCGAGAGGAAGCGATGGGTGGTGAAGGGGTCGCGCGGGCGGCCGCCATGGGCAGCCTCGGGGGCGGCGCAGCCATCCCACTGGGCCGCGGGAATGTCGCGCAGGCTGGCATGCGCGGTGATCTCGACCACCGCGCCGGGGTCCGTCTCTGTCTGGCTCATGGCCGCAGAGTTGGGCCCGGCGCGGCCGGGGTCAAGCTGCGGCAGGCCCCGGCAGGTAGCCTTCGAAGGTCACGTTGTCGGCAACGCGACGCGCTGCCGTCTCGGCCTCGGGCGAGCGGACGGTCCAGCACAGGATCTTGGCGCCCTGCGCCTTGAGTTCCGCGACGCGCGGCGTGTCCAGATCACCCGCGTCGTGGCTGACGAAGCTAGCGCCGAGATTGTCGTAATCGGGAATCCCGCGCAGCCGGTCGGCGAGGCGTGGGGGCAGGTCGGGCCAGTCGGCCGGATCGAAGTCGCAGGTGACGAGGCCGCGCGGCAGCTCCGGGGCGAGGCGGGCCATCTCGGAGACCGAATGCGGATTGAACGACATCACCGCGACCGGACCCGCATAGCCGTCGAGCGCGCGGGCGGCGGCGGCCTCGACCGCGCCGACATTGGGGCCGAGCGTGTCGTCGTGGTCCTTGATCTCGATCAGCAGCGGCACCCGGCCCGCGACAAGGTCGAGCACCTCGGCCAAGGTCGGGATCCGGTCGTCGCTGCCGGACAATCCGATGCCGCGCAGCGCCTCGGCATTGCGCGCCACCACCGGGCCGCTCTCACCGGTGAGCCGCTCCAGCGTCTGGTCGTGGAAGACCACCGCCTCGCCATCGGCGGAGCTGCGGATGTCGATCTCGATGCCGTAGCCCGCCTCGATCGCGGCACGCACCGCCGAGAGCGAATTCTCGGGGCGGCCCGCGCCGTGCAGGCCGCGATGCGCGATCGGGCGATCGAGGAAGGCCGCCGGCAGGGCGGGGACGGGCCGGCTCATGCGAGCGCGAAGACGGCCTCGATCTCGACCGCCACGCCCAGCGGCAGCGCCGCGACACCGACCGCCGAGCGCGCGTGCCGCCCGGCCTCGCCCAAAAGCTCGACCATCAGGTCGGAGGCGCCGTTGATCACCTTGGGCTGCTCGGTATAGCCGGGCTCCGAGGCCACGAAACCGGTGAGCTTCACCAGCCGCGCGATCCGGCCGAGATCGCCGTCGCAGGCGGCGCGGGCCTGGGCCAGAATGCTGAGCGCACAGGCGCGCGCGGCGGCGGCACCCGCCTCGGTGTCCATGTTCTCGCCCAACCGTCCGGTGATCAGCCCGTCCGGACCAGCCGAGATCTGTCCCGACACGTAAAGCAGCCCGTCATGGATCACGAAGGGTTCGTAGTTGGCCGCCGGCTTCGGCGCCTCGGGAAGCGTCAGCCCCAGCCGTACCAGCCCGTCCTCGATCTTCTTCGCATCCAGCATGTCCGTCCCCTTAGACTGTTTGCGCGCAAGCTACCCTGCGCGCGCTGGGGGGGCAACGCCGGGGGCTTCAGCCCTCTCGGAAGGCGCGGGCGAAGTAGTCCGAGAGCGGTTTCACGAAATAGGCCAGCGGGGTGCGGTCGCTGGTCCGGATGAACGCCTCGACCGGCATGCCGGGGATCAGCCGCATATCCGCAGGCAGCTTCTCGATCTCGCCTTCGGTAAGGCGGATCTCGGCGCGGTAGAAGGAGACCGCCCGGCCCTCATCTTCGAAGGCGTCGGCCGAGATCTGCACCACCTCGCCGGTCAGTTCCGGGGTGCGGCGCTGATCAAAGGCGGGCAGTCGCAGCACCACTTCCTGGCCGAGATGCAGCTGGTCGATATCGGTCGGCTGAACTTGGGTCGCGATCACTAGGGGTCGATCCTGCGGCACGATGTAGAGCACAGGCTCCGCCGGGCGGATCACCGAGCGCGGCGTGAACACCGTGAGCCCGTAGACGATGCCGCTCACCGGGGCGCGGATATCGAGCCGATCGAGCTGCGTCAGCAGGGACCGACGGCGGTTCGACAGCTCGATTTCGTTGAACTGCAGGTCGCGCAGCTGGCTGATCGCCTCCTGCCGGCGAGAGGAGGCGAGCTTGAGGATCTCGATCTCGATCTCGGAGATGCGGCCGCCGGCCTGGGCCTTGCTGGCCTTCAGCTCGCCCACACGGCCGAGCAGGTTGGCCTGCTCGCGCTGCAGCGTCAGCACCCGCGTCGCCTGGGCCAGCCCGCGATCGAGCAGGGATTGCTGGTCGCCCAACTCTTCCTCGATCAGCTCGAGCTGCCGTGCCGTGGCCTCCTCCTGCGCCTCGATGCCGACGATTTGGTCGGCAATCTGCTCGCGCTGGCGGGCCAGCTGCTCGGCCTGCTGCGCTTCGCTTTCGAGGAGCGCTTCGATCAGCCGCTGCTGGCCCTCCATCAGCTCGGGCGCGACCTCGTTGTCGGTCTCGAGCAGCAGTTCGGGGAACTCGAGTTCCTCGCGGCCGTCGCGCTCGGCCTCGAGCCGGGCCCGGCGCGCGAGAACTTCGAGAAGCTGGCCCTCGACCACCGCGAGCTCGCTGCGCAGCTGCTCCGGGTCGAGCTTGATCAGCAGCTGCCCGGCCTCGACCTCGTCACCCTCGTCGACGAGGATTTCCGCGACCACGCCGCCATCAGGATGCTGCACGACCTGCCGGTTGCTTTCGACCTCGATCCGTCCCGAGGCGACCACGGCGCCTGAGATGTTGCTCAGCGCGGCCCAGCTGCCGAAGCCGCCGAGTAGCACGGCCAGCGCGAGAAAGCCGGCGACCAGCGGTCGCGCCGCGGACCACAGCGAAGGGGCGTCTGCGGGAGAGGTGGGTTTGCGCATCAGGACACGCCTCCGCCCTTGCCGCCGGTGGCGGCGATCTCACGGTGGTTCTGCACGGTCTCGCGCAGCACCTCGTCCTTGGGCCCGAAGGCCCGTCTGCCGCCATTCTCGATCATCAGGATCAGGTCGCACTCGGCGATCGCGGCGGGGCGGTGCGCCATGATCAGCACGCATTTCCCGGCCGCTTTGGCATCCCGGATCGCCTGGTTGAGCGCCATGCTGCCGGAGTTGTCGAGGTTCGAGTTCGGCTCGTCGAGCACTAGCATGACCGGATCGCCATAGAGCGCGCGCGCTAGGCCGATCCGCTGGATCTGACCGCCAGAGAGGCGACCGCCCTTGGAGGAGACCATCGTATCGTAGCCGTCGGGCAGCTTGAGAATCATCTCATGCGCGGCGGCGGCCTTGGCGGCGCGGACCACTTCGGCGTCGTCAGGCGACAGCGACATGCGGGCGATGTTGTCCTTGATGGTGCCGTCGAACAGCGTGACCTGCTGCGGCAGGTAGCCGACATAGCTGCCCAGCACGTCGGGATCGTACTGGTCGAGGCTGGCGCCATCGAGGCGGATCTTGCCCGCCGCCGGGCGCCACAGGCCGGTCACGGCGCGCGCCAGCGTCGACTTGCCGGCGCCGGACGGGCCGATCACGCCGACCGCTTGACCGGGCTCGAGCCGGAAGCTGACCATGCGCAGCGCAGCCTGGCTCTCGCCCGGGGGCAGCACGGTGACCTGCTCGCAGCTCAGCCGGGCCTTGGGGCGGGGCAGGGCCGTGCGCGGCTCGTCGGGGCGGACCTCGCCCAGAAGCACCGCCAGCCGGGACCAGCCTTCGCGGGCGCGCTGGAAGGAGGGCCACTGGTTGACGATCATCTCGATCGGGGCCAGCGCCCGGCCGAGCAGGATCGAACCGGCGATCATCGCGCCGGGCGACATCAGCCCTTGCAGCACCAGATAGGCCCCGAGTCCGAGCATCGCCGATTGCAGCAGCAGCCGGAACGCCTTGATCACCGCCGAGAAGCCGCCGCCGGTGTCGGTCGCGCCGATCGAGGCCACGAGCGAGCGTGCGCGGGCCTCGTTCCAGCGGCCGAAGGAGGCGCCGCGCATCCCCAGCGCCTGCACCATGTCCGCGTCCTGGCGGATCTGGTTGCCGAGCTGCTCGGAGCGGAAGCTGGTGGCGTTCGATTCCTCGAGCTGCTTGCGGCTCATCATCTGGTTGGCCAGGGCCAGGATGATCAGCACCACCGCGCCGCCCAGACCCAGAAAGCCCAGCATCGGGTGGAACAGGAAGATGCCGAAGAAGAACACCGGCGCGAAGGGCAGGTCGAAGCTGGCCATCAGCGCCGGCGAAGCGAGCAGCCGCTGCACCGATTCGAGATCGCGCTGGGCGGTCGCCGCCTCGGCCCGGGCCCGGTTGCCGGTGCTGGCGTTGAGCGCGGCGGCGAAGACCCGCGCGTCGAGCCGCGCCTGGAACCGCGCCGCGATCCGGCTCATCACCCGGCCGCGTACCATGTCGAGCAGGCCCATCATTGCATAGAGAAAGGCCACGAGGATCGACAGGGCGACCAGCGTCGCGATCGAGCGCGATCCCAGCACCCGGTCGTAGACATTCATCATGTAGAGCGGGCCGGTCAGCATCAGCAGGTTGACGATCAGGCTGAAGATACCCACTGCCCAGAACAAGGCGCGGCTCTCGGACCGCGCCGCGCGCAGCTCGGCCGCGCCCAACGATTTCGCGTCTCGCATCATTCGCCTCGCTCTTGTCCAGTGCGGATGGCAGCGCCGGACCGGTCCCGGCCGCTGCCATGTTCTACTGCAATCGCCCTGCTCTGAACAGTTGCCGTCACCGTCTCGTGTCCTTGGTGGCGGCGGATCGCTGGACCGGAACGCCACGGCCGCTAACTTAGCGGGTATGACTTTGCGAATCATGAATATCCCGGCGATCTGGGGACTGGCGGCGTTGGCCGCGGGGGCGGCCTCGGCCACGCCCTATGACGGCACCTACCGAGTCAGCGGCGATGCGGACTGTTCCGCGATCGGCGAGGACGGGGGCGCGCTACGGATCACGGACGGGCTGTTTGAGGGAGTCGACAGCCAGTGCCAGATGACCAATCCGGTCGATGTGGTCGACATGGATGCCACGCTCTACACCATGACATGCAGCGCCGGTGACACCAGCTGGACCGAGCGGGCGCTGCTGATGACGGCTGCCGAGGATGGCGGGCTGATCATGCTGTGGAACGGCTATGCCTTCCGCTACGAGCGCTGCGAACCGGGCGAGGAGGACGGCGATGAGCCCGGCTTCACCGAGATCGAGGCCGGCGACGCCGAGGCCGAGACCGGCCTGCCGCCGCCGCGCATCATCCTGCCGCGGGTGATCCTGCCGGAGGAGACGGCGCCCGACGACAAGGAGGAGACGTCTGCCTCGGAAGAGGTGGAAGAGGGGAGCGCCGAGGAAGCGGCCACCGAGCCTGACGAGGCGACGGACGATGAAGACGTGCCTGACACGGATGCGGAGGAGGGGGCCGCCGATGCCGCCCCCGAGGATGGGGACGGCAGCGACGAGGAGCCGGGCTGAGGCTCAGTTGGTCGCGGCGCCGAGGATCGAGTTCAGCACGTCGAGGATGACCCGCTCACGATCCGGCTGCTGCTGCGCGGGCTGCGCCTGCTGTTGCTGCGCCGGTTCGGGCTGGCCCAGCATCTCGCGCAGGATCCGGTCGGTCTCGGGGTCGCTGGCCTGACCGCCCGAGGGCGAGACATTCTCGCTCCCGGCGATCGCCTCCGGTGCCTGCGACGGCTCGGGGACGCGCATCGGCAGCGGCTTCACGGGCTGGCCCTCGAGCACCCGTACCATGGTTTCGCGCCAGATGGTGGCGGGCAGGCCGCCCCCGGTGACGCCCGATAGCGGCCGGTTGTCGTCGTAGCCCATCCAGACGCCGGCGACGTAATCGCCCGCGAAGCCCACGAACCAGGCGTCGCGCGCGCCTTGCGTGGTGCCGGTCTTGCCGGCCACCTCCCAGCCATCGATCTGGGCACGGCTGCCGGTGCCCTCGGCGACGACGCGGCTCATCATCCAGGTCAGCTTCTCGGCGGCGTCTTGGCTGATGACCCGTTCGCCGATTCCGCCACCGGTGCCCATCAGAGGCGTGTCGTCGCCCTTGAGCTTGAGTTCCAGCAGACCGTAGGGCGTCACCGAGGAGCCGCCATTGAGGATGCCCGCATAGGCGCCGGTCATCTCCAGAAGCGTGCTTTCCGATACGCCGAGCGCCAGCGCCGGCCCGGCGGCGAGATCGCTGTCGATGCCGAACATCGAGGCCACGGTGCGCACGTTCTCGCGGCCGACCTGCTCGGAGACCTTCACCGCCGGGATGTTGCGGCTTTCGGCCAGGGCTTCGGTCAGGGTGACCATGCCGTCATACTTGCGGTCGTAGTTCTCGGGCGACCAGGCCCCCGAGCCGGGGATGTTCATGGTCAGCGGGCTGTCGTCGACGAGGTCGTAGGGCTGCATGCCCAGATCGAGCGCCGCGGCATAGATGAACGGCTTGAAGGAGGAGCCGGTCTGGCGCAGCGCCTGGGTCGCGCGGTTGAAGGCGCCGGATGCCTTGACGTTGCGCCCGCCGACCATGGCGCGCACCGCGCCGTCGGCGCTCATCACCACGATCGCGGCCTGCGCCTCGGAGCCGGGGCTCACCCGTTCCTCGAAGACCTGCAGCAGCGCCTTTTCGGCGGCGGTCTGGATGCGCGGGTCAAGGGTGGTGCGGATCACCACATCCTCGGTGGTGTCGCGGGTAAAGAACTCGGGGCCGGTATCCATCACCCAGTCGGCGAAATAGCCGCCCTGATCCTGCTGGGCCGTGGCGGAGAGCGTGGCGGGGTTGGCCCGCGCGGCTTCGGCCTCGGCCGCCGAGAGATAGCCTTGGTCCTGCATCAGCCCGACGATGACGCTGGCGCGGCCCTGGCTGCGCGACAGGTTGTTGGTCGGGGCATAGGTGGTCGGTGCCTTGAGAAGCCCGGCCAGCATCGCCGCCTCGGCCGGGTTCACCTGTGCCGCCGGCTTGCCGAAATAGCGCTGCGAGGCGGCCTCGAAGCCGCGCGTGCCGGCGCCGAGATAGGCACGGTTGAGATAGATGGTGAGGATCTCGTCCTTGGAGTAGCGGGCCTCCATAGCCATCGCGTAGACAGCTTCCTGCACCTTGCGCCACAGCGTGGTGCGCCGGCAGTCGGCCTCGTATTCGCTCTCGTTCTTCCAGACCGAGGCGTCGAAGGGCTTGCCGAGGCACAGCAGCTTGGCGGTCTGCTGGGTGATGGTGGAGCCGCCATTGCCCGAAAGCGGGCCACGGCCTTCGCTCAGGTTGATGCGCACCGCCGAGGCGATGCCCTGCGGGTCGATACCGGGGTGCCACCAGAAGCGGCGGTCCTCGGTCGCGACCACGGCGTTGCGCAGATGCGGGCTGATCGTGTCGGCGGTGATCATGCCGCCGAACTGGTCGCCGCGCCAGGCGAAGGTCGCGCCGTCGCGGTCGAGCATCGTCACCGAGCCGCGGGCCCGGCCATCGACCAGATCGGTCACCGGCGGCAGCTGCGCCGCATAATAGGCGACGCCCAGGCCCACCACCAGCGTCAGCGCCAGCGCCATGCGCCAGCCGATGCCCCAGACCACCCGCATCACGAAGCGCAACAACCCCAAGACCAGAGCCGCGACGAAGCCCAGCGGGCCGCGCGGCTGGCGCGGTTCGCGCGGCTTGCGGGCGCGGGCGGCACGGCGCGAAGCGGGCTTGGCGGTGGCGCGCGCCTTTGGCTTGCCGCCATCACCCCTGCCGCCGCCATTGCCGCCGTTACCGCCACTGCCGCCGTAGCGCCGCTCCGCGGTGAGGGGCGGTTTTCTGCCGTTGCTCGCGCTCATCTGACGATGCCTGTCCGTTATGATTGTCGGCCAGCATAGCTGCATCGCAGCGGAATGTTGAGCGGCGGGGATTCCTCCTGTCGGCATTTTTACGCCGCACATGAATCGGGCATCCCGACCTCTTTGTGCAAAAATTGTGCATCATGCCCGGTCTGGGGCAGGTCCGGACGCGCCCCTTTGCTTGCCCCATGGGCAGGAACAGGGGCTTTTGAGGGCAGTCGTACCGAGACGCCACAAGGGGACCGACGTGAAACTCATCATCGCAACGATCAAGCCGTTCAAGCTCGAGGAGGTGCGCGAGGCGCTGACCTCGCAGGGCGTGCGCGGCATGATGGTGACCGAGATCAAGGGCTTCGGCTCCCAGTCCGGTCACACCGAGATCTATCGCGGCGCAGAATACGCCGTCAATTTCGTGCCGAAGGTCAAGCTCGAGATCGTGGTCCCCGAGGGGCTGGCCGAGCAGGTCGTGGCGACGATCGCCCGCACCGCCCGCACCGACAAGATCGGCGACGGCAAGATCTTCGTGCTCGACGTCGAGAGCGCGCTGCGCGTGCGGACCGGCGAAACCGACGACGACGCGCTCTGAGCCGACCCTCCCAGGAGACACAGGAATGACCCACTGGAAAACCCCGTTGCGCGGGCTGCTGCCGCTCGCCTGCCTGATGGCCGGACCGGCCTTCGCCCAGGAGGCGGCCGAGGCCGCCGAACCCGCGGCCCTCGAGGCGGGAATCGCCGCCGCGACCGACACCGCCTTCATCCTCAACTCGCTGCTGTTCCTGATCGGCGGCTTCCTCGTGTTCTGGATGGCGGCCGGTTTCGCCATGCTCGAGGCCGGGCTGGTGCGTTCCAAGAACGTCGCCATGCAGTGCCTCAAGAACGTGTCGCTCTTCTCCTTCGCGGGGATCATGTACTACCTGATCGGCTACAACCTGATGTATCCGCTGGGGAATTGGTCGATCGGCTCGGATGAGACCGGCGGCTATATCGGCGCCTTCGGCGTCGCGGTACTCGAAGCGGTCGGCATCGGCCGTGATGCAGCCGACGATTACGGCTATGCCGCGACCTCGGGCGACTTCTTCTTCCAGCTGATGTTCGCCGCGACCACCGCCTCGATCGTTTCGGGCACGCTGGCCGAGCGCATCAAGCTGTGGCCCTTCCTGATTTTCACCATCGTCCTGACCGGCCTTATCTACCCGATCCAGGCGAGCTGGAAATGGGGCGGCGGCTTCCTCGACAGCCAGTGGGGCTTCCTCGACTTCGCCGGCTCCACGGTCGTGCATTCGGTCGGCGGCTGGGCGGCTCTGGCGGGTGTGCTGGTGCTCGGCGCGCGTGCCGGCAAGTTCAAGGATGGCCGGGTGATCCCGATGCCGGGCTCGAACCTGGCGCTGGCGACGCTCGGCACCTTCATCCTGTGGATGGGCTGGTTCGGCTTCAACGGCGCCTCGCAGCTGGCGATGGGCACCGTGGGCGACGTCGCCGATATCGGTCGGATCTTTGCCAACACCAACGCCGCCGCGGCGGGTGGCGCGGTCGCCGCGCTGATCTTCACCCAGCTGCTCTACAAGAAGCCCGACATCACCATGGTGCTCAACGGCGCGCTGGCGGGCCTGGTTTCGATCACTGCCGAGCCGCTGACCCCCTCGCTCGGTGCGGCGACGCTGATCGGTGCGATCGGTGGCCTGATCGTGGTCTTCACGGTGCCGATGCTCGACCGCATGAAGATCGACGACGTGGTCGGCGCGATCCCGGTGCACCTGTTCTGCGGCATCTGGGGCACCATCGCGGTGCTGTTCACCAACCCCGACGCCACCTTCGCGGGCCAGATCGTTCCGATCGTCATCGTCGGCGTGTTCACCTTCAGCGTCAGCCTGGTGGTCTGGATGGTGCTCAAGGCGGTGATGGGCATCCGGGTCGGCGAAGAGGTCGAGACGGCCGGGCTCGACATGTCCGAGCTGGGCATGGAAGCCTACCCCGACTTCACCCCGAGCTGACCCTCCCCGAGGCTCGACGGTGACAGGCCCGGGCGCATGCGCGCTCGGGCCTCCGGCTTTCAAGCCGTCATGAGAAAGGCGCCCCGAGGGGCGCCTTTTCCGTCTGGTTTCGCCAGATCAGTGACCGCCGGCCTTCTGCCGGGCCTTCTCGGCCTCGGCCTGCGCGGAGGCGCCGACATCCTTCTTCTGGGCTTCGGACTTCGCGGTGTCGGCCACGTGCTCGGCCGCTTCGCGGGCGCGGCCCTGCACGTCGGTCGCGGCATCCTTGAGGTCTTCCTGCACCGTGCGGGCGAGGCCTTGGGCCTGCTCCTTGGCGTCCTCGGCGGTGGCCTTGGCCACGTCGGTCAGCCGGGCGCGCTCTTCCTCGTAGACGCGATAGGCTTCGTCCATCAGGTCGTCGCGATAGGTGCCGAAGGCTTCGTCTTCCTGACGGGTGCGCGGCAGCATCGCGGCCACTGCGGCACCGGCCGCCATCGCCAGCAGGCCGCCCAGCAGGGGCTGCTGGTCATACATGGAGGCGGCGCTGTCGCGGCCCTTGCGGGCATAGTACTCGGCCTTGACCTGCGCCTCGTAGGCACGGGTGCGGGCAGCGATCACGCGCTTCTTGCCCTCTTCGGACATGCCATGCGTGCCGTCGGTGATCCGCTCGCGCAGGCTGCGGGCCGAAGCGCCCATCGACTTGCCACGGGCACGGGCCCGCTCGCGATACTCGCCGAACTTGCCACGGGCGCCGCCCATCGCGCCGCGGGCGCGGTCGCGCAGCGCACCGCCGCGGGAGCGGCTCTCTTCCCAAGGCGAATCGCCGTGATCCTCGGGCGTGGCGTGGACCGGGCCGCGCGGCTCGTCCATCTTGTCGGTGCCGTATTTGCGCGACAGGTAGGGGTCGGCGCCGAGACGGCCCGAACGGGCATAGTCACGCTGGCCGCGATAATCGACCTCGCCGGCATAATGCGGGTCGTCATGGCTCGAGCGCGCGTTCGACACGGCGAGCCAGGCGAGGCCCGCGCCGACCAGAGCGATCGGAACCGGGTTGCGCTGCACGGTCGTGGAGATCGTGCGACCGATATCGGAGGCGTTGTCGGTGACGCTGTCGGTGACGGAGCGCATCAGCCCGTCGAAGGAAAGGCGCTCCTGCAGGTCGTCGATCGTGCGCTGCAATTCGGAACGCTCGGTCTCGATCTCGCGCTCGATCTCTTCGGGGGAACGGGTGGTGTCAGTCATTGATGGCTCCTTTGACAGCAGCGGCGTCGCGTCGGATGCTTTCGGCGCTGCGCTTGGGTGCATTGGTTACGGCCTTGACGCGGTTGATGCCGACTTTCACGAGGATCGCCGCGATCACGAGGATCACGCCGCCCACGATCAGCGCGGACCATCCCGCGCCGATGCCGGTTTCCGCCAGCCAGGCCACGAAGGCCGCGGCGAGGACATTGAGCGCGGTCAGGCTCAGGATCACGGCGCCGACCAGCAGGGCGATGCCTATCGCGGCGCGGCTCACCGCACGCGACATCTCGGCCCGGGCGAGGTCGACCTCCTTGCGGACGAGGCCACTCACATGGTTGAGCGCCTCGGAGAGCAGCGCGGCCGTGCTCTTTGTCTCGACCCGGTGGACAGTGCCAGGGGGCTCCGTCCTAGGGTCGGTGCTCTGGGGGTCCGTATAGCTCATTTTTTCACCGCTCCGGTCGTGCCCGGCTGCGGCTTGCCGGGAATCTCGGGCTTCTCGTCGGGCATGTCGATGCCGCCGACGGGCATGGAGGACGGGTCCGCCTTGCCGGTGCCGCTACCCGAGGTGCCGCCGACGCCGCCGGTCGAGCCGGTCGCCGAAGCGGTGCCGGTGGAGCTGGTGCCGCCGACCGTGCCCGAGGTGCCAGTGGTCGCGCCGGTGCTGGCGGTGCTGCCCGTCGTACCGGTGGTGCCGGTCGGGGCCGGGCGCGGCGCGGCGCTGGTCACCGGCGAGGAGGTCGGCACGGGGCGCGAGATGCGGTCGTCTTCGTCATAGTCGTTCGGGGTCACGTCCGGGGCATAGCGGTCGTCGCGGCCATGGCCGCCGAGTCGGTAGTCGTCGTGACGGGCGGAGGCCTTCATGAAACGGGCCGCGACGAAGCCCAGAAGCGCCGCGCCACCGAGGAAGGCGGCCTGGTTGCGGCGGGCAAAGTCGTTGACGGCGTAGGCCATCTCGTCGAGTTCCATGTCGCGGATGCCGTCGGCGGTGTCCGCGACGGTGTCGGCGAGCTTCGCGAAGATCCGCTCCTGCGGCGAGCCGTCATGCAGATCGTCGGCTGCCTTGCGCAGCGCTTCGGCGATCTTCGACGTCTCGCTGGCGGCCTCGTTCTTGTATTCGCGGCCGTAATCATAAGCACGGGTCTTGGCCTCCTCGGCCATTTCTCGGGCCCGCTCACGGGCGGTGTCGGCGAATTCGGCCGCGCCGCTCTTGGCGTCGGCGGCCGCCCGTTTCGCCTTCTGGTCCATCGTCTCGCCAGTGCTGGCCATGTCGACCTCCTTGGGTTGCTGCTGGACAGTCGGCGCGGCGCGCCGTGTCCGTTTCGCTGGCAGAACCACCGGAGAGGAGCAAAAGTTTCGCGGATTCGTGAGGGAGCGGGGGAATCCGTACTAAAACGGAAAACGCCGCCCCGGGGGGCGGCGCCTGAATGCCTGCAAGGCTGATGGGGATCAGACCCCGGCGTCGATGATCGCGCGGGCGAGAATCGGGATGGTGCGGTCGTTCAGACCGGCGATGTTCATCCGGCTGTCGCCGACCATGTAGATGCCGTGATCGTCGCGCAGCCGCGCCACCTGCTCGGGGCTGGCACCCAGCCGCGAGAACATGCCGCGATGCTGGGCCAGGAAGTCGAAGCGGTCGGAGTTCGACAGCTGCCGCAGCTCGGAGGCCAGCGCCTCACGCAGCCGCAGCATGCCGGTACGCACCTCTTCCAGCTCGGCCTGCCAGTCGGCGCGCAGCTCCGCGTCGCCGAGGATGGTCGAAACGATCCGCGCGCCGTGATCGGGCGGGAAGGAGTAGTTCTGCCGGTTCAGGTAGGACAGCGTGCCCTGCAGCGTGCGGGTCTGCGGCACGTCGCGGCCGATGGCGATCAGGATGCCGGTGCGCTCGCGGTAGATGCCGAAGTTCTTGGAGCAGCTGGCGGCGATGATCACCTCGTCGAGCGCGCCGGCGATCAGCCGGGTGGCGCTCGCATCGGCATCGAGCCCGTCGCCGAACCCCTGATAGGCGAGGTCGATCATCGGCACGAGATGGCGCGCCTTGAGCGTCGCCACGATCTCGTCCCATTGCTCGGGCGAGGGGTTGGCACCGGTCGGGTTGTGGCAGCAGCCATGCAGCAGCACCACGTCGCCGGGCTTGGCCTCGGAGAGGTCGGCCATCATGCCGGCCATGTCGAGGCCGCGCGTCTCGGCGTCGAAATAGCGGTAGTTGCGGGTCTTGGCGTCGAGATGCTTGAGGATCGACAAGTGGTTGGGCCAGGTCGGGTCGGAGACCCAGATCGTGGCCTCGGGCGAGGCCATGCCGATCATCTCGAAGGCCTGGCGCACCGCGCCGGTGCCGCCCGGCGTTGCCACGGCGGCGACGCGGTCGCGAGGCAGCGTGTCGGCCAGCACCAGGTCGATCATCGCGTCGGCGAAGGCCGGGTCGCCGGCCAGAGCGGTGTAGCTCTTGGTTTCCTCGGTCTGGAGCAGCCGGGCCTCGGCGGCCTTGACGGCCCGCATGATCGGGGTGCGGCCCGAAGCGTCCTTGTAGACGCCGACGCCGAGATCGATCTTCTCGTCGCGCGGATCGGCCTTGTAGGCGCTCATCAGCGCCAGGATCTTGTCGGCAGGCTGGTCGGTCAGGTTCTCGAACATGTTCATCCTTCGAGGTTGTCTTCGGCGGGGCCGGAAATCTTGGCGGGGCCGGTCTCGACCGGCAGGTCGGGGAACATGCCCCATTCGGACCAGGAGCCGTCATAAAGCTGGTGGTCGGTCTTGCCGATCCGCTCGAGCGCCAGCGACAGCACCGCCGCTGTCACGCCGGAGCCGCAGGTGGTGATCACCGGACGGTCGAGATCGACGCCCGCGCGGGCAAAGGCGGCGCGGATGCCGGGCTCGTCCTTCATCGTGCCGTCGGGGCGCAGCAACTCGCGGAAGAACAGGTTGCGCGAGCCGGGGATGTGGCCCGAGCGCAGCCCGGCACGCGGCTCCGGCGCGCCGCCCTCGAAGCGGGCGCTCGCGCGGGCGTCGATGATGACATGGCTGCCGAGCTTGACCGCGCGCGCCACCTCGGTGGCGTCGACGGCCATGTCGCGGCGCGGGTTGACGGTCAGGTGCCGGTCGCGCAGCGGCGTCGGCTCGGCGGTGAGCGGACGGCCCTCGGCGCGCCATTTCGGCAGCCCGCCATCGAGCACGGCGACCTCGTCCTTGCCCATTAGCCGGAACAGCCAGCGCACGCGCGCTGCCGAGAACAGCCCGGCGCCGTCATAGACGACGATGCGGTGGCCGTCGCCGACGCCCATGGCGCGCAGCCGGGCGACGAATTTCTCGGGCGGCGGTGCCATGTGGGGCAGGCCGCTGCGGTGGTCCGAGATGTCGTCGATGTCGAAATAGCGGGCGCCCGGGATATGCGCCGCGTCATATTCGGCGCGGCCGTCGCGGCCGGTATCCGGCAGGTACCAGGAGGCGTCGAGGATCCGCAGGTCGGGGTCACCGAGCCGCTCGGCCAGCCAGCGGGTCGAGACGAGCGTGCGGGGGTCGTCGGCGGTCTCGGGCATGCGTTACCTCGGGTCGGGGCGCTCGGGCGGAGGAGTAGACCCGTGGCCCGCCGGGTGCAAGCGGCCTAGATCCCCTCGCGCAGCAGCCGTTGCTTCTGCCGGCCCCAGTCGCGCTTGGCCTCGGTGGCGCGCTTGTCGTGCAGCTTCTTGCCCTTGGCGATGGCGATCTTGAGCTTCACCAGGCCGCGATCGTTGAAATACATCACCAGCGGCACGATGGTCATGCCCTCGCGCTGGGTGGCGTTCCACAGCCGTGCAAGCTCCTTGCGCGAGACCAGCAGCTTGCGCTTGCGCCGCTCCTCGTGGCCGAAGGTGCGGCCCGCATCATAGGGGGCGATATAGGCGTTGGTGAGCCACAGCTCGCCATCCTCGACAGCGGCATAGCTCTCGGCGATGTTGGACTGGCCGGTGCGCAGGCTCTTCACCTCGGAGCCCATCAGCTGGATGCCGCATTCGAGATCGCTCTCGATCGCATAATCGTAGCGCGCCCGCCGGTTCTCGGCGATCACCTTGTAATTCTTGTTCTGCTCTTTCTTGGCCATGCGCCCGATCTAGGGGCGCCACGCGCCCGAGTCCAGCGCGCCGCCGCCCTTCGCCATTCCCTGGAAGATGCGGAGCGCCCGGACACGGCCGGGCGCGGTGGGGTCAGTGGCCGATCAGCCCGGCATGGCGCAGCGCGTCCTTGATCGCGAGCCGGGTGCCCTCGAGCAGGGGGGTGAGCGGCGATCGCACCTCGTCGCGGCACAGGCCGAGCACCGACATCGCGTATTTCGCGCCCGCCACGCCAGGCTCCATGAAGATCGCCTCGTGCAGCGGCATCAGCCGGTCCAGCAGGTCGAGCGCGACGTCGTAGCGGCCCCGGAGCGTTGCTTCCTGGAACTCGGCGCAGAGCCGGGGCGCGACGTTGGCGGTGACCGAGATGCAGCCCCGACCGCCATGGGCGTTGAAGCCCAGCGCAGTGGCGTCCTCGCCCGAGAGCTGGATGAAATCGACGCCGCAATGGATCCGCTGCTTGGGCACGCGGCTCAGATCGCCGGTCGCGTCCTTCACGCCGACGATCATCGGGTGGCGGGCCAACTCGCCCATGGTGGTGGGCGTCATGTCGACCACCGAGCGGCCGGGGATGTTGTAGATCACGATCGGCAGGCCGCACTCGGCAGCGGCCATGAAATGCGCGACCAGCCCGCGCTGGGTCGGCTTGTTGTAGTAGGGCGTGACCACGAGCGCCGCGTCGGCACCGGCGGATTTCGCCGCTTCGACCAGGCGTACCGTCTCGGTGGTGTTGTTCGAGCCCGCGCCGGCGATCACCGGGATGCGGCCGGCGGCAGTCTTGACCACGGTCTCGACCACGAGATCGTGCTCTTCATGGGTGAGGGTGGGGCTTTCGCCGGTGGTGCCGACGGGCACGAGGCCGTGGCTGCCCTGATCGATGTGCCATTCGACCAGTTTCTTCAGCGTCTCGAGGTCCACCTGGCCATCTGCGAAGGGGGTGACGAGGGCCGGGAGAGATCCCTTGAACATGCGAGAAATCCTGAGTCGGGGGGATGAAAATCGCGCGGACCCTAGACGGGATTCCGCTGCTTGCCAAGTTTGTGAATTGCGCCTTAACTCTGTATACCTAGGTTGGCGCACCATGCCGAGAGACACGGAATCCCGGAGCAGCCACGCATGATGACGACCCCCCGATTCTCTACCGCACTCGCCACCGCGCTGGGCCTGTTGGCCGCGCCTGCGATGGCCGATATCGAAGCGGCTCTCGACGCCGCCGAACGTCGCGACTGGGCGCAGGCCAAGGCCGAGGCGGCGCCGCTGGGCGCCGTGGCGCTTGACCTCGTGGCCTGGGAGAAGCTGCGCGCCGGTGCCGGCGAGTGGCCCGATTACGCCGCCTTTGTCGGCGCGCATCCCGACTGGCCCCGGCTGTCCGAGATTCGCGCCGAGGGCGAGCGCGACATGCCCAAGGGCCTGCCGCCAGAGCAGGTCATCGCCTGGTTCGGCGACACGGCCCCCGAGACCGGCGAGGGCGCGGTGCGGCTGGCCGAGGCGCTGATGGCGCAGGGCAAGCCCGACGCCGCCCGCGAGATGCTGGTCGAAAGCTGGCTGACGCTGGGCCTCGACGGCACCGGACATGCCGCGATGATGGACGCCTTCGGCGACATCCTCGCCCCGCATCACGCCAAGCGGGTCGACGCCATGCTCTGGCGCTGGCGCATCACCGATGCCGAGCGCCTGTTCGACACGCTCTCGGCCGATGAGCGCAAGGTCGCCGAGGCCCGCGTGGCGCTGATCCGCGACCGCAACGCGGCGCAGATGCTCGGCCGCGTGCCCAAGCGGCTGCGCGACACGCCCGGCATCGCCAATGCCCGCTTCAACCGCTTCGCCGACAAGGGCGACTACACCGAGGCGCTCGAGATCATCGAGCGGCACACCGACAGCGAGAAGGCGCTGGGCGACCCGTTCCGCTGGGCCTCCTGGCGGGCGACGCTGGCGCGCTGGCTGATGCGGCAGGGCGAGGCCGAGCGGGCCTACAAGCTCGCCAGCCAGCATTTCCTCGAAGAGGGCAGCTTCTACGCCGATCTCGAATGGCTTGCGGGCTATATCGCGCTGACCTATCTCGACGATCCGGAAAAGGCGCTGACGCATTTCAAGCATCTCGAGAGCGACGTCGAGAGCCCGATCTCGCTGGCCCGCGCCGGGTACTGGCAGGGCCGCGCGCGGGAGGCCACGGGGGCCTACGACCAGGCGGCGCTCGACTATGCCCGCGCGGCGCTGCATCAGACCGCCTTCTATGGCCTGCTGGCCGCCGAGAAGCTCGGTCTGACGCTCGACCCGGCGCTGGCCGGGCACGAGCCGGTGGCCGATTGGCGGCAGGGCGACTTCCTCGAGGACGATCGGACCCAGGCGGTGACCTACCTGCTCGATGCCGGGCGGTATGGCGACGCGCTGCGCTTCGTGGTGGAGCTGGGCCGGTCTCTTGACCGCGAGGGCATCGCCCAGCTCGGGCGGATGCTGATGGAGCGCGACGAGACGCATCTGGCGCTGACGCTGGGCAAGGCCGCGGCCTACCGGCAGATCGTGATCCCCGAGATCTATTTCCCGCTGCATGCCCTCGCCGAGACCGAGATGCCGGTCGCCCCCGAGCTGGCGATGTCGATCGCGCGGCGCGAGAGCGAGTTCAACATCGGCGCGGGCAGCCCGGTGGGCGCCCTCGGGCTGATGCAGCTGATGCCCGCCACCGCCGAGGAGGTCGCGGGCTGGATGGGCTTGCCCTATTCCCGGGCCAAGCTGACCAGCGACTGGCGCTACAACGCCAAGCTCGGCTCGCGCTACCTCGCCTATCTCGAGGAGACCTTTGGCCAGAGCCCGGTGATGATCTCGGCGGGCTACAACGCAGGCGCCTCGCGGCCGCGCACCTGGATGGCCGAGCGCGGCGACCCGCGGATCGGGCAGGCGGACGTGGTCGACTGGATCGAGCACATCCCCTTCACCGAGACCCGCAACTACGTGATGCGGGTCAGCGAATCGATCCCGGTCTATCGCGCCCGGCTGACCGGCGAGACCGGGCCGGTGCGGTTCTCGGACATTCTCAACGGCAAGCCCCCCCATGTGCGGCCGCAGGCGCGGCAGGCCGATCTCGACACCATGCCGCCGGCCCCGGTGCCGCCGGCAGTCGAGGTCACGCCGCAGGGGCGCGCCTCGACCATGTCGATCTCGGATCTTGCGCCGCTGTCGATCGACGGGATCCGGCCGCCACAGCGCCCGGCCGAGTGATCACCCGGCCTGGCGGTGGGTGCGGACCAGCGTGAACACGCCCGCGCCCACCACGATCAGCGCGCCCAGCGCGACGTTGGGCGCGAGCGTCTCGCCGAAGGCCACGAGCCCCAGGCTGGCGGCAAAGGGCAGCTGCAGATAGGCGAAGGGCTGCACCGCCCCGGCCTCGGCCACTTCGTAGGTCTTGATCAGCAGGAAGTGTCCGCCGGCGCCGGTGACGCAAAGCAGCGCCATCACCGCCCAGTCCCATCCCATCAGCGGCTGCCAGTTGGGCAGGCCGATCACGGTCATCAGCACCGCGCCCGACACCCCCGTCCAGAAGAAGCTCGTGGCCGCCGCGTCGCGCCGCGCGACGTAGCGGGTAAGCAGCCCGTAAAGCGCGAACATCATCGCCGCGATCATCGGGAACAGCGCTGCGGGCGAAAAGACACCGAAGCCGGGCCGCAGGATCACCAGCACCCCCGCAAAGCCGATGCCGATGGCGACCCAGCGCCGCCAGCCTACGGATTCGCCCAGTACCGGACCCGACAGCGCGGCGATGAGCAGCGGGTAGACCGCGAAGATGGCGTGGCTTTCGACAAGGCCGAGATAGACGAAGCCGATCACCATCACGCAGATCTCGCCCGCCAGCAGCAGGCCACGGAAGGCCTGCAACAGCGGCTGGGAGGTGCGCGCGGCAGCCCGGACCGAGCCCTTCTGGTGGCGTGCGATGGCGATCACGAAGGCGGCGAAGAACCAGTAGCGGATCATCACCACCATGAAGACGTTGTAGTTCTCGGCCAGATAACGCGAGATCCCGTCCTGCATGGCGAAGACGAAGGTGGTGATCGTCATCAGCAGGATGCCGAGGCGGTTGTCGGTCCGCATCACAGGGGCCTCCGGGCGACGGTCATGTGGCGTTTGCGCCCGAAGCCCGGCGCCCGCGTGACCTCGAGCCCGGCGGCGGCCAGCGCCCGGCGGACATGGCCGGCGGCGGTGTAGCTCGCCAGCGTGCCGCCCGGCGCGGTATGGGCCGCGACTTCGGCCATCAGCGCGTCGCCCCACAGTTCGGGGTTCTTGGCCGGGGCAAAGCCGTCGAGGAACCACGCGTCGGCGAGGCCGTCATGCCCGGGCAGCGTCTCGCGCGCGTCGCCCCGGACGATCTCCAAGGTCACCACGCCGTCGAAGACATATGGCCCGGGGCCATCCTCCAGCGCCGCGACGAAGCGGGCCACGTAGGGGGCTAGCGTCGGAAACGCGGCGAGGGCCCGGGCTGTGTCGGCGGGCGTCATCGGAAAGGCCTCGAAGCTGGTAAAGCGCAGGGTGCCGCCCGACCGCGCCGCTTCCCAGGCTTCCCAAGCAGTGAGAAAGTTCAGCCCGGTGCCGAAGCCCGTTTCCATGATCCGGAAATCGCCGCCGAAGCGCTCCGGCAGGCCGTTGCCCGCCAGAAACACGTGCCGCGTCTCGGCCAGTCCGTCCTGAATCGAGAAGTAGGGATCGTCGAAGCGGGTCGAGACCGGGATGCGGTCGTCGCGCCACGAGAGCCCGGCCTGCTGGTCGTTCATGCGCGTCTGCCTTAGGTTGCGCCTTCGTGATGGCGAGGGCGGCGGTCGATGGCAAGCGTGGATCTGACGGTGATGGGGGCGGGGGCCTGGGGCCTTGCAGTCGCGGTGGCCTGCGCCCGTCGCGGTGCGCATGTGCGGGCGATCGACCCGGCGGGTCCGGCCGCCGGCGCCTCGGGCGGAATCGTCGGCGCGCTGGCGCCGCATGTGCCCGAGCAGTGGAACGACAAGAAGGCGTTCCAGCTCGAAGCGCTGCTGATGGCCGAGGCGTATTGGGCCGACATCGCGCGGCTCTCCGGCGCGGATCCCGGCTATGCTCGTACCGGCCGGCTGCAACCGCTCGCCGACGCGGCGGCGGTGGCGCGGGCCGAGGAACGCGCACGCGGCGCCGCCGATCTTTGGCAGGGACGGGCCGAATGGCGGGTGATCGCGGCCCATGAAGGCGGCTGGGGCGGCGACTGGGCGCCGGCGAGTCCAAGCGGCATGCTCGTGCACGACACGCTGACCGCCCGGCTGCATCCGCGCCGCGCGACACTGGCGCTCGCGGGCGCCTTTGAGACGCTGGGCGGCGAGATCGCGCGCGAGGGGCTGCCGGAAGGGCCGGTGGTCTGGGCCACGGGCGTCGCCGGGCTCGAAGAGATCTCGGCGCTGGCTGGCAAGACCGCCGGGACCGGCGTGAAAGGGCAGGCGGCGCTGCTTCGGGCGCGCGGCTTCGACGCCGCCGATATGCCCCAGCTCTTCGTCGACGGCCTGCACGCGGTGCCGCATGCCGATGGCACGGTGGGCATCGGATCGACCTCCGAGCGCGACTATGACGACGGCGCCGCGACCGATGCGCAACTCGACGAGCTGATCGCGCGGGCCCATGGGATTTGCCCTGCGCTGGCGGAGGCCGAGGTCGTCGCGCGCTGGGCCGGGGTGCGGCCCCGGGCGAGGAGCCGCGCGCCCATGCTGGGCAGCCATCCGTTCCGCGACAACGCCTTCATCGCCAATGGCGGCTTCAAGATCGGCTTCGGCCTCGCGCCGCTGGTGGGCGAGGTGATGGCGGATCTGGTGCTCGAAGGGCGCGACCGCATCCCCGAGGGCTTCCGACCCGAGGCCAGCCTCTGAGCAGCGCGGTGGGCATCTTGTCCCCTCTGTCCCGGCCCGGCATGGTCGGCCCGGGATCGGAGGAGATGAAGATGCGGCACGGTGGAAAGATTCTGGTGGATCAACTGGTCCGGCTCGGGGTGGAGCGGGTGTTCTCGGTCCCGGGCGAGAGCTTTCTGGCGGTGCTCGACGGCTTGCACGACGCCGAGATTGCCAACGTGGTCTGCCGCCAGGAAGGGGGCGCCGCGATGATGGCCGAGGCGCATGGCAAGCTGACCAGGCGGCCCGGCGTCGCCTTCGTCACCCGTGGCCCGGGCGCGACCAATGCCAGCGCCGGCGTGCATGTCGCCCGTCAGGACAGCACGCCGATGGTGCTCTTCGTCGGCCAGATCGCCCGCGCGGACCGCGACCGCGAGGCGTTCCAGGAGGTCGATTACCGCGCCATGTTCGCCCCGCTGGCGAAATGGGTGGCTGAAATCGACGACACCGCGCGGATCCCCGAATATGTCGGCCGCGCCTTCGAGGTGGCGATGTCGGGCCGCCCCGGCCCGGTGGTGCTGGCGCTGCCCGAGGACGTGCTGTCGGGCAGCGCCGAGGCGCGCGATCTCTCTCCCGCTCCCGAGCGGCTGGCCCCTGACCTGTCGGCGGCGGCGGCGCGGATCGTCGAGAGGCTAAGCCGGGCCGAACGCCCGCTCGTCGTGGTCGGCGGGCCGCACTGGTCGACAGAAGCCGCCGCCGATCTCGCGCGTTTCGCGCAGGCGCAGGGCCTGCCGGTGGCGGCGGGATTCCGGCGGCAGGACTACATGGACAACCGGCATCCGCATTACGCGGGCGACCTGAATGTCGGCATCAACCCGGCGCTGGCCGAGCGGGTGCGCGCTTCGGACGCGCTGCTGGTGCTCGGCTCGCGGCTGGGTGACATCGAGACACAAGGGTTTTCGCTGATCGACCCCGCCGGGCACGACAAGGCGCTGATCCACGTCCATGCCGATGCGGACGAGATCGGCCGGATCTGGCGGCCGGAGATCGCCGTCACGGCGCGGGCGCCCGAGATGGTGGCGGCGCTGGCAGCGCAGGAGCCGGCCGGTCCCGACAGGTCGGACTGGGTCGGCGCGGCGCGCCTGGGCTATGAGAGCTGGCTCACCCCGCGCGAGACGCCCGGCGCGGTCCGGTTGGAGAGCGTGGTCGGCTGGCTGTCGGAGAATCTGCCCGAGGACGCGATCCTCACCAACGGGGCGGGCAATTACGCCGGTTGGCTGCATCGCTACTTCCGCTTCAAGCAGCCCGGCACACAGCTTGCGCCGACCTCGGGCTCGATGGGCTACGGCTTTCCCGCCGCGATCGCGGCCTCGCTCGCGCATCCGGACCGCGCAGTGGTCTGCCTCGCCGGGGATGGCTGTTTCCAGATGACGCTCAACGAGATGTCGACCGCCATCCAGCACGGTGCCGCGCCGATCGTGATCGTCGCCAATAACGGCCGCTACGGCACGATCCGCATGCATCAGGAACGGCACTATCCGGGCCGGGTCTCGGGCACCGACCTTGCCAATCCGGATTTCGCCGCTTTGGCGCGGGCCTATGGCGGGCATGGTGAAACGGTCGAGCGCGACGAGGACTTCGCGCAGGCCTTCGAGCGGGCCCGTACGTCCGGTCGCCTCGCGGTGATCGAATTGCGGCTGGACCCGGCGGCGCTCTCGACCGGGCGGGATCTGGAATGAAGCCCGTACGCTCGCGCACAAAACATGGCTGCGACTGTCGTGGCTGTTCAAACCGATGAGGCGAACATATAGCTCAGTATCTTGGATAAGCAGTTGGACCGAATGACAGAGCTGACGGAACTGGACGGTGAGGCGGATCATCTGGAGCTGGTGCTCGCGGTAGGCGAGATCGGGCTGTGGAGTCTCGACACGACCACCGGACGGGCCTGGCGAAGTCTGCGGCACGACCGGATCTTCGGCTACGAGACCCTTCTGCCGTCCTGGAGCTATGACGATTTCCTGAACCATGTCGTCGAGGATGACCGCGAAAAGGTTGCTGCGACCTTCGGCGCGGCATTGCGCGACCGGACCAGCTGGTCCTTCGATTGCCGTATCCTGCGCGCCGATGGCGTGGTGCGCTGGATCGCCGCGCATGGTCGGCACCTAAGCGATCCCGAGACCGGCCATGTGCGGATCATCGGCCATGTGATCGACATCACCGAGAGCAAGGAAGCCGAGGAGCGGCTGCGCCTGCTGACCTCGGAGCTCAACCATCGCACGCGCAACATGCTCTCCGTGCTGCAGGGCATGGTGCGCATGTCGGCGCGCCGCGCGGAGTCGGTGACGGATCTGGAGCGCAGCCTGCTGGGTCGGATGGAAGCGCTGTCGCGCAGCCATGCGCTGACCGTGCAGCTCTCCGACAGCGCGCTCAGGGTCTCGGACGTGGTCGACAGCGCGATGTCGCCCTTCGCTCCCGAGCCGGACCGGTTCTCGATGAGCGGTGCCACCGGCGCGACGCTGGAGCCCAAGATCGCCGAAAGCCTGTCGCTGGCGCTCTACGAACTGACCACCAACGCCATCAAGTACGGGGCGCTCAGCAACGAGACCGGCCGCGTGTCGGTCGAGGTGAGCCGACTGGCCCCGGGCCGTGCCCGCGTCGTCTGGCGCGAGAGTGGCGGGCCAAGGGTGACGGCGCCCGAGCGGTCCGGCTTCGGCTCGACTCTGCTGCGCTCGATCCTGCGCGCCGAGGAGGGCGAGGTCCGGGTCGATTTCGCCGAAGAGGGCGTGGTCTGCACGATCGAGCTGCCGGTCGGCCAGGACGCCGCCGAGAGCGAGCGCGCGACCCAGGGCGAGGCCCGCCTCGCCGGACGGCGGGTGATGGTGGTCGAGGACGAGTTCCTGATCGCGATCTCGCTGGAGATGGCGCTGGGCGAGCAGGGCGCGCTGGTCGAGGGGCCG
The DNA here is from genome assembly GCF_034371605.1 of Limimaricola variabilis. Lineage (NCBI taxonomy): Bacteria > Pseudomonadati > Pseudomonadota > Alphaproteobacteria > Rhodobacterales > Paracoccaceae > Limimaricola > Limimaricola variabilis. Next base: position 2,057,302 of record NZ_CP139691.1, on the reverse strand, counting down.
TTCACGAAGCTAGACGACGCGCGCCGCGCGGTGTCGAGCCGGCCCGACGCGGCGGTGCTCGACGTGCGGTTGGGCAGCGATTCGAGCCTGCCGCTGGCCCGCGACCTCGCGGCACTCGGCGTGCCGTTGCTCTTCGTCACCGGCAATGTCGACGGCGAGGAGCTCAAGCAGGAGTTCCCGCGCGCGCAGGTGCTTTCCAAGCCGGTCAGCGAGGATCGCGTCGTGGCCGAGCTGAAGCGGCTGATCGAGCGGCCTGACTGAGCCGGATCGCGGGAGGGGTCAGAACTCGACCCCTCTTTGCGCCTTGATGCCCGAGCGGAAGGGGTGCTTCATCAACTCCATCTCGGTGACGAGATCGGCCGCCTCGATCAGGTCCTCATGCGCGTTGCGGCCGGTTAGCACGACATGCGTCATCTCGGGCTTCTCCTCGCGCAGGAAGGCCACCACCTCCTCGATGTCGAGATACTCGTAGCGCAGCGCGATGTTGATCTCGTCGAGCAGTACCATGCGGATCTCGGGGTCGCGGATCAGCTCCTTGGCCTTCTCCCAGGCGGCCTGGGCCATCTCGGTGTCGCGGGTGCGGTCCTGGGTCTCCCAGGTGAAGCCTTCGCCCATGGTGTGGAACTGGCAGACATCGGAGAAGCGCGACAGGATCAGGTCACGCTCGCCGGTGGACATCCCGCCCTTGATGAACTGCACCACCGCGCAGGGCATCTCGTGGGCGATGCAGCGGAAGATCATGCCGAAAGCGGCCGACGACTTGCCCTTGCCCTTGCCGGTATGGACGATGACCAGGCCCTTTTCGTCGGTCTTCGTGGCCATGATCTTGTCGCGCGCGGCCTTCTTCTTGGCCATCTTGGCGGCGTGGCGGTCGGTATCGTCGGTCATGGCATGGCTCCTCTTCGGGCCGCCAGACTGCGCCGCCCGGGCGCGGCGCGCAACCCGTCAGCCGGCGAGAAGCGCGACCAGCCATGGCGCCAGCAGCGGCGCGATCAACGCCGTCAGTAGCGCGTTCAGCCCCATGCCGATGCCCGCGAAAGCGCCCGCCGTCTCGTTGACCTGAAACGCCCGCGCCGTGCCGATGCCATGCGCCGCGACACCGACCGCGAGGCCGCGCGCGCGCCAGTCGCGGATGCGGAACAGGTTCAAGAGCGGCGTCGCCACGACCGCGCCGGTGATGCCGGTGATGATCACCAGCACCGCCGTCAGGTTGGGCGCGCCGCCGATCGTCTCGGATACGCCGAGGGCCACCGGCGCGGTCACCGATTTCGGCGCCAGCGACAGCAGCGTCTCGCCCCTCAGCCCGAAGGCGGCGCCGATGCCGACCGCCGTGACCAGCGCCGTCACCGACCCCGCCGCCAGCGCCGTCAGCATCGGCCAGAAAGCCGAGCGGATCAGCCGCAGATTGGCATAAAGCGGCACGGCGAGCGCCACGGTGGCCGGCCCGAGCATGAAATGCACGAATTGCGCGCCCTCGAAGTAGTTCTGATAGGGCGTGCCGGTGAGCCGCAGCAGCACCGCCAAGAGCGCCACCGCCACCAGCACCGGGTTCACCAGCGGCTTTCGCCCGGCGCGACGAAAGGCGAGATCGCCGAGGCTGTAGGCGACCAGCGTCGCGGTGAGCCACAGCAGCGGATCCTGGCGCAGATAGGTCCAGATCTCGGCCGGATCGGCGGGGGTCATTCCGAAACTCCGGTCAGCCGCGCTACCGCGAGGAAGACATAGACGCCGGCCATGATCGCCGCGATGGTCGATAGAAGCAGCGCCGCGATCAGCGCCACGCCATGCTGGCCCAGCGTGTCGAGATGGCCGACCACGCCGACGCCCGCCGGCACGAAGAGCAGCGACAGGTGCGACAGCAGCCCGGAGGTCGTCGGGGCGATCCGCTCGGCCAGCTTCGGACGCAGGATCAGCGCCGCGAACAGCAGCGCCATGCCGATGACCGGGCCCGGGACCGGCAGGCCGAGGCCCCTTGCCGCGACCTCTCCCACGAGCTGGCAGGCGAGCAGGACGACGAGGTTGACGATCATGGGGCCTCCGGGCGCTTGGGTGCCCTCACTCTGGAGCCGCGAGGCGCCCCGTCAAGCGTGCGGGCCTTCGGGCCACGGCTCGACCGTCAGTTCCGGCCAGCAGGACTTCTGCCGCGCTGCCTTCGCCTCATGGGTCGCGCGATTGGGCAGGATCGGGTTCGGCACCAGTCGCATCGCGAAGATGTCCTCGAGGCCATGGGGCGCATAGATGTCGAAGCCGTCATCGGCGCGCAGCCGCATGCCAAGACAATGGGTGCGCGACGCGAAATGGTCGATCCCCTCGCGGCTGTTGGCATAGTCGGGACAGGCATGGCCGAAATGGTCGCGATACCATAGCGGCACGCGGGCCTGGTTGCGGATCTCGACCGGCGGGGCTGGGGCGAAGAGCGGCGCGGCGCGACGGATCACGCGGTCCTCGGCCGCCCAGCTGGTATCAGGGTCGAAATAGAACAGGTCGATATCCTTGACCCCGTGCAGCGCCGAGCGCCCGGTGAGCGCGTTCCACACCGCGCCGTAGAGCGCGCCCGAGACGATCCACCAATCGGGCAGGTCGAGCGCGCGGCCCGCACGGAAGGCGGCCATGAGCTCCGGCGTAGCGCGGATGATCCCGACCAGCCGTTCCTGAAGCGCCTCGCTCACCGCAGCGCCTCGATCCGGGCGCGGGCCGAGTTAGAGCGCGGCTGCCACAGTCCGCGATCGATCGCCTCCTGCAGCCGTTCGGCGATCTCCTTCAACGCGGGCGGGTTGTGCTCGGCGATGAAGTCGCGCGTGTCCTCGTCGGCCAGTACCGCCTCTTCGACAAGGTCGAAATGATGGTTCTTCACCGCCCGCGTGGTGGCCGCGAAGGCAAAGAGGTAGTCGACGGTCGCCGCGATCTCGAAGGCGCCCTTGTAGCCGTGCCGCTTCACGCCATCGATCCATTTGGGGTTCACCACGCGAGAACGGACGACGCGGGCGATCTCCTCGTCGAGGCTGCGGATCACCGGTCGCTCGGGGCGGGAATGGTCGTTGTGATAGATCGGGCGTTCGCGTCCCTGAAGCGATGCCACCGCCGCCGCGGCGCCGCCCTCGAACTGGTAGTAGTCGTCCGAATCGAGGATGTCGTGCTCGCGGTTGTCCTGGTTCTGGACGATCGCCTCGACCTGACCCAGCCTTGCGGCAAAGCCCGCGCGGTCGGCTTCGCCCTCCTGACCCGCGCCATAGGCATAGCCGCCCCAGTCGAGATAGGCGGCACCGAGATCTGCGCGGTCGTTCCAGATGCGCTCGTCGATCAGCGCCTGCAGCCCCGCGCCATAGGCGCCCGGCTTGGAGCCATAGACCCGGGCGGGGCTTTCGCCCGCGCGAATGCGGGCCGCGGCGGGGTTGGTCTCCTCGGGCTCGTCGAGCGCCTGCACGGCGCGGGCCGCGCTGTCGACCAGCGCCACGAGCTGCGGAAAGGCGTCGCGGAAGAAGCCCGAGATGCGCAGGGTCACGTCGACGCGGGGGCGGCCGAGCACGCCCTCGGGCAGCACCTCGAAGCCGGTTACGCGGCGGTTGGCGCTGTCCCATGTGGGCTTCACCCCCATAAGCGCAAGCGCCTGCGCGATGTCGTCGCCGCCGGTGCGCATGTTAGCGGTGCCCCAGGCGGTGACCAGCATCGCGCGCGGCCAGTCGCCGTGATCCTGCAGGTGCTTTTCGATCAGCAGGTTCGCGGATTTCCAGCCCAGCGCCCAGGCGGTGGGTGTCGGCACGGCGCGCGCATCCACGGAGTAGAAGTTGCGCCCGGTCGGCAGCACGTCGGGCCGACCGCGCGTCGGCGCGCCCGAAGGGCCCGGTGCCACGGCGCGGCCATCGAGCCCGGTCAGCAGGCCCCGGCCCTCGGCCGGGCCGCAAGCGGCGATGGCGGGGCGGAGCCTGGTCTCGATCTCGTCCAGAACGGCAGCCGAGGCGGGGCCGGGGGAAGGGGACCTGCCGTCGAGCAGCCGCTGGCACAGCTCCTCCAGTCGCTCCACCGTGTCGCCATGGCTGCGCCAGCTGCCTTCGCCGGAGAGCGTCTCGGGGCGCGGGCCGGTCCAGCTTGCGGCCATGTCGCAATCGAGCGGGTCGAAGTCCAGTGACAGGTCACCGGCCAGCGCCCGCAGCAGCGACGCGCCGCCCGGATGCGTGCCGCGTGGCACCCGCGCCAGCGCGATGGCCAGATCGCGCTCCTGACGCCCCTCGGGGGACTGGCCGAAGACATGCAGCCCGTCGCGGATCTGCGCCTCCTTCAGCTCACACAGGAAGGCATCGAGCTTGGCGAGGTCGGTGTCGGCCTGGCCCGAAAAGCCCGCATCCGAAGCGAGCCCCGTAGCCTCGGCAAGGCTCAGGATCTCGCGCCGCAGATGGGTGATGCGGCGTGGATCGACGCCCGCCGCCTCGTAATATTCATCCACCAGCGCCTCGAGATCGCGCAGCGGGCCATAGCTCTCGGCGCGGGTCAGCGGTGGCGTCAGGTGGTCGATCACCACCGCCTGCGCGCGCCGCTTGGCCTGCGTGCCCTCGCCGGGATCGTTGACGATGAAGGGATAGAGATGCGGCGTAGCGCCCAGCGCGATCTCGGGCCAGCAGGTCTCGGAGAGCGCCACCGCCTTGCCCGGCAGCCATTCGAGGTTGCCATGCTTGCCCATGTGAACCACCGCGTCCGCGCCCCAGCGATGCCGCAGCCAGAAATGGAAGGCGAGGTAGTGATGCGGTGGCACGAGGTCGGGCGAGTGGTAGGTCTCGGTCGGGTCGATATTGTAGCCGCGCGCCGGCTGCAGGCCGACCACGGCGTTGCCGAAGCGGTGCAGCGAAAGGGCAAAGCCCTCGGCGGTCAGGAAGGGGTCGTCGCCCGGCGGGCCCCAGCGGTCGAGGATCTGGCTCTTGGCGGCCCAGGGGAGGTCGCCGAAATACCGCTCGTATTCCTCCAGCGGCAGCACCTCGCCGCCTTCGCGCGCGGCGCGGTCGGTGAGCCAGTTGGTCGGGCCCGCCATCAGCCGGTCCATCAGCGCCTGCGCGTCCTCGGGCAGATCCGCAACCGTGTAGCCCGCGCCTTGCATCAGCTTGAGCGCGTGGACCGTGGCGGCAGGGGTGTCGAGACCGACGCCATTGGCCAGCCGTCCGTCCTTGTTGGGGTAGTTGGCGAGAACCAGCGCCACCTTGCGCGCAGTGGCTGGCGTCTCGCGCAGCCGCGCCCAGCGCGCGGCCAGCTCGGCCACGAAGCTGATCCGGTCGGCGCGCGGTTGCCAGGTGGCGACGCGACATTGCGTGACCTCGTCGAAGAAGGCCTCGCCCTTGAAGCCGATGGCGCGGCTCAGGATGCGGCCGTCGACCTCGGGCAAGGCCACGTTCATGGCGATGTCGCGGGCGGACAGGCCGGCCAGCCCCTCTTCCCAACTCTCCTCGCTGCTCGAGGCCAGAACGATCTGGAACACCGGGGCGCCGTTGGCCTCGGGTGCTGCCAGCGGGTTCGGCGCGCCATCCTCCGAGGCCGTGGCGCCACCGGTCGCAAAGCTGGTGGCATTCAGGATCACCGAGGGTGGGGCCACCTCCATCAGCCCGGCCAGCGTGTCGCGCGAGACCGGGTCCTTGAGCGATGCCACGAAGAGCGGCAGCGGGTTCAGGCCCTGTCGCAGCAGCGCGCGCACCAGCCGGTCGATCGGCGCGAGCTGACCGCCCTGCAGCAAAGCGCGGTAGAAGACGACCGGCACCACCGGGGCGCCGTCTGTCCATGCGTCCCGGAGCTTTTCCAGATCGGCGATACCCAGGCCGGGCCAGTAGAGCCCGGCGCGCAGCAGCGGGCGGGCGGCCTGTGGCGGTTCGGTGCCGTCGAGCATGTGTTTCGCATAGCCGAGGAAGGCGCGCGCGTTCTCGGGGCCGCCCTCCACGAGATAGGCCCAGAGCGCGTCGTAATCCGCAGGTCTCACGGTCGACAATTCGCGCAGCTCGGGGTCGGGCTTGTCGTCGCCCGGCAGGGCGACGAAGGGCACGCCCGCCTCGGCGAGCCGCGCTGCGTATTGTACGAGGCCGTATTTCCAGTAGCCGGAGCCGCCCAGAACCCGGGCCACGACGAGGCGGGATCCGGTGGCGCAGTCGTCGAGATGCAGGTCGACCGACATCGGGTGCTGCAGGTGCATCAGGCTCGCCAGCCGCAGCTCCGGCGCGTCCGTCATCTGCGCCCGCGCCGCGCTCAGCGCGGCGAGTTCGGTGTCGGCGGCGGAGATGACGACGAGATCGCCGGGCGTCTGGCCGAGATCGACGGCCTCGGTGCCGTCGGAGACGGTGCCCGGCGTGGCGGCGAGAAGATGCATGGCGGCCCTTTCGTGAACGCTTGCGAAGCCCCGCGCGTTGGGGCAGGGAACGGCACCCCCCAGTTACAGGAGCGGATGATGGATTACAGCAAGTCGGGCGGGCCGCGTCAGGGCCGCAACGCGCCCAAGCACCGCGAGCACAACGAGCGCGGCACCGCGAAGACCCCCTATGACAAGCGTGACGACAAGGCCGAGCTGCTTAAGCGCATGAAGGACGCCGCGAAGAAGGCGGCCGGGAAAGCGCCCGACCCCAAGGGCTGAGGTCACAGCCGCTTCTCCATGAAGACGCTCGACCCGTTCTCGACATAATCGCCGAACGGGCCCCGTACGGCGAAGCCATGCCTTGCATAGAGACGATGGGCGGCGGCCAGCCTGTCGCCCGTCTCCAGCCGGATCAGCGGCAGCGCCTCTTCGCGCGCGGCCCGTTCCAACCGGTCGAGTAGGGCCGCGCCGATCCCGCGTCCGCGCGCCGCCTCGGCCACGAAGACCGATTTCAGCTCGCCGTATTCCGGTTTCACGTGAAGCGCGCCGCAGCCCAGCGGCGTGTCGCCGTCATAGGCCGCGAAGAAGCGGATATCGGCGGCCTCAAGGGCTTCTATGGCCAGGAAGTGGTTTTCCTCCGGCGGGTAGAGAGAGCGCATCAGCGCCTGGCTCGCCTCGATCAGCGCGCGCGGACCGGGATCGGTCGCGCGCGCCCGCTTCACCTCGACGCTCATGCCGCCAGCGCGGCCTCGATCGCCGCGCGGTCCAGCCCCGCCTCGCCGATCACCACGAGCCGCGTCTCACGCGGGTCACTACCGAAGGGCCGGTCGAAATGCGTGTCGACGCGGGGGCCCACCGCCTGCAGCGTCAGCCGCATCGGTTTGCCCGCCACCGCGACGAAGCCCTTGAGGCGCAGGATGTCATGCGCGCGGATCACCTTGGCGACCTGCGCGGCGAAGGCCTTCGGATCGCTCACCTCCGGCCGGGTGACGACGAAGCTCTCGAACTCGTCATGGCCATGGTGATGCGCGGCGTCGTGATGATCGTCATCCTCGTCGTCGTGATCGTGGTGATGATGCACCTCGTGGCGCGCCTCCATGTCGGCCTCGGCGGCCGCGCCCTGACCCAGCAGCACTTCGACGGGAAGCGCGCCCATCGTGGCACGCACCACCTGCACGCCCTCGCGGGCCTCCGCCTTCAGCTTGGCGGCCAGCGCCTCGGCCTCGGCAGGCTCCAGCAGGTCGGTCTTGTTGACCACGATCATGTCGGCGGCGGCGATCTGGTCCTCGAACAGCTCCGAGAGCGGCGTTTCGTGGTCGAGGCCGTCATCGGCGGCGCGCTGGGCGTCGACCGCGGCGACGTCATGGGCGAACCGACCCTCGGCCACCGCCTCCCCGTCGACCACGGTGACGACGCCGTCGACGGTGACGCGGGTCGAGATGCCGGGCCAGTTGAAGGCGCGGATGAGCGGCTGCGGCAGCGCGAGGCCGGAGGTCTCGATCACGATGTGGTCGACCGGCTCGTCGCGGTCGAGCAGCTTCTCCATGGTCGGGATGAAGTCGTCGGCCACGGTGCAGCAGATGCAGCCATTCGACAGCTCGACCACGTCCTCGTCGCGGCAGTTCTCGATGCCGCATCCCTTGAGGATGCCGCCATCGACGCCGAGATCGCCGAACTCATTGATCACGAGCGCGATGCGCTTGCCCTTGGCGTTCTCGAGTAGATGACGGATCAGTGTGGTCTTTCCGGCGCCGAGAAAGCCGGTGACGACGGTAGCGGGGATCTTGGCGGGCATCGGGTTCTTCCGTTACTGGTCGGCGTGACGACGCCGGGGGTGGACATGGACCGCATCACGATCTGCGCGACCTGCGCCGCGCCGGGCATGGCGCCCAGCGGAGGGGCTCTGGCCGATGCGGTGCGCGTCGGGCTGCGCGAGGGGGTCGAGCTGCGGCTCGTCGATTGCCTGAATGTCTGCCATTCGCCCGTCGCCCTGTCGATCCGGGGCCATGGCAAGACGGCCTATCTCTTCGCGGGGGTGGATCCGGCCACGCAGGCGGCCGAGATCCGAAAGCTTGCCGATCTCTATGCCGAGACCGAGTCCGGCGACATCGCGGATGCGCGGCCGCTGGGGCAGCTCCGACATTGCCTGATCGGGCGCATCCCGGGCTAGGCCCGCTGCGCCTCGCGCGACCAGATCCAACCGGCCGCCAGCCCGAGAAAGGCCCATGCGGCCGCCGAGACGCCCAGCGCGCGGGTCGAGAACAGCGCTGCCAGTTCCGGCGCGGCGGCGCCGAAGTATCGATCGAGATGCGGCGCGCCGATCAGATGCGGCGCGGCGATCAACGCGATCCCGCCCGCGAGCCAGGCAGTGCCACGGCCAAAGGCCATCAGGGCGAGCCCCAGCGCCGTCGCGACCACGGTGAAGGCCCACCAGGTCTGGCGCTCGGTGATCTCGGCGGCGACGGTGCCGGGAAGCTCGGGCGGCAGCCCGAAGCTCGGCGCCAGCGCCACGGCCGTGAAACCGCCCAGCCCCCACAAGAGGCCGCGCCGCGCATCGACCGCGACACCTCGCCGGGCCGCGAGCGCGAAGCCTGCCGCTAGCACGAAGCCGAAGCCGATCCAGCCCACGATGTTGATGGCGAGCGTGCCCATGTGCCGCCCGAGCGCGTCGCCCAGCGGCGGCGCGCCTGCGTCGGAGCCGACATAGCCATCGGTGAAATGCGCCCGCGCGCCGGTCTCGTAGAGTTCGGCTTCCAGCAGGAGGGGCACGACGAACCACAGCTGCAGAAGTGCGGCGAGCACGCCTGCGGCCAGGCCAGCGAACAACGCGCTGGCCCCGATCTGTTTCAGCATGTCGATGCGATCAGTGGCAGGGGAAGCCGGTGGCGTGGCGCGAATCATGGGCCACGTCATGCATGCCGCCGGCGTGGCTGAAGCCCGCGGCGAAGATCAGCCCGAGGCCGAGCACGGCAGCAAAGGCGATGGTGGCGATGTCGGAAAGCGCGCCCGAGGAAGCGATGGTCTTGGTCGTCATATCAAATCTCCTGTCCCGTCCACCCGACGGGGTCATGGGTTTCGTCATGCAGGCCGGTCTCCTGGCTCGCGGGTCGCGGCATCCCTCCACCTTCCCGGGCTTTGCCCAGTGGCTACGGAGGGACGCTCACCGCTCACAGTCGCGGGGGCGGCTGCGGCAGGGGGCCTCCTGACTGGATCGGCCCCTTCCGCATTCCCGATTTCCTCCCCTCGGGCGCTTCGCGCCGCATCGGGGAACCTTGCTCCCCCGTTTTGCGCGCCCGCACCCCGTCGCGTCAAGCGTCAAGGTGAGGGCCTTCGCCGGGGCAAACGCGGCGGAACCCTGCGCGCCAAGGGCCGCGCGCGTTGACTTCGCGGCCGCCTTTCCCGCATAGCGCCGCGACCACGAGCGCGAATGAGGGCGGCGTCATGCGATTCTCCCGGCTGCGGCTGAACGGCTTCAAGAGCTTCGTCGACCCGACCGATCTGGTGATCGATGACGGGCTCACCGGCGTGGTCGGTCCGAATGGCTGCGGCAAGTCGAACCTGCTGGAGGCGCTGCGCTGGGTGATGGGCGAGAACCGCCCCACCGCGATGCGCGGGGGCGGCATGGAGGACGTGATCTTTGCCGGTGCCGCCACCCGGCCCGCGCGCAACCATGCCGAGGTCACGCTCTCGATCGACAATGCCGAGCGGTTGGCACCGGCCGCCTTCAACGATGCCGACACGCTCGAGATCGTGCGCCGGATCACCCGCGACATCGGGTCGGCCTACCGGCTCAACGGCAAGGAAGTGCGCGCCCGCGACGTGCAGATGCTCTTCGCCGACGCTTCGACCGGTTCGCAGTCGCCGGCGCTGGTCCGGCAGGGGCAGATCGCCGAACTGATCAATGCCAAGCCGACGGCCAGGCGCCGCATCCTCGAAGAGGCGGCGGGCATCTCCGGTCTCTACCAGCGCCGTCACGAGGCCGAGCTGAAGCTGCGCGGCGCCGAGGCGAACCTCGCCCGCGTCGACGACGTCGTCGAAAGCCAGGCGGCGCAGCTCGCGACCCTGGCGCGGCAGGCCCGCACGGCGGCACGCTACCGCGAGATCGGCACGGCGCTGCGCGCGGCCGAGGGGCTGCTGCTCTGGTTGCGCTGGAACGCCTCCGAGACGATGCGCCGCGCCGCCGAGGAGGAACTGCGCGAGCTCGCACAGGCCGCCGCCCGCGCCGATGCCCAGGCGGGCAAGTCGGTCGCTGTGCGTGCCGAAGCCGAGGCGGCGCTGCCGCCGCTGCGCGAGGAGGCGACGGTGGCCAATGCCGTCCTGAACCGCCAGGAGGCCGAACGCGACCGGCTGCTCGACCAGGAAAAGCGCGCGCGCGGCGCGATCCGCGCGCTCGGCGCGCGGATCGAACAGATCGACCGCGACATGGAGCGCGAAGGCGTGCTCGACCGTGACGCCGGCGAGACGATGGGCGCGCTGGAGGCCGAGGCCGCCGAGCTGGCGCAGGCCGGCCAGGGCCACGAGGCGCGGCTCGCCCAAGCCGAGGAGGCCGCGCTTGAGGCGGGCGAGATCCTGTCCGAGGCGGAGCGCGCCCAGGGCCAGCGCACCGAGGACACCGCCCGGCTTTCGGCCCGGCACCAGTCGGCGCAGCGCATGGTGGCCGAGGCCCGCGCGCGCATCGCCAAGAGTGCCGAAGCCGCAAGCGAGGCCAAGGCGCAGCTCGATCAGGCCGGCACGGCGGCGACGCAGGCCGGTGCGGCGCTGGGCCGGGCCGCCGAGGCGGAGCGGGCCGCGAGAGAGGCTGCCGAGGCCGCCGAGCGCGACCTTGCCCAAGCCGAGACCGCCCGCGCCGAGGCACAATCGGCCGAGGCGGAGACGCGTGCTGCGCGTTCTGGCGTCGAAGGCGAGGCCAAGGCGCTGCGCGCCGAGGTTGCCGGTCTCGCCCGGCTGGTCGAGCGCAGCGGCAGCGAGGGCACGCAGCTTCTGGACATGCTCAAGGTCGAGCCGGGCTTCGAGAAGGCGCTGGGCGCGGCGCTGGGCGACGAGCTGAAGGCACCGGTGGTGGATGCACGCGGCGCGACCGGTTGGGCCGAGCTGCCCGGCTACGACGCCGATCAGCCGCTGCCCGAGGGCACCGCGCCGCTGGCGCACGCCGTGCACGCCCCGGGACTTCTGGGCCGCAGGCTCGCGCAGGTCGGCGTGGTGACGCGCGACGAAGGCGCGGCGCTGCAGGGCCGCCTGAAGCCCGGTCAGCGGCTGGTAAGCCGCGAAGGCGACCTGTGGCGCTGGGACGGCTATCGCGCCGGGGCCGAGGATGCCCCCTCGGCGGCGGCGCTGAGGCTGGAGCAGATGAACCGGCTGGCGGCACTGCGCGGCGAGTTGGAGGTGGTCGAGGCCCGGCTCGAGGAGCTGGTCGACGCCCATGCCGACGCCGCGGCCGCGCTCGAACAGGCCCGCGAGACCGATGCCGCCGCCCGCGCCGCGCGCCGCGCCGCCGAGACCGCACTGTCGGAAGCCGCGCGCGCGCTCAGCCGTGCCGAGGGGGAGAAAGGCCGGGCCGAATCCCGCCGCGACGCCGCCGCCGAGGCGATGGCGCGCCACGAGGCTGAGGGTCGGGCAGGGCGCGAGGCGCTGGTCGAGGCCGAGGCCGGGTTGCGCGATCTCGACGATCTCGACGCCGCGCGGGCGCGGGTCGAGCAGGGGCGCCAGCTCGTCGAGGCCGCGCGGATCACCATGATCACCCGCCGTTCCGAGGCGGACGAGATCCGTCGGACCGGCGAGGCGCGGACGCGCCGCGCCGAGGCAGTGGCGCGCGAGCTCGACGGCTGGCGCCAGCGGGCCGAGACGGCGCGCGGCCGGATGGCCGAGCTGACCGCGCGGCGGTCCGAGACCGAGGCCGAACTGGAGCGCGCCAGTGCCCGGCCGGATGCGATCTTCGCCGAACGCCGCAAGCTCGACGCCGACATCGCGCAGGCCGAAGCGCGCCGCGACGCCGCCACCGAGGCGCTGCGCGCGGCCGAGGGCGCGCTGGCCGATGCACAGGCCGCCGAGCGGGCGGCCGAACGCGCCGCGTCGGAAGCGCGCGAGCGCCGCGCCGCCTCCGAGGCGCGGGCCGAGGCCGCGCGGCAGGCGGTGACCCAGGCTGCCGAGCGGATCACCGAGACGTTGGAAACTACCCCCGAGGCGCTGTTTGAGACGCTGGAGATCGGCGCGCTCGCGCCGCCGCCCGCCGAGGAGGTCGAGGCCAAGGTCGCGCAGCTGCGGCGCCAACGTGATGCGCTGGGCTCGGTCAACCTGCGCGCCGAAGAGGATGCCGAGGCGATCCGCGCCGAGCATGACGGGCTGGTCAGCGAAAAGGCCGATCTCGAAGAGGCGATCCGCACGCTGCGCCAAGGCATCGGCAGCCTCAACCGAGAAGGGCGCGAGCGCCTTCTCGCGGCCTTTGACCAGGTGAACGAGAATTTCGGCACGCTGTTCACCCATCTCTTCGGCGGCGGAGAAGCGCGGCTCACCTTGGTCGAGAGCGACGACCCGCTCGAGGCCGGGCTCGAGATCCTGTGCCAGCCGCCGGGCAAGAAGCTCAGCGTGCTCTCGCTGCTGTCGGGCGGCGAACAGACGCTGACCGCGCTGGCGCTCATCTTCGCGGTGTTCCTCGCCAACCCGGCGCCGATCTGCGTGCTCGATGAGGTCGACGCGCCGCTCGACGACGCCAACGTGACCCGTTTCTGCGATCTGCTGGACGAGATGACCCGCCGCACCGACACGCGGTTCCTGATCATCACCCACCACGCGGTGACGATGGCCCGGATGGACCGTCTCTATGGCGTCACCATGGGCGAGCAGGGGGTGAGCCAGCTGGTTTCGGTCGATCTGCGCAAGGCCGAGCAGATGGTCGCCTGAGGCGCAATCTTTCCGGAGCGAAGCATCTCGTGATGGCGGAACGCAAAGAGAACGCTTGAGAAAATAACCCGCATTTGGCAAGACTTCCCCCTGCCGCGACACATCGCGGCGAGGGGAGGTGATATGTATTGACCGAAGCCCGCTACCGTAAGTGGATGGTGGTCGTCGCGGTGGCAACACTGCTGGTGAGCGTCGTCCGTCTCTGGGTCGGGAAGTAAGCCCGGCAAAGAGAAACCCCGCAGAGCGGCAACTCTGCGGGGTCCAGATCAGGGATGAGATATCATCGACCGATCACTACCGTATGACATCATAATGTGCATCGCCTGACGGATTGTAAAGCCTCAGGCCAGCAGCATCACCAGCATCCAGAGCCCCATCCCGGCCATCATCACGTTCTCGGTCAGCGAGATGAAGCCCAGCGGCACGTTGCTGTCGGCGCCGACGCAGGCGCATTTCAACTCGCGCTTGTCGATATAGACCGCCTTGATCACCGAAATCGCGCCCACCGTACCGATGAAGAGCGCCAGCGGCGCTGAGAACCAGGTCAGCAGCAGCGCCGTCATCAGCACCCCCGCGATCCCTTCGGCCCAGGGGTAGATATAGGCATAGGGCACCCATTTCTGCGCCAGCAGGTCGTAGTTGAGAAAGCCGTTCGAGAACCCCTCGACATCCTGCAGCTTCTGCAGCGCCAGAAGGCACATCGCCACCGAGACGAACCAGCCGATGGTCTGGCCGGTGAAGAAGGTGCCGAGCGCCACCCATGTGATCGCCACGGCGATGGCGAAGGCCATGCCGAAGATCGCGATCACCGGGCGATAGGTCGTACCCTCGGGCTTGGCGGGCGCCATGTCAAAATGCGCCCTGAGGTCGTCGTAGCCGCCGATCCGCTTGCCGTCGATGAAGGTCTGCGGCGTGGTCTTCACCTCGTGCTCGCGCTTGAAGGCTTCGGTCGCCTCGCGCGTGGTGAGTTCGTGATCCTCGACCGCATAGCCGTTCTTCTTGAGCAGCCAGAGAGATTTCTGGCCAAAGGGGCACTGATGCTTGGGCATCGACATACGATAGAGTTGGGCGGTCTTCATGGGCCGGTCCTCCGTCATGCGGTTGACCGGCCAACGCACCTATACCCCCTCGGGGTTCCATCCAGAGAGGGCGCTGTGGGGATCTCAGGAGATCACAACGCGTCGAGCAGAGCCCGCGTCGGCCAGGCATCCGCCGGTAGGCCGAGGCGGATCTGTTCGGCCTGCACCGCCTCGCGGGTCTTCTCGCCGAGGATGCCATCTGCGCCGCCGACGTCATGGCCGCGTGCCTGAAGGCGCTCCTGCAGGCGCACCATCTCCTCGCCCGAGAGGCCCGGCGCGGGATTGCCCGCATCATAGACCGGTGCGCCCTCCAGCCGGGTCGCGAAATAGGCGGCGGTGGTGACGTAGACGAGGCTCTGGTTCCATTCGAAATAGACGTCGAAATTCGGATAGGCGAGGAAGGCCGGACCGCCGCGTCCCATCGGCAGCAGCACCGAGGCGGGCAGGCTGTCGGCGCCGAGATCGCCCGAGCGTGGGGTAACGCCGAGCGCCTTCCATTCGGCTACGGTCATCTTGTGGTCGAGCCCGGTGAGCGTCAGGTCGATCCCCTGCGGCAGGGCGATTTCTTGCAGCCACGGCTCGTTCGGCCGCCAGCCCAGGGATGACAGCATCTTGCCACCCGACAGCAGCGCGTCCGAGGGCGAGCCCTTGAGGTCGACGCGGCCGTCGCCATCGCCGTCCATGCCGTTTTCGAGAATGTCGGCCGGCAGCATCTGCACCTGCCCGATCTCCCCGGCCCAGGCGCCGGTGGTCGTGGCGGGGTCCATGCCGCCTTGGGCATAAAGTTCGATCGCGGCGAGAAGCTGCGGGCGGAACAGCTCGGGGCGGCGGCAGTCATGCGCCAGCGTCGCCAGCGCGTTGGCGGTGTTGAAGTCGCCTTGCACCGCGCCGTAATCGGTCTCGAAGGCCCAGAAGGCCAGCAGCACGCCGCGCGGCACGCCATAATCTGCCTCGATCCGGTCGAAGACGGCGTCGTATTTGTCGGCATTGGCGCGGCCGTTCGCGATCCGGTTCTCGGAGATCAGCCGGCGCGAGAAATCGATGAAGTCGCGCTGGAAGACGCCCTGCGCCCGGTCGGCGCGCAGCACGGCATCGTCGGGGCGCACGCTCGAGAAGAAGGCATTCACCGTCTGCGGGGCGTGGCCCAGCGCGGCGGCCTCGGACTTCACCCCGTCGACCCAGGCGCCGAAATCGCCGCCGCATGGCGGCTTGGGGCCGGTCGAGTCCTGGGCCTGCGCATAGGCGGGCAGAGCGGCGAGGATCAGCGGAGCGAGGAGACGGGCCTTGGGGCGCATGGGCGATTGTCCTGTCTGTTGCGGGTCGCGGCGGAGCCTGCCAGCGACACCCGCAAGGGGCAACTCACGTCCACGCCAGCACCAGCACCACGCAAAGACCCGCCGCCCAGGCCTTCCACAGCATCGCGCAGGCGGCCTCGATGGCGGCCGGGCCGATCTCGCGGAAGCCCTGCGGGTGAACCCATGGGTAGTCGCGCATTTCGCCGTGATAGGCGCGTGGCCCCGACAGCGCGACATCGAGCGCGCGTGCCATCGCCGCCTCGGGCCAGCCGGCATTGGGCGAGCGGTGCAGCCGCGCTTCGGCGGCGATCTCGCGCCATGGGCCGGGGCGGCCCGCGACGAGCCAGATCAGCAGCGCGGTCAGGCGCGCGGGGATCCAGTTCATCAGGTCGTCGAGCCTGGCGCTGGCCCAGCCGAAGCCCTCGTGGCGCGGCGTGCGGTAGCCGATCATCGAATCGGCGGTGTTGACGATCTTGTAGACCAGCAGTCCCGGCAGACCGCCCAGCAGGAACCAGAAGGCGGGCGCGGTGACGCCGTCCGACAGGTTCTCGGCGGCGCTCTCGATCGCGGCGCGGGCCACCGCCGGTTCGTTCATCGCGGCGGTGTCGCGCCCGACGATCATCGACACCGCGCGCCGACCCTCGGCGAGGGAATGGCGCAGTCCCCGTGCCACGGCGCGGACGTGATCGACGAGGCTGCGCTGGGCGAGCAGGACCGCCGCGACCAGCACCTCGACGAAGGGGCCCGGCATCGCGGCCAGCGCTTCGCCCAGCGAAAAGGCCGTGAAGACCAGCGCCGCGCAGGCCAGCACGCCCCGGCCGCGCGCCGGGCCGCCGGTATTGAGGATCTTGTCGAACCAGCCCACCGCCCAGCCCATCAGCACCGCCGGGTGCGGCACGCGGCGCCAGATCTCCTCGGGCTCGCCGAACAGCGCGTCGAGCACCATGGCGATGGCGAGCCAGAGGCTCAAAGCGCCGCCTCGATCTGCCCCCAGCGATCGGGCGCGGGCAGGCCGAGCCGCAGATGCGTGTCGGACCACGGAAAGATCCGGCTCCAGACATGGCCCTGCGCCAGCCGTTCCTGCCACGCCTTCGCGTCGTCGACCTCGTAGAGGCGGAACAGATCCGTACCGCCGGAGGCCCGCGCGCCCCGCGTCGTCATCAGCGCGTCGAGCCGCGCCGCGTCGGAGGCCAGCCGTTCGCGGGTCGCCTTGGCCCAGCTGCGATCCTCGAGCGCCCGGGCACCGATGGTCAGCGCCGGGCCCGAGACCGGCCAGGGGCCAAGGCTCTCCGCCAGCGCCTCGATCAGCGCCGGCTCGGCGATCGCGAAGCCGAGCCGGAGACCGGCGAGGCCCCAGAACTTGCCGAAGCTCTTCAGCACGACGGTGCCGGGCCGTCCGGCCAGCGCCACCAGCGAGGCGTCGGGGCGGATGTCGCAGAAGCTCTCGTCGATGACGGCGAAGGGCGCGGTGATCTCCGAGGCCTGCCAGAGACGCCCGTCGGGATTGTTGGGGTGCACCGCGACCTGCGCCTTGGCCTGTCGCGTGGTGATCTTCCACCCGGCGGCGGCGAAGGCGGCCTCGTGCTCGTTATAGGTCGGCCCCGGAATCCGAACCGCGCCGGTCGGAGCGAGACGCGGCAGCCGGGCGATCAGCGCAGAGGCGCCCGGCGCGGCAAGGATCGCCGCGGTCTCGGGCACCTGCCAGAACCGCCTCGCGGCGGCGGTCAGCCGGTCGTGCGCGGCCCGGTCGGGCAGCGCCGTCCAGGCGTCGAAGGGCAAGACTCCCACCGGGTAAGGGACCGGGTTGATGCCGGTCGACAGGTCCAGCCAGCCGTCGCGCGTGCCGCCATGCCGCGCGATTGCGGCATCCAGGCCGCCACCATGGTCGCGCCCGTTCATTCCGCCTCCGGCAGGGGCGGGTGGCGGGTGACGAAATGACCCTTCACCGCCTGCGGCCAGCTTCGGTAGGGCACCTGCCCTGTCGCGCTTTCACCATGCAGCACCGCCCAGTCGACGATCCCGCGCGCGGCTTCGGCTGAGGGTTCGAACCGGCCCAGCGTGTAGTTCAGCTTGCCCGCCGCCTGCACCGCGACGTTGCAGCCCTGCTGGCAGCCCATCAGGCAGGAGACGCGCCGCGTGCGCACCGGCATGCCGTCGGCCGCAGTCTCGACGAGCGCCGCGAGACGCTCGCCATCGGTCATGCCCGAGGCCTCGTCCCAGCCCTCGCGCTTGCAGGTGTCGCAGATGGTGATCCAGGTGGTGGGGTTTTGCGTGCTCATGCGCCCGCTTCAAACCGAAAACCGCCCCGTCCACAAGCGCGACGGGGCGGCCGGTCGCGCGGTGTCAGGCCGCGTTGCGCGTCGAAACTTCGTCCCGCCCATGCGGGGCCGTCAGGTCGAGGTCGGGCCCGATCGGCACGATGCGGTGCGGATTGATGGTCTCATGGCTGTAATGGTAGTGTCGCATGATGTGATCGAAGTGCACCGTCTGCGCCACGCCCGGCCATTGGTAGAGCTCGCGCGTGTAGCCCCACAGATGCGGATATTCGATCAGCTTGGCACGGTTGCACTTGAAGTGCCCGTGATAGACCGCGTCGAAGCGGATCAGCGTGGTGAACAGACGCCAATCTGCCTCGGTGATCCGGTCCCCCATCAGGTAGTGGCTGCCGGTCAGTCGCGCCTCGAGCCAGTCGAGGCTGTCAAACAGCTCGGTGACAGCCTCGTCATAGGCCTCCTGGGTGGTCGCGAAGCCCGCCTTGTAGACCCCGTTGTTGACGGTGTCGTAGATGCGCGCGTTCACGCCTTCGATTTCGTCGCGCAGTTCCGCGGGCCAATAATCGTCGCGATTGCCGGTGATCCCGTCGAAGGCCGAGTTGAACATGCGGATGATCTCGGCGCTCTCGTTCGACACGATGGTGCCGCGCGTCTTGTCCCACAGCACCGGCACAGTGACCCGGCCCGAGATGTTCGGATCGGCCCGAGTGTAGATGTCGCGCAGATAGGGCAGATCGAACAGCCGGTCGCCGGTGGCGCCGTCGAAATCGGTCCGAAACTCCCAGCCGTCGGACAGCATGTCGGGATGCACGACGCTCACGCCGATATGGTCGTCGAGGCCCTTGAGCGCGCGGAAGATCAACGTCCGATGCGCCCAGGGGCAGGCATAGGAGACATACAGGTGATAGCGGCCGCTCTCGGCCGGAAACCTGCCTTCCCCCGTCGAACCGGGAGCGCCGTCCGGGGTGATCCAGTTGCGGAACGTCGTCGTCGTGCGCTCGAACTTTCCGCCGGTCGATTTGGTGTCGTACCAGCCATCCTGCCACGCGCCGTTCTGCAAGCGTCCCATACGATGATCCTCGTTTTGCTGTCGGTCGGATCCGAGATAGGTCGTCTTATCGGGTCGGGGCAGGGGAGTGAGCGAACAGAGCCTGTGCACGGCGTGGCCGTGTTTGTCGGGAACTGCCGGGAGCAGGCTAAAGCCGACAGGTGGAACGTCGTCGCTATTGGGGCCCGTTGAAACGGTCGTTCCTAGTAGATGGTGCCTCGGCGAAAAGGGGAGGCAGCCCAACGAAAGGGCATTTGGCCTCACGTTGTGTGACATTTTTGCAGCCCCATAGGGCATGGCGTGAACGCTGCTTTCCGCAGCGTTAATTTCAATTGACGGCACGGCAATAAGGTTCATATCCCGGGCTTGAGAACCGGCGCATCGCGGCGCTGTTGCAAATTTGTCCCGGTCGCCGAGCTTTGGTCGCGGGGGCGGACCGGAATTGCGAAGACCGCGTTCACCGAGCATGGAACCCGCAGCGGACCCGGCCGGCGGCCGGAATCTGGAACCGAAAGGACTCTCGAAATGAACGCCACTTACAAACTGCTGATGGCCACCACCATCCTGGGCCTCGTCGGCACTGCATCGGCCGCTCAGACCTTTGAAGACCGCGAAGGCGACTTCATCGAGCGCGTTGATCAGATCGACGACCAGTTCGAAGATCTGGACGAAGACGTCGAGGACATCGAGGAAGGTCTTGCCGGCCCCGGCACGTCCTTCGGCAATGCCGGCCGCCAGCTGGGTTTCAGCGGCTCGGTCGCCGCTTCGGGCAACGCCACCTCGGGCAACTCCGACAGCGCCACCATCTCGGTCGGCACCCGTCTGGGCTTCTTCGACGGCGTCAACGGCCATGACTTCCGCCTGACCTACCTCTATGCCGAGGACGAGGGCGAGGAAGACAACAACCGCCTGCTCGCGGCCTATGACTACACTCGCGACTTCTCGACCAACTTCTACGGCTACGCCAACACCGCCGTGGCCTATGACAACGAGGACGACCGCGAGACTGACGCCTATGCCAGCGTCGGCGTCGGCTACCGTGTGTTCAACACCCCCGACGTGCAGTGGTCGATCCAGGCTGGCCCGGCTTACCGCTACATCGAGGAGAGCAACGGCGACACTACCGAAGAGGCGGCGCTGGCGATCGGTTCGAACTACTACAACCGCATCAGCGAGAACCTGACCATCTCGAACGAGACGGACGTCATCGCCTCCGACAGCGACACCTACGTGCTCAACGACGCGGCGCTGACCTCGCGCGTCAGCGACCAGCTCGCGCTGCGCACCAACCTGGTCACCGAGTACCACTCCGATCCGGTCGGCACGAACGACGAGTTCGACAACACCTTCGGCGTGTCGGTGGTCTACAACTTCAACTGATCTCCCTCGATCGGTTGCATTCCGGAAGGGGAGGCGGGGCAACCCGTCTCCCCTTTTCGCATCTGCGCACCAGATACTGGCGAAGTTGCTATTTGATGACGGGGCCAAGAGCGGTCAGTCTGGCCCGGAAACAGGACGGAGGACCCCATGCGCCGATTGTTGACGAGCACCGCGCTGATACTCTGGGCCGGCGCCGGATGGGCGCAGGACGCGGCCCTGCTGCTCGGAACCGAACGCTACGAGACGCTGGGGCGGATGCCGCGCGGCACGGAGATGCTCGAAGCCGGCGAGGCGCTGCGGGGCCTAGGCTTCGAGGTGTTCTCGCTGCCCAATGGCCGCGCCGACAGCACGGCGGAGACGGCGCGCGATTGGCTGGAGCAGGTGCCCGAGGCGAACCGGCTGGTGGTGGCGCTGTCGGGACGATTTGCCACCGACGGTGCGCGCAGCTGGTTCCTCACCGCCGAGGCCGAGGCGCCGGGGCTGCTGACGCCGGGTGCCGCCGCGCTGCCGGTCGAGGGCGTGCTGCGGGCGCTGGCCGAGGCGCCGGGGCGGTCGCTGCTGCTGATCGCGATCGAGCCGGACAGCTCGAACAGCTTCGACCCCTGGGTCGGCGAAGGACTGGGCGCGCTCGAAATTCCGCAGGGCGTGACCGTGCTGACCGGCAGCCCGCGCGCCGTGGCGCGTTTCATGACGGGGCCGATGGTCGAGCCGCGCGCCGATCTGAGCGCCGCGATCCGGGCTGCCGACGGCATCACCGCGCAGGGCTACCTGCCGCGGGCGCGGGTCTTCATGCCGGAGCGGGCCGAGACCCCGGCGGCGCCGACGGGCTCGACCGCCGACCCAGCCGCCGAGGAGGCGCTCTGGCGTGGCACCGTCGCGCTGGGCACGATCGATGCCTATCGCGACTATCTCGCGCGCTATCCGCGCGGCGCGCATGCCGAGGCCGCCGAAACCGCGATTGCCGAGATCATCGCCGAGCCCAACCGCGACGCGCGGCTGGCCGAAGAGGCGATCGGGCTGAGCCGTGACCAGCGCCGCGACATCCAGCGCAGCCTGAGCCTGCTCGATTTCAACACCCGCGGCATCGACGGCATCTTCGGTCCGGGCACCCGCCAGGCGATCACCAATTGGCAGCAGCAGAACGGCTTCCCGCAGACCTCCTATCTCACCCCCGAGCAGATCAGCCGGATCGACGCGCAGGCCGCGCGCCGCGCCGCCGAGCTCGAGGCCGAAGCCGAGCGGCAGCGCCAGCAGGCGGAACGCGCCGACCGGTCGTTCTGGGAGGAGACCGGCGCGCGTGGCGACGAGCCGGGGCTCCGGGCCTATCTCGACCGCTATCCCGACGGGCTCTTCGCCGAGACCGCCGCCGACCGGCTGACGTTGATCGAGGAGGAGAAGCGGCAGGCGGCGCAGGCCGAGGATCGGGCCGCATGGGACCGGGCCCGCGGCGCGGACACGATCGAGGCCTATCGCGATTATCAGCGCGCCTTCCCGGAAGGCAGCTTCAGCGCCGAGGCCGAGGCAAGGGTCGCAGCGCTGACCGAGGAGCGGGCGCAGAGCGAGAACCGGGCCGCCGCAGAGGCGGTCGAGCGCGAGCTTGGGCTCAATGCGCTGACTGCGCGGCTGGTCGAACAGCGGCTCGACGCGCAAGGGCTGGAGCCGGGCACCGTCGACGGCGAGTTCGACCAGTCGACCCGCCGCGCGATTCGTCGCTACCAGCGCGATCATGGGCTGGAGGCCTCGGGCTTTCTCGACGAGGCGACGGTGGTACGGCTCCTGGCGGATTCGCTGGGCGACATCCTGCCGCGCTGAGCAGTTCCGCCCCGCGCCCTTTCGGGGGCGCGGGGCATTGAGGCGTGCAAGGTCAGCTGCAAACGAAAAGGCCGTCTCCTTTCGGAGACGGCCCTTGTTCCCTCGTCCCACCCTTGCGGGCAGGGCGGCCTGCTTCAGCCCTGACGGGCCTTGAAGCGGCGCTGCGTCTTGTTGATGACGTAGACGCGGCCCTTGCGGCGCACGACGCGGCAATCGCGATGGCGCTGCTTGAGCGAACGAAGCGAGTTGGCGACCTTCATGACGCTCTCTCTCCTTGTCGCGGCGCGGCGATTGCGCCGTGGTTGCAAAATTCGACCCCCGAAATCGGGGGCCGGCGAAATCCGTGGTGGGCGGTACAAGGTTCGAACTTGTGACCCCTACGATGTCAACGTAGTGCTCTACCGCTGAGCTAACCGCCCTCTGCCGGTGCCGTCCGTAGCGCCCGTGGCGCCCCGTCCGTCGTCGGTGAGCGGTGCTATACGGGGAACGGCGGACGGGTTCAAGGGGTTTCGACCCGAGAAGTTTGCACGCTATTCTTGCCCTTGGGGAATCCGGAGTTGATGCGCATGGCCGCCTTCGAACTGTTCCGACCGGCCGCGCATACCAGCTGTGTCGTCTTCGCTTCGCCGCATTCGGGGCGTGACTATCCGCAGGCCCTGCTGGAGCGCAGCGCGCTCGACGCGCGCCAGATCCGCTCCTCCGAGGATGCTTTCGTCGATCAGCTTTTCTCGGCCGCGCCGGAGCATGGTGCCCCGCTCCTTGCCGCGCGGTTGCCGCGGGCCTGGGTCGACCTCAACCGCGCCGCCGACGAGCTCGACCCCGCATTGATAGAGAACGTGGCACGGCGCGCGCACAATCCGCGTGTGGCCAGCGGACTGGGCGTGATTCCCCGCGTCGTCGCCGGCGGGCGGCCGATCTATTCCGGCAAGATCGGGCTCGAGGAGGCGCGGTCGCGCCTCGACCAGTGCTGGACGCCATACCACACGGCGCTGCAGACGCTTCTCGACGAGGCGCAGGCACGATTCGGAGAATCGATCCTGATCGATTGCCATTCGATGCCGCACGAGGCGATCGAGCTGGCCGGCGGTCGGGGCGCGGCGCGGCCGCACGTGGTGCTAGGCGACCGATACGGCGCGGCGGCGGCGCCACGGGTGATGGCGCGGATCGAGGCCGCATTCACCGATGCCGGGCTGCGGGTCGCGCGCAACACGCCTTTCGCCGGCGCTTATGTCACACAGGCTTACGGCCGCCCGGCCCGGCGCCAGCACGCGGTGCAGATCGAGATCGACCGCGCGCTCTACATGGACGAGAAGCGGGTCGCCCCGCATGAGGGATTCGAGGCCTTCCGCACGAGGCTCGCCGGCGTCATTGCCGAGATCGCCGCGATCGGCCGCGAGGAGGCGGGGCGACTCGCTGCTGAGTAGCGACGCGGAACCGGGCAGGCAGGGCGCCGGTTGATCCGGCGACTCGCCCGGAGGTCCGCACTTGCCCCTGATTCCCACGGAGCTGCAGCCCCTTGTGGCGCTCCTGTTGCTCGGCCTGCTGTTCGTGGCCTTTCTGCTCGAACGCCATCCCCCCGACGTCACCGCCGCCGGTGCTGCGGCTCTGTTCGTGCTCTTGGGGCTGACGCCGCCGGACCGGGTGCTCGAGGTGTTCTCGAACCCGGCGCCGATCACCATCGCCGCAATGTTCGTCATTTCCGGCGCGCTGGTGCGGACCGGGTTGCTCGACGCGCTCGCGGCGATCGTGATCGCCCGCGCGGAGGCACGGCCGCTTCTGGCGCTGATCGTGTTTCTTGGGGTCACCTTGCTGGCTTCGGGGATCGTCAACAACACGCCTGTGGTGCTGATCCTGATCCCGGTCATCATCCGGCTGGCCCGCAGTCTCGGCATGGCCGAGACGCGGCTGCTGATCCCTCTCTCCTATGCCGCGGTGCTGGGCGGGACGCTGACTTTGATCGGCAGCTCGACCAACATCCTCGTCGCCGGGGTCGCCGCCGAGCGCGGGCTCGCGCCCTTCGGCATCTTCGAGATCGCGCCGGTCGGCCTTGCGGTGGCGGCGGTGGGTGGCGTCGCGTTGGCGGTGCTGGGGCCGTGGCTCCTCCCGGATCGCCGGGCACGGGGCGAGGCGGGGGCCTCCGAGGCGGTGTTCCTGACCGAGATCCGGCTCGACGAAGGGTTCGCCGGTCTCGGGCGGCCACTGGCCGAGGCGGCGGATCTGAACCGGCCCGGCATCCGCATCACCGCCCTGCGCGAAGGCAAGCGGTTGCGGCGCAGCGAACTCGACAGCCATGTACTGGCGGCGGGCGATTTGCTGGTGGCGCAGGCCACCACGTCGGAGATCCTGACCCTGCGCGCGCTACCGGGCCTGTCGGTAGGCCTGCGGCGCGGCACCGGCGCTCGCGGCCGCGAGGAGGATCTGGTCGTGGCCGAGGCCATGGTGACGCCCACGCATGGCAGCCCGCGCGATACCGTTTCGCAGCTCTCGGTCGGCTATCGTTACGGGCTCAGGGTGCTGGGGGCGCATCGACAGGGCCACGTGGCAGGGCCGGATCTCGGATCGGCGCGGCTGCGCCCGGCCGACAAGCTGCTGCTGGAGGGCACGCCCGAAGGTTTCGACCGGCTGGCGCAGGGGCAGGAGCTGGTCTCCGTCACCCGCCCCTCCGGCCGGGCCTATCGCCGCAGGCGGGCGCCTCTGGCATTGCTGGCGCTGCTGATGGTGGTCGGTCTCGCCGCGCTCGAAGTGGCACCGATCGCGCTCCTGGCGCTGGGCGCCGTGGCGGCGATCCTGCTGTTCCGATGCATCGACAATGACGAGGCCTGGGGTTCGATCAACGCGGGCATCCTGGTGCTGATCCTTGCCATGCTGGTGGTCGGTATCGGATTGGAGGAGACCGGCACCGTCACTTTGATCGTCGACTGGCTGACGCCCTGGCTCGAAGGGCTGCCGCCGATCGCGCTGCTCGCCGCGCTCTATGCTTTGACCTCGATCCTGACCGAGACGGTGACCAACAACGCCGTGGCGGTGGTGGTGACGCCGATCGCCGTGGCGCTGGGCGAGGCCACGGGCGTCGACCCGCGGGCGCTGGTCGTGGCGGTGATGATGGGGGCCTCGGCCAGTTTCGCCACGCCGGTGGGCTACCAGACCAACACGCTGGTCTATGGCGCCGGGGAGTACCGCTTCACCGATTTCCTAAAGATCGGCGTGCCGATGAACCTGATCGTCGGGGTCGCGGCGGTGCTGGTGATCCCGCTGGTGTTTCCACTCACCCCCGGCTGAGACGAAAGTTGATTTTGACGAACGGGCGAATCCCCTGAGACTGCGGACATGACCCGTTTGTTGTTTCTCTTGTGTTTCTGCGCCGCGCTCGGTGCTTTGCCCATGGCGGCGCAGGAGGCGGTGGTCCCCGCATCCGACCGCCGCTGTGTGCCCGACGGTCCCTGCATCGCACTCGACAGCTACATTCCCGATGTCTGCGCCGCCATCGAGACGCTGGCCGGCAAGCACGCGCTCGATGTCGGCTTCTTCGCGCGCCTGCTCTGGCGCGAAAGCCTGTTCGACGCCGGTGCGGTGAGCCCGGCGGGCGCGCTGGGAATCGCGCAGTTCATGCCCGGCACGGCCAAGCTGCGCGGCCTCGCCGATCCCTTCGACCCGGCGCAGGCGCTGGCAGCTTCGGCAGCCTATCTGGCCGAGCTTTCTGAGCGCTACGGCTCGCTCGGCCTCGCCGCCGTAGCCTACAACGCCGGCGAGGCGCGGGCCGAGGCGTTCCTGGCCGGCAATGACTGGCTGCCCGCCGAGACCGAGGCCTATGTGCAGGCGATCACCGGTCTGGCGGCGCTCAATTGGCGCGACGCGCCGCCCGCGACGGTCGATCTGGCACTGGCGCCCGGGCCGTTCGGCCCGGCCTGCATGGAGCAAGCCAAGGGGCGCAGCATCGCGCAGTTCCGGGTGACGGTGCCGATCCTGCCCTGGGGCGTGATCCTCGCCTCCGCGCCGGGGCGCGGCGCGGTCGAAAAGCGTGTGGCGCAGATCAAGCGGCTGGCAGGGGGCGTGATCGGTGGCGAACAGGTGGCCTATACGCGGTCGCGGCTGCCGGGCCAGCCGGCGCGGCGGCACGTCGCCCAGATCGGCCGCGAGAGCCGGGCAGGGGCCGAGGCGCTCTGCGAGAAACTGCGTGCCGCCGGCGCCGCCTGCATGGTGCTCAAGAACTAGCGCAGGGCGCGGCCCTTCAGGATCGCATCGGCGCCGAACCGGGCGCGGATCGCGTCCGCCGCCCGCTCGGCGCGTTCGCGGGCGGCCCGGCCCGGGTCGAGCAGGTCGGTCTCGGGCATGGCGGTGGCTGCCTCGGACAGTTCGGACAGCCCAACCCCCAGAAGCCGGTAGGCGCCGCTCTCGCCGCGCGCGTCGAACAGCCCGCGGGCAGTGCGGTAGAGCGTATCGGCGGTCTGCGTCGGTGCCCTGAGCGACACCCGCCGGGTCAGCAAGGTATGGTCGGCCCGCTTGAGCTTGAGCGTGACCACCCGGCCGACGAGATCGCGCGCCTTGGCGCGGGAGGCGACCTTTTCGGCCATGCGCCAGACATGCCCGTCGAGGATCTCCGGATCGCCGGTATCCGAATCGAAGGTGGTCTCGTTCGAGATCGACCTCACCGCTTCGCGCGGGTTGACGCGACGCCGGTCCTCGCCGCGCGCGAGGTGCCAGATCCGTTCTCCCAGCCCGCCGAAGCGGCGCACGAGATCCGACAGCTCCCAGCGTAGCACGTCCTCGAAAGTCCGGATGCCGACCGCGTCGAGGCTGGCCTGCGCCGCCGGCCCGACGCCCCAGATCAGCCCGATCGGCTTGGGGCGCAGGAGGTCGACGGTCTCCGCCTTGCCGATCACCGAGAAGCCGCGCGGCTTGTCGAAATCGCTGGCCATCTTTGCGAGGAACTTGTTGTGCGACAGGCCGATCGAGCCGGTGAGGCCCAACTCGTCCTGCATGCGTCGTGTCAGCCGTGCCAGCATCACCGCGGGCGGTGCGCCGTGCAGCCGCTCTGTGCCGGTGAAATCCATGAAGGCCTCGTCGAGCGAGAGCGGCTCGATCGCCGGGGTCATCTCCTCCATCATCGCGCGGATCGCTCGGCTGGCCTCGCTATAGGCTTCGAACCGCGGCTTCACGACCACGGCGTCGGGACAGAGCCTGAGTGCCTGGAACATCGGCATGGCCGATTTCACGCCGCGAATCCGCGCGAGGTAGCAGGCGGTCGAGACGACGCCGCGGCGGCCGCCGCCGACGATCACCGGCTTGTCGACGAGATCGGGGTTGTCGCGCTTTTCGACGCTGGCGAAGAAGGCGTCGCAATCCATGTGGGCGATGGAGAGCGTGTACAGCTCCGGATGAGAGGTGACGCGCGGGCTGCGGCAGGCGGGACAGCGCGTCCCCGCCTCGAAGGCATGACAACAGGCGCGGCAGAGGGACGGCATGGGGGCATCATACAGCTCTGATCGGCGGGGCGAAAGCTTCGACGGGGCGAAGGCCGCGCTGTTCATCGGTGATCGGCTGCTGGTGATCCGGCGCGACGACCGGCCGGACATTCCCTATCCCGGGGCGCTGGATTTTCCGGGCGGCGGTCGGGAGGGTCGCGAAACGCCCGAACAGACACTGGCACGCGAGATGCATGAAGAGGTCGGTCTCGACATGGGAGAGGCCGCGCTGCTCTGGCAGCGGCCATTCGACAGCGCCACTAGGCCCGGGCGGGTGTGGTTCTTCGTGATGCGGATGCAGGCCGAGGCGGAGGCTCGAATCGTCTTCGGCGACGAGGGGCAGGGATGGTCGCTGATGCCACCCGCCCGCTTCCTCGCCGCGACCGATGCGGTGCCGTCGCTTCAGGCGCGGCTGCGGCTCTGGATGGCAGGTCCCGACGCGCCAGAGCTGCCCTGAAACCGGGCACGCCTTCGCCAGCCTGTGCGATACGCAAGCAGTCGCGCAAACCGTACACGAACGTATGCAAAGGGGCTGGCGGAACAGCTTGGGCTGCGTTAAGTTTCCGATAGGAAACGGTCCTGCCGGGAGAGAGTGGGACGGTCCGCCGCCGAAGGAGCAGTCGCGCGCCCCGCGATCTCTCAGGCAAAAGGACCGGGAGGGCCGCATAACATCCGGAGAGAGGCCGCAAGGCCCGCCGAAGGGGAAAGTGGAGATCCGCATGATGCGGGCGGCCACGAAGCTCTCAGGCACCAAGGACGGAAGGGGCGCGTTGGAGCAGGCATCATGCCGCATTACGCCGTTCTCGGCGCCGGAATCACCGGCGTCACCACTGCCTATTCGCTTCTGAAGCGCGGTCACGACGTCACCATCTACGACCGGCAGCGCTATGCCGCGATGGAGACGAGCTTTGCCAATGGCGGCCAACTCTCGGCCTCGAACGCCGAGGTCTGGAACCGCTGGGCCACGGTGCTCAAGGGCACCAAATGGCTGCTGAAGCCCGACGCCCCGCTTTCGGTGAACCCCAAGCCGTCCTGGCACAAGATGAGCTGGATGGCCGAGTTCCTGTGGAACATCCGCAACTACGAGGCCAACACGGTCGAGACCACGCGGCTGGCGATCACCGCGCGTGAAGGTCTGCGCGAGATGGCCGCGACGGCCGGGGTCGATTTCGACTTCTCGTCGGCCTCGATCGTGCATTTCTACCAGACGCAGAAAGACCTCGCTGACGGGCGGCGGGTGAACCGGCTTCTGGCGCAGGGTGGGCTGCACCGCGAGGAGCTGTCGCCCGAGGAGGTGCGCGCGCGTGTGCCGCAGCTCCACGGGCCGCTGACGGGCGGTTTCGTCACCAGCTGTGATTCCACCGGCGACATCCACAAGTTCACCACCGGCCTCGCCGATTGGCTGCTGGGGCAGGGGGTGCGGTTTCGCATGGGCACCGAGATCACCGACGTCGCCGCCGATGATGATGGCGTGCGGGTGACGGCGGGCGATACCGAGCGTTTCGACGGGGTGGTGGTCTGCGCCGGCGTCGGTTCGCGCGGCATCGCGGCCAAGCTCGGCGATCGGGTCAACGTCTACCCGGTGAAGGGCTACTCGATCACGGTGATGCTGAGAGACGCCGCTAGTCAGGAGGCGGCACCGCAGGTCTCACTGCTGGACGACAAGGCGAAGATCGTCACTTCGCGGCTCGGCGTCGACCGGTTCCGCGTCGCCGGTACTGCCGAATTCAACGGCTTCAACCGCGACATCCGGGCCGACCGGGTCCGTCCGCTGGTCGATTGGGTGGCGCGGCTCTTTCCAGGCGTGTCGACCGAGCATTGCGTGCCTTGGGCCGGGCTGCGGCCGATGATGCCGAACATGATGCCCAAGGTCGGCGCCGGCCGGCACCCCCGCGTGTTCTACAACACCGGCCACGGTCATCTGGGCTGGACCCTGTCCGGCGCCACTGCCGAGATGCTGGGCGAGGCGGTGGGCGAAGGTCCGGCGCGACGCCTCTGGAGCGCGGAGCTGCCGAAAGCCGCCTGAGGCGCTCAGGCGCACAAAAAAGGCCCGCCTGAACAGGCGGGCCTTGTCACTGGAACGTAGCGAAAATCTCAGAGATGCGACCAGAGCGACGCGCCGCTGTCGGACATACGCATCGCATGACGGGTCAGCCCGGCGCGCACATGCCCGGCATCCATGTCGATCGGTCCGGCCACCTGGCACGGGTAGCGATAGGTGGTGCCGTTGCGGTCGACATCCACGCGGGCCTCGAAGGCACCGATCTGGGCGTTGTAGCGCACGTCGCCAAGTCTGATGGTCTGCATTCGAAGTCTCCGCTGCTCGGTTATTCTGCAGGGTCAACCGCCAAAACGCGATTTCGGTTCCCTGTGGCAGCGAAGACTCTTCGATTCATTTGTTGAGGAAATAGAGTCCCCTAGACGTTGGGGGTGCGCGCCTGGGGTGACACCATCTCTTGCAGAATGGTCTGCGCGGCCTGACGCGGATTCTCCGCCTGCCAGATCGGGCGACCGACCACGACATGGTCGGCTCCGGCCGCGATCGCCTGCGCCGGGGTCATGACCCGCTTCTGATCCCCCAGATCGGCCCCGGCCGGGCGCACGCCCGGCGTGACGATGAGCTTGCCCGCCGCCTCCGGCAGAGCCCGGATCATCGCCGCTTCCTGCGGGCTGGCGATCACCCCGTCGGCGCCCGCCGCCAGCGCCCGGCCCGCGCGTTCGACCACCATCTCGGCGATGTCGCCCGCGCGCATCATCCCCTCGTCGAGGTCGGCCCGGTCGAGCGATGTCAGGATGGTGACGGCGAGGATCTTGAGATCCTTGCCGCCGGCCCCCTCGCGCGCGGCGCGCACCACGTGCGGATCGCCATGCACGGTCAGGAAATCGAGGTCGAACTGCGCCAGCCCGCGCACCGCCGCCTCGACCGTGGCGCCGATGTCGAAGAGCTTCATGTCGAGGAAGATCCGCTTGCCGTGCTCGTCCTTGAGCTCGCGCGCCAGCGCCAGCCCGCCGCCGGTCAGCATGCCGAGGCCGATCTTGTAGAAGGAAACCGTGTCGCCGAGCTTTTCTGCCAGCTCGAGCCCGGAAAGCGCGTCGGGGCGGTCGATGGCGACGATCAGGCGGTCATCTGCGGCGAGGGCGGTCATGGCGGGATCTCCGGGAACAGGGGTGGGTGGCTTTTGGCGCGGCGCGCGCGGGCGCGTCAAGCACGCGGGCGGGAACGCGGCGGCCAAAGCGGCGTTGCGCCTGCAACACGGGCCGCATGGGCGGCCAGACCAAGGAGACCGACATGGCCCACAAGCCCCGCAGTTCCCGCCGCGCCCTGCTTTACGTGATGATCCCGATGGGCTTCATCCTCTTCGTCATCTTTCTGGTCGTCGGCGGCTGGTTCCGCGCCGAGGAGGCCGAGGAGTTCGATACCGCGCCGCTGGAGATGCCCAGCCAGTCGCCCGACACGGTGGGCGAGACCGGCGATGCCGAGCCCGACGACGCGATCATCGACGATGCTTTGACCGATGCGGCCGAGCCGCAGACCCCGGACGACAACGTGCGCCCGAGCGTGGCCGACAGCGACAGCGACAGCCTCGGCGAGCCCGAGTTCGACAATGTCGACGATGATGGCGGGCTCGACCCGGTGCCGCCGGCGGAGTGATCGACGCAAGTCATTGACAACAGGGCCATCGGCGGTCGAGCCGATGGCCCTTTTTGCGACTGTGATACTTGCGCAACTGGCCCCCGCCACCCATTTTTCCTCCCAAGGCCCGACAGGGGTGCGCCGCTAGAGCGGGCGCCCGAGCACGGGCGCTTTGACAAGGAGAGACAGATGAACCTCGAAAAGTTCACCGAACGCTCGCGCGGCTTCATCCAGGCCGCGCAGACGATCGCGATGCGCGAGAGCCACCAGCGGCTCTCGCCCGAGCACCTTCTGAAGGCGCTGATGGATGACGAGCAGGGGCTCGCGGCCAACCTGATCGCCAATGCGGGCGGCGACGCGGTCCGCGTGCGCGAGGCCGTCAATGCCGCCGTGGCCAAGCTGCCCAAGGTGTCGGGCGATGCCGGGCAGACCTATCTCGACCAGAGCACAGGTCGCGTGCTCGACGAGGCCGAGCAGATCGCCAAGAAGGCGGGCGACAGTTTCGTGCCGGCCGAACGGATCCTGATGGCGCTCGCCATGGTGAAATCGAAGGCCAAGGAAGCACTCGACGCCGGCAAGGTCAGCGCGCAGTCGCTCAACGCCGCGATCAATGCCGTGCGCAAGGGCCGTACCGCCGACAGCGCCAACGCCGAAGAGGGCTACGAGGCGCTCAAGAAATACGCGCGCGACCTGACCGAGGCCGCCGAGCAGGGCAAGATCGACCCGATCATCGGCCGCGACGAGGAGATTCGCCGCGCCATGCAGGTGCTGTCGCGCCGCACCAAGAACAACCCGGTTCTGATCGGCGAGCCCGGCGTCGGCAAGACCGCGATCGCCGAGGGTCTGGCGCTGCGCATCGTCGATGGCGACGTGCCCGAATCCCTGCGCAACAAGCGGCTGATGGCGCTCGACATGGGCGCGCTGATCGCCGGTGCGAAGTATCGCGGCGAGTTCGAGGAGCGGCTGAAGGCGGTGCTGAAGGAGATCGAGGCCGCCGCCGGCGAGATCATCCTGTTCATCGACGAGATGCACACGCTGGTCGGCGCGGGCAAATCCGACGGCGCGATGGACGCGGCCAACCTAATCAAGCCGGCGCTGGCGCGCGGCGAGCTGCACTGCGTCGGCGCGACCACGCTCGACGAGTACCGGAAATATGTCGAGAAGGACGCGGCGCTGGCCCGGCGGTTCCAGCCGCTGATGGTCGAGGAGCCGACGGTCGAAGACACGATTTCGATCCTGCGCGGCATCCGCGAGAAGTACGAGCTGCATCACGGTGTGCGGATCTCCGACTCGGCCCTCGTGGCGGCGGCGCAGCTTTCGCACCGCTACATCACCGACCGCTTCCTGCCCGACAAGGCGATCGACCTCGTCGACGAGGCCGCGAGCCGTCTGCGCATGGAGGTGGACAGCAAGCCCGAGGAGCTCGACGCGCTCGACCGTTCGATCCTGCAGATGCAGATCGAGGCCGAGGCGCTGCGCCGCGAGGATGACGAGGCTTCCAAGGAGCGTCTCGCCAAGCTCGAGGAAGAGCTGGGCGCCCTGCGTGAGAAGGCGGATGCGATGACCGCCAAGTGGCAGGCCGAGCGCGACAAGCTCGAGGGCGCGCGCACGCTCAAGGAGCGGCTCGACCGGGCCCGTGCCGAACTCGACATCGCCAAGCGCGAGGGCAATCTCGCCAAGGCGGGCGAGCTGTCCTACGGCGTGATCCCGCAACTCGAGCGCGAACTCAAGGCGGCCGAGGAATCCGACGACCCGCTGATGGTCGAGGAAGCGGTGCGGCCGGAGCAGATCGCCGAGGTGGTGGAGCGCTGGACCGGCATCCCGACCTCGAAGATGCTCGAGGGCGAGCGCGAGAAGCTGCTACGCATGGAAGAGGAGCTGGGTCGTCGCGTGATCGGCCAGCACCAGGCCGTGCGGGCGGTGGCGAACGCCGTGCGGCGCGCGCGGGCCGGGCTCAACGACGAGAACCGTCCATTGGGCTCGTTCCTGTTCCTCGGGCCGACCGGCGTCGGCAAGACCGAGCTCACCAAAGCCGTGGCCGAGTATCTCTTCGATGACGATCAGGCGATGGTGCGCATCGACATGTCGGAGTTCATGGAGAAGCACGCGGTCGCCCGTCTGATAGGCGCGCCTCCGGGCTATGTCGGCTATGACGAGGGCGGCGTGCTGACCGAAGCGGTGCGGCGCAGGCCCTACCAGGTGATCCTCTTCGACGAGGTCGAGAAGGCGCATCCGGACGTGTTCAACGTGCTGTTGCAGGTGCTCGATGACGGTGTGCTGACCGACGGCCAGGGCCGGACGGTCGACTTCAAGCAGACGTTGATCGTGCTGACCTCCAACCTCGGCGCGCAGGCGCTGAGCCAGCTGCCTGACGGCGCCGATGCGGGACGTGCCAAGCGCGACGTGATGGATGCGGTGCGGGCACATTTCCGGCCCGAGTTCCTCAACCGCCTCGACGAGACGATCATCTTCGACCGGCTCGGGCGCGACGACATGGCTGGCATCGTCGAGATCCAGCTCGCGCGGCTGGAGAAGCGCCTGGCCAACCGCAACATCGCGCTGCTGCTCGACGATCCTGCCAAGAAGTGGCTGGCCGACGAGGGCTACGACCCGGTCTTCGGGGCGCGACCGCTCAAGCGGGTGATCCAGCGGGCGCTGCAGGACCAGCTGGCCGAGATGATCCTCGCCGGCGACATTCGCGACGGCCAGGAGGTGCATGTCAGCGCCGGGGCCGACGGGCTGATCGTCGGCGACCGGGTCTCGGGCAGCAACCGGCCCAAGCCCGAGGGCGCGGTGTTGCACTGAGCGCACGTAGCAACATGCAAGCACGTTCCGGCCCCGGCGGAGAGATCCGCCGGGGCCGGTTTAGGTTACAGAGCGTCAACGCATCGTGACGCCTGAAACATGGTGTCCGCGGCTAACGTGTCTAAATCAGGCACGTACGCAAGGAGACACGCATGGCCCATCGCTGGACGAATGATCTGACCCGAACCGACGTCACCCCGCGTGGTCTGTTCATGAACCGTCGCCAGATCATTCAGGCCGGCGGTGCACTGGGCCTGGCGGGTCTCGGCGGCCAGGCTGCCGCGCAGGACGCGCCGGAGCCCAACTCCTTCGAGGAGATCACCAGCTACAACAACTACTATGAGTTCGGCACCGGCAAGACCGACCCGGCCAAGAATGCAGATGCGCTCGACACCTCCGACTGGACGGTGACGGTGGACGGGCTGGTCGACAATCCCGGCACCTATCCCCTGGCCGAGCTGATCGATGGTCTGACGGTCGAGGAGCGGATCTATCGTCTGCGCTGCGTCGAGGCCTGGTCGATGGTGGTGCCGTGGCAGGGGATCGAGCTCAAGGATATTCTCGACCGGGCCGGCGTGCAGTCGAACGCGCGCTACGTCGCCTTCGAGACCGCGGTGCAGCCCGAGAACATGCCCGGCGTCCGTCGCGGCGTGCTCGACTTCCCCTATGTTGAGGGGCTGCGGCTCGACGAGGCGATGCACCCGCTCACCATTATGGCGACCGGCCTCTACGACCAGCCGATGCCCAATCAGAACGGCGCGCCGATCCGTCTGGTGGTGCCGTGGAAATATGGCTTCA